>NZ_CP060287.1:735000-1180000 GCF_014302295.1 Sporosarcina sp. resist | reverse complement strand
CGTCATTCCGCTCGACTTGCATGTATTAGGCATGCCGCCAGCGTTCGTCCTGAGCCAGGATCAAACTCTCCATAATAGAAGATAATGAATAGCTCATTTCTTGCTGACTCGAATCCGAAGATTCTTGTGTGTGTTTCTTTTCAACCAACCGAAGCTGACTTAGTTAGAAACGTTTTGCTCAAGTGCGTTAGCACTCTCGCTGTATTTCATTGATGTTTTGCTGTTCAGTTTTCAAGGTTCATTTGGCTACCAGTGTTTCAGCAGCAACTCTTATATCATATCAACTTACGCTTTCTTTGTCAACAACTAATTTCAATTTCTTTTTCATTGTTTAAACAATGTTTAAAGCGCAACGTCATTTAATATAACATCTCTTCCGGAACGAGTCAACATTTTATTTCAATTTCTTTTTCGCTGATGTTTCTCGCTCCCTGAGGACATGTATTAATATACTACAGAACGTTATAAGAAATCAAGCCTTTTTCGAAAAGAATTTATTCCGCAACTTTTCACCATCAATTACAAAGAGCACTATCCCCGCTATCACAACCATTCCGCCGGCAATTTGGGATATGGATAAGGTTTCATCAAAGACATAGAACGCCAAGATTGCAGCTCCAACTGGCTCAAATAGTATACCTATAGATATAACGTTGGTACTTACCCACTTAATGGCCCAGTTGAAAAGTGTATGCCCTAACAGATTCGGTATGAGTGCGAGCATTATAAACCAGAACCAATCAGATCCTGGATAAGGGCCAAATGACTCCCCTTTGATGAGAACATAGAAGAACAACGTAATTGTGCTTATCGAATAAACAACAAATGTATATGTAATAAGAGAAAGACGTTTACGTACATCTTGTCCGAATAGCAGATAGGTAGTAATAAGCGCACATGCAATTAACGCCAACATATCTCCATAAAAAGCAGTGCCACTCAGCTTGAAGTCTCCCCAGCTAATGATTACACTTCCCGTTACAGCAATCAAAGCAGATAAAATTGTTTTGAACGATAACTTCTCTTTAAAGAAGAAGTACGTTCCTACAAAAGCAAATATGGGCTGTAAGGTAACTAACACCGTTGAACTAGCAACCGATGTGTAATTTAATGACTCGAACCATAGAATGAAGTGAAAGGCTAAAAATACTCCGGCAATTGCCGAAAAGATCCAATCTTTTTTACTGAGCGTCAATACTTCCTTCCTATACTTCATAAGAAAGAGCGGTAACATAATTAGCACAGAGAAGAACATTCTATAAAATGCAATCACACCAGCATCTGCTGTGGCGAGTTTCACGAATATCGCCGATAGTGCTACTGATATCACTCCTATAATAATTGGGATATACGGATGAATTCGAGGCTTTTCCATTTCTAACACATCTCTTTCAAAAGGAATTAGGTTACATCTCTATCTTTTTAGACAATAGATAGTTGTAAGTATAACATGGTAATTAAGAGAGGACATTACTAGGGGGGAACGATTATGACTTGGATTGCAAATGAAGCGATGTATCCCGAAGTGTTAATTAAAATCACGCTCGCTTTAGTTTTAAGTTTAGTTATTGGTGTGGAGAGGGAAATAAAGAAGAAACCGATTGGATTAAAAACGAGTGCTGTTATCGCCACTTTTAGCTGCCTTCTGACTGTCGTCTCTATAGAAGCAGCTTATCTCGTTCCAGCGCGGAATGATATTAACGTAACGATGGATCCGCTCCGCTTAGCTGCCCAAATTGTCAGCGGTATCGGATTCCTCGGAGCTGGAGCCATCCTGCGTAGAGGTAATGACAGCATTACTGGGTTAACGACGGCAGCTATGATTTGGGGAGCGGCAAGTATCGGGATTGCTGTTGGGGCCGGTTTTTATATTGAAGCTGCGTTTGCTGTACTAGCCGTGATGTTTGTCATCGAAGTCCTTGCACCTGCACTTGATAAATTGGGGCCAAAGAGACTTCGTACAAAAGAAGCTTCCTTCATTGTAGTGTTATCGGACAAATCAAAGATTGAAGATCTCATTACTTACCTGAAGATAGAAAGCATGACAATCGAGAATTTGCGGATTCGGCAAATTCTATCAAGGGATCTTCAAGTACAGCACGAACTTCATTTTCGAATCTCAGCACTTCCCAAAAGACATACGTCTAATTTGTATATCGAGTTGTCGACACTACCTTATATCGAATCGGTTGAAATCGAAATATTCCCATAACGGAGGAAAATTATGAGAGACATACTAAAACTTTTAAAAGAAGGCAACAAGCCCTCACTACTCGCAGCAATTGTTAACACAGTAATCGCTTGTT
Organism: Sporosarcina sp. resist; assembly: GCF_014302295.1. Taxonomy (NCBI): domain Bacteria; kingdom Bacillati; phylum Bacillota; class Bacilli; order Caryophanales; family Caryophanaceae; genus Sporosarcina; species Sporosarcina sp. resist. Next base: position 1,177,694 of record NZ_CP060287.1, on the reverse strand, counting down.
TAAAAGCCATTGCATTCTTCTTCACTGGAAATGTGGCTATGTTTGCAGAAATGATGCACTCATTTGGTGATGCAGCGAACCAGTTTTTCGTTTTCGTTGGTTCTGCTCTTTCGAAAAAAGCACCCACCCCGAAATATCCTAATGGATTCGGCCGTGTCGTAAATTTAGTTTGTCTGGGCGCTGTCATTATAGTTGGAATCATGTCCTATGAGGCTATCATAGGCGGGTGGCATCATATCGTAAATCCATCTGAGTCAGGCGGAATGAGAAATTTAATTATAAATCTCTCTGTTCTTGGTATAGGTATCATTTTGGAATGCATTGTACTTTACAAGGCGGGTAAAGAGATACTTCATGAAGCAGGGATTGATAAAGGTGGGATGGCTCCCATTACACTAGGTTTTAAAAACCTCAATCGTGCTAAACCCGCAACAAAACTCGTATTCATGGAAGATTTTGTCGCAACACTAGGCGGACTTCTCGCATTTTTCGCTGTCCTGTTGGCTCATTTCCTTGGGCTACTTGTAGCGGAAGGCATTGCATCCATTATGATTGGTATGATGATGTTCTATGTGGTTGGTAAAGTATTTCTCGAAAATGCACGTGGTGCAATCGGGGAAACGGACGAGGAAATGCTCAATCACATTTCCCTACTTGTTGCTGAAGATCCCGATGTAAAAGATATTCAACGTATTGAAGTTATCAAAGAAGGCGAATTCCTTCATGTTGAAATTGTCGCAGAAGTTGACCCATCCCATACAGTCGCCTATGTCGACGATGTGCGGGACCGACTCATGACTATTATCCTCAATCAAAAAGGTGTACAGGACGTTTTAATTTCTTTTGATGAAGATGACGGTGTGTCAACATGGAAAAGGTCCAATTCCACTGATGCAATTAAGCAATTCGGTTCAAAATTCCCTGAATAACAAAAACGTCACGCCGGAGATAACCCCGGCGTGACGTTTTTAATTCTCTTATAATGAAGCTTTTAAAATTGATAGTACATCCTCTTTATTTAGATTGCTGAATTGCCCAAGTGGCCCGTTGACTGTTGCTTTTTCTGCCATCAAATCCAGTTTCGAATCATCGATGTCATAATGGGCAAGCGTTTCAGGCGCTCCAATAGACGTCCAAAATGCTCTTAGACGTGCGATCCCTTCAAACGCGACCTCATCCTGCGTCTTACCTTCTGGTGCAACTCCAAATACGTTGACAGCAAGCTTGGCAAATCGCGCAGGATTAACGTTAACATTATGATTCATCCAATGTGAGAAAAGAATCGCAAGCCCACCTGCGTGCGGGATATCATAAACCGCGGACACAGCATGTTCGATATCATGTGACGCCCAGTCTCCTTGATAGCCCATTTGAAGGAAGCCATTCAACGCTATAGTACCCGCAAATAAAATCGTCTCACGTAAATCATAATTCTCCAAGTCTTCGACAAGCTTTGGTGCATTATCCATTATTGCACGTAGCACACCTTCACACATCTCATCTTGTACAGGCGTGTTCTTTGCATTATTGAAGTATTGTTCAAAAATATGGGACATCATATCAACAATCCCATAAATCGTCTGGTCTTTGGGTACAGATAATGTATAGGTTGGGTCAAGAATAGAGAATTTCGGGTAATTAAACGGACCGCCCCATCCATATTTCTCTTCCGTTTCTTCATTAGTAATAACAGATCCGGCATTCATTTCCGAACCTGTTGCTGCAAGTGTCAAAACTGTACCAAATGGGATTGCATCTTCCGCGAACGCTTTCCTTGTTACAAGATCCCATGCATCACCTTCATATTTCGCTGCCGATGCAATAAGTTTTACACAGTCGATAACTGATCCTCCGCCAACTGCTAAGATAACGTCGATGTCTTTTTCCTTACAAATCTCCGCACCCTTTCGCGCAGTTGACACACGCGGATTTGGCTCAACGTCTGAAAGTTCATGTACCTCCATATCATTCTCTTTTAAAATCGCCATTACTTCATCATATAGACCATTTCTCTTGATGCTGCCGCCCCCATAAACGACAAGCACCTTTTTACCGTAATTCGCTAGTTCTTGTGATAATTTCTGAAGTTGGCCTTTTCCAAAAATAAGCTTAACTGGATTATGGAATACAAATTCATTCATTCTATATTGCCTCCCTTTATTCTTTCATTATCCGAAACAATAAACCATTTTGCAAAAATAAAGGTGCGCGTATGAAAATCAGTCTTCTGGGCATAGTAATTTAAGGAGGTGTTGCAAAATGAGTAAAGTTCATAAAATAGCTCTAGCACTGACAATTATCGGTGCACTCAATTGGGGAGTAGCAGGAATATTCCGTTTCGACGTTGTTGCACAATTCGCAGGTGGTTCCGCGGAACCGCTCGCACGATTTATTTATATCATCATAGGAGTTTCAGGTCTCATCAACCTTGGCTTGCTATTTAATCAGCGGCAGGATCACGATGAGGTAATTGTTTCGGTTCCTGAAAAAGTATAAAGGCATCTCCCGTTTAAACCGGGAGATGCCTTTATTGTTTTGATTATGCCCAACCACGGAAACGTGATGCTTCCGCAGTTTTACGAACACCAATCATATATGCTGCTAGGCGCATGTCGATATTACGAGTTTCCGCAGTTGTATATACGTTCTCAAATGCTTCAACCATTTTTTTCGTCATTTTTTCGCGCACTTCTTCTTCAGTCCAATAGTAGCCCATGTTGTTTTGGACCCACTCAAAGTATGAAACTGTTACGCCGCCCGCACTTGCAAGAACATCGGGAACAAGTAGAATTCCACGTTCTTTAAGAATTCTAGTTCCTTCAGTTGTAGTCGGCCCATTTGCTGCTTCAACAACAATCGTTGCTTTGATATTATGTGCATTTTTTTCAGTAATCTGATTAGAGATTGCCGCAGGCACAAGAATATCGCAATCGAGTTCAAGTAATTCTTGGTTCGAAATCGTGTTATCGAAAAGTGTAGTTACTGTTCCGAAGCTATCGCGACGGTCTAGTAAGTAATCGATATCAAGACCCTCTGGATCATGAAGGGCACCATAAGCATCGGAAATTCCAATTACTTTCGCGCCAGCATCATGAAGGAACTTAGATAGGAAGCTACCCGCGTTTCCGAAACCTTGAATTACGATACGTGCACCTTTCATATCAATTCCACGACGTTTCGCCGCTTCCTCGATAATGATTGTTACCCCTTCGGCAGTCGCACGGTCACGACCTTGCGATCCACCAAGAACGATTGGTTTACCTGTAATGAAGCCAGGTGAGTTGAATTCGTCAATACGGCTATATTCATCCATCATCCATGCCATTATTTGCGCATTTGTGAAGACGTCTGGAGCTGGGATATCTTTGTTAGGTCCCATTACTTGGCTTAAGGCACGGACATAACCGCGGCTTAGTCGTTCAAGTTCACCCATAGACATTTCACGTGGATCACAAACGATTGCACCTTTACCGCCGCCATATGGTAGGTCGACGATGCCAGCTTTTAATGTCATCCACATAGAAAGTGCTTTTACTTCTTCTAGCGTTACTTGCGGGTGATATCGTACGCCACCTTTTGTTGGTCCAACTGCATCGTTATGCTGTCCACGGTAACCCGTGAAGACTTTTACTTTGCCATCGTCCATTTTTATAGGAATACGTACTTCAATCATACGAAGTGGTTCTTTTAGAAGTTCGTACATTCCTTCATCGTAGCCTAGTTTATCAAGTGCATCTTTAAAAAGAGCTTGTGTAGACGTAAACAGATTCAGGTTTTCAGTCATTTAATGATTCGCCTCTTTGATTCATAATGTTTTCTATGCATATATTGTAACATATCGGACACTTATATTGTTAAGTATTTTAGTTAACGAAAACTTTTTTAATTTTACCTATTGCCCAGTCCAATTCTTCTTTTGTGATAATGAGTGGCGGAGCAAAACGAATCACTGTATCGTGTGTTTCTTTACATAGTAATCCAAGCTCTTTCAACTCTTCACAATATGGACGAGCAGCTTCAGTTAACTCAACACCTATGAACAATCCGCGTCCGCGTACTTCTTTAATCGACGGATGTTCAATTTTCTTTAACTCTTCCATGAAATAATTTCCGAGTTCAAGAGATTTTTTCGCCAGTTCTTCTTCTTCCAGCACTTCTAAAGACGCGATTGATACTGCACACGCCATAGGATTTCCACCAAAAGTTGAACCGTGTGATCCTGGATTGAATACACCAAGAACAGATTTGTCAGCAAGTACACAAGATATTGGGAATACGCCGCCACCTAGTGCTTTACCTAGGATATACATATCCGGATCCATGTCTTCCCATTCACATGCAAACATTTTTCCAGTACGGCACAGGCCGGCTTGAATTTCATCTGCAATAAATAGAACGTTATTCTTTTTACAAAGTTCACGTGCTGCTTTCATATAACCTGCTGGCGGAATAATTATACCTGCTTCACCTTGAATCGGTTCGATAAGGAATGCAGCAGTATTTGGTGTAATTGCTGCTTCAAGTGCTTTGATATCTCCGTAGGGAATAAGGTCGATGCCTGGAAGCATTGGACCAAATCCACGTTTATATTCAGCATCTGAAGAAAGTGAAACAGCTGTCATTGTACGACCATGGAAGTTGCCTTCACACGCAATGATTTCTGCTTGGTCTTCTGCGATCCCTTTAACGTCATAAGCCCAGCGGCGTGCTGCTTTAATAGCTGTTTCAACAGCTTCAGCTCCAGTGTTCATAGGAAGTGCCATTTCTTTGCCTGACAGTTCACAAATCTTTTCATACCATGGACCAAGTTGGTCATTGTGGAAAGCACGGGAAGTAAGCGTTACTTTATCAGCTTGGTCTTTCAATGCTTGAATAATTTTCGGATGACGATGCCCCTGGTTTACTGCTGAATACGCGGAAAGCATATCCATAAATTTATTACCTTCAGGATCTTTTACCCAAACCCCTTGTGCCTCAGAAATAACGATTGGCAGTGGATGATAGTTGTTTGCCCCAAATTTCTCCGTTTGAACAATTACTTTTTCTGATACCGACATACATTTCCCTCCCCTTTATATGTAAAGACAGACCCACCCAAATAGATGGGTCTGATAAATCAGTGTCTAGCTCCGGGCGCCAGATGCTCGGGTCATAAGTCAGCCCAGCTATGCGGGGAGTTCACCGCGTCGCCGGTCCGCCTTATGCCTGTCGCGGGCCTACAGGATGTAGGTCATGCAGCTGTTGCCACAGGAAGTGGCGCACTTAGGCTGCATTCCTTTTTGTGCAGGCGCCCTCCGCTTTTCTTAGTGTCTAACTCCAGCGCCTAGCTCCTCGAGTCGCTTCAGTCCTTAAGTTAAAGGCAAAGAGCGCATTTATCTTCAGGCCCTCCAGCGCTTTTCGGGTCTACCAAGGCACTTACGCTTTTCTTATAGTGTTTCTGAAGTTGTTTTACCTTGCATATGAAGTTGTAGGTAATCCGGTCCGCCAGCTTTTGAATCTGTCCCCGACATGTTGAATCCACCAAACGGTTGGTAACCAACGATTGCACCTGTGCAATTACGGTTGAAGTACAAGTTACCTACATGGAAATCTTCACGAGCTTGTTCGATGTGATGACGGTTGTTTGTGATGACAGCGCCAGTTAGGCCGTAATCCGTGTTGTTTGCAAATTCGATAGCTTCAGTGAAGCTCTTCGCTTTCGACAAACCGACAACTGGGCCAAAGATTTCTTCTTGCATAACGCGCGCTTTTGGATCAAGATCCGCAATAACCGTTGGTGCAACGAAGAATCCTTTCGAGCTGTCGCCTGTTCCTCCTGCGATTAAACGACCTTCTGTTTTACCGATTTCGATGTAGCTCATAACTTTGTCGAATGACGCTTGATCGATTACTGGGCCAGTGAAGTTTGATAGCTCAGTTGGATCACCGTACGTCAATTCTTTCGTCAATACACCAACACGTTCAACGACTTGGTCATAAACGTCTTCGTGAATGATCGCACGTGAACAAGCTGAACATTTCTGTCCGCTGAATCCGAATGCAGATTTCACGATTGATTGTGCAGCAAGTTCTAGATCTGCTTCATTATCAACAACAATTGTATCTTTACCGCCCATTTCAGCGATAACGCGTTTCAACCAGATTTGGCCTTCGTTCACTTTAGCCGCACGTTCGTAAATGCGTGTTCCTACTTCGCGTGAACCAGTGAATGACACAAAACGTGTTCTTGGGTGATCAACTAGATAGTCGCCCACTTCAGCACCAGAACCTGGGATGTAGTTGACAACGCCTGTTGGCATGCCCGCTTCTTCAAGTACTTCGATGAATTTGTATGCAACAACTGGTGTTGTCGATGCAGGTTTAAGAAGTACTGTATTTCCTGTTACAAGAGCAGCAACAGTCGTTCCCGCCATGATTGCGAATGCAAAGTTCCATGGAGAGATGATAACGCCAACTCCAAGAGGAATGTAGTCAAAACGGTTGAATTCACCTGGACGGCTTTCAACAGGGATACCATTTTTAAGTTCAAGCATTTTGCGTGCATAGAACTCTAGGAAATCGATTGCTTCAGCTGTATCAGCATCTGCTTCATTCCAAGGTTTACCTGCTTCTTTAGTAAGTAATGCTGAGAATTCGTGTTTGCGGCGGCGGATAATTGCAGCAGCTTTGAATAATACGTCTGCGCGGAATTCAGGTTTAACTTTCTTCCACGTGTTGAATGTTTCGTCAGCAACTTTCATCGCTTTTTCAGCAAGGTCTTTGCTTGCTTTAGAAACGCTACCGATTACTTCTTCTTTGTTTGCAGGGTTTGTTGATACTAATTTTTCTTCAGTCATGATGCGCTCTCCACCAATAATAAGTGGATAGTCTTGACCAAGGTATCCTTCAACTTGCTTTAAAGCTTCAAGGAAAGCTTGTTTATTCTCTTCTACCGTGAAATCTGTGAATGGTTCATGTTTATATGGAATCATATTATTCCTCCTCTTTAATTATGAAACGCAAATATTATTTGCACTTAGTAATTGATTACATATATAATAATGCAAAAGATTGTTGCAGATATCAAGCATTATTCATTAGTTTTTCAAAAAAAGTATTTGGAAGGTGATTATTTTGAAGAATATAGACGATTCACTCTTCCCTTTTTATGAGTTTGCAGTGCGTCGTGCCGCGGTTGGTATACATGCCGTTGACAACAATGGTCGAACTGTCATCTATAATGAAAAGATGAAAGAAATCGAAGGACTTGCACTCGAAGATGTGGGTGATCGTTCAATTTTAGAACTTTTCAATTTCGACCAAGAAGAAAGTACACTGTTAAAAGTTTTGCAAAGCGGCAAAGAACAACTAAATGTAAAACAAACGTACTGGAACCGAAAAGGTACAGAAATCACATCCATTAATGACACATATCCAATCTTTAACCAACAAACTCTCATTGGAGCTGTTGAATTAGCCCGTGACGTAACAGCTCTCGAGAAATTCGTTCTTCAGCCATTTCGAAAAAGTAGTGATCCTGTAACATTCAATCAAATAATTGCTTCCTCCCCGCCTATGAAAGTGGTTATTGCGACTGCAAAAAAAGCAGCTAAAGCAAAATTACCGGTATTGTTAATCGGTGAAACAGGTACAGGTAAGGATCTTATCGCTGAAAGCATACATAATGAATTATCACCTTCCAGCACCGTACTCTATACCCTGTTCTGTCATAGTTCAGACCCAATACTTATAGGACGCTTAGATAAAGATTTAAATGTAGAGGATCCTCTTACATTATTTTGTGAAAGAATCGATTTGTTATCCATTCCATTACAGCAAAAATTGCTATCGATACTTTTAAAATCACCTAACAGTAATAAGCAATTCATCGCAAGTATCGGGGATGACCCTGTCGAATTAATCGCTTCTGGCACATTATTAAAAGACTTATATTATTTCTTTGCTTCATTCACAATTCGAATTCCACCTCTACGAAAACGAAAAGAAGATATATTACCATTCATTTCCGCTTATTTGGAACGGCGTAATGAACGCTACGGTTCCACACTTAAAGATATTACACCCGAAGTTGAACATCTTTTCCTCGGGTATGAATGGCCCGGAAATACCCGGGAGCTCGAGTTTCTTCTCGACGAAATCTCTTCTCTAGCGATGACAGAGACTGCCATTACCTATGATTTGCTTCCTTTTCATTTCCGGATGAAAAGCGCGGAAATCACCGACGAACCGACGCAGGCTGCTGATTTCATCGTCCAACCTGGCAAAGAGCTACTACCGCTTGAACAGTTTTTGCGCGAGGCGGAAGCCTATTACTTACAAAAAGCGATGAAACTCAATGATAAGAACGTCACAAAAACTGCAAATGCGCTTGGTATGAGCAGGCAGAATTTGCAGTACCGACTGCGGAAATTAAAAAAGTGAGGAAAAAGGCAATTATGCCTTTTTCCTCACTTTTTATTGTCTAGCTACAGGATGTGGGTCATGCAGCCATTGCGACAGGACGTCGCGAACTTTGGCTGTGTTCCATTACTGCCCAGACTTTTCGATCCAGTCTTGAAGTTTGTCTTTCAACGAATTGAATCCTTCTGCATCACTTTCGTCAACACGCGCTTGCAGTGACTTGCGCGGATGGTCTTCTTTTCGTGTTACAGCCGGTGCTTCTTGAAGAGCACGAATTGATAGACTAATCTTACCTGCAGCTTCGTCGACTTCCAGTACTTTCACTTGGACCTCTTGCCCCACAGTTAGATATTCATTAATGTCTTTTACGAATCCGTATGTGATTTCAGATATGTGTACAAGTCCTTGTGTTTCACCATCGAGAGCAACAAATGCACCATACGGCTGGATACCTGTCACTTTGCCCGAAAACTCTTCGCCTACTTCATATTTTCGCGCCATTTAAAACAGCTCCCAATCTATTTTGTTATCGATTCTGCCCTTAAGGCCACTTAAAATTATATCATGTTTATAGAGGGCAAGCAAAAATTTGGCAGTCTGTTAGCCATACACAATCACTGCTTAACAATGACTTTAGGAGCTGTTTCAATCAACCATGCCCCAGTCCCTTCATCCAAAATTAGCCAACTATCATAGACGAAATCCGCTTTGTACTCATAACTAATTGGCGTAAGAGGAACCCCGTTTAATACATTGCTCCCTATTTCCTCTACCAAAATGTCAGCTTTTTCTATTTGATATTCTTGCTTCCTCCAAGTAGTAACGTACTCGTTCAGTGTAAGCGAAAGAGATTCACGATTAGTCAGATGCCACATCGTCTTTGGATCCTCTTGTTCGTTTGCATACAAATAGACACCGAGTATGACTACTGGTTTAACGCCAACCAAAGCATTCAGCCGATGTCCCTTAGTGAATTTCACGTATGTCCTCTCGACTTCTTGAATGTACTCTGGATTATTGACAGCCACTTCGTTACCGCTTTCTTGCATTACACTTTCAAGAATAAATAATTGTAAGTCCCCTCTTTTAGCAAAACCAACAGCATCATAAAGATGATGGTACTCTAGCCGTTCTAAACTATCTGATGTCTCCCAGTCACTCTCTTCCATTTCCTTCACGATTTGTTGCATAATATATGCCGACGGAGAGTTTTCTCCCGTGTTAGCAAGTTTCTCCCAAGCTAAACGGTACTCTTTTTTCAACTTCCCATCACTCCCCGTTAACCGACCATCTTCGTTTAAAATAAACCTATCATAAAATACATTGTTATAATAACCCAGTACATTTTGATATAATTGATCCTCTTGTTGATCAACAAGCAATGTATTCTCTAGTTCTACGATGTAATCTACGGTTTGTTGAAGTGTGGATCCCGATTGAATTGCCAAATAATTAAATGGATTCGTCCCCAAAAATGTCAAATACCCTCTAAAATCTTCATGAATTGAATCTCTTATTGCCAAACCCACTTCATTTTTCAGATATATGGGATGGAAATAATCCCATTCAGATTCTTTGACAAGCCCAATGTTTTGGTCTCCCATTGTTCCCAAAACTGTTCTAATTTCTTCTGGGTATGTATTTTTCTTCTGAAGAAGTTCTTCAACATCTATCGCTCCATTTTCAACTGTTTCAGTAATTACTCCTTTATGTTCGTATAACGCAACCCTATACAAATCACTAATCCAATTGACTTTATTTATATATGCTTTTATAAACACCTCACTACTAGCTCTGTCATCCGATAATGGTTTTTTTAACAGCTTCACAACCATTTCTGAAGGGAGTTCCAAATTCCCCATAATTTCTCCGTACTGTTCTTGCACATTTTTTCTATTTATCTTTTCATTGTTAGTTAGTTGCTCTTGAATTTTCTTCGTTACTCCCTCAAACTGTTGACGTTCGTCATACCCAAACATGTCACTGTAGAATTCTTGCTCTTCCCCTTTAGGTTCAACGAGTCCTAGTGTCATGTACTTTGTTGCCATTTCATTTTCAAAAGAAGTTTTCAAGCGTGCTAGGTACTTTTCATCGGAAGACCTCTTATATTCTTCGCTTGTCACGACTGAAATTGTAAGCAGGATAATCAGTAGACTAACGCCAGCAATCCATGAAAAAAGAGCCTTCTTTGTCATTGATTTCTTTTCAATTCGAACTTCTATCAGACTTTCAACTGGGTCCTGAAAAACTATTTCTCTTCTGAACATAGAACGAATTCGCCTATGTGATTTATCGAGAAATTCAAGCCTTTTCCCAAAATTTCCTCCTTCAAGTTGATCGAAGGCAGCAGTGAGTGTACGCCTTGCATCATCAACTGGAATTCCGATAATCACTGCCACTTCTTCGTCATTCATGCCATGAAACTGAGAAAGAATGAGCGCGAGCTTCTCTTCACTCGTTAACTGGACAATCTGATGATGTAGCTGTTCGTCTTCTTCAAAGGCCAAAATGCTACTCGGAATTGGACTAATCAATTCAAAATCCGAGAACTTTTTAATCGCTATTTTATATAATTCAAGCTGTACACTATCTTCATTTACATAAGTTTTCATTAGCTGAACTACTTCTCTAAATGTGTCCTCAGCCACTTCGCCAGCTTGTTCTGGAGAACAGCCGTACTGAAATGCAAACCGTTCAATGTCACACGAGTAAATGTCCATCCACTCTGCAAATGCTACAAGATCCCCATTTTTCACTTTTTCAATCCACTCAGATTCTTCCATGTACGAAGTCCCCCCTTATTCAAAAAACATCGGACTTAAAATAATCTGCTCGATTTCCCATACGAAATCTTCATTCAAAGTCATCTGCGTACTAACAGAAAGAGAATTTCCACGCTGAAACCCGATTGAACCCGCCGTTTCTTCGCTACCATCAAATTGCAGACTATCGAAACTATAAAGATCTATATCAAATTGACTCCATTCATCAACGAATTCTTCAAGTTTGACTACATTTTTTTTGTACTATAAAGATGCCACATCGTCTCTGGATCTTTTTGTTCATTCACGTAAAAGTAAACACCAATAATAACCAAGGGACTGACTCCTTTTAATACAGATAGATCATGATTAGAGGAGAATGAATAATATACCTCTTGAACAATGTTCTCAAAACCAGGATTGGGGAGCGTCACAATTTCCATATCTGTTTCAGTTTGCATAGTCCGAACTCAAGCTGAACGTTTCAAGTTTCCCAATTTTCGCAAGCTCCAATGCTTGTTGAACATCATATACTCCTAAACGTTTGAGGCTTTTTGACCCAGTCCAATCTGTTGCTTCCATTTCGGAGATGATGATTTGCATGATAAATGCCGTTGGAGAACCTTCTTTGGCAGAAGTAATCCTTTTCCACCCTTCACGAAACTCATCTTTTACTACGCCATCAGTACCAAAAATATTATCGGGGTCTGCCCCACCGCTGATTTCATGAAACAGTTCACTATATGTCCAACTTAAGTGGTTAGTTGCTTCATCATTGAGAGTCGTTGCTAATAATGTCTTTTCTATTTCTAGCAAATAATCAATCGAATCCGCAAGCGAATGTGCAAGACCCGGATACGTTAGCAATGGCACAACTTCCATTACGGTTAGGAAGCCGCCAAGATCGGGGTGGATTGATGATCGAATCTTTGCACCTAGCTTATTCTTTTGGAATACGGGAACAATTGCACCCCAATTCGTAACGGATTCAGGATAAATATTCTGTTTACTCATGCCATTCAATGCTAACTGTAATTCTTCTGGATACGTATCTTTCTTTTCCATAAACTTGTCAATATCTAACTCTCCGTCGACGATTTCATCTTCGATAATCTTACTGCTTTTAAAAAGTACCGTGTAATAGGATTGTTGAATTACAGTAAACTGCTTCAAATAGCGTTTCATGAATTCGTCACTTTTTTTCACGTCATCTGTAAGCGGATTCTTAAACAACTGCGCAGTCATTTCAGAGGGCAATTCCAATGATTTTATTATTGCTTGGTAATCCTTCTTAATCCTTTTTTTATTTAATGTACCAGTTTTAGTTAAAACTTTTTCATAGCGGCGTACCATTGACTCAAAATCTTCGCGTTGCTGTTTACCATACTGATTTGGATTGAAATCCAAAATATCCTCCTCGGTTGATTCCTTAAGGCCCAATTCGGTATACCGATATCCGATTTCTTTTTCAAATGAGGCACCCAGTTGTTCTAAGTACTTTTCATCCGATGCCATTTTATATTCCTCACTTGTTACAACGGGAACTAGTATAAGCGACAAGAGGATTAGGGTTCCCGCAATCCATGAAATCATAGGCTTCTTTGATATCGATTGCTTTAACTTTCCAGTCGCCAGCAACTCTTTTTGAGACTTTGCAAAAACCTGCTCTTTTCTGAATGAAGACTTCATGCGCCCATACGACTTATTAAGGAATTCCAGCCTCTTTTTCAATTGCGCATCTCCCATATCACGGAATGCCACCGTGATAGCTTGTTCAACTGTTTCTAGGGAGGTGTCCGTAATTTTCACAATCTCTGAATCATCCAGCTTGTGGAATTGCGAAAGAATGAACGGTATTTTATATTCCATTTCAAGGTTTCCAATCTGGTCATGCAATTCCTGATCCTCTTCAAAAGGAAATAGCGTTTCATTCGGTGCATCAGTTTGTTGAACAAATGCTAGACTTTTTAATGCCTTTTTATATAACGTGCACACAAGCGACTCTTCATTGCTAATGGAATCTAACTGGTTATGTAAATTTCTAAACGTTTCTTCCGCTAAATCAGCTGCCTGTTTTAACGTACAACCATACTGGATGACGAAACGTTCAATGTCTCCTGAATAAATGTCCATCCATTTTTCAAAAGCATCCTTCTCTCCAGCTCTCACCTTTTGCATCAACTCAGATTCTTCCACAGGCAACCCACTCCTTCATTACAAAATGTCTAATTATTTCAATTATACCAAAGATAGATTGACATCGTAATTTGTTTCAAATTACCATGGTATTCGTTTTTAGTTAGTGTACAATTAGAAAATCTGTATCCTAATGAAATGAGTGAATATCTATGAAACAACGTGATCAATGGTCGTCAAAAATTGGTTTCGTTCTCGCTGCTGCCGGCAGTGCGATCGGACTCGGTGCAATATGGAAATTCCCATACATGGTAGGGATGAACGGCGGAAGTGTTTTCATTCTACTGTTCATTATTTGTACAATTGCAATCGGACTTCCAATTTTGCTTGCAGAGTTCGTCATCGGACGTATGGGTCAGGCTGATGCAATTACATCACTAAAACGATTGGCGCCAGGTAAAAAGTGGCCTTTGATTGGCTGGATGGGACTTGCAGTTTCATTCATTCTCCTGTCATTTTATAGCGTGGTCGGGGGTTGGATTCTTTCCTATTTAACACGAGCTATTTTCTTCAAACTCGATGCTACGAATCATGGCGATCTTTTCAATACAATCATCGCCAATCCAGTAGAAGTTCTATTTGCTCAGGCCGTGTTCATGGGGCTGACAATTTGGATTGTACAAAGTGGTATTAAGGGAGGTATTGAGCGGGCGAGCAGGTGGATGATGCCAATGCTGTTCATATTCTTCATCATTCTTGCAATCCGTTCATTAACATTGGATGGTGCAATGGAAGGTGTTCGATTCCTATTTGTGCCTGATTGGTCTCACTTGACAGGTTCTACGTTTTTACTTGCACTTGGTCAAGCTTTCTTCTCACTGAGCGTTGGGGTGACAGCAATGATGACCTATGCATCTTATTTACCGAAAGAAGAAAAGTTAGGGCAATCGGCAATGAACGTTGCGATTTTAAATATTACCATTTCAATTTTAGCTGGTATTGTTATATTTCCCGCAGTGTTCGCACTCGGCCATTCACCTGAAGAAGGACCGGGGCTAATTTTCGTCGTTTTACCAGCCATTTTTAGCCAGATTCCGTTTGGCAATATGTTTATGATTATTTTCTTCATCTTGATGCTTTTCGCTACACTTACTTCATCGATTGCGATGCTTGAAATTGTCGTGTCAAGTGGGATCCGCGAGAAAATCGAGCGTAGAAAACGTGCTGCATGGGTATTTGGAATTCTTATCTTCATCGTTGGTATTCCAAGTGCGCTGTCATTCGGTGTCCTGTCTGACGTGAAAATATTCGGCGGTTCCATCTTTGACTTTGCAGACACATTGACGAGCAAAATCGGTATGCCTTTAGGTGCGTTATTCGTTTCGATATTCGCGGGCTTTGTGTTGACGAAATCACAAACAGACGACGAGCTGCGCATGCATCCTGTGATGAACAGCCTTTGGAAATTCCTTGTCAGGTATGCCGCACCTGTCGCCATCATCGTCATTTTCATCGTATCGATTTTCGGACTTTAATGGTACTGCAAACACCCGCAAATCCAGTTACTGGATTTGCGGGTGTTTTTCACGTCTGTTGATTAACCATTTAGCTGCATAAAATACTGGTGAGAAGGACTTGACGACCTTCATTTTCACTGGATCATTTCCGGTACGCTTTCGGCGAACTATTCATGACAGATTTACTGAGGGGTCCTAGTGTAGCTCTGTTGGGAATAGTTACCTGCCACGTTCCTGCACTATTCAAGTGAAAAACGCAGTTGTTTTGGAAGAAAAAAGTAGATGATATTCTATAAAAAAAATATGTAGGGATGCGACTTTGTCGTATCCCTACATATCCAGACATCTCGGTAATCGTATGGAAGTCATTCAATCCAAAGCAACCCAAAGTCAACTATACACGTAGCGCCCAGTTGGTAATCATGTTATTCACTGGTTACTTTTGGTTAATCAACAGGTTTCGTGTTTTATTGTATAAAAAGACTGTACCCGTATTAAAATGGGTACAGCCACATCAAAATCAGACGATACATTTCGCCTCGTATTTAATCGCTAACAGCTTATAAGAAATTTGAACACACTTTTCGATTGGAATCCATAATTTATAAGATTGTTCGTAAATTTCCCGAATTCGTTTTGCAAGGTCGGTTGGGTGATCAAGACGTTGTAAGTCCGATACGACATCAACGATTTCGTGTACATACGCTTTTGGTCCTACGTCAAATGGGTCCCATTGTTCAAGAAGTGCTACTGCCTTTTTGTTCATTTCTATAGTTTGCACAATGAGTCACCTTATTTTTCTCAATAGTCTAGATTATGATAACATAGTAGAGAAAAAAGGAAAGAGGAGATTTCCATGAATAACTTTGAACAAGTAATTGAACGACGTAAATCACGTTCTGTAAAATGGGACCGAATGGAAATGATCTATGGAATCGAAGATGCATCCGATATTTTACCGATGTGGATTGCAGATATGGACTTTGCTGCACCGGAAGTGGTTATCGATGCGCTGAAAGAACGTCTCGATCATCCCGTTTTCGGCTACTCATATATTTGCGAAGGCTGTAAAGACGCAGTAAGTACATGGCTTGCTGAACGCCATGCATGGGAAACCAAAAATGAATGGATGTTATTCCACCATGGTGTAGTTCCGGCAATCGCTTCAGTCGTTGAAACGTTTACGAATCCAGGTGACGGCATTCTTGTCACATCTCCAGTCTATCCGCCCTTTTTCCAAGTCCCTAAACGTCAAGGACGAAATATGGTCGAATGTATTATGAAAGAGGACAACGGTGTGTACTCCATCGACTTTGAAGAATTCGAGAAATGCCTGCAACAAAACGTAAAGCTATTCATTTTATGCAATCCGCATAATCCTGGTGGAATTGTCTGGACTGCAAGCGAATTGAAAGAAATGTTACGACTGTGTACAAAATATGATGTCTTGATTTTATCGGATGAAATCCACGCCGATCTAGTCTTCTCAGGGCATAAACATATTCCGCTCGCAACGCTTGCTGACGAAGAAGCAGGACGTATCATTACGTGTGTTGCACCTACAAAATCGTTTAATCTCGCAGGTATCCAAGCAGCATTAATGATCGCTACAGATGAAGGTGTGAGAGAGAAACTTACGTTGAATGCAATGGCACATGGTCAAATGGATTTGAGCTCTTTTGCAGCCGCAGCTTTGACTGCCGCCTATAAAGATGGAGGCCCATGGCTAGCACAATTACTGGAAACAGTTTCTACCAATATGGACTATGCAATTCATGAACTAACAGCTGCAATTCCTGCCTTAAAAATTGCTAAGCCGCATGGTACATACCTTCTGTGGATTGACTACCGTGGTACTGGATTTACCGAGTCGGAAATAATGGACAAGTTGTTGAATAAAGGTAAACTCGCCCTTGATCCAGGTACAAAATACGGCGAAGCAGGACGCGGCTTCCTTCGCATGAATGTCGCAACACCGCTTTCAGTTGTTCAAGACGGCGTTAACCGTTTTATCACTGCATTAAGCGAGTGATTTAGCACAGTTGTGATTACAATCACGGAGTTGACGTTACGATCGCGACGTTGACGTTACAATTTTTTAAAAGAAAACGAGCATCCTCAATTTTGAGGATGCTCGTTTTCTTTTTGTTCGCGGCGTTCACGTAAAATACGTTCTTCAAATTCTTTCGCTTCTAATTCCTGTTTCTTCGACTTGCGTCGAATCCACATGAATGTAAGTACCAATAGAATCGCAAAGAAAAACATTGAAATCGCGGCTGGTATATATTCTGATTTGTCTTCAGGAAAGTAAAGGAACGGCATTAATAGTGCGTTCACTTACATCCACTTCCTCACATTGTAAATTTCTATATGATTCGAATTACTTTTGAAGGATTTCGATTGATTCAATAGAAATATCTTCAACAGGCTTATCTTGACGCCCTTTTTTAACTTTAGCAATTTTGTCGACAACATCCATGCCTTCAATAACTTGGCCGAATACTGTATGTTTTTGGTCTAAGTGCGGAGTTCCACCCATTTCGCCATATGCTTCAGCGATTTCAGCTGGATATCCACCTTTTTTCAGCTGATCAACTGAAGCAGGTACTTCTGAAGCATGAACGATGAAGAACTGGCTGCCATTTGTTCCTGGACCAGCGTTCGCCATTGAAAGAGCGCCTTTTAAGTTAAATAGATCCATAGTAAATTCGTCTTCAAATGTATCGCCGAAAATACTTGCTCCGCCCATACCAGTTCCTGTTGGGTCGCCGCCTTGAATCATGAAGTCTTCAATAACACGGTGGAAGATAATACCGTCATAATAGCCGTTTTCTGCATGTGTTAAGAAGTTTTCAACTGTTTTTGGTGCTTGTTCAGGGAAAAGCTTGATTTTGATTGGCCCCATTGTTGTGTTCATAATAACTAATGCTTCAGTTGCTGCTACTTCTTTTGATAATTGTGGATACATTGTTGTTGCCTCCTCTGAGTTCTTCGTGCTATTTTCTTCCACTGGCGCTTTGCCAGCAGACACTACTTCTTCTGTTTTTTTGTTCTCAGACGTACTATTTCCGCAAGCGGAAAGTAAGACGAGACCAACGATTGTCAGAAGGGAGAAATACATTTTCCTCATTTAACATTCACCCTGAATCAGTTTATCATATTGAACAATCTATTTCGACGAATAAGCATGATACTTCCTTCGTTTTCCGAATTGTTTTATACTGAATGAAAAGCACGACACAGAAAGAAGGTTTTCTAAATGGACGTGCAAAAACGGAATTTCATCATCATTTGGATTTCCAACGTCCTCGTTGCAGGGACAATGACGATGATCATGCCCTTCCTATCCCTTTATATCGAAACATTTGGCGATCATCCCGAAGCATATGTTCAAAAATGGTCTGGCCTTATTTTTGGCGCTTCATTTGTCACGGCTTTCATTATGTCACCGATTTGGGGCCGAGTTGCCGATAAATATGGCTTTAAGCCTATTCTTATCATCAATGGTTTCGGGATTGCAACTTCCGTTTTCCTAATGGGATTTGTGGATTCCGTAGAGATGTTCTTCCTGCTTCGGCTACTGAATGGTGTTGTCACAGGTTTCATACCAACTTCACTCGCGTTTATCTCTTCACAGACTGCGAAGAAGGAAGCTGGAAAAATGCTAGGAACTCTGCAGATGGGCAGTGTGACAGGCACATTATTCGGCCCTGTATTTGGAGGTTTACTGGCAGATGCATTCGGTTTCCAATATACCTTTGTCATTACATCCATCTCCGTAATTGTCGCTACACTTATCGTTCTCTTCGGCATCAAGGAACAAAAACGGGTAAAAAATCCGAAAGCTATCCAGTATTCCCGTAAAGCGATTATTAGCGGCTTGCTACATCACCGGCTCATGTTGAACGTTATGATTGTTACGGCACTTATCCAAGTAGGCAACTTCAGTATCCAGCCGCTTCTGTCGCTTTACGTTTCTCATTTGACGGATGCAAAAGACGTAGCTTTCCTAGCTGGGATTACTTTCAGTGCAGCAGGGGTCGGCAATCTATTATTCGCACGCCGCTGGGGCAAGCTTGGTGACGACATTGGCTACGAAAAAGTGTTGTCAATTCTGCTACTCCTATCATTTATCTTTATCATCCCACAAGCTTTTGTAACACAGCTGTGGCAACTTATCTTTTGGCGATTGCTGTTCGGTATTGCGCTCGGTGGAATGATCCCTATAACGACTGCACTAGTTAGACGTGAGGCACCAGTCGATATTCAAGGAGAAGTCATGGGTTATAATACCAGCTTCCGTTTTCTCGGGAATATTATAGGTCCAATGTTTGGCGGAATCGTCAGTGGTTTCATCGGTATTTCGTCTGTCTTCATCGTCACTGGCGTTCTATTCCTGGTTGGGTTTGCCTTTCTCTATTATGCCAAACGAAAACCCGTACAGGACTTTGAGGACTTTCTTGCTGCTGAGGATAAAAGGACACATAGTTAAGAAACAGCACACTTCACTAGACGGAGTGTGCTATATTTTTGTTAGTGAATGATTTCTTGAACGGAGTGCAAATCCATTGAAACATGTTATTGGTTTCATCTTTATTCTTCTAACCATACCAATTCTCTTTATTGTCCAAGAAGCCATTGCAGTCGAATTGAAAAGCGCTGGATCCTTCAATGACCAGATCAATGATTCCATTGAACTGTCATCCCCAAAGATCAATGTCCCCGTGACGTTGAAAGATGGCAATGGGCTCATTTTTGCAGAAGAATATATAGAGTGGCGCGATCCACTCCCGCTGTCGTCCATTCCCTTATTCGCGCGTCAACTGTTCCTAGAAAGTGAAGACACGGGTTTTTTCGAGCATAAAGGCTATGATGTAGCCGCAATCGTGCGTGCATTCGCTGTCAATACCGCAACGGACGATGTCAGACAAGGTGCTTCTACCATTACACAGCAAGTCGTGCGAATGCGTTTTCTATCGACTGAAAAGACCTATGAACGTAAGTTGACGGAACTTTTTTACGCAGCCGAGCTTGAAAAACAATCGACAAAAGATGAAATCTTGGAAATGTATATGAATGAAATGTATTTTGGCCATCAAGTGTACGGCATTGGTGCCGCTGCGACATATTACTTCAGCAAACCCTTAGATGCACTGAATGAGGCGGAGATGGCCTTCCTTGCGGCGATCCCAAACAACCCTTCTTTATATGATCCACTGAACCATTTCGATCAGACAAAAGTAAGACAGGAACGCCTATTGTCTATACTGACAAAAAATAGAGTTCTGACTTCCGAGGAATCTAAAGTGCATAAAAACACAGCTATCCAATTAAATCTGAAGGAAAAAGCGAATGCCTTTCCTGCCTACAGTACATATGTACTTGCGGAACTTACTGATCTCATAGCACAGTCCGAAGGTTTATCTGAAAAAATGACGTATGCGAAAGATGATGCAGAAAAAATAGCCCTTGAAGCGATTATTAAACAACGGACAGCTGAAGTGTTGTCCAAAGGATTGATTATCGAAACGGCACTTAACCCTGGAAAGCAGCGCCGAAATGACCAAACGATCTCCTCCCTTTTACACCCTAAAGGCGTGCAAGCAGGTGCCGCGGTTATCGACAATGAAACCCGTGAAATCATCAGCCTATTCGCCGGTAAGAACTATAAAAAAGCTGATTTTCACCGTGCATTCCAGGCTGTCAGACAACCTGGTTCGGCTATGAAACCACTTCTGGTCTATGCTCCACTGTTTGAAAGTAGTTCCTATACAGAAAACACCCCCATTAACAGTGGTGCTATTTGTATCGGCTCGTACTGCCCGACAAATATCGGCGGTTACGTTTATGGCAATGTTACGGTAAAAGAGGCTTTTCGACAAAGTCATAATACAGCAGCGGTCAGATTGCTTCAAATGATTGGAGTGGAAGAGGCATTCAGCTATATAGCACCATTCGGATTCAAATCAGTTACACAACAGGATATGAACTATGCAGCTGCTCTCGGTGGGTTTGCAAAAGGGATGACGCCGCTTGAACTTGCGGGGGCTTATTCGAGTTTCATTGATGGGCAATATACCCCTCCCCATGCCATACGCGCTGTAAAGGATAGAGCTGGGACTATTTTATACGAATGGCCTGATGACAAAGAGGACGTTTGGTCTCCTACTACTGTTACCAAAATTCGCGGCATGATGTCAGATGTCGTATTGAACGGAACTGGCCGGGGTATCCCCTATACAACTTCGTATACGGGAGCAAAAACCGGCACCACAGATCATTATAAAGATCTATGGGTTGGAGGGTTGAACGATAACTATACAACCGCTGTCTGGGTCGGCTATGATAGTCCGCAATCTCTAAAGCTCTTGAGCGATCAGAAACTTCATTTGCGTATATTTTCCACACTACTCCAGGACTAGCCATTCACAAGGCTAGTCCGTTTTACTACCCATGAAAGGCAAACTCGCAATTACCCCATTATAAAGCTTCAACAGAATATAGATGATGGTTGAAACTAGTATCGCCCAAACCAGAATTTCAAAAACGAGAAGTCCAATCGTGCTGACGATTGTCATGTATTTGCTTAATTTGAAAACGACATACACGAAGTAGATGAACGTTGTCAGTAAAAATACAGCTGTTAATAGGCTAATCGAATTGATGCCACCTACCGATGCAAGCGCGCCGAAAAAGTAGATGACATTGCCTCCGCGAGCTTCGCTATACGATTTCCCCTCCACATCCTTCGAAAAGAATAACATCGCGGTTTCATGAATCGTTTCCGCAATCAATTTTAACGCTGAAAAAACCATAAAAAATAACAATGCATAGATAACTAGCAGAAAAATACGTAATTGTATATCGGTCAAAAACTCTCGCATGCCGGCATACAAACCAATTCCTTTAAATAGTTCCACTGACACGCCAACTGTGTATACTCCGAATGTTAAACTGAATAAGACAATTGTTACAAACGGTAAATAACCAAATATGTATGGATTTTTCATTTCTAACACCTCAAACGCAAATTAGTTCTTCGTTTCTATACTATAAGAAGAGAGACCGAATAGGCAACAAAATCCAGAATCGTCCCACACTTACTATTTTTCAATTAGACAACTTCCGCATGCTGTGATATAGTTACCTCAATCAAATAAATGAACGTACTTGGAGGAGTCTGTCACCAGGGGGTATCTATGCCCTTTTGTGATGGACTTTTTGCATTTTTTGATTAAAACAATGAAAGGAAGAAAAGATAAGGTAATCGTAACAATTTTAAAATTTACCGTCCCGACGTTGAAAATGATGTATGAATTCAGAACAGCCAATGACTATTAGATCCCTTTTGCTTAGCATCACGTTTATACATAACTGTTTCATTCATTAGGAAGGAGGATTTTCTTGAATTTTGTATTACTGATTTTCCTGCCGATTGTGGCAGCCCTATTCGTTCCATTGCTAGTTAGGAAACTGAAAGACATACACACTGGGTGGTTCGTTTTACTCGTCCCTGTCTCCCTCTTCATTTTTTACATAGGATTTCTTAAAACAACAATGGACGGCGGGCATGCTATAGCAGAATTGCAATGGATTCCTTCACTCGGCATTTCGTTCGTGTCGTATATTGATGGACTCAGCCTGCTGTTTACCTTGCTTATTACAGGCATCGGTGCACTCGTTGTGCTCTACTCCATCTTTTATCTTGATAAGCGTAAAGAAAAGCTGAATCACTTTTACGTTTACCTGCTCATTTTCATGAGCGCCATGTTAGGTGTTGTCCAATCTGATAACGTTATATCCCTTTATTTATTCTGGGAGCTAACATCCATTTCGTCATTCCTACTTATTGGCTATTGGAATACACGTGACGGTTCACGATTTGGTGCATTGAAATCAATGATGATCACTGTATTTGGTGGACTAATGATGCTCGGAGGATTCGTTCTGTTAGGGATTATGGGAGATACGTTTTCCATCCGCGAACTTATCGCTAACGCCCCCACTTTTGTAGGACATGAATTCTTTACATTGGCGCTCGTTCTCGTACTACTTGGTGCTTTTACAAAGTCAGCACAGTTCCCGTTCCATATTTGGTTACCGGATGCAATGGAAGCGCCTACACCGGTCAGTGCCTATCTACATTCAGCAACGATGGTGAAAGCAGGTCTTTACCTCGTCGCCCGATTTACACCTATTTTCGCTGTTTCTGAAGTTTGGATTTGGCTCGTAGCTGGTATCGGACTTCTGACATTATTCTGGGGATCTTTCTTTGCAGTGAAACAGACTGATTTAAAAGCGATTCTTGCTTTCTCGACAGTCAGTCAGCTTGGACTTATCATGTCTCTGCTCGGAGCAGGTGCGCTTGCCTATCACTCGGATGACCCCATTTTCAAATTCGCAACATTTGCAGCGATCTTCCATTTGATCAACCACGCAGTCTTCAAAGGGAGCTTGTTCATGATTGCCGGTATTGTCGATCATGAAACGGGTACGCGCGATATCCGAAAACTCGGCGGATTGATGAGCATTATGCCCGTCAGTTTCACGGTTGCGTTCATCGGTTCAATGTCGATGGCAGGTCTGCCGCCATTCGGCGGTTTCCTGAGTAAGGAAATGTTCCTTCAGTCGATGCTGGCCATTCGCCATTTTGAACTGTTCAACTTTGCAACATGGGGAATTATCTTCCCTGTTATCGCTTGGATTGCCAGTGTTTTCACATTCATTTATAGCTTTTACTTTGTATTTAAGACGTTCGCTGGAAAACAAAAAAGTGAACCTCTTCCTACTAAACCGCATGAAGCGCCTGTCGGGATGCTTGTATCTCCCGTCATTCTTGCTACGCTCGTTGTTGGCATCTTCTTCATACCGAACTTGATTGGAAAATGGTTTGTAAAACCAGCTGTCATGGCTGTCCAGCCTGATTTATACAGCCATCCTTCTGAAGTTGCCGTTCACGTCGCAGCATGGCACGGAATTGCTGCTCCAGAATTATGGATGACGGTTTCGCTTGTCGGAGTCGGTCTCGTTCTATTCTTGACCTTGGCGAGATGGCAGAAACTGTATGACATTCAACCTGAATACTTGTCATTGAATGCCCTGTATGACTCAGCCATGTTCGTTAGTGAAGGTGGAATGAACAAACTTTCCCGCTTCTATATGACTGGTTTAATCCGCACATATCTGATTTATATGTTTGCTTTTATTGCTGCCATTACAGCGGCGACGTTATTCATCAAAGAAGCTTTCATAGTTGATATGGAGAGTTTTGCCCCTGTCAACTTATATGGAGTTCTGACTGCTATTGTTCTGGTTATCGCAGTTTGTATGGTTCTACTTGCGAAGACAAGACTGTCAGCAATCATTGCTCTAGGTGCCGTCGGTTATTCGGTTGCTTTATTCTTCGTTATTTTCAAAGCACCGGATTTAGCGCTTACACAACTCGTTATTGAAACGATATCTGTTGCTTTATTCTTGTTAGCCTTTAAACATCTACCGTCTCTGAACAATCACGGCCAAACAAAACGCAACAAGATTGGCAATTTGATTATTGCGGCTGGTGTCGGAATAACGGTGACATTGGTTGCCTTATCGGCTCATTCACAAAAATTGATTCCATCTATCTCGCAGTATTACAAAGATACAGTTTATACAGAAGCGGGTGGCGGGAATATCGTCAACGTTATTCTTGTAGATTACCGTGGATTTGATACATTATTTGAAATCACCGTTCTATCAATCGTCGGAATCGCCGTCATTGCAATGATTCGCCTGAAATTGTCAAAAAAGGAGGAGAATACGGATGAAAACAAATGATGTCATTTTACAAACTACAACAAAAATCGTATTCTTCATCATCTTCCTTTTTTCAATCCACATTTTCTTTGCGGGACATTATACACCAGGTGGCGGTTTCGTTGGAGGATTGCTTACTACTGGAGCAATCGTTCTTCTCTTACTCGCTTTCGATTTGAAAACGGTACAAAAAGCACTGCCTTTCAACTTCACGATTATGACAGGCATCGGCTTATTGCTTTCTCTAGGAACGGCAGCAGGCTCAATTTTTTTCAACGTTCCTTTCTTTACACATGCTTTCGACGATTTCACTTTGCCGTTGTTCGGAACAACTTCCCTTCATACAGCAATGATTTTTGATGCAGGTGTCTACCTTGTTGTCGTTGGGGCAGCCGTTACAATGATTCAATCGATTGGAGGAGATGCGTAATGGAGTTTATAATGGCCATCGTCATCGGAATTCTTTTCATGGCAGCTGTCTATCTGATTCTTTCCAGGAGTATCCTCAAAATCATACTCGGGACAGGCCTATTGAGCCATGGTGCTCACTTGCTCATTCTTACAATGGGCGGTCTTGGTGGCACCTCTCCGCCAGTCGTGGCAGAAGGCGTAACAGATTATGCAGATCCTTTGCCACAGGCGCTTATTTTAACAGCGATTGTTATTAGCTTCGGTGTGACAGCATTCATCCTTGTATTAGCTTATCGGACGTATGCTGAGCATCAGACAGACAATATGAATCTTATGAGGGGAAATGACGAACATGATTAATCTACTTCTATTTCCAATCATTTTGCCATTCCTGTTCGCAATTATTCTTCTGTTTTTCAAGGAGAACGTCAGGGTACAACGATCATTAACATGTGTCGGCCTGCTTATTAGCTTGGTTGCTGCACTTTTCCTAGTTGCAAAAGTGAAAGCGGATGGTGTTCAGGCAATTACACTTGGAAGCTGGCCCGCACCTTTCGGAATTTCAATGGTTTCCGATATGCTGTCTGCATTACTTGTTACCACAACAATCTTGATCACACTTTTTGTTGTACTATACAGTTTCACTGCAATTGGCGAAGAGCGGGAGCGCTTCTTTTATTACCCCGCCATCCTGTTCATGATTACAGGCATCAATGGCGCATTTACAACAGGTGATATTTTCAATATGTTCGTATTCTTCGAAGTACTGCTCATCGCCTCTTACCTATTAATCGTTTTAGGCGGCGAGAAAATACAACTTCGTGAATCAATGAAGTACATACTCGTCAATGTCATTTCATCTGCATTATTCGTTATTACAGTTGCTTACCTCTACTCTGTTATTGGTACATTAAATATGGCCGATATTTCAGTGAAGATTGCAGAGATTGGACAACCCGGTATTATAACCGTGATTGCAGTGCTCTTTTTAATCGTATTCGGCGTAAAAGGATCCCTGTTCCCGCTTTACTTCTGGCTACCAGGATCTTATGCAGCGCCTCCAATACCGGTGCTGGCACTATTCGGTGCATTGCTGACTAAAGTCGGTATCTATGCAATCATCCGAACGTATACGCTGTTCTTCGTACACGATATCGGATTTACACATGGTTTATTATCTGCACTGGCATTGCTCACGATTATTGCCGGCTGCATTGGTGCCCTTGCCTATTTCGATGTAAAACAAATTATTATTTACAATATCGTCATTGCAGTGGGTGTTATTTTATTCGGTGCTGCACAAATGAACGAGGCTGGTTTAACGGGTGCCGTTTTCTATTTGATCCATGACATGCTCATTAAAGGGGCTTTGTTCCTTCTGATCGGCATTATTGTTTACGTAACCGGAACCTCTAACTTACGTAAGATGGGTGGGTTAATGAAAACCCATGCGCCACTTGGCTGGATGTACCTAATTGCTGCATTTGGACTAGCGGGCATTCCGCCATTAAGCGGTTTCGTCGGTAAGCTTCTTATTGTTAAAGGGGCATTCGAGGCAGGCAATGTCTTGGGGAGTATAATCATCCTGGCATCCAGCCTTGTGGTCCTGTTGTCTGTCATCCGGATTTTCATCTATGCATTCTGGGGAGACCCCACAACTGTGGAATTGCCAACGACAAACCGACGGACATACCGGAAGATGATGATACCTGCTGTAGCATTAGTCATTCTCTCTGTGCTCTATGGGGTTGGTACTGAATGGCTCATTCCCTATATGACGGACGCAACAGACGTATTACTACAACCATCCATCTATATTGATGCGGTGTTAAAGGAGTAGATGAACGATGGCATTTCAACTATTATTGAACTTTTTCATCGCTCTCGTCTGGATGTTCATGAGCACCTCATTCACCGCTTCAACATTCATCATTGGGTTCTTGATTGGTCTGCTTTTGATCATTATGACGAGACGCTTTTTCCCTGGTAGACTATACATCTGGCGACTTTGGGCAACGTTTAAACTAGCACTACTCTTCTTCAAGGAGCTGACTTTGTCTAATATTTCAGTGCTGCAAGTCGTCTTACGGCCGAAGATGAATATTCAACCTATGATTTTCGCTTTGCCAACTGACCTTGAACATGACTGGGAGATTACATTGCTATCGAGCCTGATCACATTGACACCGGGAACAATTGTGTTGAACGTTTCTGATGATCAAAAAACGCTTTATATCCATGCCATTGACGTCGATGATGTTGATGACGCAATTGATTCAATCAAAAATTCATTCGAAAAAGCCATTAAGGAGGTAAGCCGACCATGACGACATTCATATGGGTTTGTCTAATCCTTGTCCTGCTGTCGATTGCCGGTATGTTGTACCGTGTGTTCCGCGGTCCTTCTATTCCGGATCGGCTCGTCGCACTGGATGGGATTGGTGTCATGCTTATTTCAGCAATCGCTCTACTATCAGTCATCTTCGATACCGGATTTTTCATGGAAGTCATCTTGCTTATTGCGATTATGTCATTCATTGGAACCGTATCATTCTCAAAATTCATTGAGAAAGGAGAGATAATCGAACGTGATCGTACTAGCTAATAGCCTCATCGTCCTTACAATCGTCGTTGGCATCGTTTTCACTATCGTAACCGTCATTGGCATCATTCGTTTACCGGACGTCTATACGAGGGCGCATGCCGCTTCTAAGAGTGCAACTTTGGGTGTGCTTAGTATTCTGCTAGGTGTGTTTTTTCACTTTTGGTTGAAGGAAGGCCATTTTAGTATTCAACTTCTACTGGCAATTGCATTTCTGTTCATTACCTCTCCGATTGGCGGACATCTTATGAGCCGCGCAGCTTATATATCGGGCGTCAAACCGACAGAACTAACTGTTGGTGATGATCTTGCAGAAGTTATCAAGCAAGCTAAACTAAAGAATCCTCCAACTCATCAGAAGGAAGACTAAGCTTTGAATGAGTGAAAAACGCACCCCTTATTAGATAAGGGGTGCGTTTTTTGGATGATGATAGTTATGCTCGGCATGAGGTGGGTTATGCTCGCCATGGATGACTTTATGACCGTCATACCGATTTTCCCCACTAAAAAAATGCCTGCCAGCCGAAAACTCAGTTGACAGGCATTTTCATCTTTTTAGTATGGCCCGTAATATCCGTATGGTTGATACGGATAGTATGGGTATGGATACGGTGGGTATGGATAGGATTGGTATCCGCCGCCATATCCGTATCCGCCACCAGGAAACAATGCACTTCCTAATAAACTACCAGCAAATCCGCCAATGAAAGGTCCGCCAAAGTCACCAAAACCGAATCCTCGACCGAAGCCACCGCGACCAAAACCACCACGGCCAAAACCTCCACCTCGACCTCGACCATATCCGCCACCACCGTGAAATCCTCTAGTCATAATCATTCCCCTCTCCTACTTATCCTATTCAAATAAGACTAATAGGAAAGAGGCAATCGCCTATTACACTTCTCTATCGGTTTCGGCTAGCCGTTCAACAAGCGTCGCTAGCGTCCGTACCATGACTCCAGTTGCACCTTTAGGCCCTAAATCATGTGCAGCAACCGCATCCGATGTCCCCGCAATGTCAAGATGTATCCAAGGCGTGTCGCCAACAAACTCCCCTACAAATCCACCGCCAAAGATCATATGTCCGTCTCTTCCTGGCGAGTTATTCAGGTCTGCCACATCACTTTTACGTAGTCTTTTCTTATCGTTTTCCGTTAACGGAAGTCTCCAGACGAATTCATCCGTTTCCATGGATGCCTGCATGAACTCTTCGAAGAATTCTTCATCATTTGTAAGCGCCCCTGTCTTGTCCATACCAAGCGCGACGATAACGCCGCCTGTCAGTGTCGCAACGTCAATCAGACAGTCTGCGCCTGCCTGCTTAGCGTATGTAACCGCATCTGCAAGAACAAGACGTCCTTCAGCGTCTGTATTGAGCACCTCTATCGTCTTCCCACTAAGTGATGTGATAACATCATCTGGTTTAAAAGCATCCCCGGAAACCATATTGTCCGTTGACGCGATCACAGCGATGACATTTTTCGCAGGACGCAGCTCTCCTATGATTGTCATTGCCCCTAGGACTGCAGCCGCACCGCCCATATCACCTTTCATACCAACCATTCCGTCTTTCGTTTTCAATGAATAGCCGCCTGTATCATAGGTAATTCCTTTGCCAACAAGACCGATAACATCTTCCCATTTTTCAGTTGCAGCATACTTCATGACGATTAACTTAGGCTCTTCCACTGAACCTTTATTGACTGCTAGAATAGCGCCCATACCGAGTTCTTCCATTTCTTTCTTACCAAGTACCTCAATTTCAAAATCATATTTTTCAGCGACTTCACGTGCATAGTCAGCCATTTTAGTCGCCGTTAATATATTAGGCGGCATATTAACTAGATTTCGTGCTTCATTAACCGCGTATGCATGTACTTTCCCTACTTCAAAGGCCGCTTTCAGCTCATCTTCATCAAATGAAGATAAGAATGACAACGTTTCAAGTGCAATATCGCGTTCATTTGAATCCGTGCGGTATCCTTCAAACTTGTACATGCCAAGTCCAATACCCTCCGTTGCCGCAAAAACAACATCCTCACACGTTAACTTGTCATTCGTGAATGGAGCCGTCCAAATAGCGGCAGAGGCCGCTTTCATGCTTGCAAGCTCTTTTCCGACCGCCGCAAATACTTGACGCAAACGATCCTCCGTCAATTCCTTATGCAAACCAAGTCCGATAAATATTACACGCTTGTAGCCTCCAGTTTCTACGGATGGCATTTTAACAATACTTTTGAACTCAGTTTTAACATCTCCAGATTTAACCCATTCTGGTAAACGGGAACTGAATGAACTGACGAAGCCGTCCCAGCCTGTTATATTTTCCGGATGTTCGGGTACACCAATTACAAGTACTTCTGCTTCTACATTATCAAAATTCGGTTCCAATATTATTGTTTTCATTTGACAACCTCCAATTTTACCTACATTCTTTAGTATAGCCTAAATTTTCAGCCCTTCGTAGTATTTCATTCGGAATCCGTACTAACTTGTTTTTATAGCACGTCATTATGGTATACTGAATACACAATTTTTGTACATTATAGAGGAGTCGAAGTAAATGGCCTTATTACAAAATACCCCGTTAATTGCGGCATTATTCGGTATTATCTTTGCTCAATTCGTCAAAATCCCGATTCATTATTTCCTGGAAGGTAAACTTGACTGGAAATTAATGACTTCAACAGGAGGGATGCCCAGCTCTCATTCGGCTGCAGTTACATCATTGACGACTGCAATCGCTTATGAAGAGGGATTAGATTCACCTATGTTTGCCGTGTCTGCCATCTTTGCTGTCATCGTCATGTTTGATGCAACGGGAATTCGTTACCAGGCAGGACAACAAGCACTGATTATCAATCAAATGCGAGTAGACTTCCAAACGTTCGTTCAAGAAGCAAAAGGCTGGCAGCAGAAAGATGGACAACAAAAAATTCAAGAGTTAAAAACGTTGCTAGGTCACAAACCAAGTGAAGTGTTTGCAGGAGCTGTAACTGGTATCCTTATCTCTGTTATTATCTATTCATTCATTATCTAACTACGAAAAAAGGTGTGTTCAAGCATAATCGCTTGAACACACCTTTTTCTTAAAACATTTGGTAACCTTGTTTTCTTAATAACTTAATAACAAAACCTGAAATAATCGCTCCGACAAGTCCACTTGCTAAAATGAGGATATCAGCTGTATGAAGTGCCATAGCTTTGTCACCAAGAAGCTGGAACGCGTATTTCGGTTTCGTGACATATTCATATACACGTACTTCATCAATAATTAGTATGACGACAATTGGATAAATGATGGCCATCAACCATGTCATTCGAAGAAGCATATTCAATAAGAATCCTATTCCAAAAAACATTACTATGAAAATCATTATAGATAAAACGACGTGCGTTAATGAAATCGTTCCCAATGTGACTACCTCCGTTTTCCATTCACTATTTTACAGGAACGAATGAACGCTTTCAACATTACACGACTCGTTCAATAATTTGTCGATTTTATCCCTGTTGTAATAGATCACTTTTTGAAAAATAGTTTATAAGAAGTATAACCGAATTGATCGCCCGGGTTGATATTTTCAATTTCATCAAACCCTGATTCGATCACCTTTTCCGCAATTTCATGAATCATCACAGAGACGTCCTTATCTTCCTTTAAATCGAATGGACTCTTCCATGCGACTTCTGAAATCTCTCTTAACTCCGGAATTAATATCTGTCCTTTAGTAGTAGGCGTCAACAAGAATATGGCCATGTTGTCGCTCACCTCTCCATTCAATACGCCTGTACGAAACCCAATCATTCCTTCGAGCTGACAGACAACACCTGTTTCTTCCTTTACTTCACGAATCGCTGCGCAATCTGCAGTTTCATCACCATCAACAAATCCTGCCGGTATGGACCATAAACCTTTTAAACCACCGTAGTTTTTCCTAACAACAAGCCACTGTCCTTCGCTATTCACAACAAGCCCTGCCGCGCCAAGCCATACATTACCTCGCATTTTTCGTGACATTTAGGATCCTCCTCATAAGAAAAGCGTAAGCGCCTTGGTAGACCCGAAAAGCGCTGGAGGGACAGAGGAAGGCAGCTTAAGATCGCGGCATCCTGTCGCAACAGCTGCATGACCCACGTCGTGTGGGCCCAGGGGCTAGGCGTTGGAGTCTAGACAATTAGAAAAGCGTAAGGCGCCGTCCGTCCCCGACAGGCATAAGACGGTTTGCGAGGAGGCGTATTTCTGCCTCCACAGCAAAACGGCTTATGACCCGAGGGGTTGGCGCCTGGAGCCTAGAAACCACTCCAAGTGAATAACTAATACTTTCTTATCTTTTAAAAAAGCACCCGCCGTCAAGGACGGGCGAGTGCTTCAGAAGTGTTTTATTTAAGTAAGTTGAATTTACCTTTTTTCAGTGTAAGACCTACTCCACCAATCATGAAGAGCGCACGATTATCAATCATTTTCTTCATGAATGAAGCTTTAGTACCCGTTACTTTTTTACCGAATACGACACCAATTGCATCGCTATCTCCAAGTGAACAAACACTACCTTTTAAATCAGGTGTAAAGTCAGAAGTTGGTTCACCTTTCATAAGCGCGATGATGTTATTCGCACACATGTCACCTTGTTGCATAGCAATTTGTGCAGTAGGTGGGAATGGACGGTTCACTGCTTCGTTAATCATAAGTGCGCAGTCTCCAACGATGAATACATCGGAA
Organism: Sporosarcina sp. resist; assembly: GCF_014302295.1. Lineage (NCBI taxonomy): Bacteria > Bacillati > Bacillota > Bacilli > Caryophanales > Caryophanaceae > Sporosarcina > Sporosarcina sp. resist. Next base: position 1,145,348 of record NZ_CP060287.1, on the reverse strand, counting down.
TGACCTGGTGCACGAAGATCTTTGTCTACTTTGACACGAGCACGCATGTTTTCGATACCCGTTTCTTCGATTAGACGGTTACCACGGACACCTGCAGCCCAAACGACTGTGCCAGCTTTGACGAATTCAAATACGTCTTCGCCTTTTTTAATATTAACGCCTTCAGGAGTAGCTTCTACAACTGGCGTACCAATCGAGAATTCGATTCCTTTAGAGTTCAAATGCTTAACAGCATAATCTACAAGCTCAGGGTCAAATCCTGGAAGGACCATTGGCGCTGCTTCTACGCATAGTACGCGTACCTTTTCTTGTGGAACGTCGAACTCTTTGCAAAGTTCAGGTACACGGTTACCAAGCTCGCCAAGGAACTCGATGCCTGTGAAGCCCGCTCCTCCAACGATAATTGTCAGACGGCTATCGTCTTTAACTTCTTCAGTTGACCAAGTCGCAAATTGATATTCGATATGTTCGCGAATTTGACGTGCTGCTTTAACGTTGGCAATAGAAAATGCATATTTATCAAGACCTGGAATACCAAATGTTTCGCCTTCAAAACCAAGTGAGATAACAAGGTAATCGTATGTATGTGTACCAACATTTGTCGTTACGACTTTCCCAGTAACGTCGATTGCTTGAACTTCAGCTTGGACGAATTTTACTTTATTACTGTTAATAACATCTTTGATATCATAACGCACTGATTCAGGAGACATTGTTCCTGCAGCTGCTTCATGAAGCCATGTCGATTCATAGTGATACTCATTTTTGTTTATAAGAACGATATCTGCATCGTCTGCTCCAAGAGATTTTTGCAAGTTAACAACTGTTGTTAAACCGCCATAACCCGCGCCTAATACTAAAATTGTCGGTCTTTTCACGAAGATCGAAACCACCTTTGATTTTTTTATGTGCCCGGCCCACGTGAAATCGGTACACCGACGATTTACACAGTCCCGGCCTTTGTCATTTTTTTCGACAAACTTCTATCTCTTATAGTAGCCCTTTTGATGGGGCTTTTCAATAGTATATTTGAAATAGCAAATATTTGAAAATACTGACTAAAAAAACACAACTATAATTCGACAAAAAAAGCTCTCCTAAGTATGATTTAGGAGAGCTAGAAAAGGAATCAGCAGTCCGCTGGAGTTCCTTCTTTCTTAGCCGTTCTGAATGATGTTCCACAACCGCAAGAAGCAATTGCATTGGGATTATTTATGGTAAATCCGCCCCCCATAAGGGACTCTTTATAATCGACTTGTGTGCCTTCAAGAACTCCGGCATCTTCACTAGAAACAAGAATTTGTAAACCATGCTGTTCAAGCAGAAGATCATCCGGTGACTTTTCAGTTTCAAAACCCATTCCGTATGTCAAACCACTACATCCTCCGCCGTTCACAGCGACACGCAGGAATGACCCTTCTTCCTCATTATGACGCATCATTTCTCTTACATGAATTGCTGCAGCTTTAGTAACCTCAACAACTTGTGTCATTCGTGTTCACCTTCCCTTTGTTTTCTTCCTTCTATAATAGCAATTAAATCGAGCAGAACGCAATCATATTAACTCCAGTGTTGAAGGATATACGCTATAATGAGTTGACTAGTACGAAAGGTGGGTCTACATGGAAATCAGCCCTTTTTATGATAAAAAAGTTGCATGCATTTATTGTAAGCAAAACTTCACTACCACAAAAATTCGCTCAAGATTCATTCGGGTTTCATCCCACGAAAGTGACTTCAAACCTGTCTACTCAAATCCAGAGGTAAATCCAATCTTTTATAACGTTGCAGTCTGCCCTCACTGTGGCTTCTCTTCTACCGATGATTTTTCCTCTTATTTTGCTCCTGGCACAGAAGAAGACATAGCTGCACGAATCACATCTCAATGGAATGGCCGATCTTTCAGTGCAGCACGTGATATCAATGAAGCCATTGAAACTTATAAACTTGCCTATTTAAGCGCCATGTTCAAAAAGGAAAATGTTCTTACACTGGCAGGACTTACCTTACGAATTGCTTGGTTATATCGTGATAAAGGAGCGGAGGTAGAAGAACAACGTTTTCTAACAATCGCACGAAATTTCTATACTACAGCGTTTTCAGAAGGAGATTTCACTGGAACCCAAATGTCAGAAACAAGGGTATTGTATTTGATTGCAGAATTATCTTGGAAAATCGGTGATGAGAATGAGGCAATAAAAAGCTTTTCGCGCATTCTAGAACGCCAACGCACATCCTCCGAACCGAAGCTCATCGAGATGACAAAAGAACGATGGCAAGATATTCGGGCAATAAAATAGAAAAGACGGACCGAAATTCGGACCGTCCCACTTAAAATCAAAATACTTGTTCTACCTCAACGACACCTGGAACTTCTTCCAAAAGTGCTCGTTCGATCCCTGCTTTTAGTGTAATCGTCGAGCTTGGGCATGTACCGCAAGCACCAAGAAGGCGAAGTTTCACGATGCCATCCTCGATATCCACAAGTTCACAGTCTCCCCCATCACGTAGGAGGAATGGACGTAATTTATCTAATACTTCTTGTACTGGTTCAGTTAACGCTGTATCTGTCATTGTTTTTTAACTCTCCTTTCCTTATACTTATTATAAACTGGAAAGAAGAAAAAATCCAACAATCAATCGGGAGGGGACAATTAATATGAGTATCACTACTACAATCATTGAAATTTATGGTGCAGATATCATCTGTGCAAGCTGTGTCAATTCACCTTCATCCAATGACACATACGAATGGCTTCAAGCTGCTATCGATAGAAAGTACCCGAATCAGCCATACGATATCACTTACATTGATATCGAGTCTACTGTATCCGACGACAAACACAAAAAAATTGTCCAGCAAATACAGGACGATGAGTTCTTCTATCCGCTAGTCATGATCAACGACGAAATGATTGGTGAAGGCTATATTCAATTAAAACCGGTATTTGCTGCGCTTGAAAAGAACGGCTATATAGCTGAATCTTAAACTGATAAAATTTCAAGATAAATGAGAAGAACAAAAGCGCTGAAGTCTATATGGTCGGTGCTTAATAAATAGAATGTTCTTCCAACACCGCTTTGTCGCTTGGTGATGGCCTCAAGTAATAAGCCCGCCAGAAGATCCCTTGGGAGGGATTGAACTGCATCCCTCCTTGGTCTTATTGCTTCGACTCACACTTGTCGCTCCTTCGCTAGATTTGTTCGTTATACTGATGAGGTTTATCACCTAGTTAATGCTAAATAAGTAGTGACGAATATATAGACGTACAATCACTACGTTACAACTTACCCACAATACGAGATTTATAATTTCCTAGACAATAAAAAAAATCTTATTCGCGACTATGCGAATAAGGTTTTTTTGTCAACCATTATGCCATTTGTACATCCAGAGCACACCAGACTTCAACAATCGTGCAATACGGCCTGTTACAGTACGGTCAGCAAGGTATGCAAATCCTTGCTTCTTACCAAGGGATCCAAGGAACCCTTTCAGCTTGATTTCCGGCATAGTTTCCGGAAGTGGTTCGTTGTTCCAAACGTTACGTAATATGCGTACAATCTGTTCCGCCTGTTCCTCAGCTACTTGCGCACTTGGAGCATAAGGAAGCGCCGCACAGTCTCCTACGATATAGACATCGTTAAATTCAGGCAACTGATGATACTTGTTCAGTACAACCCGACCTGATCCGTCTTTTTCCGTATCAATTTTTTCCACAGGTGCAACCGGGCGAATCCCAGCTGTCCAGACAACCGCATCAACCGCGATTGTTTCTTCGTGGTTAAACAGGGTCGTCGGTTCCACTTTTGTAATGTTAGAACTCGCAACGACGTCTACATTATGTTCGTCAAACCACCCTTTAACATAATTACTAAGTCTCTCAGGGAAGTCCCTCAAAATCCGTGGGCCGCGATCGAACAGCTTAATGTTCAAATCGGGTCTACTTTCCCGAAGTTCACTTGCAAGTTCGATCCCACTTAAGCCGGCTCCAACAATACCAATCGTTGCACCACTACCAAGACCAAGAAGTTTTTCGTACGTAACCCTGGATTTACCAATCGTCTGAATACTATACGTGTACTCTGCCGCTCCTGGTACGTCATGATAGTTATCTTCACAGCCAAGCCCAATTACCAATTCGTCATACATGATTTGCACGCCATCATCAAGATAGACGCACTTCTCATCCGGCCTGATTTCTATAATTTCTCCGCCAACAACTTTCAGCCTATCATGTTCCGGAAGTGGAACACGCACGACTGAGTCCGATACAGTTCCAGATGCAAGCGCATAAAATTCCGTCTTCAAACTATGAAACGGAGTCCGATCGACAAGCGTTATTTCGACATCACTCGGCAATTCTTTTGTCAATAAACGTAGTAAAATGCGCATATTCCCATATCCGGCACCTAATAATACAAGTTTTCTCATAAGTTTTCTCCTTCGTAATCCATTAATCCGTTGTTTTCCCAATTACGATTATATCAGTTTGTGACATGCTTCACAATGATTCACGGTAAAGTGCAATTTTAATCAACATGAATAATTTCTTTATGATTTTAAAAAACCTTTAAATCAGCTTCGACTCCCCCATACAAGGTCATCTACGCTGTATTTATGAAGGTATTCATACGTTCAACACATATAATTATTTAGTCTCACCCCATAGAACGTGGTTAATTTAGTCGGTCCATCCGGTAATGCCAGATTGTTGACGTGCGAAGAAAAAAAGAGTAGGATTTCAAATAGGTGAGGTGATCATCGTGAATCCGATTGTCGAATTTTGCATGAGTAATATCGCAAACTATTCACAAGAAACATTTGAAAAATTGGAGAAAGATCCAAATCTTGATGTTCTTGAGTATGGTTGTTTAAGTTACTGTACAAAATGTTCAGAATCGCTGTATGCAATCGTCAATGGTGAAATCGTCGAAGCAGATACAAACGACGAGCTGACCGAGCGCATCTATCAATATATAGAAGACAATCCGCTCTTTTGAGCATTATGGCTAACCGCCCTTTTCAGGCGGCTAGCTTTTTTATATTATCCAATCAAGTAATGTCTGGTACGAATAAGTCGGTTGCTGCGATTTCAAGAGTACTTCTTTTGGCGAAGTGACGCCTCCTGCAACATGTATCGTATCAATGCCAAAACGAATTCCCGCTTGTATATCTGTATCGTAGTTATCACCAATCATAACCATCTCTTCTTTTCGAAAGCCGTTTTCTACCTGAATGAATTCAAGCATATGCGGCTCAGGTTTCCCAACAAATAGCGGCAATACCCCAGTTGCACTTTCCATTAAGGTGACAAACGATCCATTCCCCGGAACAAGTCCTCTTTCCGTGGGAAATGCTTTATCACTGTTTGTTGCAATGAAATGCGCGCCTCCCCGTAACGCCAGACAAGCATCCGCCAATTTCGCATACGTTATACTTCGGTCAATCCCCATGATAACAACATCGGGATTCGTTGCTGTGATTGCTATCCCTTCAGACGCTAATGCTTCTTCCAACCCTTTTTCACCAATCATCATAACAGATGCACCGCTATAATTTTCTTTACAGTACTTTGCGGCAGCAATCGCAGATGTCATGATGCGGCCAGAATCTGCGATTATTCCGAATGATGCCAGTTTCTTCCGAAGCTGCACACGTGTCATTGAAGAATTATTTGTGATGAAATAGGGATCGATTCCATTTTGTTGCATATTTCCAATGAAAGAGACCGCTTCCGAAATCGGTTCAGTCCCACGGTAAACAGTTCCATCTAAATCAAGACAGATTGCTTTGTATTTATCCATAATCATTTCTCTTCCGGTAAGAAGGCAGATACTGGACCAAGCTCATTTTCAAGATAATGACGCACTTTTTTTGGAAACTCAAGGAGTTCATCCATTGAGGCATTCAATACTTCGATTATCATCCCAACGTCTACTTTAGTGAACTCACGCACAATCATTTTTCTAAGTTCAATTACCACTTTTAACGGTCCTGCTATTTCGGAAGTGATAACACGCTCGTCTTCCATTATGTCAATAATATCTTCGTAACTCCCTGGGTCACGCATGATAAAACCGTCAATCATCGAATTTCCGACGTCAATAATCGACTCGATAAGTACATTCGCTATCCGTTCAAGCGCAAGTGAATGGATAATATCCTTCTGCCACTCTTTTTCATTTCTGTACAATTCAAGTAAAACTTCCATATGATTTAGCGATTCACTGATTTGGTTTCGGTCAACAAAATACATGGACTTTCCCTCCTGATTGTTCAACTATTTTCATCTTATGATACCATATTTGCGATACTAGATATTTTGAAATACAGATATCCCCTTGTAAGGCGCCTCCGCTCAGTATAAATAGGTATTCATTTGTTCTATATATAGGAGATAATGAAAGCGTAAGCGAGACTGATTATATATATCCCGCAAAACGAGCGTTAACATGCCGAGAGCAATCATATATACACACAAACGAGCATTAACATACCGAGAGCAATCATATATACACACAAACGAGCATTTACTTCCCGCTAACAATCATATATACACGCAAACAAGCATTTACATCCCTCGACCAATCATATATACACGCAAACGAGCATTTACATCCCTCGACCAATCATATATACACGCAAACGAGCATTTACATACCGTAACCAATCATATATACACACAAACAAGCATTAACGTCCCGCAACCAATCATATATACACGCAAACGAGCATTTACGTCCCGCAACCAATCATATATACATTCCAACCTAAGAACCTCCAGCCGCAGGATTCTGTTCGTGGACTATCATTTTTCAAAGGTTATCCATAGGTCGTGAATTTTATCAATTTCTATACAACAAAAAACTCGCGGGCAGATTCAAGATCCACGCGCGAGCCTAGTTATTCAGATACTTCAGGAGTCTCTGCTTCCAGTTTAACCCGGCCTGATTTTTTCAATACAAAATAGGCACAGCCAAAATTACAGTATTCGTAAAGATAATCCTGTAAGGTGCTGATTTTTGTTTCATACGTTGCTTTCTGGTTTGTATCTTCGAAAAACCCTTTTAAACGGAGTTGTCCGTATCCCCAGTCCCCAAGTATGTAGTCGTATTTGAGGAGAACATCACTGTATCTTGCAAGCAAAGCCTCTTCATTAAATCCCTCACGGTAGTCTGTCAGTATATCAAATTGCCAGTTTTCTAAAATTATCAATCAACTTTCACCGCCAATTTAACTTTGCAGTGTTGTTTCAAGTTGTTCATCACCTTGACGCTGCCTTTCTTTTGCAGCCGCGTTCACCTGCTCATCAGCATGGTAACTCGAGCGTACGAGTGGACCTGCCTGACAGTGTGAGAACCCTTTGGACATTGCAATTTTTCTCAACTCGCCAAATTCTTGCGGCGAATAATACTTTTGTACTTTTAAATGTTTTTTACTAGGCTGTAAATACTGGCCTATTGTCATTATATCAACTTTATGCGCAATAAGGTCATCCATTGTCTCGAGAATTTCTTCATGTGTTTCACCAAGACCAAGCATCAAAGAAGATTTTGTAGGAATATCAGGTTGCATTTCTTTTGCACGAAGCAATAGTTCAAGTGAACGGTCATATGTCGCTCGCGCACGAACCCTTGGTGTTAGGCGACGTACCGTTTCGATATTGTGATTCAAGATATCTGGTTTAGCATCCATGAGTCGCTCAAGGTTCTCATAAACGCCGCCCATATCAGATGGCAGAACTTCAACTGTTGTAAATGGATTTTTTCTACGAATTGCACGGATTGTTTCTGCAAATACCGCAGATCCTCCATCTTTCTGATCATCACGCGCTACTGCTGTAACAACTGTATGCTTTAAATTCATAAGCGCAACAGAATCTGCAACGCGTTCTGGTTCTGCAAGATCTAGTTCTGTTGGTAAACCTGTTTTAACGGCGCAAAAACGGCATGCACGTGTACAAACTGCACCAAGAATCATAAATGTAGCAGTACGGCGCTCTCCCCAACATTCATGGATATTTGGACAACGAGCTTCTTCACATACAGTATTTAAATTATTCTCACGCATAATTTTTTTAAGGCCTGTATAGTTATCATTCGTATTTAGCTTGATTTTCAACCAATCGGGTTTTCTAACGTGTTCCGTTCTGTTTCCCTGTTCCGGTTTGCATGACACGACGACCGACTCCATTCCTACAAACTTATAAAGTGTTTTCACTACTGTTGCTAATGTATCATATATTCAGACTTCAAACAACCATCCCTAGGGTCTAATTCGATTACCTTTACAAAGAAAGAGACAGTGCCAGTTACCAAGCACTGTCTCTTTTCAATTAATGGCCACCTAAGTAAGCATTCTTGATTTCTTCACTGGCATGCAGCTCCTCAGCAGTCCCTGAAAGAATGACACGCCCCGTTTCAATAACGTACGCACGGTTAGCAATTGACAAGGCCATATTGGCATTTTGCTCTACGAGGAGAATCGTTGTTCCCTCTTGATTAATATCCTTGACGACTTGAAAAATCGTCTTAACCATTAGTGGAGCCAGTCCCATTGAGGGCTCATCCAACAACAACAATTTCGGTCTTGCCAGGATAGCCCTACCCATCGCTAACATCTGCTGCTCTCCGCCAGACAGCGTTCCCGCTGATTGTTTGCGTCGTTCATGCAAGCGTGGAAAAATCTCATAGACTTTTTGGAAATCTTGTTGAATACCCGCTTTATCTTTTCTTAAAAAAGCACCTAATTCAATATTCTCTTCAACGCTCATATCTGCAAACACTCGTCTTCCTTCAGGTACATGGGAGATTCCTGCTTTTACAATGGCTTGGGCTTGCTTACCCGCTATTGAATCATTCAAATACTCTATAGTGCCTTCTTTTGGTTTTAATAAACCTGATAATGTTTTCAACAACGTACTTTTCCCAGCACCATTCGCACCAATCAATGTCACAATTTCACCTTGATCTACATGTAAAGATACACCTTTAAGCGCATGGATACTACCATAATAGACGTTGAGGTTGTCAACTTTCAGCATACTCATTCGTCAACTTCCTCCCCTAAATAAGCCTCGATTACTTTCGGATTATTACGGATTTCTTCAGGAGTTCCTTCAGCAAGAAGTACACCATGATCCAATACGTAAATACGTTCACAAATCCCCATTACCAAATTCATATCATGTTCAATTAATAAAATGGTTAGATTGAATTTCTTACGGACAAATGCAATTAACTCCATTAGCTCTTTCGTTTCCTGCGGGTTCATCCCAGCAGCTGGTTCATCAAGTAGTAACAACTCCGGGCCTGCGGCTAATGCGCGTGCAATTTCAAGCCTCCGCTGCTTCCCATATGCAAGATTTTTTGCATCTTCATCTCTATATTTATCCAATTCAAAAATCTTGAGGAATTCCATTGCTTTTTCTTCCATTTCTTTCTCCCCAGAAAAATGGGATGGAAGACGTAGCATAGAACTTAGAACTGAATGCTTCGCTAATGAGTGATAAGCAACTTTAACATTATCCAAAACGGATAGTTCATTGAACAACCTAATATTTTGGAATGTCCGACTAATCCCCCTGCGTGTTACCTGATAAGGAGCCATACCATTAATACGTTTCCCTTTGAATAAAATATCGCCTTCCGTAGGCTTATAAACACCTGTCAATAAGTTGAAACTCGTTGTCTTACCCGCTCCATTTGGACCAATGAGCCCAATAAGTTCACCTTGATTGATTTCCATATTGAAATTCGAAACTGCCTTCAGCCCGCCAAACTGTATACCTACATCTGTCACTCTCAGTAACGGTTCACTTGTCATGCTGGCTGCCTCCTTTCGAACCTCTCCATAACTTGAAGTAATCCGTTATTTCCATTGTGCCCATTAAGCCTTTTGGACGATAAAGCATAACAATGATAAGTACTAGACTATAGATAATCATGCGTGTTTCAGGATAACTTTGTAAGAATGTGGAAACGATTGTTAATAATATTGTTGCAACAATTGCTCCTGACAAACTTCCTAAACCACCCAACACAACATAGATCAAAATATCGATTGACTTTAAGAATCCAAAGTTAGCAGGTTGAATAATGTAAAAGTTATGTGCATACAAAGCCCCAGCAACTCCCGCAAAGAAAGAACCAATTGCAAAAGCTAAAACTTTGTAATACGTTGTATTGATGCCCATAGCGTCCGACGCAATTTCATTCTCTCGAACTGAAATACACGCGCGACCATGCCTTGAATTTGTAAAATTGACGATAACTACTATTGTAACGAAAAGACAGATAAACGCAGAGGTCCATGTAGTTAAATGCGTCACTTGCATCCCTGCCGCTCCACCTACATATTCAATATTCAAGAAAACAATACGAATGATTTCCGCAAATCCAAGTGTAGCAATTGCTAGATAATCGCCGCGTAGCCGTAAACTTGGAATCCCAATGATTAGCCCTGCAATTGTAGCAATAACCCCTGCCGCTAAAATTGCAACTGGAAATGGCAGTTGGAATTTCATCGTCACGATTGCCGAAATATAGGCTCCCACTGCTAGGAATCCTGCATGACCAAGTGAAAACTGTCCTGTAACACCAATTACTAAGTGCAAACTGACGGCCAACATAATATTAATTGCCATAAAGATTAATGTATTAGAATGAAAATCATTTAATATACCTACACTTATGAGCACTTGAATAACCGTATAAACGATTAGAGATGAAGCAATAAATGACCAAAACTGTTTTGACTTTTTCATGATATTGTTTCACCTACACTTTCTCACGTGTATTTTTACCAAAGAGTCCCGACGGTTTGAAGATGAGTATTAAAATCAAAATGACGAATGCCGCAGCATCTCTCCAAAGAGAGAAACCAAGCGCACTGACAAATGTTTCTACTACTCCAAGCACAAGACCTCCAGCCATGGCTCCGGGAATAATTCCAATTCCACCAAGGACAGCTGCGACGAATGCTTTCAAACCAGGAATAATACCCATTAACGGGTCAATCTTTGTATAATAAATACCGAAAATAACGCCCGCTGCACCAGCCAAAGCTGATCCAATCGCAAACGTAGCCGAGATTGTGTTGTCAACATTAATTCCCATCAGCTTAGCTGCTTCAGCATCATAGGAAACAGCTCGCATCGCTTTTCCGATTTTCGTTTTATGTACAACAAATTGAAGAATGATCATCAATGTGACAGAAACAGAAAGAATTAGGATTGACTGACTGCTTATTTGAGCACCGAAAAAATCAAATGATTTATTGCGTAGTACTTCTGGATACGCATTAGGTTGCGCACCACGCATATAAATGACACCATTTTGAATAAGAAGTGACACCCCAATTGCAGTAATCAACGCCGCGATTCTTGTCGCATTTCGTAATCTTTTGTAGGCTATTCGTTCGATAAGAACGCCAATAACTGCGCAGGAAGCCATTGATAATAGTAGGGCAGGGATGAATCCAAGACCCCAACCCGCGATGGAGTAATACCCAATAAATGCACCAATCATAAAGATTTCACCATGTGCGAAGTTTATGAGTTTGATAATTCCATAAACCATTGTATAGCCGAGTGCAATTAACGCATAAATACTGCCGAGTGAAATACCGTTTATTAGCTGTTGTAACCATTCCATTAACTTTTCACTCCTTTTCCAGCTTTAAAATAAGGCTTAAAAAAGGAATGAGGGGAGGACATCCTCCCTCCATTCCTACAGTTTTAACTTCATTCAGCAGAAGTTTACCACTTCTATTAGTTGCGTGATTGATTTAAGGATTAACTTTTGTATTGAAGACTTGTTCGCCGTCTTTGTATTCAAGAATAGTAGCCGATTTGACAGGGTGATGGTTTTCATCAACCGAATACAAGCCAGTTACAAGCTCAAGATCTTTTGTTTCAGCTAGAGCATCTTTAATCTTCACAGAATCTGGACCGCCTGCACGTTTAATAGCATCAGCTAATAGATAAACCGTGTCATAACCAAGTGCATTAAATGCGTCAGGTGATTTACTATATTTGTCATTGAACTTTTTGTTGAATTCTTGAATGATACCGTCTGGATCTTCAGATGAATAGTGATTTGTTGTAAATGTGTTATTCAATGCTTCTGCACCGGCAAGTTCAAGTAGAATTGGAGAATCCCAACCATCTGCTCCCATAAGTGGAACAGTGATACCCATTTCACGAGCCTGTTTAACAATCAATCCTACTTCTTCATAGTATCCAGGGATGAAAATGAATTCAGGATTTGCTGCTTTAATGCGTGTAAGAGTTGAACGGAAATCAGAATCTTTACCTACGTAAGATTCTTCAGCAACTATTTTACCACCTGCAGCTTCAAAATCTTTTTTGAACGATGATGCAAGACCTTTTGAATAATCGCTTGCATTATCAGAGAAAATCGCTACGTTTTTAACACCAAGATCATTCGCTGCAAAGTTTGCTGCAACCGTTCCTTGGAATGGGTCAATAAATGACGTACGGAATACGAATTCATTAACGTCCCCGTTATCTTTAACTGTTACGTTCGGGCTTGTCCCAGATGGGCTGATAAGTGGAGTTTTGTTGCCATTAGCGATTTCAGCCTGTGCAACAGTAGCACCACTTGTAGCTGCTCCGATGATTGCAATTACTTTATCCTGAGTGATCAATTTAAGCGCTGCACTCGTTGCTTCGGCAGGCTCAGACTTATTATCGACTTTGACAAGTTCAATTTCCTTGCCATCAATACCGCCTGCAGCGTTAATTTCTTCAACTGCAAGTTCAATTCCCGATAGTTCGGAAGTACCGTAAGAGGCAACAGCACCTGATAATTCAAGGTTGACTCCGATTTTAATCGTATCGCCGCCCTTAGATCCACCTGTGCTTCCTTCCTCAGCTTTGTCCCCTGCACCACACCCTGCCAACAATCCGACTGCTAGAGCGGAAGCGGCAAATACACTTGCAAACTTTTTCAATTTCATATAAAATCCCCCTTTTGATTGATACTTCCGACAATTTAAATCGAACTAGTACGACAAACGATTTAGCATTCCGAAAGATATCATTTTGTTTCCGCTTACATGCTTATTGTAAAACAAACTTTCTATTCGGTCTATAGAGAGTTTTCAGTTCTCATCTTTCGAAGTTTAATTTCTTCGAATAAGTCTAACAGTTAATAGAAAGATCAGTTATACAATATCATCCTTTCCTAATACTTTTAACTAATCATTGAATGGAAGTTCACCATTTTCTGATTACTTTAGTCTTAACGCCTAGTATATATACCTATCTGACTATTGTCAAAACATTTTTTTGTTAGAAAACTATTTTAAACATAATAAAGAAGCGGTAAAAAGTTCACCGCTTCCAATCATTTACTATTATAAAGACAGCTGTGTTGCCTCTTTTTTAGCTTTCATCGTCCAAACAGAAAACAATACTACAAGAATAACAATAACACCAACTAGACCTATCCATATGGAGCCTGTGATACCTAAGATGATATAGCCCATTGTGGCCACCAATGCACAGATTAATGCATAAGGAAACTGTGTCGCAACGTGATCTATATGGTTACAGCCTGCACCTGTAGAAGATAGAATCGTTGTGTCAGAAATCGGTGAAGCATGATCGCCGAAAACTGCTCCCGCAAGTACTGCTGCAAGTGCTGGCAGTAACATTTCCGGTGCCGCGTCAATCATTATGGTTCCTGCAATCGGCATAAGAATACCAAATGACCCCCATGAGCTACCTGTCGAAAAGGCCATAATACAAGCAAGGATAAACATGATGACCGGCAGGAATGAAACCGATATATTCGATTTCAACACAAGCTCTGATAAATATAAGCCTGTTTCCAATTTTCCTATCAGGAATGATAATGACCACGCAAAAATAAGAATCAGCACAGGTGGCATCATTGCTTTCAATCCATTTATAAAGGCACTGCCAATAAGAGAATAGCTTGCCGTTTCATTATTTTTCATCTGTTGCATATATAATACTACCGCTATTAGCGTGGCGATAATTCCACCCGACAGTAATGCAAGAGAGACATCCGTATTTTCAAAAATTGACAAAAGGTTCATTGATCCGCCGGCTAAATAACCTGTCCAAATCATAACCGCAAATGTCACTGCAACAAGTGTGACGATTGGTGCGACTAAATCCCGAACGCGGCCATGTGCGTGTACTGGGAAGTCTTCTTTTAACTGACCTGGAATTGTTTTAGCAGGATCAAATAATTGACCTGTTTCTGTAGCAAGTTGTTCATGTCTCTTCATTTCGAATAGATCGAAATTGGTCCACGCAAGGAAAAACACCATTGCAAGTGTTGCAATAACGTAAAAATTCATAGGCGCCATCATAATGAAGGCAGATAGTGGTGAATAGCTAATCGCTGCAGCACCACCAAATATAAGTGCAAGTTGGCCTATTAAAAAGGCACCCCAACTTGAAATTGGTGAAATGACACAAATCGGTGCTGAGGTTGAATCGATGAAATAAGCTAGTTTTGCTCTTGAAACTCGATGCTGATCTGTAATCGGACGAGCAATTTGGCCAACTGCCAATGCATTGAAATAGTCATCCACAAAAATAGCTATACCGAGAAATACTGTGAGCAGTTTTGCACCACGTTTTGTTTTGATGTGCCGCACTGCCCATTCTGCAAATGCCCTGCTTCCACCGGATAAACTAACAAATGCAGTGATAACCCCTAATAGAAGGATGAAAAGGATAATGTAAATGTTCCCTGTATTCAGTCCACCATCCCAAAATGTAGCCTTAACTGACTCCAATAAATTTTTTAATGATTCAACAGGTCCGAACGACGCCGCCAGCAGAGCACCTGAGACTATTCCTGCTCCGAGCGACAACAGCACCCGTTTAGTTGCAAACACCATAATAATTGCGATTAGTGGTGGTAAAATTGATACCCATGTTCCTATCATCTACTATTCCTCCATTTAGTCGGGTTGAGGCCCTGTATAGGGGGAATAAAAAAACGGCTACTAATTACACTCAGCAGAGTGCATCAGGAGCCGGCTTTATCTACGTTTCGTTTGTTGGATAACTAATACTGCTTATCTAACTCACGACTTGTAGCTCATCATACATGTTCAAAAATGTATGACAGTGTTATCCCTATTCGGAATAACCCCAGCCTGATAGATCCCGACGATCTTACCAAACTTCGGCAAAGCTTCCTTTTACACACGGTCATCGGTGTCAATCTCGCGTGTGTGACTAATAAGCAATGCAGCCTCTACCCAATCGATATTTCAATCCTCTACTAGCCTATCAGTTATCCACACCATTTTCAAGTCCCTTTTCATTCCTCTATCGCGGGAGGGGCTGGAACTTCGACCGATGGCGGATCCCCACCACCAGTCGTATAGATTTGAGGTACTGTTGATTGAATTAGTCCCATAGCTACCGGAATCTTCTGTGTCACTACACTTTTCTTTGTTGCAAGTGGGACAATGATTTGGACATTTACTGTTAATAATATATTCACTTCAACAACGGCATTGTTAATACCAAATTCACTAATTTTTGTATCTATAGTCGCTTGTACTTGACCTATGACATGAAAACGAATCGGTATTTTAGGCCCTAAGTTCCCTAGTAGTGGAATATTTGCCGCTTGAGCAAGAGGGACAAAAAAGACAATTCCCTCTTCACGTTTCATTGCTTGCGAATCAAATTCTATCTCATCTGTTGGTAATAAAGCTAGATTGCCCGCTTCAGCCTGTTGAAGATGGGACTCGACAAGACCATGTGTCTCCGCTAATACTCTGTTGATGATTTCAGTGTTGAATTTCACCATCCCTTTAGAATCGTTCGGGACGTTTACAATGATATCATTGACATCAAGTACATTGGCAGTCCTGGAATTGATGGCTTTATTGATAACATGGGCCGCGATTTTTTCTGTCTGTACCTCTGCATATTGAATATAAATTGGGGCAAGCCTTGCATTAATAATGTAAATAAAAAGGGCAATTGCGATAAGAATTGCAGGAATAAGAAGGGGTAACAATTTGCGTTTTTTCTTCCTGGATTTTCTAGTAACTTGGCCGTGAAATCTCAAGACGACTCCTCCTACTATACGTTATGCAGGAAGGTAGTCGTTCATTCTTTAATTAGTGTGGTTCCGTACCAACCAAGCACATCCCTGATTAATTCAGGCATATAGTACTCTATTTCTGCATGTTTAAGCGATGGAAAGAAAAAACCGAAAGTAAACATATCCAGTGTTGCAAGTGTATATTTTTGACCTGATACAACCTCCCGATTGCCCGCAAAAAGCTGATCATTTCTATTTTTATAAAGTCTTTCATGAATCATCGCACCCATTAACGAGCCACGGAAACCAAGTCCTTTGATTTCAATTTGCGGCCACTCTTTCGTTAATGACAGCTCATAGACTTCTTTCAATTCTGATCCATCGAGTGTAATGAGACATAAATTGATTGGATGAGGTAGAAGTGAATGTAAATCCTCTTTTGTCACCCACCCCTTTTCGAGACTACCTAGAAATATTCCTGCGTTAAACATGGCACAATCCGCTTGAGAATACGCAATGAGCGCTCTACCAAAGAAAGAGGACAGCGAACTAACATCAAATAGATTTTGAGATAAGTGAGAAGGATTATAAAAAACTTGTTCCTCCATTGCCTGCTTTCCTATTTTGATTAGATCATTTACTTTTTCAATATCTTTTTCATTGCTTTCAATCGAATCTGTCCTGACAAGTTCCGCATCCATTTGTAAAAGTTCTTTAGCATCCGTGTTAAATTTCACGGTTACATGACCAACATACTCACCGTATTTACCTGTTGCAGCCAAAAGTGTATTACCAATCAATTTGCCGTCATGAAATAGATGATGCGTATGCGCGCCTAAAATGACATCGATTTCTGAACATTCTTCTGCAAGCTTTTCATCTTCATGGATTCCCATATGTGATAGACAAACAATTACATCCGTCTCAGCAGCAATGCTTTCAGCAACAAGCTTTAAATTTTGGCGAGGCGCCGTCACTTGCCAGCCGAGCTTCAAATAGAAGGCTTTATATTCTGCAGTAGCTCCTATAACACCAATTCTTGTCCCTTGCTCAGTAACGTAGATTCTATAAGGTAACAACCATTTTGGACGACTACCATCTTCTTCGTATAAATTACTTAGAATGACATCGAACTTGGCATCCTTATAAAGAGTAGATAAAGCCTCTTTCGACATGGTAATTCCTTCGTTGTTGCCGATTGTTACCGCATCATAGCCTGCTTCATTCAACAATCGGATGTTTCCTTGACCTTTCGTCCCTTCCGTAAATGGATGAGAACGATCAACGTGATCTCCGATGTCAAAATGGTAACAAGCATCTCCTTCTATTAAATGCTCGCGCTTTTTGTCACAAAGAAGCCTACTAATTTGCGGCCAGCTTTCAAAATGACTGTGGATATCATTTGTATGATAGAAATGAATTGTTTCAACCTTGTGATTCATATGTCACCCCATAAGTCCGTCAATAATCGATCTGATTCCTAGTAAGAGCAGGATAATTCGCAGTGCAACAACAAGCGTTTCCGATTTCATCTTTTGATTTAACCGAGCACCTATTTTAGCCCCGATATATGCTGCTGGAATGACTGGAATCGTATAAAGCCACGGTACATTGCCAAGTGAAATATGCGTGATTGAGTTGACGAGAGCTGATAAAAACACCATGAACATAGATGTACCGACTGCGACATGCGGTGGGAATAAGAAGAGTAGAATCATCGCTGGTACGAGGATTGAACCTCCTCCGATGCCGAAAAGACCCGATGCAAATCCGACGCCAAATGTCAGCAATAATGCAAACCAAACAGGGTACCCATAAATAAAAGTCTGATCTGTATTATCCGTGAAAGTTCTTTTTTTGCCGTGATTGACAAACCAGCTGACCGGTTTCAAATATTTACGTACCAGAAGAAGCGTCGATAATAGAATAAGTAAAATACCAAAATAGAGATTGAATGATGGCAGGTCAAGTCCTTTATTCACAAATGCACCGATAAGTGTCCCGGGAACACTTCCTAAGAAAAAGATGAACCCACTTTTGAAATCAATTGTTTTTGTCTTCATATAGGAAATTGTCGACGCCAAGCCCGTAAAGATCATCATAATAACAGATAGCCCAACGACGGTTTGCGGTGTAATTCCATCGATTAAGCCAAGGTTAATGCCAACGTAAAGTGTTGCTGGCACCAGAATGATACCACCACCTAATCCGACAAGTGCCCCAACAATTCCAGATGCTAGACCGATAACGGCCAATAAAATAAATTCCATCAAAATTCTCCTTCAAAAAAGTCAAGCTGCTTCGGCGTCAGACTTTCGTAGTTGATATTGAGCATTTTTTGAAAATGTTTCGCGTTTTGTGCTGCATGTCCGCCGGAATTATTGTTAAAAATGACGAAAACCTCATTCGTTTCTTGTTTTAATTTTTGAACAGCTGATTGAATCTCCTTCAGCTCAGTGTCATTGTAGTTATACAGATATCTAACTTTACGCCATGCTTTATCATCACCCGTAGTGTTGCGCCACCCTGCTACATTACGGCCGTGCAATCTAACAAGAACCTTATCCGGACGAGTGGTATTTGCTATTAGTGGAATACTCCCCTGCCCTGCTTGCGGTTCATCGCACACCGAGTGAATTACGTTCAGTTTCTTCAAAAAAGACAGAGTTTCTAGTTGAAATTTGGGTGAATACCATGACTGATGCCTAAATTCAACGGCGATATCGAATCCATGCAATTTAGCGCAAACGAAGCGAATTTCCTCAACATTCTCTTTTGTACAGTCAAACCATGGAGGGAATTGGACAAGAATCATCGCGAGTTTGCCTGCTTCTTGAAGTGGTGTAACCGATAGCCGGAAAAGATTGTACATTTCATCCACAGATGCATACGGGAGTTCACCCCGATGATGCCCAGTCATACCCTGGTAAGCCTTGACAATGAATCGGAAGTTATCTGGCGTTTCTTTAATCCATTTGCGAATATTACGCTCCGGCTGAATGGCATAAAAAGTAGCATCCAGTTCGACGATTGGAAAGTGTGCACTATAATCAATTAATTTTTCTTTCTTCGAAGAGGAAGAGTTATATACGTCCGGATGGTCACCCCAACCGGTTAATCCGATTTGGATCATTCCTCTGCCTCCTTTCAAATGAATCGGTACTATCTATATTAACATATTTAGACAACAGATTTGATGAAGTATACCACCTAGTTAATTCTAAATAAGTAGTGCCGAATATCACGTCTGTTGATTAACCATTTATTTGCATGAAATATTGGTGAGTAGGGCTTGGGAAAATCCATTTTCACTGGATCATTTTCGGTTCGCTTTCGGTGAATTATTCATGACAGATTTACTGAGGGGGGCCTAGTGTAACTAGAAGTGACTCCGTCACTTCTAGTTACACTTTTTTCAGCAATCATGTTGTGAATAGTTGCCTGTCGCGTTCCTACAATGTTCGAGTGAAAAGTGCAGTTATGTTTGAATGAAACGAATAGTTGACTTTCTATAGTGATTGTAAGTGCCCGAAGATGCAATTTCGGGCACTCTTGCACATTGTACAATGCGTTTCTTGCTTACTTTTAGTTAAGAGTATAGAAGTCATTCAATCCAAAGCATTCTAAAGCAACTATACACGTAGCGACTATGGTGTGGCCGAATATATATGTAAAGACGAAAAAACCGACCCTAGTGGCCGGTTTTTTCGATATGATAATTACCCGATTGAACCTTCCATCTCAAACTTGATTAACGAGTGATTTCAAATCGATTCAAATAGTGTTCAAACTGCTTCAAATCAATGTTCTTAAATTATGACCTTTCAAAACGTTTCATAATATATCTAACCCTATCGGCACGAAATCGGCACACTTTACGATGGAAAAAAAATTAATAATATAAATCTCTTCTATTTAAAAGAGTATGCGAAACACATCACAACGATGAGCGCTGCACAACAAGAAAAGTACTCCCTCAAAACTGATTACGTACAAACCATTAGAATATTGATTTACCAAATCGTGATTGCCACACGAAAAATAAACCAAGAAGAAACAATTGAAAAAACCATCACCAGAATTTAAGTCTCTTCTATTAAAAGTGCACGCGAAACATATGAAAACAGATAACTAATAACCGTTGTCTGTTTTTCTTTTGCCCACATATAGCCAATAGGAGGAAGTAAATTGGATTTGGAAAAGGCAAAGCGATTACAAGAAACGTAAGACAGAAATTACACCGCAAGGACCGCGAGTGAGAACGGCATCGTAATATTCTCCACAATCTGAAAGTCCGATTCATACATCGTCAAATCCATATGCGTAAAGACGATGTATTTCACAAACGTTCAGAACATGATTAAACACGGGAGAAATTATGTGCTGCACTGTCCAAGCTACAATTATGAATACTTGCAAGGGGATTATCTCCCTCTTCCAAGGAAGTGGAATCCGTGTCAATGAGTTAGCTGGATTACAAGTTACGGATATTGATTCAAGGAAAAGTGGGTCGGAGTGAAGAAAACCACAGTCATAACGAAAAATGGGGTCACGATCCAACCGTCTGACAAGATCCTTGATTGTCACAATACGCTCCACCACACGAGCGATAAGTGAATAGACCATGGCACCGTAATTCAATTCCCTAGGGGCACCTACTTTTTTCGGTTTATCGAATAGATTCCAGAGAGGATTTAAGTTAACTGTTGTAAAAACTGCTTCAAAATGATGGGTGGGTTCCATCTTATATAATTCATGCATATCAAACAGGCTTTGTTGTCGTATAATGGACATAGGGGCATCTCTCCAGTCTGTTATGTTTGTGTCGTAACTTACATTATACAGGATTTGGGGAGGTGCTCTATTTTTTATGCCATGAAAGCCTTGGTACATAAGGGCTCGTAATTATGGAATTTGCTCAGTTAATAAAACATTAGAATCCCTTGATTAATAAAAAATTAAAAGCACTACCCTAAGACAGTGCGAAAATGTAAAGCTTTATTCTTTAGATTTCAAACGCAGTAAAACTTTCCTTATCATCTAAATCCATAACTTGGACAACTTTATCGGAAATCTGTGTCACCGTATTTGTACTACTACCTATTACAAGGGAAAGTACATTGAAGGCTTTCTCTTTTTTCTTCTTATTGAATTCTTCTAAAAATGAATCCCTTAATCTGTCTTCGCCGTCCGTAACAAACACGACATCTGCTTGTTTAAACGACTTTCATTTATGACATTCATCGCCTTATCAAGAGGCAGTGCAAAGTTTGTACCCCCACCTAAGAAAGTTTGAGCAAGATTAGCCATATCAGAGCCTTTAATTTTTCCCTTCTCATATTTAATGATCTGTGTCCGAGTAGAGAATAAGATTAAACAAAAATCCCTTCTCTGTTTTCTCGCAATCGACATAAGAGCAAAAGTAAACCCTTTTGATTGAGTATCAAGTTTGTGCATACTGCCTGACTGGTCCAAACAAAGTACGATTGGACCTTTCTCCAATACCTCTTGTCCTTTCTGTTCATACATCATCGTCTGGACTTCTACATAGCGACGTAGGAAGTAGTTCTTCGTTGATGGAAGTGCGTAAAGGCCCAACTCCATCGGCAACTGTCGCTCAATATCACTTCCTAACGCAATCCCACTTCTTTCCGTCGAATCACTATGCTTGGATTTCTGCTTTCTGAGAGCAATTTGTTTAAATCGACCAGCTGAATCCGCAATTTCTTTCATCTGTTTATTTGAAGCGATTTTTTCAGTTCTGCGTCACGACTGCCCTCACTTGTGCCTCCAAGCAATGATTTCAAGCTATCTTTCAACTGTTTGGTTTCCTGCATAGCTTGTGACAACGACTGCGAAAAACTATGGCTGTTGTTCTGCAACGTCTGTTGAAGTTGACCGTCTAAGTCCGACATTGTTTTTTAAATCCTTCATATAACCCCTTACTACCATTTCCAGCCCCTCTTTGACAATTACTGCTGATAACGGATCCGAATTAACTCAGCATGATATCTCAGTCTTAAGTAAAGGTACAGAGAACTATTTTGAGAACCGGGAAAATTGAACGTCATAATGAATTAATGCGTCGTTTTATCCCGATAGGAAAAGCAATCGCTTCTTTTTCTGACACTAACATAACCTAAACCACGGTTTGTGTGTGCTTTCAAAGTTTAATGAATTTAGTGTTATTATTTAGGTTAACTTACAATTTTCGCATTACTCATAATACAATTATTCCGCGAAAAAAAGGTACAAGATTAACCGGCTTAAACGGCTTTATCTTGCAGTCATTTTTAAAAAAGTCGTTATTTAAACTTTTCGTAATGGAGATAGTCAAAAAAATGAGCATTATTCAGTACATTCTCCTCCATAATCTCAATTGTACGACTACGTACTTCTTTCGCTAGTTCATAAGCTTCAATTGCACTAAAATACTCGTATAAATAATAGTACACAGCTGCTGACTCATAGGAAACTGAACTTTTTTTCGTCGTTCGATAATATCTTCCTCTAAGTTTCCCAGTTGACTCCCATTCTGCTTTTACCCATTTTTCAAAAGTTGGTGAGGTCTGCCCAAGTTCTGTGCGATTCAATGCGATAAGTAATTGATCAACTAAGTGTACTTCTTCACTTTCGACATATTCACCTTGATTAGTATCATAGTACTCCGGAAAAAAAATTGAAACACCTGTGGCTTCAAGTAGCAATTTTTTATTTTCAGCAATTGGTGTGATTAAATCAAAAAAATCTGGTGTCAAATAACTAAGTGTAATTCGGTCCGCAGCTTGTTCATGCTCCCAATCGTAAAAATCAACGATGATTCCATTTTGTTGTTGAACTTCACCTATTGATTTCACCAAATCATCTGCTAAAGTACCATACTTACGTTTGTCAAACACTTTGCTAGCTTTTTGCAACGCTGAAATAATACGCACATCATCAATGAGCGCATTGACAACTGTTCCTTCATTTATAACCCACTGAATATACAACAACCCTTCTTTTTCAATGATGAACTTATCTCTCAACTGCTCGAAATTCTTCTGGAAATTAACTGAATCATTTTCATCCACAAGGAATTCCAAATATAATCCAAGGCTTTCTGATAATACTTGACTTTCCGAATCATTCGGATAGGAATAAATGACATCATTTGTAGTGTAACGTTCGCTCACCGTCCGTTGCACTTTTTCATTGTTCGAAAAATGACTCATTCCATAAACAACCCCACCAACAATAGCTACCACGAGTAATAAAAACATATATTTTCTCACGAGACTTCTTCTTTCCCTTTGAAACGTTCCGTTTTATCCCATGCAATTGTTTGCCCACGAGCCCGGTTCCAAAGATAGGAGGAAAAGCTACGGACAAGCAACACAATAAATATCTGTGCGTACGTGAAATACATAATGAGGACAAATAACACATTTTTCATCGTGACATTTTTATCTACAACTAAAGAACTTAACAACTGAGATGTGTAAACGACATAACTCATAAACCATAAAATCAGTAAAGGTGCACTCATATTCGGTAATACATAACCGAGAATACTCATTATGAAAAATACATGTGAGAACAACAAAAGTAATACAAAAACTAAATAAGTCAATAAATGCTGAAGCGTTAAAATGAATGTTTTCCCTTTCCAATGTGAAAAATCATGAATCGACTTCTCAAGTAAATAAATGTTTCCCGTTAACCACCGCGTTCTCTGTTTTATAAAAACGCTTAAACGCTCGGGTTCTTGTTCCCATGTTCTGGAATCAGGTACGACAGGCAATAAATAACCGGATGCAGTGAGACGTACCGTTAATTCGGCATCTTCAGCCAGGGCATAGACATCATAACCACCTAATTCTACCAATACGGATCGTCGTAGAAGCATATTTGTTCCGGCAAGGGATCCTAACTTAAACAATGCCCAGCGACCACACTGCATCAACAGTTGGAACACTTGGAATTCAAGCGCAATCATTCGTGTCAAATTATTTGTACCTTCATTAATTGTTTTTACATAACCGACAGCTCCAGCAGCCTTCGGTGTGTTTTCAGCGGTTTCCACCAATTTTCTAAGCGCTTTGGGTTCGGGTTGATTATCTGCGTCGTATACGATAAAGTAATCAGATTCGGAAATACTAAGACCATAATTGAGCACACGGGATTTCCCTTTCGGTTCACCAGATGGAACCTCGATATAGTGAATTCGTGAAAACACTGTCGAAAACTCCATAGCAATTGATCCCGTATCATCAGTAGAATTATCATCCAACAAGTAGATATTGAGTTCGCCAGGGTACTCCAATCGTACCATCGCCCTCAACGTATTCTCAATAACAACACCCTCATTATGGGCAGGAATTAGTAAAGCTACACTCGGATAATAATCCAATTCTTGCGGCGACTTATAACTGAGACGGTACCAAATACCAGCAATCGTTACGGCTGAATAAAATAACAGTAAAGCCCAAAAAAACGACATAATTATGTACAAAACACTAGTCATTTAATTCCTCCCATTAAGTCGTCCATCAAATTGAGCTCTTCATAAAGCATAAAATCCTCTTCATATGGCTCTTCTAAGAAATTAAGTTCGGCTTTTAAGTTGTCTCGAAGTCGATTTACAACAACTTTGGCCCCGTCAATCGTTGTACTCATTAATAATAAGTAAATACGGCCTTCAGTGCCTGTTACTAAATCATACTCTTGCCGTATTGTTTGAAGCGAAACTCTTTCTATAGACTCTTGTAAATTTTCTCGTACTTTTATATTTTCATAAAGAAGAGTTAGAGTAACGAGCCACGCTTCTTCTTTGTGTCGTTCAACAAGTCTAAACATATATCGCGCTTGATCTCGGAATTCATTGATAGTTAGCACTTTTGTGTTCGGACTGTATTTCTCTAACGACTTAACTTTCTGTCTTAGTTCTTCGTTTTCATAGTGTGTTTGCTTAAGCAGAGTTAACAAAATCCAATAAAGGAATACAAAACTGGTAACAAGCAAATGTGAATAAATATACAAACTCTGAATGGCATTTTGATAGTTCTGACTAAACGCATAGGTTGTTAATAAAGCCCCATATCCAAGAACAATGATAATTGCATAGAGAAAAACAAATCTTTCACGAAGAAAAGCCATAATTATTAATGATGTCCCCATTAATGCAAATCCGAATTCAAAAAAAGGTAACTCCAAGTAGAGATAAACCAAACCAGCTACTAACATTAATAAAATGAGTAAACTAATTGTAAGAGTCTTATTCATAGGTATCCATTCTTTTGCGTAATTTGTCTTCGTACTTTTCAATCACTATACACCCTCCTTCTTGTTTTTTCGTTCCCCATAATACCCCTATTAATCAATTTCAATTTGTTTGAGCAAGATTAACCATATCTGAGCCTTTAATTTTCCCTTTCTCATATTTAAAGATCTGTGTCCGAGTAGAGAACAAGATTAAACAAAAATCCCTTTTCTGTTTTCTTGCAATCGGCATGAGAGCTAATGTAAAGCCTTTTGATTGGGTATCTAGTTTGTTCATACTGCCTGACTGGTCCAGACAAAGTACGATTGGACCTTTCCCCAATACCTCTTGTCCTTTCTGCTCATACTGCATGGTCTGACCTTCCACAAAACGACGAAGGAAGTCGTTCTTCGTTATCGGGTGTGTATATAAGCCTAATTCCATCGGCAACAGTCTCTCAATGTCGTTGCCTAACGTAACCCCGCTTCTTTCCATCGAATCACTATGCTTGGATTTTTGCTTTTTACGAGCAATCTGCTTAAATCGACCAGCCCAATTCGCAATCTCTTTCATCTGTTTATTGGATGCGATTTTTTCGGCTAATGATATTTGATCCCGTAAAGGAACTTTTTTCCGTTCTGCGTCACCACTACCAGCACTCGTGCCTCCAAGTAATGATTTCAAGCTATCTTTAGTATGTTTCGTTTCCTGCATAGCTTGTGCCATCGTTTGAGAGAAACTATGGGTGTTACTTTCCAACGTCTGTTGAAGTTGCCCGTCTAAGTCTGACATTGCTTCTTTTAATTCCTCTTGTAGCTTCTCACTACCATTTCCAGCCCCATTTTGTTGTTCCTACTTTTGAAGTTGCCTTTGCATCGCCAGAATTTATTTTTTATTAAGAATATGTCTTGAACGTATTGCGACCGTTCTTTTTCCCCTCGTACAAGGCACGATCTGCATTCGTCATCAACTCGTCCATGGTCAACCCATCTTTAGGATAAACGGCTATTCCAATACTGGAAGTGGTTGTGAAGGTGTCTTCGTCAATCACCCAGGGGTGTTGCAGACTTTCTACTATTCGTTCTGCACATGTTTGTCCATTTTCTTCATCGTCGATTTCAGGTAAAAGTACCAGGAATTCGTCACCGCCTTGGCGTGCTAAAATATCACTTTTACGGAGGCACGACATAACTCTTTCGCTAAATTGTTTCAATAACTTATCGCCGATATTATGACCTAGTTGGTCATTCACCCATTTGAATTTATCGATATCTATATATAGTAGCGCACATTTCCGATTCCGTCTTTTTGCTTCTTTTATCGTTTGTTCCATTTTTTCTTGGAATAGTCTGCGATTTGGCAATCCAGTCAACTCGTCGTGAAAAGCCATTTCTTTTAGCTTTTCTTGCAGGACTTTTCTTTCTCCAATTTCACGGGCAACGATTAACAAATGCTCACTTCCATTTTCTTCGTCGATAAAAAAGGACACTTTTGCTTCAACCCATATAAAGTTCTTTGTTTTGTGTTTTATTCTAAACTCTAAACTGTCCGATTCTTTTGTGCTTAATAAGTAGTTAAACGTCTCATGTAGACTGGTTAAATCCTCTGGATGCACATTATCAAATGCGATTGCTCCTTCATATGATTCTGCAGGAAAGCCTAACAGAGGGAAATAAGAAGGAGATACATACTTAAAGACTCCATTTGCATCAACTATGGAAACCAAATCCGTCATATTATCTGCGATTAATCTGTACTTTTCTTCGCTACGAATCAAAGCTTCTTCTATTACTTTTCTTTCTGAAATATCCCTAAAAATGACTTGTATCGCTGGTTCATCTTCATAATCAATTCCTAGAAAAGTCGCCTCTGCGATAAAAGATGAGCGATCTGTACGCAGCATTTTTAGTTCCATCATTTCTTTTGGAAAGTCGCTGTCTATAGCCGCTCTTCGTATTCTATCCCTTACGAGTTCTACAGAATCAGCGTGAATGAAATCCAATATTTTCCGGCCAAGGAGTTCTATAGGATTTTGATAGCCAAACATTTTTATCGCAACGTCATTAGCGTAACGGATAACGCCCTTACTATGAACATAGATGGGCTCAGGTGAATCATTTAATAAAGACTTATACTTACTTTTACTTTCTAGAAGAGCCACTTCCCATTTTTTTCTTTCTGAAATATCTCGTGATATTCCGGAAAACGCAATGACGTTGCCACTTTCATCATGCAAAGGGGATATAGTTATGCTAACTTCAATCGATGAACCGTCTTTTTTTAAGCAATCTACTTCTAACCCTTTTATATAGTGATTATTTGTCACTTTTTCACGTCTTTCATTTACCGATTTCCATCGCTCCTTGGGAATCGTCGGCATCGGTTTTCCAATAAGTTCTTCAGCCTTCCACCCATACATTTTCTCGAAAGCCAAATTAACCGCCAAGACATTTCCGTTCAAATCCATAATGTCCATGGCATCAGCAGATGACTCATAGAATGAACGGAGTCTTTCGGAAGCTTCTTGTAAAGCCATTTTCGTATCAACAAGATCCGTCACATCTTTCGCGACAACCATCACACCAACGAGTTTTTGGTTGTCTACCATTGGAACATTCTTTACTTGTAAATGAATTACTTGTCCATTCTTATGGTAGGCACTAGCTTGATAGGTACATGAGTCACCACCTATAGTTTTAACAAATAACTGCCTAACATCGTAATCCGAATCAGGCACCACTATACTGGTATTGCTCATTTTCTTTAATTCGGCAGAAGAATATCCGAATAAATCCGTGACCGCCATGTTCGTATCCAAGATATTTCCATGCTCATCTAGTAAGAAAATAGCGTCAGGATTATTACTTATTAAAGAGCGATAGACATCAACAGATATACTTTTAAATAATATCCCCATAAGTGTCATCTACTTCCATTAATGATTAAACTACTTTTTCATAACCGCGGAATCTTCTTTCTAAATGAACAATATTTTTTTTGCGATACCCTATTGAAATAGTGCATAAACAAAGCCTAAAAGTTTAGTCCCCTTTAATAGTAGCCAAGTATTGAAATTTTTCTACATCCAAAAATTTACAGCCATGTAGTCGAGAGTTTTTTCGAATTTGAATTGCAAAATCGTTTTTTTATAACGATTTGGTAAAATATCAATGGGCTCTTTGGTTTCTCCATTAGCGATAATTAATTGATATTTCCCATCACGTGTATCTCCTTTGTATTCATCAATGGCAATTACCTTCGGAAGTTCTTTTACTTTTTGAATTTCACTCGTTGATAGACGATCAAAACGTCGGACAATCTTTGATGATGAAGTACCATAAATAGTCGCTTTTTCTTTAAATGTTTTGCCCTTTACACACCGTACATTTACCGCTTGATTCCATTCTATTGAAAAGCGTTGGTAGCGCTGAATAAAAGTATTCTTTTCCGCAAATTTCTTCCCACATGAACACACATATCTGCGTTTACGATAAAAAATAAGCGTAAGTCTTTCGAACATCTTTAAGCGCTTGATTTTTTGTATTCTATAGTCATGAACTTTTCTTGTTCTTTCCTTACAAGTAGGGCAAGTATGTGTAGAAATAGGCATCTCCACATGGAAACAAATTCGACCTTCCACTTTCTCCATTTTCGTTACTAGAACTTCTTCTAATCCTGGTAAAAACATGTTAAAATTCATTTGCACACATCTCCAATCTTTACTTGTTTCTCGACAATTCAAGTATAAAAGATTTGGAAGATGTTGTGCATTTTTTTATGCACTTAATTGTTTGATGACCCCAACATTTATTGTAGAGCCCAAAAAAAGAACTATTAGTGGCTATATGAACTGAGCCCCATTTAATGGACAGTTTAAAAAAGTGACGTTTTAGTCTATGCTGCTATGAGATGACTTCGGTATTGAGCGAAGCCACTGAAAAAGTTCTTTTTTATAGTAAGAACTAGTTGATTGTAGTGAAGAGCGGCGACTCCGGCGGGAACAGCGCGAGCTGAAGACCCCGCAGGAACGCAGTGACGAGGAGGCTGAAGCCGTGCCCGCGGAAAGCGTCCGCTCGGAACGGAAATCAACGGTATTGAAGGAAATTGTACTTTTTCAGTGCCCTGGTATTGAGCCGGAGTCATCTTTTTTAAATCCCATTGCTTACGTGTACAGTTGTAGTGTTCCATATATTCATCTACCATTTTTTTCAACTCTAACAGATTGGATGCTTTCTTGTAGTCTACATCGTCTTTAAAATGACCGAAAAATGATTCGATCGGTGCGTTATCCAAACAATTTCCCCTTCGGGACATTGACTGTATGAGCTGAATCGCTTTAACGCGTGTCTGGTATTCTGGGTGCGTATAATGAAAACCTTGATCAGAGTGAATCATCGCCTCTGGATGTATATTTCCTGCTAATGCTTCGCTAAGCTTCCTCAAAGTTCGATACACAATACCCATACTTAAGCTAACCGAAAGTTCGTAAGCGATAATTTCACGGCTGGCTACATCCTTCACACAGGAAAGATAAGCAGTCTGTCCAGTTTTCATTTGAAGATAAGTAATGTCGGTAACAAAAACTTTGCCAGGTTCATCTTGAGTGAATTGCCGATTCAAGAGGTTTGGCACCGTACGGTGTTCTTGGGTAGCCTTAGCTGTATTCTTATAAGGGTTTTTTCTTCTTATTTTGGCAAAGAGATTAAATTTACGCATTAAACGAAGAATCTTCTTATGATTCATGGGGATCTCAAGTAATTCCTCTAACGCCATGTAAAGGCCACGATATCCCGTTTTCCCTTTGAACGCATCATAAACACATTTAAGTAAAAGGTAGTCTTGATAATCATTTTCCTCACGTATAGCATGGACCTCAGTTTTTTCAAGCCATGCATAGTACCCACTTCTATGTACTTTTGCGACTTTGCATAGGTGAGCTGTGAACCTCTTTAATTGAAACTTACGAATCACTTCATTAATCACCTGATATTTTTCGGCTGATGTTAGTATTTTTTCTTCGCCTACCTCTCTAGTTCCTCGAGCTTTTTTAACAATTCGACCTCTGCTTCAAGATATTTAATACGTGCTTCAGCTTTTTCAAGTTTTTTCTCAGGAGATAATCCTTTAGTTGATGGACGACCAGTACTTCCTTTTCCGCGACGCTCCTCAAAGAATCCGTCTTCTCCATGGAGCTGATAGGATTTTCTCCAACGACTAAGTGATTCTTCAGCTTTTTTCGTACCAATCATTTCTAAGTCAAATCCATTATCAATAAAAACTTGAGAAGGACCTTTACCGCTCTGATTCTCTTTGACAGCTAATACTTTAAATTCAGGTTTATATTGGATAGAGCGATCTGAAACTGAGTTCACATTAGGATTCGCTTCTAATAATCTACGTTGGAGTTCATTGAAAAGTATTTTACTCATTGAAAACACTCCTGTCAGGCTATTTTACTTCAGTATACCTAAGCTTTCAGACAGAAAAAACCCCAAATGGGGTCGCTTTTTTAAAAGTGTCTACCATTTGGGGTTCAGTTCAATACACCATCTAATAGTACTTTTTCATACTATGCTTTTGAAATTGTTCTTCTTCTAAACATAATCCAAAGTCCCGCAAAAATAGATGCAAGACCTGCTAATAATGTTCCAACTGGATACGTATCACCTGTTTGAGGTAATATGTTAGTTCCATTAGCACCTAGTGCATCAGGATTTCCAAGATTCGACGGATTACCTGAATTATTTTGATTTCCTAGGTTTCCAGATGTGCCTAGATTCCCTAAATTATTCGCATTACCTTGGTTGCCCGACGTTCCTGGTGTGCTAGGGTTGTTTGGATCGCCTGGTGTCCCTAGATTGCCCGGTATTCCTGGTATTCCTGGGTTACCCGGTGTGCCTGGGTTACCCGGTGTGCCTGGTGTGCCTGGTGTGCCTGGTATTCCTGGGTTACCCGGTGTGCCTGGTTCACTTGGGAACCATCCGCCACCACTACCTGCTGGAATTCTAACGTTAGTTTTTTCAACTATAACAGCAGATTCTTGTTTCAATGTAATTTCAAAAGCTACAGGATCACTATTTAATCTATAACCAGCAGGTGCTTTTATTTCAATTAATTTATATTTACCAACCGGCATATCTTTTAGATTAATCTCACCATTGTCATCGGTCGTTAACTTCTCATCGTCAATTCCAGTAACAACTTCATAGATACCTGAGATAGCCGTCTCTTTTCGTAATTCGAATTTAGCACCTTTAAGTTCTAGTGATTTGTTCGAATTATATTTCGTTAATGTAACAGAATGATTTGTTTTACTGTTTTCAACTGTTAGATTTTTGATTTCTTCATTTGTTCCTGTTTCAGAATCAAGTACAACTGTTTTTACAGTAGGATCAAGAAGATAATCTGTATGTGCTTCAGTTTCTACTAATGTATATGTGCCATATGGTAGATTACTAAATGTTGCAAGACCATCTACAGTTGTCTGTGTATCTACAGGAACTCCATCTCTAGAAAGTTCAAATTTTACACCATCTATAAGAATCGAATTATCTGAAGCATCCACTTTTGTAATGATTATTTCACCAATACCACGTTCATTTTCCATCGTGACTTCAGAAAAAATAGTTTGGTTTGCTTTGATTTCAAAGACAACGGTTTTTTTACTTGCACCAAACACATAATTTTCTGGGGCAACTGTTTCTTCAAAGTAATAGAAACCTGCCTCCAAGTTATTTATTGCAATTTCACCTAGTGGATTTGTAATAATATCTGGAAGATCGTTTCCATCTTTATCTTTATCAACAAGGGTTCCATCTGCAAGATGCAATGTAAATTCTGCTCCAGATAGCTTTATAGCAGAGTCTGCTTTGTCTTCTTTTGTTAATTTGACAGCTTGGTTAACTTTTTCATTAACTACTTTTACAACATTGTCTTCATTTCCAGTTAACAAAATGTCCGTATCTACATCCATTTTGAAACTAATATTCGTTGCTACATAGCCAACTGGTATAGTCGTTGTGTCTTCTTTAATAACATATTCACCATAACCAATATTTTCAAATTCAAAATAACCATTTATACCAGAAGTTGCTTTCTTAATAATATATTCTATACCACCAATTGTTTTTACTAGTTGGAACTTAACACCTGTAAGTTCTTCTTCAATGTTAGTAATAGTATCTAAACCAATTTTTTGAAGTTTTACTGTCCCTCTTGTTGATGAAGAAAAAGCATTCGATCTACTGAAACTAAAGAAAGCACTCACTACATCTTTATTTTCTTGATTGGCACTCGTTTGATCAGCAAAACTATATGCAATAGTAGCTTCATTTGAATATGGTTCACCTGCTAGACCAAGTACAAATGTTGTATATCTTACTTGAACTGCTTTTTTGGATAAATCACCTAAATTTAATGTAAAGCTACCGTCACTGTTTACTGTTAAATCAGTGCTATTTGGTTTAATCCAAGTAGTACCAGCTGACACACCATTCGATGAATTAGTGGACATTTCAGTAATTTCAATTGAATCTGAAATAAGCATTAAATTATCAGAAGGCTTATCTGTTAATATAACTTCCCCTAAATTGGAAAGAGATTTGTTTACATCTATCGTCCAAGTAAATGTCCCTTGACTTTGATTAGTACTACTAACTCTTTTCGATACTAAATGATTTGCATCATTTACAGTTACTGGAGAAGACTCTAAAGTATGCTTGGTCCCCGGGATTTCAAAGGTCGCTGAATTTGTATATTTATTAGCATCTGCTAATGGTTTACTTGCTACATCTAACTCATCTTTACTAATACCAATTATGTCATCTGAGTCTTTTGTTTTATATTGAACATAGTAAGCTCTATCGTTCTTAGCTGTTGGTAAACTAGCATCAAAAGTTAAAGTAAAGCTTTTGTTATCCGGATTTACTACTACATTGTAATCGACACCTTTTACAAGAGCTTCTGTAGGCCCTATAATCCCAGTATTATCATCCCCTCCTGTAGGCGTGAAATCATAAATAGTGAATGAATCGTCCACAATTTCATGACCTGGTCCAAGAGTGTCCGTCAATATCGCACCTTGTATATTTCTTTTGTTGAAGTTTACTTTTACACCCCAAGTAAATTCTTGCGTGTCATAATTGTACGTTCCTGCTTTACTTCCGTTATTAACAGTTGTTGTTGTGGGTGTATACGTACTTGATTCGGAAACAGAATAAGGATTAACACCATATAACCAGTTAGCAGTTGCGGTGTTTGTATATTTTTCTGCCACTACACCTGCTGTTTTAATATCGTAATCGGTCGTATACGTAATGGTTGCTGTGCTACCTTTTGCGATATTACCGCCTGTTAATGTGAATCCTTGAGAAGGATCCGTTATGGAAATAGTTTGACCAGTCATACCAATTACTCTAATTGCAGATGTATCAAGACCTTCAGTAAGCGTTTGTGTCCCATTACTAAATAAATCGGTAATCTCTAAACCACTAATTCCCTCATTATCCGCTGTAATTCTAATTGTCCACGTTAGTTTTTGAGTATTTAAATCTAATGTGTACCCTTTTGTTAGAATCCCTTGGTAAACTCTGTGTCCCACAGTTTTCGGAATTGTTCCGTTTGTGACAGTATTCGTTAAATTTCCATCTGTCCCAGTATAGAAATCATTTTTAGTTGGATCATCGTTCTCATATTTGGCTTGGTACGTGATTCTATATGCATCTGTAATATCAGATATAAATTTCAATTCAAAGCCATCTACACCCGCATCTGAATCTGCATCGGTAATTGGAACAATATTATATTCAGAAGGATCCACTAATGTACCAGAACCAGCTGTCACTGTTCCATCTACCGCATCCATTTTGAAGAGTTGAATAGTTGTTAAATCGATGTTTTGTGGACCTGGGAAAGTATCTCGAATATTATAGTTTGCCCCAGTTGGAGCATCAATTTTCGCTAAGTTATAGTTATACTTAATTTCCCAGTTTGATTCATAGTTATTATTAGTACCTATTTTACTTTTGGCAAGTGCCTCACCATAAGTAATGCCCTGTGAACCTGTAGCCGTTTCTATAGCCGGACCGTTGGTTAATGTCGCAGTGTTCGTAAATGTTTGTGCTCCTGCTGGGCTTTCTGCTGTTACTTTTGTTTGATACGTTATCTTGTACGCATTTTTTCCAGTTAAGCTAATATCGGAAAAATTTGCAGCAGTTTGATAGGGCGTTCCAGCTCCAGATTTATTAACTACACCATTCAAGCCAATGTCATACTGCGCCACTTGAATAGATCCTGATATTATCTCATGCTTTGAATCAGGTGTATCCGCTAGAGTAGCACTATCCAATTGCTTTCCAGCTGTATTTACCCAAATCTCCCAATCAATAATGCGGTCACCATCCATTATTTTAAAGCCATCGTTTCTTTTGGACATTTTCTCATTACTTGTCGATGGTTTAAAGGTTAATGAAACTGTTTGTGTATTGTTCAGATCATTGCCGTCTGGAATGATAATATCCTGAACTAGACTATCATCCAAAAGTTCAAATCCCGATTCAAATTCCATATTAATTGGATAATTAGAAGTTATTTGTTCCGGCAATAAATCCTCAGTCAAAGTTACTATTATTGTTTGAGCATTTCTACTATAAGTAAACTTCGGATCTCCCTCTGGTCCATTAACAGGTCCATTGAAATTATCACCAAAGTCCAAAATAGATGGTAGAAGAGTAAACTCGAATGAATCCCCTGCAACATGTAACGTGGATAAATCTACATTAAATATTAAATTGTATTTAGCTTGTTGATTTTGCTCTAATTCCATCGTTGCAGCCGAAGCGGCATCGAGCTCTACACCGCTAATTGTTAAACTAAAGTCCATAGAATTGACCGGTATTGGATTAGCTATGACTGCAAGTGGACTAAACATCCCAGAAGCGGTTAGCAATTTACTAGTCTCTTCTTCTGTTCCTTCAGCGTCACCAACTTTATTTTTTTCGTCCATTGATGGATTGATTTCTAGATTTTCTACTTTTTCTTCGATTACATTTCCGTCTGCAAGTGGCTCTGTTGATTCAAGTTCTGTAGCTGCTTCTTGTTGTGCGACAGCAACTTCAAATGAACCTGTTGCATCTTCTGACTGATTTGGATTGATTGTAAATATCATCAATCCATCTGCCATAATCTTATAGCTACCGATTCCATTATCTAATTCATTAGATACTTCATCGTTTAACTTAAGATCACTTTGATGTGTGTACTCTACCGCTTCTGTCTTATTGCCTGCAACAAAGGACCAAGCGATACTTGCAATGTTAGTTTCTTTATCTATTGTGATGTTATCAATTGTAAAGCTCTGTTCCAATTCACTTGGCACGAGTTCATCTGCACTTGCTGCTATTGGACCTATGAAGCTTTGAAAGACTAGTAGAAATACTAGTGTGATAAAACTTAATTTTTTCATGGCTACCTCCTGTTATTGTTTTATTAGCTTTGCTTGAACGATTAACCGATCAGTTGGATTTTTTTTGCCGAGTGGTGTGCAAGTTACTAATGTTAAGAGTGGTTCTTGCCCATCTTTTAGGACCTCTATTTCTGTTTGATCTACAACAAAAGTTCGAAAAACTTCATATTCGTACGTGCCTGTTTCTGTTTTGACTTTCACTAGGTCACGTGGAACTAGTTCGTCTAAGCGGTTGAATTGTTTTCCATGAGTTGTAGCCCGATGCCCCGCGAGACCAACATTATTAACGCCGAATTCTTTATCTGGTTCTATCATGCCAATTCCTTTTTTCAAGGGATTTTCATTCGCCCCATCAAAAATGACCATTTCCAAATCAATTTTAGGAATTTCGACAATACCTCTTGCACCATCTAATAATATTAGTTTCTTTTCATCCGTATAATCTTGTACTTTTGCTGGTGAAACAGTTTCTTCAATTGTACTTGTATTTCCTAGATTTTCGAACGCTTCTATAAGCTGTGTTTGCTTAGAATCTGAAGCTTTCTTTTCAATCTGAGGATAGAAAAGTAAGAAAAAACCCAAAAGCAAAAAAACAATACCGATGATTCTCCGCAATTTTACACCCCTTTACCGCATTAATACGTTCCAATTATCCTTAGGTATTTACTAAGTTATTAATATGTTGTACGTTCTACTATTGCAAACTATTGGTATAGCCAATATCGCTGTTGCCTATAAATACCTAATAATAAAAATATCATTTCATTCTGAACGGTTTCTGAACATTATCTATTACCCATTATTTTTTTCAATATAAAAACACTTATTCCTTCATACCAAAGAAATAAGTGTTTCTAGTTATTTTTCAATCGACGTATATAGACTATTATTAGCGAATGGAATTTCTATTCCTAAGTCATCACTGAGTCTAGTTTTTATTAATTTGTTTAAACTATCTATTTTTTCTTTGTTTTTCGCCTGAATATAATGCTCTAGAAGTTTGTACATATACGTCTCATTATACATATCTAATTCTAGCATTTTTTCTAAGCATTTTTCTTTTAAGGTAGCATGTTCTTCCGTCAATATCACTTTTTCTAGAAACTGTAACACTGAATTTTTCAAGTAACGTTGGCTTTGGATTGACCAGTTGTACTCTTCTTCTTCTAAGAAATCTCCTTGGTATAAAGTTAGAACCTGCTCCACAATAGAAGTATTCATTTCTTTTGACTTTATAAGTTGTTCTAAATCTGCATAATCACTTTGAACGAATACGTTTAATGCGTAATGATCATTGATGAACTGTACCGAATTTTCTATTCCACTCTCTTTTAATGTTTTTCTAAGTTGATAAACGGTTGAGTGTAATAGTGTAAATGCTTTTTCAGCGTCAGCCTCTGGCCAAAGTTGCTCTACTACAATTGATTTATGCACTGGATATCCCCTATGATGACCTAAATATAATAGTAGCTCCTTTACTTTCTTCGTTCTCCATTTGACTATATTTTGTTTGGTGTCTAGCAGATAGAAACTTCCCATTGTATGTGCATAAGAAAATGCTATTTCCTTGCTTGAATTATATAAGTCTAGCTTCTCTTGTGTTTTTTTGATTGCTTTTTTAAGACGTACTTTATTGATAGGCTTTAATAAATAATCAATAGCATTCACATCAAATGCTTCTACTGCATATTGAGGATATGCAGTAACAAATAGAATTTCGATGTGGTGATGTTCACTCATAATCATTTCGGCAACTTCAAGACCGTGTAATTCTGTCATTTCCATATCTAAAAAAACAACATCAGTTTGCAATGTTTCCATTTCTTTTAGCGCCAAATATGGGTCTGTGAATTTCCCTACTACTTCCACGTTCTCCACTTCACTTAGCATCTTTTCATTTACCTTTAAAGCAAGCTCCTCATCATCAATTAATAATACTCTCATTGTTTTTCACCTCAGGTATCCGAATCGTGATTTTCGTCCCTTTCCCTACTTTACTTTTCAATTGAAAGCTAGTCCCTTTTACTAAACTTAGTTTATTAAAAGGATTTGTAAAGCCCAAACCACCATTTTTATTGCTTAATAATTCCTGTTGTTTTGCCTCGGAAATTCCAATGCCATTATCTTCAATTGTGATTTTTACGTTCTGCAATTCTCGTTCAATCGTTAGCCGTAGTATGCCACCATCTTTGTTTTTGGATATTCCATGCTGAACGGCATTTTCCACTAAAGGCTGAAGTGTCATCGAAGGGATATACGTTTCGATTGTGTTGTCGATATCGTATTCAATATGTAACTTTTCGCCGAAACGAATTTGTTCAATTGCTAAATAGGCTAATACTAATTCAATTTCATCCTCTAAAGGAACAAGCGAACGCTTGTTTCTGAAATTTAATTTCGCTCGGAAGTAAGTGGCAAGATGTCCCAGTGCCTCCCGCGTTCTTTCTTCATCCGAATAACTTAGACCAATAATTGTATTTAGTGTGTTATACAAGAAATGCGGCTTTATTTGAGCATAGGAATAATTCAATTCATTATGCACTGCATCTTGAGCTGATTTTTTCATGAGCAGTAAGGATTCTATTCGCACTTTTAACTCTTCCATATTAACTGGTTTTTGCAAAAAATCATTTGCTCATAGTTGGAAAGAAATAACCAAATCAGATAGTTGACCTGCAGCTGTTAATATAATTACAGGTAACTCTACTATGTCGTAATCTTGCCGAATCGTTTTACACACTTCATACCCCGTCATGTTCGGCATCATTAAGTCTAAAATGACTAGATCCACCTTTTCACTTTCCAATAATTCTAATGCTTCCTGCCCGCTACCGACTGCAATTACGCTATAGTCTAACGATTGAATCACGGTAATAAGCACTTTTAAGTTGGACGGCTTATCATCTATTACAAGTATTGTATACGGCTTTGTTCCAGTAACCTTTTTAGGTAATATCGGATGTAATGCTTGTTTTTCCAGTTCTTTTATCCGTGTAGAAATAACTTGTTCAGATAGTTCGTTACGTTCCATTTCATCCTGTTCCAGCAATTGTTGCTCATTTGCGAGTGGAATTGTAAAGATGAAGCAAGAACCTTTTCCAATTTCCGATGTTACCCAAATACGTCCACCCGAGTCTTCTACAATTTGTTTTGTAATACTTAATCCCAAACCAAGCCCCGTTGATTCGCCAGATTTACTACTTTTTACTTGATAGAAGGTCGAAAAGATAAAGTCGAGATGTTCTTTTTCTATACCTGAACCAGTATCCTGAACAGATATATGCATTTCTTCATCGACTATTTTGGCGGAAATAGTGATTGTTCCATGCTTGGTAAATTTAATCGCATTATATGTGAGATTAAAAAATACTTGTTTGAGTTTTTGCTCATCAACATAGACTAGTGGCAAATCGCTTGGAATGTCATTTATTAACTGGACCGGTTGTATTGGTGGCATGATGTACACCATCTCGGCAAGTACTTCTTCTACTAGATGAATATTTATGGGTTTCGGTGCTACCTGTGTTTCACCTTGTTTGATTTTGGATACAAATAAAAAATCTTTTACTAAGCTCGCTAACCGTTTTCCAACTGTGTTTATTAAAATAATGCTTTCTTGCTGTTGTTTCTTTAATGGTCCCTCCATTCCCTCCATTAGTGATTGGGACAAATTGATAATGCCGTGGAGAGGTGTACCAAGCTCATGTGACGTTTTTGCAAGAAACTCGTCTTTCAATCTATCATATACGAGCAGTTCCTCAGACAATTCTTCCACTCTATGAAAGGCTTGCTGAGAACGATGGCTCATTAATAAGGACAAGCTCATGGCCATGATTAAAAATAATACGAGTGATGGACTTCCTATTTCGACTTCGAAAAGTAATTCACAACAAAGTAATATTCCGTAGGATGTAAAAGATCGTAATACGATCAATATGTATCCAGACTCATCCGTTTTTTGTATAAAAGCCTTTTTAAAAATAACAAAAATATATATATAGCTGACACCCAAAGTCGATGTTACTATTAGTTGGATAAGTTGGAATGGTAAGTATTGAAATAAATCCATTATTGGACTAAGTATACCCAGCGCAAATACTTGAAAACTCAA
This sequence comes from Sporosarcina sp. resist, assembly GCF_014302295.1. Classification (NCBI taxonomy): domain Bacteria; kingdom Bacillati; phylum Bacillota; class Bacilli; order Caryophanales; family Caryophanaceae; genus Sporosarcina; species Sporosarcina sp. resist. The sequence goes on along the minus strand of NZ_CP060287.1, from coordinate 1,105,460 downwards.
TATGGTACATAAAATAGCAACAATTTTTTTATTAATATTTGTATTGAAAAAGTGATACACAAATAATAGAAAAAACAATACAGCTAAACTAATAGCAACCATCTGAATTTTCACTTGTATACTTGGACTAATACTTGGAAACAGTAAATAAATCCACCTTTCATTTGCCGTAGAGACATAAAGTCCTTGAAATAAGCAAAAAAGACTAAAATACAGTTCATGCATTGTATTTTTTTTAAGTCGAAAATATGTTGTAATGTAAATAAACGAGAATAGTAAGTATCCAGTAATAAGAAATGCTTCAATAAATTGTCCTATGCTCTTGCTCGCCAATATTTGATCGGCCTTCCCAAATTGTATCGAAGTGACAATCCCACCTCTTGCATACTCTTTGTTCGCGACTAAAATGACAATTTCAAATTGTTCATCTTTACTTTCTTCTATAACTACATACTTTTTGAAATCAAAGCGATATTCTTCCTTGCTTTTAGACGGAACACCCGCGGAACCAAGTTCTTTACCGTTAATATATACTTTATTGGCATTCCGAATAGTATTTAGTTTTATCCCATAACGGTCTTCTTCTGGAACAGTAATGCGTAATCGATACGTACCAACCCCATATGGTGTGGGTGTTTCTGCTATATACCTGTCCCATTCTTCGGGCACATTAATAGATTTATGTATTCGCTCATAGTTTTTAAAAACATCCTCATTTGGACTAGGGGTGATTAATTCATTTGGGTAAAAATCCCACTCCCCATCAAGCTTCACAATCTCCTCTTCTTGCGAATTCCAGTTTTGTAAAGAAATCTTACCATCTTCGGCTAGAAAAGTGTTCGAATCGAATAATCCAAGTGCTTGAACAACGCTTAAACTAGTCATTAGAATAATCAAGATTGATACGATTTTAAATATTTTTATTCTCTTCACATAATCATTCCTTTTGCCAAACTCTTTTTTTCTATACTATGAAAATCTCTCTACTTGGAATAATTTAAGTTATATATGGTATTATCACGAACAGTATTTATCGTAGGAAGAACGTAATATCTAAGTTCGGAAATTTATTTCCAATTAATATAAGAATTTTTGTGGCGACTAGAATAGAGTTCTATGTCAGTACATTTCTTCGATGATTTATTAATAAAATTATATTTCAAGACTAAAAATACTAATAACACATTTTAGGGATACAAAGTATGGTCGTATTTGGATTGGTCCAAATATGCGTGATGCAACGATTGTAAATGACCATTGTATTGTTGAATAAAAAATTAGGAAGAACGGTGTAAATCGTTCTTCCACTCTAATGATGAATCAAATCTCATTATCCTTATGGATTTTCCTTCAAAATTTTATAAACCGTACTACGTCCAATTCCGTACTCTTTTGCAATATCTAAGGCACTTTCTCCACTGTTAAACAACTTTACAATACGACGTTTCATATCGGGATCTATGGCAGGTCGTCCACCGATGCGCCCACGTTTACGAGCAGCCTCCAGCCCAGCTTTTGTACGCTGCTGGATAATATCGCGCTCGAATTCGGCAAAGACGGCAAGCATCCCGAACATGGCACGTCCAGTTGGAGTAGTTGTATCAAATTTATCATGAATACTAACGAAATCAACCTGTCGCTTTGCCATTTCGTCTGTTAGTTGATAAAGCTCCTTTGTGCTGCGAGCAAGCCGGTCTAGTTTATATACAACGAAGCGATTACCGGGAGCAGCTGCTTTAAGTGCATGATTCAACTCGCTGCGCTCCGTTTTCCGCGTTGAAACTTTCTCGACATACAGGACGAGATTCATTCCTTGCTCTTTGGCATATTTTTCAATAGCAATTTTTTGTAAGTCCAAATTTTGATCTTCGGTACTCACGCGGGCATAGCCGATAATTCTACTCATAAAATCACTCCTGAAAGTCTATAACCATACGTTTTACGTAATATCTATTATAGACGAGTAAATAGACAAAAACAATTAAAAACAGCCTACTCAAACATTGATTTGAATAGGCTGTTTAATTGTCTATATAACGGTGGTTTAATATAAGTGTGCCTCAATAGGATACACTCCAATGATACAAAAAAGAGTGAACCAAAAATTGGTTCACTCTTTTTACATCATTAAAGCTGTTGCTTGATAATAAAACCCTCACGTTTTGGTGTCAATTTTCAAAAGTTATAACACTTTTAAGACATGAAAAAAGACCATCTATTGACAGTCCTGTTCTTGAATTAGTCGAGTAGAAGGGAACCTCTCTACCTTACGGTAGATTGTGTTCCTCCCCCCTCACAGAACCGTGCTTGCGCTATTTACGCACACGGCTCTTCCTAGTCACCATTCACAAAATGTAGCTAGTCTTCTATCGCTCAGATTTTGCTAATTCTGCTATCCTTACTAGTTTTGTTTCCATTTAGTATCCCTACCTCTGTGTGTAGTAAATGTGTCCCTAGTAAGGGTGATAACTTGGTAGCAGCCTTTCCTCCATCGGCATTACCCAACTTCATTGGTACTACGCTGCTATTCTACTCCCTACAACGGCATTTGGCTTCCTTGCTTATTATCGCTTGTACACCATACTCTTCTATAAGCAGAAAAGACCGGTAGGGTCTCCCGAGTTGCCGTATCATATCAATGTGTGACGTGCCAAGGTCTCTGACTCCAGAGAGGTTTTATCCTTCTTGCCTTTAACGGAGGATAAAATTTAGCTTTCTGCCGCAGGTAAGGCATCAGCCCTCTCGAATGACTAACATTATGGAGCTCAATCCCTTCAACCAGTTGGCTTTCGGCCCGCCACCTAACTGTCTACGCTTAAAGGCTACTGGTACCAGTAGCCCTCCTAGACTCGCTACGAGTGAATGGCTAGTTCTTTCTCGACGGGAATCCCACCCGCTATATGATACGACCTAGGCTCGGCCGCACACCTGCTTCGTTAGTTGAAGAAGAAAAGAGCTCCCTTAGAAGCCCCTGTTGTTATAGTGATAGGTAAGCCTTTGACGTTATCGTCAGCTTTTCCCCCATTTCACACCGTACGTGCGACTTTCACCGCATACGGCGTTCCAACTAATCCAACCCGATTCAATCATCAACACTTCTGGAATTGTAATATCCTTAGTGTCCCAATTCTGTTTCAATAAGTCGGTGCTTTCCGTGGAAGGTGAACCTCTATTAGTCTTACAAGAACCTTATTAATCGTTGAAGAAATGTCTTGCATGGTTGAATGAATCTTTCATTAGTCTAGTGGCTATCCCTCCACGTTCATTACACGCTTCGACGTACTGTGCCACCACTTTCACTGATATGAAGAAAAGTTATACAGTCGCTACTCTCACGACTATTTTCCTTTCCAACGCTTCACCGAGAGTAAGCTCTCCACGTTATCAGCTTACAACGTTGAATTACATCTATTATGGAACAAGCTTAAGTGCTTCCTATGAGCCTGTTAGCCTTGCATGTGCCTGTAACACAAGATGGATTTTTATATAGTTCATTCTTACTCACTTTTACAAACCTTCAGGACATAATCAGACCACTAACGTTAGTTAGTGGTCTAATTAATTGTATATTCTTAGATGTCACTTGCAGAACTTTTAAAATCAATAATATAAATGCAACTTATTTTCTCAGATAACTTAGAGAATCTCTTTTTTTCTAGTAAGACAATGGTATTAAGTTTTCAAGAGTTACTTAATTCACATTAAGTTACATTCAATAATGCGACATTATCAAGTAGTTACTCCAATAAATCTATGATTTATGGACGACTTCAAATCGTTCACATACAAGCAGCATAGTTTCCGAGTATGTTAAACCATGCACTTCTAACTCGCTTTTAAAAAATTTTTCATGAGCATTCCACCAGTATGTATAATCTCCTGCACCTTCTGCTAAAGCAAAGGCTACTGGAACTTCATTCATGGATAAAATCGATACATCTGTCACTTTAATAATTGCAACGGGTAACTCTTTTGAATTTAATACAATGTTATACTGGCCTATCTGCGGCAATGCTTCGTTCTCCAATTCATACCATATGTGAGCTGAACATGTAGCTGTTTTTTTACCTTCGACTACTAAACTAGCTAACCAATCAGCATCAGATCCGAATTGAAATGCCTCGACCTCTTCTGATTAGGTTTGCTCTTGACTTGTCCAATAATCATTCCAAAACTTTAATGTTTGTTCATTCATTAATAAAACCTCGATTCATATATAATTTTGCGATTCTGTAGTGTTAAATCTTATGAAGTTAAATGTAAAATAACTGCAAATAAAAGGGAAATCTACCAGAGCAAAGGATCTCGCTTTATCGGGATACAACTTTGTGAATGCTGGATACACAATCCTCCAGACGGTGGAACATAACGACTTTGTTCGTTTTACTTAGAACTTCCGTCACCTCAAACCATTCTTTAAATGAACAACCCGTTCCAGGTTAGTCAAGGTTGTGCTTTAACACAGATTACTCTTTATATGCGTTAAACCAATGGTAAGGCTGCATGTCTTTTAATGTTTTATAAATCAGATTGTTCTCAGAAGTTGTAACAGCGGCTTTTACATCTTCCCCCCAATAAAAAAGCCGTTCCTGACAAACTCCACATGGAGTCAAGGTTACATACTCTGAGTCTTCATCTTCACGAACAAACAAATGGAATGCGTTACGGCAGTAATTAGTTTATGTGCTTCTAGTATGGCTCCTGTTTCAATACACAATTCTGTAGATGCATTGATGACTTCCGGAGCAACGCTCGTCAAAATAGTTCCGTTTTGGGTATACAAGGCTGCAGCACCTCCCCACCCAGAAGGATATCTTTCTTGAATAAGTTCTTTGGCTGCTTCATATAATCTTTTTTCTATATTCATTTTGTCCTCCCTAATATGAAATGTTTTTTCACAGTGATAAATCATCTTTAAAAATTCAAAACTACCGTAATTTGTACAAAACATTCAACTTCTTTAAAGCCTATCTTTTTATAGACATTTATTGCTCTTTTATCGAAAGTAGCTACTGATAAAGTAATTTTTTCCGGACTGCATTTGGATTCCGCGAAGTCTAATCCGGCTTTCAAGAAATCAAAACCATTTCCATTCCCGGTTAAATTCGGCTTCATTCCTAGCCCTATATCAATTGTGTCGTCAGTAGTTTGATTGAAACTGTAAAAGCCTATAACTTCAATATTTTTAACGACTACAAAATAAGAATCTTTTCGTTTTTCCGGATCAAGGAATTCCTGCAAGCCTTCTTGATCTACATCCATATCGTTAAAGGAATCCTCACCATCATAATGCCAGTTATTCACGATTTCTTCTGCCTATTTTTGCGTCATTGCTTGAAACTAGTGATTCAATACTACTTCTTCTCTTCATCTAAATTATTTGATGTTTCAAATAACGGTTACTACAAATTTTACCATAAAAAAACCAAAGAACCAGTTATAAATATAGAAAGGATTTAATAAAACACCGATTCACGGAAGTAGTTAACTCCATTACTCATACAACAGGTAGACATGACACCAGTTAACTATCGAATATTACTGCTATTTGTTTTCCGAAAAAATACTCGCAACACCTAATGTAAATAGCATTAAAACACCAATCAATGAAGTTGTAGACCACTCTATACGCGGATCGGCAAGTTGGAAAACAAATGTGAAAGCAGGTATAAAACAGATGGACATCATGACAACAAACGGTTCACAATATTGAATACCTTTTTGCAACAAAAATGTTGGAATCGCTACACCGAAAATTGTTACAAGTATAATCCAATCTATATTCGCCATCAAATACGTTTGCAAGATATCGTACGTCATCAAAAATGAGATAACGACAATACCGTAAAAACGATGCGCTAAAATAGACGAGCTTGTCCAACCTGCATTACTTAATCTTTTCGAATAAATCGTACACTTTACCGTCTTTGTCTTTAACAACAATGTTGTACTCACGGCCGTTAGCTAAACCTTTAGCAGCTTCTTCAAGACCATCACGTTTCAATTCGATTTTGTAATCTGCTTGAATCGCGCCGAATGTTACTTTAGAAGCAGTAGCTTGCAATACATCTGATTTGTACTCTTCAGAGTATACTGTAGCGTTTGCTGTATTAGAAGCGAACGCTTGTTCAAATACGATTGGTGTAACAGCCGTATTTTCACCAGTTACTGTGAAAGTTGCTTCACCTTTAGCGTCTGTAATGATTACAGCTACTTTTGGTGCAGTACCATTCAACAATTGTGTTGGGTTCACGTTGTTCACTTTAGCGTTTGACAATTGGTTGACGTTTACATTGATATTTTCTTTAAATGAAACTGCGAATCTTTTACCTGCTACTGCTTTACCAGTTTTAGGATCAAGGTATTTCACTTTGTATGTTTTGTTAGCGCCGTTATTAACAGTAACTTCTTTAGTTACGTCTTCAATTGCAAGGATTGTATCAACACCCCAGAATACATAACCTAGGCTACGAACAGCTGGTGCGCCTGTTGGATAAGCTACAACTGAATCAGTTCCAGCAGCATATTGTGTATAAGAGAATGTTGCAATACCGTCAGCGTTTGTTACTGCTTCAAATACTTGGTCTTTGTTAAGAGTAGTAGTTGTATCAGCTTTCACGTTGAACGTTACAGGAATACCTGCTTGTTTAACACCTACATCAGCAGAAAGGATTGCTTGAGCTCCAACTTTACCTTGTACAGATTGAGTAGTGATGTCGATTTTCGTTGGGATTACCGCAGAAAGACCTTCAAAGCTACCAATCTCTTTTCCAGCGTGAGAAACAGTATATTTCTTGCCGCCTTCTTGTACTGCAGTTGTCAATACAACCACTTTATCGTCAGTTTGTTTAACTGCTGCGTTAGAAACAGCCAATCCTTCGATAGTGAAATCGCCAACGTTTTCAACTTTCTCTTTGAAAGTTACTTCAACAGTAGTAGCGTTAATCGCCTTTATATTAGTGTTCGAAAACAACAAAAAACGCCAATACCCCTTGGTACCAATGGGTTGTTGGCATTTTTTAAAAATAGAGAATTCACGTTAAGATCACTATTCATAGTGAACTTGCCCTAAACTAATAAATCAATCCTTATCGGAACTGCATTTAAACAAAGAACTAACGAATTTCATTTTATCATACGATTATTTATTTCGTTTAACTAGCTCGTCTGCAATTTCCTCTGTTTGGTACAACACTGATATAGGATCAGAACTAAAAAACTTTTTCATATCAAATTCATACACGCGATTTTTTTTTATTGTATCTAAAGTCGTCCATGTAGTTGGCAAATCTACCGCTTCACTTGCTTCACTTTTCATCGCAATTACATAGTCTCCTATATAATCCCCGACCGTTTCCCAAGATACGTCTATACGCCCCTCATTTTGATCAATAATATCACTTTTAACCCGTGGAGCAGGCGTCAGCTCTAGCAATTTATATGCTGCTTTACCGCCACGTCCCCCTTGGTCGCCCATGATTATCACATTTTTCTTCATGAAATAATCAGCAATTGTGAAAGTCGTTCCTTCGGGAATAACGCCTTTAATTTTGTCTTTAGCGGCATCCACGCGTTGATCGAAATCGACTAACCATTCTTTCGCTTTTTCTTGTCTGTTTAGAATTTCGCCCATCGCTGTAATTTCCTCATGAATTGTATTGTAATTCGTAGAATCATAGACAACTGTAGGGGCAATTTTTGAATATTTCTCAGCGGCATCCTGATCCCAAGTAATAATCAAATCGGGTTCAAGTTCCAAGACTTTTTCTAATGAAACGGCACCATTTTGACCAATATCCTCAACCTTATCCGATACTAAAGGCTTCAAAAACTCCCCATAATCCGTTAAAGTCGATGGTGCCCCAACTGGCATGAGCCCCAGAGCCATCACTTGTCCAAGATGCCAATCGACAACAACTCGTTCGGGATGAGCAGGTACTTCAACATCTCCCATTACCGTAGAAATCATCCGGGTTTTCTCACTACCTGTTTTCTTGTCTGTCGATTGATCTTGATCATCACTTCCAGTGGAGCAAGCACCAAGTATCAAAATAAGGCACAGTAATAATGACTTTCCCATAACAGCTTTTAATTGCTGAAACATTGTTATATATCCCCTTTTATGAATACTTCCATATCCTCATGTACTATTCACCTACAAAAACTAGTCGTAAAATGTATATTTATATTTTCGAATCAATTTCTGATTACCCTTCGACATCTCTATAATGATCGTCGTCTTCTAAGCCAAGCTGTTTGTTTCGTTCCTTGAACCGGATATTATGAGACGAGACATACGCAACTTTCGGTGCCTTTGGGTCAATATATTGCTTCGCACTGTTTAAAGCAAGCGCTCCATCGGTAAATGCGCCAGCAATCAACTGAAGTTTGCTGTCATAGTTAACAAAATCACCCGCACCATATACACCCGGAATATTCGTTTCCATTTCTGCATTCACACTATATCATCCTGCATTTCGATTCCATACAGTGTACCCATTATGCAATAAATAAAATTGAATTACCCCTATCCTTGCTATAATAAAGGATAGGAATATAATTAAATGCACCCTCACACAGGAAGTAAAAGCTTTAAAGAAAGGTATACTTCCATAAAACTTCTTTTATAAATAAATATATCCTAATAATCCTCACTCACTGGCTAGTAATAGTAAGTCAAGTCACTCCTCTACTGTTCCATAACATTCGGAAACTCATCCAGCAACATACCGCTTGTTGTCATATCATTATAATTCCATTTATCCTCGATAAAGTTAATCTTTCCGCTTTTAACTGCTGGAAGCGACTTCCACAAGTCGGTCTTCAATAATTCCTCAAAAGCTTTCTCTGCATCCTTGTCAGCAGAGTGCAACACAATTAATCGGTCACCAATCAGCATCTCGTGCATCAATTCATTAGAAACTTCTATATAAGGTCCACTATTTGGCTGCAACGCCTTCACCTTGTCATCCATCCCGAATCCGGAAGACTGATAGAGCAATTCGGCAAGTCCTCCGGTTTTCATCACATACATCGATTTATTCCAGTAATATTGAAGCACAACGGCGGTCTCACCTTCAACAATTTTGCCGTTTGCCCTTAATTCCTTCCACATTGCTTCAGCTTTAAGATCATAGTCTTGTAGCAATTGCTCGGCCTCAACTTTTTTTCCTACAATATCCCCGATTACCGGGAAACGTTCCTTTAGAGGCAACGATCCATCAAAAGTAACGACTGGTGAGATTTTGGAGGCTTCCTCATACTCCTTGTCTAATACATAAGATAGCATCGTCAAATCCGGCTCTAGGGAGAGTACCTTCTCTAGATTTGTTGGATAGCCAATATCCTGCGCAGTGATTGCTTCCTTATCTAGTGCACTACTCATATCAACAAAACGACGATCAATACCTACTGGCTCTATTCCAAGTGCTAGTAAATCGCCAATCGGATTGCCTTGCAGGACAATACGTTTAGGATTCGTTGGAATTTTGACCTCATGTCCTTGACTGTCCTTGTATATTCTTGTTTCCGATGAGGCGCTTTTTTGATCTTCCGCCGTCATGGAACTGGTTTCCATTTGCCCCTGTACCGTCGATCCCTCATTTGTAGATTTTTTCCCACTAGAACAGCCACTCAGCAATAAGGTGATGCAAAGTAATGCAGTTGCTACAATGGATGTTTTTTTTCTCCTGTTCATAGGTGAATCCCCTTCCCTATACGATTCGCAACTTCTTGAAGCATAGCATTTGTGTGTAAGAATGGTTATAGAAAACCAAATGTTGCGTATTTCCTGATTACCCTTCGACATCTCTATAATGATCGTCGTCTTCTAGGCCAAGCTGTTTGTTTCGTTCCTTGAACCGGATATTATGTGACGAGACATACGCAACTTTCGGTGCCTTCGGGTCAATATATTGCTTCGCACTGTTTACAGCAAGCGCTCCATCGGTAAATGCACCAGCAATCAACTGAATTTTGCTATCATAGTTAACAAAATCACCCGCACCATATACACCCGGAATATTCGTTTCCATTTTTGCATTCACACTTGCTGTATCATCCTGCATTTCTATCCCCCATGCAGCTAGCGCACCATAATCACATTTCAATCCATGATTAACAATAACAGCATCCACAACGATTCTCTCGACCTCTCTCGTTTCCAAATGCAAAATCGAAACTTCGTTTATCGAATCGCCCTCGCCGTGTAGCTGAACCACCTCGTAAGGTGTTCGCACATCCACCGAAGACTCTTTCATTTTGATCACATTTATTTCGTGTCCAGCAAAATCATCACGTCGATGCACGACGGTTACACTTGCTGCGATGGGTTCCAATTCATTCGCCCAGTCAACCGCTGAATTCCCGCCTCCCGATATTAAAACATGTTGCCCTCTGAAAACGTCCAGCTCCTGTACGGTATAATGCAAATTCGTTACCTCATACCGATCCGCACCTTCTATTTCTAACTTCCGCATTTGCACCATTCCATATCCAATGGCTAAAATCACCGTTTTGGTATGATGTTTTTCACCTGTCGCGGAAGTTAATTGTATGGTTTCATCCGCCAGTCTTTCCAATCCTACAATTTGTTGATTTAACACAATTTTAGGGTCGAATGTTATCGCTTGCTCTTCAAGCTGGCCAATTAATGCCCCTCCTAAAATCGGAGTTATTCCACCAACATCCCAAATCATTTTTTCCGGATAAATGAGCACCCTCCCGCCAAGCTTTGGTTCGTACTCAATAATTTTCGTTTTCAAATCACGCATGCCACTATAAAAAGCTGTATACAATCCCGCCGGTCCTCCGCCGATAATCGTTACATCATATAATTCCAATTGTTCTGTCATGTCAATCCCCCATGTTTTCAATCATTTTATACCCCAAATTGGGCCTGATGAAGCCTGTTATAAGCTCCTTGTACCGCCAATAACTCATCATGACTTCCTTGCTCGACAATGCCGTCCTTTGTCACAACTACAATGCGATCCGCATTTTTGATTGTTGCTAGACGGTGCGCAATCACAAGCGTCGTACGTCCTTTAGACAAGTCCGTTAAGGCCTGTTGAATCGCTACCTCTGTTTCTGTATCCAGTGCGGATGTTGCTTCATCTAAAATCAGTATAGATGGATTTTTAAGAAACATTCGAGCAATGGAAAGACGTTGTTTTTGTCCGCCAGACAGTTTGACGCCCCGTTCACCAATCAATGTATCCATCCCTTCTGATTGGGCAAGAATGACATCTTCCAATTGAGCTCGTCTTGCAGCTTCCCAGATATCCTCTTCTGATGCACCTAGCTTGCCGTAAGCGATATTCTCCCGAATCGTCCCATCAAAGAGGAAAACTTCCTGTTGGACGATTCCAATCTGAGAGCGAAGGGAAGCGAGTGTCATTTGCCGGGTCTCGATTCCGTCAATCCGTAATGAGCCGCTGTTTATATCGTAAAAACGAGGTAACAGACTGCAAATTGTCGTTTTCCCAGCGCCCGATGGTCCAACAAGAGCTACTGTTTCACCTGCACGGATTGTTAATTTAATATTCTCCAACACATTCTCTTTGCCCTCATAACCAAACGACACATTTTCGTACTTTATATTCCCTTCCAAATGTTGGACAGCAATTGCATCCTTTACATCGGCTACATCTGGTGCTGTCTCAAGCATTTCAACAAATCGCTTAAATCCAGCAATCCCTTTTGGATACATTTCAATAACGCCATTGATTTGTTGAATCGGTCCTAAAAATACATTCGATAGGAGCACAAAAGCTATGAATTCTCCATTTGTCATGTCTTTATTGATAACAAACCACGCACCGCATAACAGAACAAATAACGTAACAACTTTCATAAGAATATAGCTAACGGATGAATTCCATGCCATGATTCGGTAAGCGATTAATTTTGAATCCCGAAAACGACCGTTGTTTTCATTGAACTGAGTGATTTCATGGTCTTCATTAGCAAATGCTTGAACAACGCGCATTCCGCTCACATTGTTTTCTACACGTGCATTAAAGTCAGCAATGTCTTCGAAAAAGCGTCTAAATGCAATAGACATTTTTTTACTGAAATACAAGGAAAGGCTTATAATGAGTGGTACAACAATAAATGTAAGTACAGCTAACTGCCAGTTTATCGAGAACATGATTGCAAAGGCACCCGTGAGCGTCATTAGCGCGATGAATAAATCCTCGGGCCCATGATGTGCGATTTCACCAATATCCATTAAATCGTTGGTCATTCTTGAAACTAAATGACCTGTTTTATTGTTGTCAAAAAAACGGAAAGATAACTTCTGTACATGCGTGAAAAGATCTTTTCGCATATCGGACTCTATATTTATCCCTAGTTTATGTCCCCAGTAGGTGACAACAAAGTGAAGTACTGCACTGATAATATAAATTCCGAGTAACGAAACACATCCCCATATGATCCAATTCCAGTTTGAACTGGGTAATAAATCATCTACTACACGGTGGACGGCTAATGGAAAGGCAAGTTCCAATAATGCAGCTATGACTGCACAGGAAAAGTCCAAGATAAATAATTTTTTATACGGTATATAGTAAGAGAAAAAACGTTTTAACAATGACTACCACACTCCTAACAGACTTATAAACTTATAAACTCAAAAACAAATCATTTCCTACCCTTTTTCTTGGCGACAAGCATATCAGCAACTTCTTCCGCTTGGGCTAGTACAGCAATCGGATCATACGGCCAAAATCTTTTTTGGTCTAGGTAGAAAATATTATCCTTTTTAACCGCATCTACAGATTTCCAAACAGGATCTTGTTTATCTAACGTACCGCCATTTGATTGATCGAAAAAGATATAATCACCGGCATAGTCAGACAATACTTCAAAGGAGACTCGTTTGGTTGACTCTCCAGCATCTAGTAACTCTTTTTTAATACGTTCTGGTGGTGCTAACTGAAGTTGTCTATAGATTGCTTGCCCACCCTTGTAAATACCGTCGGCATAAATGTATGAATCCTTGCCAAAAGCCCCAAAGATAGAGACGGTTTCTTCTTCACCCATTACCGCCTGGACTCTTTCCCTTTGTTGTTGTATTTTTTCATCAAAAGTAGCCAACCATTCTTCCGCTTCCTTATTCTTTCCTAGCATTTCTGCAATGGCTCTAACTTCCTCATGGGCACCGCTATAGGTACTGTAAGGAATAATCACGGTAGGGGCTATCTTGGACAGTTTGTCAAATGTACTCCGCTCAGCATCCACACTAATAATTAAATCCGGCTGCAGTTCCAATATTTTCTCCATAGAATTCTCTCCGGTACTTTCAATTCCCGAGATTAAATCCTGTATATGTACGTTATCAAGGTCTTGCTTTGTTGCACCCACAGGCTTATCCCCTAATACAAGCAGCGTAGGTAAGTAAGCATCGACAACAATTCGTTTGGGATTTGCCGGTATTTCAATATCTCCGTGAATCGTTTTGACTGTTCTCGTTTCCGGCTTTTCACTTTCAACCTTTTTGTTACTCTCAGGTGTTTCATTGCCCGTACTGCTACAAGCCGCAACCAGTATAGTGAGCATAGCGAGTAGTAAGCAAAATATGAGATGGGTTTTATTCTTAAACATTATAATCCTCCTAGTTGATAATGACTTTCATTCTCAACTAGAGTAACAGGTTAATTTTAAGACGTCAATTTTTAAATATGTCTATTATTTAGCTAGATTTGTAGGTGTAAATGGAACATTTCCAATTGTTCCTTTCTACCATTGGGAGGGATAAGTAGCGGTCTTACGGATTTTTCATCCCACATCATACTTGCCCAAAATAACTATTCAATCTTTCAAACGCGAAAGCAAGTATAGGAAATACGGCGCACCTATCACAGCAACGACAATTCCAGCCGGGATCTCGGATGGTTGTAAAATCCACCGACCGATTGTATCGGCAATCAGAACTAATAGTCCTCCCGCCAAAGCAGCAGTAGGGATTAAAAACTGATGTCTGGACCCGACTAATTGACGCGCCAAATGGGGCCCAATAAGTCCCACAAAACCGATTCCGCCACTAACCGATACACTTGCTCCTGCTAGCCCAACAGCCGCAGCAAGCAACAGACGCCGCTCTTTCTCAATCGATGCACCCAGTCCGGTCGCCGTTAAATCACCCAAATTCATCACATTCAATACACGCGCTTTCGAAAATACAAATGGAATGAGTATGATTATCCAAGGCAATAAAGATAGGACAAACTTCCAATTCGATCCCCAAATACTCCCCGCCATCCAAGTGGCAACAAATTGATAATTCTCTGGACTGAGTCGCAGTGTTAAAACAATCATGATTGAACCAATCCCCGCTGCAACCGCAACACCTGTAAGGATCAGCCTCATTGGCGAAATTCCCTCATTGCGTTTATAAGCTAACGTATAAATAATAATTGCTGTTACGCCCGCGCCTACAAATCCCAGAATCGGTAGGAAAAAGACGGGCGCCGCAGTAGTGGATGGAAAAAAGGATATGTATAACATAACAGCGAGTCCTGCGCCCGCATTAATTCCCAATATTCCTGGATCAGCCAACGCATTACGAGAAATCCCTTGTAAAACGCAACCCGATACTGCAAGTCCCATTCCAACCAAAACTGAAATAACAATACGTGGTAATCGAAATTCAAATAAATTGAGTCGTTGCTTATCTATCCCATTGCCAAATAGCGTACGAATCACCTCAAGCGGCGATAACTTAATATACCCCGTATTCATACTGATCATGAAAGCAATAATAATGAGATGCCCCAGAATTCCAATGACCATCAAATTCCGAGTCTTTGTCGTATGCATCTTTTTCTTCACAGCTCTTTTCCTCCTTTTCGTGCAAGATAGAGGAAGAACGGAACCCCAATTAAGGCAATCAATGCACCAATCGGCGTTTCATACGGAGGATTAATCATCCTTGCCCCAAGATCGGCTAGAACTACTAAAAGAGCACCAAGTACAATTGAGCAATGAATAATCCACCGGTAATCAGGACCGACCAGCAAACGGGTAAGATGTGGAACAATCAACCCGACAAAACCAACTGCACCTACAACTGATACAGCAGCCCCAGCTAAAATGAGCACAATGAGCATTCCAAACACTTTGATGGTCTTTGTTTTTTGACCAAGTCTATCGCCACTTCGTCCCCCAGGCTTAATAAGGTGATTGAGCGGGAAAGAATCACTGCGCCAATCATGGCCGCAAGTATCCAAGGAGACATGATTTGAAGATGGATCCATTTCGTACCAGACACTCCGCCCGCATACCAAAAAGCCAAATCCTGACCAATGCGAAAATAAAGTGCGACCCCCTCGCTAAGCGCGCCCAATAATGCGCTTACTGCTGCCCCGGTAAGCACAAGACGCATAGGTGTCAAACCGCCGCGCGATATCGAACCGACTCCATACACAATTCCGGCACCCAGTCCAGCACCCAAAAAGGAAAACATAATCAGATATATATACGGTAATCCGGGGAAAAAAGCGAAGCAAAGTGCAAGCATAAACGCAGCACCCGCATTAAGCCCCAATAGGCCAGAATCAGCCAGCGGATTTCGGGTCATTCCTTGCATCAGTGCCCCGGCCACCGCAAAACAAGATCCCACCAATGCAGCACCAAGAACACGTGGCATACGTATTTCTCGTATAATTTGATGGGGTGTTAAATTCAGGATTTAAATTAAACACAGCCGCCCACACAGTGGCTAGCTGAATGTCCGCGGCTCCAAATGAAATCGAAAGGCCAATTGCAACCAGTAAAAAATTCCTCCAAATAAAATAACAATTGCCATAATCGGACGTGAATGTTTTTTAACTTCTGTTAACTTTTCTATTTCTGCAGCAACTTCAGCTGGAGTAGACATGTATTTCCTCCTTCAAACCAAACTCTCTCTTTATTTGTTTGGTTCTTCTTCTTAAGAACGCATACTTCATATTTAATTATAGGTGAACAAGGGTTAGTTGTTTTTCTGACACAATTGATAGGAAAGACATATCGGATTGTGACTAAATGGACATGTTGCGATGCTAGCGTCTATATTAAATACACTTTGCAGATTTGAGCAAGTCATCACTTTTTCTGGTGTTCCCTCCATCATTAATGTACCGCCCTTCATGGCAATCATATAGTCGGAGAAGCGTGATGCATGATTTAAATCGTGAAGCACCATGACAATTGTCCGACCTTCCTCCACGTTTAGGCGCTGTAAAAGTAGTAAAATATCCAGTTGATGTGCTAAATCCAAATAGGTAGTCGGTTCATCCAGAATAAGTATTTCCGTACCCTGTGCAAGTGCCATCGCAATCCATACGCGCTGTCTTTGTCCACCCGATAAGGCTTCAATCGGACGATCCTTAAACTCATTTAATCCAGTTACATCCAATGCCCAGTATATATATTCATAGTCTTCTTTTTTTAAAGAGCCGAAACCACTTTGATGAGGAAAACGACCATAAGAAACGAGTTCAAAGACAGAAAGTCCACCCGGTGCCTCGGCTGTTTGTGGCAAAATAGCCATCTTCTTCGCAACTTCTTTCGTCTCCAACTGATGAATCGCCCGCCCGTCAAGATAAACGGCACTGCTTTTCGTTTTTAAAATCCGCGAAATGGCCTTCAGCAGAGTCGATTTCCCACAACCATTCGGTCCGATGATCGTCGTGATTTTTTCTTTAGAAATAGACACACTTAAATCATCAATAATAAGAGTGTTTGAAAAGCCAATTGCAACTTGATCTACTTTAAATGCTGTCATTTTTTATACGTCCTCCAATTATAAATCATAATTATCAATCTTTAAATTTTGTGTTATATACTCATTTTTAATTGATAATGATTATCAATTAAAAATGAGTATACTAAATAATTTCTCATCCATTGTCAACATATATTGAAAAAAATCGCATACCAGAAACATTTCTCAATTGAGTATCCGTATTTTTGATTTAGTTGGATAATAACCCACAAAAAAGACAGTCAAAGGATTTGCTCTTCATGACTGTTTTTTTGATTTTTTAATTCCTTACATTTAAATACTGCAGTTTAACGGTATTTTATAAATTCACTCATTTCAATTCAATTCCTTAGTTTGGGTTCCAATCGAATCTCGAATATTTTTAGAATCTGGCATCGTTCATGAATGGATCAAGTTGGGTCGCACTCAATACTTTCACCAGGCGATATGCTATTCTTGAACAAATACATTCCAACAGTCAAAAAGATTATCGTTGTTAAGTTTTTAAGATAAATTTTAAAGGAGGATGCTGAATGGAGATTAGACAGTTAGAATATTTTCTTATGCTATGCAATGAACTTCACTTTACCAATGCCGCTTTTAAACTAGGAATTTCTTAGCACAACAATGGAGCGAAATTTCCAATTCCTTTACGGCAAATTCCTGATTAACTTTTAAGGGGGGGAAGGGTTCTATCGAGGTGCGAAAGTTGAGAATCTATATGCTGGAACTAGAAAGAAAAGTCATCGGATTGTTTTCTCAATCCAATGACTTTTATATTCTCTCCCTATACGACTAATTCACCAGAACAGTGTGTTGCACAGGCACCCCAAAATGCATTGGGATTGTACTAGTAACAAATACTAGATCCAAATATCATTGGCAATTGTTAATTCGGATTCAGTACCGCCAGTGTCAACTACGCACCTTTAGGCCCCAATAACATGATATGGCATTCCTTTTCGGATGAAGGCTTAACTTCGACTCCCTTTCGGACAATATACATTTCCCCCTTGGAAACTTTAACCTGACCATCACGAAAATCAATGAACAGCTCCCCTTCGAGCGCGATATAGACTTTATCCGCATCTTCATGAGTGTGCCATTCAAAATCCCCATCAATTTTAACAAGTTGAAATTGATAGTCATTCATTTCTGCAATGACCTTCGGAGACCAAAGATCATTGAATTTGGATAGTTCTTCATGCAGTTTAATAGATTGGTAATCCATATTAATCACTCCTTATTGTTGTTTTCACTATACTTTTTGCTCTCCTTATTCGGTGTCTAAAGCAGATATGGCTGATGGACTGTTACTATCCATCACAGTTCGTATAATTGTTTTTAGCGTCTTTATCATGACGACGTATACTTTTTTACTGATAGCACGGATTAAACTATCGAACCTGATACAATATCTAATTATTTAACGCACAGGAATGTTTTAAAAACTTTTAATAAGAAGACGCTTCTTGTTATTCGTCTCCGTCACAGGTACACGCAAGGGCCAACCAGCATCTCTATTTACCATTCGAATGTTGCACAAGACTGATTTCGATGAAATGCTTCTCGATTGAATCCTATCGCGTGCATATTGCTAATTAAAAATACTTGTACTATGAAGTGGTTGGAGTCTCGCTTTCGGATCTATATGTGCTTTCGCATGATTCACAGCTATAGGTGCTTCACCTAGTCCAGTTGCGATTAACTTCACTTTTCCATCGAATGTCGTAACGTCACCTGCTGCATAGATACCTTCAATATTTGTTTCCATACGCGTATTGACCTTGATTGAATTTCGTTCTAATTCAATACCCCATTCTTTCAACGGACCAAGTGATGAAATATTTCCGTAATTGACAATAAGGTGATCAGCTGGAACCCACTCTTCATTACCATCTCGGGATGCAAGCATAACTTTGCTAACCTCTCCGTCTGCTCCTTCAATTTCTTTCACAGAGAATGATGTTTTTACATTTACTCTTGATTTCATCAGCTGATTTACACTTGTTTCATGAGCAGTAAAACGCTCTCTTCTGTGAACGAGCGTAACGGATGAAGCTAGATTTTCAAGCATCAGTGACCAATCTACCGCTGAGTCACCACCACCACAGACAACTACTTTTTTATCTTTAAATATCGAAAGGTCTTTGATTCCATAATGAAGTGTTTTCCCTTCAAACCGCGTTTCATCCTTCAAGCCAATTTTTCGTGGTTGAAAAGCGCCAATTCCTGCTGTCAACAGAATTGCCCTCGTTAAATGAACACCTTTATCAGTTGTAAAAATAAAATGATCTCCATCACGCTCCGCAGACAAAGCCGTTTCACCGAGCACGATTTCCGGCTTTGCATAATGTGCCTGCGTCACAAGGTTGGCAACAAAATCTTTAGCCAGAATCTTGGGAAATCCACCGATATCATAGATATATTTATCCGGATAGAGTTCGATGAGTTGGCCCCCAAGTTGCGGCAAGCTATCTATAATTTTTACTGACATTTCCCTCATACCTGCATAAAACGAAGCAAAAAGGCCCGTCGACCCACCTCCAACAATTGTAATATCAACGATTTCCTCCTTCATCTGCAAACACTCCAATCTACATAATTTGACGCCCCTGGGTCATTCCTTTAAATACAAATAGTGAATTTCATCCAGTTTTTCATCGTAGTCTACTTGGAGATCATGCCCATCAAAATACCATAAGTCTGTCTCTTCAATGAAAAATAAAACTCCCTCTTTCTCATAGCTTGCAACTACATGACTTGGTGTATCCCTTGTAAATCCTAAAGAAAATCCAAGTTGAACAGGGCTTGAACCCCCATATCTTGCATGGAATTTGACCGTATCTCCTCTGTTCAAACCAACTTCTTCTAGCAGCCAATGTATGGCATGATTGGTTACAACTAATTTCATACAATCCACCCTCTAATTGAAGTTTTGTTAGCTACTAAGCAACTCCAAAGTATTCCTTTGCTTTAAGAATGTATGCTCGCTCCTCCGCAGGGACATCATCTTCATAGTAGATGGCTTCAACAGGACAGACAGTTTCACAGGCACCACAATCGATACATGTATTTGGATCAATCAGAAACTGATCATCGCCTAATGTAATACAATCCACTGGACAAACCTCTACGCAATCTGCCGCCCGTTCCGTTATACACGCCGAAGTTATAAAAAACGTCATTTTAAAAACTCCTTTCATATTATTTAATAATCTTTTTTCTGATTTTTGGATAAGCCAAAATCATTTTCAAAAAAATTAATAGAAATATTAATAGCAATAAGAGATTTACAACCCAATGTGTAATGCCAAACACATCAAAAAGAGTGTAAAGCATAATTGGATACGTCAATGCATATACGGTCATTTTCCATAAAAGTTGATACGCTAATTTTCTTTTAATAATTGCTCTAATTAATATACCTATTGATGCGAGCAGTAAAATACCTACGATTCCCAAAAGGATTATGAATAATGAATAATGAATAAATAGTTAAGATTAAAAAAGACTCTTTTCCAAACTCCCCGCTATTTAAAGAGTTGCTAATTAATCGTACTCCATTTGGAAAGGAAATAAACAAATGAAGTAAAAGTATGTAGATTAGAAAGTCTTTTGTTTTTACACGATTCAATTGAAAAACAGCACGTTGACTTGGCAATAGGCTTAGTTTCAATGCATGTAAAACACCCATACTACTCCCCCAATAGATACTTCTAACAGAATGAAACGTTAATTTTCATGGAAGTTTTCTGGCAATGCTTCCATCTTCCTTCCGTGGTAAACGAGTGGCCTTTTCTTTTCAACAGTGATTTCGGATATCTCTCCAATTAAAATTGTATGGTCTCCCGCTTCAATTTGTTTAAATGTCTTGCATTGCAACGTGGCCATTGTACCTTTTATAATAGGTAGTTTGTATTTCGAAAGATCCCAATCACAATTCACAAACCGATCTTGATTACTAGTCCGACTTGCGAATAAAGAAGCAATTTCCGCTTGATTGTCGGCTAAAATATTAACCGCAAACTTATCTACCTTTTTAAATGCTTCATATGTAGAAACCCTTTTATCAATTGACCACAAAATAAGCAGTGGATCTAATGATACGGACGCAAACGAATTCACCGTTAATCCAATCGGGGCATCCTCTTCATCGATTGCCGTAACAACCGTAACACCAGTAGGGTAATTTGCCATCGCTTCTTTAAAAGAATTGACTTTATCAAAATTAATTTGCATTTTCTCACTTCCTTAACTGTAGTTGACCCTTTAACTCTTCAGTGGACCGCTGCCAGTATCCTGCATCATATTCTTTTAGATATACTCTTAATATGCTCAACGATTGCTCGTCCATATGAGAAAGGATGATTTGACTTTTTAACGACTTATCCATATGGTTTACATGTTCGGGTAAAGATTTGTACCCTAACTTAATGCGACGTTCTTCCCTCGACACTAATACCTCACAAGCTGTTGCACCTGAATAATAAGGACCTGAACCACTATTTTGAAGCGTTAGCCACACAATCCAATAGCGTTTCGGATTCAGCCCTGCATGTTCTTTATCGGGTTTGAATCGGACCTTTTTTTCTATCTTGCTTTTAGCATGCAAAGCATCCATATCAATAAAAATGTCATTTTCTTCAGGGTCTATGATGACTGGAGTAACATTATCAAGACTAATTGTACCGATACCAAATCCGCCATCCCCATCGGTGGAATCACCACTTAAAATTGTAAAGGACATCTTTTGCTTATTTTCTCGTTCTGGCAATGATGGTTTTCCTCCTTCACTTTATAATGAACAAGATAAGAGCCTAAAAGGCATCTTATCTTATAGATATCTATTATTTATTCAATGCTTCTTCATATTTAGTGGAGACTACATCCCAATTAATAATCTTAAAGAAGTTTGAAATATAATCAGGCCTTCTGTTTTGATACGCCAAGTAATAAGCATGTTCCCAAACGTCTAATCCCATAACAGCAATTTTGCCTTCCATAATCGGATTGTCTTGATTTGGAGTACTCGTTACATCGACTTGTTTCTCATTATTGACGACTAACCAAGCCCACCCAGACCCGAATCTTCCTGTTGCAGCCTTAGCAAATTCTTCCTTGAAATTATCAAAACTACCAAAACGCTTGTCAATAGCTGTTGCTAAATCACCAGTTGGTAGATTGTTTTCTGTAGGGGTGGTAAGTACTTCCCAAAATAACGAGTGGTTTAAATGTCCACCCCCATTATTTCTAACAGCTGGTTGAATTGATACAGGTAGCGCGTCTAGATTTGTAAGAAGTTCTTCTAATGTTTTTTCGCTTAACTCTTTATGCCCTTCAAGTGCAGCATTTAGATTATTTACATACGTTTGATGATGTCTTCCATGATGAATCTCCATAGTTTGCTGATCAATTACTGGTCCTAATGCATCAAAACCATAACTTAGTGCTGGTAGTGTAAATTTCGTCATTTAAATTCCCCCAAAGTTTTTTGTTCACTTCTTATACTTAATATACCTTTTAGTATAAGAAGTGTGTATTATGATAATAGAATAAGTAATCCGCTAAAGTCAACAAATTTACCTCAACATACTTATTCTTTTTTCTTGGAAAAGCAACTGAAGAAAAAAAGGCAGTTAGATTATAACTTAGCCCTTCTTTTAACAGATAAGCTATCCTCATTAAATTTGATAAGAAAATGGCAATGGTTATCGCCATCAGCTTTGCAACTTGTTCGTTCTACACTATTCGTATTTAATACTTCTTTAAACATATTTGTCTCACAATTACATGCTTGCTTAAAACTTTTAGATACCTCAAAGATAGGGCAGTTATGCTCAATTAATTCAAACTGATTGTCGTCTATTTTAATGACATCAGCCATATATCCTTTGTCAATTTGAATATCTTTCAACGTCTCAATCATCTCTTCATTTGAATAATTGTGTTTCATATAATCCGAGTATTTACCAGCTAGTCGTTTACTTCTCTTTTCAAATAGACGATCGATTATTTCATCCCCTTGAATTTCCATAAGATCATTCAGAAAATCAACAGTAAGATTATCGTAATTTTTAGGAAAGAGTACATCTGCTTGCTGTGTTAATGAAAAAACTTGAACAGGTCGACCTAAGGGTTGTTTTATTTCAGCTATATGAATAAAAGAGTCTCGTTCAAGAATATTAAGATGCTTTCTGACCGCCATTTCTGTAATTTCTAATGCTTGAGCCATTTGATTTACTGTCATTTCAGTTTCTTTTTTTAATAAATCAAGTAATTTATCTTTTGTTGTTAAACGAGCGTTCTTCATTTTTTCACCTCCGGAGTCCAATATCTTATCATAGCAGGGAAATTTCACAACTTGTAGTAAATTGACTTCTCACCCGAAAATGACTCATTTTATAGCAAGGAGTCACAAGATACCCTCAATATCGTTGAGGCTTATTAAGATCATTTGATATCTAGAGTATCGGTAAGGTTAGCTATTATAATGGGATGTGCGAGATGAAGATTTTTCACACAATTACCCAAGTAAAGATGGATTTTAATCTGTGGATCAATACTAGTTTCCGCCTCAGTTAGATGAGGTAAGATAAAATGTAAACGAGCACAATATCCCAGATACTCATTTCACTTTATCCAGGAGAAAATACGAAATATGTGCAAAGATTGCTCAATTTATACCAAACTTTTTCCCGTAAACATTTTTACAAAAATGGTTTTTTTGATTTAATTTCCATTTTCTTCTTCTTAATGTATGCTTAGTTTTTTAAAAAGAGTTGGAAAACTGACTTGCTTGTGACAAATATAGATTTAAGATATAATTTAATTATTCATAAAATAAAGGAATCAGACAACTTTATAATTTAGTGTTCAACTGCCCTATAAGAGGAAAGGAAGTGAATGAATAAGTAGATATAGAACCTGCTTATTCTTTAAGTATGATTCAATATAAAAAATGTAGCGAAGTAGAGATAGATTTGGTGTATGAAGCTTTCCAAGTTGGTTATGTCGATTATATGATCAAATTCGATATTTCAAAAGAGGATTTTATAAAAAGATTTTTTGGTCTAGAAGGGAATCGCTTAGAACATTCTTTTATTGCGATGAGCAATCATGAACCCATCGGAATCATTCTTGGTGGTGTTAAAAATTATGAAGGAATCCAAACAATGCGCTGCGGAACGTTAGCAATACATCCTGAATTTAGAGGCATGGAGATTAGCCATAAACTTTTTGAACTACACAAGGAAGAAGCATTACTCAACGGATGCCAACAACTATTTCTTGAAGTAATTGCTGGAAACGAAAGGGCCATTCAATTTTATAAAAAGTTAGGCTATGAAAAAGTATATGATTTATCTTACTATAATTTGAAGGACGTATCGCAATTAATAATGAAAAGCGATGAAGATATAGAAATTAAGCAAATCCAGTTTAATGAATTTCAACAAGAAATGAAGAAGTGGCTGAATTTCCATATGAATTGGCAGAATGATATTGATTACATGGAGAAATCAGTGAATAATACATATTATAGTGCTTATTTCAACACCGAATTATTGGGTTGTCTTTGTGTAAATGCAAGTGGAAAAATAAGCTTTTTATTTGTAGACAAAGAATTTAGGGAAAAAGGGATTGCTTCTTTACTGATTCAGACAGCATGTGAAAAACTACAACTTTTAGATCTTTCCATTGGATTTCCTAATAACAGTTTGTTAGAAGGATTTTTAAAGAAACTGCATTTTGAAAAAGGCTCCTTGACACAATATGAAATGTATCTTGTTTTATAAAGTTAATCTTCAATCAGTAGGGAGGTTCTTCATCCCCTACTGATTATTAGTTTAACCATTCCGCCGCACTTCGGACAGTTGACTCCCCACTTAATCTTCTTGTTTCCTCAAACAATTGAAGTGGGGGTCTTATTGCCCGTTAATGCGGGATAATCTTATAATATAGCCGACTGAAGTAGTTTAGGCTCTTTATATCCGAAACTACTTCAACCAGAATCTCAAAGGGGAAAGCGAAGGTACAATGCCTTCCCCAACCCTTCAATTTTTCAAAATAACAAAATGGAAAATTGGTTAGCTCAATCTCTTTATGATTTTAATGATTTTCAGTGCACTTATTTTATGACTTCCATAAATTCCTTAAATTTTTCAACGATTTCTTTGGATTTCGTATGGTGTAAATAATGTTCTCCTTCCATTGTTATCACTTTTCCATGTATAGACTCTTTGACTTGCTCTTCATGTAGTGAAATCCACCCTTCAGTCTCTGTATCATTCGCTTGTAAAAAGAAAATAACAGGAAGACTTTTCGGGAATGCTAAATTTTCAGCTGCTTTAAAATTTGGAAAAAAATTTTCCCCTTCACTTAAGTTGTTGGGATTAAACGTGTTTTTGAGAGAAAGAATTCTAATTTGTTCTCTTGTTTCATCATCAACTGTTGGGGTAACAAGTTGGTCAGGACTTAGTTTCATTAGCAATCTGAAGAACCCTGACTTTTTGAGAATTTTATAAACTTCTGTTGGAAATTCATCATCTGTACCGCCTTGCGTTGGAACACTACTGTCGATCCCAACGAATGCACTCACTTCGTTTGGATACTTATTCACATAATCCAGTCCATAAATACCTGCAATGGAGTGGCCCATTAGCGTGTAACGGTCAATATTAAGTTGCTGTAAAGCTTCGTGAATTTCACTTACAATATTTTCCGTCGTTCGCTCTTTTTCACTTTCATCACTTAAACCATAACCGAAAGGCTCAATCACAACAACTTTGTAAAATAGGGATAACTCATCTATGAGCGGTTTAAAGTCTAGTGCTGGTGATGCTGTTCCATATCCTGGAAGTAGAACGACAGTTTCTTCGCCTTGTCCTTGAATCAACACATTCATATTTTTTCCATCGACGACCACGGATTGACCATAAGATTCTATTTTTCCCTGCTCCGATTTGTTGCTGATTAGATTAACTATAAAAACAATGACTAGAAAAAGAACGATTAATATAGCTATAACTCCTATGGATTTAAGTATGATCTTTGACGTTTTTTTCATCATGTATGCACGAGGTTGTAGGGCGACATTTGAAGCTCGTTTTCTACCTGTACTCGTGCCTGCCCTCCTTCTTATTTCCAATATTTTTCCTTGGTTACACAATGAAGAAGTACTCCATGTGACGACAATATGAACAAGCAAAATAATGGTACAGCGTCACAAGCAAGGAAGCTTTTCAATGCCCTGATTTTATGTCCTCCATAAACTCTTTAAATTTTTCAACGATTTCTTTGGATTTCGTATGGTGTAAATAATGTCCCCCTTCCATTTTCATCACTTCTCCATGTACAGAATCTTTGACTTGCCCTTCATGCAGTGGAATCCATCCTTCTACGCCCGTATTATTCGCCTGTATAAACAAAATAAGAGGAAGATTTTCTGGGAATGCCAAATGTTGAGCCGCTTTAAAATTAATAGAAATATTTTTCATTTCATTCAAGGTAGTGTCATTATTCGAGTTTTTATTCGAAATCAGTCTCATTTGTTCTTTTGTTTGATCATCAAATGCTAGTCCTGCATATGGGTCGTCACTTAGTTTCTTGACCAATCTTAGAAGACCTGATTGTTCAAGAAAGGCGAATGCCTTTATCGGGAATTTAACATCCATACCAGGTTGCGTTGAAACACTGCTATCGATTCCGACGAATGCACTTACCTCGTTTGGATACTTATTCACATAATCCAGTCCATAAATACCTGCAATGGAGTGGCCCATTAGCGTGTAACGGTCAATATTAAGTTGCTGTAAAGCTTCGTGAATTTCACTTACAATATTCTCCGTGCTTCGCTCTTTTTCAGTTTCATCACTTAATCCATAACCAAAAGGCTCGATCACAACCACTTTGTAAAATGAGGATAATTCATCTATGAGCAGTTTAAAGTCTAGTGCTGGTGACGCTGTTCCATATCCTGGAAGTAGCACGACAGTTTCTTCGCCTCGTCCTTGAATCAACACATTCATATTTTTTCCATCGACGGTTACGGACTGACCATAAGATTCAATTTTCCCTTGCTCCGATTTGTTGCTGATTAGATTAACTATAAAAACAATGGCTAGAAAAAGCACGATTAATACAGCTATGACTCCCATCGATTTAAGTATGATCTTAAACGTTTTTTTCATCATGTATGCACGAGGTTGTAGAGCGACAATTGAAGCTCGGTTTCTACCTGTACTCGTGCCTGCCCTCCTTTTCATTTTAATTCCCTCTCATTGTTTCTACCACTATCTTCTCCTGTTCCTCATTTATTTATTGTGCTACCTTAATGAGATGTTAAGGTAAGTTTATACGACGAAGATGGACCCTATGTGACGACAATATGAACGGAGTATGAACAGGCAAAAAAATACTACTGCGTCACATGCAAGGAATCTTGCACATGATGCCGTAGCATGGAAAAAAAGGTTTAGACAATCTGATTGATGCTATATTAATCTAACTACTCTTTTGGCGTTGTGATGGGCAAAGTGACAATGAAAATTGTTCCTCGGTCGGGTTCACTTTCCACTTGGATGTCACCTTGATGAAGCGATACGATTTGTTTAACAATAGCAAGCCCCAGTCCGCTACCTTCATATTTACGACTGTGGGAACGATCAGCCTTAAAAAAACGCTCGAATATACGCTTCTGATCCTCTAGGGAAATACCAATGCCAACGTCGGATATTCGAACTGTTACGTTTTTCATATCTTCTTTGATGCTGACGTTAATAACGCCGCCATCCTCGGAAAACTTGATGCTATTGCCGAGGATGTTTGTCCAGACCTGGTTTAATTGATCATGATCTGCAAGTAAGCTAACAGTCTTCAAATCGAGATTGAAACGGATGTTGCGGGCTGACCATTGCGGCTGAATAGCGACGACAACTCTTCTAATCTGTTCATCAAGGCTGAACGCGACCAGCTGTAGTTGCTGTGACCGCGATTCAAGCAAACTCAACTTGAGCAGGCCATCGCTCATCTTGGACATCCGATCTGCTTCAGCGATGATAATATCAAGATAATGGCCTCGTTTGTTATCTGTGATGTCTACTTGCTTGAGGGCTAAAGCATAACCGGATATCGAGGTGAGCGGCGACTGAACTTCGTGCGACACATTCGATACGAATTCCCTACGCATCTGCTCCAGTTGCTGCAAATCGTGCATCATTCCTTCGAAGCTGCGAGCCAAAGTACCTAGCTCACCTTTTTGCTTAATATTCAGTTTGACGTTGAAGTCTCCAGCTGCTATACGCCTAGTCGCTTTAGTCAGTTTCTTGATTGGTCTTACTAGGAATATAGAGGCAACCAGAATAAATAAGCTTCCTGTAATCAACGAATAGGTCACAAAAGTCAATCCCCACTTTACAACAAAAGAGGTAGAAGGAGGAGCGAGTGTTTCAAAAAATATTGCTTTCGTTCCCATTTCCGTTTTCAACGGCAACCCTAAGAGAACCGTACCAATCCCATTCGGAGTATCTTGAACAACTCCTCCATTTACTACTTTCTTTAGTTGTTCCATCGTCACAGTGCTAGGTTTGTGTCCGTTGAGTTTTCCGTAAGACTGGGACTGACCCGCTGCTTCGTAAATTCGAATATGATAGGAATCAAGCTGCTTCATTTCACTTACGAACGAGTCCGCTTCATGTAACGGAATGGTCTTGTAAATCAGAACAATGTCTTGACCAAAATTACGTATGTTGATTTGAGCGTTTTCGTTCAATTTTTCTTCGAATATCCAAGTTGACACAAAAAAAGAAATGATTGTGCCTCCAATCACTGAGACTAGAAATATCAAAACGACGCGTATATATAAGGAGCTGATCATTCGTATACCTCAAGCCGGTAACCAAGCCCACGAACTGTCTCAATCCGAAAACCGGATGTGGTTGCGAATCGTTCGCGTAAGCGTTTAATATGTACGTCTATCGTTCGATCATCTCCAGCATAATCAATCCCCCAAATTTGATCAATCAACTGCTCGCGCGTATAGACTTGGCCAGGTGTTTCAGCGAGCTTATAAAGTAGTTCGAACTCCTTAAGCGGTAATGAGAGCGACTCCTCCCCTCTTATCACCTTATAAGTCTGCCGATCAAGAATGATATTGCCGAACTGGATTGTCTGAGTGTATCTAATCCGGTATCGTTTCAGTAGTGCGTTAACACGAGCCGTCAACTCCAACGGATCGAATGGTTTCGTCAAATAATCATCCGCCCCGAGTTCAAACCCTTTCACTTTTTCCCATGTTTCGCCCTTCGCAGTCAGCATAAGTATCGGAAGATCAGGATTGGCCCTTCTGAGCTTTTTGCATAACGTCCAACCATCCATATTCGGCATCATAATATCAAGCACGACAAGATCGACATGCTTCGCGGCATAGACGGTCAGTGCTTCCTTACCGTCCGTGGCTTCGACTGTATCGAATCCGTCATTGCGTAGAAATAAACAGACAAGTTCGCGAATGTTCGCATCGTCATCAGCAACCAGTATAGTAGACATCCGTTCCCTCTTTTCCCGTTTTCCATCCCACATAGTGTACCCATTATACAATAAATAAAATTGAATTTCCCCTATCCTTCCTATAATAAGGGACAGGAATATCATTACATGCACCCTGATTTGCTTACCCGATTACCGAAACGCTGAACTTCCCTCAACTAATGTGAAGCCTAATATAAGTAAGATAATCGCTGTATCCGTTCACGATTAAACAAATGAGCATTATATAATTAGAAGTTCTTTTAAATCTTTTCACCATAATCATACAATAAACTTGCTAGTAGCAGTATTTTTTTGGGGGGTATTTTGACAATGACACTATTGTCATACTTTAAACTAATTACAGGACTCAGGATTCGAAGTACTTCAATATCCGGTTTTTATTAGAATATAACGTAGCAATTCTTAATTATTGAAAAGTCAAGTGCATTTTTTGGCGTTGAGCCGAAATATTGTATAAAAATCGAGCTGGACATAATCGAGTAGGAGGGAGTGATTAACTCCCGACCTCTCACACCACCAGAATTGGAAGAAACCCAAAACCAAAGTGAAGAATCTTATTCGATTAGGCATTGCAGACCCATCAGTCGGTCGTGGTTCACCTTATCGAAGAATTTCTCCAAGTCCATATCTACCGTCCAACGATATCCTGCTCTTATATATCCTTTTGCCTTTCTTACCGCGTCATGTGCACTTCGATTTGCTCGAAAGCCATAACTATGGTCTGAAAAGCTTGGATCATATAGTTGAGATAGCACTTTCGCAATTGCTTGTTGAATCAAACGGTCTGTTACAGTTGGGATACCTAATAAACGCATTCCGCTGTCAGGTTTCGGGATTTCGATTCTGCGGACTGGTTGCGGTTCATAAGTTCCATTTCGAATTTGCTCCTGAAAGGTTGTCCTGTTTTCGAGGATGTGCTGACGTAAGGTTTGTACGGGCATCAGGTCTACTCCGTGGCTCCCTCTATTCTTCTCCACACGTTTAAGTGCTTGAAGCATATTCTCCCGTGACAAGATTTGATTCATAAGCATCTTTATTTCTTCCTTCCGTGAATAACTGTTCTCTTTATGCCCGAGTTTACTCCACCCTGAGGATCCTCATGGAATTCACCATTACTTTCTCTCAAGTGAGGTCATTTGTTTTCTGTGGTCATTGTAAACTTCGGAATGCCAAGGGCTATTCTCTCATTAATCGTTCAGTCCTTCCCAATTGTTCTAGACCAATCGGTACTATGACCTCTGCTGACTTCTGACCGCCATCACTGGATAGGTTACCAAGTGTACTTGGCGTATCAGTCAGACCTCCCCAGGTAAGAACGTAATCTTTCCCTCCACCTATCTGCTTCATTTACTCCGTACAACCTTCGGTAGAAAGGGCTTTGTTTTGTTTGGAAAACTCACCCAATTGTACTTAACCTTATATGAAGTTCGTATTCCTCAGACCGGAGGTTTGCCGCCCGCTTCCTTCAGATTCCACGTCGCCATGGACACCCTTGCGTTAAGCTAACTGTTACTTCTACCTTCACAGTTCGAGACTTCCACCCTATAGATTACGTCCATGCTGGACACACCAAAAAAGAGTGAACCAAAAATTGGTTCACTCTTTTTACATCATTAAGGCTGTTGCTTGATAATAAAACCCTCACGTTTTGGTGTCAATTTCCAAGAGTTTCGACACCTTAAACAGATGAAAAAGTCTCCCTTTCTAAATAAGAGGGAGACTTTTCGCGAATGTAACATATTTATATTATGTTACATTCGAAAGGGGGTTTCGTAGAAAGTGATTAAACCTTTGAATTATCGCACCATAAGAAGAATAAAAAAGCCCCTAAACCTTAGGGATTTGTCTACAGTCTACATCTCCCTCCTTCTTCAGGAGGGAGATACGGAAACGTATTATTTCATTTCTAGGTACTGTTTTTGAAACATACACATTCTTAGGGCGTTATGATAGCTACCTTCCACAAAGAACTCATCCTGCAACTCTCCTTCAACCAAATTGTTTAAATTGGTATCTTGCCTGTTTTCTTATCTCGGCTTCGGCTAGCCCGGTGAATTTCGAAAGGGCAATCTTATGTAATTATATCAAGGCTTGTTTGCCGATTTCACTCTGCGAAAGTTGAGTTATGAGTAAAAGCCGTAATTATCCTAAGCCTCTCATTATAGCATGGGCTCACACACAATGAAAATACCCCCAAGATAGGGAATGGGCTTGTATTAATCATTTATAATCCCAATGACCTTTCCAATTGTAATAAAAGTGAAACACCATAAAAAAGAACCGATTGCAGTGAATGTAATAAATGTTTTTAATTCCATTTTGCCGATTCCTGCAAAACAACAGATTATTTGTCTAAAACCAGGAATGAAGTATCCGAAAACAATTGAATACTCACCGTATTTCTTCATCCACCTTTCTACTTTCATTATTCTCTTCTCTTTCAGCCCTATCCACTTTCCATATTTGACTATTAAAGGACGACCAGCTTTTCTTCCGATTAGATAACTGATCATCACCCCTATAAGTGCTCCTGCAAAGCTAATAAAAATAGCAAGTTTATAATCTAGCGCATGAATACTTGTTAAATAACCAACAATCACCAATAGGACTTCATCTGGTATCGGAATACCAACGATTCCAAGAACCAACATTATAAAAATTGCTAGATACCCATAAGATGCAATTAATTCCTGAATTATTTCCATGTGCTCTCCTCTGAATCTTCAACCACCAATTTTTTAAAGTGTAGAAACTTAATTTTGCTCACCATCAAATAAGAAAGTCCACATATGCCTATTACTAATACGAGTGAGTTATTCATGAAACTTAATAGAACAAGACAGATTCCTGCAAATGGAATCGGCATTCCAATGAACGTCGGAGACTTGCTTTGATGAACATTAAATCTGGCAAGACGAATCACTCCACAAATGCTGTATGCCAGCGTACACAAAATCCCAATAAACGGAATGTTATGCAACGTTACACTGTAAGCGAGCATAGATGGAGCCACACCAAACGTTATCAAATCTGCAAAAGAATCAAGTTCCTTGCCAATATCCGAAACGGCATTTAGCTTACGTGCGACCATGCCGTCGAAAAAGTCGAGAAACATTCCAACAAAAATGAAGAACGCCGCTGCATAGATATCATGAAAAAACAAAGAGCAAATTGCAAGAATCCCGCAAATAAAGTTTCCGATTGTAATCATACTGGGTATATTCTTCACAGTAATAATATACCTCCAATTTAATTTGTGTTTTGTATAAATAAACGTTTCAATTTTTCAAGGAAACGAATGCCTAACATAATAGCTGCAATTACAATAACGCCAATAATAATCTTCCCAATGTGTTGTCCCATCATATTAATGATATGATGCAACTTTTCACCTAACAAGTAACCACCTATTAAGAAGAAAGATACCCAAAACAAAGCACCTGAATAAATGATTATTGCAAAACGGCGAAATGATAAGTTGATTATTCCTGCAAAGTATCCAGTAAAATGACGTACACCTGGAATGAAGAGTCCAATGAAAAGCAGGAAGTATCCATATTTTTCAAACCATTTTTTTGTTAAATCAATCTTTTTTTGTGTCAAAAACACATATTTTCCATACTTTTGTATAAAGGGCATGCCAAGTTTATTACCTAAAAAGCACTGAATCGTTATCCCTACACTTGTTCCAATAAACGCCAACAAAATTAATACCAGTAAGTTTAAGTCTCCCGTATGTACTAAATATCCTGCATAAATTAATGTTGGCTCCCCTGGAAATGGAAGAGTTATGTATTCTAACATCAATCCAATTAATACAACATAGTATCCATACTGTTGAAATAATTCATTAATCCATTCCAAGTGCAGGAATGCACCCGATTGCGGAATAAAAAATTGAAGGTGCAGATAAAAACCAAACCCTATTAGTCGATTTGCTTTTCCTCCACAATTATACTTCCATTAGTAGAAATCAACTTTATTTGGTTTTCCCCGTTTCCAGAAACAGCATATCTACTTGAGCTATCGAAAATTTTAACACTGCCATTTTTAACATCTGCATCAATTGTAGCATTCTTTGGTTTTTCCCTCGTTTGAATATTGATACGTCCATTACTTGTTTCAAATTCTATGGGATTATCTAAGTGATTTGTCACAAGTGAGATTCTTCCATTGTTCACCTTAGCAATAATATGAGCATCAATATCCTTTAAAACAATTTCCCCATTATCAGACTTTATTGTGGCAATAGAAGCCTTGACATTTTCAAGATAACTTGACCCATTGTCCGTTTTTGCTATGATCGTATCGCCTTCAACATTCCTCATTTTAATTTTTCCGTTATCTGTTTCTACATGTATTTCCTTTGCCTGGATATCACCTGCTATAATTTGTCCGTTGTCACTTTTTATCTGTAAGGATTCATATATGTTTTCTGGCACATATACTTTTAACGATAATGATGATGGAAAGAAATTAATCAAACTTCGTTGTTCATGTTTTACACCGATAGAAAGTATAGAGCCCTCAACATCAATGGATAAGTGATAATTCGAGGCATCTCCAACTTTACCCGTTACATCTATTTTAGCAATTGCATCAGTGGTTGGTAAAATTTCAACCCCAGCATTATCCGTTTTAATATCGATATGGCTGAACTGTTCACTAATAACCCGTTCAGATGATATTGATTTTGATTGGATCATGGGCTTAATTGTTAGGACACTTCCGATAATACCAATTATAAGTAGCATTAAAGCAACGATTGAGGCTTTTTTTATCTTACTCATGATTTAATCCTCCTTTAACAAGTTTTACATTGAATCTTAAATATCGAACAAAACCTTGCGTTAATGTACGGGTTGCGAAGTACATCCCGATTGCGATAAAAAACCCAATTCCACAGGTTACCATTGAAATGAATAGGTTAAAAAGCTCAAATGTTTCTGGAGATATAACGAAATTAACCAAGATCATTAAAGGAGAAGCAATAAATGCAATTCCCGAAATCCAACCTGCGATAATTACAGCGGTTAGCGCAATAAATGGCCCAAGCACTATTACTAGGTTAAAAAATCCTAATCCAATAGTGGCCCATACTGCTCGCATAATATTTCCCATCGTTGCTGTTCCTTCCACTCTTTCAAGATGATACGATGCAGCCATTTCTTTTGCTATCTGATGTGGG
The DNA here is from genome assembly GCF_014302295.1 of Sporosarcina sp. resist. Lineage (NCBI taxonomy): Bacteria > Bacillati > Bacillota > Bacilli > Caryophanales > Caryophanaceae > Sporosarcina > Sporosarcina sp. resist. The sequence continues at coordinate 1,070,973 of NZ_CP060287.1, read as the reverse complement.
GAACCAAGTAAATCTGAGATTTGTTCTTCTGTTTTCCCTTCGTGTAAACCAATGGTAAAATGCTCCTCAAAATCTTGTAGAATATCTTGACGTTCGTTTGAAGGGAGTTTTTTTAACGAAGAATCTAAACTGGATAAAAATTGTCTTTTATTCAAAATTAACACCTTCTTTTATTATTTGATTTACTCCATTGGAGAATTCCTTCCATTCTTGGAGCAGTTTGTGGAGAAATAATCTTCCATTATCCGTTAGCTTGTAGTATTTACGGGGCGGTCCTTCTGATGATTCCTTTAAATACGTAGTAAAGTAGCCTTCTTTTGTTAACCGCCTTAATAGGGGATATACAGAGCCTTCAGAGATGTCAATTTGCTCCGAGACTTTTTGAACGAGTTCATATCCGTAACTATCTTGCTTATCTAATAAAACCAGTACACAAAGTTCTAAAACACCCTTTTTAAACTGTACGTTCATTATTTATTCCTACCTCCTCCACCACATTATTCACTACTGCACATTATCCAGTACCTTTATGTAATTAATAATATCACATAGTATTAACCAATGCAAGGTACTAAAATAACTCTCAGCGAGTTAACTAACCACTAGTTAACCTGATCGTAATTTTGTCGATAAATGCCCGAATTCTTCCTAAGGTGATCCCGCGAATTTGGCCCGTTTGTTGAAGATTATAAATCTACCCAGTCATAGTGTTTTTCATAAAGTGGACGTAATTTTTCAACTGTCCGTGCGATTACCTCACATCCACGGTACGGGGGTTGGAAGAACAAAGGAGTGTGAAAACAATCTCTCGTATCAACTCCTTAAATTCCTTCCGCTTTGCTTCAGTCAGACATTTACCGTTGACACTTTCCCTATATCCACTGCCAAGCCATAATAAAAAAACAGGGACCTTTGCGCTTTTTCACAAAGGTCCCTGTTTTTTACATACTAAACGTTATATATATTTTATTAAAATATATATTACTAATCTCGCCTACTTGATAATAAGCAACGTTATCGCAATCAACATACCTATTAAAAGAAACACCATTCCTCCAATAGGATACCCGTTAGTATAGTTAAAGATGATAAATCCAATACTCGAGATTAACAAAACAGTACAATATACAAAATAAAAAATCTTCTTTTTTTTACTCATCTCTAACATCAACAAACAAATCCTCTACGAACTGAATTTCCATTGAGACCATCCCTAGAAACATTGGCTTTATGATTCGTATTAAAATATGTAACCATTGACACAAGTGTTCCAACTGCAGGTATAGATTTACCAAGTTTCTTGAGAACTGACTTTAAAGTAGCTAATGTCACATTACCATTTCCAATAGCCTTTGTTAGTTCTCCAAGCGCTTGAGCTCCTCCGACAAAAGGTATAAGTTGTATTTCTTGAGCTACTAAACTATCGACAAGCCTCGTACTGCGCAAGTATTTGGTAATCGTCCGATAGACTATGCTGATGAGCTGATTGAAAATTTACCGCAGGAGAAAAAACGTAGTGTTGCACTATTTGTTCTGTCTCAGATATTGGGTTTGGCCGGCTGGTTCAGTATAACCTATGGAATTATCTTTGGACTTCTATCACTTTTTACAGAGGTAGATTCTACCGTTTCTCTTGGAAATTTGTTAACTCTGCTAGTTGTAACAATGGGTTTAACTTTTTTCGGTATTATAATCATCTTTAAAATGATCCGAGCAACGTTATTTAAGCCGAAGAAAAAGAAGCGTAATGCATATTGGCAAGGTGGGGTTTTCGGAGTTGTTACATTCGGTGTTATTTTTTCAACAATCTGGCTGGTACCTGACTTTGGCTCTGACATCAGCTTGGAATGGTGGGTTTATGCTCTAAGCGGCTTACTTTTCTTTACTGCTTCAAAAGCAATCAGTCGTTCAACGAGAGATTAATTATTAAGGTTATTTTGTATTTACTTGAAGTTATTTTAAGGCTGCATAAGTTAATACTTATGCTAAAATCACAGTTTACCATTGGATTTTACAACATAAAGTTGGACTCTTTTTCTTATTTTTCGTGTTATGCCCCAAAATAGAAAACGGTATACAAGTGCAATAAGAAAAAACATATAAACAAATTCAAAAATGGAGAAGTGTTCATATTCGATTAAATATGAATTAATAAAAATTAATATTAAAGACAATAGCTCTATTACAGAGTCTTTAAATCCGATTTTTTCGTACAAGTACTTAGCCTTTTTTAAATTAAAGATATCTTGTTTTTCTTCGCTTAAAAATCCTTTTACAAGACCTAAACCTATTATAAAAACTCCCATAGCAAGTTCATAAGATATATCCAAAACCTGCGTTATTACGCAATAAATTATGGTGAATAAAAGTAAATACACTTTACCATTCTCCTTGCTATTTAATTTTTACAAGTGTACCATAAATTTACATCATGATGTATGTGCTTCCATTGTTAAAAAAATAACTAGGAGGGTTCGTATGTTTAAAAGATTTTTCACTGTATTAAGCATTGTTGCCATTGCCTTTAGTTTTTCTTTTCCAATGAACAGTCATGCTAGTGGAGTTAGTTATGGTGAAAGTAAAAACTCCATTGATTGGAAATTTGCCACGGATGATATTAATGTAGATAAAAACCAAATTCAGATGGCAGAAAAACTATCCGACTACTTTGAAAAAGACGTAAACGGAAATGTTATTTTTACTGCCGATAAAGAAACTCTTATGGAAATGGGAATTTCAGAAAGTGATGCTGAACTAATAACTTCAATTAGTTCAAGTGATTTAACTTTTAACGAAAACGAAGGAGAACAACAACTTCAAGGTTTTGTAGGTTTACACCTCAAATTAGGTCCAAAAGTTAGAGCAATGAATGCTGTAGTAGCGGGTCCATTTGCAGGAGGGTACGTTGGTTGGCACGTGAAACAGATTGCCGCTGCGGGCCCCTGGGGTATGGGCGCAGCTGCTGCTATCACTGCCTCAACGGCTGGTGTAGTTGGATGGGCAGTCAATCAGGGCCTAAGACAAGTTAATGTAGGAGTGAATATCCCCTTTGCAAGTCTTTCTTTTACTGTAAACATCCCGTAAGTAGTTATTAGTGAATGCCTTAAGGTTCCCTTAAGGCATTTTTTTATCCTATACAGTTCACACGTTAAGAATCATTCGGATGGATGCCCTTAAAGATCCAGGGCTTGAACAGCTACATCCATATCGTCCTGTGTGATGCCTATATACCGTAACGTAACACCCTCGGAACTATGGTTAAATATCTTCATCAAGAGCGTAATATTGGTTCCTCTCTTTATCTGATGGTAGCCGAACGTTTTTAGGGAATGCGTCCCGATGTTTTCAAGACCTAACTCTTTCGCTGCATCACTTATAATTGTCTAGGTTTGGACCCAGCTAATCGCTTGATTCGTACCTTTACGGCTCCTGAATAAACAGGCTTCCGGATCCCCCTCGTAATGCTGATCAGCATACGCCTCGATCGCTTTTTTGACCCCTTTAGAAAGGGCGACCTTAATTTCCTTCCCGGTTTTTTGTTCAATCAAGTGCGCACGCACGTTGTTTATAGGATCCAGTACATGTTTAAATTGCACCCTAATTAAATCAGAAATGCGATAGGGTGAATTGATGCCAATCTCGAAAACGTATCAAAAAGTTTGATACAATTACGTAGATAAGTTGGATTTTGATAATTCGAAAATCGGTCGTTTTTGTGGAATAACATCTGTAAATTAATGAGGTGGCAGAAAATGAGTAATCTATTTTTACTGGTGATTATAATTCTGTTTTTATCTATTAAGATTTTTAAGAAGAAGCGCCCAAATAATGGATTCGTGGCACAACTAGGAATGGCTATATTGGTGGCTGCGATAATAATAAACGCCCTTATGACACATAATGGGTCAAAGCTTTTAAAGTATATAATTGTAATCCTCGGGAAAATAACAATTATTGGTATCGTGATTGATGTAGTGATTTCCAAGAAGAAACAAACCAAATCATAAGCTGTTGTATTCAAGATGAGAATTAATTTGCTTCAATAATATAGGGAATTAGATGTTTTGCATCACGGTCAACACCACATATCAAGGCTGACCCACGTTGATACTGCCAAGGTAAACCTATAAAATAAAGACCTTTAATCGGACTTATACCTCTTTCCTGAACAGGTTTTCCATTTGATGAAGTAACACCATCTATACGAATCCAATCATAGGAAGGAATAAAACCGGTTGACCATACAATATTTTCGAATGAATGTACGCTATTATCTTCAAACAGAACTTCATTTCCCTCGACCCTTACTACCTTTGGCTTTACATTAACTTTACGTTCAGTTATTAATGTTTTTAATTTGTATCCAAAGATAGGATCACTTTGTTTCCTAAACCAACTTCCTTTTTTTGTATTGACTCCAGCATACAATAGTCCAAAAAGTTCTAACCAGTAAAATATGCTTTTTCCTAAAAAACGAAGTGGCAAAAACTTAAATGGATGACTTACAGCTAAGGTTACATTTCTCTCTTGTGCTAATTCAACTGCAATTTGTGCCCCTGAATTCCCCCCCCCCACCACTAATACCGAACCTTTTAGAATTTGCTTAGGGGAAAAATACGAGGAAGAATGAATTTGAAATGGCTTTTCCCTTTTATCTAGTATAACTGGTGGAACAAAAGGTTTTTGAAACGCACCTGATGCAATCACAACTTGATTTGCTTCAATGATTCCTTGATTTGTTTCTACCTTGAACGTTTCACGGTTCTTTTTCATATTAATTACGCTGGTATTGAGTTTCACAGGTAAACCAAAATGAGTGGCGTAGTGCTCTAAATAATCGGCCATTTCATCTTTTGTAGGAAATCCATTTGATGAACCATTCATTTGTAACTTTGGTAGAGAACTGTACTTTCTAGAGGTAAATAATTCTAATGAATCGTATCGTTGTCTCCATGAATCTCCAATTCTTACGTTAGAGTCTAATAGAATAAATGAAAGCCCTTCTTGCTTTAAATAGGACCCCATAGCAATCCCTGCTTGCCCTGCTCCAACTATAACTACATCATAATAGTCCATTTATTTACCCTCCTCGATTTAGTCTCTAAACTCTTCATTCAAACAGTCATTTGTATGTTAGTATATAAAAGTTCATTCAAACAATCAATAAGTTTGGATGAACAGCTTTTTTCTATCTATATCTTTATTTTACTAACCTGCGGGTTAGTTGAAGAAGAAAATCGATTTAGCAAAACGAGATCCGCAACACATTTAATGTTGAACGTGAATGTATGCTGCATGCATATCGGGTTAACATAACGCTTGTTCACGGAAGTAGTTAACTCCATTACTCAATAAGAAACATACTAAGATCAGTAGTGCAGACCAAGGCATTGGTTAGCACTACTATTTTTTTATATAGTAGAGGTGAAGAATAGGTCGTGGCAGCTTTGGGGTCTTGAATCCGTATAAAAAACCGACCTACTTCACTCCCCTTATTTGAATCAGGTTTAAGTATGTTGGATCCATCGAGATCGTGTATAAGAAATGGGAATCGATAAGGTGAAGGTGAGGTCTTTAAAACACACAAGGAGGGTGAATATGAAACACGTCATCGCATTTGATGTCAGTATGGGAAAGAGCTATATGGTCGTTTATAACGCGCTGAAGAAGTGTGAGTTGGAGAAAGAAATCGAGCACAATCGTCCCGAGTTCATCGAACTCAAAGTTTTGATCGATGACTTAATTGACGGATATGGAGAGCATCCTCACATCGTATTTGAAGCGTCAGGTGTCTACTCAAGGCCTCTGGAACGTTTTATGATAGAGAACAAATACAGGTATTGTCTTTTAAATCCCTTGGAAGCAAAACTCCAATGCGATTCTTTGCGTATGCACAAAACGGATCGAAGTGATGCACATCAATTGGCACTCACACACTTTACGACCGAAAGACGGATTGAAACAGTGTCGGATGATGTTTACAGACAACTGAAACGAATGTCTAGGCATTACAGTGAATTGGACGATGAATTGAGCGTCGCCCGGAGCCGAATGCATAAGGTCATTCAGGAAACCTTTCCTGAGCTCGAGAAGATATTCACAACCAAATCCGAGCTATTCCTGAACGTAGTACAATTATATCCGCATCCAGATCTTGTCATAAATCAATCAAAGACGGTCATTAAAAATCGGATACTTGCCAATACAAATAAACGATTGTCCGTTAAAAAAGCGGAGGAAAAGGCAGTTGAACTACTCGAGGCAGCAAAACAATCTTACCCAGCTGTGTTTTGCAAGATAAAAGTGCAGAAGATTGCAAAGGAAAATACACAAGCCTGCCAGCCTTCAAATCAGTATTTATTTCTGACGTGATAAAGCGTTTGTTACTCTAAAACTATCTCCTGTAAAATTCAAAATATGAGCATGATGTATCACTCGATCTACCAATGCAGCAGTCAATCTAGAATCGCTAAAAACACGATTCCATTGGCTAAATTCTAAATTTGAAGTGATAATTAAACTTTTCTGTTCGTACCAATCCGAGATGAGCTGAAAGAGGAGCTCTGCTCCCTCTTTATTGAATGGAACGTAACCCATTTCATCCAATATAATTAAATCCACATTTTTAAAGCGGCATCTAAACTGAGATAGCTTGCCATCTCGCCATGCTCTTTCGAGCGCTTCTCCCAAGTCCGAAACTCTATAAAAGCGAACCTCTAAACCTTGCTTACAGGCCTCATATCCAATACCGGTCGCTAAATGAGACTTTCCAGTTCCAGGAGCACCGGTTAAAATTAAATTTTCATTACGGCCTATAAAATTTAGTGTACATAGCTCATGCGAGTCAATGTGAGCGGGGAAATGAATCTGTTCTTTCCATTGAAATGATGAAAGTGACTTCTTTTGATGAAATTTCGCCTGCTTTATTAATCGTTCGACTTTCGTTTCTTCTCGCAGCTGAAGCTCTTTTTGAAATAAATCTTCTAGAAATTGAGCTGGATTTTCATATGATATACCAGAATAAATATCGTTGACATGAGCTAAACGTAAAGTTTTACACATAGTATCTAAATTTGTAGTCAACGAACCTCACCTTCAATCTCTGGTGCTTTCTGAAGCTGATCATACTTGTTCCAATCAACGTCATAAGGGTGTGCTTCCGGGTCTTTTAAAGCGTCTGTTTGTCCATTCAATAGCTCATAAAACTCATTATTGATTTCATTCATATCATGAGTGGCTAGTAGTGCTAGTACCCAATTTATGCGTTCCTTACGAATCGAAAGATTCGAGATATTAAAGTATTCATATACTCGACCTGGAAGATAAGTTGAAAAACGAGAATAGGGTACTGAACGCGGCTTACTTAACCACGCTTTTAAGATGGATTTCCACGGAATCTCACGATTCTTGTGCATATACGGACGATTATCTTCATACAAGACTTCTCCATGGGGAGATAGTACCTTGAATCGATTCCAATATTTTACGACAGATAAACCTGTATAATTGTAAGCTTTCGGAACATAGACTTTTACTTTGTCTAAAGTGATTTCTCCATATTTATTTGCTTTCACTTTTTCTTCTTTGAAAACAGGATACTCTTCTTCAGGTAACTCCAAAAGATATTGATGCTCTTCCTCCAATAGCTCTTGTAACGGTACTTGTTTTTTATAGTGTATGCGTTGACGATCCGTTGTAAGCTGTTGTTCAAGTAGCCGGGTTAGATATTCCAAATCCTCTATGACGGGTGCTGGAGTTATGAAATTATATCGAACGTAGCCGACTTTATTTTCTACACTTCCTTTTTCGTTGCCGGAATAAGGATTACAGGCTTGGGGTTCAAATCCATAATGATTCGAAAAGTGAAGAAATTCATCTGTGAATACAGCCTCCTCATTTCTGTTCCTTGGTTTAATGACGGCTGTTTTCATGTTATCAATACGGATTTTCTTAGGAATCCCTGCTAGTTGTTTGAATATCATTTTCATGCCATGTAAAAGACACTCTTGATTTTCCGCCGGTAATGGAATTACATAAGCAGCGTTGCTAAAGGGAAGTGACATGACTAGGCAATGGATGTCTTTATATTTTCCATCTTGAACAGCTTGCATCAATCCAAAATCTAATTGTGCCTCAGCGGGAGGGTGGATTAAGCGCTCGTAGTTTTTATCTTTAGTCTCATCTTCAACATCTTCTCTTCCTTCGCGCCATTCTTTAATAAAATATGAGACAGTCCGGTAGGACCCCCTAAACCCCATTTCTTGTAAGGCAGAAAAGATTCCTTTGTTATTCCTTCTTTCTTTTCTTTTGAGCTTTTGATCTTCCCAAAGCCAATCTCCAACAATTTCTCCCCATTTTTGTTCATACATCATTCCTGACTTTTTTCTTTCTATTTCTACAGGCAAATCATCTTCATCTGCATACTTTTTAGCAGTTCTCCAATTGATTCCAAGAGTTTTTGATATGTGATTAATAGATAATGATTTCTGATTCCTCATTAATTTGATACAATTAATTTCAGGCATTGCCAGCATTCCTTTCAACCTCCACTGATTTGATTCGACACCAATACAGTAGAGAAATTTTGGAAGGCTGGCAAGCCTTTTTTTGTTGAAACTTGTGTTGCAACGTTATGTACTTTTCCTTTGCAATTCTATGTACTTCTATTTTGCACTACACACCAGCCGCCTCTTCAACTGATGTACTGTGTGATCAAGTACGTGTATATGCAAAACGATATCAAGAGCTCCTTCTTCAGAAGAATCAATGCATCGACAAAATGGAGTCCCTTGCCGAGGCACTTAAAGAATATGAAATTTTACGTAGTCTCCCTGCTATTGGAGCGAACACGGCCGTCCGAATCATAGCGGAAATTGGCGACATTCGTAGGTTTGACAACAACAGACAGCTAAATGCATATGCAGGTATCGATATTAGACGATACCAATCAGGGAAATTTTTAGCGAGAGATAAAATCAATAAACGTGGGAATAAGCACTTGCGTAAAATCATGTATCTAAACGTTCAGAACATGATTAAACAGCGACGATTCGGTGGAAATCATATCGTGGAGTATTACGATAAATTAAAAGCGCAACCCTACAATAAATGTCATAAGGTTGCCTCCATCGCATGCGTGAACAAGTTGTTAAAGACGATTTTCTTTCTTGTAACACATAATCAAAACTACGACTACAGGTTAGCCCCCTAGTATAGCCGTAGCATCATTTTAACATATTCAAGCCTTGTGAAAAAACGAAAAGTCATTAGGCTTATTTGGTGTGGATCAACAATCAAAATCCTCATAATGCATGAATGTTCATGAAAAAATTTCTTCAGAGGAAATGAGAAAAGTTATCTAAGATACTTGACTAATCGTAAGAAAAGCGGCCCTTCCACAATAATCTGTGAGGACCGCTTTTTACTCTGTACTTACTTAACCATTCTGCAAACAACTACAAATACAAAGAACATCTATAGACGATCTCCAGTTGTTCAACTAAAGCAACCGTTAGTTGAATAAGGGATTATTAATATTAAATAGTCAAATCACCTTCAAATACTGTCACTACTTTTCCTGATAGTAAAACTTTATCATCTATAACTTTAACTTTTAAAATGCCCCCTCTATCGGAAGCTTGGTAAGCAGTAAACTCACTTTTTTGTAATTTCCCCTTCCAATATGGACCTAAACAACAATGTGCTGAACCAGTCACATAATCCTCATTAAGACCTTGAGCTGGGGAAAAGAAACGTGAAACAAAGTCATATTCATTTGAACTTGAATGACTTGTAACAATAACTCCACGGGCTGGTAATTGGGCAATCAGGTCTATCCTTGGTTTTAAATCCCTTATAATAGCTTCTGATTTTACTTCCACTAAATAATCTAATTGGTTTTTTCCAACATATGTAGGTTCAACACCTAAAGCCTCAATCAATAAATCAGGAGCAATCGACTTCTCTTCAAGAATCGAAGGAAACTCTAATTGAACCCATTCATCTACAAATCGTGATTTGAGAATACCATTTTTTGTATAAAAATTAATGGTTTTTTCTTTTTCCACGTACCCGTTTTTCCATAAAAAGAAGGAACTTGCTAGTGTTCCGTGTCCACAAATAGGTATTTCTGTAGAAGGAGTGAACCAGCGTAAATGGTATTCATTATTATTGCGATTAATAAAAGCAGTAACCGGTAAATTAATTTCTTTTGCAACATTCTGCATCCAATTTCTAGCTTTTTCCTCACTTAACAAACACACAGCGGCAGGATTTCCTTTAAAAGCTTTTTCTGTAAACGTATTAAAGCTAGATAATTTCATTTTGACTCCTCCGTTTGGTTTAACCTTTTCTTCCTAATAATTCTTACCCCGTTAGTTGAATAAGAACAATGCTCTATATCTTTTTTCGTCATTATTCATACCAATACCTCTTTAATTCGACAAATAAAAAAGACCGTCGATAGACGATTTTCCGTTGTTACAATAAAGCCCCCGTTAGCCATCCATGCAGCAAAAAAAGCCACCATAGAGAGATTAATCCTACTATGGAAAAAAATGATGAATTATTCTTAATCTATATTTTTCAAAACCAACATTTCAATAAAGCACTTTAGTTGTTACTTATTTTTATAATAATTATTCTTAATAAGAATAGTTATTTAGAAGGGGTGATAGGATGAGCAAGAACTTTATTATATTTGGAGCAAGCCATGGGCTAGGCGATGCATTTGTAAAAGGCTTACCCACTAAGGGAGATACAGTATGGGTGGTGTCACGCACACGACCAAGTAGTTTAGATATAAATGATGGCGTAAATCGTAAATGGCTTACAATTGATTTATCTAGTCAACAACAAATTCCTTCTTTAAAAGAAACATTAAACGACATTCCTATTGATGTATTAATTTATAATGTCGGAGTATGGGAAAAGCGTGGTTTTGAAGATGACTATACGTTTGATAAGGATGAAGTTGGGGAAATTTCGAACATAATTAATATTAATTTAACTTCGACTATCACTTATATTCAGGCGCTTTTACCTAATTTAAGACAAGCGAAAAACGGAAAAATTATATTAATGGGTTCAACAGCAGGTTTAGATAATACGAATAATGCACAAGTTTCATTTGTCACATCTAAATTTGGCTTACGTGGTATTACAAATGCTTTACGCGAGCATACGAGAAAAGATAGGATCTCTGTAACGTGTATTAATCCAGGAGAGCTTGCTGCTGAAATACCTTATGAAGAAGGTGTAGAAAAGGCAATTATGATGTATCAAGGTACACGTATTCCTGTACAAGACATTGTAGCTATTGTCCATTGCGTTATTAATTTATCGCCTGTTTCATGTGTAAAGGAAATAAATATTCCTGCCATAACAGACTTAAATGCATGATTGTATAGCATATGAGTAGAGTCTTTCCATATATTATTAATTAATCATTCGGTACTACATACAGCTCCCATTTTGATCAATCATGGACACCGTTGCGTTAACGCTAGTGGGCACCCAAATTATTATTAATTCTTTTTGAATTTTGCTACTACCAACAGCAACAAGGGAAGTAAAACACCAAAGGTAGCACCAAAAGGGAGCCAAGCGCCTTTATTATATTCCATTGAGTGAACAATGTTAGGATGTACAATGACAGATAGTGCAACGACAATCAGTCCCAAAGGTAGCGTAAGCGGTCGATAATCTTTTATGCTTACTAGTTGGGCAAATCCTACTACAGTTGCATAGAAATAGAGAATTAGCTTGAAGAAAAGTGTGACGATCCATATGAATGCCACAATCATTTCTAGTCTTTGTATAAAATTTCCGATTTCGATTCTTTTTGCTAAAGTAAAGGTAGGATGCATTAATTGAGAAGTGTCCTTCTCACCTAAAACCAAGATAGTAAGTAAAGTAAAGATAATTATAATGATTCCAGCTATCAATGTTCCTTTAAAAAAAGCTTTCTTTGCAAGTAGTAGGTTATTCACAGTATTGGGGAAAATCATTAATAGTACAATTGGAGAAAATGAAAAAAAACTTACAAACAGGAGGATACTGTATATCATCGGTTTCGGCTTTGTTTCTAAAATGGGCTGAACATTTTGAATCTCGATATTCGGAGAAAGGAGGAGGACAGTTAAAATGAATAGTAAAATAAAAAAAGGGAAAATGATTTCCGCAAAACGAGCAATGGTTTCCAACCCGTAACGCACACCAATAATGACAACGCTGAAAAATAGCAGATGGAAAGCTATCAGGGGTGTCTCTGGCATGATTTGTATTTTCATGAAAGAACCCATAAAATAGAGCAATTCTGAGGAGACGACTAATGTAAAGAATAGAAAAACAGTCGTAACAATTTTTCCAACCCATTTGCCAAATACTTTCTCATTCATCCCGACAAGAGTCATTGACGGTTCAATACTTCCCACTGCATTGTATAATAATACTAACAATAGGCTGATACCTACACCAAGAATAGCGGTAATCCATGCATCTTGTTTTGTTACTTGGGCTAAAATTCCTGGTATAAGTAAAATAGAAGAGCCTGTTAAGAATAAAATGATTAAGATTGTGAATTGACGAACACTTATTTTTATGGTTTCCATTGTTTACCTACCTCTTTTAGGCTACTGTACTTTGTGAAAGATTAATTTATTTAAAAGTCGTTTGGAACCAGACTGTAATGGGTTTATAAACGAATTCAATCCAGTCAATTGGATTTGGAACGGCTACGTTAAAACTCAGTGCAAAACTGAGGCCTGTCCCGAAAAAGAGGAGAACCGAGAACACACGGAAATCCTTCATACTTTCCTTCTTTAATAAAGCAGGAGCTTCAGTTATGAAAGTTCCTGCGACCGCGATGACTATCCCTAAGATCATCCACATAGTGTTTACTCCTTCTGCTTTTTTGTTATTGTGTTAACAATGGTACCCAACCCTTTTGTTTTCACATCAACTTTTACATGTACTTCAAGTTCCGAGAAAATATTCTCCCAGTCCTTCTCTAACTTCTTCCAAGCTTTTGGATCTGCACGATGAATCGCTTCACCGAACCCAAACACATCGGCTTCATATTTGTTTTGAATAGTATCAAGCGTATTTGTAACAATTCCTTTAAGTGTTTTGCTCGATATTTTATCTAACTCGGCAATCGTTTTTTCCTTTCCTAAATTAATAGGGCAATCCACTTCTGCTACATTTTGATTTGAATGGATTTCTAGTTCAATACTAGGCTTTCCTTTAACCATTTTCCCGTTCACTTTTGTTTTAGAATCCATCACTTCTGTAGTTATAGTTCCTTCTTCGGGACATGCAATAATGGTCGCCGTGCTTTTAACCATGTCTTTAATGTAGCTATAGCCCTTACTTTCCTCTTCGTTCAATAAGCCAACCATTTTTTCGTTTTTGAATACGGCCATACCTGGGTAGTGCAAATAAGCGGCAGGACGAGTCTTCTCCACATTGGCATTGCTTGCACCTTCTTCGGGGTTTCCCATAATACGAATCGTTGTTAAAACAGTATTCTTTCCTTTTCCCTCAAGATCTTTGAGTAAATCATCAAATTTGGTGGGAGTAGAGGTTGCAAATACTTCTGATGAATTTTTAAGGGAATTGTACATTTTATTTGCTGGAATTTTCTCGAGTGGCGACAAGATACTCAGTATGTCTTTTGCCGGTGCTTGATCGGACACGGCGACGAGAAAGTTTCCCCGTATTTCTTGGTCTCTTGCGAATAAGTCTAATGTTTGAGCAATTCCCTCCTCGGCTAATTCTTCGCCTAGAATCATCATCCCAAGATGAGATAAGTAAGGCTTTCTTGGAGTTATTGTTGACAACTTTCGGATTGCGTCAAACACGGACCCTCCTTTTGCATGATAAAGGACAACTGGCGTACGCCCTCCATTCGATTTATTTGAAGCAATTTCACTCGGATTCACGATTTGGACCGTGACTTCATATTCTTCTTCGACTTTATCGATTCCGACAGCGACGACAATTGCAAATTCATTTAGTTCTTTCTTGCTCCAGCAACCAGTCATTAAAAGAGTTATGACAATGAGTACACATGAATAGAGCATCACCCGTTTCACATTTACAACCCCTTTCAAAAGTTCGTTTCTTACCCCTCTGGCTTCAGTTTCTGAGTAAGCTCATCTTTTATCCGAATCGGGTTTTTCTTATTGATGAGACGTGGACGTGATAGTAAAGCCCATCTAGGAAATCTAAGAATTGCATCCTTCTGATCCGCGGGATTAAAAGGCCCAAAAGGACTCATATACGGAACTCCGAACGTTCGAAGGCTGCATACGTGAAGAATTAGAGCGAAAAGTCCGACAATAATCCCGAATAAACCGAATGTGGCGGCTAGTACAATCATAGGGAACCGAAGAATACGGAATGCACTAGACATACCATAAGCAGGGAAAACAAAACCACTAATCGCTGTTAAGGAAACAACGATAACCATTACAGCAGAAACGAATCCTGCCTCCACTGCCGCCTGACCAATAACCAATGTTCCAACGACCGATAACGCAGTTCCAATCGTTCTTGGCATGCGAAGTCCTGCTTCCCGTAAAATCTCAAATGCCAATTCCATTAGTAACGCTTCCACGAAGGCCGGGAACGGAACACCTTCCCGCTGTGCAGCAATATTTATAAACATCGATGTGGGAAGCATATGGGCATGGAACGTTGTAATGGCGACATATAAGGACGGTCCAAGCAAAGAAAAAAAGATGCCAATATACCGAATGACCCGCACAAGACTGCTAATATCTGACCGCTGATAGTAATCCTCAGCTGAATGCATGAACGAAATAAACAGAGCCGGGACGATAAGAACAAAGGGAGTTCCATCTATAAGGATAGCCACCTTTCCTTCCATCAGTTCCGCGGCGATGACATCCGGACGTTCGCTATTGTACACCGTAGGGAAAGGCGTAAACGTATCATCTTGGATTAGCTCTTCTATATACCCACTTTCCAGTATGCCATCGATATCAATCTGCTTTAGCCTTGTGCGAACTTCAGTGACAATATCTTCATTGACGATTCCATTGATATACATCATTGAAACGTCTGTTTGCGTGATCCGTCCAATTTGCATTGTTTCAAGCCAGAGATTCGAATCTTTAATTTTGCGTCGAATGAGTGCGGTGTTCGTACGTAAACTTTCTGAGAAAGCTTCACGCGGACCACGAACAACCGTCTCTGCTGTTGCTTCGGTAACCCCGCGATCCTTCCAACCTTTGGTACTTGCCGCAATCCCTTCAATATGTCCGTCCACTAGAATAACCGTATCACCAGATAAAACGGAGTGGTACAACGTTCTATAGTCTAAAACATCACTAACACCAGCAATCGTTAAGGTGTATTTTTTAATAATCTGAACAGCATCCCGAGATGATTGAATCTCTTTATCTAAACGGGTTCCTTTAATATCGAACATCAACGACTCCATGATGAAGTCCGTGATGGCCTTTTGATCTGCCAAGCCATCAGTATAAATAAGTCCGATTGACAAATTACCCGATCTCCCTATACACACTTCCCTAATTACAATATCCGTACTATTTCCAAGCGTCTCTTTAATTTGTTTAATATTTTTTTGAAGACTTGTACTTAGGGGTATCTCGGACTCATCTAACTTTGGGTTTGTGTCTTTTTCAAAAGATTCTTTCAGCCCATTTGATGCCCACTTTTCAAAAAAGTTCATCAATTCTTCCCCTCGCATATATAACTTGTTTCCTTAGTATGTCCGATGGGGATCACGATTAAACATGAAGAGATTACCGTGAATAAACTGCCACGAAATTAAGTGATTCTGCTACGAAAAATTAGTCTGTTTAGATTTTTTATTGACTTTTAACAACAATTGAATGATGCAATTGGGTAATCCGCTTCGAATTCAGGATTGTTAAATACCGGAACATTTGTATGATACCAGAATAGTAAAGTCCGAGGCTCGTGGTATTAAAAAGGAGTTAAATACAAAACGGAAAAAGTATACTTAGAATTCAAAAGCATCATCGCAATGGATGATGAACTAAACTTTCATTATAAAGATGATGAATATTGGGTAAGTCATAATCCTAATCTTATCTATCAAGATCTAAAAATCACTATTCTCAAGAATTCAATGGATATTAAGAACACTTTAAAAAAGCAACAATAGAAGGAGTAAATATCTCTGAAATATATCCAAAATAAAATGTTGAAATTTACTTTTTTAAATGCTCAAAACAGAATGGCTGTATACGAAGCACTTCTAAGATATAAAAAAACAGAATTATACAAGTTAAATAGACATTCTGCCTGTTCACTCTAACCTTTCTGGATCGTCATCAATATCTTGGTCAAAAAAAAGTAAAGTCCGCTTCAAGACGGCACAAGTCTTCTACTTGCCGGAGTGTTAAATAGTTAATAGCTCAGTGAATCCGTCTTCCGTTGTACGATGATTCAATTTATTGAGATAGCGTCAGGAGAATGCTAATTTTCGATGCCGAGAAAAAATCCTGATTTCTCCTCATGACTTAAGGAGAAATTAGGATATCACCACTAAGTAGACATTTGTATCCTTGACTCTGTAACTAGGTAAAAGATAACCGTGAGACATCAATGTGAAATAAAACTATTCAACTCAATCACTCGATGACAAAGTCTTTGAATCAGCTTCGCTTCATGGCTAAAAATGATTATGCCCATCTCCCTCTCTTTGGCAATTTCAAGAACTGCATGCCAAATTGGAGCTTGTGGGATTGTATCGACCATTA
The DNA here is from genome assembly GCF_014302295.1 of Sporosarcina sp. resist. Classification (NCBI taxonomy): domain Bacteria; kingdom Bacillati; phylum Bacillota; class Bacilli; order Caryophanales; family Caryophanaceae; genus Sporosarcina; species Sporosarcina sp. resist. The sequence continues at coordinate 1,054,192 of NZ_CP060287.1, read as the reverse complement.
TTATCATTTCATCTGCAATTAAAAAGCGAGTATTGGATCCCACACAAAATCGTTGTAACTCGGATTACTCCAGCCAAAAGTCCGCTAAACAAGGTATCTTTGGTAGGCTAGCAGATAGTCGTCTATTGTCAAATAAACGTTCGATTATGGTGCACTAAACAGCACTTCATTATTCTTTCACCCTTTTGTATTAAAATTATATATGGAGGTGCATCTTTTATTTTCATACCAAAATAAAGAGCGAAAGGAAGATGATGTTTTGCAAAAAAGTTTATGTTTTATTTTAATTTCACTGTTCAGCTTGTTGCTTGTTGGTTGCGTACAAGGGAAAGGAATTAAAAATCCACTAAATTTGGAGGTTAGTGAATTCAGCTTTACAAATCAAGAAGGAAAAAAATTGGGTTTGGATGATTTAAAAGGAAAAGTATGGATCGCCGATTTTGTATTTACAAATTGTACAACGGTCTGTCTACCGATGATGGCAAATATGACCGAACTTCAAGGGAAATTAAAAGAAGAGGATTTAAATGTACAACTAATTTCATTTAGTGTTGACCCAGCGATAGATACACCTGAAGTGTTAAAGGAATACGCGGGAAATTATAATGCTGATTTATCTAGCTGGAACTTTTTGACGGGTTACTCACAAAATACAATAAAAGATTTTGCTGCAAAAAGTTTTAAGGCTATCGCTATTAAACCTAAAACAGGCGATCAAGTCATACATGGTACCTCTTTTTATCTAATAAATAAAGAAGGTACTGTAATGAAAGATTATAGTGGTCTTGATGCCCCTTTTGATGAAATTATCAATGATGTTAAACTGTTAAATTCAAAGGAGTAAATTTTATGTGGAAAATGAAAAGCATATTGTTGATTGTTTTACCTATATTAATCGTACTGTTAGTTTTTGTAGGCTTTTTCATTCCTAGAGTAACCCTACCTTCCTCCGATACAAGGGTTATTCTAGAGCTAGGGGGAAATTGAAGTGATAAATCAGAAAAAAATTTAGATGTATATTATGATCTTCGTTCGGGCTGTTCTGTATTCAAATAAATGTGGAGATAAAAGTATAGGGTTCTAAAACCCCGCAGGTGAATGAAGTTCCCAAAACTGTTGATCCGAATCGAAAGGTGAATTCTGGTCTTTTAAATGTGCATTTACTCGGTACATAGATTGTAAGACTATTTAGAGCCTATATGTTCATTAAAATAAGCCATTAGGTAAATATTTAAATACTAATTGTATCTATTAAACAAGCTAGCAATTCCAGTTAGGTTTTGGCGGGCAAATATATAGTTTTAAAGAAACAGTTCAAGCTATAACAATCGAAATGGACCCCTGCAGTTTGAATCAGTAGGAAAAATAGTAACAGAAGTAGATACAAGACAAAAAATATACTGAATTAAATTCTTAATGGGGGCTTGGAAGTGAAAAAAAGCAATTATAATCGTTTATGGCAATGGCATTTCTATGCAGCATTATTTATCACGCCACTACTGATTACATTAACACTAAGTGGCATTGGATATTTATTTTATACAGATGTAGAAAATAAAGTTTACGGTGACTTATTCTTTGGAGAAAGCGTAAAAACAGAACAATTAACGATTGATGAAGGCATTGAAAAAGCTGTAGAGCAATACAAAGGCTATTTTGTCTCAAAGGTGATTGTATTAGATGACCCGTACAATACGCGCTTAACGATGACAAATGATGACGGCGACCAAAAATATGTATTCTTAGATAATAATTATGAAATGATCGGTAGTCAAAATGCGAAACATACATTTTCAAATGTTATGAGAGAAATACATAGTTCACTTTTTGTAGGTGGAACTATTGTAAATTATTTAGTTGAATTAGCTGCATGTTGGGCAATCTTCTTGCTGTTTACTGGTCTTTACATGACCTTTAAGGGAAGGGCATTGAAGAAGACACAGAATCCAACGAAGCGACAAAAAAATAAAAAATTGCATGCGTTAGTGGGAACAATTATTACAATTCCCATGATCATCATTATTTTCACCGGCTTACCATGGTCTGCATTTATGGGCAATTTTATATACTCAGCAGCCCAAAAGCATCCTTCTATTGGGAGTCCGACATTACAACAACAGCCGCCAACTTCGGATATGAATGAAATTCCATGGGCTACTCGTAAAAATAAGGCACCCACATCAAACGAATCTCATGCACATCATGGTGATATGTCTGCTATGCCAGGTATGTCAATGGACAGCGGTATGTTAAGTGTCGAACAATTGAGCAATAAGGTTGAGCAAGCCCATATTTCGAAACCATATTCAATTATTTATCCAGCGACTGAAGAAGGTGTATACACCGTATCTAAGGGGAGTAATACTGGTGTCACCGGTTTAGACGTTAGCCCGTATGATGAAATGACAACCTATTTCGATCAATATAGTGGGAACTTAATTTCACTAGTGGGCTATCAGGATTATGGCATTTTAGCAAAATGGTTTACATGGGGGATACCATTACATGAAGGTCATTTATTCGGCTGGCCAAATAAACTGATTAACTTATCTGTTTGTCTTTCCTTCCTATTCGTCATCTTTTGGGGAATTAAAACGTGGCTATCACGTAAAAAAGAGGGTAAATTCTCAGCTCCACCAAAAGCGTCAAGTGGTCTTTCTATTGGTTTTATTATCTTTATGATGGTTTTGGGTCTAATTATGCCATTATTCGGAATTTCTTTATTCGTGGTGGCTATTATCGAAGGAATTCTTTATCTCGCCAATAAAGAAAAAAAGTGACCATTACAAATTAAACTTTACTATAGTTGGTTCTAAGTCAATATCATGGACACGATAAAGTTAAGTCTTTTTCAAACCAGCATCAACTCATTGTCTGCCTTGTATCCAGAGAAACTAATTAATGAAAAAGGAACCTTTAATTAGTTTTTCTAGATACAGGAAATGAGTGTAGGCTCCGAATATACAGACTAATCAGACGACCTGATAAGCAGCTTCTCTCATCAAGTTATGCCCTAATTGAATTGCGACATGAATCTTCTAGTTGTTGTGGCGTCATGTACTGAATTGCTCCGTGAATCCATTTCTCCCATCCTATAGATTACGCCCATGCTGGGCGTACAAAAGCGAGGTATTCGACGATTCAATCGTCGAGTACCTCGCTAAGTAGATTATATGGACTTTTTCAGTGCCCTCGGCTTATCGGCTTGCGAAATAGGAAATACAGGAGGACAATAATAGCAGTCAGCCCTAGCAACACCCATACTTGTTGAACGTTAATGGTGATAATGGAACCGAACAAAAACTGACTTATACTCAAGGTAGCCCCCTTCTCATTTAATCCCCTGCGCTAATGCCATTCCTACTGACATTAAAATCTCAATAGAAATTTCTGAATAAGTTCGATAGATTTGCCACAAATATTCTAAAAGCACGGCCACCAGCACCACTACTAAGATATTGGTCAAAGTTGGATTTACCCCGATCAGCAACCCTAATGCTACTCCTGCTAGAGAGATATGGGATAAGGTATCTGCCATCAGAGACTGTCTGCGCAAAATCAGAAACAATCCCAGCACTGGTGCGATTAATGAGATAAGGAAGGTGGCTTGGAAAGCTCTTTGTATGAATCCATGGAAAAACATCTCCACGGGGAGTCCTGCTTCCGCACCAGCTCAATATGTTTATATGCGTAATGTCGAATTTCTTCATGATCATGTGTAACCATTAAAATTCCCTTAGCATGCTTTTCGCTATTGTGCTTTAATAATTGATAAAATTCCTTCCGGGAACGTGTGTCCATCCCAGTCGTCGGTTCATCCAATATGAAGAGATCAGGATCTGTTGCGAACACTCTTGTAATCGAAATCCGTTGCTTTTGTCCACCCGACAGTTCCCCTATCTTTTTATGGCGCATCTCCCACATCCCAACTGATTCCAGTGAACGACGCACCTGTTCCTTGTCTTCCGCCCCAAGTCGTTTAAACCATTTTTCTCTTTGATAACGGCCGGATTGTACCAGTTCCAAAACCGTCCTTGGAAATCCTGTATTAAAAGCTAAAACATGCTGCGAGACGTATCCGACGACCAACTTCTCTCCGCGAAAATTTTTAGGTAAGAGCTGGAAGCTTCCTTTTGAAGGTTTCAATAAGCCCAAAATATTTCGAAGCACCTCACACGAAAACCTGTCTTTTGGTAGTGGTGGAGGTATAAGTTCCTTGTATCGGGTGACCATCCGCACCGATAATCTTCCATTCCACTGTATATGTACCATTATCCAGTGGCGACATGAAGGCTCCTGTCATCACATTGTCACTGGTTTGGATATTATTAACGATGATTTCCTCCTTATTTTCGTTAAAGACTTTTACAGTACTCGATGATTCAATTTTCGAATTAAATTCCAAAACGACTTCATGAACGTCTTCGGTTATGTCTTCCCCATCAGCTGGTAATGAAGTAGTTAAACCAGTATGCGCAGAGACAGTAGTTGTAAATGCGAACAACAAAATCAATGTTGCGCTAATAATCCTTTTCATTTCTTCTCTTCCTTTCAATAGCAATAGCAATAGTAATAGTAATAGTAATAGTAATAACGTCAATCAAATTTATTGTACAAGAAACCCCACATATTAAAACAATTTTTACAGAGAAAACATGCTTAATTCACAACTTCTGTAGATATAGACATAAAATCGACACACATATTAGTTTCCACTAATGTAATAATAATTGACACACATATTAGCTTTAGCTAATATGATAATAACAAAACATATTAGTGCTGTCTAATATATAAGGGGAGATATTATGATTCAGATAGATTTAGATCTTAAAGTAAAGTTTTTACGTGCATTCGGAGATAAAACAAGGGTTCAAATATTAGAGTGTATCAAATATGAAGAAAAGACTGTATCACAAATTGTCGAAAGTATAGAAGGTAATCAGTCAAATATTTCGCAGCACTTAGCCTGTCTCAGAGGATGTGGAATCATTACAGGAAGGCCAGAGGGAAAATACGTCTACTACGGATTGCGTAATCAGCAAATTAAAGAGTTGTTAGACACATTTGATAATGTACTTAGTCAGATTGAAAACAATGTTGCTAGTTGTAAAAATCATATAAGTTAAGGGTGTGCTTAAAATGGATAAAAAATGCTGTTCGACCAAAGCAGAATCCCCTAAAGTAGAGGAACAAACAACCTGCTGCAGTAGTAACCAAGCAAAGCAAAGTGAAAAGACAGATTGTTGCAGTAGTAACACGATAAATACAGTAATCGAAGATGAATGTTGTAAGTTGCCTTCGATGATTGAGGAAGAAAACACTAAAATAACGACTTGTTGCAACAGTAAGGAATACGACAAGGACTCGAGTATTCAAAACGATTGTTGCAGTAGTTCAGGAAAGACTTTAGATTCGGTTAATATAAACCTTGATGGGGGAATAAAAGAGGAATTTCGAGTTTATGGCATGGATTGTCCAGCCTGTGCGGTAACGATTGAAAAAAGTTTAAGCACTCAACAAAGTATCAATGGAGTGAACGTGAACTATAGTACAGGAAAAATGCAGGTTAGCTCGACTGAAGAACTTGAATTTGAATCCATCCAAAAACAAATGAAAAAGCTTGGTTTTGAAGTTGAACCTATAAAAGTTAATAAAAACTTGAAGAATTACTTTATTGAAGGCATGGATTGTGGATCCTGTGCTTTAACAATTGAAAATCACTTAAATAATATCCCTTCCGTCAAACACGTTCAGGTGAACTTTTCAACTGGAAAAATGAAAATTGAACATGTAAATAGCACGGAAGAAATTATTAAAGAAGTATCTAAAGCGGGATTTAAAGCGTCACTCATCACTACCAATAAACAGACACCTTCCTCCACACGTTCTAGTAATCAAAATGGGGCTGTCATTTTTTCAGGTATATTAATTGCGCTAGGATTTATCGGATCTTACATGGGAATTTCTCCTTATCTAACGATAACAATGTATGCAGTTGCAATGATCATAAGCGGGTATAAGCCTGTGAAGAGTGCTTATTATGCGATTAGAAGTCGTTCGTTAGACATGAACGTCCTCATGTCAGCTGCTGCAATCGGAGCTGCCTTTCTAGGCGAATGGCTTGAAGGGGCCACCGTTGTTTGGCTGTTTGCGTTAGGGCTTAACTTACAGAATCGGGCAATCGAAAAAACACGCAAATCGATTCGTGGTCTAATGGAGTTAACCCCACCAGAAGCTTGGGTTAAAGTTGGCAATGAATTAATCAAAAAGCCTGTTGAAGAGATATCCATTAATGACGTGATTGTCGTGAAGCCTGGGGATAGAATCCCATTAGACGGAGATGTGATAGAAGGTGAATCTAGTGTCAATCAAGCGGCTATAACAGGGGAATCCATCCCTGTCGATAAAGAAAAAGGTAGTTTCGTGTATGCAGGTTCTATAAATGAGCATGGATCACTGAGCGTTAGAGTTACGAAACTAATAGAGGATACAACTATCTCTAAAATCATTCATTTAGTTGAAGAAGCTCAAGAGAAAAAGGCGCCTACAGAAGCGTTTATTGATAAATTCGCACGTATTTATACACCTGTTGTATTCATACTTGCTCTTTTAGTCATGATCGTTCCCCCATTACTTGGATTTGGTACTTGGGATGAATGGATATATAAAGGACTAACGCTGTTAGTGATTGCATGTCCTTGCGCACTCGTTATTTCGACCCCAGTTGCCATTGTTTCAGCTCTTGGAAATGCTGCCAAAAATGGCGTTCTTATTAAAGGTGGAACATTCTTAGAAAATGCGGGAACTATTAATGCCATCGCCTTTGACAAAACCGGAACACTCACTGAAGGAAAACCAAAAGTTACTGATGTAGTAGTTTTTAATGATTCAGAAGAAAACATGTTATCGATCGCTCGAACGTTAGAGGAATACTCCACACATCCCATCGCTAAAACAATAGTGGATTACGCGAAAAGGAAAGGCATTCAAGCAAAGAGTGGTTCAGAGTTTAAGAACCTTGCAGGAAAAGGGATCCAAGCAACAATCAATCATGTGCCCTACTTTGCAGGAAACAAAAAATTGTTTGAAGAGGTCAACACCCCTATTGATAATCATCTTGAAGAAATTCTAAGACTGCAAAATGAAGGGAAAACCATTATAATTATAGGGATGGCCGAAAAGATTTTAGGGATAATTTGTGTTTCAGATACAATCCGAAAAGCAACTAAAGTAGCGATTGCAAACCTAGAAAAAATAGGCGTTGAACATGTTGTCATGCTGACAGGTGATAACGAAGGGACGGCCAAAGCAATCGCTTTAGAAGCCGGCGTGAATCGCTATTTCTCTGAATTATTACCGGAAGAAAAAGTGGATGCGATAAAACAATTGCAAGAAGAAGGATATCGTGTAGCCATGGTTGGCGATGGAATAAACGATGCCCCTGCCTTAACTACTGCAAATCTTGGGATAGCAATGGGTGGTGCTGGTACAGATACTGCAATGGAGACGGCGGATATCGTTTTAATGGCTGACAACTTAGAGAAACTGCCACATACAATTAAGCTAAGCCGAAAAGCATTGTCTATTATCAAACAAAACATTTGGTTTTCGTTAATCGTAAAGGTCGTTGCTTTACTATTAATTATCCCTGGCTGGTTAACATTATGGGTCGCTGTATTAAGCGATACTGGTGCTGCGCTGATTGTTATTTTAAATGCACTTCGTCTATTAAAGGTCAAAGGATAGTAACTCCATAATCCTTGACGAAACGGATGCCATTTAAATCGTCATTTGAAATCTCTTCGTACATGCTAAACAGAATGGTATTGAGTCAAAAAGCGCCTAAAACCTTTACGGTTTTAGGCGCTTTTTGTGTTGTTTATTCGACGTTAATACTTCGAAACAATACCATTTGAACCGAATTTAATTCTAAATAGTATTACAGATCATAGAACATTGAAAAATATTCATCTAGCATAAGAAACTGTTACGGATCTATTTTCTTTATTACTTGATTTTCAAAACGATTAAAATTAAAAAAATCGTCTTCAGGAGAAATGAATCCCTTGAAGACGATTTTTTGTACGCAACTTTATAGTGAAATAACCGACAATAATATCGGTAGTCACTTTCTAACTTAAATTTGTGATTTATTAACCATCTAACTGATTTAGTTAGGCTTTAAAATAATTCATCAATCCTTTTGAAGCACAACAGTAACCAACTATAATGTAAAGTTACCAACTATAATGTCACTGGACACGGAGGACTGTAAAATCACCTTCATGCGGCGCTGTTCCATAACGATTCGAAAGTGCTCTGGTAAATGATAATGAAACAGGTTTTCCTTTTTGATAAAACGGACCATACTTACTGCTAGCAAGTGTTATATTACAGTGAACGCTGATAAATTCACTAACTGACGGGAAATTAGAATTGATGTAAGCTACTCTCTTGTTAACATCATCATCTAAGTCTTTACCACCAAAATCCTTATCTGTGGTACGAGTCATATAAACAGTTGCACCCTTGCCAATCAATTTTGTTTGAAGAATTTTCGCCATATTTATGACTACTTTTTCTTTTCGAGTACCAGAAACTGTACCGTCAAAAGCCCCACCGTGACCTGCATCAATAATAAATGATTTACCTCTTACACTCATTTGAAATACCACCTTTTTTTTGTAAACCGGTCTTCAAAATAGAAGGTGAATTTCTTTATGAAAATACAACTCAAATTAAAAAAAGTTTACTCTGGAAAGATACAGAGTAAACAAAAGTACTTATTTATTTAGTTCAAGATTCATTTTTCCATCTCTAAATTGAATGTACGGATCGTCTCCGCTAACTTTTAATTTTTCTTCATGGTAGAAAGCTTTCTCCTCATAATTGAAAGTTACCCCCATTTTGTTCAACTCCAATGTTGACATGATGCCAAAAAGAATTCCCATCCTCGTATTCTAATTCAGTGATTTCAAAATCTTTGACCTTGTAACTTTGGTCATTTAAATACTTTATTTTCTCCTGATAAATAGTTTGCGCTTCTGAATTAGAAAGCGAGGTTTGCCCATTTGAATAACTTTCTTCATACAGATATAATTCCTGAAAAGCAGTTTCGTAATTCCCTTCTATAAGGGCTTGGTAGTACTGTTTTATTGAATTTTCGGCTCGTTGCTCTTCAATGTTATTACATCCTACCAAAAGTACACTTAAACTTAAAACCAACAATGTGAAAAGTAATCTCTTCATAAATATCCTCCTAAATAAAGCGTAGTAATAAATACAACGATGGGAAGACAAAAAAAGTTACGTAAATGTAAAAATCCCTATCTCCCATTTAACTTATTTTTCAATTCTATTTATTATACAACTTAAAATGGAAAGCGCAGCACCTAATTCTCCTCGTGGATCAATAATTTGAACCCCGTGTTTATCGGCAATTTTTTCAAGGGCTTGGAACATCGTTTGATAATTCTCAACTGACCCTTCCAACCACCGATTCGGAAAAATCGCAGGTAAATCTTTAACCGTCGCGTTCGTTTGCGATACGTCGAACACATTCCCAATATCAAAATACGTGCGCCTATTTGTAGCAATCTGTTTAGTTGCTATTTTTTCTTTTTCTTCCTTTGTCGCAAATTTCAACTGAACTTCCTTATCTCCCCGATTAAAATAAGTTGTGGTTTTGGGAACAAGAATTTTAATCCCCTTCTCACCCTTATTCACAAAGAACCCTTTCGACTTCCAAAACGCAAACGAACCGACTGCTTCCGCTCCCTGAAACTGACCTTCAATTAGCAAAGTGTTGTTCAGTGAATAGTTATGAAATTTCCCCATAAAATCCAAATACGCTTTCATACCTTCGGGACTACGAAAATAGCTTGGGATTTGCTGTTCCATCCCTTTCGTCAATTCATCAATCTCTTGTTTCTTTTCTTCCCATGTTCTTTTCTTAAAATCCGTTTCTCTTTTCGACATAAATCACACTACCTCCTCGCTAAACTCCGCACCTTCCAACTCCTCCAACTTCACTTCCGGTATATCTACATCCAGTAATAACGACAACGTTTCTATATGAACCGGCAATAACATGATTCCAGCTGCCTCCAACATCCTCGCAACTTTCAAAGCTGTCGGCATCGCCACTTGAACAACCACCGGTTCTCCTTTAATCTCCAACACCACCGATGTTTCCCCTACCCCTTTCACTACTCCCAACGCGACCTTCAATTGTTCTCCATTTTGAATCACCCACATATTCATAATCAACTCACTCCTTTTGTATTAATGAACAACAAAAAGGACTCACCATTTTTGGTTAGTCCTATTACCTCTCTTAATCAGAATGGATAGGTTACACTTAGTTGGACAATTAAATTAAGGTCTAGTAGAATAATACACAAGAAGTGAGGAGATCTACTATGTCCGTAAAAAGAAGAACATTTTCTACAGATTTCAAAAAACAAGTGGTAGCCCTATATGAAAATGGGAAAAGCCGACAAGATATTGTCAAAGAATATGAATTAACCGCATCTGCTCTTGATAGGTGGATTACACAATTCAGGCAGTCTGGTTCTTTCTTAGAGAAAGATAATCAATCTCCAGAGGAACAAGAATTGATTGCCTTACGGAAGAGAAATAAGCAACTAGAAATGGAAGTAGATATTTTAAAGCAAGCAGCGCTGATCATGGGACGAAAATAGATGTGATTCAACAAAACCGTCACACCTATTCGGTATCAGCAATGTGTAAAGTCCTGAAAATTGCGCGTAGCACCTTCTATTATGACACTGAAGTATCCGCTCAAAAAGAACAAGTAAAGCAGGAAGAAGAACGCGTATTAAAAGAAAAGATCGCTAAGGTTTTCAATGAAAACCGACACGTTTATGGTACTCGGAAACTAAAAATAGAACTAGATAAAGAGACAGAAGGCCTTACAATCTCGAGACGCCGAATTGGAAGATTGATGAGCGAACTTGGACTTCAATCAAAATACGCCAAACCTTCCTATAAACCAATGGTAACAAGACCAAATGAAGAATCCGTTCGAAACGTATTAAATCGAGAATTTGAAGTGGACAAAGAGATGTCCGTGTTAGTCAGCGACTTAACATACGTAAAAGTAGGATACCGTTGGAGTTACGTTTGTTTCTTAATCGATCTATACAATCGTGAAATTGTCGGGTGGAGCGTCGGAGCACAAAAAGACGCTGCTTTAGTTCAGCGTGCCTTCGATTCTGTTAAATACCCATTGGGAAACGTGAACTTATTTCATACAGATCGCGGTTCTGAATTTAAAAACGTTGGGATCGATGAATTATTAAGTGGATACAAAATTAAAAGATCACTCAGCCATAAAGGGAATCCTTATGATAATGCGGTGGCAGAGGCAACATTTAAGATTTTAAAAACAGAATTGATCAACGGAGCACACTATCAAACCCTTAACCAGCTGTCACTTGAGCTTTTCGATTATGTCAATTGGTATAATAATATCCGTTCGCACAGTACATTAGGCTACCTAAGTCCGGTTGCTTATAAAAAAACAGCCCTTAATAATATCGTTTGATTTAGTGTTGACATACCAGAATCACTCTTTTCAGTACCAACGCATAACTGCCAGCCCTAAATTCTATCAGTTCCCAAGTTCCCATCATCACCCTAAATCATGAAAAGGACTCCTATATATGTAGGAGTCCTTTCAAGTCAAAGATTTAATCAAAGGGGGTGTAAGAGGGAATAACCTTACCCTATTAGTATACCAACGATTAACTACGTCCAAGTACCAAAAAAGTATCTAGAAAGTTTCATAAAAGTATCCAAAAAGTATCTTTGTATTTATCGAACTGCTGAACGCCTCTATAATTTTCGTGAAATTTAAAGTTTTTTCCGAATCATCAAGTACCATTAATTGTAACTAATAAGTATTTAACTCATTATATTTTAGTTTATTAAACAAACTAATTCATTTACTTAATTGGAATATCATGGTATAATATATATTATATAGTCTCTTTATACAAAAGGGAGTGAGTCTACATGGAATTGAATACTTTAGTTAAAAATACTCGTATCGATCATGGAAAAAAAATAATGAAACATCTTTTTATCGCAGTAATTGCCCTAATCGGATTAATCATTATTATAAAATTCGGTTTCGTGCTTATCAAACTGATTCCCGCCATCATCACGATTATATTCCTATTTTTTTGCGCAATTATTGTTTGTTACTTTGTCTTTAAACTTTTTTTCTATACGTTTGCCTTTTTACTAGGGATTGTATCGTTGTTCACATTCTTTGCCCTAATTTTTTGGATCAGCGAACGTTTCTTTTAATTCAAAAAAAGCGACCCATCCAGTTTTATGGATAAGCCGCTTTTTCACTATTTTACTTTTTTGGAAACTCAAACTTCAATTTGCCATCTTCAATTCGTAAAATAACATATCAGTGGAAAGAATGTATTACTCAGTTCATTACGAATATATCAAACATCAAGTAAAAGTACGCATCACTAGAACGATGATAGAGATTTTCTTTAAGAATTTTAGAATCGCATCTCATCCAAAATTGTATGGAAAAGAAGGACAGTTATCCGATGAATTAGCTGTGGCATGAGGAGATGGAAACTATCAAAAAGGTCATGAAAGCACATGAATAAAAACAAGCCCATATATCGGCCAGTCATGTCGAATTCTTTTTATATGGAAAATATGTAGTGGTAACCTCAACCACAACTGAAGAACTGTAAGCAGATATGGCTGCAAAACTAATCCGATTTCAATTGAAGCCACTGAAATCCGTCCACTTTTCGGATAATGAGGAATTAGATGGAACCTCTTTCTGTTAGTTTGACAAGTCAGATTAGAACAAGTGATCATGCGTCTCGAATAGTGTTACCAGTAGTTAGTGGATATTACAATTATGGATACCGCCTGTAAATATTTCTGAAAGTGAACTATTTCAATCCATTGATTGTGGCGGCAAGAATATGAAATTGATATAACGCCTTCATTATTAGTGGTTGTTTTTTCATAAGGCTTGCATATCCAAAAATTAATTCTGTTATAGCACGCAAAAAAGCACTTTATCTAAAATGTATATTCGCCAAAAAATGACAGATGAACACAAAGAAAAAGTGCTATAAATTTAACTTCTTTCACACCCCGTGGGTGATAAAAAAACGAGTGCAATAAATATACAATTATGATACTACAATTCTACAGTTTTGAACAGTGAACTACTGATTCGATTGGAATGATAGTAGGGGTTTTTCACATATAAAATGATTAGAAAGTAATAATGTAGAAGGAAAACTAAATTATTATAAAAGGGTAAAAATGTATATCGATCTCAGTGATTTCGATGCTGAAATACTCTTTTTAAGGTATCAGAGAACTGTTCAGATGAAAAGGTCTTACCAGTATCCTTTTAATTAACCAAAGGCTTGTGCTGAAATACTATACAGAGTTTGATTTCTAGCTGGTAAGTCTTTCGAATTTAATATCATTACAGGAGGAGTATTAATTATACTAAAACCTTTTGATTCTACAAATGACATATATTCTTCATTTCCTGAGGGGACATCAATTCTAACTCTACCTAAGTATCCGTTTACCAGTCTTTCAGTTATTAATGTTGCTATTTCATAAGTATTGGCTATAATTGGTCCAAGGATTAGATTTTCCTTCCCTAATATCGAAAGACCAAATCCATTAATGTTTCCCTCTTTATCTAATGAAACAAAGGATTTTTCTGATTGCTTAATTCTGTTATATAGATAAGTACTCCTCCTCGCACCAAACGATTCTCTATCTAGAACACATACGTCAGAGAAATGTTTTTCTTCCATTTTCACAACTTTATTTTTATTACAATTTATTATTCTATTTGTGTCTCTCCACTGTTCACAAATATACTTGCTTACATAACCCACTTTAACAAACCCCAATTTCCGATATAAAGATAGTCCTTTTTCCGTTGATATCAATAATATTTTTGTCCCTTTTGGTACAACGGATAAACATTTCTTCACTACTGAACTAGCTAGCCCTCTCCTCCTATATTTTGGGTTTACTATTACCATACCTAATGATGCTAAATTTTCTTCGTAAGGAATAATTGCTGCACTTGATATAATTGTACCATTCTGGTCTATATGTCCAAAGATTTTACCTGATAACAATATAGTTTTAATCTCTTTTTCATCGTAATCCCAACCTACACTTTCAGATAACCTTATAATACTCTGAAGATCTTTTTCCATTAACCGTATTATATTATTTACATAAATATTCTCCAAAATATTATCTCCAATCTTTTACTTATTTTCGGCATAGCGAAATAAGTGTATTGAGTATAATTCCTTTTTAAGAATTCTCCATGAATAAGTAATATGAATATATTCGTAGAAATAATGGGTGGTTAATATTTTAAAATAATTAGTTATATTACCTAGTAATTTACCAATTAAACTCACTCATAATAATTTCTTCGACACCATAAAGGTCATTAGCAATCCAATTTGGATTGTTATTTTCATGTTCCCATTTTCTATTATGTGACATCCATATCGTTTTTATACCTACTTCTTTTGCTCCTATTATATCATTAAATGGATGGTCTCCTACATAAATACAATCTTTAGGTTCAACTTTTAATCTCCCTAATATCATGTCAAAAATCCTTGGGTCTGGCTTTTCTATTCCTACCGATTCAGAAATAATTATCTCATCGAAAAAGTTTTCATACTTCAACATATTTATTTTATTATTTTGTATTAGTGTCCCACCGTTCGTTAAAAGACCTAACTTTAAATTATATTTTTTTAGTATATGTAATAATTCATTTGCTCTTTTGTAAGGTGAAATGTAAAAATGGAAATTCTGTAAGAAGTGCTGGTATAGTTCAGTTACACTAATCTCCAACTTGAAAATATTAGAGAGATTATCATAGACTACTTCTTTAGTGACATAACCATTATTATCAAGTTTAATAAAGTTGTTCTTCCAGTCTTCAAAAGGTATTAACTTAAGTCTGTTGTAAAAATGATTATATTGAAAATCAATGAAGTTCTCTAACTGTTTTCTATGACTAATTAAAGTTTCATCTAAATCAAAAACTATTGCTTTCATTTTTTTTCTCCTTACTAAACAATGATTGATAGTTAAATCTCAAAAGTTCGACTATTGCAGGTTTTAACCTCTGTGATATTCCTTCTTCAATAATCTTTCTTCCCAAGTCAAAAGCTTTTCCTTGCTCATTTGTATAATCCAACAGTAAGTTTTTCTCTTGTTTATTAATTTTATTTAGTAAATAAGGAAATTCTTCAATTAAATTAGTTCTCTTTAAAGAATCTTTTAGAATAAGAATTTTCTCTATTTCAATAGAGCTTTCATAAGAATAGTTAAGGCCTAAACAACCGTATGACATTCTCATTGTTGCATCAATAAAACCCATGGAAAGTCCAGGTGAAAGCGCTATTTTTGATTTCAACAAGAAATATTTAGATATATCAATGCTATCAGTTATTGTAAAACCATACTCAGTCCTCAAACCTATTAATTTATTAAATGATATTAGTAAAGAGTGACCCGATTCTGGAATATATGGAATATCTAATAAATCACCAGATATGAAATCTTTAAACTCGAATTCAACTATAGTATTAATATCATCAATAAGAAATTCAATTAGCTTTGTTCTTCTTTGCAACTCATTTTTGTTAGCATTTATATATGATTCTGGACCATCTAACGCTTTTAAAGCCATTACTTTTGAGACATGTGGAGCATCAACCTGTGTAGCACCAACATAAAAATTCATTTTGTCTATTATCCTAGAACTCCCACATGCCCATCCAATTCTCATATTAGCTAATCCATATGATTTTGAAGCACCGTGAACTGTAATAACATTCTCTTTTATATGCTGAGATAAATGATGTATTTCCTTTGAATCATCAAATTTCGTGTACATAAATAAAGAATCCTCAATTACATTAATATCAAATTCTTCCACGAAATCTGCAATACCCATTAATTCTTCCTGTGTATAAAAAGCACCAGTGTAAGTTGGATTAAAGATAACTAAAGCTTTCGGTATTATCTTATTACTCTGTATCCATTTATATAGTTCTCTTTTAAGTAGTTTATAATTATTTTCTTTTTCCGTCTGAACTATTTCGAGAATCCCATTATTTAGATCACACCAGTTTGCTAGTGAATGATAATACCCTGGAGCTGTTATAACAACGTCTTTATCTAATTTCAAACTATTAAAAAAAGCATTAAATAAGTGGGAAGTTCCTGTTGTAATACATATGTTGTTGGCTATATCCTCACTAATTCCTTCGTCAATAAACATATTTTTAATTTTTTCATCTAATTCCTTAAACCTACTTAAGAAAAAGTATTTTTCAAGGGATGTAATTTTAGTTTCTAATAACGCTGTTACTCCTGAAACAATAACTTCAGGATAGGGCCGTCTCATTCCTTCACCATCAGCAAAGGAGATAACATCACTATTAAACTGATTAGGATGGTTAACTTGTCCTTCATCATTTAATCCTGATAACACATTTCTAGCCCTAATTAGATTTTGTATAGCTTCTTGAGTTTGAACTTGAATCTTAACTATCATAGAAGCTCCTCCTGATCTACCGCATAAATTATTTTTAATAATTTTTCTGCTTTTACGCAAGTTTGATATGCCTCTGCTGAATCCTTACCTATCGCTATAATATAACCACGACGATCTGCCGACTTAAGTACAGGTTTTATAAAATCTCCATTATTTAAGTTTAATTCTAAACGTATCACATCTCTGAATTGTGATGCTTCTGCCAATCCTAATACTTGCTCCACTTTACCCGGTTTAAATTTCAAGTATTTAATAGCTGCACCTTGATAATTTATATTAATGTCATTATCAAGTTTTTCATTCATAGTAAACCAATTAATTGCTAGTTCGTACATGTTAACTTTACAGCTTAAGTCAACTAATTCAGGTATGTAATCTCCTCCTGGTCTTGTATGAGTCTCGACTACTTTTGGACCATTTTCGGTTAAAATTATTTCCGTGTGAGCAGGCCCGTCAAATAGCTTTATTTTGTTTAGGAAAGATACTACAAAATTAATAATATCCTTCTGCTTATCCATGCTTAGTTTTGCTGGAACTAAATGAGCTTCCTCGACAAATCTTGTGTTATTGACATGTTTTTCTGTAATGGAAAAGACTCTATGATCTCCATTAAAACTAAAAGATTCAACAGAGTATTCTGGTCCAACTAGATACTCTTCGACTAACATTTCACTTTTAAACTGATTAATATATTCATAACTAGTAATTAACTTTATTCCTATACTACCAACACCATCTTTGGGTTTTAAGATTACTGGTAATCCCGATTCTTCAATAAAACTACTTAATTCACTTTCAGTAGATACAAGTCTTGATTTAATAGGAGAAAAATCTCGGAGTAAATCCCTCATCATTGATTTATCATTTACTAACCTTGTTATTTTGGATGGTATCCCTGGCAAACCCATTGTTTCATTAAGTATTGCTGTAATCTCTTGTGCATCTTCAGTAAATGAAAGAACAGAATCAATCGGATAAATAGAAGAAATTGTTAGAACAAATTCAAGGGTCTTCTGGATATCTCTATAATCCAATACAAAAGTTTTTTCTGAAAGTTTCATCATACTCTTATTAAGATTATCTTTTTTTTGAATTGATAATATTTCTAAACCTCGAATATTTGCATATTTATATATGTCAGTAGTACCTCCGATAATAATCACTCTATTATGCTTAACTTTTAACATTCTCGTCACTCTCATTTCTATATTTAAAAATAAGACTATTAATAAAAGATTCATTTATTAATTCTACATCTGCAACCGTAGGACCGATTGAAATTACATACCCAATTCTATCGTCTCCATTTGTAATATCCTCAATGATTTTTTCTTTAATATTAATTTTGAATTCTTCTACTTCATCAGAAATAACTGTTTTTTCGACATCTATTAAATAGCCTTTTTTAGGAGGTAGGACAAACTTAATGCTTGAAATTTTTTCACTTTTTTCCGACTTCTCTAGGTCTAAAGGCTTATTTAATGAAAGATCCATATAGTGCTTGATTAAATCATTTTTGCTAACCATTTCTACTAGTTTATTTATAAATCCACCAGCTGGTCTAGGATTTATTTCAATCAGTACTGGCTGATTATTTACCAATTTAAACTCAATATGTGCAAAACTACGAGTTAAATTTACTGCTTTCAACCATTTCAATAATATTTCTTCAATTACTATTAAACTATCATTAGAAAAAAAGTGCGGATATATGTGCCCCATTTCTATAAAATAAGGAGGTTTTGAAAGTAGTTTTTTTGTGAAACCAATAATTCTCCATTTATTTCCCTCGACATCCCAACACATCTCAGCACTAAACTCATCACCAACAATATACTCTTCCACTAGAAGTTTTTTCATATATTTATATCCTGTTATATTAGATTGGAAATTCTTTATTTTATTTGACGCTTCAATAAAATCGTTATCATTTAAGCAGAGCTTCACACCTACGCTTCCACTTTCATCGACCGGTTTAACTACACAAGGATAACCTATAGGAGAAGATGTAGATAACTCTTCAGTGTGTATAGCTACAAATTTTATAGGATATCCTAATCCTTTAGTTTTTTCTCTTGTTTTATCTTTAAATCTTACATTTATTAGACCATCTATTGGTGGAGCAATAAGACCAAATGTATTTGAAACTACGGCTACAGGTAATATATGAAAATCATCAAAAGTCATTATTGCTGCTGGTTTCTTGTCTTCAAAGAAGTGCAACATTTGTATTACATCCATGGTGTCAATTTGAGTGACCTTTTCAGCAATTTCCATAGGATTTGGTTCCATATATTGGTATTTATCGGGTAAATTTGTTACAAAATGTGTTAAATACCCCTCTTTTTTAGCATTTAATATCGCATTTACTCCATTTCCCGCACTGTTACTTTCAATTATATACACTGTATTGTCATTCATTTTCCAGCTCCTAACTATGCTGTAGCATTGTTTTTTTGTAGTATTCCGAGAACTTGGAGTGTAATTCTTCAGACCATAATTCGCAATCATTGACATTCATCACCAAGCACTCATATCCAAATATTTCCTTCACTATTTCCATCTCATTATTTGAATAATATATATTTCCATCACTATCTATTTTTTGAATACCATCCATAACTTGCCCTAGAAGATTTATTTCGATAACTTCTTGTAAATTTAAATCGTTTGGTAGCACAACTTCAGTACAATCTTCGTTAATAATGATTGGATATCCACCAGGCAGTCCATTTGGTCCAGGGGCATGCATAATTTCCTCTTTATTTCCTACAGCCATACTATTAATTATATTTACTGCTGAAGCAGCAGTCATAATCATACCCTCTAATCCTCTTGTTCGTTTTAGTTTAGTTGGTAGTAAGTTAAATATGGATTGGAAGTTAAGATATTTTGTAATGTTAAGTTTTTCGTAATATACCTCTAAATGATATGGTAGATTTTCTGCACTTCCTAATGAGGGTAGCATATAACTAAAATGATGATGTCCATATGCTCTAATATCCAATTTTTCAATTGGTATATTTTCATGTAATGAAATAGCTTTTTTTATGACTGGAACAACATTTGCAAGATTTCCAATACCAACCTCTGGTGCAAGACCTATTTTATCTAATGCAACATTTATTACATCTGGATAACTAGCATTAATTACTCTTACCGTTCTTCCCGACGCTTTAACAGCCTGCATTAGTTTATATGTAAGTGTTAAATGCATAGGAACTTGCCACCCAGTAAAAGCATAATATAGTTTTCCAAAAACTTCTTTTGGTAATTTAGTAGGTACCCAATAACTCATTTTAGTTGTTGCATTGAAAATGATATCTGGATTTTCCTTATAAATAATGTCGGCTGTTTTAGATATGTCATTCACATCCACTATCTCATAAGATACATTTTTATAAAAACCCAAATTTGAAGCAACTAGGTCTGCTAAATTAATTCTTTCGTGAATCTTATCTTCACTTCTCCCAACGACAGTAATCTCATAGTTGTTTGCGGATTGTAGTAGCATATCTAGCACGTTACTCCCTAAAACTCCTAACCCGAAAATCAGAATTTTTTTAGACAAATTAACCCTACCCTTTCGAAATAAATACTTTTTCATTTAGTTTTACAGCTTTGAGATAGGCTTCATTAGAATCAACCCCTGTTGTTAATACATAACCCACTCTATCCCACGAACTTTTTATTTCTCTAATAATCTCACCCGGCTTTAAATACATACTCCATTCTAAAATACCGGAATCCTTTAAAAGGAAGTCATCGATTTCCCCATTCCAGACTCCTCTTATTTTTGGATCTAAAAAATAAATACATGTACCCTTATTATGTTTTTTTGGAAATAGATTCTTCACCCTTTTTTTGGAAAGAATTTCAATGAACTCTTTATAGGGATTAAAACCATAAGAATGTTCAATCAACTTGAAAATCATATCTCCAGGAGGTCGTCCTGCCACTTCAATTATCTTAGGGCCGTCTCTTGTAATCATTATCTCAAAATGTAAGATTCCATTTTCAAATTTAAAACTCTTAACCAGTTTCTCAACATAATCTAGTATTTTTTGATTTGTACTTTCTTCTATTCTAGCTGGAATAATATGTGCAAGTTCGACTGAATATCTTCCTTCAGAGACTATTTTCTCGGTGTTGTTCACAAATAGTATTTCTCCATTTTTCACAAATACTTCTGAACTAATTTCAACACCTTCCATATAATCCTCAACTAGGTATTCCCACTCCATTATTCTACTTGCATTTTGGTTTTTCTCAATTAAGTTAGTGACCTCTTTCCAAGCTTTAGGTATTTCTTCTCTTTTATGAATCTTAATAACACCTAGACTCGCTTGGCGATTTGCAGGTTTTAAAACAATTGGTTTAACATCGAAAAATTTTTCTATATCACTTCTACTATTGACTTTTTTATATCTAGGTTGCTTAATTATATTTTTATTGCAATGATTTCTTAACATGATTTTATTTGTTAAGAAATGTTCAACACCATCTCCGGCGAAAGGCAGCCCTAATTCTTTTGCTATGTCATTAGTAGCTGTAACAGCATATTCAAGACCTGGAATTATTGAGTCGAAATCCATTCTTTTTAACTTGTCTACTATTTTTAAGTAATTCTTTGATTGTTGATATTCAGAAAATATCACTTCTTTTAAACATCTGAAATTTTTATTTTGTAATTTTTTATTAACATATAATTCCTCTTCCTCTAATACAATAATATCGAATTTGAAATCACTTTCAGATATGCTCTTAAGTAATGAAGCGTTGTATCCAATCATTAAAACTTTCATATATCATCTTCTCCTTCTTCAGGTACTTTTATATTTATACTAATTTACTATTTTTTATAAGTTTATAAAATAGTAAAGTAGAAATACTGCCTAAAACCGCATATATAAGAGACATGCTTATTGATGAAATATAACCACCTAGAGTAATAGAAAAAGAAGCAATGATTAATGCAAACCGGAAGTGAAGACTATAAACTGCCATATATTGTGTTCTTGAATTTTCATCTACAAGAATAGATAAAAAGGTTTGTTTAATTGGAACATAAAGCATTTCTCCAATTGTAAATATAAAAGTTGCAATTATTAATACCCATATACTATTACTAACTCCAACTACCATATATCCCAAAGTAAATATTATTGCACCTATACATAATCTCTTAACATCATCAAATTTCCTCGAAATTCTTTCAACTAAAAATGCTAAAGAAATTACTAAGAAGGTATTTTCAGCTCGCAATAGTCCATACATCTCTATTCCTGAAATTTCGAAAAAACCGAAGAGATTCTGTTTTGGAAATTCTGAAGTTAAACGTACGGATATGTAATTTGCTAATTGCAACTCTATACTCATTAAAAGTAAGGAAGCGATTACAAATACAAGAAAAATTTTATCTGAAAGTACTTTTTTATAACTCTTTGCCATCAAAAACAAATTTACCTTATGTATTTTGACGTTACTATCGATTGGTTTAGTTTCCATAATGAAAAATAGATAAATAAAGAAAATTATCATCGTACTTATACCTGATGCAATAAGGACTTCGAAGAAATATTCGTTATAGAAAAAAGCACCCATAATTGAACCTATTCCAAATGAAAAATTAACAACCCAGTAACTAATGCTATATACATATTTTCTTATTTCCGGAGTACTTACATCTATCAGCATAGCGTCCGCTGCTGGAGTCGCACTATATACCACAATGTTATGAATCACATACAATATGTACGTTATGAATGGTAGGATAAACCAACTAGAATTCACAATCGCCATGGAAATAAATACAATGGAATTGATAAATTCTGCAATAAGTAATACTCGTCTTCTCCCTTTTAAATCTGAGTAATATCCCCCATAAAAACTTGATAAAATACCCATCGAAATTGCAAATATCATTAGAATTCCGGCAATTTTTAATCCAAAATGGTTTGTTAAATAAATTGCCATAAAAGGAATAATCATATTATTGAATATTTTTTGGACAAAATCTACTGCTATCCTTATTCGAATATTTATATGTAAATCTCTGAATTTCATAACCCCATCATTCCACTCCTTTATATTGTGATTTTTATAAAATCACACTTAATCTAAGGAATTTTTATGCGCTAGAGATATTCTTTCAATGAATCACTATTCATTTGAAATTCCTTTTTCCTTTCACAGTATTATTGCATTAATTCTAATTTACCTCCTATTTCACGAGATAATTAATCTAACATTTCCAACTATAGCATCAATCGACCTTTTTTGCTATTGTTTTCCATTATTAACAATATTATATAGTATTTTGATAGACTTTAATTTTCATTAATTCAAATTATTATCGAAGGCTATTGAACTGTACGTAATGGGTGTAGCCCTTTTAAAATTATTTTAGCTACAGAAGTACTTTTTATATTGTATTTTTACAGATAATAAATTGCACCACTCCAAGCAAAATCCTTTCTTATACCGGAAAGTGTTTATCTTTTTAATGATTAAAAGAATTCCTCCACTTCGCTCTTATATTGGAAGCAACAAACAAATTACTCTGCATCTCTAACTATGTATGCTTGCCCTTTACACTGTTTCCTAACTTTCTTCTCAAACCATATGTCCAGAACATAATAGAGGTATAAATTGGAAATAATGTGTAACACGCCAAGGTCTCTGACTCCAGAGAGATTTTATCTTTCTGGCCTTTAACGGAGGATAAAATGTAGCTTTCTGCTGCTGGAAAGGCATCAGCCCTCCTGATTTACTATCAATCCCTTCAACCATTTGGCTTTCGGGCGCCACATAACTGTCTACGCTTAAAGGATGATTGCCCCATTATCCTTCCAAGATTCGCTACGAGTGAATGGATAGTTCTTTCTCGACAAATGCTTACCTATTGCCAACTTGTACGGCCGAGCCTAGGTTGTATCATATAGCGGGTGGGATTCCCATATGTTATCTCCAGCTTTTCCCCTGCTCCACACGGAACGTGACAGTTTCTCGTCATTCCGCGTTTCATCTAACGATTTGTACTAGAGTATAAGTTCCTTGTTCCCCTTAGTTAAATATAGTTCCCAAATTATTCCTGAAAAGAGCTCACACTGTGGAAATCCCACATTCTTACCCGATCGGCGCGATGAACGTTTGGAACATAATCATTCCATCCCGTTAGAATTGAGGCTGTTTCTGTTTCTGTTTCTCCATCTCCATTACAGAGGTTTTTATACCACTCACCCCCTCACTGGATGGTACACAAATTTCTTTATGTTCAAACTTTAGATCCTTACCTTTGAAAGTTAGTCAGTTCCCTTATATAGGAACTATTCTCACCATATCTAGTTTTTCAGCCATGCGGTCTATCCTTCGGCATACCTTTTCCATAAGAATGGCTTCAGCCTTCGTTCAACCGAATCTACCTGTACCTCACACCTCATGACGCGTGCAGGAGTATTGATGGGATAGTTTCAGGAAACATGGCTTCATGATTCCTATCCTCCGTTGTAAAGTTGAAATCAATAACCAGTCTTATTAGTCTGTTTTCATGTATGCTCATTAACATCACCTCTTGATTGAAATTGATAAGCCATATGAATCAAAATTTAAATTAATAATTGATTTAAATTTAGTGTGATTTAATACTTTTTCAACAAAAGGAATTAAATCTTTTTTAAATTTCTCCTCATTAATATCATGCGCAATTACTAAACTTCCTTCATTCATCATTGGATACGCTGCATCCAATACATCCAAATATTCACTTTTACCATCTTGCATTGTAACAATATCAATATACAATAAGTCTATTTTTTCCGAAGTATCCTTAAGCCAGTCAATTGCATCCGCTTCGAATAATTTAACATCTTGGGCATTGATTTTCGAGAAATTGTTTTTTGTAATTTTAGTTGCTTCAGGAGAAATATCTAGTCCATAAATTCTAACAGGGTTAGGTGAATCCCCCATAATGTATGTCCTGTATAGGTTCCTGCACCAACCATTACTTCAGTACTGTAACCGATATTGAGTAAAAGCCGCGACATAATCTTTGTAATACTGGTTTTTGATATAATAAAATTCTCTTGAAGAATTTTATGTAATTCATAAAATTAGTCTGCGTCAAAACTTTCGGGTCCTCAAACTCCCTTTTGACAAAGATGAGCATTTATCTTTGTCATTGCAAAATCAAATTGTTCAAATTTCCTGATTTCTGAAAACTCCATTATGTAATCGTCCCTTTTAAGATGTTAGTTCCTTATCCAGATCCATACAGGAACAAAAGACAAATTTAAATAGGGTATATAAGAAATTAATTTCACCAATTTCTATACGATTGCCAATGGAACGGTATCGAACGCGGAATTGATGATTCCACTAAACTTCAGCGATTACTAGATGAAGTCTATGCCCTTAAACGTAGGGTATTAGAATTAGAAAATATAAATAGCGAGTTAAAATTTAAACTTGGGGAAATGCCATTCTAAATGACTAAATACAAATGAGAACCACCTAAAGTATAATGGGTGGCTCTCGTTTGTCCTATAGTGGCTCTATTTTTTGTCTCTAGTGGCTTTAAAACATGTCCGAGGTGGCTCTTTCAGATGGCAATATTCACTCGTTCCTTCTGCACTTTTAATCGTATTTGCCGCCGTATCAAATCTAAATTAATCCCGTTCACTTTTAGTTTCTTTTGAACACTAGCTAGACCTTCCTTCTGCCCTGACACTTCAAAATCTAGTGTAGTAATACTATCTTCCATCGACAATCGGCTAGACTGTTCCATTCTAAAATTTCGGCTTTCATGTTTCGCATAATAACCCGCGACCAACTGAATATCCTCATTCGAAAAACCTTCTCCTTTTTTCACCCGCCTGAACGCATCCATCCACTTCACTGACTCCACATGTTTCAGTTCCAACACAAAACATTTATACAGAACCCTATACTGAATATGATTCACTTACCATTCCTCCCTCTCCTTTTTTTCAGCTAAACGAGGACTCACCATTTCCGTCTAGTGACGGAAGCCCTCGGTGCTTATCTGGAACCAGCAATTACACCACCCCTACCCTCTATTACATTTCGAATAACGTTCCATTCATCCACACCCCAAACAGATCCCTTATCATCCCGATAAAAAACCAATCCTTATTCCACACCCAAATACACATACCCTTCATCTTCAAGATATTTTTTCACAACTTCCATTAGCAATGAGCAACCATACTTTTTCGAAAAAAAAAGACTCCTATATACAGGAAGTCCTCGTTCGCATTTCTATACTTTTAACGTTCGTACTCATCCAACATCCGATCAAATTCTTCCAAGTTCTTGTCCTTTTGAAAATCATGATACGTTTTCCGCAACCGATAATTCAAATTCTGCAACGCACTATTCACTTCCCCGTTTTGCATTTTTCTGGACTGCCGATTAGTCGCCGAATAACCATTTCGATTGATTCCCTGTTTCGATTGTTGGAACAGGGAAGCATCTTCCTTTTTCTTATAGACTTTCATTTCAACAAGTACAGCATTCCCCATTCGTTTTTTCAAATCATCCAACTTTGTCTGCTGATAGTTTTTATAGTTGCTTCCTTCCCCATACAGTTCTTTCATTACTTGCACTTCGTCATCTAGTAATAAATACAATTCCTTCATTTCTTTCTTGTAATACGTTTCCAAATATACTTCAACTATTTGATCAATATGAGGTCTTGCTTCATTAAAAGACTGATAACCGTACTGCCACTGGCGACGATCATCAGGAAGATTATCTATAGCTTTCCTAAACAAACGCCGCGTTTTTCGATATGATGAAAGATCAACCCCTTTATTCTTCTTATGAGCAACACTTCCCCGAATCAGGTTCGTCGTTTGGTTCCGTTCTTCGGTCCGATCCATAATTAAGTTCGCAACCTTCGACTTCATTTTATCAAGCGATCCTTGTTTCCTTTTCGCCCGAACCTGTTCCTCCCATTGCCCCGTTTCTTTATTAAGTACCTTCTTCTTTTCGCGAGAAGGGTACGGTTCAACAGTCGCAATATGAACATGAATGTTGTCCGTATTGTAATGAATGGCCGCTGTCCACACAGCCGATTTGTCCATTCTTTCCGCTTTCAACATTTCCTCTACAGCTTCACGTACTATATCTTTTAACTTCGTTTCATCCAATTGTCTTGTTTCAAAAATATAAAGCCCATTCTTTTCAAGCCATGCATTATCAAAACTAATTACATCCTGCCACATCGGGGAACCGTTTTTTTTTGCCACTTCAAATTTCTTTTTTATCTCGTTTTTTCCTTCTTCGTTCAATTGATTCTTATCACGGGTAAACAAAGCACCTTGCTTTTCATCATCCCCCATGTAATCCAAATACGAATGGAATATCGAAAAATCCTCCGTCGCATTGGCATCTCGACTAACAACGATTTCTTGTTTCACTTTTGCGTCATCACGATCAATATAACTAACGTAATCATTGAATCCTTTCGAACTTGGCATCACAAACTTGCTTTTCAAAACAACACCTGGAGTACTACCCATTCGTTAATCCCCTTCTTATTCACCACTTTTCATTCGTTTATTCTCCCAATCAATTTTCTTTTGTCGATTATGACCGATACGTTTCTTAATCAATTCTTCGGCCTCGATTACTTGTACCGTCTTATGTTTGTCAGTTGAACCTAAAGCCTTTGCGTTATTCACAACAAAATAGTGATTCCAAAACTCTAATCCCATTTGAACGTTTCGGTCAATCACATTCGATGCAACCCGCACCCTATTTAAACCTTCTAGTACACCAGCCAACTTGTCGTCGAATTTCTTTTCCAACAACATATCCAACGAATCTATCAACACTTTATGTTCTTCCGTCCGATTCTCAAATAGTTGTTTAACCGCATATTCAATGACGGCTGCATTCGACATGTTTTCTTCCTTGGAGTAATCCTGTATTTTCCCAATCGTCTTTTTGGACAACCGATAATATCGGCCAACTTTATTCTCTTCGTCATTCATTATCGCGATCACTACCCAAACCAACAATTGCTAATCTTTCATTCACTTCCTCTTCATCCACATCCATTAGTAACAACACGATTGCTTCAAAACGTTCAATCTTTTTATACAAATTTATTTGAGCTTCCAGAAACTCTTCCATAACCTTCGTATTTTCTTTCCACAGTTTTTCAAATTCATTTCGTTCTTCTTTAAACACATCATATTGAGCGAATTTATCAAGATGCCTTTTCAAAAATTCATTTCGTGATAGGCCTTTCTTCTTTGCTTCCTGATCAATCTTTTTCACAGATACTACATCTACATCTCGCACTTTGATATCCATTAGTCAGCACACTCCTTTTCATTCGTTTCCAACTCAATCATCCTCACTAGTACTTTTTCGATATTTCCTACACGGCCTACTAAATTCTTTTGTGTTTCCCCGAACGCATGCAACATTCGTGTATTCATTTCAAAAGATTCTTTGTACAGGATTCGTTCTTCATTGTGCATATCAACCAAAGCAAACTTGTCTATATACACTTTCAATAATTCATTCCGTGACAACCTTTTTTTCTTTGCTTCTTGGTCTATTTTACTCACCGCAACGATATCCAGATTTCTTATCAACACATCCACTAAACAACCAACACCTTTCAATAATTTAACAACGGACAACCAACAGACGAGATCAAACGACAATGATTGAAAATATCCCAAGACCCTAGGGATATTGAATGAAGAGCATAAGGGGAAAGTGCCCCCAACGATGTTGTGGGGTTAGGCAGAGCCTAACTTTCCGACGCTATCGCTAATTTCAAGGGAAATATACATTTGATATACATCCAAAACCGTATTTCTGACCTCAAAAACCCCAAAAATCGACCCTCCCATCATCACCTCGAATGTCCCAATCTTCACCGTTTCCTACCCTCTTAATCTTCATTCTCCTGTTCTTCTCTATCATCACTTCCTACTTCACCAGTTCCTTCTTTCCCTGTTTCCATATCACCTTTTTCCAATGCACTGGAGTGAATATCATCTAATTTTTTTAGTAGCATTTTCCGCTTATCTCTCAATTCATTGGCTATCTTTTGATAGTTTTCTTGTTGCTCTTTTTCATTGAGTATCGCCGTTTTTTTGTTCGCTATTTGTCGTCCCACTTCTAGTTTTCCTGCTTCCGTTTTATAGTTCATCTCTTTCTCAAGCGTTTTAATTTCGGCTTGAATAGATAAAACAATGTCATCTTGTAACGGGATTTGCTCTTTTTCCAACAGGTGAATTTTCTTTACAACCTGTCCAATTTCAATTTCAATTTGTTCTTTTTGATAATCCAGTTCCCCTTTTATTCCTAGTATATTGTTCGTTTTCACTTTTCGATAATCACCTACAATCACCTTCTCTTTCGGCTTCGGCAACTCTATTTTCACTTCCTCTCCATTTTGATCAACTGAACCAGTTACACCCAACATTTTATTTTTCACTTCACTTTCGAGTACCTTTTCATCTCGAATTTCTTTTACAAACACTCCGACTACTCGATATTTTTTCGGTACATCTTTAATTTGAACAACCACATTATTTTCATTTTGATAGACTACTTTCACCGGATATTCTACCAACGTTTTTTGTTCTTTTGCCGTGAAAGAAAATGTTGGATTCACGTTATCCGTACCTGTATGTTTGGTTTCGAGTAAAACTTCCATCAATTGTTTTTCAGGGTTGTACTCCCACTTTTTCAACACAAGTTTCGTCTGATCTAGCCCAGGGATTTCTTTATAAAATGGTGTTTGATTGACTGAATTATCGTCATACATCCACAACTTCGACGTAAAAAAAACAAAACAACAGGCAATCAGAAAACCAATCAATCCTGTATAAAATTTGTTTTCGAAGCCTTTATTAATCTTTAACTTCACAATTTCCCCACTCCTTTTACCAGTATTATGATTCACTCGCACCCGCAAGTATCGGCGTTAAGTACAGCATGGGATCAACCGTTTGTCCATTCACATAGACTTCGAAATGCAAATGCGGCCCCGTAGAATTACCTGTTGAACCGACCCGACCTAAGTAACTTCCGGCATTCACTTGTGTTCCAACTGGAACTCCTTTTTCTATCATGTGTGCATATAATGTTTGAACACCACCGCCATGATCGATGACAACATGATTTCCCCAACCACCTGCATGATTCTGTGATTTTGTCACGACACCAGCAGCATAGGAAACGATTGGTTTACCGTTTACATTCCCCCCCGCAATGTCTACACCTGCATGTAATCGTGATTGCCACACGCCATTTACTTTGATTGTTCGGAAGCCATATACAGACGTAATCGTTTTTGTAGAGGGAACTGGCCATGCTTTATCCCCGACAATTAACACATCGCCACCTTGTTCACAGTTCATCGTGAGTCCGCCCAATTCCTCTGCAATGGAAGTAACATTCGGAACCCAATGCCCATTCAATCCGTTAGGGTCATTTCCTGCACCAACAGGAGCATAGACACTTCCTAAATCTTCAATGGTCACCAATCCATCCTTAATAATTCGGTTATGAAGGGTATTCGCCATCCCCCGTAACCCCTCTTCAAGTGTGTCAAACACATACAATTCTCTACTACCCGTAGCAGGATTCATTAGCCCGCCTGGATTATTTTTATTCACTATGGCATTCGATGTACCGTAACCAGTTTCATGAATCGCAATCGCCGCAAAGAGAACTGGATCAATCCCTTTTTCACTCGATAGCTGAATAATCATGTCTTTTGTTCCCGCAAGTTTACCCGCACCCGCTAACGTAGAATCCATTAAGTCGTGGTTCACTTCCCCCGTCACGGAACAATAGGAGCCTCCACCATTTACAGTTTGCGAAGCCGAACCTCCCGCGATTCCAACTATCAACAACACCACTATCATGACCAGCACGATAATCCCAAAACCTGAAATACCAATCAGCCCACCGAGCCACAGAACGATTTTCCGTTGTACCATTTTCTTTGCCATTGCAATCAAATTATTCACGTTTCAAACAACGCCTTTGCAACCCAACGCTTATTTGAATCTTGTACAAGGGTTATATAATACAAGCCTGTCTTCTCTTTAATTGTGTGTTCCCCATCCGATAGATTCCATGTTGCCATAACACCAAACTTCATTTCCATTTCATTTTCGGCTTCCGTTGGGTAAACACTCAAATCCTTCACCACCCTCATTAACCCATCCGAATAAGGCGGTATATCTTTCATCAAGTCATCAAAAAAAGACGTAGTGGCGTATGGCTCCCACTCCGTCTTATCCATCACTTCTTCCAACCGCAAGCGAACAATTTGTTTTGCAGTTTCCTTCCCCTCTTCAAACGCCTTATCTCCAAACGCTTGAACATAGTCATTCATGAAATCCGTCTCTTCTATTTTCGAAAGTGTATTCGAATCTGTTTCCCCCGCTACTTCATTCGAATCAGCCTCGCTATCGTTCATACCACTCGAAGATTTATCACCCTCAAAATCTGAATCCACTAAATCTAGTGTAATCGTTTCCGTAAAGGCAGCCTTACCAAATCCATTATCACCTTCAAAGCCTTCCGGCGCTTGTTCATTCGTCCCAAAATACATTTTTATGCTGACAAACACAATTGTCGCAGCAACAACTACCAATAACACAAATTTCGTCATCGTTGCACAATCCACATTACATACCTCCCCTGAACATAGCTAATTCTTCATCGGATGCTTCCACACTAAACATCAAATTTCCAACCCCGTTAATAGACAACAAACAATCTCCTTGTTGAAATTGGGGTATTTGCGCCAACTCACTTTCACTCGTTTGCCCTTCGAAAATCATACGCATGGCATCTAACGTATTCGAGTCTTGTTGCATAATAAACTTGTATTGAGTTAACTCAAACAACGTCCGAATCTTCGTCACGACTTCCGTATCAGCATGATCAGGTACAAAATCTCGAATGGATTGACTGGCAAGAATTAACCCACCGAAATACTTCCTTGCTTCTCTCGAAAAGTCTGTTAGAAAACTAACGGCCAACATATTTTCGGAATTAACCAAGCGGTGCGCTTCATCTATAATGACTAAAAACCGTGCCACATCATCTTCATTAAAGGCTTTATCTTCATAAATCCCCTTCATTTGTGGCGCGCCAATTTGAATCAAGTTATCCCAAATAAGCGTCAACGCATTAAACATTTGCGCATTGAACACATTTTTTGCCAGCCTTGTTAAATTTCGAATCGAAAAGAAAATGACCTGTTCATTCGTAAATTCTGGCAACGTCGTATGACCGTTAAACAAATGCGAATAACTATGCACCAGGTTATCCAGAACCAACTCAATTTTCTCTAACCGATTCGCCCTCGCTATTGAAAGTTCAGTTCGGATAATTCGTTTTTTGGGTTTTTCATACAACTCATGCTGTACAAACGAAAGAAAATCACTGAATATCGGATACGCATCGTTCGCCAAATTCGTTACACCAGTTGTTTGAATCCGTTCTGTAAAGCCTAACGACTCATAGAAAGACCGCAATACTTTTTTAAACTCTTCTAACTCTTCCGTCGCCGGATCATTTGCTAGGAACTCGTAAAACGTAGCGACTTTGGATAAATGTTGCATGAAACTTAACTCTTCACTTTTCGTATCTTCCCCGTCTTGTAACCGATAAATTTGAAGTGGATTAATAATGCCTTGGCTACCATCTAAGCTAATATTTTGTCCATTTAGTTCATGAACGAGTGTCTCAAATTCACCTGTCACATCAAACCCTCGTATGAAATTCCCCCGACACGCATTGTCCATCATTAACTTTTTTAACAATGTCGATTTCCCTGCACCCATCGTCCCAACGACAACCGCGTTATAGAACCGCCTTTTTTTATCCCGATGAAACATATCAAACAACACATTCCCGCCAGTAAACGTTGCCCCTAAATAACTTCCATTCTTATCATTCAACTCCGAAAAGTGATACGGCAATCCCGCTGCTAGTGTGAGGGCAGGCAACCCTTTCCCCTCACGTTTATTAGGCATTTTCTGCTGTTCTTCATAGGACGCAAACAACGACTGCCATTCCCAACCCGTTTCATTTAAGAATATGCCCCCTTTATATCCAAACGAATTCAAATCAGATTCGACTGTTTGCACTTTTCTTTCCAATTCAATCAATGTTGGCGCATGAACAAATAAACGGATTTCAATCATTTTAACGACTTCGCCCATTTGCGATATTTCTTGATATAAACCTTCCAATTCCCGATGACTATTTTGTGCGTCCATTTTTTCCGATTCTTGTTTCGCACTCGAATAGCGTACTTGCTGTTCGAGCATGCTTTTGTTAATGGCGCTCACCGCTTCATCTTTTTTCATCGTCGCCACGTCTTGAACAGCGATTACATCACGCATCGACATAATCTTTTCTAACCATAATTCATTTGCCGAACTCGGATAATCCCAAATATGGATACACCCTTCATACCCATCCCCTTTTTGAATGTACTTGTCTTTAAAATTAACGCCCCCTTGCGGTTGGATAGCAGCCAAGAAAGCAGGGTCACCTTTTGTTCGTATACCCTTCCTTTCATTTTGAGCCCCTTTTTTCGTCCCTTTAATTTTCCCGAGAAAATTCATCTAATTTCTTCCCCCTTATAACTTCGAATTTTGGTTCGCAAGCATAAATAGCACATCTTGTTTCTTATCAATCGACAAACTTTCTAACGGAAAGGACTGTCGCATACCTCGGAGGGATTGATTTTTTTCTTCTTCCAATTGTTGCGGTGTATCTGCATATACAAACATAAAAAACTCACGATTCGTCCGTTCTCTCTCCAAGAAATTTAATTCGAATAACTTTCGTTCAATAAAGCGAATACGTAACGAATCCGTCGTTTTTTCTTTTTTCTTTGACCAATAATTCTTCTGCTTTTCCGTATTTGATGGGAAATTCAACGCTACTGTTTTGTACGACGACGCATAGCTCCGATAAAACCGCGCCTGTGACAACAACAAAAATTGCATATCATCATCATTTAACGAATATAAATCCTTCGTTGTAATTTGAAAAATATCCATCACACCTGTTTTGAGCGTAATACACTCTTCTTCAATTTGAACGAAAGGAAGAATATGCGATGTTTGCCGCAAAACCCTTTCCTTTTTTTGTGTTTTCGTAGGTGCTGATTTTTTCTTTGCAGCCCCTTTTAACTTTTTTAAGAGCGGAACCTTATCAATCAACCCCACTTTTTCTTCCTTTTCCTCCGAATACGTAGGTACGATTATCGGTTTCAATTCTTCTGTTTCTCCGTGCTTATCTAAATCCAAATTCACCGTTCATCCCCCTCTCGCTCCTCGTTCTCCCCAAACATATATTCATTCATGATTTTTTGGGTATCCATAGCGTGGTACGTCTGTTTATCCTGTTTGAAATACAAATAAATCGACATATAATTTTTTAATCTTGGATTATTTCGGGAAGGCATCACAATCCAAAATAAAGTTGAACCCACAACAACAAAATATGGAATCATAAACACGCCATGTACCATATCTTTCAACATCGTAAACACAAGAAAGAAGCTAATGAGTAAAATCACTAGCTCCTTCATTTCCAATCCAACAATTTTCGGCTTAGCCTTTATTTCTTTCGGAATTTCATACCTCATTCATCGTCATCCCCCGTTTTTCTGACTGTATCTCGCACCAACGGATTATTTACTTTAGTCGGATCTTGTTTCTCGAATCGTTTTCCAAGACGGCGCATATTTTGTCCTAATGAAAATCCACTATTTCCGGCACGATTCACCGTTTCTTTTAATTGTTTCACAGACTTCCTCGCTCCAAGAACTGTGTTTGTATGCACCACTTCTTTATGACCAAAACGCGCTTTTTCTCCTGGAGTGAATGTCCCCGAATTAGTTTCAGTTCTTGCACCATTTTGAACAACTCCTTGCCCACCTTGTCGTTGACCACCACTATCCGATTTAGGCGCTCCTGAACCCATACCACCATTGAAGGTTTCTTGTGGGCCTTGAGGACTCGCTTGTTTCGTTACAGACCCCGAAGAACCTGTACGACTACCAAGGCCCTCTGTCTGCACTGGCATACTAGAAATCTCTTGTCGTGGTCCCGTATGTTGCACTTGTCCCATTGATTGTTGCGATCCATTAACAGTATCCTTCACATTCCCCCTTGCTTTACCACGGCTTGCGAGTTTCGAACCAATCGCAGCCCCGCCAGTCACCGCCGCTATCGTTGCTAATTGACCCTTCGACACATTCATCTTCCTAGCTTGTTGCAACGTTTCTTGTGAACCTTGAAGACGTTGAGGACTTGCTTGTTTAACTACAGGCGCTGAAGAACCTGTTTGGGCATTATGACTACCCGCAATTATCGGGGTTTGTTCAGACATTCTCATCACTTCGGCTTGTTGACCTGAACCTGCTTGAGCCCTAGTACCCGAACCCGGCGAAACTCCGCTTTCAGGAACCTGCCCTACATCTTGCCTATCAGCATTTCCACCCAATAGCCCGGCTGTTGCATCCGCTGCTTCAATAGGTAGCCCTTGAGCCGATGTTTGCATTCCGTCTGGCATACTAGCGACATTTTGCCGCTCATTTCCACCGTTACCTCCAAGTTTTGAACCAACCGCCGCACCAACCGCAGCCCCACCAGTCACCGCCGCTATCGTTGCTAATTGACCCTTCGACACATTCATCTTCCTAGCTTGTCGCAACGCTTCTAGTGTTCCTTTTAATCGTGGAGGATTCGCTTGTTTCATTACATGCCCTCGCGAATCCCCTGCGGAAGATTCGGCATTTTTATTAGGTCTTACACTTTCACTATCCGCACTTAAAAGATTTGTATCACTCGAAGGAATCACTTTGCCATCATTATCTCTCAACGGTACTAGGTCAGCTCGGTTACTCCCATCATCTTCCTGTGTCAGACCACTTGACATATTTTCATCCATTCCTCGATTTTGATCCTCATCCTTATCTCCAGCATCCACTTTACCAGGCATATCCTTCACTGGCGTTCTCGGTCCCTGTCCTCCTGCTAATTCCCCTGGTGTTTCACTCCGCATCCCTTCAACAGCTCGTTTCGCAAAATTCGCTCCCCCAGCAGCCGCACCAATTCCACCTTTCCCAACATCCAATGCTTTTTTCCCAATGCCTAAAGCACCATTCCCAACAGCTCCCGCAGTTTTGACACCCGCATATGCACCCATTGCAGCTTGCCACCCACTACGCAATCCCGCATCAATACCTAACATTCGTTGCACAATATCAGGCGCATCAATTAACGCCCAAGCCCCCGCAATTAACAGGATTAGAACTCCAATTGACCCAATATCCGTTTTCAATCCATTCGCCCACGTACTAAACAGGATGAACATTTGCAACAGCAGCATCATAATGAACATCACGGCGAACGTATTCATAATTTCAACCATCACTTTTTTCGTTCGTTGCCCACCTGTCAAATCACTGGCCGCAATAAACATGCCGAAAAGTTGGTGAAACGCCAAATCAAAAATCGCGCGACCAATTTTTATAATGGTAATGCCTAATGCAATGGTGGTAACAAATAATGAAAAAAGTAGTGAAAACCAGTTAACGTGGTATCTATAATATGTTTCACGACCAATTTTCGTCATACTAATCGCATTTTTTTCTAACGGTTCAATATAGTACCCATCACCTATTCCTGTAGAAACAGTCTCATTTTTCAAAACTTCTTTTGCATCATCACTTAACCCTTTTACCCAATCTTCCGTCGTCCAACTAAACCAACCTTCATCTTCATGAAAATCCAACTTTTGTGTAAACGGAACATGTAAAGCCGATTTTTCTGTCAGCCGATTAGCATATGTAAAATCGGTTGTTCCAATTGAACTTGATTCTTTACTTGCCGGTCTTGGCGGTAAACTTTCACTCCCTCTTCCCTCGGCAAACTGAAAATCGTTCTCGGCATAATATAGAACGTCCGCAACATTACTTTTTACCATATTTCCCGCTAATGTCGTTTTATCGGGATTCAACGCATGAACACCAACGTTTAGCACTTTCCCCATATTCGTCATTAAATCGGGAATCACAACGATAAAACAAACCGCCATGATAACATTCAGCAACACTTCGTTTCGTTTCTCAATTTTATTCATCATAATTTGAAAACCAAGTACAAAAAGGGCAATAAAAAACACGCCCCATATAATTGGACGTGCAACTTGCATAAACTCTCCCATTGCACCTGTCGAATAAAAATCATTCAACGTAATTATCTTCATCACAATATCTTCCAGAAAGTTGTTTAGCCAACTTAATAAATAGACTAATCCTCCCCCAATGGCACGGAATAAATCTTGCCACAAAAAGCCGTCATTCACATGCAATATATAATCTAGTAACTTGTGCTGTTCAACAATTTCCTGTTCGTCCAAAGTGTTTCACCCCTTTCTTTTTAAAGAAAAACAAAAAAACCTACACGATATGGTAGATTTTTTCTTTTCCCTTGTTTTTAATAACGAACAGATATATCAACTGTTTTCTTCTGCAAAAAAAACAAATTCAAAAACGCAAAAAGATGAGCCATTAACAATACAGCCATACTCGCAAATTCAAAACTCAAAAACATATCCCACAACTCTGGAACGACAAATCGTAACATCAACTCAATCGACATAACCATCCCAAGTAGCATATACACACTAAACGCAAATGCTTTTCGTTTTCGGTACAATTCATCCCGTTTTTTCAATTCTGTAATCATATTCTTCTGAATACGACTAAACAACTCTCCCGGATCGCCACCGTGTTCATATTTAATTACCAAGTTTTGGTGAAATTGATTTAACGTAGGAAAATCATATTTTCCGAAGTGGCCGGTTTGTAAAACTGCATCATTCCGCATACCTTGAATACTTTTCTCTACATCTTTTTGAATTGAAGTATGAAGTGTTTCTTTCACGTTCTCTAACGCATGTAGTACATTCTCTCCGGTTTTCAAATAAAACGACATATTCGTCACATACTTCAATAGTTCATTCAATTGAAATTGATAGGTTTTCAATCGTAGATTCTTATACGAAAACACGAAAAAGAAAAACAGTGCTCCTACAATCCCAACACAAACGCTAACCAATGGATTTTTTGAAGCCACATAAAAAAACAAGTAATTTACAATAAACCAGCCAATCATATAAAACAGGATTTCCCACCCTCTAAAAAGAGTCAGTAATTCTTTCCGAGTTTGTGTATTCACAGCGATTCCTCCTTGCTGTTATTCTGTTTAAACACATCCGACAACAAATGATACAATTGTTTATCCTTTAAATTTTCAAGTGACTGCTCCGATAACGGTTCAAAAAACTCTTTGGACACATACGTATTCGTCGCTTCTTCATACATATTTAAATGTCGATACAAATAAACACCTTCTGCACCTTTCTTAGTAAAGTCTGTATATTCGACAATTTCTTTAATTCTTCTAACTCTCTTGCCATCTTCCATAAACGAATGTAAATGAATCCCGAAACGTAAGAACTCAACGATTTCATTTCCTATCAGTTGATCGTCAATTATTGCGTAAGCTGATGATTGACGAATCATTGGAATAAAACGGGAGGGAATATTCATAGCACCTTTAGCGTGAAGGGTAGTAATAATAGCGTGATCAGTTTTCGCACTATCCAACACGTCCGCTGCTTCCACTCCACGTGTTTCTGCAATAATAGCCCAGTCCGGGTTATTTCGTAATCCCGCTTGTACAGCAGCAGACATAGTAAATAGACCCAGAATCGTCTGCCAACTATTTATATCTTTTTCTGGAAAGATCGATTTTATATGGCTATCCCTTGTATCCTCGATCAAAGTAATTTTAGAGTCATCAGGTATAAAACTGACAAGTAATTTTTGGAACTCCGTTTTCCCTACTCCTGTACGCCCACTTATAATGACATTACTTTCGGAAAGTATAAGAACTTTTAACAAACCCTCTACTTCATCACCTTTACCTATCGTAAACTCTGCAATCGAGGAAACAACCAACCTCGGTCGTGACACCCTAATAGCAAATGTCATCCCATCAGGACTAATTGCCTCATGCATCGCATTTAACCGCAAAAAACCGATTTCCGTGTTTAGTTCAGGTTCACTATTTGTAAATGTTTTCTTTTGAGCATCTGCAATCTGTTTAATTAGACGCTTTACGTCTTCTATCGAAGGCTGTTTGTCTGCTGGGTAACGACCTTTTTCATTATGTTGCAACCGTAACGACGTTCCATTAAAGCTAATATCCGTAATCTCTTCATCTTTCAAATAGTCTCCGATAAAACTTTTCTGCAAAGTATCTTGAATTCTATTTTCTTGTTCTTTCATAAGTTTTGATTTCCCCTTTCACCTATTGGTGACCTACTTTTACATCTTGTAATTGTTTCAATAGAATTCCCAAATTATTAATATCCTCATTCGATAATGCAAGGCCTTTCCCTACTCTCTCCTTACCAGGTGACCACCAGCGAATATCATATTTCTGTTCTTTCCTATACCAGCTAACTAAATTAAATTCGAGCGTCCACCCTGTTTCCGCCGTTCTTAACACAGCGATTTCCTTAACAACCTCAAACTCCCGTCGCATCCACCTTCCTCCCTCCTTTCTCCATCACACCAATTAGCTTTATGGCATAACATTCAACGCACCCGTAAGATCACCCATAAAGAACATAAAAACTACCCCCGCAAATCCACCCGTTAGAAACAATGCAATGAGAATCGGAATCATCCCGAAATTATCCATCGCTCCCATCTTACTCACAATCAAATCATCAATCTTGTTCTCTTGTAAATTTTGAATATAGAGATCCAACTCCTGCAATGCTTCTTTTTTCACGCCAAACTCACTAAACTGATAAATCATATCCATAATCATATAAGCTTCACTTGAACTGATATATTCCGCAAATGTCAAATAATCGTTCCGCTTATTCCCATCTTCAATTTTCAAGACCAATTTTTCTAACTCGCTTTTTAACGGTTCAGAAGTATACGTAACAGACTGTTTCAGCGTCTGATACACGTTGCCTGACGACGACAACAACGCCATAAAACTTTGAAGGAATTCAGGGAATAGAAAAGCGTTCATCAAGTCCATTTTCCTTCGACTCATCATTAGA
This sequence comes from Sporosarcina sp. resist, assembly GCF_014302295.1. Lineage (NCBI taxonomy): Bacteria > Bacillati > Bacillota > Bacilli > Caryophanales > Caryophanaceae > Sporosarcina > Sporosarcina sp. resist. The sequence continues at coordinate 1,014,363 of NZ_CP060287.1, read as the reverse complement.
TTGAAGTACGCATATTTATAGCCAACAAAAAAAGCTACTGGTGTAGCAATATACAACAAATTCTTCCCTGTCATCAGAATAATTATTAAGAAGAGAAACGTTATTATCACACCAAAAATCAAACGTGAGAGAGTAAAACTCTTTTTTTCTCTTTTAAAATAACTCAAATACCCTTCTAATTGTTGTTCTTTCCACAACTCTGCAAGCATCTTACGAATCCCCCTCCATTATTTCTTTTTTCAATCTATCTACTTCATTTACACCCTCTTCTACTGACTGTTCATTCTTCAATTCTTCTAAAGCCGCTTCACGTTGAACGACTCGAATCATGTTGATTTTATCCATCCACTCCCTTAACACCAAATCTGGCATGAATTGTTCAATATTCGAATACACCTGGCTTCTAATAAAATTAATAGGAGCGTCGGTTTCATAGGTCAAGTAACTCAATAAATGAAGGAATGTCCACTGTTGAAAGTCCTCATTATATTTCTCAATCAAGTCCTCCGTTTTTATTCCCTTCCTTAACGCCTTGAATAATTTAGCGAACTGTTCGTTCCCCATTACAGATGCCATTCGCTGATACTGATCCTTTTCACTTTTCGACGTAAACACCATTTCTGTCATATTAAGATCATGATATTGTGTGGACATTAACGGTAAAGATAAAATAGATTTCGAGTTGTCGAAGTCATCCGCTAAATATTCCCACCTAAACTTATGTGATGTCACATCACGGTTAAATATTGGTTTCGGAATGATTTTTCTTCGCTTGTTATCTTGTCTCTTATTTGCACGGACAACAACGGACTGCCCTTCTTTTAACTGCATCAACTCATCAGGCATAAGAAGCGGTCGTTCCTTCACAGATTCATTATGTGACTTATCGGTTGATAACAACTTTCCACTTCGGCTCACATCTGTAATCGTTCTGCTCCCAATCAAAGCGGAATATTGTTCAGCAGTCGCTTTGTCCTTCGTCAAGATATAAATCTGATTTGAGCAGTTACCGATAATCGTATCGGAATCATCTCCATATGAAGCTTTCAATTGCGAGTACGCTTGAACAATTAAATGGAACCGGAAACCACGTCCCGCACCAACGGTAACCATGCCCGCCATCCCATGAATCGTCGGCATATTTCCAAACTCATCTAATAGAAAATGAACGTGTCTATTCATTTTTCCACTCGGACTCATGGTCGCCTTTTCCGCATTAACTCGATACAACTGACTCACAAAGATACTAGCGAGAACGTGATTCGATGAATCGAAGTCTGGCGTTACCATGAATACAACAATGGGCTTCTCCCCAAACCCTATATCCGTTAGTTTCATACTGTTATAACTTGTCAACTTCGCATTTGGCTCTAACGTGAAAATCTGTAACTTATCCATCGCAGTGGAGAATATACTCGCCCTTGTATTCCCCGCAGCAAAGTTCGACGTCGCATACATCATTCGAGCCGGATTGTTTTCATCCCTTGCTTTGAAAAACAAATCAAGTGCATTATCTCCCGTTTCTTCATCATTATCGCTACCAAATGTAGATAGAAAGTTCGCGACCGAATACATATTGATTTTTTCTTCTTTCCCCATCGCTATCGCATCTTCGGTCATGGCTAAAATTATCGCGTTTACTAACGACTTTGCCGAGTTCGACCAAAATGGGTCCTTTGCATTTGGGTCATTATACAAACTAAACGCCACACTATTCGCATACTGTTGTGCCAAACTTGTATTGCCTGTTTTCCATGCATCTACCACCAATTGCAATGGATTAAAACCCATTCCCATATGCTGCTGAATCAGATTAAAGACATGCACTTCATACCCACGTTCAATCAATTTATCGTAACTGCTAGCCGTAAGTTCCCCCTTCGGATCATTGATAACCAAAGACGGTTTATTCTTTGCACGGCTTAGCACATCTATCATTGGGATAACCCACGTTTCCCCTTTACCCGAGCGAGTTATACCGATAAGCATTGTATGAATCGGCCCTTCATCAATCATGAGTTGATAGGGTTTCCATTTCTCTTGTAATCCTGCAATAATCACGCCCCCATCCCCGTCATATTCATTTTTAGTAGCAGGGATAATCTTATATTGCTTCTTCAACTCTTTTACTTTTTCAAATTCACTCGTACCATGTTGCCCTTTATTCAAATCGACAAAGTTCATCCGCATATTAAAAATGAACTTCACTAGTCCAATCCCGACAACAATGTAAAATCCGATGTAATAGCCAATCAACGCGGCTTGGTATACAAATACACTTCTCCAATCTAAACTAAACGTCGCGTTATCCGCATTAGCCGAAAATTGTTGTACCGTAGATATGATCGCTTGCAAGAATGCTAACAACAAATTTGCTACAAAGAACATTGCTAGGAGATATAACAGCGTAAAGACAACTAATATTTTCGGTTCAGACAATCTCTCTAAAAATTTCTGGTTGGACATCTACCCTTCTCCTTTCCAAACATTTTTCGCCATCAAAAAAGAACACATTTCCAAGACAAAAACGCTTGAATCGTGTTCTTCTTCATATATATTTTCTTTCGCATTCTCTTTCACTAAAATTCCCACAAACAGCGTGAAAACTGTCATCAAGCAAAATAGGACTAGTATCATGTTTGTCACAATCACTCTCTTTTTCATCACTTTTATCCACTATTTCGTTTCGCTATTGTCACAGTATTACTTGTATTTAACTCTTCTACTCCCCTTACGCCTTTATATTCATAGTGATAATAAATCGCTATTTCTTCCCCAAACTCCACAATTCCCGTCTTCGAAAAACTAATAGAATATCCCCTGTCACCAAGCTGATCAACCACCTGGTTCACTTTTTCCGAAACGCCCCCTTCTTCCTTCACTAATTCAGAAAGTTCAGTAGTCGTTTTCAAAAATGCATGTTGGTGTAAGCTGCCAATACCCATCATCAGAAAAAATGGAATAACAACCCCAACAAAAACCGCCATAGCAAAAATCGCGCCTTTCATTTGCGACATAAACCACCTACACTCCTTTCTATTAACAATCTCCTTAAAGACCATTTACTTTTTAACAACTCAAATAATAAGCCCCCACTTCTACGCTTATGCGTATTATTGACTACTATTTTACTTCCACTGCTTGATCAACAACACTCTTCGGCGCATCAATTTTCTCAACTTTGTTATACTGATTAATCTTCATATCAATAACATGTTCGTATGTTACTTTCCCAGATTCATTTTCCACATCCATAGCCAATTCATTTACGAACGAGAGTAATTCAAACGTCTTTTTTTCAACTAAGAATTCCGCTTTCAATTCCTTTACTGTTCCCTCTTCAAATTCATTTTCGGTCAACATCTTCACGAGTTCATCCAATTTTTTATTCTTTCCACTTTGAACAGCCAAATTTAACTGTATGGTATTCTCTTTTTCTTCTATTGAAAAGGAATCAGCATACGGAATAAACGCATCAATCATTGATTGCAAACTTTGATAACTTTCCGCAATCACAAGTTCTTCCTCATTCTTTGACTTTCTCCATTGCACAACCCCCTCCTCATCCAAGTAACCACTATCATAAATTACAGCTTCCGTTACATACCTTTCAAACGAAAAATCTCCGTAAAGTGCGTTTGAATACTGCTTTTCCTCATACACAGCAGCAGGTTCTTTCGTAAATACAGTTTCCACTTCGATATTAGTTTCTAATTCCTCACCCATATCCACCGTGACAATAGACTGATCTGCTTTCATCACGATGTTCATACTTCCTGCTTCATTCACAACGGTTTTCATCTCTCCGTAAATCTCTTCCGCTTTCCCGTCATCCTTTAACACCGTTTTCTCTTCCTTTGACTCTTTCTTTTCCTCACACCCCACAAGGGCCAACACCACTAACCCTAACGTCAACCATTTCCTTCCTCTTTTCATCTTCCCAATCCCCCCTTTTCGACTCGCCATTTTTGTCTAGTCCTCAACTTTTTTCAACTAAACGAGCGACCATCGTTTTCCGTTATTTCAACTGGTTCAATGTCAAATGCCGTTCGGCTGTCCCTTTTATTGTCCCTTTATCATTCACATATTGAACCCGAAACTGTATCCCACGAATCTTCTTATCATCCGTCGTCACGCTTCCACTATCATCAACAAATACATAATCGAATTTAACGTCATAGTTCAGATTTTTTTGTGCTGCCACAATATCCGCTACTAAATTCGCAACAACTTCATCCTTATCCAAATAAGTCGTTCCCTCTTCCAACGCCCCGTCCTCATTCAAACTTGCACGAATAAGCCCAGCCCCTACTGTATCCGACAACACATCTACTTCCGCTGTAGTCCTCGTTGCAATATTTTGAACTGACGAATCATACAATAGAATCAATACAAACATAATCGCAACAATTGAAACCATGAACCACTTAAACGGCGTCATCAATTCGTATCACCCACTTTTAGTTTTTCCCTCCTGTGATATAATCCCTTAAATGATTCAGTTCATCACACAGCCATCATTACCAAACCAATCCATCAGCGTTCAGAAAACATTTCCCCCCTTCCTTTCCGTTTCCTGTCAAAAAACCTCGCCGTTTCATTCCACTTCTTTTCAAACGCAGCTCGATCTTCATTCAAAAATTCATTTGCATCATTTATAGATGAAGGGAATTGAAACGGTTGATAGGTCAGTTTCAAATCATCCAAAACCCTGCTAATCTTCTCCGTCGCTTTGCGTCCCGCCACATCGTTATCGAGTGCAAGTACAAACTTTTTCCCTTTTAACTCCTCTTTATGTTGAACCAAATACTCACACAGTTTTCTAGTTTTTGCAGCACCCGTTAAAGCGAGAACCCCAACTTCTTTATCGATTTCACGAAAGGATAACGTATCTAATAACGCTTCTCCAATGACGACTATTTTCCCATCATCCGAAATGTCCACAAAAAAATCCCTCGTATCTCTCGAAGGATTGACAATCAACTGCAATTCTTTCGGTTCAATACCAGGTTCAATCGTTGACCTCAGCACCACACGGTCTACCATCCCATCTTCTCCAAATATCGGAAACATGATATTCCGCTTACACATCCAATTATTTGTCGAATAATCTTTCGGGAACAAGTCTCTTCCAAATTCAAACATACGTTTGACACCTTTTTCATTTGAAAAATCTGCAATAAATGGTGTCGTCGTTTCCCTCGATAGCCCTCGATAGCTTTCATCTAATTGGTCACTCGACATATTATTAACAAACAACTCTATTACTTTCGTATATTTTTTCAACTGTTCCGATTGCTTCCTGGTCAACACTCCTCTTTCTTCTTCCTTAACCAAATCGGGCATCATTTGGTTCTCTTCATACCTTAACAACAACCGTTCCCCACATTCACTTTCACGGTTACATTGAATCAAACCAATATTGTTTTTATAGATAAATGCTTCTTGTTCTTTACACTCAGGACAAGTACAAAGAAAGTATCTTCCTTTATCCTTTGCATTCAACTCCATCAATGCATCTTCAACACTACGATAAACCAATGCCTGTGCTTTACTTGCTCCCATCACCAACAAGAACACCGCCTTCCAATAGCCCTTTCACTATTCCTTTATATTTCTGAACGACTGGACTCAACACAAGCGACTCCACCATTTCATCCGTCCCGAGCGCAAATCCTTGATACATAATCGAGTCAAACTTTTCTTCAATTTCTTTATTCATCAAGACATGAACGTTGTACGCATCCGAAAACTTCCTTACTTTCGTCACCTTCTTAAACAACACATCTTGCAATTCCTGATACGGTCTAAAATGCGGACATAATGCTTCAATACGACTTTTTGTCACCGACTGATAACACGCCACTAAATACTGTATAATCCGTTGAAACCCCGCTTCATCACGGATAGTGGCAATCACTTCTTTTTCCGTCATTTCTTTTTTCTTTTGGAATCCCTCTTGCTGATTCACGCTTTCTTTTTCATATGCATCAATCGCCAACTTATTAAATGCTGTTTGTATAGATTCCATAATCTTTTCCAACTCTGAATAAAACCCCGTTGTTACATGCTTTTGAACAGCCCCATATAGTTGATTCAAATGCGTGATATCCAGTATTAATGGGAATGGTTCATAAGCCGGATTTCCAAACATCTGGTCATATCGAACAGCAAACGCATGAAACTCCCTGTTTAAAAACAATTGCCGTTCCTCTTCCGCATATTCTTTTAACAGATTCACGTATTTATAACGAATGCCCTCATCCCAGCTATCAAACGTCAAAATCGTCTGTTCCAGTTGTTTTTGAAGACTCTCTTTTCTTTCAAAATTCACATGGCTGATGACCGCTAATTTTCCATTAATCCAAAATTCGAACGGTTTTGGAGCTGCTACTCTTTTTTCTTTCACTAAACGGTTCCGTATCTTTTCAACAATCTCTTCTGCTTCAATCAAAAAATAGTTTCGCTCTTCATCAATCTCTCGAAAATAATCGCCATCACCAGTAAAGCGAATCATCAACTTCCGTAACAACCACATCCCATCCTTTCCCTAAAAATAAAAGGGATCAAGCATTGACTTTAAGCCAAGGCTTGATGACCCTTTTCTACATGGCAGGCATTCATCAACCAAACCCTACAACTTTACCACCGGCCCAAGAAACTAGGGACGCTGCAAGATACACAATTGCAAATCCAATAAAGACGTTAACCATCCAACCTGTATACCCTTCCTTTTTTTGCGGATCTTTCGCAAACGTCCACAAAAGACCGATAATAACAAGAACTAGTCCTGCAAGTATCGGAGCAACCGGTTTAATCCCGTCCGTCACATTCGTAATCGTTGCAATTACATCATCCATCTATTAATCAACCTCCTTTGCAAGTTCTGCAATTTCATCTTTATTTGTTAAATTGAAATTGAGTACCACTTCTTGGTGCTTTTGATGAACCCAGTCAAAATATGAGACGCCTTGTCCATCCATGATGTTTTTCGCCAACTGTTCAAACTCTTGAAACCCATCTGGCTTCACATTCGTTCGTTTTTTCTGTCCAGACAATGAACCTTCACTCCTACCTGATTAGTTTTTCAAAAAAAAAAGAAGGGGTTGCCCCCTACCTTACTTTCCAGGACGTAAATCCCCAACATCACCAAACACGTTAGTAACCATCGTTTTAAATCCTTGACCAATTGTTTGAACCAACGGATCGATAACACCATTTGCAAATAGTACGAATATCCCAAAACATAGTAGTGCTACTATCATAAGCGTAATTTCGGCCTTGTAGTTTGACATTCATTTTCCACCCCCTTTACTTTTCATTTTCCTCCCACCAAAGGACGTCTTGATCTGTGCCTTCAATAATTCGCACGACGCATATTCCTTTGATACTAATAGCTTAGCATCGATTTCCAGCACAAAAGTTTCAAAAAAGTACCTTAAAAGTCCCGAAAAAGTATCCAAAAAGTATCTACTAACATGAACCAGCTTATAAGCAAACAAAAAAAGCCAAACCTGTTCTAATAACAAGGTTTGGCTTTTATTACAGTCATTTGTAATCTAATTTTTCTTTCTTTAATATCTTATCAGTCAACTTTTTTCATTTCCTTATCTCTGAATTGCCCTTTATCCATTACATCAATATGGTTCCACTTACTGTTATAGAAATCAGAGCCAACCGTTTCTACGCCATTTTCTTTCGCTACGGAAGCATTATGATTCAATCCTAAGACATAAGGTGTAATGCCTGGTGCTTCTTTATAATCAGCAATTCGGATTTCAAGTGTTTTCTCTAACACCTTAATGGAATCCACGTTGATTTTACTCGTTCGCATATTATCTTCTGCTTTCAACTGATTAATCGAACGGAATGTAGATTCAATCAGGTTTCCGTAATACACTTTGTTTTGTACGAATTTACCGTCAATGAGTTCGTAATACGCGGGACTCTCGATAGCCGAAAATGCATAATATGGTTGCCAGTTATCTGCACGAATTCCGTATTTGATTAGTTCTTGACGAGAAGCGTTTACACCATAATTCGCTATTTCTTTTAATACTTCGTGCGAAGTATACGCAGGGTCTTCAAGATGTTTATCAACCCATGTGTCCGATTCGTCTAGTCTGATAGTAAATTTCTTCTCCAAGGCTGCCCTACGCACAGTATCCTCTCCATTGGATACATAGGGTTCAGCACTTTCTCGATTCTTCTGCTTCAATATTTCAGCATCCAAATACTCGATGTGATTATAACTTCCTTGATTCACCTTCAATTCACTTGCTGAAGCCTGACCACCACCAGCCATGAACAGCCCACCCATCATTGCAAGTGCCGTACCTGTAAGAGCAACCTTCTTCACTTTTCCAAAAACCGTTTCGTTTTTCACTTTTTTCATTATTTCCAATTCACAATTCCTCCTACGTTTCTATTAGTGTATTAACTTCCGTTTTCCAAAACTGAAAATTCACCAATAACCTGTCCTTTTTAACTGAAAGGCTTCATCACTTCTTTCATTTTTTTTAGATCCATCCCGTTCTACCTCCTTTTATTTCTTAGATAACCAAAGGATAAGCAGACTCTTTTAATTCAGCCAGTCACGTTTCCATTGATACTATTAGCTTATCATCGTACTTCACTAGCAAAGTATCTATAAAGTATCCTAAAAGTATCTATAAAATATCAATCGAAAACAAAAATAGAAAAGCCCGACCCGTCCATTAAAGGACAAGTCTGACTCTATATTTTAACTCTATTAAAATCCAACTATTTTCCGAATCATTTCCGTAAAGTTACGATCCGTCACACGGAAATTATGAAGCTTATCCTCAGTTGGTCGCTCTTTTACCTCTCCTATAATTTTGTTACGCTGTTCCTTCGTAATTACAATCGTTTTCACATCCGCACTATCCACTTTCACTCGTGATTCGGGCTGCTCAATAACCCATGCTTCGTCAGCGCCCGAACCGAACAGATAATGATCAAAGCTAAACGTCTGATCATACTCAAAACCCAAATCGCTAAGCCCCATATCAACTAGTTCCATATCATTCTGATAAGTTTCACCTGGCTTTAAGTCAGACAACGGAGTAATTGGAATGGCATATCGCTGCAATGATTCCACATTCTCTTCGGACTCCGTAAACATCCATTCATCCTTAAATGTCTGTCCTGTTTTACTTTCATAAGCCGTTTTCGATTTTGCTGTTCCTTCGTTGACAACAGCATTCAAACTCGGCATTGCTCCACCATTCAGAATTGATTCTCTCACTTTGTTTGCGTAGGGATAGCCCGTCATAAATCCTGTATACTTTGTCGTAAAGAACAAGTCTGACACAAACTCAGCTTTAAACGTTCGGTTCGATCCTTGCATCCCACTATCATCCATCGGCTTTTGTTGCAACGGAACCTCGTAATTCCCTCCGCTGCCACTCCCGTCTCCAGGAGGATTTCCCCCATTATTTTCTTTCACAATATTTGTAATCACAATTCTTGAAACAGCAGACCAGTTTCCTGCTTGGTCTTGTCCCCTTGCTTCCACAATACCGTTTCTTGTCAGCGAAATTGGTTCTAAATATTCCTTCCAAACACCTGATCCAGTCCCTGTTACTGTCCGATACTGCTTCAACACTGATTCACCCGAATAATAAATCGTTACTGCTACAGGTCCCTTAGTTTCCGTTGTTGGTGTAGCTGTAAATGTCGGAATCGCAGGTGGGATTTTATTTATGTTGGTAATCGGAATCGTTTTTACCGACATGTTCCCCACTTTATCCTTCGCGAACGCCGTATACACACCATTCTCAGTGACTTTAAAACTTCCACCCAGTGCAGTCCCTTTCTTTTCAAAATAGACAGTATCGTGATTCCCTTTCGCCCATTTCTTCTCCGCAATCCCAATCGGACTAACGACCCGAGCCATGACCACAACATCCTTATTTGTAAGTGTGACCGGATTTGCCTTCAATGTAATTGTGGGTGGGTCTTTATATATATTGCCAATCTTTATCGTTTCTACGGCTTCATTCCCAGCAGCATCCCGCGCATAAACTGTATACGTTCCGTTCTCACTGACCGTAAATTGATCATTCACAAGCGTTTCGCCCGCAGTTTTGAAATACCCAATATCTTGCGGCCCTTTCGCCCATTTCTTCTCCGCAATCTCCCCCTCATATACAAACGTAACCGCATACTGATAATAATCTTGATATGTTCTCGTATCTACAACCGGTATTACTTTTTCACCTCTATAATTTTGTGTGTAATGAGTAGTGCTTGTATCTACATTTGGGTTTGTCACTATACCTGAATATTCTTGTCCGTACTGTGTATGTTTAACAGTACGCCACTTTCCACACCCATCTAACGCATGACCCCAACCACAGGGTTCCATAGACTCACTATAGGAAACATCTTTCATATAATCCCCATTCTTACTTAATGTACCTGTATACCCATCTTTATCGTAACTTAAATGGCTCGGGAAATCATTCGAACCATTCCATCTTTCTATACGCTCGTGTTTACTTACAGACCCCATTCCCCCAACTATTTTCGTCGTCACAGAACCACTCTTTGTCAGCGTTATACCGTTTTTTACAACTGTTGCTGGGAAACTATTTGTCGTATTAGTTAGGGAATCTATTTCTATTTGTGTTGATGGAGGTCTGTAAACCCCACCTGTTTGCTCACGCCTTGTCCGAACTCCATTTGTAACTTTAACCGTCACTTTTTCCCCATCGACACTAACCACTTCAACATTTCCGTTGTTCACTGTAACCTTATCCAGCTTTTTCATTTGAGGAATTTTAAACGTTTGTGTTTGTGTATTTTTTGTACTTTCATACGAGTTAAACGTTGTTTTCTCAATATCCTTAATTTTAGCCGTTATCGTAACATCCTGATTCGTCGGTACTGTTGGATTAGCTGTTAGGACAATCGTTGGAGCAGTAGTGTCCCCTTTGTAATCAAACGTCACAGCATACTGATAATAATTATCGTAAGTACGTGTATCGGATTCCTTGATTATTTTCGTGCCTTTATATTTTTGAATGTAACTATAGGTTCGCGTATCTACTGCTGGTTTTATTGTTTTGTGTCCATACCACGTCAGCATATTGTCTCCACCACCGACGTAGATCATATCTACGATCTCACTACCCGTATTAAAATGATACACTGCCCCGTTAGGTCCACCCCAGGTCATGTACTCGTCATCTGGCCAACCCATTGTATATTCATAAAATGACTCCGTTTCTGCTGGTGTGTAAATACCCCCAGTCTGATAACTGGAAGGTCCTCCATCCTTTGTTAGAGTTACACCGTTCTTTACAATTGAAGCCGGAAAACTATTTACTGAACTGGTCCGGGAATCTATTTCTGTTTGGTTTGTCCCCGGAGTGTATGCCCCACCCGTCTGAACTCGCCTTGTCCGAACTCCATTTGTAACTTTAACCGTCACTTTTTCCCCATCAACAGTGACCACTTCAACACTTCCCGTATTTACCGTAGCCCCATTTAACTTTTTCAAGCCAGGAATCGTAAACGTTTGTGTTTGCGTTTGATCAACACTTTCCGCCGTGGTGAATATTTTTTGCTGCCCCATTCCCGCAGCAGCCACCGGAACAACATCTGTAACCAATGACACCAATAATACCTGTAACACCAACAACCAAGCCCCTACTTTATACAAAGGCCCACGCTTCTTTCTCCCAACAAGTGAATCTGATTTCTCCCTCACGAGTACCCTCCTTTTCTTCCCTAATGCATACACCCCAACACATCCCTTCTTCTATTATAAATTCCCTACATACCATTACCGTAACACCATTTCTACCTATCCCGAGTACCAAAAAAGTATCTAAATAGTATCCGGAAAGTATCAAGAAAGTACCTACTTCCAAAACAAAAAGCCTAACCCATCCCAAAGGACAAGTCAGACTTTCTGTTACACCTTATTTTTTATAATCTTCTCTCAAGCTTTCATCCACTTCAACAGGACGATAGAACCCTGAACTTTGTGACTTCTTCAACGGATAAAAATCGGCATTTTCATGTGCACCCGACGGCAATTCCACCTCATAAATCAACTTACCTGGCGTCATCGGCAGCGTTGTTTGTGTTTTCAGGTTGTACACATCTTTCCGATCATTATCATCCGCTTTTCGGTAGCGTTCATGGTAGACTGAACTTGTTTTTGATGGTCCGAAAACGTCCATCCTTCCTACAACCCATTTTTTCTTTAAGATTTCTGTAAGTGAACTGGCTTTAATCTTTTCTCCTTGTGAGTGATCAATTTTCATAGAATCTGAAAAATTGGCGTACTCAACTTTTTCCCAATCAGGGTCCTTGTTAAATTGCCAATCCACACAATCCTCATCGCCATCTTCATCTTCTTCCCATTCATGACACTCCCAGCCAATCGGTTCATCCGTATATTCATACTCAAAACCATATGACAACGTACTTCCTTTCAATGGCATTCCAGGCGTCTCAACAGAAATCGGACTTGGTTCCTTTAAAACGGCTCCCTCGTATGAAGCCAAATGATATTCCTCTCGTGTCGCATAATGCTTTCCTTCTGGTATTTGAAACGCTGAGGATATGACCACATAACTTGGCTCATCATCCTTCAAACGTTGCAACTCCCAATACACTTTGCCCGTCACTTTAGCATCAGAAAGCGGTGGGATCACAGGTTCTTCCATCTTAACTTCAAACGTCATCGTTAGGTTGAAATCGAAGTTGTTGTAGTAGAAACCTTCCTGCCCGTCTGTACATGGCAATGGGTGGTGGTTTTTACTGTATATTTCTGTCTTTGTACCAGTCTCATACCCTAACGATTTGCCTGATTTGAGTGCTTTTTCATAGACTTCTGGTCCGTATTTCGCAACAATTTCCTTTTGATAATCGGATACATTGTAGATTTTATCCCGTCCACTATCATCGGTATTACCTCTATCTTTCTCTTCCCACGGTGATATCGGTTTCCCCGTTTCCGGGTCTAATATAGGTTTACCATCTGTACCAACACTCAATGAGTTATTGCATACTGAGATAAATCCACTCCACCCCGTTCGATTGTCTGGATCATTCGCAATCATACTTTTAAGTGAGTTATATGAATCTGGTTCTGCTCCAAACCCAATCCCCACAGCATCATGTGCAAGAATTCCTCTAATCGTTATTTTTTCAACTGCGGCATTGGCTTGTTGATTTTCTCCTGTAAATATTAGTGTCAATAACAAAAATCCCACCATTATGGATATAGCAACCTTGTTCATAGTCCCTTTCACGCACATCATCCCTTCTTCTTAGTTAGTTATTAATCCAACTTGTAATCACTGACCCTTTAGTGAAATTATAATATAGAGAGAAATTACCTCCATCGTATACATTTCCAGTCTCAACCGCTTGGTTAATAATTTCTACAAGTTCTTCTTTTTTAATTCCTAATTTTTCACTATTACTAACAAGATTATCTTCCGCAAGCGACTTACTTACTGAAAAAGCTCCTGTTCTATTATGGACTTCCTTTACCCTAATTTTCGCTTGCTCCTTTTCTTGCTTTTCTCTTAATGTCTTATACTCTTCACCTTGTGGTAAAGGTACATCTAAAAAGTGATCATACATAGCTGTTAGTATACCCGTACCCGGATTAACTGTGTCTGGCTTCGGTGTTGGTTTTACTGGATCTGGCTTTGGTACTGGTACTGGTACTGGTACTGGTTTACTCGATTTTGGAATTGGCTCTGCTACAAAGTCTGTGTCCAAGTTCATCGCACGGTGCATGAAGACCGCATAATGTGCTCGTGTTAACGATTCCGTAGGTAAAAAGTAACCATCGTCTCCTGTCGTAATCCCGTTGGAATACAATGCTTTAACATTCTTGCTCGATGCATGATTTGACGGAACATCCGGAAATTCATAATCCGCTTTTACCTTCAAGTCAAATGCAATCACTAACACTTTAGCCATCTCAGCACGAGTAAGTGCTTTGTTGGGATTGAAATTCCCTTTGCTGTCAGGAGCGAAAATACCTGCTTGCTGCAATTTCTTCACATCATTGAAATAGGCATTTTCTTCTGATACATCCTTGAACTTCACGAACGGCTCTACTACCGGCAAATCTTTCGCGCGACTCACAAGAGCAGCCGCATGCTTACGAGTAATCGTTTCACTTGATTTAAACGTGCCATTCTCATACCCACTAATAATCCCCTGATCCCGCATTTCATGGATAATGTCATAATACGGACTGCTCTCCTTTACATCCTTAAACGGTTTTTGTACAGCCGCATCCGCTTGAATCGGAACCACCATCGCTGGAATTACAATACTTGAAGCCAACACTGCCATAAACAAACTTTTTGTTCTTGATTTCATCATTAATCTCTCCCTTTTCTACAAAATATTGGTTAATCGGTTTCACTTAAAATTATACACGACATTCTCATTAACAAAGTATCTAAAAAGTATCAAGATTGTACCAAAATAGTATCACTACGATTAATAACCTTCCACTTACATGTAACTTGATAGTTTTATTATATCATATTTTACATTATATAACAACGTTAATAGGTGTTTATCTAGTTGCTTTATACATCATTATCATATATAATGATGTATAATCTTTCGAAATAGGAGCGTGAACAATTATGGCAATGACTGAAAAAATAAAGATACTGTTAATTAAGAAAAAAATGACGACCGTTCAACTAGCAGACCTGCTCAAGACAAAACCCCAAAATCTTTATAACAAATTCAAGCGCGACAACTTCTCTGAAAATGAGCTTCAAGAAATCGCCCAAGCACTAGATGTTAAATACGAAGGATTTTTCTTCCTGGGGGATAACGATAAAGTGTAAATCAGAAGTCATTCTTAACTTTGAAAAGAAAAGGAAGGGAAGGGGCTAACTCCCTTCACTTCCTTATCCAAGTCCTTATACATTTCAAGCGGGTAATGCGCTACAAAATCCATTTCTTCATGTTTATCATCAACAGCTTTATTCAAATCCCAAATTCGTAATTCCACTATTATTTCCCCTACCTTCCCTCGCACATTTCGCCTGTATACTGCAAAGGGAATTGCAGTATTTTTTATTGTTATATCTTCGGAAGCCCGTACTGCACCAAAGGCAACTGAACTTCATTTCCTCACCTTCTTTTAGTATGCCTTATGTGTCTACTGCAATTATTCTTCGTAAATTAAATATTCAATCTTACAACGATTAGTTTCGTTTCGATAATACATTGAAAAGTAACGCGCAACTATTAGTTCAACATCAGATTTCTCTTTTGGTGATAATTCATCGTAGTAGGCAATACACCAATCAGGCTTCTCACTTTCACTTTCACTTTCTCGAAATAGGAATAGCATTGCCGTCAGCCTTTAGCCTTTCAACACCTTCACTATTCCAAATAACAAAAAGAGGAGACCATTGCAGTTTTAGGTTCTGTAATTCCCCCTCCCAAGTACCACTCGACTTTGTTCCTGAAATTTTCGATGAGGAAACGAGGACAGCATCGGATGTTGTATGAATGAATTTATTTCGTTGTATCGCAAATAGGATTGGTAGTTTTCTAAATTTTGACATATTACTGTATATTTTATATATTATGTATGAGTCATGTTCTAAATTAGAGTCAATCTGATCCTGTCGAAAGTTGTCAGATTGAAAAGGCGACCCTTCCATTACGGAGCGGTCGCCTTTACCTGTTATATTCAGCAATCTGCACGCCTATAATATCCGACTCCGACATACGATCCATCCCGAGAGTTAGTACCATTTGTAAAAGCAGATTTTCTGTTTTCCCAAGGACACGTTTGTCTTCTTTACGTACAAAAGGCTTCTCATAAGTTGGAACTGCTTATGAGAAGCCTAAATCTTTTCTATAATTTTTGTGTAACGTTTATCTTTCCTAAAGATAGTACTCTATCGACTTTTACTTCATGGGCTTAAAATGATCATCTAGAGATCGGGCCATAAATGTAGCAAAATGTTGACTTGTTATATTAATAGTTGGCTTAAATTCACCGTTGGAATAACCTGTAGTAATATTATTTGCTACCAAGGTAGAAATATAGTTGTGAGCCCAATTCCCCTTTGGAACGTCCTTAAAATCGGTTGGAACGGTTCCTTTTAAGTCATAAGCTGTCACTAGGATTGCAGCCGCTTGTGCGCGAGTTAATTTTCCGTTAGGGTCAAAATATCTTTTCCCCTGGGCATTAACTTTTCCGTTGATGATACCTAATTCAGCAGCCATGGCAATCTCCTCATATCCAACATCGTCAGGTGAAACATCAACAAATCCTGGGTTGGCGACATCGAAAGAATCGACAATTCCCTTTTCTTTCAAAATCAATCGTATAGCTTGTAAACGTGTAATTGGATCATTTGGTTTAAATGTAGGCTTTTCATCTACATTCATTTCGAAATTAGGCGTTGTATTAGGTAGCGTTCTAGCTTTGGTTGCTTGTTCAAAAGAATAAGCTATATCTAATAGAGACTGTTCACTGTATGCCAATCCCAAGAAAGATATCCCAACGGGTAGTTCTTCTCCCGTAGCACCGGCAGGAACAGTAATTTCAGGGAATCCTGTAGCCGTCGCTACATAACTCGCGGCATACGTGTCATACGCTTCACATACATATGTCGGGTCTTCCATATCGAATCTTGGTGATGCAGGACATGACATCGTCGGAAAAACAATTGCATCCAAGTTTTCTTTTTCCATTATTGATTGCACTTCAGCACGTACTTTAGGTATATCTTTTATTACTAAATCATTGTATTCTGGTGTGTCTTTAAAAGACGATTGTTTCAAATTCGTTTTTAGACCTTCCAAACTCGCTGGATTTACTGGCGTTGCTGAATTCAAAACTTTTGGTGATTCACTGATTCTGATGATTTCCTCTAGCGTTTTTGGCTGACTTTCTGGGAACTGTTGTAAATAATTCTCCAGCTGAACCTTGAAATTCGCTTCGTTAATTGGCCCAATAATTGGTGTCCAGAGATATTGTGTCGTCTCTGAGAAAGATACTGGGATAAGCTCTGTCCCCATTCCTTCCATGTTCTTTAAGGCCTCATTCGTAATCGAATCCACTTCGGCGTTATCTCCAAAAAAATCAACGGCTACTCCAATTCTTGCATTTTTCAGGGCAGCATTGTCTAAAGACTTACTATAATCTTCAACAATATGTCCCTTTGCCTATAATGTTTGCTCATCATTCTCATCGACTCCAGCCATGAAGCTTAATGCAATGGCTACATCTTCTACAGATTTAGCTATTGGACCTGGCGTATCGAAATTTAACGAGGAAGGCACGACTCCGTCACGACTGATTAAACCTAGCGTCGGTCTAATCCCGACTAGCCCCGTAACATGGGATGGTCCTCTAACAGATCCAGAGGTATCAGTACCTAATCCAAATACACCGAAGTTTGCTGTGATTGCTGCGGCAGTTCCGCTGCTGGACCCGGAAGCATCACGTTTAAGGTTGTAAGGATTCAAGGTTAAACCACCCAAAGAGCTATATCCTAACCTCCCATATGATGCTGCGAACTCTGACATATTTGTTTTCCCAATAATAATGGCTCCTGCATCCTTAAGCTTCTGAATAGTAAAAGCATCTTTTTCAGGGAAAGCTTCCTTTAGTGCAACAGAACTTGCTGTTGTAGGCATTCCTTTTACGTCAAAATTATCTTTAACAACGATCGGAATACCATGTAGTACACCTCTTGGACCTTTACTTTGTCTCTCTGCATCCAATTGTTTTGCAATCTCTATAGC
Source organism: Sporosarcina sp. resist (assembly GCF_014302295.1). Lineage (NCBI taxonomy): Bacteria > Bacillati > Bacillota > Bacilli > Caryophanales > Caryophanaceae > Sporosarcina > Sporosarcina sp. resist. The sequence goes on along the minus strand of NZ_CP060287.1, from coordinate 996,570 downwards.
TTCCTCATTAATGTTAGTGAACGAATTAATCGTAGGGCCTTGCTTGTCAAATGCTTTTATACGTTCTAGATAATACTTAACCAACTTCTCAGAAGTAATTTGATTGCTATCCAAAGCATCCGAAATTTCTCTAATACTCTTTTCAAATGGATCGAATTCGATTTCTTCTGCAGAAACACTTTCCAATGGAAGCACGGCCATTACTGCTACAAGGGCTAACAAGGTTATAACACGATTCAATACTTTAAACATGGCGTTTCCTCCTTTTTCTAAATGTGATGAATGAAACGCCAATTACACCTTGGCGTTATTGAATAATCTAGGAATATGTCGGGAAACCCAACATATTCCTTTAGTTATTGATTTGATAGAAATCATACTTTTACAATTTAAATTGCTGGATGGCTTCTTCCAATTCATTTGACATCCTAGCTAACTCTTGAGAAACCGCTGAAACCTCTTCCATAGAGGCACTCATTTCTTCGGAGGATGCCGCGACGTTTTGGGAATAATTATTTACTTCAATACTCGTTTTTGAAACTTCCTCTATGTGAACGACAACTTCTTCAATATGATTTTTCATGTTTTCCATTGCTATGCTGGCCTCGGATATTTTTGTTGTACCAGTGAGAATGGAATCCATAATTTCTCCAAATGCTTTCCCGCTTTCATTCACGAGTTTCATTCCCTCTTTAGCCGAACTTACACCTAGATTTACAAGCTCCATTGAATCTTCAATTCCTTCATTAATATCGTGAATGATGGAATCAATCTGCAATGCTGAGTTGCTAGATTGCTCTGCAAGTTTTCGAACTTCATCTGCCACTACTGCGAATCCTTTTCCATGTTCACCAGCTCTTGCAGCTTCAATTGCAGCATTCAAAGCTAATAAATTCGTTTGCTCTGAAATAGACTGTATCATCAAGCTAATTTGTCTAATTTCATTCGATTTTTCATTTAACTTGCTAATTTTCTCAGCGGAAGAGCTTACATTTTTATCAATTTCACTCATCTGACTTACCGTTTGTTCAACGACTTCACTACCTTGTTTGGCAGTTTCCGTTGAATAATGAATGGAATCTTTTACGTTGCCCATACTCACTGTCACATCATCAACACGTTTAAATACTTCATTGATAATACCTACAGCATTTTTCATAGCAGCATCCTGTTCATCTGCTCCAGTGGCAACCAATTGGATTGACTCGGATATTTCGGTGGAGGCTGTTTGATTTTGAATCGAAGACGCTGCCAGCTCCTCAGATGTCGCAGATAATTGTTGAGATTCCTGTGAAATTTTACGAATAGTTTCTTTCAAACTGTTAGACATGGTATTGAAATTATCGCCCATATCCCCGATTTCATCATTCGCTTTTATTGCAACTTGTTGAGTCAAATCACCTTTTGACATCGCTAAAGACAAATCACTAATTTTTTTAATGCTCTTCGTTATACGTAAACTCATAACAATAGATGCGATTACAGCTAGAATAGCAAAAATCCCACCTACAATGAAAAGCATAGTTCGTATGTAAGTCGCCGTACTTAAAATTTCGGCCTTCTTAATGACAGCAATATACTTCCAGCCATCAATTTCTGAAGTGATTGTGTTCAATACATAGTCTTCTCCATTTAGCTCAGTTTCAAATGGGCCGTCTTTGCTTAAATCTGTTAGTTCCGGAACGTTTAGTTTAGAAATTGGTTGGAAGTTCAAATCGGGATTTTTGGGGTGCGCAAGGATTGTTCCATCTTCTTGCACAAGAATGACATACCCATTTTTGCCGATACTAATTTCCTTGATAATACCTGTTAAGCCTTCCAAACTTACATCCAGGCCTAGCACACCTGTTTGTTTGCCATCTTTTTCAATCGACACTACATTACTGACGATAATTCCCTCTATACCAGTTGCCTCATAGGCACTTGTTAATTTTACTTCTCCTGGTTCTTCAATAGCAGCGGTATACCAAGGACGGTCTCTAGCATCGAAACCAGCTTTCACGGGCCCCTCCGGATATTGAATATAACCTCCATCCGATGTACCCATATAAACATAAGGGGCCTTAGGATGACTATTACTAAATTGAGCAAACACATCGAAGATAGATTTTTCCTTTTCTTCATTTTTTGAAGGTGTCATATCAATGGAATCTTCTCCCGCTATATCTTTATAAGATGTAATACTTGAATCAGCGTTTAAAACGGCTGGGTCATTTGCTAGTAATTGGACATTTTCCCTAATCGTTTCAAAGTATAACGAAATTCCATTGTCCACCTGTTTAATTTCTTTCTCACTAAAACTGATATAATCGTCCTTGGTTTTTTGGCTAACTATTTTATTTACTGAGACGCCAACAAATACAATCGGTACTACCGATAGCAATAAAGAGAAAACTAATAACTTTGTTCTGAACGAAAACCTTCTCTTATTCATTTTCCACATTTTCCTTCCCTTAGTAGTGAATCAAGCGTAAGGCGCCTGCCACTTCAAAGATTTTAAATTATTCACTTCAAGAATATTTTAATCCTTTCTAACTAAGTCTTTTCGCCAAATTCATTCCAGGTGGTTTTACACATAAAAAAAACTATTCTATTCAATATAGAATAGCCAAAGGATTATATATATTAATCCATAAATTTGGTAACCAGGCGATCATTGTTTAGATTGTAGGACTTTTGATTAATCTCTAAACTTTAGACCCTAAGCTTTGCGTCCTGCCCTTTCAGAACAGTTTGCCTTTAACTTCTATAGTTTTATTTTTAAATTACCCTCACTTATAATCTCACGTAACTCTACAAACTTCAAGACTATTAGACTATTAGACTATTAGACTATTAGACTATTTATAATTATTAACCTGTGATAAAAGATTTATAAGAATGGATCAATATCTTCAGAAAAAAACGCCACTACCAAGAAAGTTACGACGTTGTTGAACAATCCATCAGTGAGTACTGCATTACGGCACGCTGAATATTACGATATGCAAAGTACATTAGATGCTTACTATGAGCCTGTTAAAATATATCCTCATTGTAGGATATTCCGAATTTCATACGACATAATCTTACTTTTCGGTGTTTAACTCTGAGCTTGTCAGACTATGTTTTTCAATCATAGTAAATGTTTAGACCCGTAATAACGATAGGTAACCTACTAAGTGTAAAACTCTTTCGAGTTCCATTCTCTTTTCGGCTTTCCCCCGTCCCACACCGTGCGTGAGACTTTCACCTCACACGGCGCTCCCTCGAAAATTATGTTTTCTTTACTATTCAATCATGAATTTCCCTTTGGACACTCTGATTTTCATTTTAGTATTTAGAACAACGTTAGTTGTTCATTTCTAACCTGGTTGGCAACAATATTTCGTTTGATTTCTTTTTCAATGATACAATTGTTCCCCACTAACATTCTTAATTTGTCCAACTTTTGAATGGCTTTCTTATTCAGATTAAGCCTTATCAGAAGAGCACTCATTGTTGTTGCTTTTGTTGCATGTATCAGATAGTGAACGTCTGATTTGATTAACGTTAGGTTTTCGTAGCTATCGTCACGTGTTATTTGCCACGGTATTTTATGATGACAATGCATATCTAATAGATCTAACTGTTCTCCAGTAATCGAACATTTTCCGTTCTGAGCCACATAAAGTGACATGCGATTGTCGTTGTATTCTACCGTCGCCCTGCCTGTTAATATAGGGTGTTCTCGTAACCACTTAAGTTCTGTTTCGGATACATTTGTTAGATTCTTATGAATTAACTTTCGTCCTTCTTCAGTGTACTTATTGATGGCATTACGTTTCATCATTGGATTTTTATTTTTGACATCCGCGAGATGAAGTATTGGCCTTTTCATGAGATACCGAATATATTTGTTCCTTCGCTTAACATATTTCGCTATCCCTTTGTCTTTGCCCATATATTCGCCATGTCTAGTAAAACAATTTGTGTTCTTGTCGTTCGGCTTGCTTTTGGGAAGACGATTGTACATTTGTTTCTGTATGTCGTACCCTGTTCTTCTCAAGTCCAGATTCACATGCGTAGCAATTTCATAATAATTATGTATACCAATTATCATGCTGTTGTACTTCGCTATTTCCTTAATACGGCTTGAGTTGTTTAGGGGTTTTTGTATCTTCTTGATTTGCTTAGCTAATTTCGCTTTAGCTGTTTTTATTGCTTTTGGGGACATGTGTGTTTCCGCCACGTACTTTGTTTTACCTGTTTTGGTTTTGCCTTTTTTAGTTGCTTTAAGCGTAAATCCTAAGAATTCGCTCTTTTGCTTCTTTAGGTTTGTTACCTTTGATTTCTCTTTTGAAATTGGTAACTTCAGACGCTCTTCAAGCCACAATTGCACCGCTTTAAATATTTTCTCTGCGTTAATTCGTGAACCTGTGAAGATTTTGAAATCATAACGTACAATGTACATTGGCTTCAACTTAGTTTTCTTCAAAGCTCTGTTGTCTCTACCTGTTCTACCTTCTTTGTTTTTATATTTGAAACTGCATCGGGTTTTCGCTGTTTCCCATTGGTCGCTTATCCACCAGTCAAACTCATTGAGATTGACGTTAGCTAATAGGGGACTGAGTATCCCCCCTTGAGGGGTTCCCTTTGTGGGATTGACGATTGTCCCATCTTCCAATTGTATTGGTGCCTTTAATATCTTTCGTAGTACTACAAGTAGCTGTTTGTCTTGTATCCCAAACGTCCATAATTGACGCATCAGTTTCACGTGATTTACCTCATCGAAGAAGCTTTTAATGTCCACATCAACCACATATGTTAGGTTTGTTTGGTTTATCTTGAAATTTGCATCTGCGATAGCGTGTTCTGCACTTCTGTTCGGTCTAAAACCGTAGCTTCTAGTGTTAAATTTAGCCTCACAGATTGGTTCCAAGACTTGCAATATACATTGTTGGATGAGTCTATCCCAAAGCGATGGTATTCCGAGAGGTCTCGTTTTTCCATTTGGTTTAGGTATTTCCTTCCTGCGAACTTTGTTTGGTTGGTAGTTGTTAAATCGATTTTCAATATTCTTTAGAAGTTGATCTTGTGGCATCCGTTCAATCTTCTCAATAGTTATTCTATCCACCGAAGGTGTGTAACTTCCTTTGTTGCGCTTAATATTTCTGTAAGCAAGAAGGATGTTCTCCTTTGATGCGATAATTCCCATGAGCTGTTTGAACTTTTTTCCTTCGTTAGACTTTTTGTGCAATTCATCAAACACTGCTTGCATACCATAATATTCTGCATGCCTGCTTTTATTGTCCTTGAGTATTCTGTCCTTAGGTTGTTCATTCATGGTCTATCACCTTCCTTCATAAGAATTTAGGTGACCTTTTGAGTCACACCAGAATCCATGCAAGGATTGAATAATAGATATTCCTTCCATAATTTTCGACTTGTGGCTGTTCCTCCTTCTCTCATTACAAGAGCCGTCATCGGTTGTGCCACTACTTTCATCGGTCATTAAAACAGTTCCCTCGTTTATACGTTTCCTGTTTAACTTGAGGTACCCCTCGCTCTAACGAGCAACGTTGACCGCTTCCGACGTTCCTTTCCGACTATCATTGTTTAAACTTAGGTGTCTCCTTTTCTCCGTGTCTAGCTCCGCAGCCTGTAACTGCGTTAGGATTTACTCTCCGAAAGAAAATTCCAACCCTTTAGACAAGCGATATTTTCACGCCCGATTCATTTCTAAACCGTACTTCTATCGAAGTTTACCTTCGGAGATTTGTCAGCCATTGGTATGACATTCTCACCATATTTAAACGACAGAGAGTATTCACTACAATTCCATTGAGGTTATTACTCCCTTTGGCTTTCGGTTACCTTTACGGCACTACGGTAGTTTCAACCTTCATTACCCAGCTATGGTTGCCCTAGCCGACTGCAATCGACTAGAGGTTAGGGTATCTTACTGGAGAAGCTTCAAGGCGTTACCCTATCTTTTCATTCTCTCATCGAAAAAGTTTTTCTCTTTGTAACTCGTGTTTGAGTTACTTAGAGCAGTTCTCTCCCCGTAAAGTTATTAGCTTTACTTTTGAGAACAACGTCTCGCACCATTCGCAAGTTCGTCAGTCCTCAGCGGACATTCTCACCATAGATATTTTATAGCATCCCGGCCTATCACAAACCATATCCATAAAAGAACTTAGGTTTGTTTCAGCCGACTTCGCCTAGCTTCATACACTATTAATCTACTAATCTATGAGTGCATGTAGGAGTATTAGATAAGTAGTTTCAGCTCAACATGACGGCTTTCATTCCTACTTTCAGTTAATCAGTTGTTGTCACTAATGTGACCCTCCTATTTCATGCGTAAGCACTTATAAGGAAACGCTTCGCACCGCATTTTGTGTCTACCACGTCGTCGTATTTTTGAACTGTGAATTACTCATCTTCATCTTCGACAAGAATTTTGGCTGCTTCCCATTCAGCGCCGCATCCTACACACACAAGATCCCCATCGTTACTTACTGGATAAAAACCCGTATCGCAATATCTGCACTCCCAATGCATCGCTCTCACCTCACAAACGTTATGTTCAGCAAATCAATTGCAACTGCCCCGCGTCATCAGTAGTGAAGCTTGTTGCATAATCACCCGAAAGAATAACTTCAAATATTGCTTCAAGAACACATACAGCAATGCTGTTACCAGCAAGCGCATAAAGCGTTGCACTTCGATTGTTCGGTTTGACTGGAAATACATCCAACATTAAATCAAAGTCGTCATCATCGAAGTCCATCAAACGCCACCACTCGCGCTCAGTCGGATATCTGTACCGACCGTCTTCCATTTTGAATACACCAGCAGCAGGACAACGATCAGGTCGCTCGGTAATCGTATTGCAGACATCGACAATTGTTTTCACATAACGAAATTTCGATTTGTTGCTTTCAATTTCTTCCGCGGTCGCTAAATCTTCTAAACTATTCAACATAGACGGTATTTTCACCACATATTTTTCTATGTCTTCGATTTCGCTTTCCAGTTGCCGAAATTCACTCATTGGACGTAGCGGTCGCTTCTTCAGCTTGCTGAAATCGAATACTTCATTACCGAGTATTGATATGCAAAATACTCTTTCCCTTGTTTGTGGAAGGCCGTAATCCATAGCGTTTTCCCAAATAACGAATTTAGGTCGCCATTCACCCATTTCTTTAATGATCCGAATCGTTTCAAGCAGTAATTCAGAACGCCCTTCTTCATCATTTTGGTTAGCGGCCGAATTATCCTGACAAGGGCTTCCGTGTACGAGGATATCCGGCTTTAAATCCCACGTGCGCACATCCTGCGTTTCATAACGAAAAGGGTTCATCGCGTTATACGCCTTCACTCGATTTGCTGCCCATTCCACGTAATCTATCGTTTTTACTTTCACACCTCGGCGTTTAGCGGCTTTGGCATCCGCGCCAATGCCACCGTAAAGTGATAGTAATTTAATCATTCTTTTCACCTCTCAATGCTGCTCATTTTCTTCGAACTTCGTATTAATCGTTCATTATTTTTTCGACATATGCGCCTAAAGAGAATGATTTTTCAAAAGCACGCTCGATAAATGATAATTTGCATATGCTATTGTAAAGCTGGGATGTTTTATGAATCTCCTTGTTATCTCAGTTTTTTCAAGGCCTTCTGTTATGAAGGTCTTTTTTCTGTTTATCTGAGTTACAGTTTGTTCGAACAGCGTATTACTCAACTATGAGGAAATCATTTATTTCAACCGACATATCAGTAGGACAGGAACCTTGCTTTCTTCTTGCATTAGAACATTTTCAACTACTTCCTTGTTGAGAACTAAATACTCTGTGACCCCCCTGTCTCTCCTTCACTCTTTGTGTTATATACCGCTTAACTGTTTACTTACTTTACGATTATGTTCTTTTAACCAAACCGCATTTTCTAGGTAGCCCTTATGCGATTGAAACCTTTCTTTATTGCAGTTGTCGCAGATAAATCCTAACTCCATAGATGTGTCCCATTGAGTACACTCTTGAATCTGCTCACCACATTTATGGCACTCACCAATCGTCAAATTCATCACCTCGATTACGCTATATGTGTCTACTTCCTATTACTTAATTCCATACTTTTCTTTCAATTCCTCAACATCATTTGTAACTTTCACTAGCACACGTTTTTCCGCTTCAATATCCATTTCCGAAGCGCCTGGTCTATCGACGTAATGCATTTATGCGTGTTTGATAATCTGCAATGTTTTATATTCACTCACTTGCGTCAGATTCCTTCATAACTACATCACACCTTCAGAATGCATGACTTCCTGTTTTATCAACTGTAGTCCTAGCCAATACAATGCTTCTTTCTTTAGCACATAGTAATTTTTCCTGGTAATATGCAGTTCACAATAAACAAAATCGTCCAAGGGGAATCTCCCGCCCGAATCTCTTTTTAGATATTTATTCATAATTATCTCCTTGTGTATTTGTGGTAATTTATCCAAGTGTTCATGAAATGTATTAAGCCATTCAAAAGCAGAAACTTTTTTAAGCGCAGTCGATTCTGTTGAACTATGGAACCCACCACTAGAATAAAAGGGCATATCAGTCAAATTGCTTGTCACGCTCGGTAAATGTTGGCGTCTTGATTGCAGCTTAATCTCGAAATACATACCAATACACTCTTTTAACACCCAATCGATCAAAAGTTTCTTTTCCGTCTCCACTCCTTTTTCACGATTCTGTTTCACACCTTGAATATCACCTTCAAATTCAAAATTTAATTTCAAATCGATTCCCCCTTTTATGCTAATCACCTTCAATCACACGCTGAAAGCTGTTCCCCAACTGACAGTTGCGTCCCAAGTATTCGTAATCTATGACTAACTGGACAATTCCAACAAACCTTAGATACTACCGAACTTACCTTTTCAAAAGGGCAGTCAGATCGACAAAAAGCTTCAAATAAATCATCAATTTGACATATCACATCGACTCGTTCTATTTTTGTAAGTTTCTCATCCCCAAATGTATTTCTCGACCCTATCATGTCTTCACTTTTCATCCTCTCACTTCGTCAATTGTTTCAATTAATCAGTTCTCGTTCTTACTCTCCGCATCCAGCATGACCTAAGAAAAATCTGCAACAAGAGAAGCACATTCCATAATCCCGAATTCTTCTTTTGTCTTCTGTATAAAAATAATCCGACTTTATTATTTTATTTTCACACTTAGGACATTTCAGTTCTCTTCCAAATTAGTCACCGTCCATTTCTTAAAACAAGAATCAAACAACGACTGACCATAAGGCGACAGCCTAGCCCGTTTCGAAGCAGCTCCTTGTTTTAAAACGGCTGAAAGATGACCAGATTTCCTTTCTTTCGATACAACCATTCCCATGATGTAAGATTCCATCTGCTGTTTGAAGCGTAATCAACGTTACGAGACGCCCTCTTTGCGATACTGGAATGCTCAAAATTATTCCTCCCTCAATTCACGTATTAATTCTTCTCGTGCCAATTCAAATTTTTTACGTTCAATATCCTCCTTATTACTTTTTGTAGACTTTTCGGGAACTTGTTTTTTAAACCATTCTGGAATTATCTCTTCTCGTCCATTATTTTTTTTTGTAGATTTCCCAGGGAAACGTTGGTCCAATATATAGCCGATACAATACGACAAAGAATGAATCCGATCTCTTGGGTGCTTTGAATTATAATTCCGAAACACTTCTTCCAATCCGATCATTGCATCCGCTAAAGTTACACCCGCTTGTTGTAATTCCTTCGCCGCTTGTACATCCAACGGTTTCGCATCAGAACCATAACCACGTAATTTTACAAATCGCTCAAGCAGCGGCATTATATATTTTTCATTGGAATCATCCTGTGGTAAAGATTCAGAAGCATTCAACTTATTCTCTGCTGTAGTCTCTTTAGTAATCTCTTTTTTAGTCTCTTTAGTAATCTTAGGTATTGTCAGGCCCAAATTGGGCTTATCCATTGGCTCAATTTGGGCCAATGAGATTGGCTCATTTTGGTACAATGATTGGCTCATTTTGGTCTTATCCATTGGCTCATTTTGGGCCAATGCATTATTCACATTATTTTCTTCGATTGGCCCATTTTGAGCTAATGGTTGATTTTCAAGGTCTTTTAGGACTTCATAGTCTATTCTGTACCATTTCGTTCGGTCAAATTTAAGTCGATTATAATTTCCAACAATCACCAATTTCTTCTTTTCTAAACTAGTAATTGTTCTTTTAATTGTGTTTCGACTCCAAAAAATAAATTGTGTTTCCCAGTAATCAAGACTCCCGTATACCCAATAAAAATCGTCATGGAAATTCTTATTGGCTTTCTGGTTAATCTCAACCCAATAATTTATTTGTTGTAAAACAATCGCTTCATTCAACCCGATTATTTGGGCTAATTTCGGCATTATTAGAAGCGGTTGTTCATTCAGTAGCAACTTGCTCACATGTCTCACCCTTTTCGGTTTAAGTATCGTCCACTCATACGCGCTTCGAATGAGTGGATGAAGATCGTATGGTACTTACACAGCCCATACAACGTCCTGTCTTCAGTCAAGTCATAGTAAACAATTTCCCCATGGCAAAATACTTTTCCGCAATCCGAACATCCCTTCACGTTCGACGTATTCATACCAACACCCAACCTTCAAAGATAATCACCAAGAATACACACGAACATTCCATGCATTTCAGCAGTTGAAACCCTTTCAGAGACTCTTCATATCGAACATCTGCTATTTCACGCCCTCCGCACTTCGGACAAATGACTCGTATTTCCAACACCCCTTCCCCCTCGTTCCCATTCCTGGTAAACGCATAATACCTTCAATGCATCAATTTCTTTCTCTGACGCGAACCGTTGTATTCTTCGTACCGATAAATTTGCCCGAAGCACACACATATCTTCTTTAAACCGCAAACCTGTATATGTTCCCTTCGACCCAACTTCATCAACCAAATAGACAATATCACCGTACCCCATAACCCAATCACCTTTTTGAATAAGTGGATGCGTCGGATCAAAAAGTATGGTTTCAATTAATTTTCTCGAAGCATCCATTTCTTCCACCGTAATGTCGTAAGCTTTCATCAATCAAAGCACCTTCCGTTCTCATACATTTTTTTGTTCCTTCATTCAACAAAATCCTTTCGATTAAATAGCACTCGCCAATTTTGGATAGTCCACTTAGCGCCTATATAAAGGAAAAAACCGCTTCACGCCCGACGCAAATAATACCCCTCCGGCGCTTCCTCTCGTTTCACAGGTTTCTCCAATGGAATCGAATTCGTTTTCATCACATATCCTTTTGGTACTTCATCAAAAGAATGGTGGAAACGCATTATCGTTTCCACCAGATTATCTTGCAATAACACCACCTTCCTAAAAAAAAGATAGGAATTAGTGATAGATACCACTAACCAAAAGTGGCGACTCCCATCCGTGAATAAACGTCAACACATCTTGATATTCGCTCCTCGGAACATCTTTATAGGAGCAAACATTAAATCGCTCTTTCAATTCCTTATGCAACCGCGTAAAATATTTACGTCGTGCCCCATCCGTTAAATTCGGATACCGTGAATGAATTACTTCACGAACGGCTAACCGAACTAATTTCTGCTCCATTGAAATTAGCGTATTTTTTTGATTCTCCAAAATCTGACGAGTCCGATTAAACTCCGCTATGTACAACTCTTTAAACTGCATGGCTTTCTCCCCCGTATAACCCATAGCGAGCATGACAAATCCATCGAAAGTCAAAATAAACATAGGCATAACCCGTTTTTGCTTGTTCGTATATGAGGACTCTCCAAAATTGGCGAGTAGAAATTCCTCTGAACACTTCAGATTCCGAATATCCCGCAGCACCTTGTCATGTCCTTTTTCGAACACTTCCGCAATCAATAGGCTGTCCGTAAACGCTTTGCTTCCTGCCACATAAACAATCCCACTACCCTCAATGATTTGTTGTAAAGTCATCCCTCTTCCACCCTTTCTTTTACCGTTCGTATTCCTGTTGAAAAGAACGCTTTTTCGCATTCGTTCGTACTTGATCATCACCTTGAAAAACAATTGACGTTTTCCCCGCGTACAATGGCCATCCGTCTGTTGACATGACAGTTAAGGCCTCTTGATGTGTGATTGAGTGATATACTAACTCGCCATTTTCACACCAACTAGAAACCTTGATTTCAGCATTTTCTAACACAGAAATAATAGAATTGTCATCGTCATGTAGTTCAACTTGATTGTCATAAACAACAAGCCTTCCGCACGCACCTCTTTCAAGAGCTGCGTCCATCCGAATAATCGTTTCTCTAATATCTACTAAAAGCATGGTTTATTCTCCTTTCACAAAGTCATTTTTGAGGCCAGTCAAACCTAGAAAACTGCATTAACAATACGTGAATTTTTTTCATTTTATCAATCTAGACCTTTAAAATTCGTCATTTTTCTTCAATCCTTCGAGGTGCTTTTCTTCGAATTGAATTTGCGTAATCGGTTCGATGTAACCGTTGGATTTTTCCCTGTCGAGCATGTCGTAATTAGCTTTAAAATACACATCGTGTTCACTGCTGATAAATGATGCTAGACTTTGTTGTTGGCTTGTCCTCATAACTCCGTATATGAAGTTGATGCGGGGTTTATCCATGAATCCTTCAAGGCCGACATCTTCAATGATCTGCAAGTATTTTTTTCTAATGTCATTTGCGGCTTTGGAATTCTTCTTCAACTTCCCATCTCTGGTAAACAATTTAGCGATTTCAGGACTTACTTGATCAACATCAATCCACAATTCGTCAACTTCGTGTGCGATTGCTGTAATCGGATTTCCAAGCAATCCCCCGACCTTAGCTATTACCTCTCCCCATAACGGAAGCAATTTCATATACTTTCTGATTTCCAACCCGTATGCGGAATCTCTATTAGATTTAAAGCAATATGTTTTTTCCATCTCATGTCCACCTCTCATTTACCACTTTTAAAATTTCTAGTAAGCTATGCAAAGAGTAATAGTCCATTTTTTGCAACGATTCACCATTGTCCTTCCGTAACTCCCAAACTTATATTTTTATGAGAATCAACACCTAAGTGGATTTAAATATGCGATACAGCTCCCTGAACAGGTCTAGACTTTAAAGTCGATTCAATCGAGTAACCCTTTTAAGCGACCGCTTTTTGCAACCTAATTTTTTCCCCTCGTTCCAATGAGGTTTGAGTTTTAAACATCCCTCTCACCTCTCTGCAACTGCAACTGGATATATTCCCACTTATCCGGCATAGTGTTCTTCAAATCGACAATTTCCGATGCAGTCATAATCGTATTGAATTCCACGTCACCCACACATTTTGAAAGCTTAAATAGATAATCCGTATTTTCGGAAACCTCGATATCAAATCTATCGAACTCCGATAGAAAATATGATGGGGAAATTCCATTAATATCTACCGTCATTTCTGTTCGCCTACCTTTCTATATTTTGTCGATCCCATCAAGAGTGCCGGGATACAGGGGGATGAATAACCAGTAATGGCTTCCCGGCGCCTCTTGATGGAATCAACATTCTTTTATAAAACAGACCTTTCAGCTTGCTTGCCCTTGCAACCACTTGATTAAAAATTTATTCGTCGCCTCAGCTGGGAAGTACCACTTCCCCCCGACCTTTGCTTTCGGAAAATCATTGTGATGGAAGAAATTATCTTGAATCGTGTTCCAGCTCATACAAGTTCTTCGTTTAAGTTCTTTTGTATCCCAAAAAGTGTGTGCGTGTTCTAGTTTATCCATTTTTTTTTGCAACTCATCTTGGAAAGCTTGATTCAACTGATCACCATCAACTTGGAACGTAATCATGTTTTCACCCCTTTTCGTTTCGCCAAGTTAGAAATCGTGCTTAATTAGCTACGTTATTTTCAGTTTTATTTGCTTCTTCAGAGAAATGAAGCCCTAACCGAACCCCTTGAATCATCCCGAAAATTTGCAATCGTAGCTGTTCAGGTAAACTCTTCAAGAAAGCATCCATTTCTTCTACATCTGGTTGTTGTTCGATGTTCAAGATTGCATCCATTTTTTTCCTCCTTTCGACTCAAATAATTCTGCCTGTATACATAATAGTACACTAAGAGAACCAAGTCAAGAATTTCCCCGCTAAAAGTTTACATACAGAACTGCATACTGTATTGTTAATTCTGAGAGGAGGGATAAAATGAATGATGAAAACAGAAGATTCAAGGAGTTAAGAGGTATATTACAGCTCAACCAAGAGGCATTCGGTGATGCGATGGGTTTGTCGAAATCCGGTATTTCTAATATAGAAAACGGAATTCGTAAAGTGACTGACCAACATGTCAAGCTGATTTGCGGCGAATTTAACGTGAATGAGGAATGGCTTCGATGTGGAGAAGGTGAAATGTTTGTTCAACCCGCCACCTTCTCACTTGATGAGTATGCAAAAAAAAACAGCCTCAGCGCGCTGGAAACCGAAATCATCAAAGGGTATATGGAATTAGACAGCGATACTCGCAAGAATCTTATGACGCATTTTAAAGCCAAATTTAGCAATCATTCGGAAACGGTTGCCACGGTAGAAGACAACATCAATACAGAAGTCGAAAAATATCGCCGCGAATTGGAAGATGAGCAAAAAGGGGAAACATTATTAGCTTTAGGAGAGCACAGATGGAAATCCAGCTAAAAAATAAGTCAATGGAACTTAATTTCTAGCGCTAGAAATTAAAAAAGAGTAGCTCATATGCTACTCTTTCTTTGTATCAAAAAGACAGGAGTGTTGGTTTTGGCTACATTTAGACAGTTAAAAAGTGGAAGATGGCAAGCAAGGGTTTCGAAGGATGGCACTGAGTTTAGCGTCGGAGGTACGTTCCGAACTAAGAAAGAAGCTGGAATTGAAGCTGCTAAAGTTGAAGAACGGATCTACTACGGGCAAACCTTGAATGACAGAAACATGTTGATGAAAGAAGTTGTAGGGGAATGGCTGCATGAACATAAAAAAGCAAACGTCAAAGAATCCACGTTTGAGCAATTGGAAGTGATCGTAAGGTTGCACATACTGCCTCACTTCGGAGACAAGCGAATCATGCGGATTAAGCGCGCGGAAATTAAACGGTGGATTAAACTGTATGTGGACATGGAGGATGAACACGGAAACAATAAATATGTGTTTGATTCTGTTGTGAAATATTTATCAACACTGAAAAGTATCCTTCACTACGCTGTTCATGAACTAGAAATTTTAGAGAAAAATCCATCGGACCGTTTAAAGGTGCCAGTGCAAGATTCTGTGGCACTTAAAAAAGACTTGAAATATTACAGTCTTGATGAATTAAACACATTGCTTGATTACATGAAACGCTACAAGCACCAGCGGTTTCCCGAATACCAAATTTACCACACACTTATGTACTTTTTAAGTCAAACAGGGTTAAGGATTAGTGAAAGTCTTGCTTTAAAGTGGACGGACATTGAGGATGGTAAATTGACTGTAGAGCGACAAACGAAGAGGGATAAAAATAACGGATTAAAATTAACGACTTTAAAAAATACAGCATCATATAGAACGATTGGGTTGAATGAGGATCTTTCGCGAGAACTCAAGAAATTCAAATTGAGACAATATGAATTAATTCTTGGCGACGAAAGATTTCATAAAAATGACCAAGGAATTATATTTCAAAACTACCTTGGTAATTATCTAACACCGTCAACAGTCAGGGACACTATTCGTGATTACTGTAAAAAAGCCGGTGTGGATTACAAAGGCACCCACGGATTCAGGCACACGCACGCCGTTCTTTTGTTGGAGTCTGGAGCAAGTATTAAGTTTGTTGCCGACCGCTTAGGCCATAAAACTACCAAAACAACAACAGACACTTACTTGGATATCACGGAAAAAATAGAAGAAGACGAACTAAAAAAGTTCGCCTCCTACACTGCGCGGAAAATCTGAATCGGCACGAAATCGGCACGCCTGATTTTCCTTGCTCTATATAAATCGTATAACCGTTGATGTAACAACGTTTATAACGAATTAACCAATGCTGCCTTCCATCTCAAACTTGATAAGACGGTTCATTTCTACAGCATATTCCATCGGCAATTCTTTTGTGAATGGTTCGATGAAGCCCATAACGATCATTTCAGTTGCTTCAAGTTCAGGAACTCCGCGGCTCATCAAGTAGAAGAGCTGTTCTTCTGATACTTTAGAAACTTTCGCTTCATGTTCAAGTGAAATGTTATCATTCAGGATTTCGTTATATGGAATCGTGTCAGATGTCGACAAGTCATCCATAATCAGCGTGTCACACTCGATGTTCGCGCGTGCGCCATCTGCTTTACGTCCAAAGTGAACGATTCCGCGATACGTTACTTTACCACCGTGTTGTGAAATTGATTTCGACACGATTGTAGAAGACGTATTTGGTGCAAGGTGATGCATTTTCGCTCCGGCATCCTGATGCTGACCTTTTCCTGCTAGTGCGATAGAAAGTGTCATACCACGTGCGCCTTCGCCTTTAAGAATGATTGCAGGGTATTTCATCGTCAATTTAGAGCCGATGTTCCCGTCAATCCACTCCATTGTTGCGTTTGCGTCACAAACTGCACGCTTCGTTACAAGATTGTAAACGTTATTTGCCCAGTTTTGGATTGTTGTATAACGGCAATACGCATCCTTTTTAACAATGATTTCAACGACAGCACTGTGAAGTGAATTCGTTGTATAAACAGGTGCAGTACATCCTTCAACGTAATGGACGCTTGCTCCTTCATCAACAATAATCATAGTACGCTCGAACTGACCCATGTTTTCCGAGTTAATACGGAAATAGGCTTGAAGTGGAGTTTCAACTTTAACGCCCGGTGGTACATAGATGAACGAACCGCCTGACCATACAGCCGAGTTCAATGCAGCGAACTTGTTATCTGAGTTTGGAATGATTGTTCCCCAATACTTTTTGAACAGTTCTTCGTCTTCCTTTAGTGCTGAATCTGTATCTTTAAACACAATTCCAAGGTCGACAAGTTCTTGTTTCATATTATGGTAAACGACTTCAGATTCGTATTGTGCAGAAACACCTGCAAGGTATTTTTGTTCAGCTTCAGGAATACCAAGTTTATCAAACGTACGCTTGATTTCTTCTGGTACTTCATCCCAAGAGCGTTCCGCCCCTTCAGAAGGTTTAACATAGTAAGTAATCTCGTCAAATTTAAGGGAGTTTAGATCTCCACCCCATTGTGGCATTGGCATTTTGTAGAACATTTCCAATGATTTCAGGCGGTAGTCAAGCATCCATTGAGGTTCGTTCTTCATACCTGAAATTTCTTCAACGATTTCCTTTGTCAAACCACGTTCCGAACGGAAAATGGAAACGTCTTTGTCAGCAAACCCATATTTGTAATCGCCGATATCCGGCATTTTTTTAGCCATTACTATTCCTCCGTCCTTTTAGTTACTGTTCGGAGTCATTTCCGACTCCCTTTTCCATCGCCTTCCATGCCAATGTTGCACATTTAATACGGGCAGGAAATTTCGATACTCCCGCAAGTGCTTCAATATCACCTAGGTCGATGGAGTCGTCAACATCTTTGCCCAGCATCATGTCCGAAAAGATAGAGGCCGCTTTTAATGCTTCATCCACTTTTTTACCTTTAACAATCTGCGTCATCATCGACGCAGATGCCATTGAAATTGAACAGCCATCGCCTTCGAATTTTGCATTTTGAACAATGCCATCATCTATTTGTAAAGTCAGATGGATCACATCGCCACATGTCGGATTATTCATATCGACAGTTATGCTACTTTCTTCGATGACGCCTTTATTTCTAGGGTTTTTATAATGGTCCATGATGACCGAACGATATAACTGATCTAATTTGTTAGTAGACATCTGCGAAATACTCCTTTGCGATACGGAGTCCGTCCACGAGGCGGTCAACGTCAGCTTCCGTATTATAAATATAGAAGCTTGCGCGTGCCGTGGATGATACATTGAGCCATTTCATAAGCGGCTGAGCACAGTGGTGACCTGCTCTGACGGCAATACCATGCATATCGAGCACGGTTGCAACGTCATGTGGATGGACATCGTTCAGATTAAAAGTAACAAGTCCGGCACGTTTCTCAGGATCGAGTGGACCGTAAATCTTAAGTCCATCGATTTCCGACATCCGTTCCATTGCATATTTAGCAAGTTCGTGTTCATGCCGTTCAATGTTATCTAGCCCGATTTCTTCAAGAAAGTCGATTGCTGCGCCTAAACCAATTGCACCTGCAATTATCGGCGTACCGCCTTCAAACTTCCAAGGAAGCTCTTTCCATGTCGATTCATACAAACCAACGAAATCAATCATTTCGCCGCCGAACTCGACCGGCTCCATTTTGTTAAGTAAATCTTTTTTACCGTACAGAACACCGATACCGGTAGGACCGCACATCTTATGTCCCGAAAAAGCGAAAAAGTCACAATCTAGTTTCTGTACATCGATTTTCAGATGCGGAGCAGCTTGCGCACCATCGACAACCATAACAGCTCCATGTGCATGTGCAATTTCTGCAATTTCTTTAACTGGATTCATCGTACCAAGTACGTTCGATACGTACATGATGGACACGATTTTGGTCCGGTCTGTAACAACTTCTCGGACTTTTTCAAGTGATAGTGTGCCGTCTTCCTCAAGGTCGACGTACTTCAACACTGCCCCTTTTTCTTTTGCCAGCTGTTGCCATGGAATAATGTTTGAATGATGCTCCATGTATGTGATGACGATTTCATCACCTTCACCGACATTCGCCCGTCCATAACTTTGTGCAACTGTATTTAAAGCCGTTGTCGTACCGCGCATGAATATGATTTCTTCAGTCGACTTCGCATTGATGAAGTTGCGCACTTTCTCGCGCGCTCCTTCATACCCTTCCGTCGCACGATTACCAAGCGTATGCACACCACGGTGGACGTTTGAATTATCAAAGCTATAATAATTGCTTATTGCTTCTATTACTTGGCGCGGCTTTTGAGAAGTCGCAGCACTATCTAGATAAACGAGCGGATGCCCGTTTATCTCTTGGTCCAATATAGGGAAATGTTTGCGGATGTCTGTACTGAGCATTAGCGCACTTTCCTTTCGATAACCTCCGTCAATTGTTTCTTAACGCCTTCAATCGGCAATTTGCTGACTACAGGCGCAAGGAAACCATGAATGACAAGGCGTTCTGCTTCATGTTGAGTAATCCCACGGCTCATCAAGTAAAATAGTTGCAGTGGATCAACACGACCAACAGATGCCGCGTGTCCTGCTGTTACATCATCTTCGTCGATAAGAAGGATTGGATTTGCGTCTCCGCGTGCCCTTTCACTTAACATAAGGACGCGTGACTCTTGGACAGCGTTCGCTCTTGTTGCACCTTTTGCGATTCTTCCGATACCGTTAAAGATACATGTAGATTCTTCTTTAACAACACCGTGTTTCAAGATGAATCCTTCTGTATCCGTTCCCCAGTGAACGATTTCAGTTGTGAAGTTTTGGCGCTGTTTACCGCGTCCAACAACAACTGTCTTCATGTCGCAATGAGATCCGTTACCAACAAGATGCGTGATATTTTCAGAAATCGTATCACTGTCATTCATCAGTCCAAGTGCCCAATCAATTCGGCTATCGCGTCCTGTAACTCCACGACGATTCACATAAGTTATAAATCCTTTCGCAAGTACATCAACCGCACCGTAAGTAATTTGTGCATTATCACCTGTGAATACTTCAGATACGATATTAGCTAATCCTTTTGCTTCTTCTACAGTCGATAAATAGTTCTCGACATACGTCACTGAACTATTCGCTTCTGCCACAATAAGAACGTGGTTAAAGAGTGAAGCTTGTTCATCATCATGTAAAAACAACACTTGAATTGGCTCTTCTACAACAACATTTTTCGGAACATATACGAAAACGCCGCCGTTTATAAGTGCTGCATGAAGTGCAGTCAGTTTATGCTCGTCTACCTTCACACCGTCTGTCATGAAATATTTTTTCATAAGATCACTATGTTCACGTGATGCTGTGAAAATATCTGTCATGATGACACCTTTAGCTTTCAACTCTTCAGATAAAAACAAGTAAGCTGGTGTGTTGTTGTGCTGTACATAAATACTGTTCTGTTGCTCTTTATCAACAAGGGCACGCGCTTCTTCAGAAAGCTCGTCCAAGGAAGCATACACAGTACTCTCTACCGTATGGGCAGGGAATTCCGTAAAGTTCCATTTGTCAATTTTCGTTTTATCTGGTCTTGGCATTGGAAGCTGTTCCGCTCTCACTAATGCGTCTGCGCGGAAATCCGCCATCCAATCTGCTTCATTCATCTTAGCGGAATAGGAACGGACGTCCTGTTCGGTTAATGCCAACTTTGTTTCAACCGTCATTTTGAATCGTCCTCCTTTCTTAAACTTCCTGCCCGACAGTTTCGTCTTCGATGCCAAGTTCTTCTTTAATCCAGTCATATCCTTGTTCTTCAAGTTTATGTGCTAATTCAGCTCCACCGGATTTAACAACTTTGCCTTGCATCATAACGTGAACTTTGTCTGGTGTAATATAGTCAAGAAGACGTTGGTAATGAGTGATGATTAGGCAACCAAAATCTTCGCCGCGCATTTCGTTGATGCCTTTTGAAACAACTTTCAATGCATCGATATCAAGACCGGAGTCAATTTCATCAAGCACTGCAAATTTAGGCTTCAACATTGTAAGCTGAAGAATTTCGTTACGTTTCTTTTCTCCACCTGAGAAACCTTCGTTTAAGTAACGTGTAGCCATGTCTTCGTCCATTTCAAGGAATTCCATTTTGCTGTCGAGTTCACGGATGAATTTCATCAGTGAAATTTCGTCGCCTTCTTCACGTTTAGCATTGATTGCAGAACGAAGGAAGTCAGCGTTTGTTACGCCTGTAATTTCGCTTGGATATTGCATGCCAAGGAAGATACCCGCTCTAGCGCGCTCGTCCACTGCCATTTCAAGTACATCTTCACCATCAAGTTTGATTGTGCCAGATGTCACAACATATTTGGGATGCCCCATAATCGCTTGCGCGAGTGTAGATTTACCTGTACCATTTGGACCCATGATTGCATGGATCTCATTTGTATTAATCGTCAAATCGACGCCTTTCAATATTTCCTTGCCTTCAATTTCAACGTGAAGGTCTTTAATTTCTAAAGTAGCCATTCCAATACCTCCAATATATTAAAGATGAACGGATATCCATTCTCAATTTAGTATCATTCTAATCTTAACGTAATAAGCATTGCCTTGCAAATCATTGAGAATCGTTTCATTTGAAAGGAATGCCCTTAATTCAAGACTTGTATGCATACATTCTTCTAGACTTCGCTCATTTTCAATTATCCAGTTTTAATGAGAAACCACACAATTCAAAAAACCGGCACGTAATGTACCGGTTCAAACTCGAATTATTAGTATTGATCTGGCTCTAAATTTGTTTTAGCATCGTCACTATCCGTGAATCTGTCAACGATAATAGCGAGTGCGCCATCACCTGTGACGTTCGTTGCTGTTCCGAAGCTGTCTTGTGCCATATAAAGTGCAATCATAAGTGCAACCATCGTCTGATCAAAACCTAGCATCGAAACGAGTAGTCCAGTTGCCGCTACTACTGCACCTCCTGGGACTCCAGGAGCTGCAATCATTGCAACACCTAGCATGAAGATGAATGGAAGATAATCACTGAATTCAACTGGCATTCCATTCATAAGCATGACACCGATTGAACATGATACAAGTGTGATTGTACTTCCCGATAGGTGAATTGTCGCGAAAAGTGGAATCGTGAAATCAGTCACCTTGTCCGACGCACCTGTTTTACGTGCTTGACTTAACGTAACCGGGATAGTCGCTGCAGACGATTGTGTCCCTAGTGCAGTGAAATAGGCAGGTGCCATCGTTTTCATCAAGAAAAACGGATTGCGTTTTGAAAGAGAACCAGCAATCGTATATTGAATCGTTAGCATGATGAAATGAAGAACGATAATCATAACGAATACCAGCGCAAACACGGAAAGAACCTTCGCAACTTCACCGGTATATGTCATATTTAGAAAAATCCCGAAAATATGGAATGGTAACAGCGGAATGATAACGAATGCAATCACCTTTTCTATTAGAACATTCAATTCCTCGAATACAGAGAGCATTGCCTTACTACCAATGGATGCCATACCTATACCTAGTACGAATGCGAGAAGGAGCGCTGACATAACACCCATAATCGGTGTCATTTCAAGTTCAAAAAAGGATTCCGCGGCAGCTCGACCTGCTTTTTCTACCTTGCCGTCTCCAAGACTTCCGATAAATCCTGGCAATAATGCTGTTGCCGAAAAATATGCAATAATACCAGCTACAATTGTAGATATATATGCAAATGCTGTTGCCAGTCCAAGGAGCTTACCAGATCCCTTGCCAAGCTTAGCGATTCCGGGCGTGATGAACGCAATAATGATTAGAGGCACTATAAAGTTCAGGAAACCTCCAAAAATCATATTAAATGTTGCGGCAAGACTGACAAACCAGTCCGTAAAGGCTGCTCCGATTGTCGGTATCTTCGGTAGAAGTACACCGAGTACAATTGCTAATCCAATGGCAATAACGATACGCCATATTAGACCAATTTTGAACTTCAAAACCATATCCCCCTATGATAAATATATGTATTTAAGAGACAACAATACCATAATATTTTTGCTATTGGAACATCTATTTGTGATTAACATCTATTGGAAAAAAGAAAACTCCACCGAGTTCAAAATCTTCGGCGGAGTTTTCTTCATACTTATTTTACCGGAACGACTGTGCCATCCCATTCTTTTAAAATAAAGTCTTGAATTTCTTTTGACTTCAATACTTCAATCAAAGCTTTGATCGAATCTTTATCTTCATCACCTTTTCTTACAGCGATGATATTTACATAAGGTGAATCCGCGTCTTCGATAGCAATAGAATCTTTAATCGGATTTAAACCCGCATCGATTGCAAAGTTCGAGTTGATCAGCAATGCATCGCCTTCATCATTTGAGTAAAGCTGCGGCATTAATCCCGGCTCATAGTTTGCGTCAAATTTGATGTTTTTAGGGTTTTCAACGATATCTTTCAGTTCAGCAGCTGTTTTATCTATACTTTCGTCAAGTTTGATAAGCCCTTTTGATTCAAGCATCGCAAGCACTCGTCCGTGATCAGAAATAGAGCTACTCATTAAAATCGTCGCACCATCTGGAAGTTCATCAAGTGATTTATACTTTTTCGAATAAACGCCGATTGGCTCAATATGAATGCCGCCTGCATTTACAAAGTCATATCCCGCATCTTCAATTTGTAATTCGAGATAAGGAATATGCTGAAAGTAGTTTGCATCGAGTTCGCTGGATTCAAGATCTTTATTCGGCAACACATAGTCTTGATATGTTTCGATTTGAAGGTCATAACCTTTTTCCTTCAACAATGGTTTTGCTTGTTCTAGAATGATCGAATGCGGTGTATTGGAAGCTCCGACAACAATCTTAGTTGTTTCTTTTTCGCCTACATTATTGCTGCCGCTAGTGTTTTTTGTTCCGCAAGCTGCAAGCGCGAGTATCAGTACTGCTAATAAAACACCTGTTAGAAATTTCTTCATTTCATAATCTCCCTTTTTTCTAAGATGACAATCTAGGTGATGGGTAAAGATAGTTGTCCACTTTCATCATCAAATCACTTCACAGGAATGACGTCGCCGCCCCACTCTTCGAGAATGAAGTCTTGGATTTCTTTCGATTTCAACACGTCAACCAAAATCTTAATTGCTTCAGTATTTTCATCGCCTTCTCTTACTGTGATGATGTTTGCATATGGCGACTCTGTCTCTTCAATCGCGATAGAATCGTCAAGTGGATTCAAACCTGCATCGATTGCATAGTTTGCGTTGATAACTACTGCATCGCCTTCATCATTTTTATACAATTGTGGTAAAAGTGATGGTTCGTAATTCGCATCAAATTCCAGATTTTTAGGGTTGTCAACAATGTCTTTCACTTCAGCTGTTACTTTATCTACTCCGTCAGCCAATTTGATTAACCCAGCCGACTCTAACAAAGATAGGACACGGCCATGTTCAGCTACTGAGTTACTAAAAATAATAACTGCACCGTCTGGAAGTTCATCAATTGATTTATATTTCGTCGAGTAAACAGCCATCGGTTCGATATGGATAGCTCCTGCATTCGCAAACTTATAACCGTGGTCAATTACTTGTTGATCTAAATAAGGAATGTGCTGGAAGAAGTTCGCATCCAATTCGCCTGATTCTAGATCTTTATTTGGCAAAATATAGTCTTGGTATGTTTCAATGACAAGTTCAATTCCTTTTTCTTTCAATATCGGTGCTGCCTTTTCTAAAATGATTGCGTGCGGTGTGTTAGATGCACCAATGACAATTTCCGTTTCTTCAACAGTTTCTTTGTCAGCTTTGTCTTCCCCACTTGTACTTTTATCATCGCTGTCATTTTTCGCTCCGCAAGCTACCAATGCCAATACAAGTACTGCTAATACTATTCCCCCTAAAAGCTTTTTCATGATTTTTTCTCCCCTTTTTCTATGTTTTATATAATTTACAGGCTAGGCCTGATATTACTGTACTAACTATTATCTCTTGTCGAATTTCCTCACCGCAAAATCCCCGATGAATTGAATGATGAAAACGATAATTAAAATAAGGATTGTTGCAGCAAGTGTAACGTCTTCCCGGCTACGCTGGAATCCATCTAAGTATGCAAGAGTCCCAAGTCCACCTGCTCCGATAATCCCAGCCATAGCAGTGTACCCGACGAGTGCAATCGCTGTTACAGTAATTCCTGAAATAAGTGCAGGCATCGATTCCGGTATAAGAACTTTAAAAATAATCGTTCTCGTTTTCGCTCCCATTGACTTCGAAGCTTCAATTACACCTTTATCAATTTCCTGTAATGCAATCAACACCATTCTTGCATAAAACGGAGCCGCTCCAATAATAAGTGCCGGCATCGCTGCATCCGGTCCGCGGATTGTACCAAGAAGAAATTTCGTAAACGGAATAAGTAAAATGATTAATATGATAAACGGAATGGATCTAAAAATATTGACGAATGCTCCTGATATAATATTGACCAACTTATTCGACCAAAGTTGACCGGGACTAGATAGGAAGAGTAAAATTCCAAGTCCTAACCCAATAACTAAAGTGAACAATGTAGAAACCGCAGTCATATAGAGTGTTTCCACTGTTGCTTCCCACATTTTAGTCCAGTCGACATTCGGAAAAAGGTTTTCAATCATTACCGATCACCTCCGTCTGAACATCATTTTCATTGAGGTATTGAATTGCTTCCTCAATGATTGAGGAATCTCCAAGCAACTGAAGTATCAGTGTGCCGTATGCCCCGCCATGTGTATGGGATATGTTTCCCTGCACGATATTCACATCGACAGTGAATTTCCGAATAAGACTTGCGAGGACAGGTTGTTCTGTCCGCTCCCCTACAAATACAAGCTTGATAAGCGTGCCGGCAGGAAATTCTTCCTTAATATGCGCCATTGCCTGCTTCGCCTCCACGGGTTCCGTCACTTGAGAGACAAACCGCTTTGTGATCGGTTCCTTCGGTGATTGGAACACATCCAGGACATCTCCCAACTCAACAACTTTCCCTGCCTCCATAACTGCAACTCTGTGGCAAATTTTCCGGATAACGTGCATTTCATGTGTGATAAGCACAATTGTCAGTCCAAGTCGTTCATTAATTCCTGTTAGAAGGTCTAGTATTGAATCCGTTGTTTCTGGATCAAGGGCTGAAGTCGCTTCGTCACAAAGAAGGACTTCAGGGTCGTTTGCAAGCGCACGAGCAATCCCTACGCGCTGTTTCTGACCTCCAGACAATTCGGATGGATATGCATTTTCGCGACCAGCCAAACCAACTAATTCAATCAGTTCCGCCACTTTCTTATCACGCTCGGCTTTTCGTACACCCGCGATTTCAAGAGGGAAAGCGATATTCTCCTTCACTGTTCTAGACCACAGTAAGTTAAAGTGTTGGAAAATCATACTCACTTTTTGTCGTGCTTCCCTTAGCTCTTTCCCTTTAATTGCTGATATTTCTAGACTTCCTATTTTAACGCTACCTGACGTTGGCATTTCAAGACCGTTCAGTAGTCGAATCAACGTACTTTTTCCTGCCCCACTATAGCCGATGACTCCAAAAATCTCACCGTCAGTAATTTCAAGCGATACATTTTCGACTGCTGAAATACTGCCTGGCCCTTCACCGTATCGTTTATTTATATCCGTTAAATAAATCATTTTTTTCACCTCAGAAAAATTGTTTTGTTACTAATTTTGTCTAGCTTCAGGCGCCACCCCCTCGGGTCACAAGGCAGTTCGCTGTGGTGGCTTAGGTACGCCCCCTTCGCAATCTGACTTGTGCCTGTCGGGGCTGAGCGGCGCCTTCCGCTTTTCAATACAAAAAAGCCTTCCTGCAGACGGGCAGAAAGGCTTGACGTTATCGAAAATAAACGTTGTCCAATCTCTCATCTTTCAAAGCGTATGCTTTGTGTGACTTGGCACCATTTCACTTACGTGACGGTTGCCGGGCTTCGCAGGGCACTATCCCTCCACCTCTCTTAATAAGAGTGACCTATTCAATTGAATGTTAAGACGAAGTATATCAAAGTTCCATATCTATTGTCAATCTATTTCTTCAAGTAGATACGGTACTGATTGAAATGCATAAATTTTATGGGTTAAAACGCCATCCTTTTGTATAAGAAGGCAAGGAACGCTTTCGATTTCATAGTCAATTGCAATATTTTGTACGTAATTCAAATCTGCTTTCCCGATTGGTATTCCCGGTCTCATGACGGTAATAACTTCCATCATTTTAGATGCGACTGCACAAGTTCCACACATTGGTGTATATAAATAAAACGCTGCCACTGAAGACTCTTTCAAAGCCATCTCCCATTGTTCGCGTGTCCAAGTTTCCATTAATTCTACATCCTTTAAATTAGAAATTCCGGTCTGATTTTAAAATCCGCACCTTGTAGTATTGTAGCCAACACTTTGTATGGGGTCGTCTCCACTTCCCGATAAACCTTTTCTGTGTACAAATGGATTGCTGCCGGGAACTCTCTTTTGAATAAAACACGGGTCTTTTCTCCATCTTCATCCGCATCAACGAAGACAAATAGTTCATGTTCTTCGTAAGGTGCAAGCAATTCTTCAAGCCGATAAGGACTTACTGTGCCGTTCGTACAAATAATTTCGACAGGCTCAACAAGTATTCGTGCCAAACGTTTCTTATCCGAACCGCCCTCGACGATAATTACTCTTTCATCCGACACAAGAGGCCCCTCCTTCGCTCTTTTTTATATAAAGATGCAAAAAACGCCGAAAAAGTACCGGCGCCTTGTCTTAGTTATTCTCCGACAGTCATTTTTTCATACGCTTCAGCTGACATAAGTTCATCCAGTTCAGAAACATTTGAAGGTTCAACAACGATCATCCATGCATTTTCATACGGTGATTCATTGACAAATTCAGGGCTGTCTTCAAGTCCTTCATTCACTTCAATTACTTTTCCGCTGATTGGTGCATAAAGTTCTGATACTGTCTTAACAGATTCAACGCTTCCGAAAGGCTCGTCCGCTTTGATGTCATCTCCGACAGATGGAAGTTCAACGAATACGATATCGCCTAGTTCAGATTGTGCAAAGTGAGTAATACCGATGCGGTAGTTACCACCTTCGTCTTTTACCCATTCATGCTCTTCAGAATAACGCAGATCTTTTGGTGTGCTCATTCCGTATCCCTCCAAATAAATAGTTTCATTCTCTTCAATTCTGTCATATTTCTCGAATAAAGACAAGATAGGAAATCAGTTAGTCCATACTTTGTCGAACTCTTCTTCCTTGAATCCGACAGTCACCTTACCATCACCGAAGACAATTGGTCTCTTAATCAACATACCGTCAGATGACAGCAAGCTAATTTTCTCTTCATCTGTCATTGTGAGCAATTTGTCTTTCAAGTTTAGCTCTCTATATTTCGTCCCACTAACGTTGAAAAACTTTTTCAACTCCAAATCCGATGCCGCAATCATTTTGCCAAGTTCTTCTACTGAAGGAGGAGCTTCCGCTATGTTCACTTCCTGAAAGTCCAAGTTGTTCGTCTCAAGCCATTTTTTTGCTTTTCTGCATGTCCCGCACTTTGGATAACCGTAATAAACTAATCCCATACCGCAACGCCTCCATTTTCGCCATTATAACAGAAAAAACACCTGGGCGCCTATTGGTACCTGGACGTCAAAGTGAGATCGTCAATTTTACTTCATTAAACAATCACGTCTGTCGATTAATTATTGACTTGCATAATACGATAGCGAGTAGGGCTTGTAAACCGCTATAACCCTTTACTATTTCCGGCCCGCTTTCGGCGAATTAATTACGATATTATTACCGTGGGGCAGGTGCTTTGAAAGAATAGAAAAGATGACTTTCTATAGAGATTGTAAGTGCCCGAAGATGCAATTTCGGGCACTCTCGCACGTTGTACATTGCGTTCTTTGCTTACTTTTGCAAAGATTATGTGATGCCTTATAGGAAATTGACACTTCCTTAAAATAAATATGGAGATACTATAGAGAAGGATTGAGCGGTCAAAATTATATCTTTGACCGCTTATCTCTAGGTGAGAAGCTAGCCATTCTTTCGTCCAAAAAAACTTCGGCACCTCTTGTATCAATGTCTTTCGAGAGCGGCAAATGAACAAAAACCATGCGATTACCGAAAGAATAAGTAGGGATGCGACAGAGTCGCATCCCTACTTATCAATACATCTCGATAATGGTATTGAAATTGTTCAATTCAAAGCGATACAAAAACAACTACACGTAACGCCCAGTGTGTGATCAAGGTAATTTTAATCTACAGACGTGTTATACGATATACTTCTCCGCTTCGATTAGCTTAACTGAAGCTTCGCGTTTTTTAGCGATGATATTATACGGATTCGAGCGAGTCAATTTACGCAGCGCTGAAATCATCATGCGTTGATTATCACCATCGACAGCCGCAAGAAGTGTTTCTTTTGCATCTCTTTCAATCTCTTCAAATGCTTCTTGGCAGAAGATTTGTGTGTAAAGGATTTTCTGTTGCGCTTTTTCTTCTCCGCTGCGTGCAATTGCTTTTTCTGTACGTAGAAGTGCAGACTCCATCGCAAAAACATTATTAGCGATATCTGCAATATTTACAAGTACCTCTTGCTCTGCTTCAAGCTTCGTGCCAAAACGTTGTGCAGCAAGACCAGCAGCAAGCAAACCGATTTTCTTAGCATTTTTCACAAGTGCTTTTTCTTGTGCAAGTGCTTCGTCACCGATTTCTTCAGGCATCATCATAAGAAGTTCTTCTTGAAGTGCTTGCGCCTGTTGAAGCAATGGCAATTCGCCCTTCATTGCTTTTTTCAGGAATGTACCTGGTACTAGCAGACGGTTGATTTCATTCGTCCCTTCAAAAATACGATTGATGCGTGAATCACGATAAATGCGCTCTACTTCATATTCTTGCATGAAGCCGTATCCGCCGTGAAGCTGAACTGCTTCGTCAACGATGTAATCCAATACCTCAGATCCCACGACTTTATTGATAGAACATTCGATTGCGTATTCTGCGATTGCTGCCGCAATTGCTTTACCATCTTTTTGCTCTTCAAGACTCAACTGGCTTTGACGCTCTTCAAAGTAACCAACTGTACGGTAAATCAAGCTTTCAGCCGCATACAGTTTAGATGCCATTGTTGATAGTTTTTGTTTCGTCAAGTTGAATGAAGAAATTGGTGTTTTGAACTGTTGACGTTGATTTGTATAAGTAATTGCAAGCTCAAGCGCACGTTTAGATCCGCCCATTGTGCCGACTCCTAATTTGTAGCGACCGATATTCAAGATATTAAATGCAATAATATGTCCGCGACCGATTTCACCTAGCAAATTTTCAACTGGTACTACTGCGTCTTGTAAGATTAGCGTACGAGTAGATGAAGATTTGATACCCATCTTTTTCTCTTCGGCTCCGACAGATACACCTGGGAATTCTTTTTCAACAATAAAAGCAGAGAACTTATCGCCATCGATTTTCGCGTAAACAACAAAAATATCTGCAAATCCTGCGTTCGTAATCCACTGTTTTTCACCATTTAAGATGTAGTGTGTTCCAGCAGCATTCAATTTCGCATTTGTTTTCGCACCCAATGCATCAGAACCAGAGCCTGGCTCAGTTAGTGCATATGCAGAGATTTTGTCACCTGATACAGAGTTTGGCAAGTACTTTTTCTTTTGTTCTTCATTTCCGAAAAGTACGATTGGTAGGGTTCCGATACCAACGTGTGCGCCATGAGTAATCGAGAATCCGCCTGCTACGGACATCTTTTCAGAGATAAGTGCAGACGCAATTTTGTCGAGTCCAAGACCACCATATTCTTCTGGTACATCCGCTCCTAGAAGTCCAAGATCCCCCGCAGTTTTCAGTAGTCTTACAGAGTGCTCGAATTCATGGTTTTCAAGATTTTCGACAACAGGTTGAACTTCATTTTTCACGTAGTCTTCTGCTGTTTTCGCAATCATTTTCTGTTCATCAGTAAAATCTTCAGGCGTAAATACACGGTTTGCTTCAATGTCTTCCGTTAGAAAAGCTCCACCTTTAATCAGTTCGTTTGTTTTTAATTCAGTCAATGTTGTTTCCTCCTTTTAATCTTAAGGGTTTATATGTCCACTATTAATATAAAATTCACTGGTTTGTTTACTAGATAGTCAGCACTTAATAAATAGAATGTTCTTCCTACACCGCTTTGTCGCTTGGTGATGGCCTCACGCAATAAGCCCGCCAGAAGAGCATTGTCGGTCTGATTGCTTCGGCTCACACTTGTCGCTCCTTCGCTAGAATTGTTCGTTATACTGGTGAGGTATATCACCTAGTTAATTCTAAATAAGTGGTGCCGAATATATAGTGTTTACAAAAGCTCAAACACGCCGGCTGCGCCCATTCCGCCGCCGATACACATTGTAACGACTCCGAACTGTTTACCTTGACGTTTTAATTCACTCATCATACGAATTGTTAAGATAGATCCTGTTGCTCCGAGTGGATGCCCGAGGGAGATTGCTCCGCCGTTGAAATTCACCTTATCTATATCAAGGCCTAGATGACGGATAACTTGAAGTGACTGAGACGCGAACGCTTCGTTTAACTCCCATACATCGATATCCTCAATAGAAAGCCCTGCAATTTTAAGTGCTTTTGGAATGGCTACAATTGGGCCGATTCCCATCACTTCAGGTGGCACGCCGCCTACAGCAAATGACAGGAATTTCGCGATTGGCTTCAAGCCTTGCGCTTCTGCCACTTCGCGGTCCATCACAAGTACTGCGCCTGCTCCGTCTGATGTTTGTGACGAGTTACCTGCCGTAACAGTACCTGTTACGGAGAATGCCGGACGCAATTTCGCTAATCCCTCTACGCTTGTTCCGTGACGGACTCCTTCGTCCATTTTAAATGTGAAATTCTTCTCACTATATTTTCCGTTATCATCTACAGAACGCTTTACGACTTCGACTGGCACGATTTCATCATCGAATTTTCCAGCTGCAATCGCTGCACCTGCTTTTTTGTGAGACAGCACAGCAAATTCATCCTGTTCTTCACGCGTGATACCGTATTTTACTGCAACTTGCTCAGCAGTGTGACCCATTCCCATATAATATTGTGGAGCCGTTTCTGCTAAGTGAGCATTCGGTCGGATTGTATTCCCCATCATCGGTACCATACTCATTGACTCGACGCCGCCTGCAATAATTGCTTGCGAGTGACCGAGCATGATGCGTTCAGCTGCATAAGCAATTGATTGAAGACCTGATGAACAGAATCGGTTTACCGTAATTGCAGGCGTCGTATCAGGAAGACCTGCAAGTGCACCAATATTTCGCGCAACGTTCATCCCTTGTTCAGCTTCAGGCATCGCACAACCAATAATTAAGTCATCAATTGGGCCATCATAGCCCCCAGCACGTTTCAACGTTTCTTTAATTACAAGTGCCCCTAAGTCATCCGGGCGTACGGTTACAAGAGAACCTCTACCCGCTTTTCCCACCGGTGTCCGTGCACCGGCTACTAGTACTGCTTCACGCATTGAATTTCCTCCTCTTTGCTATGCACTTTAAATCAGTTACGTAACGGTTTACCTTTTACGAGCATGTGTTGCATACGCTGTTGTGATTTTGGTTCCGCCACAAGGCTAAGGAAAGCTTCACGTTCAAGGTCCAACATATATTGTTCGTCAACAAGTGTTCCGTATGGTACTTTTCCGCCGGATAAAACAAACGCCAGCTTCTTCGCGATTTTCAGATCATGCTCGCTGATAAAGCCAGATAGGAACATGCCCTCTGCCCCGAGAAGCATCGTTGCATAACCCGAATCACCTGTAACAGGGAATTTCTCACGTTTAGGTGCTTTATAACCCATGTCAAACAATGCAATAGCTGCCTGTTTCGCATCATAGATTAAGTGATCTGCATTGACACTAATACCATCTGCGAAATCGAGGAAGTTATTTTCACATGCTTCGTCTCCTGAAGTAGACACTTTTGCAGTCGCGATTGATTCGAAAACTTTATTGGCAACAAATTGATAGTCAATGTGAACGCCCTTTGGCAATCCTTTTAAATGTTTCGTATAAAGTCCTACGTTTCCGCCACCACCCGGTATCAAACCAACGCCGACTTCAACAAGTCCCATATACGTTTCCATTGAAGCTTGAATATGAGCTGCCGGTAGACAAACCTCAGTCCCTCCCCCAAGCGTCATTGCAAATGGCGCTGCAACAACAGGTTTTGAGGAATACTTGATTTTCATCATGGCGTTTTGGAATGAGCGAACAGTGAAATCAAGTTCAAAGATATTGTCATCCTGCGCTTCCATTAGAATCATTCCAAGGTTTGCACCTACACAGAAATTTTTGCCTTGATTTCCAATGACAAGCCCTTTGAAATTTTTCTCAACTTCATCAACGGCGAAGTTGATCATTTGAATGATGTCAGGACCAATTGAATTCGATTGTGAATGGAATTCAAGAAGTGCCACTCCATCGCCAAGGTCGATTAAACTAGCACCTGAATTCTTTTTGATAACGCCATGTTTTTGCTTATAGCGCTTCAAGTCAATTACTTTTTCATTAACAGGAACAAGCTTGTAATCTTCTCCATCGAAGAAGTAAAGTTCATTGTCTTCTTCTTTATAGAAAGTTTCATAGCCTTTGTCGAGCAAACTTTGAACGAATGCTGGAACTTTCCCGCCTTCATCTTTCATCTTCTCAACAGATTTTGCTACGCCGATTGCATCCCAGATTTCAAATGGTCCTTGCTGCCATCCGAAGCCCCATTTCATGGCATTGTCGATTGCAACGATATCATCTGCAATTTCACCGTTTAGTTCTGCAGAATAAAGCAATGTTGGTGACAGGATATTCCACAAGATTTCACCAGTGCGATCATCCGCATAGACGAGCGTTTTCACTCTATTAGCAAGTCCTTTTTGTTGTTTAGCCATTTCAATAGAAGGTGTTTTCAATTTTTTAGCTAGACTATATTCAAATGTCTCTGTATCTAGTTCAAGAATCTCTTTACCTTTTTTCAGATAAAATCCTTGTTTTGCCTTGGCACCAATCCAGCCATTATCAATCATTTTCTTCATGAATGGCGGCAATTCAAACACTTTTTGCTCTTCGCCTTCCGTCTTGTCGTAAACGTTTTTCGCCACATGCATGAACGTATCTAGTCCAACAACGTCAAGCGTACGGAATGTTGCCGATGTCGGACGGCCAATCAAGGTACCCGTCACCGAGTCAACTTCTCCAATCGAATAGCCGCGTTTCTCCATCTCGCGTAATGTGATAAGAAGGCCATATGTACCGATTCGGTTCGCGATGAAGTTCGGCGTATCTTTTGCAATGACAACTCCCTTACCAAGCGTATCTTCACCAAAACGGGTCATAAACTCTATAACTTCCGGAGCCGTTGTGCTCGCTGGAATAATCTCAAGTAATTTCAAGTAACGCGGTGGATTGAAAAAATGTGTGCCCATGAAATGTTTTTGGAAATCTTCCGAACGTCCTGCCGCCATCGCTTCAATACTAATACCCGATGTATTTGAAGTGATGATTGTACCTGGTTTACGAACTGCATCTATTTTTTCATACAAACCTTTTTTAACATCAAGATTTTCAACAATCACTTCAATAATCCAGTCAACTTCTTTTAATTTATCCAGATCATCTTCGAAATTCCCTGCTTCAATAAGGGACAGATTACTTTTCTTCGTTAGGGGTGCAGGTTTTTGTTTCACTAATTTCTGCAAAGCACCTGCCGCAATTTTATTTCGTACGATGCCATCTTCAAGCGTAAGCCCTTTTGTAGCTTCCTCTTCAGTTAACTTTCCAGGAACGATATCCAAAAGTAAAACTGGAATTCCTATATTAGCGAGATGAGCTGCAATACCCGAACCCATAACGCCTGAACCTAAAACTGCCGCTTTTTTAATTTGATAAGTCACTTGCGAAGCCTCCCTTTTTTCGTTTGAATGAACACTCATTCATTTAATGGGCAAAAAAAATAGAAACCGTTTCTATATCTCTCAGTGTAGAACATATTGCTAGTTTTCGCAATATTTAAATCTAAATTTTTTCAACTTCCTATCTGAAACATATCATTACCCGACTAAAGTGATTACGTTGTACACTGTCCATATAAAGGAGGTCAATATATATTATGAAACCAATTACAACAGTTGAACAATTTAATGAAATTATTGTCGGCGATTCTAAAGCACTTGTAAAATTCCAGGCAGGATGGTGCCCTGACTGCAGACGTATGGATATGTTTATTGATCCAATCGTCGAGAAATATGATGAATACACATGGTATGATGTCGACCGTGACGTACTGCCGGAAATCGCTGATAAGTATGACGTCATGGGAATTCCTAGTTTACTGATTTTCCAAAACGGTGAAAAGCAAGCGCATCTGCATAGTGCAAATGCAAAATCGCCATCACAAGTGACGGATTTCCTTGAAGGCGTAAAAGCGTAACTGTATAGAAGCTTTACCTAAACGGATGGACTTATGTCTATCCGTTTTTTCATTTTCGGTGCACCTTTTATCTAGATGAAGTATACTAAAAAAAATGATAACGGGGTGTGTATTAGTGG
Organism: Sporosarcina sp. resist; assembly: GCF_014302295.1. NCBI lineage: Bacteria > Bacillati > Bacillota > Bacilli > Caryophanales > Caryophanaceae > Sporosarcina > Sporosarcina sp. resist. The sequence continues at coordinate 961,242 of NZ_CP060287.1, read as the reverse complement.
ACTACGAGAATGAAATCCAACTGCTTAAAGCTAAAATTGCTTCCTATGAAAAGATTATACTTGAAACATCAGCACCAATCATTCCTTCAATCGTCGAAAATACGATTCTCGTCCCGATTTCGGGTCACACCGGTCAGGATCGCTTTAATTTGATCCGCACCCGCGTTCTCGATTATGTTGGAATTCATAGAAGTACGGTGTGTGCAGTATTCGATTTCACCGGGGTAGGTCTCAAAGACGTTGAGGAATATGATTTTAATATACTTACTCTTGAAATCAATCAACTGAATAACACATTAAAACTGATGGGGGTACGTCCAATTTTTGTCGGTTTTAATCCGAGGATTGTCAGAGAAATCGTATCTGCCGGCATCCACTTGGAAATTGAAACCTACGTAAACTTCAGAACTTCATTAGCAGTATTACTTAAAGAAACAGGAAACTCACTTCAATTGTTTTAATGAAGTGAGTTTTTTTCTACCAAATTTGAATACCTTCACTTGCTACCAGGAAGACTATACTGTATTGCAATAAGTATTTCAACGTACAAACTTTCGTGTTATCACCGTGAGAGCTACGGTGATAATCTACTAACTATATATGTTGAATTACAGAATCCTATTGAATCTGCCGTGGCGCTCAATTAATGAGAGAGATGTTATTCGGTTTTTGGATTGTAGATCGCTTGGCGCTTTGGGGATGCCTCTCGCCCTAAGCCTGGATTAGCGCTTCGCATCCAGTCTTACGGCTTCGGCGACCCCTTTGCCGCGCCTGCGCTAGGGTATTCATTATCGAGAGAAATGTGATTTTGAGATTTATATACCGAGACTTTAATGTGATTTCTAGTTGATACTACTTATAGTCAAGAAAGATGCACTCTAGGTTGCAGATTTCATCACAGCTAATGAAATGCTCTTTCGCACATAGTTAATCCTGCGAAGGCGCGTCTTCGTGGTAGCCGGAGCGATAAGACTAAGGAGGGATGCAGTTCAATCCCTCCCAGCGGTCTTCTTTCTGGCTTATCGCGGGAGGCATCCACAAAGCGGCGAAGCGGTATTGGCAGGAATTCTAATTAGTTCTAAGTATTAGAACTTTTTCAGTGATCTCACGCTAGGTAGAGCTCTTTTTTTCTGGAGGTAGATGAATGAAAACTATATTGAACGTCAAAGGAAAATCCCAATTTGATGAGGATGTTGAACAATCGATTCGATCATCAGCATGCGGACCGGTAACAGCATTTGTAATGACTCAACATCTTTTTCCACAGGGGTGCCCTTACACAACAAATGAATTATATCGTCTCCTAGGTAGCACAAAAATTGGTTTATTCAAATACCGCTTCATCCGAAATATGCGCAAAGTGCTTGGAGTAGAATGGACAGTTGCGGGGTGCACTATTGATGAAGTGAAAAGACAACTCGACAACGGCCGGCCCGTCGCTGCAAAATTTGATAAATGGTTTACATTTCGTTGGCGCGGCAAGTATGGATTCGACTATCATTGGGTACCTGTCATAGGCTATGAAGAGACAACTGACGATATTTTTCTCTTTATTCATGACAACGGGGGAAGAAACCGGGATAGCCAGGTCCGGCATATTTCATATAAGATGAATAGGTCAATTTTATCTTTTATAAAGATTGAGCCTACTGAATAGTAAATCCAAAAATCCCTACCCGAATCAGTTTCCGACTCGGATAAGGATTTTTTCATTTTTCTATATACGCTAAAGTCTGCTTCAGCGTGGCCAAACTTTTGATCCTAGCTGTACGAGCGTTTTATGGTTGCGGGAGGCATCCACAAAGCGGCGAAGCGGCATTAGTGGGAATCCTAATTCATTCTAATTACTAGGTCTTTTTCAGTGGCCTCCCAAAAGCCCTTGTAAAGCGTATACGTCGTATTCATTTGTTTAACATATATAGTTCCCACCTTTTTTAAATTAGTTAACCAACTGATCATGAGTTACTACAACACTATCCTGACATTATTTCACATAATGCACTATTTATCATGTATTTAATTGTTAAATTCAGAAATATATTGATTCATTGACGACCTTAAATAGTTAATAGGTTTAACGCATCTAAAGAAATTGTAAATATAAATATGAAGTATTGTGTTAGATTTGAAAGTGCTCTAATTCCAGTTCGAATGCTGCATCCCCCCTAGTAGACATAACACCCGTTCTCGGCAGTATTTAGCTTTGTTACTCAATAAGAAAAACATCAATTTGTATAGTACGATTAGGTAAATACCCCAAAAATTGCTATAATAATCTTATAGTGATGATGGTTATGATGAAAAAAGGTGGTAATTATAGTAACAATTCTATTAATCGTTTCTATTTTAATAGTGAATTATTCCGCATTAGTCGAGGGACAAGTCAATTCACCTAAAAAACTATCATTGAACATTTATCAGCAGCTTTTGAAGTGAGTCCAACAAATAATGAAAATCAAAACGACTTTTACATCATTGTTTCAAATGTCACGAGTGGTTTATATAAAGTCATTATTACTGCCACAAATGACTACACTTATGAAAGTGAAGAACTAAATAGCGATATCATAGTACCTTCAACAAACATCGAACCTAATGAGAAGCGACTGACCTTATTAGATTTCGTGATTCTATTACAGTAGGTTAAACAAGGAATGTCTTCAAGAAAATATGATAGTAATGCTATTTGTGAAAAGCGAATTTTTAATTTCATTGGCAAAAGAATATTTTATAGTAGATTCGGATAATCTATGCTTTTCAATTAAAACAGATGAGGAAGTACTAATTTTTATGAAAAATAGTAAAATTAAACTTATTTTAGTATTATCTGCTATCTTGTTATTGTTGTTTACAAGTTTAAATGTCTTCACCTCTTATGTGAAGATAAAAAAGACAGTTGAAGAGTCAATCGCCAATCAAAGTCTTGCAGCAGCAGAATCCATTGCGTCTGCGATAGACAAAGAAACGTATCAGAAATTTTTGAATAATCCTGCGAAAAACGACTATTATTGGGAATTAACAAACTACCTAGTTGATGCAAGAGAAAAACTGGGTGCATTATTTGTGTATACACTGAAAATCGATAATCCAATAGTATCGAACTCAATGATAGGCGGATTACCCAAGGAATTAGAAGAGAGCTATAGCATTGGATCGGTTGGTACAGTGCCCGAAAAGCAGGTCAAAATAGCCTTTGAAGGAAATACCTATATTACAGATGTAATTGAGGATGCCGTTTATGGCACTTTTCTTTCTGTTGGAGTGCCTATAAAGGATGAAGCAGGAATTGTCATGGGATACTTAGGTATCGATATTAGTGTTGATACACTTGATTATATTAAAGGGACAGTACTGAAAAATAATATCCTTCTCTTCGTCTTTAATGGTGCCTTTATTTTGGTCGTAATCGGATCTTTTTTATTTTTGCAAAGATGGTATCAACAAGAAGTGGCAAAGGAAGTCGGCTATACAGAAGATACATACCAAGCTGAACTTAAAACGTTAATCACTTCCATATCTTCTTTAAGACATGATTTCACCAATCATATTCAGGTTTTACACGGACTACTTCAACTAGGGGAATCTAAGCAAGCTCAGCAATACATATCATCTTTGTCAAAAGAAGTTCTGGCGCTAGAAAGTCTAAAATTAAATATAGATCATCCTGGTCTATCAATCTTACTGCAAACAAAGAAACTGGCTGCACAAAATTATCATATTGATATGAATTTTACGGTTTCTCATGATGCATTCGATAAAATAAAAACAACAGATTTAATCATAATACTGTCGAATTTAATTGATAATGCAATTGATGCAACAGTTGCATTACCTGTAGCTGAACGTAAAATAACAATTAGCTGTCAAACGGATGTTACGCAGTATCTATTTAAGATAACGAATACTGGACCTAAAATTAGTGACAATGAACATATTTTTAAACAAGGATATTCAACAAAAAATGCAGAACAAGGAAAGATAAGAGGGCAAGGTTTATTTATAGTGAAGGAAGTTGTGAATAGATATAATGGGGAAATCTCAATTGATTCAATAAATGATTTAGAGACTATAGCCCTTGTGGGAATCCCTCTAAAGTAAATTTGAATGAAATTGTAAACTCCCTACTACTAGTTGTGGGGAGTTTTTTCATTTATCTCGCTGGTTTATGCTACTAATTTTCTTATTTTGTGCTTTCTTAATTCGAATGATTATTCATATGTATTCCGTATTCAATGTGTAGACATAACACCAATTCACGGAAGTATTTAGCTCCATTTCTTAAACTAAAGTAATCCTTTAGTTACTTCTCTTTTGGCACGGATTAGTGTGCTTTTAACAGGATGGCCGCATAATAATCGAAGTGAACGAGCAATTAAGCCCTTCGTGATTGGTCGAAAAAATTGCTTTTCTCTCAATCGAAGAAAGACGCAAAAGCAATCGCCTATAGTATCGTGGAAGCTGCCAAAGAAAATCACTTAAATCCGTTGATTTACGTAACCTACGTATTTGAACAGTTGCCTGTAATCAATCTAACGGGTTCCAAAGCGCTTGATCAACTGCTCGCCAAAGACCCTACCAACAGATTGCCACGTCCCAAGTTAAAACAAAACAAAGCATATCACGGTACGCATGACAAATAGCCGTCTATACGATTTTTTTAATCGTATAGACGGCTATTTTATTTAGTGCTACAAGTGGCTTTAATGTTTTTCGTTGAGGGCAAGTACTGAACTAAAACCTCATAATTTGTTGAATACTTAGAACCGTTAAATTTTTCTTAACATCCTCATAGAATTCGATGCCCTTGCTTTTAACCGTTTCTGCAATGCTCAAACAAATCGCGTTCGCTTTTGCACCATGGTGAAATTCCTTCAGTGGGTCGACACTTCGCCTTTCTTTGTAGAAATGCCCTCGGACAAGTAGCCCAAGCTTGAACTATTTTCTTGGCTTCCGCCGCGATTTTTATGCGCATATATTGTAAACTTTTTTCACACGCATCCCCCTCGTATATTTATAGCAATAGCGAATCCGCTTGTCTAACAATCATGGAATAACCTTCTCTATCTATCAGTTCCCTTACAACTCCATCATAAACAGGTATTTTCAGGGTTTCGATTGGATCATCCATTTTTAATTCACAATGGATTTCTGCAAGTTTTTTGGATAATAAGAGCATGTCCATCTCTTCCTCGATTTTCTTGCGTATTGCCGGCGTCAACTCATGCAATGATTGAATCACGCCTTCCACCGATCCATATTCTTTAATGAGTTTAAGTGCAGTTTTTGGTCCGATGCCTCTCACTCCAGGATAGCCGTCACTTGTATCCCCAGTGAATGCTTTTGTGTCAATAAACTGGATAGGGGTAATTCCATACTCTTCAATGAAACGTTCCTCTGTGTAAATATCGTAAACATTAAAACCTTTTTTCGTAAATGCAATACGGACACCCGGTCTAAGCAACTGCAACATATCTTTATCGCCAGTCACGATTGTAATCTCCGCTTTCCCCTCCCAAGCCTGAACGAATGAACCAATCAGATCGTCTGCTTCCATGCCTGGCACTCCGTAGTTTTTCCAACCAATTAATTCAGAAACACTTCTTGCCATATCAAACTGCGGTACGAGCTCCGGCGCCGGTGCAGGCCGGTTTTCTTTATATCCTTCAAATAAGTCATTGCGGAACGTTTGCGCGCCCATATCCCAACAAACCGCCATATGTGTAGGTTTGAATATCGAGGTCGCTGTCATAGTATGACGGGCAAACCCCTGCACTGCATTCGTCGGAATTCCAGCGTCATTCGGGAAATAATGCCCCATCGCCGAAGTTGCAAAAAAGGAGCGGAATAAGAGTGCCATTCCGTCGATTATTAAAATATGTGGTTTTTCTTCTATAGTCATTTAATCTTCTTCCTCCATCTGCCAAACTTTATTAGTAGAACTTCATCAATGATAACATGCTTTCAATCAGTAGTTTTGGGGTAAAGAATAATAGATTTCATAGAGGAGGTTGTAAGTATGCATATTCACGAAGGTTCATTGTATTGGCCAGGAACGATGCCAATTCCCCCCGAACGAAAAAAAGTAGAAATCGCGTCACATTATGATGTCATTATTGTAGGTGGAGGGATGTCGGGAGCTCTTTCGGCACTTGCATTGGCTGACAAAGGTCATTCGATCGCAGTGCTAGACAAGCGGCAGATGGCTACTGGCAGCACAATGGCAAATACGGGATTGCTTCAATATTCAAATGACATCATGCTCCATGAATTAATCGAACAAATTGGAGAAAAGGATGCTGTACGTTTTTATCAGTTATGCTTGGAAGCAATGGAAAACCTAAAAAAGACAGCTGAACGACTGCCGCTTAACCCTGATTTCATCAGTCGGCCAAGCATTTATTATGCAAGTGACGAAAATGATTTAAAACGCATTAGGAAAGAATATGATACATTAACGCATTATGGATTTCCTTGCGATTTTTGGGACGAGGTAGAAATCTGCAAGCATCTGCCGTTTTCGAAACCGGGAGCAATCGTGACATACGGTGATGCTGAAGTGAACCCTTACAAATTCGTCAACGGACTATTACAATTGGTCGAATCAATGGGCGTCCATCTCTTCGAATTTACAGAAGTGACGGACATAAACGACGAAAATGGACTGTTGCACATTTCCACATCTGCCGGGGAATTTTATGCGGATAATGTTCTTTTTACAACTGGATACGAGACCCTTCCTGTAGGAAAACGAATTGGTGTCGACATTAACCGTTCGTACGTCATTGTCACTGAGCCAATTGACGATTCTCCGATTTGGCATAAAAATGCGCTCATTTGGGAATCAAAGCGTCCGTATCTCTATATGCGGACAACGGAGGACAACCGAATCATTGTAGGCGGGCTCGACGAGGACAAACCCCAAGCCCCTCTTTCAAATGAATCGATTATGAAGCACGGTGCAATCTTAAAAAAACAGCTGCAAGAACTTTTCCCCGAACTTCCGATTGAAATTGACTACGCTTATTGTGCAACATTTGGAGAATCTCTGGACAACTTACCATTCATCGGAGAGCATCCATCAAAAAGAAATCATTATTATCTACTTGGCTATGGAGGTAATGGAACTGTTTACAGTATGCTTGGTTCAAAAATTCTCGCTGATATTATGACGGGCAAAGCCAATTCTGATGCGCATATCGTTCAACTCGAACGCTCCGCAACCGCTTTAGCTGGTGGAAGAAGCGGAATTGCCTGACCAATGAACATGATGATAACGAGTAAAAAGTTCAAAGTTCTCAAAGAGAGACAATACAAAAAACCGAAGCCTCCTAAAATCCGCTTCGGTTTTTTGCTAGTTATCAGACTAGAAATTGAGCAAGCTTTTCAATATCCGGCGTAAAAATACGATCTTCTTCAATTGGTCGCACGATTTCCAGCAATTGATCGAACTTGACACGGGTTTTTGGTGCCATTTGTTCTGCCCCTCTAATGGAACAGCCTGTCAGTGCGCAAAGCGCTTCAATTGCGAGTACATTTCTCGCATTTTTTATGATGGCATGTGCATGCCTGGCACCGATTGTTCCCATTGATACATGATCTTCCTGGTTGCCAGAAGATGGAATCGAGTCAACGGACGCTGGGTGTGCAAGTGTTTTATTCTCAGAAACAAGGCTGGCTGCTGAATATTGTAAAATCATTGCACCCGATTGTAACCCAGGTTCTGGACTCAGGAACGGCGGCAATCCTTCATTCAATTGTGGATTAACGAGCCGTTCAATACGACGTTCGGAAATACTTGCAAGTTCTGCTACGCCCAGCTTCAAGAAGTCCATCGCAAACGCAATCGGTTGACCATGGAAGTTACCGCCAGATACAACCGTATCGCCATCATCGAAAATAAGTGGATTATCCGTCGCGGCATTCATCTCAATCTCTAGCTTCTCTTTTACATAACCAAGTACTTGCCAGCTCGCGCCGTGCACTTGTGGAATACAACGAATTGAATAAGCGTCTTGGACACGTTTTTCGCCTTGAATGGTTGTCAGACGACTCCCTTTCAACCAATCCAGCATCCTCGCCGCCACATCCACTTGTTCCGGATAACCGCGCGCTTCGTGAATCGCCGGATGAAATGCGTCCGTAATTCCATAGAGCGCTTCCATTGTCATTGCAGCAACCCACTCGCTAGCATACGCAAGTGATTCTGCCTCCAAATAATTGACAACGCCTTGCGCAGTCATTGCTTGCGTCCCGTTAATGAGCGCTAGCCCCTCTTTCGCTTCGAGCACAATTGGCGACATGCCATGCTCATTCCAAATAGTTGCAGCTGGAACGTGCAAGCCGTCTTGCCAGACAAATCCTTCGCCAAGTAAAACAAGCGCGAGATGAGACAATGGCGCCAGATCACCTGATGCACCAAGTGAACCTTGCTGTGGAATGACCGGGTGAATGCGATTATTCACCATATAAGCAAACCGTTCTAGCACTTCTGCACGGATTCCGGAGAAACCTTTTAAAAGCGCATTCAGACGTAGTACCACCATCGCACGCGAAACGTTTTCAGGAAACGCTTCTCCAACGCCGCATGAATGCGATCGGATCAAGTGTAATTGCAATGCTTTCGTATCCTTTTCATCGATTTTAACGTCGCTGAACTTACCAAACCCCGTATTAATCCCGTATACGGTCCGGTCTTCACTAACAATTTTCTCAACCGCAGCCCGGCTTTTATTAACACGTTCCAAGGCTTCATCGTTCAATGAAACCCCGATTTTTTTATATATGATGTCGTTCATTTGAGCCAGATTTAGTGACGATCCTGTTAATTCAATCATGACAACCATCCTTTAATTAATATTAATCATCCAACGACTTTTACACCTTTTTTCCAGACGGACTTAACATGGTTCACCCCGAACAAGTATTGAAGTTCTTGGTAGTTTGAAATGTCCCATAGAACGACATCCCCTTGTTTACCTATTTCCAATGATCCTGTTTTATCTGCCATTTGGATTGCACAAGCCGCGTTATACGTCGCGGCAGTAAGCGCTTCTGCCGGTGTTAGTCGCATCGATATACACGCTAAGTTCATAACAAGTGGCATCGATGTCGTCGGTGAAGATCCGGGATTACAATCTGTCGATATCGCGACCGGTACGCCAGCGTCAATCATCTTGCGCCCTTGTGCTGCTTGCTCCCTAAGATATAACGCGGTTGCTGGCAATAAACAAGCGATTGTTCCGGAATCTGCCATCGCTTTAATTCCTTCATCAGACGCTTTCAATAAATGCTCTGCTGAAATCGCTCCAACTTTCGCCGCCAGTTCCGCGCCGCCATAGGGTTCAATTTCATCCGCATGGATTTTTGGTATCAGACCATACTTTTTCCCTGCTTCTAAAATCCGTTGTGATTGTTCAGGTGTGAAAACACCGACTTCACAAAATACATCATTGAAGACTGCTAGCTTTTCATTGGCAACGGCAGGAAGCATTTCATTGACGACAAGATCTATATACTCGTCTTCCCGTCCTTTGAATTCTGTCGGCACTGCATGTGCACCCATGAACGTTGGCACAAGGTCAATCGCATGTTCTTGCTGCAAGCGTTTCATGACACGGAGCTGTTTTAGTTCCGTTGCCAAATCTAAGCCGTACCCACTTTTCCCCTCGACAGTTGTGACGCCGTGTTTCAGAAACGAATCAAGGCGTTTCTTCGTCTGCTCAACAAGTTCATCTTCAGTTGCTTCACGAGTCATTTTTGTTGTCGCATGAATACCGCCACCTGCATTCATAATTTCCATATAGGTCGCGCCTTCAAGTCGCATTTCAAATTCACGTTCGCGACTGCCACCATAGGCGACATGTGTATGCGGATCGACGATGCCTGGCGTAACGAGATGACCAGTTGCGTCTGTGATTTCCGCTTCATGGGCGCGGTCTTTGAACTGCTCTTCTAATTGTTGAGTCGTGCCGACTGCTCTTATGATCCCATCTTCTATCCAGATACTGCCGTCTTCTATAATTGATAAATCATTCATCGCTTCTTTTATTCGCGGGGCTGTACCAGCTTGGGCTAACGTCGCAAGTTGCGCTGCATGTTTAATCCATATAATTTTTGTCATTCTTCAATCGCCTCTTTTGCCATCATCGGAATGTTGACCCCTTTTTCCCGCGCCGTTTTTTCGGCAAGTTCATAGCCCGCATCAACATGACGGACGATACCCATTCCTGGATCTGTCGTTAATACACGTTCGATTCGAGCTTCTGCTTCTTTGGTTCCATCCGCGACAATAACCATACCTGCGTGAACGGAGTAACCCATCCCAACGCCGCCCCCATGATGAATGGAAACCCAAGTAGCTCCGCCGACTGCGTTAATCATTGCATTCAACAGCGGCCAGTCAGCTACTGCATCCGAACCGTCTTTCATCGCTTCCGTCTCACGGTTTGGCGATGCAACTGATCCCGAGTCGAGATGATCTCGCCCAATGACAATCGGTGCTTTTAATTCGCCCGAAGCGACCATATCATTAATGATTTTTCCAAAGCGGGCACGTTCTCCGTACCCTAGCCAGCAAATCCGTGACGGCAGTCCTTGAAACTGAATTTTATCTTGCGCCATTCGAATCCAGTTGCACAAATGTTTGTTATCACCAAATTCACGTAAAATAACTTCATCTGTTTTATAAATATCTTCAGGATCTCCTGATAGAGCAACCCAGCGGAATGGCCCTTTTCCTTCACAAAACTGTGGACGGATATAGGCGGGAACAAATCCTGGGAAATCGAATGCACGAGTTACGCCTTCATCTTTCGCCACCTGACGAATGTTGTTACCGTAGTCGAACGTAATCGCACCTTTATCCATCATGTCTAGCATTGCTTCGACATGTTTTGCCATCGATGCTTTCGACCGTTTGATATACGCCTCCGGATTTTCCGCTCGCAGTTTCGCGGCTTCCTCTAGTGACATTCCAGATGGAATATAACCGTTTAACGGATCATGTGCAGATGTCTGATCAGTTAACACATCTGGGATAAATCCAATCGCAAGCATCGCAGGAAGCACTTCCGACGCATTACCTAACAGACCGATTGACAGTGCACGGCCCTCTTTTTTTGCTTCTTCAGCAAGACGGATCGCCTCTTCAAGTGAATCTGTTTTCACATCGGTATAGCGTGTTTCAATTCGGCGATCAATTCGCGTTTCATCTACTTCGATACCGATACAGACTCCCCCGGCCATCGTTACCGCTAGCGGCTGTGCAGCCCCCATCCCCCCGAGCCCAGCAGTTAGTGTAATCGTGCCTTTCAGCGACTCTCCAAAATGCTGTTTCGCCAGTTCCGCAAACGTTTCGTATGTCCCTTGCACGATTCCTTGTGAACCGATATAAATCCAGCTTCCCGCCGTCATTTGTCCGTACATCATAAGTCCTTTTTTATCGAGCTCATGGAAATGTTCCCAGTTGGCATAGGCCGGGACTAGATTCGAGTTCGCAATCAATACTTTTGGTGCGTCTGTATGTGACTTGAATATCGCAACTGGTTTCCCCGATTGCACAAGTAATGTTTCATCATTTTCAAGTTCTTTCAACGAGCGGACAATTGCGTCAAACGACTCCCAATTTCGTGCCGCCTTTCCAATGCCACCGTAAACAACAAGGTCATCCGGATGCTCAGCCACTTCCGCGTCTAAGTTATTCATCAGCATACGAAGCGCCGCCTCCTGCTGCCACCCCTTCGTGTTCAACTCAGTCCCACGGTAACGAATAACCTTTTCAGATGCTTTCCCCACTATGAACCCCTCCTTACTATTCTACTAGTATCGTACACGATGAAAGCGCTTTATTGTTCGGTATTCAGAAAATTTAGTCCGTGCTAATAGGGTGCTATTGTAGTGAGATAAAGCAGTGAAGTTACTATATTGTCGGCACTTAATAAATAGAATGTTCTTCTAACACCGCTTTTTCGTTAAACTAGCGAGGTATGCAACCTAGTTAATTCCAAGTAGGTAGTACCGGATATATAGTTGGAGTGGCTTTGATAAACTGAGTAATCCATAGCACGCACCGTGCAACAGGAGTTGGATACTCTACAACAGCGACAATTCTATATCGACAAAACACGTCTGTTGATTAACCATTTTCTTTCAAAAGATACTAATAAGGTAGGCGCAAAAATTTTCATTTGGACCAGTACGTTTTCGGCTCGCTTTCGGCTAAACTAATCACGACAGTTTTACCAATTGGGGAGGAATTGCAGTTCATTCCTCCTTGGTCGTCTTGTCGCGTACCTACAACGTTCAAGTGAAAATTGCAGTTGCTTGCTATATTCAAGAAAGACGCACTCCAGGTTGCGAATTTGATCACAGCTAATGAAATGCGCTTTCTCAAATAGACCATCCAGCGAAGGCGCGTCTTCGTGGTAGCCGTAGCGATAAGACTAAGGAAGGATGCAGTTCAATCCCTTCCAAGTGGTCTTCTTTCTGGCTTATCGCGGGAGGCATCCACAAAGCGGCGAAGCGGTATTGGTAGGAATTCTATTTCATTCCAAGTATCAGAACTTTTCAGCGACCTCTGGAAAGCCCTTGTAAAGCCCAAACGCCGGATTCATTTGGTCAACATCTATAGTAAGCATTATCATTTCCCGCAATCTCTTTTCCCACCAATTCCAAGTCAGTCCAAACCCACCCCCATTCCCTTTGTCAGATTAGTCCGGCGAAACTAAAAAACCTTCCGAAAAAAAAAGTCCATTCCCTTTCACCCATCGTCGCATAGGATAAAGAGAATCGCTTGGAAGGAGTGAACGAATGGTCAACATGCAACCAGGTGGTCAAGGGGAACAGCAATGGTACCCTAAATTACCTGAAGGATATGAAGCAAACCGGGCGCAAGATACGTCTGGGTATGCGAATGATAGCTGGTCACCAGGTATGGGAATGTCCGGACAGGGGATGCAAGGTTTTTCATCTGGGCAAGGGATGTCTGGACACGATATGCAAGCTTTCTCTCCAGGGCAAGAGATGCAAGGTTATGACATGCAAGCTTTCTCTCCAGGGCAAGAGGTACAGGGCTACGACATGCAAGCTTTCTCTCCTGAGCAAGAGATGCAAGGTTATGACATGCAAGCTTTTTCTCCAGGGCAAGAGGCACAGGGCTACGACATGCAAGCTTTTTCTCCAGGGCAAGAGGCACAGGGCTACGACATGCAAGCTTTTTCTCCAGAGCAAGAGATGTCAGGTTACGGGATGCCTGAACAGGAAATGGTTGCTTTCCACTCAGGACACGACATGCAGGGGTTTGCACCGCCAGGACGGCCGCCGGGCCAAGGAATGCCCGGATTTGGTCCGCCGGGACGACCACCTGGGCCAGGAATGCCCGGATTTGGTCCTCCAGGACGACCGCCGGGCCAAGGTAGTCCTGGATTTGGTCCTCCAGGATGGCCACCGGGACCAGGAATGCCGGGATTTGGTCCTCCAGGACGACCACCGGGCCAAGGACAACCGGGCGGACAACAAGCCCCATCATCTCCGCCACCAAATACCATACCAGCTTATCCAAGTACCCAGTTGTTTGCAGTAGATCCAGGTGCAATCCGTGGTTGTCTCTACCGCTATACCTATGTCTGGCTATCCAGAAGACAAGGTTTTTGGTTTTTCCCAGTCTTTGTCGGACGTACTTCTGTCGCCGGTTACAGATGGCGTAATAGGCAAAGAAGATGGGAATACATGGGGATCGACCTTAATCGAATCGACAAGTTCTCCTGTTTTTAATTAGCTACTTTCTATTATCTATGCTCACTTAATGAAAAAAACGATTCCATCACCGATGGAATCGTTTTTTATTGAGCTTATCTGTTTAACAATGACAGAGAGAGGGAATGTAATTAGAGGTGCGTGCATGGTAATGAAGAATAATGGACAAGATTAGTCTAAATGATGTGTACCATTATCTTATAAGAAAAATAGGTGATTTGATGAAAAAGGTATCAGGTGTTTTTTGGATTTCGGTCGGTCTAATAGGTTTGATAGTTTTATTCGGAGCATTTGCACCTGAAAGCTTCGAAAACGTAACAGAGAATATGAAAAACTTCATAACTTCATCATTCGGCTGGTATTATTTACTCGTTGTCACTGGAATTGTACTGTTCTGCCTGTTCTTTATCGTCAGTCCAATTGGGCAGATTACGCTCGGAAAACCTGATGAGAAGCCTGAGTATTCTCGAATGAGCTGGTTCGCAATGCTGTTTTCAGCAGGAATGGGGATTGGACTTGTCTTTTGGGGAGCAGCCGAACCTTTATCCCATTTTGCTATAGACCCCGCAACTGAACTGCCAGGAACCGACGCTGCTTTTCGTGAATCGATGCGCTTCACATTTTTCCATTGGGGTATTCATGCATGGGCGATTTACGCTGTAGTTGCCATGTCACTTGCGTATTTCCAATTCCGTAAAGGGGAACCTGGATTGATTTCCTCAACTTTGAAGCCCCTTTTTGGAGATCGGATGAACGGTCCTTTAGGCACATTGGTCAATCTACTCGCTATCTTCGCGACGGTAGTAGGGGTTGCAACGACTCTAGGGTTTGGAGCTATTCAAATCAACGGCGGATTATCTTATGTATTCGATATCCCCATCAATTTTACCGTTCAAATTATCATCATCATTATCGTAACAATTTTATTTGTTGCTTCTGCTTGGTCAGGTATAGGTAAAGGAATTAAATATTTATCTAATATCAATATGGTACTTGCGGTCATCTTACTGATACTTGTTATCATACTTGGACCTACTATGTTAATCTTCAATACATTTACCGATACAATCGGTCTTTACTTGCAAAACTTACCCCGTATGAGTTTCCGGGCAGCACCGCTTGATGATGCCAATCGTACGTGGATTAATGGTTGGACTATTTTTTATTGGGCGTGGTGGATTTCATGGTCCCCATTTGTTGGTATCTTCATTGCCCGCGTATCACGTGGAAGAACCATCCGGGAATTCTTAGTTGGTGTCTTGATGCTCCCCACATTGCTTAGCTTTTTCTGGTTTTCCGTTTTCGGTGCCACGGCAATGGATGTACAAATGAAAGGAACTGACTTATCTGGATTGAAAACAGAAGAGACACTTTTCGCCATTTTCAATGGGATGCCAATGTCAATGTTTCTATCGATTTTAGCAATTATCCTCATTGCCATCTTTTTCATCACATCCGCAGATTCTGCCACATTCGTGCTCGGAATGCAGTCAACTTACGGATCGCTTAATCCGCCAAATATTGTGAAACTGACATGGGGTGTTGCACAAGCAGCAGTTTCCATCATTCTGCTCTCTGCCAACGGGCTAACCGCACTGCAGAATGCATTGGTTATTGCTGCATTCCCCTTCTCCTTCGTCATCATTTTAATGATGATTTCGTTTTATAAGGCTCTTGATAAAGAACGAACGGAGATGGGACTGATGGTGAGACCTTATTCGAAGAAGAGGAAATAGTAATTTGAAAAGCCAAGACTGAGCCGTGTGCTCAACCTTGGCTTTTCTTTTTATGTTCTCCAACTTATTTAAATGCCTCTCCCACATTATTGCTTTGAAAGTTGTACTTCATAGATGCGAGCAATCTGCATATATTTCGTAGAGAGGTTTTACGAATTATAATGGGTAGGTGATGAAAGTGAGTGCAATATTACTTGGCAGTTTTCTTTTTTTAAGTGTAAGCTTCGGAGGTGGAATTGCTTGGCTAGTATCTAAACTATTCCACAATTCAACCGCAGGATTATCACTCCTATGCGGTGGATTTTTAGTAGGATTACTGGCACTTGATATCATTCCAAGCGCATTGAAGATGTATAAGTCTTTCGGTATCATACTGGGGGTATTCATTGGATACCTATTTTTTCTAGTGCTTCGCAATTTATTCCACCCATCTGCTGGTCAAAGTCCTTCCGTTTACTTGCTCATGCTTGCCATACTCATCCATACAATCCCGCTAAGTATGACCATTGGCAGCTTAATGGAGAGTTCAATAGTCGGCATCACAATTACAGCTTCTGTAATTCTGCATCATCTTCCGGAAGGTTTTGCACTTACAACTGCTTTTCTTTCGCAAAGGAAAAAGCCATGGAAGTTATTTTTAGGTTTCCTCAGCTTATCGCTATGCTTTAGCCTATTCATCTGGATCGGGCATTACGTAAATCTGTCTACCAAAGAGCAAGGTGTTCTAATGGGGATCTCCATTGGCCTCATTGCAACTACAAGCATTAGTGAATTCATCCTGCATAATCTAAAGCTGGTACCTCCAAGATCTTTTATCACCTATATTTTTACGGGTTATTTACTAAGTACTCTATTTCATCTGTTGTTATAATTTTAGGCAATATGGATGAAAGATAGCCGACTCTTCACTTAAGCACCTGTTAGTTAAATGAGAAATTATTCAGAAAATATATCAGCTACTAAATTACTAAATTCTCTTAAATAATAGAGATAATTTTTCCCGTCAATTCCTTCATAGTTATATCTTTTGTTATACATCTTTGCAACAACAACATTATATTCAGGTATTACTAATAAAGTTGGACCTGTTACCCCTATTATTTGAAAAGCACCTTTAGGCACTCGGTCTCCAATCTCGCTTTTTAATGACGGAGTTCCTTGAACAAACCAAAACGCACCATTCAATGGGGTTTCTGCATTTTTATATGTAGGGCTTTGAACTTGTGTTGCAATTTCAATTACTTCTTTTGGAACAACTTGTTCTCCATTTATATTTCCTTTTCTTAAATGAAGATTGCCCCAATGTGCAAATTCTCGAGCAGAGACATAAAGGTTAGACTCAGTTCCATCATTTGAATTGCCCAGTTTAGATGTTGCCTCTTCGTTAGGATTAACAATAACTTTAACTAAATTTTCATTTTCTTTTGTTTGCCAAGCTGTTTCCTTATAACCTAAAGGTAAAAAGATTCTTTCGTGTAACAATTCAGAAACACTTTGGTTGTATAGTTGTTTAATTAATTGTGTCATCATTAATACATTAATCCCTCTATACGCCCACCCTTGACCTGGGTCAAACTCTCTATAAACCATTCCATACTCGTCCTCATTTAAACCATGAGAATGCGTAATTAAATTTCTAATGGTTGTTCTACCAAGTAATTCTTTATCAAATTCTTCAAAGTAATTTACTGCATAATCATCAAGACTTTTAATTTTACCTTCATGGATTGCATATGCAACAGCTAGCCCTAAATAACTTTTTCTCGCCGATGCAACATTAAACTGTGAAAATTGCGTTATAGGCAATGAACCTTCTCTATTAGAGTGGCTTCCACTGTAATGCTCTAGTACCATTTCATCATCCTTAAGTATAAGCAATGCCGATGCGGAGCAGTGATTTAGCTCCTTTATATCTTCAACCCATGAGATTAATTTTTGATATCTAATATCCAACTTTGTGTCCTCCTTTCTTTTGTCAAATTCAACAAAAAATAGATTAAACCATGTTAAACGAACCTACCCCGTTAGTTACAATAAGCACCTATTAATTAAGTGTGAATTCTTTTTCAAGAAAAGTAACTACATCTTTCCAATCTACTATTGGTGAATGTTCTTCATATTCAAATGCTCCCAAATTCACATTAGCATCTGGTTCATCTTCATAAAGTGAAAACTCTCTTATTAACGTACCATTTTTTATTACTATAAGTTCTGCATTTAAATCTTCATCATAGTAAGCATAGATAACAGATCTACCATTTGCCAGTTTCGTCCATGCCTGATTCGATAAACCAAAGAATGCTCCTCCTTCAAAGTCCACAAAATATGTCCATCCATCTTCAGTTTCAGAAATGTGTACTGATTTATCAACACAATCCCCGTACTCATCCAACTCAAATTCAATCTCTTCATTCATCCAACTACAATATTTTTTTTTAGCTTCTTCTAAAGATAAATTAATTTTAAAACAACATTCTTTCATTTTTATTCATCAGCCTCACTTCACTTTACAATGCACCTTAACTTTTCATTCTTATTAAACAACCCTACCTGTTAGGCTAACTCCAACGACCATGATGCATCACAGACTGTCGCACCCAATACGAGTAGCGCTTACGGGCGATTAATCCTCCCTTGCTTATTGCACCAGCCTTGCCTATATTCTCTGAAGAATGGGGCTGTTTTTTTATTTTCATGGGAGTTTAGTAGAATACTTCACAAACTTTTTTCTCCTCCAACTTATCATTTCCTTTTACTTTTAAGCGTTTTTGCAAATACATAACCACTTAATCCTAGTGACGCACTAATCACATAGCATTTATAATTATTCTTTTGTAAGTATTTTTCGAGTTCATTCGTATCATCGTAGCAAATCGGCCAAGCATATAATTTATGGGACTCAAATTGTTCTCTGTTCCCTACGAAAAATGTATTCAAATCTACTTCTTCAATATCAAATAAAATACTTCCCGCCATTACATGATCGAAATAATGTGCTAAGTAATCCTCGAATGTAACTGTTACAATTTCATCTGCCACCGTTTCGATATCTAATAGCAATTCATTTTCAAGAAAATTTACTGAGTACCCAATTAACACACCATCGTGAATAGATATTGTCATTCACTTCCTCCTATATACTGCCGCGTTGTATGAAAAATCAATTAGAATTACCCATGGCAATCCTACGATACTTTACTAAAAAACCTGGATTAAATGCTTTTCTATTTTAAATTTAAATTCTCTAATACTTAAGTTTGTTTCTGCGTCGAGAATACTTATTTCTATTGTTATCGTATCCCAACTTTCCAAATATGTACGCTTCACAAACCTTTGAAAACCTCTTATTTCAGAGTATTTCTCCATATACTGGGGCTTTTCATGGGATAAATCATTAATACTTTCATCTATTTCCCATTTGCCGAATTGAATATTTATGTCTCGATCAAGTTTATTTTGTGTATCAAAACCAAAAAACATGTCTCCTGTTTCTTCGTTATAATAAATCCCCATTACTTTCAAATAAAACTTAGTATCATTAATCAACAATAGTTGAATTCCTATATTATCCTCTTGATCCCCAACCCATTCCTTCCACTGTTCTTTAGTCCACATGTCCATTTTACTTGTATCAAATGTGTTCATAGTGAAATCAACATTAATATTTTCTTTTGTCATTTCCTTCGCACCCTTTAATTATCTTAATATGGTTAACCCTTTCAGTTAACTTGCTGCGTTAGTTGAAGTAGAAGGTAAAGGATTGTCTCCATGAGATCAAACCTTATACATCTCCAATCCAGATCAACTTAAAATCCGTTCATGGAAATATTTAACTTCATTACTCAATAAGTTATGACACATGCAATAGATAAAAGTCTTCCTATGTAAATGAAAGAGGGACTTTTCGCAAATCTAACATATTTATATTGTGTTTGATTCATAACTTTTTCAAGCAGATCTAGTAGACGCAATGCCCGTTTTAGGAAATATTTAATTTCATTAAGAAAAAGCTGCCCTGTAAAGGCAGCCGATTGTTTAACTAAAGTAACTTGTTAGTTGAAGAAATTATATTTCAAGAAAAATATTCTCAGATCAAAATTATGTCTATCATTTTATTTAGGTGGATTTAGTTGCCACGAAAATCCAAGCTATTTTTATTTAATGTGTAATTCTACCGAAAAGGGGTTTTTGCTGTTTTTGGAAACCTTAATACTTGAGCTGCCCATTTTTTGGATAATCTCGAAAATAACCTGCCCCTTTACATTTGACACGTCTATTCTATAGACTTTTTCTGCATCAGGATCTAGGGTATCTATATGTGCAGGTTGATTATCGACATAAACAGGTAATAATTCCTTTGTCGGTGAATTTTTACTGTATGCATTTATGGTGAATTGACGACTAAGTTCTTGGTTCTTATTTTTAACTTTTACATATAGGTTATCGCTATCTTCCTCCGTAGAAATCATACAGCGTGAGACATTTGTTTTTGTCATGTAGCCTCCTCCGATTCTTTTCTATTCTTTTTTGAGAGAATTAATAGCGTCAAGGATAGCTTTGCGATTACTATATTCACTTTGTAATAACTCATTCATTATATTAGTGAATTTAGAAACTAGAGGTTCTATATTGTCTGAATTCTGGTTACCCATTAAGCTTTCCATCATAATAAGATTAGATAGAGTCATAGCCATAAATCCAGCACTATTATCGGTTACGTTGATAACGGTATTGTTTCCATTTGTAAAGGTATTGTTTCCAGCGTTTGCGGTAGCAGTTGAGTCAGCATCACCAGTTGCATCAGCGTCTCCAGTTGCATCGGCATCACCAGTCGCATCGGCGTCTCCAGTCGCAGTTGCATCACCAGATGCGGTTGCATCGGCATCACCAGTTGCATCAGCGTCTCCAGTTGCATCAGCGTCTCCAGTTGCATCGGCGTCTCCAGTTGCGTCGGCGTCTCCAGTTGCATCGGCGTCTCCAGTTGCATCGGCGTCTCCAGTTGCATCGGCGTCTCCAGTTGCGTCGGCGTCACCAGTTGCATCGGCATCACCAGTTGCATCGGCGTCTCCAGTTGCATCGGCATCACCAGTTGCATCGGCATCGGCGGTTGCATCAGCATCACCAGTTGCATCGGCGTCTCCAGTTGCGTCGGCATCACCAGTTGCATCAGCGTCTCCAGTTGCATCGGCGTCTCCAGTTGCATCGGCATCGGCGGTTGCGTCGGCGTCTCCAGTTGCATCGGCGTCTCCAGTTGCATCGGCGTCTCCAGTTGCATCGGCATCGGCGGTTGCATCGGCGTCACCAGTTGCATCGGCGTCACCAGTTGCATCGGCGTCACCAGTTGCATCGGCGTCTCCAGTTGCATCGGCATCGGCGGTTGCATCGGCATCACCAGTTGCGTCGGCATCACCAGTTGCATCGGCATCGGCGGTTGCATCGGCATCACCAGTTGCGTCGGCATCACCAGTTGCATCGGCGTCACCAGTTGCATCGGCATCACCAGTTGCGTCGGCGTCACCAGTTGCATCGGCGTCACCAGTTGCATCGGCATCAGCTGTTGCGTCAGCATCAGCTGTTGCGTCGGCATCGGCGGTTGCATCGGCGTCACCAGTTGCATCGGCATCACCAGTTGCATCGGCATCACCAGTTGCATCGGCATCGGCAGTTGCGTCGGCATCAGCAGTTGCGTCGGCATCGGCGGTTGCATCGGCGTCACCAGTTGCATCGGCGTCACCAGTTGCGTCGGCGTCACCAGTTGCGTCGGCGTCACCAGTTGCATCGGCATCGGCGGTTGCATCGGCATCGGCGGTTGCATCGGCATCACCAGTTGCATCAGCATCACCAGTTGCATCGGCGTCTCCAGTTGCATCGGCATCACCAGTTGCATCGGCATCACCAGTTGCATCGGCATCGGCGGTTGCATCGGCATCACCAGTTGCATCGGCGTCACCAGTTGCATCGGCATCAGCAGTTGCGTCAGCATCAGCAGTTGCGTCGGCATCAGCTGTTGCATCAGCTGTTGCGTCAGCATCAGCTGTTGCGTCGGCATCAGCTGTTGCGTCGGCATCAGCTGTTGCGTCGGCATCAGCGGTTGCATCGGCATCACCAGTTGCATCGGCGTCACCAGTTGCATCGGCATCAGCTGTTGCGTCGGCATCAGCGGTTGCGTCGGAGTCACCAGTTGCGTCGGCATCAGCAGTTGCGTCAGCATCAGCAGTTGCGTCAGCGTCAGTGTTAACTATCCATGGATACCGAGCATCGCATCGTCTGCAAAATTTTTCAAGATTTTCACTTTTGTAATGACAATATTCACATTTCCAATTACTCATTTTTGTACCTCCTTTCTAAATAATGATCAAGTTGAAAAATAATAATCAACCTGTCTGGATAGCATATGTCTTTAAAAATTATTGAACTAGTTAATCTGACTAACTAACTAAATCAAAAATTTATTAGGTAGAGTTATAGTCTCTATTAAGCACAGAACCGCATGAGCAGTTATAGACTCGCTCCGCTAACGCACCCGTTTGCTTAATAAGATGACAGCTCTCTTGTAAGTGAATGCTTTCCGAATGAACCTCTTTCATAATTATCATCCTATTAATTTCTTTTGATTTTCAATAAAATGGCCTGATAATGAAAATCCAGGCCCTTCTTTCTTCCATTAAAAAAACTCCCTTTTACGGGAGATCCTTTATGTTGAACTATTGAAAATAAGACTTCAGTAGTTAAAAAAAACAAGTTTCTGTATAACTAGTTAGGATAAAAAAATTAAAAATCAACGGTCTCTTTGATAGTTGACCATTGAATTTTGGGATTAAATTCATTGCTAGTCATCATCGTTCCAACAAATATATCATCGGTATTAGTTATGTTATTCAAATAGTGTTCAATAGTTGAACTGATAACTTTTGAGGTGTATAAACCTGATAATTCATTCTTAGGAACCCAAAATAATTCCCCTTCGTCTGAAGGAATAAAGTTCATATGCTTTGTTTCTCCAAAGTAGACATATTGCTGACGTATTTCCCCGCTATTCTTCTCAAGCAGTATGTATTCAAGCCTGAAATTTTTGATGTCATCCTTTTTAAATCCTGTCTCTTCTTCAATTTCCCTGTAACTTGCCGTCATTGGAGAATTAAGTTCATCGGATTCCATATGACCTCCAATTCCACCCCAAAATTCAAAATTAAAGATTTTACTTTTTTTCTTTTTCATCATTAGTACACTTCCTTGATGAATTAAGAATGCAGTAGCCATTTGTCGGACTTCCAATAATACCATCCTCTCTAATTCTACAATTATTTTTTAAACTAAAAGAGCATTATACGATCAAAAATCCTACTACATATAATGGCCCTTCAATGGAATAACATTATTATTACTTAACAGGTACCTGATCTACAGGTAAAACCGAAATCCCTTCTATATAGAGATAGGAAATTCCGGTTCACCTTTTTCATAAAAAATTTGATCATTTCAATAAGCCTTCTTCAACTGAACTACCCCTTTAGTCTTCCCCGCCACTTCGATAAGACCGGTAATTCAGACTTTTATAATACTGAGTTCCTAGGTTATTCATTTTAAATGATGATTTTTCTTATCCAAAATGCCATGTACTACAACTAACACAAGAATTGTTATGATTAAAATTTTGTATATCAACCGTTGATCTAAATAAAAATAAGCTATTAAAGACAAAATGCCTAAACAAATTGCCAAAATCTCTAACTTCTTTGGCTTACTCAGCAGACTCCCTAACAGAGCAAGAGTTGAACCACTTATCATAAGTATAGGAAGGTAGTTTGCATACGTATCTTCTAAGTCAAAAAACGGTCCTAAAGCAATAAGAATAAAACCTAACCATTGAAGCACTTTTCCTAATTTGTTCATCCTTGAGAACCCCCGGTCATTTGACACTTTTCTTCAACTAACCGCCATACATGTAGCGCAAAATCAGCGCTACACCACAGAAGTTGAAAATATGTGCAGAACTGTTATTGGATACTACGGCTTGCGAAGAAGGTCGATGAACTATGGTGCCATAGAACCCTATCCGTTAGTTATACTCCAACGACCACTGTGGCATCACAGACTGTCGCACCCAATACGGGCGGTATTTCCGGAAAATAAATCCTATTATAGTTAATGTACCAGCCTTGCCAATATTGAACAAATTTTGTAAAAAATTCGATTTAATTACGTAGACAAGACGAACTTTGACAATTCAATAATCGGGCTATTTGATTTAGTATTCGGTATTCAGGAGGGGTAAGATAGATGAACTCAATCTATTCTAAATCGTTGTTTGTAAACCTGCTTTTACTATGGCTTACAGCTTGCAATGAAATAACGGAAATAGAAAAAGAATATATGGATGCGGAACCAGCTACGAAACTATTAAGAGACTACTTGACAGATCACCGCGCTGAACTAGTAGAGGAAAGAGTAATTGTAACAGCGTATGGTCCTGATGAACTTAATAATGTTCTCGAAGTAAATCTCATAAAATTGAACAGGAAGAAGGAGAAATAATTTAAAAAGATATTGCATCAGGAAGTAAGACGGAAACTGGAACAGGGAGGATACCTCATAAGGCAAGAAACATTTACAACAAATTAGAACAAACGAATGTATGATCTTCCAGAGATGAAAAATTATTGGAAATGTATAACTTGTTAAGCTATCAGGCGAAATTGTGGCACAACATAGCTATAAAATGAGCAACCTTCATTTTAATGCCTCACCTCACGCATTTTAACGCCCCCCCAATCTAACTTAAGTTAATTCTAAAATGCGTTAAGTTAGATTCAAATGAGCACCGAAAAAAATGGATGACTAAAAAACAGCTTCATCCCCTATGTAGCAAGAGCTGAGGCTGTCTTTATGAATCTAACATAGTTCTATTGTGTTAGATTCGCAAGTTTTTTTGAATACACTTATACCGATGTTTTATTTCAATAAATCGTTCGGAATCCGAATCCTTCCTATAATTAGTGTTATACATTAAAAAACGTGTAGCCATTAAATTCTGTTTTTGGTAAGGGGTTCAATTTTAATCCAATCGTTTGATGATCAAAAGCGATTCGTACCAGTCCACGAGTCATATCAGCAACATTCATTGATTCCATTTCCTCCAATGAGAAAAAGCCTGCACCATCTACTTCAACTTCATCTGGTTGTGGCTGCCCTTCTAAATATTCCATCAAAAATCCAATATAAATATTATGTACTCGACCTGGATAATCCCCCAACATTACGATCGATTTCACTTTTGTAGTTACACCTGTTTCTTCTAATACTTCACGTATGACACTTTGTTCAATAAGTTCTGTTTGACCAATATAACCACCGGGGTTTGTCCATTTCCCTTTCCCAGGATTATCTTTACGGCGAACGAGTAACATTTTTTCCTCTTTTATGACTAAAGCTCCAACACTTACACTGTAATTTCCCCAATGAATAAATGAACAGCTTGAACATGCTTTATACTCTTCATCATTAATGACACGTATTTCTAACACTTCTCCACAGTTCGAGCAATAATTCATTCCCATATAAAAACCTCCATATAATTCGTCATAACTATTTTTTTCAGATAAATAACAAAAGCCCGAGGATACTATGCTCCAAGGACTTTTATATTTATTTAGCGTTGTTACTTTTTGATTGAAATAAATTAAGATAAATAGTCGGGCTATAAACCAATATAAAGTTTGAATATATGCTTCCTCATTCAGATACTTTGATTACGATTTTACCGAATGCTCCACGACCCAGATGCTCATAGGCTTGGATTGCATCAGAAAAGGGATAAACTGTGTCAATCACGGGTTTAATGTTCAGTTCATTAAATGCTTTGTTCATTTCATCGAAAGCTTTCCGATGCCCCACAAAGATACCTTGTATACGCGCTTGTTTGGACAACAATGAAAACAAATTTACTTCTGCCATCATACTCTTCAGGAACCCAATGACATAGATATTTCCTTGTTGTGCAAGAGCATCAATGGAACGGTTAATACTATCTCCACCAACAACTTCTAAAATATGCTGAGCTCCCTTACCATCCGTGAGCTTTAATACTTCTTTTTCCCAATCCGGTGTTTTCACATAGTTTATAACTTCTTTTGCTCCTAGAGCCCTTACTCGTTCGCCCTTTTCGTCACTGCTAGTTGTGACAATAACTCTTGCCCCTAGTGCAGAAGCGATTTGAATCGCATAGATTGATACTCCCCCCGTACCAAGAATAAGTACTGTATCGCCGGCTTTTATTTTTCCATATTCAACTAAAGAAAACCAAACTGTTAAGGCTGCAATCGGAAGTGTAGACGCTTCTTCATCTGTCATATTAGAAGGTGTCATTACCGCTGCGTCTTCGTCTAGGAGCATATATTCCGCAAGACCACCATCATTAGGTCCACCCACTGCAGTTGGGCCATAGTCCTCGGTTGGTGCTCCATCAGTCCATTTTGTGTAAAGATGGGAAACCACCCGGTCACCTTCATTAAATTTTGTTACCTCTGAACCCACACCGATTACAACTCCAGCTGCATCCGATACGGGTGTGAAAGGTTTACTCATTAAGTCTGGTAAATAATCACCATCCATAATTGATTTATCCCGGAAATTGAGGGATACAGCCTTCACACGTACCAACAGTTGTTTAGGACCTGGTTTCGGAATATCCACATCTACTAATTTTAAGTTTTCCAATCCTACGCCTTGCTTTTTCCATGCTTTCATATTCATCTTTTCCTCTTTCCTTAAATATATATTTGCAATAAGAATATTATTTATAACCACTTATTAGTCTAAACGACTCGCAACACAGAAATACATATCCCGAATTGTCGATGTGTAAGTGATAACAATAACCAAATTCATAACGGAATTTGGTTATTGTTATAGTTCTGTTTGAATGAATATACCAAGGTTTCTTATTGCTTCCTCATCCCTTTTGTAATAAGTCCATTTACCTAACCTTGTGGCCTCAATTAAACCCGCTTTTTGTAAGGTTGACAAGTATTGGGAAGCAGTAGATTGAGTCATGTTTAACTTATTTGTTATTTGACTAACGCAAACACCAACTTCAACTAAATCAATCCCATCCTGTGGTTCAAAATGATCCGAAGGATCTTTAAGCCATTCTAGGATTTGCAGCCGAGCATCATTTGAAAGTGATTTAAAAATATTTATCTTATCCATGTTCACATTATACATCGACAAAAACCAATTTGTCAATTTAATAAACATTAATATCTCTATAGGTTGAAATCTATCTCCCCCCAAAACCGTTCCTGACCTTTTATCGGTCTATTTATGACACCTCCAATAATTTAAAAAGTCCCCCTTTCTTAATAAAAGAGACTATTTACAAATCGATATAAGCTAGGTAAAAGAAGTACGATAAAAACAGCAGACAGTTTAGAATTAGCAAAAGAACTACAAGTAGCAGTTAAGGCTGGTGAAGAAGAACTATTAATGTTTAATGGTCAAACTTTTAATTACCCAAATGAAAAAGGTGACCATTTAATTGAGGTAAATCTTACTGCTGATTTTGGAACGGCTAAATATGTTGGAAATATTTTAGTGAAGTAATATTAAATACTTTAGAAAAAAACTACTATGTAGAGGCAGTCCCTTCTTCAACTAAAGCCCCTGTTAGTTGAAGGAGGTCTACATAAAAAAACTTACTTTACTTTTAGTGTACTATTTTTTCGATACAAACTTTGCACAAACCAGATGCTCCATTTAATTACCTCAATAAGCACTTTTTATAATTAACTAAAACTAAAACTATAGCCACTATTAAATATATTACAGAGGTAACTGTAAGAATATTAAGTACGTTTCCAACTTGAATGACCAAAAAATAATTGAAAAGTTGGTGAATCATAATAGGAATAATGAGATTATGATTCAAGTTATAAAATGCAGTTATGATGATTGATACAGCAACAATGCCACACAAGAAATAAATGATATATTGCACCAATTGTAATCCTGAGTATCCTGACATAAGCCATAACGGTGTATGCCAGAAGCCCCAAGCCAATCCAACGATAATGGCTGATTTTAATGGACTGAATCTTTTTTGCAAATCATTTAATACAAATCCCCTCCACCCTAATTCTTCCCCGAGTGGTCCAAGAATTAAATTGTAGCCAAATAAGATAAGAAGTGAAGTCCATGAAGCAGTAAATTGTTCATATACGGGCACATTCCATACTTTGTTTGTCATTAATAAACTACCAATTAAAAGCAAAAATTGAATAAGAACGATACACAATACAGTCGATATTCTGATTCTTTCCCTAAATTGGCTTTTTATAAAGTTCCATAGGTTCCATTGGGGATAGATTTTACGGAACATTGTTACGAAGACAAATGTAGACGTCCATGATGATAGCACGATTAATATATCTACTACGAGCTGAGACTTTAAAAAAAACATCGTCAGCCCTATGACAAGAAGAAATACAAAGAACATGACATAGGTCCATATAATATATTTTTTTACCATTCCACTCAAACCAAACACCCTCCTATTTATATAAATAACCAATAGAACAGTTTGCACTTGTTCCATTGGTTATAAAGATAAACTATGGTGTTACCCCCAGGTCAATATCAATAAAAAGTATTTTACTCTTCTTCAACAGGAACATATATTTCTAAGAAGGCTCGTTCTTTGTTATCAAGATATGTAATAAGACGAGTATTAACAAAAGCAACCCCTTTTGGTTTAAGTCCTTGTTCGTTTCCCCATTCCACAGTAGATTCAAAAACTTTATATTTAATATCACTATTTCCATTTTGATACCTGCCATCCTCAACAATTGTATAGATGCATTTAGAATATTGTAAATAACATCCGATATTTTCCTTATGTATTGTTTCATGCTTTTCAACAATATACATCTTGGAATCTAGAAACCCGTTTTCATCAAAAGTAAATTTCCTCATGATTTTGCTAAGAATATCATCCTTCATCATATCCATATTTTGCAATAAAGCAGGATACTCCAGAAAGGAATAAAAGTCAGAAAACTCATCAATTACTTCATAGGTTGGGAATTTCCTTATGGAGTATTGGTTTAAGTGTTCTTTTAATTCCTCACAGAATACTTTTGTTTCTTTTATTTTTTGAAGCATGAATTTTTTATTTCGTATGGTTTCTTCTAATTGTTCGGCTTTTACTTCTAATAAAGTTTCCAGTTCTTCTATTGCTCTTCCTTCTTGTAGTTTTCTAACTTCTTTCATCGATAAGTTTCTCTTTATATAAAAATCCGCTACCAATAATGTATATATATCATAATCATTATACTGTCGATAATTATTTGATTCATCATGGTTTGGTTTTACAATTCCTTGTTTCTCGTAATACCTAAGTGCATCTCTTGATACACCCAGAATTTCAAATAATTGACTTGTTCTATAAGTATTCCTTTCCATTTCATATTGACCTCCTAAAGATATAATATTCAGTGAGTAATTTTAAATAATTACTATACAATCACGGACCTTATTAATATGATCGAATATTTATTCTCAATCTTCATAATTATGTTAACATAAATATTCAATTAAAGTTTATCTCCCCTCTAAGCCATCCTTTAGAGGGGAGATAACTTTAATCATTTTTAAAAAATAATAAATCTTTATTTATATAATCAAACTTCGTATTAAATGAATAATCTTTTAAAAAACTATAAGTAGGTTTTCTTTTTATTCTTGTTCAACTAACCTGCCCAGTTAGTTGAATAAAAAAAAGCTTTACTCATTAATGAAGTAAAGCACCTGTTAGTTCAACATTCAGTATTAGGATATCTATTTTACTTCACACAAGAAAAAGCCAGTACAATAGGAATTCGTTGTCTTCTAAAAAATTCATCTTCACTACTAAAATGTTCACGCTTTGGTGTACCCTCGCGTAAATCTAGAACTGAAAATCCAGCTTGTTTAAGTGCTATAAAATAATTTTCGATTGTTCGATGATACTTAACCACTATTTGGTCAATCCAAGGCTCTTTTCTTTCCCCCTCATGGAAGTAGTCATCGACAATCCAATTACCGCGTTTATCTCCAGATTGCTTACTAGCAAAAGACGAAGTTGTAAGTGGATGCTGGATACTAAAAGCAAATCTCCCGTTTTCTTTAAGTGTTTTATGAACATCTCGAAACAGGCGATTAATGTCTGAAACATAATGGATTGCAAATCGAGATGTCACAAGATCAAATGCTTCTTTTGGATAATCATAAGATTCCATTGTTTCAAAGTGTATTGTCCCGTTTTGTTGAAGTATGTTAGAGCGTGCCACTTCCACCATTTGTTTCGAACCTTCTACTCCTGTGTAGTTTTTTGCTCCTAAATGTAAGAGTTCTTTTCCAAGCGATGCATCACCACACCCTAAATCTAAGACGCTACTATCTTGAAAAATCCCAATTAACTCATAGATAATTGGTCCTTCAATTGCATTATTTGGACTATCGTTTCTACTTCTTCTAATCATGTAATTTTTCAAAAAATCGGTTTGATCGTAGACGCTAGGTCCTTTAAATTCCATCGAAACGTCTCCCCTCTAAAACTTGAGATGTCGGGCGAATCATCGCCACATACACAAATTAATTTATTCTATCAGTTGTTTTCTAGAATTGACAATTAGCCAGTTATTTACTTTTCAATAAAATTTATATAAAAAATTTCGCTATAACGATTCCTTATTGAACTCACCTGCCGCGTTAGTTCCAGAAGAACAAAGAGCTGCATTTGGTTAGGATACGCTAACGTAGAATGGCATTATAATGCTCATAGTGTTTTTTCCAATAACGACCAAATTAACAGCTATCTATTCGATTTGTGGTGTACTTATATACACTTGTTCTTTTATTATTTCTCGGATATCGAAGGACTTTAAAAATCGTAAAGAACGCAAATAAATAAGAATGAAAGTTAATTTTTTTGTTCTTATCGGATATAGAAAAGTAAACAGTCTGCCGTTAAGGGACACGATTGTCGAACAATGTGCAGGCGCATTTTTACTAGCCAGATTCGAATCGTTCTTTAATAATTGGTTGTAAAGTTGGATGTGCAAAATGACGCCAAAAGTGACAGCCATAGCTTCTACACTATCTTATTTTTTAAATAGATTTTTTTTATGCCACTTGAAATAAGGCTTGTTCTCCTCAGTTCGGGCGATTTTCATTTTTGAATGCATACTGTACTTTTCATAATCCTCTTCCGAAATCTGTGATGAAATATGCAATCTACCTTGTCCATCGAATGCGATAAATCCATTCTCATAGAGCGCATCATGATTACAACATAGAAGGACACCATTATAAGGATCCACTCTTTCAAAACTCGTACCGTCTTTCCATGGCTTAGAGTAGCTTGCGCGAAGCAGTGCAGGTAACTCAATCTCACAAAGAACACATTTGTGATCCCAGAGTGGTAGTAAACCTTCCCTAAACTTTTGTTGCCCTAAACGAATCTTTGTTTTCAATTCCGATTCTGTTTCAGCAATCATGGGAATGAATGTGTTACGCTCTGTTTGAAGCACCGTACCAATTGCTAATTCGAGCTGCTCTTCATCTACTTGATAAATATTAAGGTCGCCAATTAATTCTATTAACTTTATTGCTAATTCCTCATTGCAAGGATATAAATACCCTTGATTACCATTTGCATCTGTTTGAAATGGTGAATACTTAATTGGCAGAAGCGGCAAAATGTCATCAAATTTCGAGAGTACATTCACAGGTACTTCAAGTTCATGATAGTCCAATTCCACTAAATACCCATCATCAATCAAACGTTCTTGATTTTGCATAGTTGACGGATTACTCGCTATCAAGCATCCTGTTTTAGCAACACTAATCGCCACAATATTTCCTTTTACATAATGAAATATGCGATCCCCTTCATTTACCTCTATCATTCGTAGCCGTGAATGACGTTCTTTCCCACTACTGTCTTGTTGCAGTGACCAAATGATTCCTAATTCTTTTTCTTCTTGATATGTCTGACCTTGCATCACAACGAAACTTTGCATGTATGGAACACTCCCTAAATCGCAATTCAACTAGCTCTATACTCATTATAGCTGTTTTTTTCCTTTAGGCTGCTTATTGTAGTTTCAAATTGACCTGAATGAGTAAAAAAATGATTTCTGCACAACCAAAAGCCACGATCGCCGAATCATCTTCGGTAATCGTGGCTTTTAATTTTTCATCGTAATTCTTAAGACTTCACAGTAACTACTTTACCCTCTTTACGTTCCTTAGCATATTCAGCTGTAGCTGTGAACAGTACGTCAGAAGATGAATTCAGTGCAGTTTCACAAGAATCTTGAACAACACCGATGATAAAGCCTACGCCAACCACTTGCATAGCAATATCATTTGGAACTCCAAATAAACTACACGCTAGCGGGATAAGCAAAAGTGATCCGCCTGCAACACCTGATGCACCTGCTGCAGACACAGCCGCAACAACAGTAAGAAGAAGTGCAGTCACAAAATCAACTTCAATCCCAAGCGTATGGACTGTTGCGAGAGTTAGTACAGCAATTGTAACGGCTGCACCTGCCATATTAATAGTAGCACCTAGAGGAATTGATACTGCATAAGTATCCTCATCTAAGCCAAGTTCTTCACATAACTTCATATTTACAGGAATATTTGCAGCTGAACTGCGTGTAAAGAATGCCGTGATACCACTGTCTTTTAAAACCTTGAAAACAATTGGATAAGGATTTCTGCGTATATAGACATATACGATTAACGGATTCACTACAAGTGCGATAAACAACATACATCCAACTAAAATTAAAACTAATTTACCGTATACAAGTAAAGCAGAAAAGCCAGTTGTTACAATAGCATCAAAAACAAGCCCCATAATACCAAGCGGTGCTAAATTGATCACCCATTGCACGACTTTAGTAATTGCATCTGAAAAACTACCTAACACGTCTTTTGTATTTTGATTGGCATTTTTCAATGCAAGTCCAAGAACAACTGCCCACATTAAAATACCTAAATAGTTAGCATTGAGTAATGCATTAACTGGATTCGCAACTATGTTAAAGAGTAATGTTTCAAGAACTTCAACAATACCTTCTGGTGGAGAAAGCCCTTCTGCTCCTGTTGTCAATGTTAGTGTAACCGGGAACATAAAACTCACAGCGACAGCGACAGCCCCTGCTAGGAGTGTACCAATCGCATAAAGCCCAAGAATCGCTTTCATATTCGTTTTCGTACCGCTTTTATGCACGGAAATTGCGTGCATCACTAAGAATAATACTAAGACTGGTGCCACTGCCTTTAATGCACCGACAAATAAAGAACCGAAAATGGATACCCAACTTGCTGCAGTAGGAACGATTAAAGCTAAAATAAGACCGGCAATAATACCAATAACTATCCTTTTTACTAGACTTATTTGATTCCATTTAACAAATAAATTTTTCATTATACTATCCTCCAGATTTTTCTTTAAACTCGTATTATAAAAAATGCACAATCACTTCTCCACGTTGAGGCAAAATGTACTTATTTCACCTTGAAGTAGACTGAAACTTTATTTTAACACATCCTTTTTAGAATTGTGCATTATATTAGAATACTTTTTGTGGTTTACTATTAAAATCGTTTGGGCGCTAGTCAAAGATTTTGGATCATATGGACAGTGTAGGTACATAATGAAAACAAAAAAACAACAATCACTGAATTTCCTTCAGTAATTATTGCTTTAAATCCCATAAATTACATTCAATTTCACGAATGTTTTTATGGATATGGTGGGAATTGGGCCCGCCTAGGACAGTAAAAAAGAAAGCCATTATAACTCTCAAAAATACGATTAATAACCAGATCAAATAATATTTCGAGTATCGAATCTTTGAAATCTCACCCACTTAACCTATTTAACGCTACTCTATGACATCTCATTCGATAAGAGCAATCTGTACAGGTTCTACGTGTAGTTCATCATAAATGATTCTAAGACACTTAAACCTGCTCGTCTCGTTGAAATAACAGGTAAACAAACTGGCTAGGCTTACTCACTTCCCTACACCAATATTTGTAAATAAGTTATACTGTATCATGAACTGATATGCCCGTTGTTCAACTAACGCGGCACGATAGTTCAACAAGGATAACATATGAACAGTGGTGAATTATTGAATGTTAGAAAACTTTAAAGGGGGCAGGGATTAAATTATGTGGAAGAATTACATTGAGAAAATATCGAAAGAATATCATTTCAAAGCCCCAGCAACCAATTCTGAAATAACTCTTATTAAAAAAGAATTAAATATTGAATTACCAAAAAAATTATTAGACCTATTAAATGAAACAAATGGAGTATTTGACAAATTTGATTGTCCTTTGATTTGGTCAACTGGAAAAATAATAGAAGACAACTTGTTTTTTAGAAATTTTGATGATTATAAAGATATTTATATGCCATTTGATAATTTAATGTTTTTTTCTGATGGGGGAAATGGGGATTTGTTCGGTTTTGCCATATTAAATGGGAGTATTCAAAAAGAGGACATATATGTATGGAATCATGAGGATGATAGCCGAACTTGGATTGCTTCTTCGTTAGAAGATTTTATAAAAGGTTGGATTACTTCCGAAATTTCTATATAAATAGGAGGTTTCGTTCTTAACCAAACGGGTGTTTTGCTTCAATTAGGGGTTAAGCACCCTTTTCTTATTCAACTAAAAGAGCAGAATAGTTCAATAAGTGGATTGGATTTATGTGGTGAAATTAATTATTCAACTTACATGGCAAGGTAGTTTAATAAGAAGGAGACAAGGTAGGATAGACTAATTACGATGAAAAGGGAGCCTATAATTATGGATCGAATTTATTTTGTAGACAATCCTTGGCCTAATGGTCATCGAATAATCAACTTTAAGTGGAGTGCACATTTCAAATATGAAGAAGAGGAAGTATTGAAAGAAAGAACGGGATTGTATTTCGATTTACATTTGGAAACTGCAGATTATTATGAGGAAGATTTAGATTTAGATGAGAATGACGATGAAGAAGTAGACGATTGGCACGCTAAGATTGTATGGAACAACTATCATAGTTGTACTATGTCATCTCAAGAATGGGATTATAAAGGTTTTCATGTAGGAAGTGATGAGGCACCATTTGACCTAGAGACACTAGATGGGAAGGCATATGAAATTGACTTCCTATCCAAGGATGAACAGGAAAACTTGAATCTAGATTTGACTGCATTTGATGTTTATTTGCTCGGTCACGATGCGACAGCCTATCATATTATTAAGTTTACTAAGGAAGAAGGCCAGTCTTATCAAATTGATTGGAAAGGTAAGTTGGCGATGGCTTATACAGGTGATTACGAGTTCAGATATGATTTTCATGCATTAATTTCTTCTACGTCATTTAGCGGTATTACTATTCCTGATGAAATAACGGATTATAGGGCCTATGAGCTTCTAGAGCGCTTCGTTAGTAAACCAACATTATTTGAATTGCAGAATGACAATGGTAAGAGAAAATTTATATTTAAATAACAATATGACTTGAATATTTATGGGATGTTACGTTTTATAAAGGCTTTTCGTTGCTATTAGGCAGTATTAGCAAAGGGGATCGATAGTAGCTCAAAGGTGAAGCGATTGAGCTTATCCGGTCGTCTGCTGTTACGGTCAATCTATCTCGTTGAATATCTTCTTTTTATTTACCTTGCCGTAGTTTTTGTAAATAAGAAAGTCACAGTTTAATAGGGGTGTAATTTATGTTAAGAAAATGGATTTTATTAATTGGTGGAGCTGCATTAACTTCTTTAATACTTAGTTTGTTTTTTGTTAATAGGGCTAGTGAAGATCCCATGCTCGCTAGAAAGATTTTAGAGCAGGCGGAAAGTGGTACAACAGAAATCTCACTGTCTACTTTAACTGATTTTGACTGGGAGAAGGCATCAGTCTATGGACCATATACAACAGTAGATGTCATAGAAGAATCATTGAATGTTGAATTTAAGGGTAGTATCAATGGAATTGATTTTAGAGAAGATATTTTTCTACTCGTATTTGCTAAGGGAAACCATGCTATAAAAACGGTGGTACTTTCAAGAAAAGTAGGTAATTATTACGAAAAGAACGGTATGCTGACACCAAAGAATGATCTATTAATTATTAAAAAATAGCTGATATTGACACTTTACTGGTCTGGTCTGGTCTGGTCTGGTCACGCCCCACCCCCAGCCGCCGTAGCAGACTGGGCTGCTTTTGCGCAGTCAATCGCCACAACAAGCGACACGAGAAGTGGTTCCATCTCATCCTCTACAATTATCAACTGGTAGCTATCGCCCCATGTGAACCACTTTTTGCTGACAGCACCAATCAGTTCCTCATTTCGGTATACTTCGAAATCCATATCCCACCAATTCCCCTGTACTTCTATCCCTGCCGCGTCAATTGAATACCGTGCTTTTAAAAAAGAAAATTCCTTCTTTATCGTTACCATTTCTTGGCCATGTACTTCGACAAAAAAAGTCGGTAGAAAACTAAACGTTTTTTTCGTGATCATCGCCACTTCTTGACAAGCCACATCCATAATCGAAAACGTCTTCGGTATTTGCATAAAGCTTCCTTCTACGAAATACACTTCATTCTCTTCTTGATCCTTCACCGAAAACTTGCCGCTCAAACTAAATACCTTTTGCTTAATATACAACTGTCTCATGTAATCCCCCCTGTACTAGAAACCCCTTTTCAGTAAAACCCGTTCTCTCTACTACGTATCGGATGACAATGCGTTTCACTTTCTCCATAAATATATGGGGAAAACATATAGTCTTGCTACTCTACTCAAGCCCGCATCCGTGCCAACACCCGCTCCCCCGCCCTAGCATGTCCTAAATGATTCGGATATGCGACAACTTTGTTACGGTGGAAGTATAATATATTCGCAGCATCCATTTCATCGAAATGAAAAAGCTTCGGCATTAAATGGGAGGCATTGGTCATTCGTTTTGGCGTCTCTCGGAACATGTCCTGATGGAGTGCGTGCGCTTCCAAAACATTCGCACTGTAATAAAATGCGAATAGTTCTGGCTCTCTAGTTTCAATGACGTACAGCTTAATCTTGCCAATACTTAACTGATTTCGTGCAACCATTTTCGAAATTGCCTCGTCGTCATAGTCGATGGCATCCAGTAATTCGGAATCTTCCTCCACTTTCACTTCCCCCTCGGCAATTGCCCAAAAAGTCCGATGGGCCAACTGAAACAGGTCTTGTACAGTTGCGATATTTATTTCTAATAGGCCCGGCATATCTGTTTCTTTATTATAGTAATTGTAACGGTATAAAAAACCGATCACATCCGCATCATTTCTCACAATGTAAATATCATTATCAGAATACCCCTGTGTTTTTAACTCGTCGATCTTATTCAAAACCTCAGTTTCATTTTGGAATGTGCCTACAAACTTTTTGTAAGCCATATCAATTTGCCTCCTAAGATTTTTATTATTTTACGCTTACCATGACCATGGTTCCATCAAAAGCCGGGAGTTGTTCAACAAAAATTCAGTAATATATCATCATGAAAAGCCCCCAGCTGAAATATTCAATAAAAAAGTGTTAGTGTTGGATAGAGAAATTGAGTAAGGAGCAATGGTAAATCGTAGGGTTGTTAGAGGCTGTGTATAGCTTTCTTATGATGAAAATGTTATTTTGAATAAAATAAATTTAGTTTTTGTGAAAAGTTTGGGATAGTGTTTAGATTATTAACATTGATTTGATCAATATTGCATACATATATATGAAAACTTAAAGTAGAGGTATTGATTAGTATGAATGAGAAGTTACTAAAAAATGCCGATGCATGCTATCGGTTGGCTGAGCAGGAGGCTGCTCATTATTTTAAATCACTTTCTGAACAGCTCGTGCAAAACATGGTTGCCCCTGTTTTGATAAAAGATATACAGTCTTGGAAACAGAACCATATTCATCCTTTCCCGTTATTATCTATTTTTTCGCGTGGAAAGGGAAAAACTGGTTCAGAAGGGTATCACACTTATATCCAATGGCTGGATTACACAGGTAAACTAGATAATTATTTGGATCGGAGCATTTCCTATATTTACATGCGAGATTTGGGTAAAGCCTTGGACTCACCTGACACACAGACCAGGGTTCAACGTACAGTTGATAGTTTAAAAAATCACCTAATTGATTCCAATCCGAAAAACCCTGGAAGTAAATTGGAGATGTTTACTATGGCTGGGATGTATCGGCTTGCCCAGAAGGAAGGCGTTGAATCCACCATGATCTGGGTGATGGATAAATTAAAGACTGTATCATCCCATATTCCAGAGGGGATGGATGCTGAGGAAGCCAAGCGGAAACTTATCAAAATCATAGCCGGGGTCATCCTGCATGTGGTTGAAGAGATGGACGCTGAGATTACGCCTGAAGAACGTACCCGGAAGCTCGAAGAAGCGATTAGGCTGGGGTATTCCTATGGTCTGACGTATCCATTCATTGACGACCTTCTGGATGCCGGTGTTTTATCAAATCAAGAGAAAAAACGATATTCCGATTTAATACGGTCCACACTTATCACAGGATCTGTTCCTGAATTGGATCAGTGGACTGGAAAAAACGCGGAATTCATCAGATTTGCCCATTCGGAACTCCGAGATGCCTTTGAGTATATTAAGAGCCTTCAACGACCAGAGACAAGAAATAGTTTTTTCGAGCAGTCTTATGTGTTTTTCAATTCCCAGGAAGTGGATCGTGTAAAGGATCTATCCAATGCCAATTACACCAATGAAGAACTTTATATACCTGTCATTTTAAAATCCTCTTCTTCACGTTTGATTACCCGTTCAGTCATAAGTGCTCCTGAGGATGAGGGCTTCCATAACCGAACATTTTTATATGGCATTTACAACCAGCTAGCGGATGATTTTGCGGATATGTTTGATGACTTAAATGAAGAAAGAGTAACACCCTATACCTATTATTTGAAATATCACGATAAGCGCTCGGACCTCATAAATCCCTTTGAATTGTACTGGACAGTCATCTATAATTTGATCCATAATGTCTATCGCTCTGATAGCAAGACGCGTGAGGTGATACTCGATCGTGCCATAAACGGGCTGAAACGATTTAAAAAACGAATGGGCACTAATAAATACAACGAAGTTATGAAGTTATTTGCTTCGGGAAATCCTACATTCAACAAAGTCCTCCAACGTATGGTTCGAAAAGCGGATGATGTGGATTTCTTTGATAAACTGCTTCGAGATCATATGATTACGAATCTGAAAAGTGAACGGAAAGAGCAGGAAGCCTTTTTAGATACAATCGAAACTGTACGTGACCAGATCAACGACGTATTATCTATTTCCGAAATAGGAAATACCTCTTCGATGAGTGAACCGATAATCGATGCGGCAAATTACAGTCTGAAAAGTGATGGAAAGCGACTAAGGCCAATCATGACTTGGGTCATGGGTGTGAACGAATATGGATTGGATAAGTCATCAATCGTCCCGCTTCTGAGATCAT
Source organism: Sporosarcina sp. resist (assembly GCF_014302295.1). NCBI lineage: Bacteria > Bacillati > Bacillota > Bacilli > Caryophanales > Caryophanaceae > Sporosarcina > Sporosarcina sp. resist. The sequence goes on along the minus strand of NZ_CP060287.1, from coordinate 922,173 downwards.
TGGAATATATGCATACGGCATCCCTCATTTTTGATGATATGCCATCCCAAGATAATGCGCCCAAGCGTAGAGGGCGTCCAACCTTACATCAGGTGTATGACGTTGCCACAGCTGAATTAACTGGACTTTTCCTGACCCAAAAAGCGGTTGAAGAACAAACATCTCTTGACCAGTACGATCCAAAAACGGTGCTACGCTTGATTCGATATTCGTCCCAAATTGTAGGGGATATGTGTAGAGGACAGGCGATGGACTTGGATTCCAGAGGGAAACAATTGACGCTGGAACAATTGAATACGATGTGCTTTTATAAGACCGGAATCGCATTTGAAGCTTCTCTTATAATGCCTGCAATTCTGGCCCATGCAACGGAGTTGGAAATGGAAGCTTTGAAAAGATTCTCCCGTCATGCCGGCATTGCATTTCAGATTAAGGATGATCTGCTTGATGTGGAAGGAGATCAGAACGTACTCGGGAAACCCATTGGAAAAGATGCTGAAAACAACAATACGACATTTGTATCAATCCTAGGTGCTATCGGTGCCAGAAAAGCGATGTGGGAACATTATTGTTTTGCAATGGAAACGTTACAAGAAATACCACGTAATACGACTTTTTTGAAGCATTTATTGAATTATCTCGTGAACCGAGACCGTTGAGTTTGTTGGTTTCCAACAAACTCTTCGAAGTCTTCAACCAAAGCCCTGAGCTGTCCAACGAACTCAGCCGAGTGTCCTACCAACAACGAGGTTTCCATCAAACTCTTCGAAGTCTACAACCAAAGCCCTGAGCTGTCCAACGAACTTGGCAAAGTGTCCTACCAAAGCTTCAAAGAGCCCTACTAACAACGAGGTTTCCAACAAACTCTTCGAAATCTACAACCAAAGCCCAGAGCTATCCAACGAACTCGGCCAAGTGTCCTACCAAAGCTTCAAAGTGTCCTACTAACAACGAGGTTTCCAACAAACTCTTCGAAGTCTACAACCAAAGCCCATAGCTGTCCAACGAACTCGGCAAAGTGTCCAACCAAAGCTTCCAAGTCTTTAACATGGAGGGGGAGAATTGTCCCTTAAGGTTTTGATCATTACCTGCTGTGGCCAAACTATAAACATTAAAGTACAGCAAGAAAAAAAAGCCGTCTCCTCGATTTTTAAAAATCGTAGTAGACGGCTTTTTTCATAATTCGGTCTTACAGTTCAGTCTCGCATCTCAAGATAAGATAGGGATACTTTCAAATTCGCGTTGCGTACACGAATTTCATTCAGCAAGTCCTGATCTTTTGTATCGGTCTTGCTTCGGATGGCAAATGTATAGAGAATCATCGTCCCCAAGTTCGTTGTTTCAACTTGTCGAAGTTGGAAGTATTCGGTTTTTTCATTCAAGATATCGTCGAATAAATTTTCGTGATTTAGATTTTCAGGGACAGTTACTTTAAGGATTTGCATATCTTTCCCTTTTCCATAGTCCACTTTGTATAGTATATAGAAAATCAGACTGGAGAATAACGTCAATGCAATGGCCAGAGGGAATTGAAACAGTCCTGCTGTCATCCCGACACATAATCCGAAAAAGATGTAGGCGATATCCTTGGCGTTCGTCACGGCACTTCGGAAGCGGATGAGGGAGAATACGGCGAATAAACCAAACGCCACACCGGCATTTCCGCTTACTACGTTCATAACAACTGACACGACAACACTCATCATAATGATTGTATGGACGAACGCTTGTGAATAGCGCTCTCCTGTAAATGTAATTTGATACACTTTCGTAATGATTAAACTGAGGACCGCAGCAAGTGCCATCGCGGTAATACTCATCCACATGGTCGGAGTGGCTCCCTCCAATCCATTAGATGAAAACAAGTTCGTGATCTGATCCATTTTCTATTCCTCCTGTTAGTTGTTTTTCCAATTCTTTCGGTTCAAAGTATCCTACCTGCGGTAATACATCTCCACTCAGCAGTTCCATACTGGTACAAAACTTTGATGCACTGCGCTGCTCACACTGAAGCTCCTGTAAAATACGTGTTAGCCAAAGCGGCACACTGTGATCGACTTTCACTTCTAACACGACGAGATCTGGATCGATGAAATGCGTTCCGTACGAACCATTCTCGATATGCAGATCTTCTTTACGGCAACGTAAGTCGAAATCGAAGGTAATTCGCAGTTCTGAATCATGAATACCGTGCAATGCGTGACGGCTATACGATACGACCATTTCGGGACGTAACTGATAGAACTTACGGAAGTAATCAATTTCCTTCATGACTTGCGAATTGGACGTTTTGTAGTGATCCAAGCCCGCTTGACCGTCTTCCTCTAAATAGCGATACGCCTCCCCTAGCGGCAAAAGCATCCGTCTTTTATTGACGACTTTCTTATGTTTCTGCTTCACTTCAAAAAATGCCACGCTTTTAAGATTTGCATCGTCGTATACGCGTAAACGTAATTTCTGGCGGTATTTTAGTTTGTTTTTGGTCTCAAAATAAATGCCTTTCTCCGCATTGTCAAAGTACAGGCTAGTGACTGAATATTTTCCATCGACGCCATTCTTATCATTTCGCATCTCTGGTCCAATCCGTTCCACAAGTTCTTCGTATTGGCGGCGAGTGATTAAATACTTTTGCTCTTTCCGACTGAAGATTTCGATCGCCATATCTATCTACTCCTTTTTGCTGTCGCTCTATGAACTAAATACTAAAAGAAGAACCTTAAACAAACCTTAAAACAATTTAACAACACAAAAAAAGAGATCACGATGATGTGATCTCTTACTTTGGAAGTTTGACTATAAAAGTGGTTCCTTTATTCTGGTTACTTATCACATGAATCGTTCCATTGTGCATCGATACGATCCACTGGGCGATGGACAATCCTAAGCCCATGCCTCCAGTTTCCCTAGTTCGGGCTTTGTCTTCTCGGTAAAAGCGATCGAAAATATATTGGATATTTTCTTCTTTGATCCCGATCCCCGTATCGCTCACTTCAATTACAACTTTCTGATCCTCGCCATATGTTTTCACACGAATACTATCGTTTTCGCTCGTATATTTTAAAGCATTGTCCACTAAAATTACTATCAGTTGATGCAGCCGAGTTTCATCTGCTTCTATAGTAAAAGGGCTTTGACAATTTAGTGAAAAATGCTTATCCTGCGACTCAGCAATTTCCTTATAAGGCGTACATACGCTTCGGATGAATGTATCGATATGAATGGATTGCTTCATAATCTGTGTTTCTGCCGAATCTGCTCTTGCCAAGGTCAATAAATCCGAAGTGAGTTTGGACAAACGCCTTGTTTCAGACAAGCTTAGGGCTATATTTTCAAACCTATCTGAAATTCTTTCTTGCGGTGCTGTTAGGAGAAGCTCCAGCTTATTTTGAATAATCGTCAAAGGCGTCCTGAGTTCATGTGAAGCATTTTCAACAAACTCCGCCTGCTTATTCCAAGAATGAATAATTGGTTTCATCATCTTTTTAGATAAGATGAAACTTGCAGAAATAGAGAGGACGATGAAGATGACCGACCAGATAATGAACAGTTTCTCAAAGTTGGAAATGATGGTTTGTTCAGCATCCACGTTGATCATCAGTTGTGTATAGGCAATTTCATCCTCATCATTATGGTATTCAAAAAGAATATATCTAAAGTGATACAGTTCACTGATTTTCGTCATTGTAATTTTGTCCATAGTTGTTTTATCCAGCTTATAATCGGTTAGATAGTTTTCATAAAATAAGGTTCCGATTTCATTTTCATTACGTATATTTCCTGCGTTATCCCAATGCATGACAATCACCCTGGGATTTGGTGCATTTTTCCGTCTTTCTTCATCCGGCACAGGCTGATCTAAGTCTCCATCTTTAAGAGGCAGCCGTAACCCCTTTGGATTGTTATCTATCATCATTTCTTTAAATGATAACAGTTCCTCGTCTGTCTTCGAAAATAATGTATTTTGAACTTGGCCGAAAATGATAATACTAAAGATCGTGAAAATCACAGTAAAAGCAATCAAGTTGAAAATCATAAATTTTAGCTGCTGTTTCTTGAAAATTAGTTTATTAAACATTCCCTTCACCATGGTCTTCCAGCATATAACCTAGCCCACGGAAGGTTTTGATGTATTGATCATAACCAAACTTCTTGAGACTTTTTCGTAAATTACTGGCGTACACCTCTACAACTGTTGTAGAAGTATCAGACTCAAATCCCCAAATTCGATCAAAAATCTGTTCCTTAGTCAAAATAGCGTTTTTATTGTTCATCAAATACTCCAGTAAATCAAATTGTTTTCCATTCAATTTAAGTGTTTTCCCATTAATTTCCACAGTTTTATTTTTGATATTCAAATGTAGTTCCTTAAAAGTTAGAATATTTTCCTTTAATAAACCTCCTGATCTCCTTATCATTGCCTCTAGCCGAACTAATAGTTCTTCTCGATGGAAAGGTTTCACTAAATAGTCGTCTGCTCCCATTTTAAAACCCTTAATCTTGTCATCAATTCCATCTTTGGCTGTCAGCATAATGACAGGAGTCGTGATATTTTGCTTTCTCAAATTTTCTAATACCTCATAACCGTTCATATACGGAAGCATAATATCTAAAATAATTACATCAAAAATATTTTGCTGTGCAAGAAACAGTCCTTCCTCTCCATCGAAAGCCTGCTCGGTATCGAACATTTCCTTTGTTGTTTCACATATTGATTCAGAGAGATACTTGTCATCTTCAATGATTAGTAATTTCATATAGTGCCCCCCTTGTATCATTTATCAACGTTTTAACTTAATTCAACAGAAGTCCCCCACTTCTATAAGTGGTGAGATGAATGCTAGATATGCCTTCAAAATCTGGACGCAATCACGCCGAGGCGTGATTGATATCGTTACGATAGATTATAGGTCCAACTGAAATAAAAGCAAACTTTAATTTCGCATTTCCTTTTTTAAGCTTTGTTTAAGGTTCATCCTAAATAATAGGGTTCTTAGCAAAACATCATCTGAAAAACGGATGAAATTTCATTTGCAAGAAGGAGCTTATGATGAAAAAACAAAATTCTAAATTTATGAAGGTAGCCGCCTCTCTTATGTTCACCGCATCTTTGTTTGCTTGCAGCAATGATTCAGAAAAGGTAAGTACCAATAATGCGTCTACTGCAAAAGGTGAAAGCTTAAGTACGATTGGGGATCAAGAAATAGCTAGTGTTATTAGCGAGTATGTAAGCTATTCCGATGAAGATTTTTACCAGGATTGGGAAAACGCAACGTCTATTCAGTTGAATGGAAGTGGTGCCAGCTTTGAAGGTGATGGCGGAGTCGTCATCGACAAGAGCATCATCACGATAAATACTTCAGGCGTGTATGCAATCCAAGGAAAGCTGGATGACGGGCAAATCATTGTGGACACAGAAGACGATGGCATCGTTCGGCTCGTTTTGAATGGTGCGGAAATCCATTCTTCCTCTACTTCAGCAATCTACGTGAAACAAGCAGAAAAAACGATTGTTTCATTAGAAGAAGGAACTGAAAACGTGTTATCTGACGGAGCAAAATATGTTTATGAGAATTCAGAGGAAGATGAGCCGAATGCAGCGTTGTTCAGCAAAGACGATCTCACCATTAACGGCAGTGGGAAACTAATCGTGCAAGGCAATTACAACGACGGAATCACCAGTAAAGACGAATTGAAAATTACAGGAGGAACAATCCAAATTAATTCAGCTGATGATGGATTAAAGGGAAAAGACCTCCTCGCTGTTAAAGATGGCAATATCCGTATCGAAGCGAGTGGCGACGGCATGAAGTCCACGAATGACACAGATGCTTCAAAAGGGGTCATCGCCATTGAAGGAGGCAGTTTCGATATCAAGGCAGCTGATGATGGCATTCAGGCTGAGACTTCACTTCTAATCGCAGACGGAGAGTTCAACATTTCATCTGGCGGCGGCAGTCCTGAAAAAATAGCAAATGCTGAAATGGGTCGGCCTACCCCTGGAGAAACGGAAACAAGCACAACTGACGCTAGCTCTGAGACATCTAGTGGCAAAGGGCTTAAGGCAAATGAAGAAGTGGCAATTGGCGGGGGAAGCTTTCAACTGGATTCATTAGATGATGCGATACACAGCGACAACTCGATCACCATAACTGGTGGCGATTTGAAAATGGCTACCGGCGATGACGGCATTCATGCAGATACGTCCATTCTGATCAAAGGCGGGAACATCGACATCACGAAGAGTAATGAAGGGATAGAAAGTAATTCAATCACAATCTTGGACGGGAAAATTCATGTTAAAGCAACTGATGATGGCATTAACATTAGCGAAGCCGACGATAATTCTGACACGACTACTGAACAAGCGAAAGATCCTCTGCTTTCAATAAATGGTGGCTATGTTTATGTCGATGCAGCCGGTGATGGACTCGATTCAAATGGTTCCATATCCATGACAGGCGGTACCGTGATCGTTAATGGACCTACGAATAATGGCAATGGTGCTTTGGATTATGACGAAGACTTTGAAATAAGTGGCGGAGTTCTCATCGCTACTGGAAGTTCTGGTATGGCGATGGCCACTTCAGAAGACTCATCACAGCATACGATCTTGATGACTTATCCGGAGACACAATCTGCAGGAACCAAACTGCATCTAGAAGATAGCGAAGGAAATGAGATTGTGACATTTGCGCCCGCAAAAGACTATCAATCGGTCGTCATTAGTTTGCCAAAACTAACGAAAGATGCTTCCTACACCCTTTACTCAGAAGGGACAACGTCTGGTAAAGAAAGTGATGGTCTTTTTGAAGATGGTGACTATCAAGGCGGCACGAAAGTTGTGGAGTTCACAATTTCCGACACCGTAACATGGCTTGATGAATCTGGAATCACCACTGCAAAAACTTCTGGTCCTGGCGGTATGGGAGGTCCAGGTGGTAAGGGAGCGCACGGGGATATGGTACCACCGGAAGGGATGGAAGCTCCCGAAGGTATGGAACGACCAGAAGGGATGATGGAGCCATCAGAAGGGATGAAAGCTCCCGAGGGTATGGAGCCAGAAGGAAAATGAAATAGAGGAAAAGGAAATATAAAAAGTTCTATAAAATAAATTAAAGGGTTCTCTTCAGAGGTCCAAACCATTTAGAAACAATAGAAAAGGGACTCAAAACCGCGATGGTTTTAGTCCCTTCTTTTTATTGTTATAGCAATGTTTACAGTTATTTCATGCTTAATTGGTATGTGAATTAACAGGCTAATTAACATCGTTACATAAAAATGGTTTACCGGAGTTTGATAAGCCAATTCCATACATCTTGTATTATTTTGATAATGCAATTTTTATATGGGCTAAGTGGTGCTCTTCGTGCCAAGCTAATTTTGCAACTTTTGTTGCAACTGTTATTTCACCGTTCTTCTGGTGTGTAAAAGCTCGATTTAATTGCTCTTCAGTTAAACTATATCCTAAAGATACGATGCGCTCATTTATACCTTCTAACATTTTAATCGAACTTTCTATTGGAAGCTTTGTATCCGGTTGAATGGCCCACTTTTCTTGATCAAAATCTGGTACTGTTGGATTCTCATCTGTTAAAGCCAGCTTCAAACGTTGATACATGTTCAACTGAGAGTCTGCAATGTGATGAACAAGTTGACGAACTGTCCAGCTACCATCCCGATATGTTCTGCTTAACTCATCATCACATAATGGATCAACAGTTTCTCTTAATCGAATCGTGTAAGTTTCGATTTCCTTTAGCCATTCTTGACTATTTTCTACTGTACCTTTTTCAGGAACTTGTAATTCTCCAATTGGAAATCTTACATCCATTTTCAATCCCCTTTTCCAAATTCGTTATTTCTCTTTCTATATATGTTGACATAAAGAATCCTCTCAACATCGCTTGGGGATGCCTCCCGCAATTAAGCCAGACAGAAAACCGTTGTCAGTGTTATTCAAGAAAATGGCCCGTTTGTGGAAGTTTAGCCTTGTACGTTAGTTTGCTTTAGAACTGGACATTTTTATGTATTTTATCAACCTCCGTGTTCTTCAATTATCCGCATTGCAATGCCCGTTAACTCCCCATGTTCAGTAAATCGTTCACTAAGCATATCCGTAAGAATATGTTCTAGGAAGTATTCTACACAGTTCATATCTTGAAACAGCAGTATTGTCCTTAATGCTTCTTCGTATATCTCTAAAAACAATGGTTCTGGATTATCCTTTTGAATCTCACCAAATGCTTCATAAAGCAAATCAACTTTATCAGCCACAGATAAAATGCGCCCCTCCAATGTCTCATCTTTACCTTCTTTAAGTCGTTCCAAATAAATGGCTTGAAACTCAATTGGAAGTTCCTTTTCTACAAACTTTCTTGTCATTTCTTCCTCTACTTCACTGAAGAGTTGCTTCAACTCTTTCGATGCATATTTTACAGGCGTCTTAATATCTCCTGTAAAAAGTTCCGCGTAATCATGGTTCAATGCTTTTTCATACAAGATTCTCCAATCCACTTTCTGCCCAGATTCCTCTTCGACTGTTCCAAGAAATTGCGCAATTTTTGTCACCTTAAATGAATGACTGGCGACGGAATGCTCCTGATATTTGAACTTTCCTGGACAACGAATAATTTGTTCTAAATCAGATAAACTTTTAAAATATTGATGTACACCCATCCTACTCATCACCTTTCTATATTTTTCAGGGCTTTCGTATAAAAAAAATAGTCACACAGACGTTCATATTTACGACTAGAATAACACGTTTTTTTAAAAAAACAGAGCTATGTTCACTTTAAGCACTGTCTATAATTACTTTCCCTAATTCTAACTAAATTATGCAGGAAAGGGATTAACAACATACAACAAAGAATTTAATCGGTCAATTTAGTCAAATTGACGTGCTTCGGTAGTCTGTACTGCTACTTCTCACTATTATGATTAACTGGGGCATCTGGATTGTTTCCTTTTTACAAATACAAAAAGACCAACTTCTATTTTTGATTATTATTGCCATTTTTTCAGAATCTTCACTCCTTCTCAGTATTTTAAAAGGACTATCTAACCCTTTAACTTTCAATAGGAACCTTCTAATTCCCTTTTTTCTTCGACTATCTGGCCCGAATCTGAAGGACGTAGTTTTTATTCAGTTACCCCACTATTATTCCGGATTAACAAATAAAATAGTATTAACAATTCTTTACACTATCAATATATAGGGTTAACAAACCTTATATATTAAAATGTTATAGTGAAATTACTGTCCATGAGGATGGACTATTACAATATAATTGGAGGATGATCTTCTTGAAAATCAAAAAAAAAATCATCTCAGTTGCCCTAGCTTTATCCATAGTGGGCGGAGTTGGCAGTACGCTCTCTTTTGCAACAGATAGTCCAAATCATACTGAAGTCAGCAAGGTAACTGTCACATTTAAAGGGGATACGACCAATTCTAAGGGACTCACTTGGTATACATCACTAGATTACAAGAATAGTGATTTGCAGGTAGTGAAAAGGAAAGGAGCGAAGAAACCTGATTTTAATAAAGCCTTGAAATTTTCAGGTACTGCTTCCCTCTCTACTAATTCCAAGAAAGAGTATGTACACAAAGCTGAAGCAACTGGGCTTAAAGCAGATGCTGAATACTACTTCCGTGTTGGAGATGAAGAACTCAATAACTGGAGTGAAATGGGTTCATTTAAGACATCTCCAAAAGATGGAACTTTTACATTTATTGATTTGGCTGATACCCAGGCTAAAACAGAAGATGAAGCAATTCTTTCATCCCAGACTATCTCTAAGGCTCTAGATACTGTCCCTAATGCTGAGTTCATTGTTCACAATGGCGACTTAGTTGACGATGGAGTCAAAGAGGAACAATGGGATTGGCTTCTAGGACATTCACAGGAAAGTTTGCTAAACACGACGTTTGCACCATCCGCAGGGAATCACGAGGATGAAAATTTTGCTTTTATCGATCATTTTAACTTTGATACACCTGAAAATTCTGCAACTGAGACAGGTGCTTATTATTCTTACGATTATAGTAACGCTCACTTTGTCGTACTTAATAGCAACGAAGACTCCGAAAAATACGCCAATTTTTCAGAAGAGCAAATTGAATGGTTGAAAGATGATGTGAAGGCAGCCAAAGCTGATGGAGCTAAGTGGGTTATTGTCAATATTCACAAGGGTCCTTACACGACATCTAACCATGCAACAGATGATGATATCCTAGATCCAAACGGTGTGAGAAATCAGGTGGCACCACTCATGGCGGAACTAGACATCGACTTTGTTCTTCAAGGACATGACCATATCTATGCACGTACTAAGCCTATCAAGAGTGATGGTACGGCTTCAGAAACCGAAAAAATTATTTGGACTAAAAAAGGACAAACCGTAGAATATACCGTAAATCCAGATGGTACGATTTATTTGATACCTGCTACAGCTGGACCAAAAGTGTATTACAAAAATCAAGCGCCCGAACTTGGATCAGCTTACTATAATCTCTTTGAAGTGGCAGATGAGAATCATGCAGCTATCTATGGTCCAGATCCGAACGATAACCGCCGTCCAGTACGCGGCCAAATTCAAAACTTCGTCGGTATCACTATTAATAAAGACAAATTGACTGCAATAACTTACGAGATCGATCAAAGCAAAAATAATGCAGAACCTTACATTGTCGATCAATTTGGGATTATCAAGAAATAATAGCCCTTTCAGTACAAAAGGACATTGAAAAAGTAAATAGCAATCTATATTAATAGCATCCTTTTAAACATGCAATATGAAACTGTTCGTAAAAGTACAATTTTACGAACAGTTTCTGTGTGTAAACACCGACCTTTTTTTCTTGCTTGCTATATTAAGTCTTGATTTCTACAACAAATTCTTTCATTAACGTAACTGCTTTTTAGTAAACGGCTAAAAAAACAGCTTCATCCCTTGATACACAAGGGATGAAGCTGTTTTTGTGAATCTACATAGTTAGATTGTGTTAGATCGGTAAGTTTTTTAAACACACTTAATATATCCACTTCTTTAATTCAAGTAGGGTGCTACATGCACCCCTAGTAGACATAACGCCCGTTTATAGAGCTTAAAAATGGCCTGTATTTATCTTACTCAGGATAATCTCTTCTTGACTAAATAATTGATAGTGATTATCATTATCAAGTAGACAAACTTAATTAATCATAATGGAGGTTACTTATATTAACATGTACGAAAACAACCTAGATCGTTCATCAAGTTCACGATTGCCAATCATCCTATCCTTGCTGCTTCTGTTCTTTTTACTCTCGGGCTGTACCTCTCCCAAAGCAGAAAACTCAGTAGACACTATTCAAGAAGCGGCATCCGCGCCACAGCAGCGGATCATTGAACATGCCGCCGGTCAAACCACTATTGTAGGAAAGCCGGAGAAAATTGTTGTACTCGATTACAGACTGGCCGATCAAATGCTGGCACTTGGCATAAAGCCGTATGCTTCCACTACATACATAGGGTCTCTAGAGCTTCCTTATTTGGACAGCGATGCATTGTCCGGCGTCATTCCGCTTGGTGACTCTGCTAATTTAGAAGCTCTAGTGGAAATGGCACCGGATCTAATCATATCCCGGGATTCCAAGATTAACGATGATCTGAGTAAAATCGCTCCGACAGTGATCCTCGAAAATTCTGATGATTGGCGAACAGGACTTATTAAAATGGGTGTAGTCTTGCAAAAGGAAGAGGAAGCGCAGCAATGGATCGAGCAATATGAACAAAAATTGGACGAAGCCCGAAAACTCATCGCTACACATGTGAAACCTGGTGAAACGTTCATGTATTTACGCATTCAACCGAAAGTCATCCGATTATATGGACCGAATCATGGCTTTGCGGAAATTCTGTTCTCGGGGTTGGAACTCACCCCTGCTCCCGGAATCGAAAGTATTGATAAGGCAGAACAAATTTCGCTGGAATCACTGCCTTCTTTTAATCCAGATCATCTTTTCCTAGAAGTAGGCAACTCTGAAGAAGATCTGGAAGCGCAAACGGATCTAGAGACGTATGCCGCTACTTCTGTCTGGAAAAACCTCACCGCTGTGAAATCAGGACAGGTCTACAATGTGCCCCATTGGACCATCAGTGATTATCCGCTGATTAAGGAAAACTCTTTGAATTTGATCGTTCAAGAGTTAACAAACGTCGAGTGATAGAGAATTACCAAGCTAAAGAAAAAGGTGCGACAGTACGCTTTCCTTAGACATTCACATCACCTTACAGTCCTTTGAATGCGAAGGAGGTATCGTGATTGTATGTAAGTCATCCAGGAATAAGACTCAAAATAAAAAAGTAACTCATACTAAAACAATTTTGGGTTTTATCAGATCCACGTACCTTAAACAAATCAAGAGAATCATCAATAGCTCCAATCCTGTCCCATTTTCCGGTCTATTTATGACACCTCCAATAGTTAAAAAAAGTCTCCCTTTTTACATAAAAGGGAGACTTTTTGCAGGTTGAACAAGGAATTTTAAACAGCTATATTTTAATCAATTATGCCATTTCCAACTAACTGAGCACCCTCAGGCAAACCTAATTGTCCAAAAGTATATGTATAATCAGATTGATATTCTTTTTTGTATCTTGTATAAAACGAAATATTCTTGACCTTCCTCTAAAAGGTTATATATTCTATCATGACCTTGTATCTCTCTTTGTTTTGACTATTATCATTAGAGTTTGAACCAATCTTTTTCGACCTTTTTTCTTATGCGCTATTGTTAATAATTAGAGTATTTCCACTTTCATGGAAGTTCAAGAAGAAAAAATAAATCTCCCAATTTTTCAATTTCCGTTTCACTTATATTTGCAGTTACGATAGGACCTGATATTTTAAATGTAACGTATAATTTCTCAAGTTCAAAAATAAGAGTCGTTAAGATTTCATAATCGCCATCTTTGAATCCATAACCACTTACCTTCTTAATGAGGGAATGATCTAAAGATATTTTAGAACCTATTATCATAGGTTGTTTCGATAATTCAGCTTCGTAAAAGTATTCGAGGGGTTCAGGTGTTTCCTGTTCTTCTATAATTAGTAAGTCATCCCCCTCTTCATTTTCGGACCCAAATAATCTCCAGTACCAGGATTCATCCGTTTTAAAATCTTTTTTTATATTTAATATTAGATCTCCAAAACTATAATCCCATTCATTTCCTCTTTGATTAACAACCAGTTGATTTGACCAAATTCCAGCCAAACAATACCCTTGTACAGGTTTAAAACTCTTCCACTCCATTTTCCCCACCTTACCTTCCTTTGTAAATTAAACCCAAACAGCCCCGTTAGTCATATATGTAGCGCAAAATCAGCGCTACACCACAGGGGATGAAAATGTGGACAGAACGAGTATTGGATACTATGGCTGGCGAAGTAGGTCGATGAAAGGGCTTGTATACGCCATACACACCAAGTTGACATAACGCCAGTTCACGACAGTATTTTATTCCACTATCTCAATAAGAAAAGCTGCCATGAAAAACAGCCGAATTTCTACTAAAACACTTATTAGTTTAATAAGAACAGCGACGCTTATGCCACAAATCGCACCCGTTTGCGAAACAATATACTATTCGAGGGAAGCCCTTTAATAAAAATCAACTGATCTAAATCATTCAAAGGATAATGGCCAGGATCTACTATTTCTTAAATTCCTATTACTTGACGGTTTTTATTGTCACTTTCAAAATGACTGATTATTCTAAAAGCTATTTGACATATATCAGCATAAACATTACTATAAAAAAGAACCTAATGTTCATTCTTGATTTCTAAGGAGGATTAAAGGACAATGATACTGTTTTTACAAAACCACTTTCAAAATTAATAAATTCCCCGCGAGTATTGTGATTATATCGTCACTTTGCCATTTGCAGTACTACATTTGAGGGAGTTAAAAAAATGAATGATAAAATAGTAAATAATACGGATAAAACAAATTTGCGTTTACTTTTAGACAAAGCTATTGAATTGCGTGAAGATGGGCGTGCTAAGCAAGACCAAGACATTCTGAAGGAAGCACGTACTCTCCTTTTAGAAATGGTTGCTACCTATCCAGATCATGCTGAAGTCAACTATCAGGCGGGAATTGCTCATGATAATTCTGGATTAGGCAAGGAAGCTATCCCCTATTATGTAAAGGCTCTCGAGCAAGGTCTCGCAGGACCAGATCTTCAAAGATGTTTACTCGGTCTTGGCAGTACCTACCGTGCTTTGGGTTACTATCAAGAAGCAGTTGAAACTTTACGTCGAGGTGTGACAGTGTTTCCTGAACACCGCGGCCTTCAAATTTTTTACTCAATGGCTCTGTACAATTCAAAAAACTATAAACAGGCAATGGAAATTGTTCTGACTAATTTGATGGAAACAACGTCTGATGAAAATCTTCAATACTTCAAAAGAGGGATTTCGTACTATGCTGATCACCTTGATGAAACCTGGTGATGATTGAAAATTATTAAGACTAGATGTTCTGATTTGAATCTAATTCGTTCTCTTTTAGATTGTTAAATAACTTATTTTAAAATAATTAAATTAAAACGCAGTGCAATTCATGAATGAATTCCTACTGCGTTTTTTTATGTATACAAAAGTTTTATAAGGGTTGTTTTCAACAAACGTATCGAATTCAAACCACTATTCCACAAAATGTCCCGTTTGTTGAACAAGAATATAATTATCTTCATACGCGAACCATCGATTCGCTCGCTGAATGACCTTGCATGCGCTATGCATACCAGGTAAACATAACACCGAATCACAGAAGTAGTTAACTCCAATACGCAACAAGAAAAAAGTGTCTTGTAAAGGTAGTCAACTCTTCAACTAAAGCATTCCGTTAGTGCAATAAGAACACGAGTTACCTACGCAGTCCGTGTTCTTCGGCTAAAGACCATTCTTCCTAATCCCATGCATGAAATCATGATTATAATTGAAATAATGTATCCCAGTTTCCAACTATCAGGACTTTTGATTAGCATGAAAGTGATTAGGACAACTAAGAATATTCCTATTAAAAATAAGGGTATTCTTAATTTTGGTTTGTAGTTTTGTACAGTTATCATATCACTTGCAAGAAAAATATTGCTAATTGTCAAGTAACTTGCAGCCTCCACTAAATGAAATAAGGCAAAAGAATAAAAAAAGAAAATTAAAATAGAGTTATTAAGCTCAATGTTTAGGAAAAGGAAGGATATAGGGATACCAATAAGAAGATTCACTATTATTCCCGCTATACCAACATTAAAATACTGTTTACTAGTTAGAGTTTGTGCCTTTTTTTCATCAATAGGCTGGGGAGTAGAGAAGAATAAATAGAATGGCACATGAACTTTAAAAGGATTGTCTTTGCATTTATATTTTGCATATACGACCCCATGTCCAACTTCATGTAACCAAATCACTAAATATAAAGCACAGTAGCCAACTATAAAATATAAGAAAGTCATTTATTATCACCTACTCCGTATGCATACTATTATTTCTTCATCCTAAATAAAGTACTTCGACACCAATCTAAATATAACCTGCTTGTTCAACTAAACTGTCCCGTAAGTTAAGAAGGAAAAAGAGCTCGCTAAGGAGCTCCTGTTGTTGAACTAAAGCCACCGTTAGGTTAATAAAAATAGGACCTAACCAATCCTTTTAAAATAAAATCACGAGGAAACGGAATGCTCTTTCTTCTGTTTCCTCTTATAAAAATAAAGCCAAATAAAAAAGATTGTCCAAGATATTGAAGGAAATACTGGAATTACAGTAAATTGCATAATTAATATTTCTGCTATTACAGCTGGCACCATAATAATCAACCACATTCTAACTACCTTGTTTTTAAAACTTAGTTCAAATCGGTCACTCATATACCTCACCCCTTTTATCTTTAACTGAACTGTCCGTTACTTGAATAAGGTATCTTTCTACTACTAATACGTTCATTGCGACTGGAAAGTTTCACCAATTCAAACTAAACAGTTACTCTCTCATAAGTGGATAGGTTACACTTAGTTGGACAATTAAATTAAGGTCTAGTAGAATAATACACAAGAAGTGAGGAGATCTACTATGTCCGTAAAAAGAAGAACATTTTCTACAGATTTCAAAAAACAAGTGGTAGCCCTATATGAAAATGGGAAAAGCCGACAAGATATTGTCAAAGAATATGAATTAACCGCATCTGCTCTTGATAGGTGGATTACACAATTCAGGCAGTCTGGTTCTTTCTTAGAGAAAGATAATCAATCTCCAGAGGAACAAGAATTGATTGCCTTACGGAAGAGAAATAAGCAACTAGAAATGGAAGTAGATATTTTAAAGCAAGCAGCGCTGATCATGGGACGAAAATAGATGTGATTCAACAAAACCGTCACACCTATTCGGTATCAGCAATGTGTAAAGTCCTGAAAATTGCGCGTAGCACCTTCTATTATGACACTGAAGTATCCGCTCAAAAAGAACAAGTAAAGCAGGAAGAAGAACGCGTATTAAAAGAAAAGATCGCTAAGGTTTTCAATGAAAACCGACACGTTTATGGTACTCGGAAACTAAAAATAGAACTAGATAAAGAGACAGAAGGCCTTACAATCTCGAGACGCCGAATTGGAAGATTGATGAGCGAACTTGGACTTCAATCAAAATACGCCAAACCTTCCTATAAACCAATGGTAACAAGACCAAATGAAGAATCCGTTCGAAACGTATTAAATCGAGAATTTGAAGTGGACAAAGAGATGTCCGTGTTAGTCAGCGACTTAACATACGTAAAAGTAGGATACCGTTGGAGTTACGTTTGTTTCTTAATCGATCTATACAATCGTGAAATTGTCGGGTGGAGCGTCGGAGCACAAAAAGACGCTGCTTTAGTTCAGCGTGCCTTCGATTCTGTTAAATACCCATTGGGAAACGTGAACTTATTTCATACAGATCGCGGTTCTGAATTTAAAAACGTTGGGATCGATGAATTATTAAGTGGATACAAAATTAAAAGATCACTCAGCCATAAAGGGAATCCTTATGATAATGCGGTGGCAGAGGCAACATTTAAGATTTTAAAAACAGAATTGATCAACGGAGCACACTATCAAACCCTTAACCAGCTGTCACTTGAGCTTTTCGATTATGTCAATTGGTATAATAATATCCGTTCGCACAGTACATTAGGCTACCTAAGTCCGGTTGCTTATAAAAAAACAGCCCTTAATAATATCGTTTGATTTAGTGTTGACATACCATAAGTTGAACAGGGCTATTTTTTAATAGGGGGTACACCGTTGCAACGGCTGGAGTACATACTTTTCTTCAGTTGAATGACGAAAGGGCTGCCGTACGTCCTACAACGCCAACTGAATAGACAGAAAGGATGTTAGTCAGCATTTTGTAAAGTTTGTACAATAATTGAATTACAACAAAAAAGTCGAATTCCTATATATTGAGGAATCGACTTTTCTTATTGAATCTTGTTACAGTAACCCCCCTGTTAGTTGAACAACCTCGATAATTATTAAATCATAAATTTTGTAAACCATGCTACATATTTAGCACCGGGTATAAATAATACCTGCGCAAGTAGAGTTCCAAATAATCTTGAAGCAATCATCATTAAAGAAATGCTCTTTAGTGTAAAGTAGCTTCCCCTTTGATTAACTACATCGTCAGCAAGAACAGAAATTTTGGGGTCAATAAATATTACAAGAAGAATAGTCGCAACACCATTTATGAGTCCAGATGCCATAATGGCTGTTGAAGCTCTATCTGGTGCCAATAATGATGCGTACAAAGCAGATAGTACCCCAATGGTATATATTGCAGTGATTATCATATTTACAAAAAATAATTTTAGAGGAATTTCTTTTATCCTAATCTCTTTCAAATAACTTAGCTTAGGTAAACTAAAATGTTTTATCCCACGCTTTATATATTCAAAGGATATTCCCTTTTTAACTAAACTTGGAATTGAACCTCTTTCTTCTGATAAATGGATTATAGCTCTTGAAAATATGGCAATAAAAGTGGGTAATAAAAGGATACCAACTAATGTCCCAAATGTTGAAGCGCTTATTAGTATTCTATATTGGCTTTCTACAAATTCTAAAGTATTTTCAGTAGGTGCAGTATCTATAAGGCTTCCTGTAAAAGGCTGCTGCATCATATTAGCTAGTCTTGAAATAATAACCATTAAATTAAATAGAGATAGAGCAGATGCAATCAATCTTACCCTTGCACCCGATAACCTAACAGCATAAGCGAGGGTTTCTATTGAGTGAATTACAAAAATAAACAAAAATATAAACAATAACTTTTCTGAAATAAATTCCAAATAAATTCCCCTACTTCAGCTTTTACAATTACCTAATAATACCACATAATCAAATTTCTTGTTTAACTCAACTGCCCAGTTAGTAAAAATGCGCCTCTACTTGTTGTAGAAGCGCACCCGTTAGCTTACTAGTTAATGATTACAACCCGCTACTTCTCCCAAAGCTCGATCAGTCGACCTTCAGGACCTTTAATCCAAATGAACTTTCCAAATTCACTAACCTCTTTTTTCTTAACAAGAGGTACACCAATATGTTCAAGATGCTTTATAGTCTCGTTTAGATCATGTACTTGGAAATTTAACATCACTTGTTGTTCTGTTGGAAAATAACTGTCATTCTCCGTAAAGAATGAAAAGATAGTCTCATTTCCTAATTGGGGTTTTATCACAGCCCCATTCCAATTGTCTATTTCAATTTTCAACACTTCACTGTACCATTTTTTCACAATTTCAAGATTATTAGTTCTCCAAAATATTCCTCCGAAACCTTTAATCATCGTCTCTAACTCCTGTCTGTCATCAAATTTTAGCTAACCGATTACATTAGATATACGAGATTTAAATTATAGTTCCTTTTTCTACTATACTGCCCCTGTAGTTGAATTGAAAAGGGTGTTTAGCCCCTAAATGAAGTAAAGCCCCCGTTTTTTTAATAACTAATCTTACGCATAACTCCCTCGTAAGAGCAGATAATATGGTGAGGTGATTAGAATATGTTAAAAACAAGGATTGGTTATATTGTTTGTTTTTCAATTATTTTAAGCTTATTTGTTTACAGTAAGTCCATAAATACAAAATCGATGGAGTTATCTTTCTCGCAACCGAATAGTGATAAAAATGAACAGGAACGAATTCACGAATTGGAACAACGTTTAGATAGTCTCGAACCACCCGAGCCTACCACAATTCTTGATTCACCTTTTCCATTCGAAAAAGGAACAGAGGTGCATTTCCCTACTGATGTCATCCCTATTTCACAAGTGTTAAAAGAAGGAACAAAAATCCCTTTTAAAGTAATTAAAAGCGAACCGAACTATATTAGACCAATATATGAAGAAAACTGGCATAGCACATATTGGGGTGGAAGATGGAGCTATATTCCTTCTCGAATACACTATTCTCTCCACCGGATATTCCCTTTTTATGCCATTGGTATTTCAGCTGAATTAAATTTTCAACAGGATGTAGGTATTGCTTTTAATACTGCTACAAATGAAACAGACCTTGATCTGTATATAGTTGTGTTCCAAACAAATATCACAGATGTTTATACAAAAGGAAATCAAGTTGTTGTTGTTGGGACACCTAAACGAACAGGAGTTGAGGTTATAAACATTAAAACAGCAGATATATACCCGAGTAATAAGGAGAAATATTTGTTAGTTCAGTTAGCAACTAATGGAGCCGAACTCGATTATTCTTTAATTAGTTATCAACCACCCGATTTTTGGTTAAAGCTAAAACAAAAAAATGAACGTGAAAAATCTAAAAAACAGTGAACCATTGCCTTATCATGTAAGTTGATAAGGCTGTTCTTTTACTCGGACTAAAATAGATTGCAATAAAATCAATCTCCTTAACTTTTCCTCTAACGCTATCGCACTTTTACCTCCACTCTTTGTTAACTCAGAGTCGCTCCAACCTTGCATCCTTTTTTGTGGATTCCATATAGTCTCTCCATGTCTGGTATCCTTTAGAACAGTCCCATTGCCTTAAGAAAATCTATTCGATTTTCGCACTCTTTAACGGAAATTCGCCTACCGGTAATCTGATTTTTATAGCTTAAGTACAAGTTTTGACAACAATCTTCCTTTCAAAGTAAGTAAAATGACGCATTACTTATTTTTATTGATGAATGTATCTAACATCCATTCATTAAATTTTTCTTTCTCTTCAAATTGTGGATAATGTGCTGATTTCTCGAAAGAAATAAATTCCTTATGTTCGGCTTCAATCATATCAAAATACTTCTTTGCTGCATTAGAGGAAGTCATATAATCGTATTTACCCATGACGAAATACAAAGGAATTTCAAGTTTTGTTACAATGGTAGGTATTGGATTTTCTAATAGATCACTTAACAACTTTTCTTGGGAATACCCCATACCATAGTTGTAACGAATAACGTCCAATAAGTTATACTCGCTGCTCAATAAAACACCTATATTATCACCATCGGGGTTATCAATGAGTCTAACAGCCCCGCCGTATTTCATAACATAGTTTCTTGGTGTAACCGTATCGCCATTTTTAATTTGCTCGGTGAGTCCTTGTAAATCTAAAACATCATCCGCATTACCATCCTTTTGGGCCTGGCTAATAGAGTATTTTAAACTTTCAATCTCACTTTCCTTTGTTTCACCCATTTGCCCAATCCCAATATATGCTTCATATTTTTCGGGGGATCTATAAGCAGCTTGTATTCCAATGTATGTACCAGAAGAATGCCCCATCAGTATAACCTTTTCTTTTTCAAGCCGTTCTGATATATATTCGGTCAAAGCTAATAAATCATCTACCAATAAGTCTGTTGAAAGAGTAGAATAGTCCTCAAAAAAGTGATATGATTTTCCACTTGCCCTTTGATCGTAATTAACAATTGTGAAATTGGCTTCCAATAAGTCTGCGTATTTAGTGGCATATGGTATTTCCGGAGCCCCAGGTCCTCCATGTACGACAATGATGACAGGATTATCCTTATCGTTGCCACGTATCATAATTTCGTGACCACTTCCATTTATCTCTACTTGTTCTAATGTACTTATACTGTTATCTCCTTTTATATTGGGTGTCCATGTAGGAAAGAAGAGCGCTATTACGAGTACTGTTACGATAGTGATTGCAATATATTTCATTAATTTCTTTATACGTTTCATCTAATTTAGTTTATTCCCTTCTATTTAACACCATCCCAATATACGATTGAACAAAACATGCTCTTAATAAATGTGATGGATATTGATTATTTTTGAATTTCTTTTGCAAAAAGGTGCCATAATTTAATAAAGAGTAATTTGTAGTTGATTGAACAGAGTTAATTAGAATGATTGGTAAGCCTTTGAATTTATCACCAGTTTTCGCCGCTAATAGCCTAGCTTATACCACGCAATATCTTACCAATCAGTGTGCTACTCGACGCAAGAGGAGCCTTTCAGAGCGTTACCTCTTCATTCGACTCCTCGACATCCCCCTTCAGTTTTAGAACACTATAACTGTCTAACCTTTACCGAAATTGTGTGACCACATTTCATTTGAGCCAGGAACGTTTTGCACCCAGAATCGCGTCCATTTTTTGAATTTCGCTATTCAAACAGGCTAAATATTATATCTGCAATGTAAGTTTCTGAAAATGCAGCCATAATAATTAACGGTGAAATTAAAATGGTGTAAATCTTTATAGTCTCTAGAACTTTTTTAATAAGAGATGTTCCTACTTCCTCTGCCTTAAATACATTTCTTATTTTGCTACAGCGAATATAAAAAAAATAATTGATCTTTTAAATCCAGTTTCACGAATTATATTTGCTATAGTAATCACCCCACTCAATTGATTTTTACTCAACCTTCGTACCCGATTGTGGAAGATTATCGTACTCGTCTTGTTCAACTAACAGCGTAATTTTAATGAGCAATACCGTTATTACTAATTTCCATAGGACCTAAAACTCTACACAAAATGGTTGAATACTGTTATCAAGACAGTGTTCTATTCTTTGTCCGAAGTTCCCAAAAGTCACCATTTCCAGAACTTGCTCAATAGGGAAGAATCCCACTTCTAAACTTTCTGGCGAAGTTGTTAATTTACCACCAATCGGCTTAGCTAAAAAGAGTGTATTACAAATTAACTTATCCACGTTTTGAAATATTCCGCAGAATTTAAGAACTTCAATATCAATACCTGACTCCTCTTTAGTTTCCCTAATTGCAGCATCCTTCAGAGACTCACCTTCCTCGACTATTCCACCTGGCATTTCCCAACCTCTCTTTGGTCCTTTAATTAGCAGAATTTCCTTTTGATCGTTGAGTACAATCGTTGCAGCTGAAACAAAGTGCTTAGATGGTGTGTAAATATGTGATGTGTTTTGTCCCAAAACGTTGCCCCCTCTTTTGTGTTAGTTAACTTTTCATCTCCATCAGTTCAATAATTCTTCCTCCAGTAACTGCTCTATTCAATTGAAGTATAAATTACTCAAACTTAAATTCATAACCTATATAGTTAAATACATTTCTGAATCCTATACTCTTTGCGACCGCAATTGAAGGTTTGTTAGATTCCATACAATCCCAATAAGGAACAAGATTATTTTCCAAACAATCTTTTACAAAAGCAATGGCTACTTTTTGTGCTAACTTTTTACCTTGATGCTCTTCCAAGGTTTCAATATCAACACCATGTACATTATCAACTACAAAAACCGAAAAACAGACGCTAACAATTTTACTTTTACAAACTATACCGTATCCAAAGCCTTCATTAAAGAACCTTTCGGGTGAAGACCAGAACTCTACTATTTTGGAATGTAAAAACTCAATATTTTCAATTGATTTATCACTGTTTTTAAAAAGTGTTTTACTAATTTTCACAATTTTATATCCTTCTTCAATAGTAAGTTCGAAGTTGCCTTTATAATCTTTTTTTGTAAAGTATAAACCCTCTGATTCCAACTTCCTAAATTGCGGTTTTCAAACACCTTTATAATAGTCTCATCCACTTATTATGATTACCAATCCCTTCAAACCAAGTTAATCCCACCTTCTTTGCTTCTAGAATGATTACTGTATCAATAAAATGATTTAATTCGGTATTGAACCCTTCGTTTCTTTCATCTCCAATAAAGAAAAAACCGTCATTATTACCTAACCAAATAAGTCCCGAAGCAGGAGATTCAATATCATCTACAAAAATACGACCTGGATTTATCCCTTCGACGACTGCTTTAGCTTCTAATTGACCTTGCTCATATAACATATATCTGCACTTAAAAAATTCTGACTTTTTTAATTCTGATATCATTACTTACCTCCTTATCTGCCGGAAATTAACTAATTCAGGAACCTTTTCTTTTTTAACAATCCTTCTTTGTTTGTTTAAGTACATCCCTTCACTTTACAATCTACCTGTTCTTCAACAATATGGCCCATTTGCTTTATACGGTTCGCTTTAGGGCAGCCCCATCGCCGAAGATGTTCTATTCAATAATCACGCCCGTTCATTTAATAAGCTGCTAATCCATAGTTAGCCAGTAAATATACAGAAATGAGATAGGCATGTCCTATGAGGATGAAGCCTTTCAAGAAAAGATATTAAATTATCAGATCGTGTACTTCCCCAGTAATAACCATGATTAAGCCGATCAATGAGAGCATTATACCTACGTAAAATGGCCAAGGATTATCTTCTTTTTCTTTATCAAATGTAAAAAAGGTAACTATGCAAAAGATAAGGGTAATAACAGGAATAAAACCATACTGAGGTCCAAATGTGAATGCAATTCCACCCAATATCATTCCTATAAGCCCATAAGGATTTTGAGATTTTTTTCTGTCTATATATTCTTTATCATCATTGGATAAGCCCTCGTTTCTGTCCCCCCATATGTCGATGACTTTCATTCTATTTAGGAATTCGATAATTTTTTTAAATGCCTTCATAAATCGCACCTACTTTCCCGTTAATCCAGCCTCTATCATTTAATTACAATCTTTTGCACTCGTTTTGTTCATTGACATTCCTTAACTCTTTCAGTTCATTTCGATAGTCCTTAAAAAAGATAGGATCCGGTTTAAAGGCAATTGGCTTATATATACTAAAAAAAGAATACGGAAAAATCAACGTCATCAAAACTAAGCATATGATTACAATTAACCCTAACGTTCTTTTTCTTCTCAATTTGAAGCCTCCTTGAAGTGCCAGGCACCCGTTCGATTCTGGTTGTTCGGTTGCTTAGTGTTTTCAAACTACGTTTTCAATAATCGCGCCCGATTGTTCAATGTTGGCACTAACCTTTATCCAAGGATTTCTCCCTGTAAGTTAAGTTAGGATATACTCCTTTGTTTATACTCTTCCGAAAAAATTAGTCCAATATAAAATGAAAAACTGTTAATTTGTAGGAATTTCGATTTTCTGCATATTTCCACTCCATAACTGTTCTAGCTAATTCTGTCCAAATACTAAGTATTAACAGCAAAAACCACGTTTCAAAAAACCAAATCGAATCCATTGGTAATCTGGAGATATTAATAATAAACGATAATGATGAGGACTATGAAGGTAATTCTAATTTTCCTACCTATTTTCGATTGTTTTTCATTGACATGGTAATTTCAAGTCCCCGATAGCATTGCTCGACAGTAAATAAAAGTAATTACAACCTTTATAAGTATAGTAATCTATACGAGTATACAGTAAAAAGCTCCTTCTGTAGAATAGATACTGACAACAATATCAGTTCCCTACACTATAAATGAAGGAGTATTTCATATGTAATGTGTAATGTGTAATGTGTAGACTAAGACATAGTCTTTCGTCAATACTAATCTATATTGCCCCGAGGCGTATTGGCGTGTCCATTAGTCAATTATGTCTATGACAAGTTATCTGAATACACATTAGTCAAATCCATGATTCTTGCAACTATATTCCGTTGGAGAAGTTGTGAGGAAATTGAACAAAGAATCCGCGCTAAACTGGCTACCTTAATCGAAATGGAGCTGGATTCTGTCACGTGCTTTGACCTTGTCTCCATACTAACTCGCCCGGAAATACTGCGACTGTTTAAGTTTACGGACAAGGAAGATTCCATATATAGCCTGCTAACCAGTCGATTGGAATTGACTGAGAAATAGATACTGGACATGTATAAAAGTCGTTGGTATATCGAGCTAGATCATCTGTTCAGCCACTCACCTAAAGGGATCTAGAACCAGCTTTTCATTGCTTTTCATTGCTTTAATTACGGTAGGATTGGTTGAAATCATGCGCGTCGAAAAGCAATCTAAAAATACTGCATGAGAATTTCATCAACTTATCCAACACTATTTATTAGAGCCATGGGAAAAGACTCTAGAGGAATTAAACCGTAAAATAAGCCTAGTAGTGGAATATTTGTCAATAGTAAGTCCGTTTTCTAAAGTCCCTTTATTTCATCCATGTTCATCTGTATGTCCTCCCTTAGTTTGTGGTAGAACTGTTTTGTTAATTTCAGTGCAGTATGTACTGATGGTAGCAGTGAACTTTCAGCCGGACCGGTAACACGCATTACGAAAAGCAGACATGCTGAGCATGTCTGCTTTTTTAGTAGTCCTCATTTAATCACATATACGTGTCGATCGATTCATATATCTCGACATGAATAATGGGACCCAATTCCTGAACACGTACACCGATATTTATAAGATCAGTCTTTTTGTGGTCTGGTAGCTTAATATCGAAGGAGCCTGTTTTCTTTGCTACTGCATGGAACAAGTTGGTTCCCGCGTCTCTTGTGACCGTGGCAATTTGCTCAGCATCTTTCGGTAGTATATGCTTTCCTATGTTGTATGTCGCTCCCAAATCTACTGACGCAGTCGGCTTCTCCTCCAATACTTGGAGGTTATAGTAAAAGTTCGGAGCAGAACTTATCGCTTCGATCCCGTACCTTACTTCTTCTCCGCCAGCGAAATGGACAGTGGCAATATATAGACCTGGCTTATCGATCGGAATGCGGATATTATTATACTTACCCTCAGTATCGGTCTGATCGGTATCGCGGCAAACAGAGCGATTGGTCGAAAGACATTTTCTGAAATCCACATTGTCAGACAGCTTCTTTCCGTCCATTGTGGAGAGCGAAACGTTCTGGACTTGTTTTTTAACACTGATTATAGCTGGTGTAGTTAGAAAATCGTCTGTCTCTTCCAGTGTCAACTTCAGCTCGCCATCCACTTCTTTGATGTGCACATAATACTTTTGGTAGTATTTCTTATCCGGATTTCCCGTATACACTAAAGCGACACTAAATGTTCCCGTCCCTTCTTGGAGCGGGACTAAATGGATTTTATCCGCAGTATAGCTATTTGCTGTATCGCGTCCTACAACCGCATTGAACAAACCGTAATCCTCATGATTGGAATCGTACATTTTAAATTCTTCCCATTGGTAGTCGCTAGCCCGCAACGTAACAATCGGCGACTTTGCTTCCTCTGTAGCCTTCAGCATTTTAGCCGCTTGTCCTCTTGTGATGGACTCGTTCGGGCTGAATCTGTCAGTAGACGTTCCTGTCGTGATGCCGAGTCTATAGATGATAAGAATGTTCGGATCATGACCTGCCCCTCGTTTAACATCCTCGAATGGACTTTTATACGACGTGAAGTCATAGCGTGGCAGATCGAACGCTTTGACAAGTATCGAAGCCATCTGTGCCCGCGTAATAGGATCGTTCGGACCGAAACGTCCATCTCCATAGCCGCTGATGATGCTTTTTTCTGCCATAGCTGCGATGGCTTTGTAGTAGCCGTTCGCTTTCGAGACGTCTTTAAACCCCGGATTCTTTGCATTCGAAGTGTCCAATTTAATCATTTTTGCGATGATTGCGGCCGCCTGTCCTCTCGTGATAGAATTGCCGGGTCTATATGTGCCGTCCGGATAGCCTCCGATAATATTGCGTTCTGCCAGATCATAAACAGCTTCTGCAAAATGCTTTGATGACGGTACATCTGAAAATCGCTCTGTGCTTGCAGCGAACGTGCCGGATAAAGGCAGGCTATATACCAACAATAGTGCACAGAATAGAATAAGTAGTTTCTTCTTCATTTGCTCATATCCTTTCAGTCCTGTAAGTAGTTTTCATTGTATAGGAGGCTGCCGTCTAAAACGACTGCCTTTCAGACTAGATTGTGGTACTATGTATTCGTTCACTCTATTCATCTAACATATCACTGGTGTAATTAAGTATCGCCAAAATAGAGTAAGCGCATATTTGACGCTTACTCATCAAGGTTCTTAAGGTATATAACTCCAGGAAATACCAGTCTATTTTTTCACCAATTAGCACATTTCTTTTTATATTATCAATTAAAACTTCTTGAACTTTCATCAACATCACCTCAAGAACTGATAATAATTTATTTTAGAAAACCTTACTTATAAAAACTATAAATACTGTAGATCATCACTGAATATAAGCTGTTTTTAAACATAAAAAAGAAGTAGTGCTTAACTTTGCAAGCGTTAAGCACTACTTCTTTGTATACTGTATATAAGCATCTGTTGGCTTAGTAGGAATATATATGTTGAAAATAACATAACGAAATTCAGCAACCGGGCAGAAAGTTGAGCAATTAAGGGAGGAAAAATTATGTCCAATAACGTAAGAACAAGAAAAATAATTTTAGATTTAGCAGTTACTTTAGATGGTTTTATTGAAGGGAAAAATGGGGAAGTTGATTGGTGTGTCATGGATCCTGATATGGGGTTTAATGATTTCCTAAATCAAATTGATACTATTTTATATGGAAGAAAAAGTTACGACTTATGGGGACAATATACTCCAAAAAATGAAGATACTAATACTGAAAAAGAAATGTGGGAATTGGTTCACAGTAAAGAGAAATATGTGTTTTCCAGAACACAAACAGGGATTGATAATAAAGCAATATTCATAAATGAAAATATACCAAGGGAAATAAACAAATTAAAGAATAAACCCGGTGAAGATATCTGGTTATACGGTGGAGCAAGTCTTATTACAACTTTTATCGATTTAGGACTTGTTGATGAATTTAGATTATCTGTACATCCTGTTGTTTTGGGAGAAGGAAGACCGTTGTTTATTGATATAAAACAGAGGTTGAATTTAAAATTGATTAATACAAGAACTTTCTCCTCCGGCGTTGTTCAACTAATCTATCATTTGAATAGAAATTAATAATCTATTTCATAAGGAAAAAATCCATTTTGATCATTTTTTTCAAAATGGATTCTTTTTATTTTCCCCAGAATGAGTTTTTTCGGGATACTATTAATTAAATTTTATTCCAATGCAACAAGTGTTTCTTCATATTCAATTATTATGTCCGCAAAATTTTCTCCATCGTTTTGCCATTTGCTAACTCATCAATCAGCTTATCCAAATAGCGAATTTCCCGCATAGTTGGTTCTTCGATGTACTCCACTCGGACACCGCAGACCACACCTTCGATCAAAGCCCGCGAAGGATTCAGTTGGGGAGCTTCTGCAAAGAAGGTCTCAATGTCTGGCTGATTTTTTAGCTGCGCTTCAAACTCTTCCTGGCTATACCCTGTCAACCAACGGATGATTTCGTCGACTTCTGTTTTCGTACGTCCTTTTTTCTCCGCCTTCGTAACATAACAGGGATAGACTCTTGCGACACTCATTGTATAAATCTGATGTTTCGCCATGATACATCCTCCCTAAATGATTTCTATAAATGAAAAAGAGCGCTGATCTTTATTCGAGATAAGCGCCCGTTTGTAAAATATCTCACACTCCATTGGCAACCAGATTACTCTGGCAAGTTCAACTGCCAGGATATGCCAAATTGGTCATTCAGCCATCCGAATTTTTTGCTGAACCCATAGTTATTGATAGGCATGAGTGCTGTGCCATTTTGCATCATTTTATCGTAAAGGCTGTCAATTTCTTCTTCGGTCTCACAAGTAAGATAGATAGAAAAAGACGGGGTAAACGAAAACTCATGGTCAACATGACTGTCGATACACATGAACTCCTGCCCCTTTAACGAGAATACAGCATGTATAACTGTACCTTCTTTACCAGGTCCTTCAGCCCCGTATCGAGCAATGCTTTTAATTTCTGAATCCTCGATGAGTGATATGTAGTATTTCATAGCTTCTTCTGCAATACCGCCTTGAAACATTAAAAATGGTGTTACGTTTTTCATATTTAACTTCCCCTTCTTCACATAAATTGTAATGTTGCCTCCCTATTTCAACTAATTACTCAAACGGTTTTTAACCTGTATAGCTGACTTTCCCTGTCTCAACTAATTCTTTAAGTCCCATAAACATATAATTCCAGCCATGTTCAGAGCCATCATGCGTTTCGCCAAGAGCTTTTTCTACATCTGACTCTGTCCAATTCTCTTCTTGAGAAACATGGATCACTTGTGTGAACGTCATCTCACAGCCTTGCTGGAGTTCTTGTAGTTCAACTGTAATCGTATCTTCTAATTCGCTAAATTGTGGCATCTTAAAAGTAAACGCAATTTTTTTCGGAGGATCAATTTCGAGATATTCCCCAATCGCACGGTAATCTTGTCCTTCCCGATGGTCAACAATTTCCCAAGTACCGCCTACTTGAGGATTATTTCGTGTCACCTTATTCGTGCCTTCCAATGTAAAAAACCATTTTCTCATCATTTCTGGGTTCAGCCATGCGTCGAAAACCCTTTCACGTTTTACATTGAATTCTCTTTTCATTATTAATGTTCTTGTTGAGATGTTGTTCATAAAATTCCCCTTCCCATGATTTAGTGTTCTCTATTCTTGGCTTTCAATAACTCACTTTCCAGAATATCAAAACGATTACTCCAAAATTTTTCATAAAAACGGAGCCATTCAGAAGCTCGAGACAGTGACTCTGCATTTATGCTACATATATGCGTTCGTCCGGTTATGTTCCTTTCTACTAAATTTGCTCGTTCAAGAACCTTTATATGTTTAGAAATAGCTGCTAAAGACATATCAAAAGGCTCTGCTAACTCTGAAACTGTTCTTTCTTTTTGAGCCATCATATGAATGATTTCTCTTCTTGTTGGATCAGCTAAAGCATGAAATATTTCATTTAATTGATTTTCATTATGGTTAACCATGTAGTTTAATATATCAGTTCCCACTTTCACATTCAACCATTTAGTTAAATGATTTCAATATAATACATTCTACCTTATCAAAATTATTACCCTTTTAATAAAGTGTTATGCATTTTGGTTCCTTCACAGTGTCGAGTGCCAGGTTCTTAAGCAATTCAGAATTGAACGAGAACCTGGTACCTTTCACTATAGCCAATATAAACAGTATCCCTAACCAAAATTTTGGTCCAATACCATACATACATCTCTTCATAAACTCCAATTATCTTTCTATATAAATGTGAGAAAGCTTTCCCCAACAATCGTGCCGTTTGTTTAATACAGATAAATATAAGCGACCATTCCGAATATCCCCATGGCAATCATAGCAATACTTTTCAACGTACTTTTATTTCTGTTTACCAATTCCTCCACCCACGCTACACACCAACCAAGGAACACTAAACCCATTCCCGAATGTTGTAAGACTTTTATTCCCGGTGCCGAAACAGAACCAGTAAAAAACACAAGCAAACCAATAGTTATAGGTGCAGCTCCAAAAATAAATAAAGGTTCTTTAATTTCTTTTATAACCACGCGCCGTTTCTCTTCTTCCATTTTGTTGAAAGAACGCCACGCAAACAGAATGGGTAGCCCCCATAGTAACACTATATATACAAACTGAATTAGTCTCATATCAGTACCCTTTCTGATCTCCTGATTTCCATTTATAATCTGGGCCAATTCTAGATGTCCCAGTTATTATCCAGTTATCGCGCCCAATTGCAAGATAGCGAGATATTCTATTTATTATCTTTCTTTGCTGATTTGATCATCCATTCGATGAAAATATAACCAAAGAATGCAAAAATAGAAAGTCCAATATTGTCTACCCAGTTTATCTCTGGTTTGAATAAAAATTGTAAAACTGTTGGGAATATAAAAAACGACACACTATAAACTAAAGCCTGCTTGATCATACTGTCCTCCTATATTTTTAATTGCACCCTTAGTGAATCGACACTTTCTTTTACAAATAATTATATCATAGTTATTTTTTGGTTGTTTCTGTGATAAAATCCCCCTCTGCATCGCAGTTTTTTTCAATTAGCATGCCCGGTACACTATGACACCATTTGAAATATCTCCCATATACAATACCGTGCGAAAAACGACTTCTCTTTTGGGTTCATATTTGGGAAGTGTATCAGTGCATCCAACTACAAGAAATGATAATATGTATAATGGGCAAAGGATTATGCAATCGATAAATATGGTTTTTATTTGTTGCAACAGGAGGATATAGAATGAATAACGAAGATAATTTTTGGCTTGATTTACCGAAGCCGTTTTTTATATTAGCACCAATGGAAGATGTCACAGACGTGGTGTTTCGCCACGTCATTAGTGAAGCAGCAAAACCCGACGTATTTTTCACGGAATTCACAAATACAGAAAGTTATTGTCACCCTGAAGGAAGAGACAGTGTACGTGGTAGGTTAACGTTTACAGCAGATGAGCAACCGATTGTCGCTCATATTTGGGGCAATAAACCAGCATTTTTTGAACAGATGAGTATTGATATGAAAAAACTAGGGTTTAAAGGTATCGATTTAAACATGGGATGCCCCGTACAAAACGTCGCAGCCAATGGTAAGGGTGCTGGATTAATACGACATCCTGAAGTTGCAGCAGAAATTATTCAAGCAGCAAAAGCAGGTGGATTACCAGTTAGTGTTAAAACAAGGTTGGGTTACACAAATGTTGACGAGTGGCTCGATTGGTTAGGACATGTATTGAAACAAGATATTGCGAATCTTTCCATTCACCTTCGTACAAAAAAAGAGATGAGTAAAGTAGATGCACACTGGGAACTAATCCCTGAAATCAAAAAACTACGCGATGAAATTGCTCCAAATACGTTGTTAACCATTAACGGAGATATTCCTGATCGCGCAACAGGATTAAAATTAGTGGAACAATACGGCGTTGATGGTGTCATGATTGGCCGCGGCATTTTCACCAATCCATTTGCTTTCGAAAAAGAACCTAAAGAACATAGTGTGAAAGAGTTTCTCACTTTATTACTTTTACATTTGGATCTTCACGATAAATATTCAAACGAAATCGAACCTCGTTCATTTAAGCAACTTCATCGCTTTTTCAAAATCTATATTCGAGGATTTGAAGGCGCAGCTGAATTAAGAAACCAATTAATGAATACAAATTCAACGGATGAAGTCCGTCGTTTAGTACAGCCAGTTTTAGAATTAGACTAAGTCAAGCACGAGACACGGAGATAGGTTCCGCGTCCCAAATAATACTAACTAAATACATTGGAAGAGTAACTGGAGGCGATGACGATGCAAAAGCTCTATTTTGAACCTGCATGGGACAAAACAATTGCCCCTGCTGATCGCGAAAAAATTACTCATCATTTCCAACAACAAACAAAACAACTACAAGGCGGTGTCCATTTGTTATTTTTATGGAACGCTCGCAATCATAAAGGTGAACAGCTGATTGCCGTACTCATTCACAATTTTGAGGACATAAATCTCCGCTTACACAATACAGTCATTTCCTATTATGAACAAGGCATACAACGGACCAATGCTACGTTTAGCTTACCTTGTGAAATTGCCGGCAATACTTCTATGCCATGGACGTTTATATTTTCAGAAACGAATGAAACAAATGCAGACCCGCAATATATGATTTGGAATTAAAACAAAGTGGTGTCTATTAGTCAGCACTTAAAATAAAAGCTAAACAAATTTACACTAGTAGCACAAACCACGGACATGGTTTGTGCTACTATTTTTAAAATACTCAATGATATTGTATGATATAAAAAACGTCAAAAGCCTTGCTGAATCAAGGGTTTTGACGTTAATTGAAAATCAATGAAACAAACTATGCAGACGGCGCGGGGCGAACCAATACCTCATGAATGTATGGCAACAACACTTACTTGCAATTAAAAATCCAGAGGATATCGACAGAGCGTTATATAATCGATATCCGCCGTTTATTTTATGAAATCGTGATGAATATCCTCTCACAGGCACTTTCCACTATCGAATTCTTTTTGCAAAAAGTTTTTTCTTTATGTTTAAGTAGTTTTTCATTTCAAAAATCAAATAAAATAGATTCGCCCGTATTTCAAATTCTTCTCTTGTCTTCGGCAACTCCATCTCGCGAATTAAGGCATTTAATTCCTCTAACTCATTTAATGAAATGTCCGTTGTATCTCCCGAATGAACGTTTCGACTTAAGTTCTCCAAGAACTCTGCAAACATTTCTTTCTGTTTAACGTCTAGGCTGAATGAAGAGAAAATAGCAACGATTTTCATCATATGTTTTAGAAGTTCCAGTTGATCCTCTCGCATTTCCAGATAATAATAATCTATATTTTGTTTTCGCAGCAGACGATTTTCTACATCTTGAATGGCAATGCTTTTAGATTGATTAATCAAATCTTCTACCTCAAGAATCTCTTTCCCATCCCACTTCCGCATACTATCCCTTAAATGGGCAGAGAATTCAAAGAGAATAATTTCAAACTTTTGTTCAATCTCCTTCTTAAAGTTTTCAATATCTCGCTTGAAATTTGGCATGAAACTATTGACGAGAAGAGCAATTCCCATACCGATGAAAATAATATAGAGCTCATTCAGAAACAGAGCCCAGGTAGCATCCTTTACCGTATAAACATGTAATACGACAACCATACTTGTGACAAAACCAGCCTGGATGTGAGCTCTTACAAGGATTGGAACAAATAATAAAATAAATAAGGAAAAAACAATGGGATTATAACCTAATACTTCAAAAAACAATGCACCAAGAATCAAAGATAAAAGAGAGGCCAAGAATTTATCCTTCATTGTAATTAATGTCTTTTTCTTCGTTTTCTCGATACACATAATAACAATAATTCCTGCAAATGTTGCAAATTCCAAATCCAATAAACTCGCAATCCAAATGGCCAGCCCTGCTCCTACAGCAGTCTTTATCGTCCGATAGCCCATACCAATCATGGAAGCACCATCCTATTATTTTCTCTGTAAATCCTTGCAGGTTTCCTGTTTTTACAAATATACGCGTTAATTCACATATATGTACAAGCATAGACACCATAACAGGATGGCATCAGCTTTGATGAATATCAATCCATTTATAGTGTATTCTAAGAATATTTTTTGGACTATACCTCGAAATTCATCTGCCTATAGTTTAACACGTTGCTAATGAATCGTGATATCTATCTGACGCATTAAGAAGGATATTCGCACCTTCTGTCGTCTCGATGTAGATGTCTTTATCGAGAATGTCCGAGCTTAGGGTATTTTCAAAATTAGTTGAGCGACTTCTTCTGCACTTTGCTCCTTGCTCTCGGTATGAACCCGTTTACTTGTTCTTCATTGGTATTAAGGTCTCCATTCACGGTGGCAATCAGTCTTCCATAAATTTACGTGTAAGAAAATGATAAAACACCTAGTTCATAAAGCAGATTCGGTCCATCCACAAATATATAGCTAAACTCAATCCGATCTTCACTAGCTAACAGCGTGCCAAGCATCGTTGTAGGGATGACCATTCACCACCCGTCATCACAGGAAGGCCTGCCATAGCTACTGTATGTTGCGCCAAATCCGTCTTAAGTGTATTTTTTGACGACAAGGCAGCCCATTGATTTGCCTTGTCAGAGGCAGTTTCTTTTCCATTGATCCCTTTGGCTTCCAGCACTGTTTTCTTCATTGTCTTTTTCAGTTTCTTGACCTGTTGACTATTCGTTAGATTATTCTTGAGTTTTCGTGTGTAAATATAAATCAAATGATTATTAAAAAACCTTGAAAGGCATATAGCCAATCAAGGTTCAAATGCTATACTATATTTCTTGCAATATAAATTCGAAAAAAAATCACAAAATCATTAGCAATTCTCAAGATTCTATAGTGATTCAATCAACAAGGTTCTCATTCTCTTTAATAATCATTCTTGAAATACGTCTTCCTGACCGCTTAAAGAAGAAATCATCAGCAAACTCCTATGAATTTATTGGACAAAACTGATTTATAACCCTATTTTTTTTATCATATTCAATTTGTCCCATCGAATTCTCATTTGTTCCATATAGATATACTACCCTATCTTCGTCCTCAAACTCCTTCAACATCAATATAAAAACTGCCATGAATCTTCACTCCTCATAGTCTTTCTCACATTTCCACGGTCTTCCAGATTCTATTGTTTTGTCATGCGCTGTTCTACTACTAAAAAAAGAGTAAGTGAATGTACAAATCCACCTTTGTCCATTTCATTAATTGTTTGATGACACCATTACTAAATTTTTTAAAAAATACAATAAAAAATCACGAAACTTATGTCTCGTGATTCTCTGGATTATTTCTTCACTTTCGTTGCACTGTCTCTTTCAATCAGCTTCGTGTGAATCGTTATTTTCTTACATATTTCCCGTTTCGTTGCGATCCGCTCTAGCAGCAAGTCGACTGCGGATTCTCCCATAATTTCTGTGTACAGCTTAACTGTGGTAAGCGGTGGAACCATGTATTGCGCAGATGAAACATCATTGAAACCAACGATACTGAGATCCTCTGGGATTTTAACACCCAGTTCATAGGCCGCTTTGTAGCACCCGATTGCAATTGAATCATTTGCAACAAATAAAGCTGTTGGTTTTTCATTTTGACTAAGCATTTCCTTTAAAATCTGGTAGCCATCTTTTGGATTGTAGCCTCCAATTTTAACGAATTCCTCTTTGTAAATTCCTTTTTCCTTTAAATAGGCTTCAAAGACGTCCTGCCGTAAGTCCTTGAATCGATTACCAAACATATCAGTCTCTATGCCACCGATAAAACCAATATTTTTATGACCTAAATCTACTAAATAGTTGAGCGCATTTTTCGTTGCCGAATTAAAATTAATCACTACTGCGTCAAAACAATCTTCATCGGGGTTTGCATCTACAAACACAGACGGTTTATCAAAGCTTTTTATCAATTCAATATCTACTTTTTTAAAAGTCCCCAGACAGATGATTCCGTCTAATTTCGGAAGACTTCTTTTAGTGTCATCTTTGGTGATTTTAAAATAGTCCATTCCCATACTCTTAAGCTTTTTTTCTAGTGCTACCCGAATCGAAAGATAATACGTATCAACCAATTCCTCTTCAAGCGAATACGAATAGTAGAGCCCAATGTTCCCTTTCTTTTTCGCCTTTTTCTGTTTTGAGGTGTTAACATAGTTTAATTCCTCTGCTGCTTCGAAAACTCGTCTTCTTGTCTCTGGGGTCACATTAAGTGTTTCATCATAATTTAACACTCGAGAAACCGTTGCCATAGAAACCTGCGCTAAGTATGCTATATCTTTAATCGTCGCCATTTTTTATACCTACTTTGTTTTTTACTTCTATATATAAATTAATTCCAACTTATGCCGACTTGCTTTCAACACTTTGCTTTGGTTCGCAAAAGCCGTTCTTCGTAAACACTTTTGCTACACTGCTTCTTTACGGTAATTTTTTTTGAGGAATTTCAGCTTTGTTTCCGAAATAATAATAGCTACAAGGATTAGTATCGCTCCGATAGCCATTTTGGCGGTTAAAACCTCGCTTAAAATAATGACGGAGAAAACCATCCCCCAGAATGCCTCTGTCGATAAAATGATTGCCGCCTTTGTTTCGCTTGTGAACTTTTGAGCGACTGTTTGCAGTAAAAAAGCAATCGTGGTGGAGAATACACCCAAATATAAAACAGCCGATACTCCTTCAAAATTTGCTACAAAATTCGTTTCTCCTTTGAAAAGGACTACAATAAATCCTAACACTGTTGCAGCTGCCATTTGAACCACTGTTAATAGTACGGGGTCTTCGTTCTTTACAAACTGCGCTGTGTAAAAAATATGGAACGCAAACGCTACTGCACATAATAATGTAAGTACATCCCCAAAATTAATGCCACCCGAAAGCTGTAGTGATAACACACCGATGCCAATGATCGCAAGTAATGCACCAAACAACTCAAACTTGTCCATTTTTCGTTTAAAAATGAAAAACGCAATAAATGGTACAATGACTACATTGACAGCGGTTAAAAAAGCATTTTTCGAAGGCGTCGTATATACCAATCCAACCGTTTGTAGAGCAAATGCCAAGTATAAAAAAATTCCAATGATGGAACCTTTTATAATTGTACTCTTTTTAATATTCTTTAGTTTCTTAAAAAAGACAAGACTTAACAAAATAATACCAATAAGGAAACGGATTGCAAGTATTTGATATGGTGTAAAGTGCTCGAGTGACACTGCACTTGCAACAAACCCACTTCCCCAAATAACGGCGACAACCGCGAGCCCTAGTTCTCCAATATATTTCCGCATTGTATCCTCCACCTACTTACTTTCGATTAACGATAGGAACACACTTGATGTCCACGTAAAGGAAGTATCGACGAGCCCTTTTCCGCTATGCGGATCAAAGTTTTCTGCCATACCGCCAACAAGCGTGAGATTTAGATATTTTTCTTTAATTCTTTCTCCAACCTCACCGTAGCCAAAACTCTTTAATGAATCAATAAAAAGATAAGTAACAGGGGCCCAAATCGGTCCAAGCCAATAACCATCTTCCTTATATAATGGACTTGATGGCATTTCCGTTGCAAATCCATATTTCGTTTCAAAGTTTTCCACAAGGTCATCTACAAGTTGGTCCATGATTTGTTTTTCTAAGCGATATCCGATTAAAACCGGTAAACGTAAAATTAGACTGGAGCGTGTGTCAATTTTCTTAGCATCCTTACCAACACGACCAAAGAAGCCATCTTCATCATGAAGGCGCTCCATTAATAAGGAGAAAAGTGTGTCTGCTTTTCCAGTAAATTGCTTTGCTTCTTCCTCTTCGCCAAGAAGACCAGCAAATTTCGTTAAAATATCATACGTTCTAATTAAAAAACTAGTGAGATCTGGTGCCTCTACCGGCATTCCACTATGGAACAAGGAGGAATTATCCCAACCCGAGTCATTACCATGCTTATAATGTGGAAGTCTCCCTTCGTACGTTCGGTATAAATCGAAGTAAAGCATTACTTTTTTAGTAGATTCATACACTTCTCTTAGACGACTTTCTTCCTTAAAGTAGTCATTCACTTCCATTAATTTTTCATAAGCGTATGCGAAGACCGGTGGTTTAATACAGTTATAAGACACAAACTTATCATTCACAAAGTCTGGATATACGCCTGATTCGTCCTGCGCGTCCATAAAGATCTTCAGCTGAGAATAGGATAGCTCCGGATACTTCGCACCTATATGTAATGCGTTAAAGCAATTGTCCCAAGACCAGATGTTATACATCCAAAGTTTTGACATATACATGGCATAATTTTTTAATAGTCCATCCGGGTGAACGATGCTTGACCAAGTAATATACGCCGCACGATCAATTGAAGCTTGGTATACTTCATTTTTCTCGGTATTATTTTCTACCCACTCCTGATAGAGATGCT
This sequence comes from Sporosarcina sp. resist, assembly GCF_014302295.1. Classification (NCBI taxonomy): domain Bacteria; kingdom Bacillati; phylum Bacillota; class Bacilli; order Caryophanales; family Caryophanaceae; genus Sporosarcina; species Sporosarcina sp. resist. The sequence goes on along the minus strand of NZ_CP060287.1, from coordinate 883,461 downwards.
CAACCTTTTCTTTTCCTGCTTGAAAGCTTGCATACTCTTTCGGTTTAAACACAGTGCGATAGCTTTCGATGACGAAGTGGCCATTACTTATACGAATGTCAATATAATCATTGCCAATCACATTCCACGGTGCGTCAACAGACATCTCGCCTGAAAGCTTGCTAATCATCAGCTTTAATTCCTTCGGATAGATATGATATTCATACATGCCATCCTTATATTCGTGAAGGGTATCGTACTTCACTTTACTAGCTTGTAAACGAACTTCAACCCCATTTGACTCAATATGAAGTTCATCTTCTTCCGGAATATTGATTTCTGCATATTTCTCTGTATCTTTTACTAGAAAAAAGCGCAAGCACGTTTCTGTAGCGGCGATGTCAAATTCTTGTTCAACTCCATCCTGTAACAAATCCAATTTAAATAATTTTGATGGCGCATCATCTCCGCCATGAACATCACGTATATAAACTTCGTTTGTATCCAATTCCTTTGATACACAAAAGTAAGAACCAAATCGAGAAAAAGGGATTTCTTTAATATTTAATTTCATGGAATTTCGCTCCTTTTGTTTAACTTGAATCAGCAGAAGTCCACCACTTCTATAAGTGGCGGGATGGAAGCCGGATGTCACAGATTTTCAGAGGAGCTTAAGAAGGCAGTCTAAGTGCGCGACGTCCTGTCGCAACGACTGCATGACCTACTTCCTATAGTCCTCTAGCTCGAAAAAATCTGGACGCAGTTTCACCGAGGCGTAATTGATCGAAATAAGAAGCAGGGTTTCCCCTGCATACTTCTTACTGAACCGCGAAAAATTTACTCTCTTCCACTAGGCTGCTCTTGTCTATTTTTCTAAGTTCAAATTGAAGATTGAAGTCCTCAATCACTGTTCTGTATGGAGGTAACTGCTCCTCACCGCAACTATTACTTCCCACACCACTTTGCTTGTAATCAATAGTCAGCACTGTAAATGGTGACTTCTTAATATTACCGCGGTGTTTGGCCTCTTCAAGCGCACTTGTTTCGTAATCATGGATTGTAAAATCATACGTTTCTTTAAAATTAATCAAGTATGCTTGCTTATCGTTTGCTACAGCTAAGAAAGAACTATCACACCGTGAACCATTTTCCTGCGGGTATACATAATCGGTATGCATGTCTTGAATGGTTTTATTATATAAACCAATTGGTTGGCTGCGTTTTGTATCCTGGTACGATTCAGAATCACCGCGACCATACCAGCTAACTTTGTTGTAATCCTCGTTCAAATGCATCGTTACGCCGATGCGTGGCAGCATTTCTGGAATTTCATGACCTCGTAATACTTTTTCACCTTGCAAATCAATATTCAAGGCACCATCTTTCGTCAGACGATAGTGATATGTCAGATGGAAGCCCCATGCTTGATTGACAGTAGATAAGTACTTCGTGATTTTGACATCCGCGAAATCTGCTGTCACTTCGTACGTCACTTCTGCTAATTGTTCTTTGGTATTTTTAAGGAAGTACTTATTGACCCAGTCATCCTTTTTGTACATATCATTGTCGATAATCGCTCTCCAAAGGGTTACTTCAGGTCCTTTGTTAATAATTTCTTCCCCTTCAGATTTGAACGATTCCAGTGTGCCATACACAGTTGAGAAAACAGCCTCGAACTGGTCGTTTTCAACTATCAGTAGAGCACCTTCATCCTTAATGACAAAGTCAGATCCTGCTGAAGTGATAGACCGCACTTCTTTTTCAATTTTTGTAGATGCTAATAAGAAGCTTTCTTTTGTAATCTCATGATTTTTACCCGCATAGAGAGTATCTTCAGTCTCCAGATAGCTTAAGTAGATCCGAACATCGTCATGCTGGGCAGCTTTTACTATATCTACTGGAAGCGTAATAGCCAACGATTCATGTGCTCCGATACTTGGTAACTGCATGTCATGTGATTCAATCAGTGTACCAATTGATTTTACTTCAATACGCAGGGTTACTCCGCTTAAGTTTCTAAAATCGTATAGATTGTTAATACGAATTTCACCTTCAGCTAGTTTTACTTCCTCCGTGACAATTGGTTCAATTACTTTTTTATATTCCCAAAGTCCTGGTGACGGCGTTCTATCCGGGAACACAAGCCCATCAATACAGAAGTTGGTGTTTGTCGGGAAGTCGCCGTAATCTCCGCCATATAAATAAACGATTTCACCTTTGTCGTTTGTCGTTTCAATTCCATGGTCACACCATTCCCAGATGAAGCCACCTTGCAATCTAGGATATTTTCTCATCAGTTGTTGATATTCCGTTAAGCCTCCAGGGCCAGTCCCCATTGCATGTCCATATTCACATAAAATATGAGGCTTCTTGCCTTCTGAATCCTTACCGATTTCTTCGAGTTTGTTTAAGCGAGTGTACATCGTTGTGTACACATCACTGTATGCAGCATTTCTGTCTCCCTCATAATGAACTAATCTAGTAGAATCAATCGTCTTGATGGCATTGTACATAGCCGTAAAGTTTCTTCCAGCACCTGATTCATTTCCGAGTGACCACATGATGATACTTGGATGGTTACGGTCTCTTTGTACCATACGTACTGCTCGATCTACATATTGCTTTTCCCATAGTTCGTTGTCAGAAATCCAATTGTAATTTCCGGTATTTTCAAAACCATGACATTCAAGATCTGCTTCGTCAATGACGTAAAGACCATATTCATCACACAAATCATAGAATACATCATTATTTGGATAATGCGCTGTACGAACAGCATTGATATTGAACTGTTTCATCATTTTAATATCCTGAAGCATATCCTCGTAGTTGACTGTTCTACCAGTCTTCGCATGTGCGTCGTGGCGATTCACACCATTAAAGAAAACGCGTTTTCCGTTGACACGGATTTCATTGTCATTCACCTCAATGGCACGGAACCCTATGCGCAGTGGCACAACCTCCTTTTCACCTAACAAGTTATACTCGAGGTGAAGTGTATAGAGGTTTGGTTCCTCTGCATTCCATAGAAGCGGTTTTTCCTGAACTTTACTTACTTCGAATTTCCCGTCAACGACTTCCATGTCAAACTGGTCAACTTGTTTGTCATGATGGTAAAGCGTAGCTACTACATCTTTTACCTGGTCTGTTAAAAATGCTCCGCCTATTTTTAATGCGAAATTCTCATAGTTTTCATCGGGAAGTGTTTCAACATGGACATCCCAAAGTGTCTCTTTGTTGATTTTAAACAGTTCAACACTTCTAAAAATACCAGACAGCCACCACATATCCTGGTCTTCTATATAAGTTCCATCAGAAAATTGATAGACTCTAACAGTGAGACGATTACTGCCAACTTTCACGAATTCTGTGATATCGAATTCAGACGGTAATCTTGAAACTTTACTAAAACCAGCATGCTGTCCATTGACATATAAATCAAATGCAGAATCCACGCCATTGAATTTTAAAATAAGTGCTTCATCATCTGCTAAGTCAGAAACAACAAGATCTCTAAAATAGATGCCCGTTGGATTTTCCTGTGGTACAAACGGTGGATTGATAGCAAACGGATATAAAACATCTGTGTAATGCATGTTGCCATAGCCCTTGATTTGCCAACTTGAAGGAACTTCCATATCGTCTAAACTATCGATGCTAAAGTCCTCTTTTTCAAAGCCTTTCGGTGAAAGCTCAGGTGCATTTAAAAATAAGAACTTCCATACGCCATCTAGTAATGTATAGCCTATACTATTTTCCTTCGTAAATGTTTGTGCATTTTCTTTCGATTCATATCTATAAAAATCAGCATGAGCGGGAAGTCTATTGATACCCATTATCCTGATATCTTCCCATCTCTTCATTTCGCGACGCATATTATCTTCCCCCATATAATACTATATTGGTATTTCAGTATTTCTTACTTAACAGAACCACTGATTCCTTCAACAATGTACTTCTGCGCAAATAGGAATATCACAACTGGTGGAACGATCATGACTAAAGTAATCGACATAATTGGTAGAATTTGAAGATCATGAACTCCTTTAAATGCTGCTAATCCTAGTGCTAATGTATATTTCGATTGATCTTGAAGATAGATTAATGGACCCAGGTAGTCATTCCATACTGATAACATATTGAGCACCGCGATTAAGATCAGTGGAGCTTTCATAACAGGTATGAATATTTTATAGAAGATTTGGAATTCATTTGCACCATCGATTCTTGCTGCATTTTCAAGATCCTTCGGTATACTCATAAGGAATTGTCTTAACAAAAAGATATAGTATGCCGATCCAAAAAATGATGGGACAATCAATGGCTTTAATGTGTTAATCCAACCAAACATTTTGAATTCCATATATAACGGAATCATTGTGACGTCCCAAGGAATCATCATTGTCGCAAGCATCAAGACGAAAAGAGTGTTTTTAAATTTAAAATCAAATCTAGCAAATCCATAGGCAATTAATGAACAGGATAGTAGCTGACCTATCGTTGTCATCACTGTAACGATGACGGAGTTCTTTAAATAGACGCCGAATGGTTGACTAGTCCAAGCATCAACAAAATTTTTCCACTGAAGTACTTCTGGAAAAATCTTTGGAGGATAGCTAAACACTTCGGTTTCTGTTTTTAATGCAGAAAGGATTACCCACACAAATGGTAATACGAAGTAAAGTGAAAATAGTCCTAGAAGGCTGTACATGATGATTTTATATCCTTTTGATATTTTCATTTTTTTCTCCTCCCTTTCTTCCCTTCTTTTTTCACTTCATTTTCGTAGAACACCCATGCAGATGATGTCTTAAAGATTAACATTGTTAAGACTAATATCACGATGAACATGAACCATGCGTTTGCACTTGCATATCCCAGTTGATGGTGTTTGAAAGCGTTGTTATACACGTACAAACCATAGAAATAGGTGGACTTTAAGGGGCCACCACCAGTTAACAGTAAGACCAAGGTCAGCTGCTGCAGTGCTCCGATGACTGATGTAATGACGTTAAACAGAATGGTCGGCGTAATACTAGGAATCGTAATACTGAAAAACTGACGGAACGGACCAGCACCGTCAATCGCTGCCGCCTCATATAATTCAGCTGGGATCCCTTTTATATTGGTATAAAAGATTAGCATCATAATTCCGACGCCCCAAGCACTCGCAATGACAATTGTGAGAAGTGCCCACTTCGGATCTACAAGCCATCTTGGACCTTCAATGCCAAGAAACGATAGTAAGTAATTTAAAATTCCGTACTCTGAGTTAAAAATCCAACCCCAAATAATCGAAATGGCAACACCTGAAACAACCGCAGGTAAGTAGAAAATCGTACGGAAAAATTTCATTCCTTTTAATGGTTGAGTAATGAGAAGTGCTAAAATTAATGCAATAGCTAAGTTTAAGGGTACAAATATTGCAGCAAATTTAAGGGTAATAATTATAGATTTATAAAACTGCGGATCTGCAGTGAACATTGTTTTGTAGTTATCGATCCCCACAAATGTTGGTTCACTTGTAATTGGCCAATTATAAAAGCTCATAATTAACGAGAGAATCAGTGGTCCCAGGGTGAATACCAAAAAACCAATGATCCACGGTAAAATAAATAAATAGGGCACTTTTCTATTTACTAACTGATAGCTTTTCGTTTTCTTCGTTGTTGTATTTCGCATAAAATGCCCCCATCATCAGATTAGAAAATAGGGTAAAGCACTTAAAAAGTGCTTTACCGCATTAAAGATTAATATTTTTACTCTACAGCACTATTTAATGCCTCTTTCGGGTTCATTAATGTACTTGGATTTAACATCGATTCAAACGTATATTGCAAATTCTCGGATACTTTACTCCAGTCTTCAACGATGAAAGATGCTGGCGTATAGCCATCACTCTGTTCAAGCATAGAATAGAACACACTTTTCACTTCATCTTGTTCAAGTTGTTCACTTTCTACGACTGATTTCAAAACAGGTAGTTCAAAACCAATTCTTTCCTTATTCGCATCTTCATTTGTCCAGAATTTGATAAATTCGAATGCTTCATCTTTATGTTTTGAGTTTTTAGAGATTGAGATACCAGAAGAACTTAAGATACTGACGCTTTTCCCACTTTTAAATGCTGGTAATTCTACGACACCGTAGTCAATGCCCGCTTCTTTTAACGGCGTTAATCCCCATGCCCCGTAGACGAACATTGCAACTTTACCAGATTTCATTTCTGTTGTTCCAGAGCCTTCTGTCGTAATAGCATAGCCATCTTTCGCCATGTTCTGGAACATCTCAAATACTTCTACTGATTTCTCTGAGTTTAAGTTACCTTTCAAATTCCCTTCTTTATCCACATAAGATGTCCCATTGCTCCATAGGAACATTTCGAAATCGTATGGATCCGGTTTTCCTGAGAACGCGAAACCGCTTACTTTTGAATCCTTGTTTGCTACTTTCTTAGCTGTGTCTTGAAGATCCTCCCAAGACCAACCCGATTTTGGATATTCGACACCCGCTTCATCAAATAATGCTTTGTTGTAGTAAACAACATGTGTCGTATAACCAACTGGTAATCCCAGAATTTCTCCATTTGCTGAATTATAGTTCCACAGTGTTTCATAGAAATTGTCTTTGTACTCAGCACCTTCTTTTTCAAGATAGGAGTCGAGTGGTTCTAACGCATCCTTATATTGCGGGTAGTTCCACATATACATAATGTCTGGAGCATCATTTGCCCCCATACCAGCTGTGATTTTTGTATCATATTCACTTCCATAAGACTCTAAAACAACTTTGATATCGTCTTGTGACTCATTGAATTTGTCAATCATATCTTGCTGCAGGGTAACGTCATCGCCAACGTCCCAAGTGGCGAAACGGAGTTTAACTTTACCATCTTTCGTGGTACCGCTTTTTTCGCCAGCTGATGAACTACACCCCACTAAAAGCAACATAACTGCAATAAGTAAAAAGAAAACAGATTTAAACTTTATAAACTTCATAATATACCCCCCTTTTTTTTGAACACTTTCATTATATTCTGTGTTTTACTAAAAGTAAACTATTTTTTCATCATTTTTAGTAAAATAAACGATTCTAAGGACAGGTTAAAGTGTCCGTTATTTCATAAAGAAACAGTATCCGTATAATAGATACTGTTTTTTTATGTATGATCACTAGCGTTAAAATCCCTCCCGAAAATCAACCATCTCATTTAAAGTATGGGTTTTTCTACTTAATCAACAGAAAAAGAGTGACACTCAGCGTTTCAAAATGTCTATCGATATTCAGTTTTACTAAAATAGCTAGTCCACCCGTTCTTTACACACAATAAACCTTTGAAAGGCAACAAAAAAAGCACGGCAGAGTAGCCCGTGCTTAGAAGAAATACTAAAGCAAAACTTTTATTTCTTGTTCATCAATGATTTTCAGCAAAAATCTTCTGCATTTCGGTAAGGTGTAATGAATCATTTGCCACAAAAACAGTGCTATCAATATCGTGCCAATACCAATAGGACCGCCAAATAAAATCTCAGTTACCCCAAAGTTGTAAAAAAAATGCCGGAATTGTGAAGGATCTGGTGGAGCTTCAGCCATAATACTGCCGACGCAATTGTTTGGCTTATGGAGAAAGATCGTAGCACTATTAGTGGAATCGCCGTACTTGATTTAACAGGTCGCAAAAGAATAGGCACATTACTTCAGCTATTTCACTGGATTAAAGTGAAAATGAGTGGCTGGAATAATGTGCTTGATTACGGTAGTTTGATGCCTGGTTTCCACACAATTCACGCCCTTCGAATTGTGGTAGTTCCTGCGCACCACACACTTCAACTTCTCCTACAATACCTCTTTTATATAAAAGTACGGGCACTCTAACAAACATGTTTGTTCAAACTTTCACGATTGCATGATTGCCTGTCACCTCAATAAGTAAAACCTTCTTTACCGAACCGACAACTTTTCCTGTTTAACTTGGCGTGCAATTTTCTCCGTTAAGCGTGTTGTCACTTTCGGCAACACCATTTTAATAACAGGTGTCAACACAGCGCCTGTTAAGCCGCCTGCATTTACTTCAACTGTCCCTGTCATCGTTGTTTGCCCAGCCGTTTCATCAGCAGTAAACTGGCCACTACCTGTAAAGTTGTCCGTTAACCCTTTTAACTCGAACCGAATCATCGTTGGCTCATGAAATTCAGTGATGTTTAACTCCATTTTTACAGCCTTTTTAAATCCTTTAATATTCCCTTCGAATGTCCAAACCGACTTTTGTTCATCGATTTGTTCATGCTCCTTATAGGCAGGAACCAATATTGCCCAGTTTTCAATTTGACTAACGTATTCCCATACGTTCTCTACAGGTGCTGGAATGATTACAGAATGCGATGCAATTGCCATACATTTCACTACTTCCTTCTTTATGTATTTATAATGTGAATCTACTACTAACATAATAGCATTTTTACTGTATTGATCCACATTTAATCCCCTTCCGAAAAAGAAGTTTAATAAGTTAAATAATGAGTAAGGAAACCTTAAAATTGAAGGTTTCCTTTTTAGGTGAGCCCAAGATGGACATTATATATAATTTTTTAAATGATACCTACATCTGCTGAGTACAAAATGGTACCTATTAATAACTTCATGTAAAATGATAAATATTGGAAGGGGTATGTAAAAATGAAAAAAAGATTTAAAGTGAAATTAAAAGAACATCTAAGCGGAGGCATTATTAAAATTGTAGTGGATACTGAAACAGGTGTAAATTATCTCATGACAAGTGGTTTGGGATTGAGTGGAATGACTCCTTTACTAGATAAAGATGGGAAAATAGTGATTGATTAATATCTAAATAAAAGTTTCTTTGGATTCTTCTAACAGCTTATAGGGGGAACACTTAAACTAGCCTGCCCTTTTACTTTAATACGTTTAAACGAATAAATGTTCCAATTTTTCTTATTGAACTAAAGCTCCGCTAGCACAATAAGAAAAGCATTACTGTTGTTACACCAAAATACCAGTTAGTTGAACTTTACTTCTATTAAATTAATCATAATGCCTTAACTCCAACGAATAAAATGAATAACGAAGTGCATAAATAGAAGATCCCCCACATTAAACTCTGTGTTTTTTTGTATTCTCGTATTCCTATTATAAGGAACATTACACTCATAAGTATTAACGTCAACGGTAATAAGTTATATTTTCCCGTAACCTTACCATAAATAATAAGTAACATAAAAAGGATTGCAAAAAACATTTGAAATAACTTTAATGTATCAAAATTTCTTTCTTCCATTTTTTATACCTCCACTGATAATCTATCAACTTCAATAGATACCTTTTTAAGCTAAACTGCCGCGTTTGTTGAATGTTAAAATGGATATTCAATAAATTTCTAATTCATCTATCTTTTCGCATATATCTTTAGCTCTTTTAGACCTAAGGAACTCATCTATACACCAAAATAGACTTGATGATAAAAGAGCGGTAATTAAAACTAAGCGATTAAATCTCCTTTCCATTTCTAAGATTGGCATTAAAACAAACGAAGCAGCAAAGAATAAATGAATGAATAGCGCCAAACTTCCTCTGAGCAATCCTCTTAGTCTTTTTGTAACGAAATCAGAAAGAATAGATGATAGCACTCCATAAATCAAAAGAATGGGTAAGAGATAAACACCTATTAAGAGGACAAATCCAGACTGTTCTAATAGAAAATAAATTAACATGAGCAAAATACCAGCAATTAATCCCGAAAAAAGTTTTCTAATAATCAAGTAGATCCCCACAATCAATTTATTAGTGAAATTCTCCAATATTCTACTTCTTATTGAACTAATCTGTCCGATAGTTTAATAGGATAAAAACTGCCTGAGTGTATGGTACCTGCGCAATAAAAAACAAGTAACAACTCACACAATTTCTTAAAAAATCAATAGAGATTAGGTTATCATGTACCTATCTAATCTTCAGTTCATAAATATGTAATTTAAATTAATTACTACAATAGTTTCGCACACAGGTACCTGAAATTTTTTTAAGTATAAATAGAATATATTTTGTTTGGGTCTTACAATAATCACCAGTTTAATAACTATCTTATCACTAAATCACATCAACCCAAATACAATAAACATCATGACGATTACAAGGGCAAAAAATATAGATAGAATGCCTAATAACCTTGGATTTTTTATATCCTTTCCTTCGTGTAAATTTTTCATATACGTCAACTGACACACGTAACCACTTGTTCCCAATAATGCCCCTAGAACAATCCTAAAAATTCCATACAAAAACCCCCTCGTACTTTTATTAGAACGAATAAGTATTTACCAAAGAAATAACTACTTATAACCCATCGGTAAAATGATAGACACCATCCATTATATACCTATACGTAGGAACACCATCATAGGGTTGCGATTCCAGTGTTTCATTTGTGGAAAGATCTTTACCGTTCCTACTGATCGCAATTCCGCTAATTGATTGGAAAACAGCACCGAAACTGAAATAGATGACATCTTTATCTACAAAATCATAACCATATACGCCAGCGGACTGTTTTAATTTTTCCATTTTCTTCACAATTTCATTGCTAGAAAAAACAGAATCCGTGTTTTCTAAATCGCTTGTGTTAGATGACCATGAAGAAAAATGATCTCCAACTGATACTTTACCATCGTCGTACGCTTGAAAAACCGCATCTGAAACGGCATAAAAATCGTTTTGATATAATTTGAATTTACCCTCTGATTTTAATGACGGTACAAAAACAATGATAATTGTCATCGTTATGGAAAATACAATCGCACGAACTATTTTCTCACTATCTTTTCCTCCATTACTTTTCACAACAATAATAATCAACCCAATTACGGGAATTCCCACCAAAATCATCGCAGGTAAATAAATAATTGACGTTAAGAAGGGGTCACCCACTACAAATTTTGCATACAGAAACAAGAAATCGCCTGCCCATAACATAAGTAACAGAGCAATCATCCCCTTGAAATTCCCTTTCCCACAAATCAATACTACCGCTGCTCCAAGTACTAACGATAGTGTAATAATAATAGCTAGAGCCATATCTTTCACCTCGCAAAAATGTATTTTAAAGGATAGCATTCCATCACTATATCCATAATTGTCTAAAACCCTTATTTAAACTCTGTTTTCAGAAGGTAAACAACATCATACTCTTCCAACTCACTCATATGACCATCAACATCTTTATAAAAATCGTTAGGAAGGCTACTCATAACACTTTCATCACTTGAAAACTATCCCCACGAACATCCACTTTAGGCGTTTGATAGCCTGTGTCATTCATGAATAAATCCTTGATTTCCTGCATGTCTAATCCCGTACGCTCTTCCTTGATTTCTGCACAAATCATGCGTAATTCTTCGTAGCGTTCGATATCGTAAATATTACTTAAAAAGGCTAAGCTGGATTGCGATAAGGCTTGAATGAGTTGTGCCCATCCCAACCATTGATAACCCATGAAGTGCACCTGCTTTCGTTGTTTGATCCGTTATCTAGACGATTCACTCATTTCTAAAGTTGCAAACTTTTCTTGTAATTAAGCGCCTCATAAAAAATGAGCTGAATTTTATAGATCTCAGCCCTTTAAACTATTCGTATAATCCGACAATATACGGAGATCTTGAATTTCTCAGGTAACTGTGCGCAGAACTAATTAGTTAATTCACTATAATTGTATTATAATATAGTATAAATCAGGAAAATTGTAGAACGTCTGCTTTTTTTTATATTAATTCAGAGGTGTGAATTGCTTGTATCTGTGTGGCGCACAGGCACCCGATTTATTGTACTTTGATATTGGCTTTTCCCTCTAACTCTTTCGCTAGATTTTCTTCGTTTATTCTTTCCCAACAAGTATTACATCTATTAGTCTTCTTGCCTTTTTCATTCAAGTGAAGGTCATTATGCCTTGTAGTTTTACCACATATGAAACAATTCTTATACAGAGCGCAAATTATTTGAGCAAACGGATCTTCAGATGTAGTGGCTACGATATCTTTTATATTTTTCACAAGAAGTTTTGCTGTGTTAACCGCATCATCACCAGCAGAGTGAAGTTCTCCATCTTGTTCAATTCCACTCATCGTTAATGCTTCTTTCAGTGAAATTTGTCTGTTTTCTTGAAAAACATCCACACATATAGGTCTTTGTATATCATTAAAGTTTTTTACCCACGATAAATCATATCTTTCCTTCGCATAGTGATTGACAAGGAGTCGAAGGTCGCTATTGCTCCAACTACATAGATAGTAATCTTCCTCGCCTATCCACTTACAAAATCTTTGCATTACCTCTACCATGTTCGGTGAATCAATGAACTGATCAGTAGTTAGCCCTACAAATTTCAATGTTCTCTTATCAAGTAAATCCATTTGTGGGGGTTTTACGTAAGACTGAAACCTATCAATGATTTTTAATTCACCTTCGACATCCGAGACTTTGGCAGCGCCAATTTCAATTATATACTGTGACATCGTTGCCTCTAAATCGAAAACTATATATTGCATGATAATACCTCTTTCATTTTAGCTTGTAACAAGCATATCTCTTTTCCAGATATAATGTTAGGTACACTGTGCAACTAATAAATAACAAACAATTCACATACTTGCATAAAAAAACAATGGAGATTAGATTATCATGCACTTATCTAATCTCCAGTTACTAAATATATAATTGTAGTGAATTATCGGAATAGCTTCGTGCGCAGTGGTCGCCCCCCTTAAAACGGACAAAATAGGGTATAGAATATACAAAGCCTTATTATTCTATTTAAAGGAGAGGTTATTATGTATATCCGGAAAAAGTTAAAAAAGCGTCGTTCAACATTTGAAACAAAATTATATGCGGTTACACAAGTGATAGAGTTCAACCGAAACAAAAGGCTTGTTGCCGAAGAAATTGGCTTCAGTGTAAATTCAGTAATTAATTGGGTCAAAACCTTTGAACAGCACGGTGAGACTGGTCTTCAATCGAAAAACCCAGACTTACTATCAGATGATAGGATTGAATTAGAACGCCTACGTTGCTTTGAGACGAAATATTATCAACAACAAGAGGAGATTGAAATTCTAAAAAAGTTCCAGGTCTTTCTCAAGGAGAACGAAAACAAAAGTCATATGATGCCATAACTTCTTTGAGAAAGGAATATTCGGTTGAAAGACTTTGCAAGACACTTGGTGTATCAAAAAGTGGGTATTATGATTACATGAAGCGCCCACAACAAGGACCATCAGAACGCGATCTTCGAGATATTAAAGCTATAAAACGAACGTATAATAAGAGCAAAGGTACTTATGGTTGTAAACATATTGCAGGAGAACTTAAAGAAAGAGGCCATATTATAAACCATAAACGCGTGGCCAGATTAATGCATGAATTGAATTTAGCATCTAAGATAAGAAAGGCAAGAATCACTAGAGAAACAAGAACAAACCTTGTTGGCCATGTTTATCCAAATATATTAAATCGAAATTTTGATGTAGATTCTCCGAATCTAAAATGGGTTATGGACCTCACCGAAATCAAAGCAGAGGGCGCAAAACTGTTCATTTCAGCTATTGTTGATTTGTTCAATCGAGAACTAATTGCGCTGGCTGTTGGTTCCAGGCCGATTTATGAGCTAGTGGAAGCTACTATTCATATGGCAATGAACGAACGTGATCTTCAGTCAATGAAAGGCATTCTCTTCCATACCGATCAAGGAAGTGTCTTTACATCACTTCAGCACCATAAGAAATCAAAGGAACTTGGCTTTACGCCAAGTATGTCGAGAAAAGCAAACTGTTGGGACAACGCGGTCATTGAAAGTATCTTTTCTCACTTCAAAACCGAATTTGATTTTCATTATCCTTTGAATAATTATGCACAGGCTAAAATCGACTTACTGGCCTTCCGCAACTACTTTAACGATGAGAGAAGCCAAAAACGTTTAGGGTATAAGACACCTAAAGCCTTCTTGGAAGCGCACTTGTTACCTCAAAGCTAGTATTTAACTGCGTCCGATATATAGGGGGCAAACCACAGGTATCTGAAATTTACCGCCGCTCCAAGTACTAACGATAGTGTAATAATAATAGCTAAAGCTATATTTTCCCACCTCACAATATGTATTTTTAAGTATAGTAACCTACGGTAAAGGAGATGGCATTTAAAATGCAAAAAACGTTTGTCGCACTTCTAATTTTTATGTTCGTCAACTCTTCACCAACACTTTTCCCTTTCTAAAACACTTGCTATCGTTGTTAAAACAACCTACTGCCGAAAACAATAAACCTGATACTGAGGTTCCTAGACCCATCTTTGTTCCAATTGAATAACTAAATCCAGTTGCACTATAGGCAATTATCACCTCTCCGTTTTAAAAACCTACAATTTCAGTATCTTTTATTGATCCACAATTAACAATTAAAATATGCCTTCAAGAAATCAAAAAACGATGACCAAGTTTCCTTTAGCTCTCCTTTTAAAAGCAGTTCATCTCCACCCTCAAAATTAACTATATAAATTTTATCTGTTACAGTATCCAGCACTAATACAGCATTTGCTGACATTTCACTTAAAACCAGATACTGCTTCGGAAAACCATGTTCTTTTCTAGAAATGAGTGTGTATGATTCAATATTATTTTCTTCATCTGCTATATCTAATAATTCAAAGGGTACATGCTCTTCCCAAAAAGATCCTGCATACTGGATATAAAATTCTTGGAAAGTATCTGATACGTTTACACCTAGCCTTATTAAAGCATCTTGTACTAGATTGCTATCTTCACGTTTATATATTTCTTCTCCTAGAACTTCATCTAGTCTCTCAGGCAAACTCATATTATTTTCCTCCTAGTGTCTCTTCTCCTCGTATTTTCAAATAATTAATAGAATCTACTTTTTGAAATGCTCCTCTAGTTGTCTCATCCATTGGATAAAATGGGTTTAACTTTCCTTTATAAGGATGTAGTGGAGCTCTTTTAGCATTACTGATATTATGGTACCTAGTTGAAGCTTCATATAATGGCCCAATACCTTTTTGTTGTGAATGATGTAACGTTGCAACACTACTTGCATCATCAAGAATAGGAGCAAGTCCGTATTTCGCAGATGCTTCAGCATTTGTTAATCCGCGACCTTTTTTAGCACCTTGTGTTCGGACCATATCCCAATTAATATCTCCTCTTTGATATACCTTATAAGTAAACCCTGTGCCATCTTTACCTGCATTATACTCTACACTTCGAGTAAAATATTTATTATTCTTATAGTCCTTTAGATATTGATAAGTTTCTTTACCCGTACCCTTAGTCACGATATCCACATTCTTTACTTCAACCTTAACATCGGTAGCTCCATTTTTGATACTCGTAGGAATATCCGTTTTTGCGAATGGCGTATTGAATGTAAAGGCATTTGGCGTACCCAATTGGTAATGAGTATTAGTTAAGAGATCTAGTTGATTTTGAGTTTTGCCCAGCGGACTGTTGACGACATCTTTGTAAATTGGAGAATAGATGGACTCCATCTTCTCTGTACTTACCACTTTACTTACTTGATTTAGATCTTGTGCTTTTCCGGTTAATTTCACACCCGCACTTGCCCAGTCAGCGAAGGGAATCATCGCTCCCAAAGAATGGGTTGCATTTAATGTATCCCCTCTCGCAGCATAGATAACTCCATTTACGCCATCTGCTACTTCACACAAGCCCGGCAATATCTAAGACAAACTGAAAAGTATCTAGTACTTTGTTTTCCTTGGAGTAAGAAGTCACTTTCAGTAGAAGACGAATTTATTATAGAGCTGTGAAAAGTACTAGGTCTCGGATTAACGCCCACTTAATTACAATAAGTATAAAAATATAAAGAAGCACTTGTCGCCTATTAAAAGGCAATCAAGTGCTTTATTGTTTACTTTTTTTCAAATTCCTTCATTCTCTCTATTAAATCTAAATCTGGCTGTTCTTTGTTTTGGCTTACATATTTATATTCAAAATACTTAATTCTAGCTGTTGGGCCAAATTCACTTTCATGCCAATTTGTATAATCAAAATGTACATTTAATTTTCCTGTATCATTTATTAATAATGTCACTGAAAACCAAGGTTCTTGGTCGTTATCAATAAAAACTTTTTGAAGTTCAACAGTTAGTTGCAATAATTTATGTAGTTCTTTATTATAAGCCCTCTTATCTATACTATATAATTTTGGAATATAATGTGAATAAACGTGTTGCTCCTCACCTTGGGGTGTAAAAAAGAAGAAAACTCCTCCTTCTCTCTCCTTAACTTCACCATTAAAATAGAAATTATCCCATTCAGTTGGAATCATATCATTAACCTGTTGTGCAATTTTATTATATAACTTGTTTAATTCTATTTCAAAACTCATCAATATCAGCCTCCTGATTTATTTGCAATCTCACGAATCACTGGGAATTGTCCTTCAATTTCATATTCGACCATAAAGGAATCAGGTCGCATTGAATTATTAGAATAGATTGGATCAATGCTAATAGAAACTTTCTTCGGTGGTATCTCTTTCAATGCATTGGCCCACTCAGTCTCCATTTCGTACCAAACTCCACCCCTCCTATTAATTTGACTATTTTGTGGTACAAGATTATCAATATCAGGAGGACCATTAAATTGTGCTCCTATTAAATGTCCGCCATCATCATCTGGTAATCTGTCTTTTCCCCCTACATTTGCCTGGGCATATTTATTTCTATCAGCCTTTTTCAATACAAGTTCAGGAGCATTTACATTTACTATACTTCCAAGTTCATCAGTAGTATATTTGTAGTTATTATTGGTTACATACTTAGTATTTGGGAGTAGTTGTTTCTTACCATTTTCACCTTTTATTATGTGCTTTCCGAAGTCAATTTCTTTAACTTCGTTGACTATACCTTTTCCCGTACCCTTAGCCCCAACATCCATCATTCTTCACTTCAACCTTAACATCTCCAACTTTGATACTCGTAGGAATATCTGTTTTTGGGAATTGCATATTGAATGCAAGGGCATTTGGCGTACCCAATTGGTAATGAGTATTAGTTAAGAGATCTAGTTGATTTTGAGTTTTTCCTAATGGACTGTTGACGACATCTTGGTAAATTGGCGAATAGATGGACGCCATCTTCTCTGTACTTACCACTTTTCTTACTTGATTTAAATCGTTTCCTTTTAAGGCTAATTTCCCACCCGTACTTGCCCAGCCAGCAACTAGAATCATCGCTCCAAAAGAAAGGGCCGCATTTAATGCATCCCCTCTTGCCGTATAGATAACACCATTTACGCCATCTGCGACTTCACCAACAACAGGTATAAGCCCTGCTAAATCTAATCCAAACTGGAAAGAATCAAGTAATTTGTTTTCTTTAGGTTTGTCGACTTTAACGGTCTCTTCTTCCTTATAGTCAACTTTGGAAACAACTTCATAGAAAACTGTTTGGCCTACAACATACTCTTTAATGAGTAAACCATTTTCATACATATGGTATTTTATATTTTCATCCAGATTCTCTTCGACAGTATTCACTTTTTTCCCTTCAAGGGTTTGAAAAGTCGCTGTAGTAATCATCGTACCAATCAGCTGTTGATGTTCCTTTACCCATAAGTCATTTGGATTTAAGTACACTTTTGGGAACAGTTCCGTTCTAATTTCACTTCTAAACGTCAGAAGATTCCATTGGCTCGGGACGAAGTTTATGTCCTTTACTCCTGCTTGGAACAGTCCTTCCATATCCGTAAGCCACGTGTTCATCGTCTGCAAATCTTGTTCAATGGGATGTAGTGCGGTAGTCTGAGTTTCATCAAATTCATAAAGTTGAGAGATGGTATCATCACGTTTCCTCTTAAAACGAATGACTCCCTCTTGCACTTGTTCCCTTCCAGTCAAAGATGAATACAAAAATAAGACTGGAGGGAACTAAATGAACGAACAATATCGAGTAGTAAAAATCAGTTACTCAGAAGAACTATCATCTGAATCTGAACTATGGTTTAAAAGATTTATTGAAAAAATCTTATTGGATCATGTTGCAAAAGATGATTATAGACTACGAGCTTTAAATCGAGGTGCCTGTGCGTCAAACAAACATGAAAGTTCGAACAATCAAGTTTTCCCTTACATAGTTACCTTGGCATTTCTAACACCCAACTGCTACAAAGTAGTTCACATCACTTCTAAGCCAATCATTTCAAAAAGCGTATATGTCTTCATCCTATTGCGGATCTTGCGGTATATAAATTATCATACCGTCCCTCCCCTCGTCAAAAGTACGCGGTAACTATTGATTTGAAGGAGATGCACATCCTTCGCTTTTGGATTTCACTAATTTTCAGACGACCATTCTTCGTCCTTCCTTGCTAAATCTTCACCCAAAGAAACGATTGGGAAATCTAATTCGAGTCCTGGCATGAAAATTCAGTTGTCGCACTATTAAATCTACATCGATATTGGATATGTAAAATGTCATCTCGTCTAATTATCGTACTTTTCGAAATGCCTAAGTATTACAACACTACTTCATAATGGTACAACCTTCATGTGCTATGAATTTCAGTAAAGCATCATCCATGCCGTCCAAAGTTTAAACTTCTCACAAAAAAACAAAAACACATGTTGCCTAAAAGGCAATCAAGTGTTTTAAAGTTGGCTATATAAAGTAATTCATTATTAAACCAACAAGCCTATTTAATTTCGTAAATTTTTGTCTTGTTACCAGTAATAATAATTCGTATGTTAAAAATGTCATCTCACTTAATTTATTGCTTTCATCCGCACAATTTATTTTTTCATAATACTTTCCAATAGAACATTTTTATAAACTCTTGATTAAAAATGTATATTCAAATCTTCTCGAATCGCTTTTTCTAAATATTCTTCAAAACTTCTTGCTATTATTTCTTTTCCACCAAAATCAAAGTCAAATGTAATAATTTCTGTATTAGAAGAATTAAAACCTACCGAATTTCCTACACCGTCTATTCCAATAACAATAAAACTCTCATGCCCTTCGGGAAGAATATTTCTAAACTGTAGAGATTTCTCTACAAATGATGGTGTAGCAAAAAATTCCGCCTCTCTCAATCCTAAAACAATTGCTTCACCAACTGCTTCCGAACCATATCTCAAAAGAAACATTTTAAAATCCTCTGGTGATTTTACTTTGAGTTCATCTTCAGCTTGTATTACTTCCTCTATATTAACGGGCCCACCAAAGGCTTCAGGGCACATTTCAAACTCTTCATCAATCGCATTTAACAATTCTATTTTCATTCAATTATCCCCCTTTTAATCATTTCATTGGCATATCTTACTTTCCAATATTCTTTACGCCATTTATTGAATTCCTGCCTAGCCTCTCCGCCGCCAACTCCTCCCTTATTTCCAAATGGATGCTGTCTTTTGTTTCCTAGATCATGGTATCTACTAGGCATCTCAATTATTGGTCCCTCAACTTTTTGTTCAGTTACCATTAACAGTACCCTTCATGGGTTCTGAATTTCAAGCTGGTCTCATTCATTGTTTTATCCTTAAATTGCTCACAAAAAACAACACCTGTTGCCTAAAAGGCAATCAGGTGCTTTATGGTTAGCTATATAAAGTAATTCATTACTAATTCTATCTGTAAACCCACGAGCTTGTTTAATTACGTAAGTTTTTGGCTAGTTCCCTGCAACAATATTTCGTATGTTTCAAATGTCATATCGCCAGTTATCATATTTATTTTTCATAACCCAAGTATTCTTTGGTACAATCTACATGAGTTATAGATTTTGACTAACCTCAGTAAGATTACTTTGTGAGTGGTAGACTAATAGAATATTGCTATTTCTAATTATTTGCATGTTTTTTTAATTATCTTGAAGCCCTATTACAATCCATTCATCTACAATATCCCAGAAATCCACATTATATTCAGGCTTATCATTGGTAAACCATAATGTCGCTACATCATCGATACAGTTGTTTAAATCTATAGCAACATATCCTCCCATGCCGTTTTCAAAAAAACCATATGTTGTAGCCATATTAATTCCTAATGGTTCATCTAATTCTTCAAGTATTCCCCATTCATAATCCTCAAAATGAGTACTGCTTTCCACTGGTACTAGTCCCATAGCTCTACTTGGCAGATAATAAAACCCATTGTGTAACTTTTCATAGAACCTCTTAATAGATTCTGGAACATTTGACCAATCTTGTTGCATTTCTGAAATATAAATAGAACTGGTCGGTATACCACCTTCGTAATAAAGAATTTCGTCATTTTCACTCTTTACGCTGTATAGTACTGCATATTGTCCATTATCTACAATTAGTTCAAATTCTAATAAATTCTCTTTCAAGTATGATATAGTATTGCTCAATTCTTTTTCACACACATCATTCCATAAAGCTATTAATTTATCTTTCTTTCTAGCTTTATCTGTTTCTTTAAATATCTCTATCCATTTTTCAGGCATATTTTCCTTTTCTATATTGAGTAAGTTTTTGTTAGATACAAACTCTATACTTTTTCTGTATTGTTTTAATGAAGATAACTTATCCACCCGAATTCACTCCTTTTTATTTATCCTATTAAATTCATCTGTCATCTTTTGTATCTCAATTTCTAGTTCTTTTTCTTTTAATATCATTTTTTCCCTAAATACAGGATTCACCAAAATGTTTTCTTTTTTGTAGATGTTCCAATCTGCAAATGATTTTGAACCTTTAGATGTATTAGCTGCTTCACTAAGACCTTTAAAATTCTCTACAAAATTGGCAATTTCCTTCTGTTGTTGGTAAGTCAATGTCTCAAAACCTTCCAAACGAGCTATTTTCTCTAGAGAAACAATATGATCTGCATGCAGTTTTTTTTCAATTATTTTTCCGGGTAAAGCAAAATCCTCAGTTCCAATAATATCATCAATATTTTTATTAACTTCTTTTTGTATTTTAGAAGATGGCGATGCTCTTCTTAATTTAGCATATGTCTCATCGGAAATTTTCCTTTCCCCATATCTTGCACCTTGCGTAATGTTTTTATCCGTACCCTTAGCCCCAACATCCACATTCTTCACTTCAACCTTAACATCGACATCTCCACCTTTGATACTCGTAGGAATATCTGTTTTTGGAAATGGCATATTGAATGCAAGGGCATTTGGCTTACCCAATTGGTAATGAGTATTAGTTAAGATATCTAGTTGATTTTGAGTTTTTCCTAATGGACTGTTGACGACATCTTGGTAGATTGGGGAATAGATGGACGCCACCTTCTCTGTACTTACCACTTTTCTTACTTGATTTAAATCGTTTCCTTTTAAGGCTAATTTCCCACCCGTACTTGCCCAGCCAGCAACTGGAATCATCGCTCCAAAAGAAAGGGCCGCATTTAATGCATCCCCTCTTGCCGTATAGATAACACCATTTACGCCATCTGCTACTTCACCAACAACAGGTATAAGCCCTGCTAAATCTAACCCAAACTGAAAAGAATCAAGTAATTTGTTTTCTTTCGGTTTATCGACTTTAACGGTCTCTTCTTCCTTATAGTCAACTTGGGAAACAACTTCATAGTAAACTGTTTGGCCAACAACATACTCTTTAATGAGTAAACCATTTTCATACATATGGTATTTTATATTTTCATCCAGATTCTCTTCGACAGTGTTCACTTTTTTCCCTTCAAGGGTTTGAAAAGTCGCTGGAGTAATCATCGTACCAATCAGCTGTTGATGTTCCTTTACCCATAAGTCATTTGGATTTAAGTACACTTTTGGGAACAGTTCTGTTCAAATTCACTTCTAAATGTCAGAACATTCCATCGGCTCGGCACGAAGCTGATGTCCTTTACTCCTGCTTGGAACAGTCCCTCCATATCCGTAAGCCACGTGTTCATCGTCTGCAAATCTTGTTCAATGGGATGTAGTGTAGTAGTCTGAGTTGCATCAAATTCATAAAGTTGTGAGTTGGTATCATCACGTTTTCTCTTAGAACGAATGACTCCCTCCTGCACTCCGCTATCATCTAAGTGGGGCAGTCCTACAATATCACTCACCTGATCCATGATACTGTTTGCCTCATCCGTCAAACTATCCGTGAGATGACCAATAAGCGTAATGCCCTGTTCTAGCTCTCCCTCAAGGAATTGTTCTTCTATATACCCAGATGAATCAGGTTCGAGTGAATGAAGTGCTGCCTCCATCTGCTGAAGCACTTGTTTGAACTGTTCGGAAAAGAAATGGTAAATGACATTCCTGGTAAAAGGAACGGGTGGCATTACCCCCGGCTCCTTTAAATTGTTCCTCCATCTGAACTAGACCCTCCACTGCATGGTGGATCGCTTCCATCTCACCGCTTAACCTGTCCAACATAGTAATGTTGCACTGTAGCCCATCCTGAAATAAATCTACAGCCAATATTTTCATAGGCATTGCCTCATTAAGCGTTTAAAAAAGATGGAGTTATTGTTCATATCTATTCAAAGCGGATTCACGCGATCATTAATGGAACAAACAAGTTTGTGTGAACTTTCATGATTGAATGAGTGACTTGTCCCGTAAGCGTCAAATAGGCGCTTACATACTTATTGTACTCGTTTGATTGAATTTCAAGAAGAACTGTCTTCAATAATCGGGCTAAATTGTGGTATAATTTGGATAAATTCGAACGAAGGGGATGAGTTTTTCTATGTTATGGATTTCTACACAAGATAAGCACAGTTTGATAAATGTAAAAGAAGTTACTGTAAACGGGAAAAAAATAAAAGGTTTTGTTAGCGGTTCGTCTTTAGACGAATGGAGTAAAGATTTAGGGAAGTATGAATCAAATGAAAGAGCATTAGAAGTTCTTAATGAAATATTTAAGAAAATCGAGGAAATCAATGGTATTTCTGCGACATACGCTATGCCTAAAAAGTAAGTTTCAACTTGTTCGATAAATAGGCTCTTTTCTAGAATGAGGTACTGCACCGAATTAGTAATAGAGTCATTTTGTTGAATAACGCAGGAGTTTCTCAAAAACGTGCACGATAACGAAATAAATTTGTGCAGTAATAGGACCATTTAATGGAGAATGTATGTTATATTTCACGAAAAATATTTCCAATACTCAAAAAGGGGTGTGTATGTTGAATAAATATCAAGCACGTACGGTTTACATTTCAATTGTAGCACTTGCTTTTTTCTTAGTATTATCTTTAATTACACATAATTGGGGATTCTTTTTATGGAGTATATTGCCTGTTTTTATAGTTTTGATGTCTACATTTTTCACCAATAGGGACAAAAAAGAAAATAGGTGATGAACATACTTATTCAATCATCGGGTGCTATTGTTGAAAATGATAAGCCTAATTCCTCGTCTAAGATACGGAGGGATTAGGCTTTTTTATCTTTGATTGAATGAGTAACGTGTACCCCAAAATCTGCATCCCCTCTCTTAGTCTGAGCCAGAGCTGCTTTATTGATTTCAGTAGTATATACCGGCCGCCATGGAAGTTCATCCGGACGGATCTCATACATCGTAAAAAGCAGACATGCGCTGGCATGCCTGCTTTTTGATTTATTGATACCTGTTACGTAAGATGCCGCATCACTTGTTAAGAAACCTACAACTTTAACGATTTCTTCAGCTTCGCCTTCTCGACGTAAGGGTGTATGTGCAAGTAATACGGCCATCATATCGCTTTCTTCTTTTTCGGCACGGCCCATAGCTTACGAAACGCTTGTGGGTAGGGTACCCTTATTAAATTTGCTGGTTATAACTATTGGACTTTGGGAATGGATTAGAAAGGAGGTGGATTAAATGGACACGTTTTTATATTTTCTTTATGCTGCTTTATATGCGATATTATTGATTTGGGGATTATACGGCATTAGAAAACAAGATTTAGCAAGATGGACTAGTGTTATTTATATAGTAATATTGCCGCTTATTTATGATAACTTGCTACTGCCAACAGGTAAGTGGATTGGTGAAGGAGGGTTACTAGAAAGCTTAAACTTCTCTCGTTTTTGCTTACATGCTTTACTAACACCCTTACTCGTTATGTATTCGATTGGTACGTTACGGGAAAGTGGAATTGAATGGGCAAAGAAAAAGTGGCTAGTCATCTTAGGTATTCTTTATACAGTTGGCTTAATCGTATTAGAATTTTCGATAGAAGTGATGGGGTTGGAACTTGAAGTAGTGAAAGAATACGGAGCCATCAGCTATTCAAATGTAGAAGAAGCGACAGGCCCCCCTATTATGGTGTTATTAGTTACACTAATTCTCATTGTGGCAAGTGCGATCTTATGGAAAAAAACGAAATGGCCAGTTTTCTTTATAGGTGCCGTTGTTATGACTATTGGAAGTGCTATACCTATAAATATAGATAGTGGAGCAGTGACGAACGCATTTGAGCTAATTTTGATATTTACATTGATTTGGACTAAACGAAGATTGATAACAAAACAGCTACATGTTTGAATTTCGCGTACCTATTATGTTACTAGCTAGTTGGCGAATGAAAAAACCATTGTTTTCAGGGTATTGGAGAAGTGCCAATCACAGAACTCCCGATATACGATCCCCACCAAATAGGAGGAGCTGAAAACAATGGTTACACTATCATGTAATCATATTCAGGGGAAGAACGGAAGTCATTGGAACCGTCTAACGCGAGAAGAAAAGGAAAAAGAATACTGTATTGTAGCGATTTAATTTTAGGTACCTGTGGTTTGCCCCCTATATATCGGACGCAGTTAAATACTAGCTTTGAGGTAACAAGTGCGCTTCCAAGAAGGCTTTAGGTGTCTTATACCCTAAACGTTTTTGGCTTCTCTCATCGTTAAAGTAGTTGCGGAAGGCCAGTAAGTCGATTTTAGCCTGTGCATAATTATTCAAAGGATAATGAAAATCAAATTCGGTTTTGAAGTGAGAAAAGATACTTTCAATGACCGCGTTGTCCCAACAGTTTGCTTTTCTCGACATACTTGGCGTAAAGCCAAGTTCCTTTGATTTCTTATGGTGCTGAAGTGATGTAAAGACACTTCCTTGATCGGTATGGAAGAGAATGCCTTTCATTGACTGAAGATCACGTTCGTTCATTGCCATATGAATAGTAGCTTCCACTAGCTCATAAATCGGCCTGGAACCAACAGCCAGCGCAATTAGTTCTCGATTGAACAAATCAACAATAGCTGAAATGAACAGTTTTGCGCCCTCTGCTTTGATTTCGGTGAGGTCCATAACCCATTTTAGATTCGGAGAATCTACATCAAAATTTCGATTTAATATATTTGGATAAACATGGCCAACAAGGTTTGTTCTTGTTTCTCTAGTGATTCTTGCCTTTCTTATCTTAGATGCTAAATTCAATTCATGCATTAATCTGGCCACGCGTTTATGGTTTATAATATGGCCTCTTTCTTTAAGTTCTCCTGCAATATGTTTACAACCATAAGTACCTTTGCTCTTATTATACGTTCGTTTTATAGCTTTAATATCTCGAAGATCGCGTTCTGATGGTCCTTGTTGTGGGCGCTTCATGTAATCATAATACCCACTTTTTGATACACCAAGTGTCTTGCAAAGTCTTTCAACCGAATATTCCTTTCTCAAAGAAGTTATGGCATCATATGACTTTTGTTTTCGTTCTCCTTGAGAAAGACCTGGAACTTTTTTAGAATTTCAATCTCCTCTTGTTGTTGATAATATTTCGTCTCAAAGCAACGTAGGCGTTCTAATTCAATCCTATCATCTGATAGTAAGTCTGGGTTTTTCGATTGAAGACCAGTCTCACCGTGCTGTTCAAAGGTTTTGACCCAATTAATTACTGAATTTACACTGAAGCCAATTTCTTCGGCAACAAGCCTTTTGTTTCGGTTGAACTCTATCACTTGTGTAACCGCATATAATTTTGTTTCAAATGTTGAACGACGCTTTTTTAACTTTTTCCGGATATACATAATAACCTCTCCTTTAAATAGAATAATAAGGCTTTGTATATTCTATACCCTATTTTGTCCGTTTTAAGGGGGGCGACCACTGTACACGATACTATTACGGCAATTCACTACAATTACATATTTATAAGGAGTGGATTAGGATTTTACATCAATATCTAATCTTCCTATATTTTTATACAATTTGGTGAGTTGTTCATTATTGTTTATTGCACAGCGTCAATTAAAAGGGATCATCATATCTATGGTAGCATATCGACGTAGCAACGATCTCTACACGTATTCTAACCTCTATCCGTCCATAGGAAAAGAAGCCGTACTCACGATGGAGCACGACTTCAAGATTGCAAAAAATATTCGTTTTATATCATATAGTATGCTAATTTTATGCCAGTGATTTTACAAACCCTGTTGTGAATTTAATCATTTCATGTTTCAATAGCTCATTCCCGCACGATTTAGCCCATGCCCCGGGTTAACAGTTGGACTTTATTTGACGCTTCCATTCAATTAACACACTTTTATTTCTCGATAGGTTAAAATCCTTGAAAATCTCCGAATATCGGTTCTACTAATGAATTGATAAGTGTAAGTTTATCAAAAAACAGAATAATTCCCATACCTATCATAATTCCTCCGCCAATTTTCATTACAGGGCCACTGTATTTTTTTACCCAAGTAAATTTAGTAATGAAGAATGCCATTAAAAGAAAAGGAATACTAAAACCTAACACATAAGCTGCCATATACCATAGACCCTGTGATGGATTTGCACCTACAAGTGCTAATGTAGCTGCTAAAATTGGACCCATACAAGGTGTCCATCCTACTGCAAAAGCAAATCCAATTACGACTGAACCTAAATAACCAGCTGGTTTGTTTTGAATATGCAGTTTATGTTCCTTCATCAAAAATTTTGGTTGGAGTAACCCAATCGTAATCAATCCAAAGAGCACCATTAAAATAGCACCAATTTGTCGAATTACATCTCCATATTGAAAATACCACGTCTCTAAGAGAGTTGCACTTCCTACTGTTCCAAAACCAAATACTAAATAAATGATTGAAAATCCACATAAGAAGAAAATTGTATGCAAAATTGCTTTGCGCTGTCCTTTTAATTCACCCAGTTGTATTTCAGCTACACTCATTCCTGTAATGTACGATAAAAATGCAGGATAAAGTGGAAATACACAAGGCGATATGAAAGTTAGTGCACCTGCACCGAATGCAAGTAAAATAGAAATGTCCGCCATCAACGATCCCTCCATTTTAGCCGAAGGCACTGAAAAAGACCGATTTCCTTCAATCTCGTTGATTTCCGTTCCGAGCGGACGCTTTCCGCGGGCACGGCTTCAGCCTCCTCGTCACTGCGTTCCTGCGGGGTCTTCAGCTCGCGCTGTTCCCGCTGGAGTCGCCGCTCTTCACTACAATCAACTAGTTCTTACTATAAAAAAGAACTTTTTCAGTGCCCTTTTTAGCCAACATATGTTAGTTGTTTGTCGTCACGATATACTTGGTTAATGGTTCCTCCACCGAGGCATTCTTCTCCTTGATAGAAGACAACTGCTTGTCCAGGCGTTATGGCACGAATCGGTTCGTGGAAAGTGACTTTAAATTGCGAATCATCCAAGCGTTCTACCGTTACTTTATTGTCCGGTTGGCGATAGCGGAATTTTGCAGTACATTCAAATGTATCAGGTATAGATTCCTTTGAAATCCAGCTTACATTATCAGTAATGATACTGTCTGAGTATAGCAATTCATGGTTGAAGCCTTGTCCAACATATAGTACATTCCTTTCAATATCCTTTCCAATTACAAACCAAGGATCGCCGTTTCCTCCGATCCCCAATCCATGCCTCTGTCCAATTGTATAGTAATAGTTCCATCATGCTGTCCGACAACTTTCCCGTCGAATTTCTCCATATTCCCCTTTTGAGCAGGCAAATACCCACTCAAGAACTCTTTAAAATTTCGTTCACCAATAAAGCAAATGCCTGTGCTATCTTTTTTGGATGCGGTCACCAAATGAGCTTTGGTTGCTATTTCCCTTACTTCTGGTTTTTCCATATCACCTATTGGGAATAACACCTTACTTAACTGCTCCTCAGTTAATTGATTAAGGAAATATGTCTGATCCTTATTTTCATCTTTCCCTCTCAACATGTGAACTTTTCCATTTTCTCTGACCACACGTGCATAATGTCCTGTAGCGACATAATCGGCTCCAATGCTCATGGCATGATCTAAAAATGCCTTGAACTTGATTTCTTTATTGCAGATCACATCGGGATTTGGCGTTCTTCCCGTCTTATATTCTTCTAAGAAATAGGTGAAAACCTTGTCCCAATACTGCTTTTCAAAATTCACGGCATAATAGGGGATATCCAGTTGATTGCAGACGCGGATAACATCTTCGTAGTCTTCTGTAGCCGTACAAACACCAAATTCGTCTGTATCGTCCCAGTTCTTCATGAACATCCCGATTACGTCATAGCCTTGCTCTTTTAGAAGCAGCGCAGCAACAGAAGAATCGACTCCGCCTGACATTCCTACTACGACACGTGTGTCTTTTGGTGCTTTCTCCATTTGTATTCCTCCTATCTTTTTATAAAAACTTTCTATCATCAATCGTAATTTCTGCTGCTAGTGGAGAAAAAGAATTACACTATCCATTATCATTCCTTTTGATTTCTGAAGAAAACAAAATTCAATTCTACAAGTACATAGAATAGAATTGAATTGAATTGAATTAGTTGGAACGCCGTATGCAGTGAAAGCCGCACGTCGGAGTAAACAGTGAGCGATAACTTCAAACTCTTACCCACCTGTCTGAAAAAGAGATTTGAATAATGTAGTTTAACAACAAAATATTTTTAGTAAGAATAATACAAGAGACCCTTCATGGGTCTCTTGTATTGTAAATTAAAATTCACTACACGTTTTTCAATTTCCACCTTAAAATGAGTAAGATTCTCCATCGTCTGGAACTAATACATTAGACTTGATTCCTTTTTCGTTGATAAAGTTCTTTAATTCTTCTCTGGACAATCCCCAATGGTTAACTGCTTCCATGTGGCTAACAATGATGTCGGCTTCAGGAGCAGCCTTGTATACTTCATATATGTCTTCTTTCCCCATAATAAGAGGGCCAACAGGGCCATCTTCAACAAATTGGTTTTCGCCACCGTTTAGCATAATAACTTCTGGTTTGTAGGTATCGATAATCTCTTGTACTTTTTCATACCAGACGGTATCACCAGCTACATACAATGTTTTTTCATCCGTGTGTTGGAAGACAATCCCCATAACGTTTCCCATGAGCTTTGCCGTTTCTCCATGTCCGTGTCGACCATCAACTTCAGTAAGTTCAACTCCATTAAAGTCTATACCTACTTCTTCTTCCATGACTTCAATATTCGTGAATCCTAATTCTTTGGCTAATTCAGCATCCTGTTCATCTTGCATAATCATCTTAATGTCTTTAGGCAGCTGTTCTTTTGCTGCTTGGTCAAAGTGATCCTCATGTGTATGAGTAATGATGACAGCATCTACACCATCAAGAATCTCATCAACGGACATTGGTAATTCAACGATTGGATTTCGATCATCTCTTTCGGCAGGAAGGAAAGGATCGAATTCGCCTTTTTTGGAAAACATCGGATCAATCAAGAACTTTTGCCCACCGTATTCTACAGTTAATGTAGCATTTCGGATTTGTTGGATAGTCATTTCCTGTTCTTGTTGTTGAGAAGTATTTTGCTCAGGTTGGCTCTCCTGAGGGCTACCGCAAGCAGCTAATAATGCGCTCATCAGAAGCGCCGTCATTGAAAGCATAGATGTCTTTTTAAATTTCTTCATTTTAATAAAACCTCATTTCTTAAATTTAATAATTATTTTCCATTTAAATACACAACATAATGAAACAAATTGTCTCGTCTTTTGTGTTCGGCATCGGCCGAATAATAAAACCACCAACAACTTGAATCGTCAAGTCCGGATTACTAGTACACATACAGCAACAGAGGGGGGACTTGTACCCGATACAATGGGAACCTGGCAAAACAGCCCTTATCGCGGCGGCATGTCCCATTTTTTCACTTTTAATCTTTTGTTTTTAATTCGCGAATCTTTTCAGGTGTTACATCATTTAAAAGCGAATCCACTATCTTCATTCCTGAGAAAGTATGGAGAACTTGCCCGCGTATAGCACCTAAATAATCTTCACGAAGCACTTGCTGCTCGGCTTTTTCTACATTTGTTAACCCTTCTTCACGCTGCTTTTTCGCTAATTCATTAATTCGTGGTAACAAGTCCAACATGTTTTTTCACCGTCCTAATTGATTTTGTATTTATTCAATAACTTGAGTATGGAAGCAACGTTTCGTATGGTTTACCATTGTTTCTCCCAGATCAGTAAATGTTGCTACCCCTCTTTTATGAATGACTGTTTTGAATCCTTCTGCGTCTGCTCCTGCAACTGTTAAAAAGTCACAAATATCCGTCGTTACCCCAACAGTATGGACCTTTTCTACGCCTAAACTTCTTAACGTTTCAGCCAAATTTGTTTGAAAGAATGCATTATAGTTCGTTTTAGGCGTATAAATTAAACTTTCATTATCTTTATTGTTTTGAAACCAATCATATAAATCTCCGTACAATTGTTGCCCTTCTGTACCTACAATATTATGTGGTGGCCATAATTCAAAATGCGGGTCATTTGGTTGGTGTGCATCCATTGATACGACAACTACATTTCCCTCTTCTAAAAAACTTGTTGCCAAATCCTTAATATAGGCCACTATTTCTTGTGCTGTTTTACCAACAGTTAATGTTCCATTATCAGCTACAAAATCATTACTCATATCAACAATTAATAGAGCTTCATTTGCCATTTTAATTCAACTCCAAAATAAATTCCTCATATTTTCTCTCCTCATACGAGTACAGCTTTTCGTTTATGTTTTTTTGCTTGCTCTATGTTTTTCATTTTGTTATCCCAACAAGCCCGACTTAAATCTACAGGATATTCCGCTGGATTTAATGAACGTTTATATTCGTCCCATAAAAGATTTAGTTGTTGCCCAGCATACGATTGAATCTGGTGAATTGACGGACATTCATAGACAAGCGTGCCATTATCGAAAATATCTTCGTGCAAGTCTTTTGCCGTAAAATTGGTGACGAAATTTCCAATGTAGGTATGCACAGGATGAAACATGTGAAGTTTGGCTTCTTTTTCAGGTTGTTCGTTGGCTAAGGCGATATAATCTCCCTCTGATTTTTTCGTCAGATTATTGATAATACGGTATACCTTTTTTAATCCTGGTGTTGTGACTTTTTCAGGGCTTGCAGAAATTTTAATCGTGTCACGCATCTGGCCGTTGTCATCTTCAATCGAGACCAGTTTGTACACAGCACCTAAAGCTGGTTGATCGTAGGCGGTGATGGCTTTGGTACCAACTCCCCATGCATCGATTTTCGCTCCTTGTGCGTGTAAGCTCATAATGGTATATTCATCAAGGTCATTCGAAGCATAAATTTTAGTGTCAACAAATCCTGCTTGATCTAATAACTTTCTTGCTTCTTTGGAAAGGTAAGCCAAATCTCCACTATCTAAGCGAATGCCTACAAAATTTATGTTGTCGCC
Organism: Sporosarcina sp. resist; assembly: GCF_014302295.1. Classification (NCBI taxonomy): domain Bacteria; kingdom Bacillati; phylum Bacillota; class Bacilli; order Caryophanales; family Caryophanaceae; genus Sporosarcina; species Sporosarcina sp. resist. Next base: position 851,848 of record NZ_CP060287.1, on the reverse strand, counting down.
TAGTTCTTTGGCGACTTGGATTGCTGTAGGAACTCCTGATTTTAGCGTGTCATAGGTATCCACTAAGAAGACACAATTTTTGTGACTTTTCGCATATTTATGGAAAGCAGTGTATTCATCTTGATACGCTTGAACAAAGGAATGGGCATGTGTTCCTGTAACAGGAAGACCAAATCGTTTTCCTGCCCGAACATTGCTTGTGCTAGAGAATCCACCAATATAAGCAGCTCTTGTCCCCCATAATGCAGCATCAAATTCATGTGCGCGTCGTGTACCAAACTCTGAAACGGGTTGGTCACCCGCGACTTGTTTAATCCGAGAAGCTTTGGTTGCGATGAGCGTTTGATAGTTCACGATATTTAACAAGGCCGTCTCGATAAGTTGCGCTTCAACTAACGGTGCTTCGATACGAAGAATGGGCTCGTTGCCAAATACAACTTCCCCTTCTTTCATGGCACGAACAGTTCCTGTAAAACGTATAGTTCGCAAGAAGTCAACATAGTCCTCCTGATAGCCAAGTTCTATTAAATAATCTAAATCGCTATCAGAAAAATGAAATGCTTGGAGATAATCAATGATTCGTTCCAATCCAGCAAAAAGCGCATAGCCATTTCCAAACGGCAATTTCCGAAAATACAATTCAAATACAGCTTTTTTGGTATGAATCATATCATCCCAATAAGCTTTCGCCATATTGATTTGGTACAAGTCCGTGTGAAGGGCGAAGCTATCATCTATATACTTGTTCATTACACTTACCTCCTAACCTAACAAAATGCGCTCGGACCTGCTTACGATAAATAGACTTTTTTATGCATTAGTTTCATTACTTTTCTGTAAGAGATCTTTTGCAAAGTCAACAAGTTGACGTGCTTCTTCGGTCCGAAGAAAATTCTCATCCAAACCATCAGGACCCAGACGGAAGCGATCCAGTGCGTCAGCATCCTTGAAAATCTGATACAGCAGCACAGCCTGTTCACTTAAATCGGAAGACTTCGCAATCTCTGACAAACCTAGCGAATCATCCTGGTCATGGTAATAGGTAATGTAGTAGGTTTGTGCATCGTAGGACAAACCGTGCTCACGGCAATACTCTTTGTAATACGCTGCCGCACGACTACCATGTCCTTTATCAATCCCATCATCGTGGCGTCGAGAGTCATGGAAAACAGCCGCCATACCCAGCGCGTCCTTTTCCTCCTCACTCAGACCTTTTTGATGGCCGATGAGGAGGGCCAGTAACAGAACGCGGGCGCAATGGGCTTTCGTATGCCATTCACTATCCGGCAGCCAAAACTCTACATTTTTCTCCATGAATGTATACCATCGTTCATAAGGCTTTTTGATTGGTTGGCAGACAGGTTTATCCAGAATAGTTGACAGAAACATTAGTCATTCTCCCTCTCTTTTCTACTAAGGTAAATCAGCTTATTTCAGTTGAACTAATTGCTCTAACACTTCCGCAATATCACCGTCGATACCAATGGATTTATCAGCAATGAGATCTGGAATATAAAGCTCTCTCCCCTTATTAAAGGTAATATAGGTAGCATTTTCTTCTGAGTTAGCTATATTCATAAATGGGGCTTTAATCAATTGATTTCTTGCACCTACGCCTAATTCCAGTAAGACTATTTTTTTGCCATGAGCATTATCGATAAAATCCTGATAAGCTTGAAAGCTGGCTTGCCATGCATCACCTCTTAGAAAATTGCGATCGACTTCTACATGGACTTGCATTGGACCACCACATTCTAGACATTTAGGAATAAGGCTTGAAGGAACTTTTCCGTTTTCTTGGTTCCGGGCCATTTCACTCAATATTTCGTCACCTTGGTAAATTTGATGATGGCAACCATGAGAACATTGCAAATACCGACTATTGCCCTCTAGTTCGAAAAGGCGTTCCTTTGGAAATCCTGTCAGTTTAAAATGAGAATCTGTATTAGAAGTAACCACAAAATAATTTTTATCCTTCACCAGTTCATAAAGGTTTTTCATAACAGGACTAGCTTCCTTGTTGTTTAAAAAGTAGGCGTACATACGGCTGAAAAATGCCCACTTCTCTTCCTCAGAAGGATATGGATAAAAAGCTCCCTGTAGGATGCTACGAAAACCATATTTCTTACGAAAATCGCCAAAATGTTCTATGAAGGACGAATCCTCAGCAAAAATATTAGTACCTCCAGAAATGGCGAGGCCGTTACTTGCGCCAATTAGAACACTGTCCGCATTCTTGATTTTGCTTAAAACGTCTTGATAGTTCTCTTTCATATGATCCTCCATTTATATAAAATTTTGATGAATCTATTTTACTTAATGAATTCGTGTAATGCGTAGTCGAATTGCTCCCTACTTATCAAATAGCCGAATCTCTTTTTTCCTTCCCGCTCAAAGCATCTTGTAAGACACGTGCAATATCTTCTTTAATGGCAAGTCCTTTTTCACTTAACTCTTGAGGAACGACCGCATCTTTAGGATTTATTGTAATATAGTAGGCATCCGGAAAACTGTAAGTCATGTTCCAAAACGGCTCTTTAATAAACATTGGTGTCATTGTTCCAACGCCTAATTCCAGAAAGAGAATCTTTTTATCTTTGTTTTTTATAAGAAACTCATTGTATTTTCTTAATTCACTTTGGTAAGAGCTTCCTTCAAGAAATACATAAGAGCGCACCCATGGTTCCATTTCCTGTCCGCATTTTGGACATACTGGAATTAACTCTGTTGGGATTCTGGTTCCATCTATGTTTGCATACATGTTCTCAACCTGCTCTTTATTAAAATAAACCTGATCATGGCAACGGGAGCCACATTGAAAATAACGCATATCCCCTTGAATTGGGGAAACTTTCTCATCGGGGAAAGTCTTGGAAAACTGTGCGTCTTGATTCGTTGTAACAACGAAATAGTTTTTTCCTTGAAGGAGTTGCAATAAATCAAGGTAAGGGCGACCAGCTTCGGCATCATGTAAAAACTTGATTTCAGTAGCAAGAAAAGCCCAGCGTTCCTCACTTGTAGAAAAACGGTAATAAAAGCCCTCAAAAAGGTTTTTAATACCATACTTATCTGCAAATTCCCCAAAATGCTTCAGAAAATTTTCATCAGTATGATAAAAACTGTGTCCGATCGCCTCAGACATCCCAGCAGCGCCACCTACCACAATTGCCTCAGCTTCTTCAATTTTTTCCCGTAATGTTGCTATATTGTCTTGATATTGTTGTGTTAACATATTTTTTTGTCCTCCTTAGTATTTTTTGCTTTTCTATCATTGAACTACTTTCGCCTTCTCGTTCAGGGCATCTTCAAGCACTCGGGCAATATCTTCGTTAATTGCGAGTCCTTTTTCGCTTATCTCTCTAGGAACCACCGCATCTTTAGGATTGATGCTGATATAGTATGCATTCGGCAAACTATGAGTCATCTCCCAAAATGGTTCTTTAATAAACATCGGTGTCATCGTCCCTACGCCCAATTCCAAAAATAAGATCTTATTATATTTATTTTTCATAAGGTATGCTTGAAATTTCATTAATTCGCTTCTGAAATGGCTTCCTTCCAGAAAAACACGGGATCGCACCCACGGTTCCATATCCTTCCCGCATTCTGAACAAGTAGGTATCAACTCTGTGGGAATTCTAGTTCCCTCTATGTTTGCGTACATTTCCTCAACTTGCTTTTTATTAAAATAAACATGATCGTGACAACGGTTGCTACATTGATAGTAACGCCAATCTCCTTGAATCGCAGACACTTTCTCTTCAGGAAAAACTTTTGAAAACTGAGTATCTTGATTCGTTGTTAGAACGAAAAAATTTTTGTCTTGTAGCAGTTGCAATAAATCAAGGTAGGGCTTTCCGGCTTCGGCATCATAGACAAACTTGTTAAGAGTAGCAATATAAGCCCAGCGTTCTTCTCTTGTTGCAAAATGGTGATAAAAACCATAAAAAATACTTTCAATCCCATACTTACCGGCAAATTCTCCAAAATACTTCAGAAAGATTTCATCTGTCTGATACCAGTTGTACCCGGCGGCAGCAGACATCCCAGCAGCGCCACCAACCACAACCGCCTCAGCTTCTTCGATTTTCTGAAGTAGTGTGTCTAAGTTGTCTTGATATTGTTGTGTTAACATACTATATTTGTCCTCCTATTGATTTTCTTTGTAGACATTCACGCATATATAGTTTTCCCTCAAAAACAAATTTAAAGTGCGAGAGGTTCAATACATGTTTTGCCTGTAAAGCATTCCTTTACTTGAATCTAAATATATTATATAGTTGATATGAACCAACAAACAAGTATGCACTTTTATGACGCATACTATCCAGGAGGATAGTGTAGATATGAATAATTCTAAAATGATTGTTGCTGACAACGAAGAAACCTCTTTCGGCTACACACTTTCTATTATTAACGGAAAATGGAAGCTGCTAATTATTTACAATTTATCAAAAAATGGTCCAGTTCGTTATAATGAACTTCAGCGTATGATGGGGAAAATAACTTATAAAACGCTCAGTTCTACACTTAAGGATATGGTAGCTGATGGTATAGTCCATCGTGAGGAATATCCACAAATTCCTCCAAAGGTTGAGTATAGCCTGACTGAAAAGGGGCAAACGCTTTGGCCTATTATCCAGACGATGTGCCAATGGGGAGATCATAATAAGGAAATATAAGAGCGTGAAATCCCTGGTATATTGCAAGGTTAATCCTGAAGAGTCAAAGAAAAAATGGTTCCAATCATCAGTATTTGATGATTGGAACCATTTTTATTTGGATTATTTCCACTGACTTTTGGTGAATTCCATTCCCGTAAGTAGTGCTTGGCATTTATCTTTCGTTTTTGGTTTATTACAAGCTATTTTTATATTTTTCATATAACCAAATGAACCTTCTATACGTTTTATGTGGAATGAAAAAATTATTGACAAAAAGTTCTTTAACATATATGATACATTTCGTCAGTTAAGTTCAGTTTACTTAACCGAAGTAAAAGGAGGATATTATGCTTGCAAATTATCAAATAATGTTAAAAGACCTTACTGTCGTTTTGAGTGAATATTACTTAAATTATCTTTTATACAATAAAAACGCGCAAAAGTTCAATGCTTACAATTTAACAACACAGCAAGATACGATTTTATTTTTTGTGAAGGACAATCCACGTATCACAGCAAATGAAATCGCCAAGAAATTCGCGATTTCTAAAAGTGCTGTGAGCCAAGTATTATCGAAGCTCGAAGCACAAAATTTCATCAAACGTGAGGCCAATCCAACTAATCATCGCGAGTTTTTCATCGTACTAGCAAAGGAAGGTCTCGCTTATCAGGCATTAAGCGAAGAAGCAGATAAAGAATTTATGATGGAGCACTTCGCTGACATCGATTTAGAACAATTGCAAAATGTATTGCAAACAATGAAGAAAGTGAATGCATCCATTTCATCCTCCAACAAATAGGACCGTGAATTGTTTGACCATTAAATAGAGGTAATCAATTATGAATCGAAAAGAGAAAGTGTCTATTGCACTTGCATTATCTAGTTTATTTATTGCTTTTGTGGGGATGGGACTTGCCGCACCAGTTATGCCATCGATTGCGAAGGACCTAAGATTAAGTGGTGCCGTTGTCGGTTACTTGTTCGCCGCGATGGCCCTTGCGCAGTTTCTGGCTTCCCCTTTTACAGGTGCATGGGTCGATTCAATCGGCCGTAAAAAAATGATGGTCATCGGTCTTTTGTTATTTTCATTTTCAGAGGCACTGTTTGGCTTTTCAAATGAAACGTGGCTATTATTTGTGAGCCGTCTACTTGGCGGTGTAGGTGCCGCCTTTATTATGCCCGCCGTTGTTACGTATATTGCCGATAAAACGACGCTAGCAAATCGTGCAAAAGCGTTAGGTTACCAATCGGCTGCGATTAGTTTAGGATTTATAATTGGACCAGGAATTGGCGGATTTATTGCAGAGTTTGGGATACGCGCACCGTTCTTCTTTGCTGCTGCCATTTCATTGATTACTGCCATTGTTATTTCCCTTGTATTAGACGATTCGATTTCAACAGAGCAGCTACAAAAAAATCGGGCATCCGCTGTACGACCAGCGTTTATTCAGGAGTTTAAAAAATCTTTTCAGCCACAGTACTTCACACCACTACTGGTCGTGTTCGTACTAGCGTTTGGACTTGCCGTTTATGAAATGATGTTTAGCTTATTCGTCGACGAAAAGCTTGGCTTTACGGTCCGTGATATTTCGATCATTATTACAGTCGGCTCAATCGCTGGGGTTGTCGCTCAAATTTTATTCTTTGATAAGATGGTCAACGTAATTGGTGAACGAATGCTGATTAATTTAACCTTACTATCTTCCGCTATTTTTATCTTTATTACGATTTTAATAGACGGTTACTGGACGATGATTGTCATTACGAGCATTGTGTTTTTCTCTGGTGACATTTTACGCCCTGCTGTGACATCCTTTTTATCAAAAATCGCTGGGGAAAACCAGGGGTATATTGCGGGAATGAACTCTGCTTACACTAGCTTAGGCATCATAATAGGACCGATTATTGGCGGTATTTTATTTGATATCAACATCGATATGCCGTATGCATTTGCCGCAGTTGTGCTTGTCATCGCGTTTGTTATTTCAAGTACAAAATTAAAGAAGCCTCAACTCGATTAAACTAATGCCTATTTCCCAAAAAATCTTTAGCTGGGAATGGGTAGTTACACTCTTAGCGATTGGACCTATTTTGGGCATTGTCGCTATACTCCCTTATAAACGCTTCGAATCTAATAACAAGTAAATTGTAAGCAACCTTGAGTAATCCGTTACTCTCAGTTGCTTTTTTCAACTTGCATGAGTCCTTAGATAAAATAAAACGAAGCTCACCACTAGAAATTGTGAAAGTTTACTACGACCCTATCCGAGATAAATAACCAACTTATTTAGCATTGATTGGATGCGTATGCTTGATTTCATTAATTGAAAGATATAGTTTATAGTTCCCAAATTCTAAAATTTTATCTAAAAATGCATTTAACGTTTCATGTAAATCTACCTTTACTTTTAAATGGTAACAGCCTTCTCCCGATACTCGGTGAGCTTCAACTACCACATTTTGATTATTAATAAAACGTATAAATGAATCATGGTTTGCTGATTTCATATAAATAATTACAAACCCTGTATAAGAAAATCCTAATTTCATTTCATCAACTAGTAGAGTGTAAGCTTTAATTACACCACTTTCCTCAAGTTTTTTAATACGATTCCCTACTGCTTGTCCCGTCATATGAATTTGTTCACCTAAGTCTTTCCATTGAATACGTGAATTATTGGATAATAATTGAAGGATCTGAAAATCAATGTTATCAAGTTCCATAATACATTCCTTTCACCGTGAAATTTTTTGAGACAAAAGTGTTTCATCAACTTATCGATACAAATCAATATACGAGTTATGATTATAGTGTATCAAAATACTGTAAATGAGGTGGAGAATAATGAGCACAGCTCTAATTATTGTAGATATTCAAAATGACTATTTCCCAAATGGAAAGATGGAATTAGTTAATCCAGATAAAGCGGCCGCTAATGCTGCGAAAGTTCTTGAATCGTTTAGACAGAACAACAATGAAAACATTTTCCATGTTCAGCATATCGCAGCTGATCCAGCATTAGGATTTTTCCTTCCAGATACGGAAGGTGCTGAAATACATGAAACTGTTCAACCTTTGGAAAACGAAAGCATTATTATCAAACATTTCCCTAATAGTTTTTTAAAGACTGATTTGGAAAGCAAATTAAAAGAAAAAGGAATAACAAAGGTAGTGGTTGTCGGTATGATGACTCATATGTGTATTGATGCAACAGTTAGAGCTGCAGTGGATTTAGGCTATGAAACAACTCTTATTGAAGATGCATGTGCGACAAGGGACTTATCTTATGAAGGTAAGGCCGTTCCAGCAGAACAGGTTCATTATGCATTTGTCGGCGCACTTAACGGTATGTATTGCGCTGTAACTTCGACTGAGGATTTCCTGCAATAAGAAACACAATCTTAAAGAACAAATAAATGTAAAAGGCATTTGGGAATGCGCTTATTCCCAAACGCCTTTTAACTTTTTCGTTTTACAGAAACGGTCATCGGATATTAGTCGGATAACTATACGAAGTTTTACGTATTTATTGTGATGTATACAGTAATGGCTTCCTTTACTACCACATCTAATTTAACTTTTTAAGGGTAAATTACTGATCAAATCCTGAAATCCAGGTTACTTCCCCTTCTGGAAGATCATCCATACTTAATTGTTTGAATTCTAACTTTGTTTGATCATTTACTTTATCTAATACCATTGCTAGAAAATTATTCATTTTCTTCACCAGATCCCTTCGTGAATTTAATCTTCGTTTTATTTGTATACATAAACGATTCGTGAAAAAAGAGTTAAATTCTCTATTCATTCAAAACTTCATTTCTTCACTCTTTTTTGTTTAGAATTTCCTTTTAAAATCATACACGTACTAGTTGAATGAGCAACAAGACTTCCATTTTCATCATATACATGACATTCCAGTAGTCCAACTGTGGCGCCTTTTTTAATTAATTTTCCCTCAGCTCGAAGTTTCGATTCATAAATAGGTTTAAGGAAATTTAATTTAATTTCCATTGTTGTAAAAAGTTCATCTTCAGCAAGCGTACTAGCAAAAGCATATCCCATCGCAGCATCAGCTATATCACAAAGTATCCCACCATGCAGCGTGCCCATCGGATTATGCAATCTTTCAGAAGCTTCTATTTCTATAACAACTCTACCTTCTTCAACATCTACCACCTTAAAACCAAGTACTTGTGCAACTGGGGGTTCAGGTATTTCACCCGTCATCATTTTCTTTAAGTTTTCTAAGTGATTCATTATCCACGTCTCCTAAATAATAAATTTTAAATTTTTAAGCGTATTTTTCAACGACGCAGGTGAAGATGTCCATCGTCTGGGTAAATGATGAGCTGATAGATATCAAATTCGCCCCTTCCCTTAGAAAGTTACAATAACTTTCCCTTGCGAGTGGCCAGTAGAAACTTTATGTAATGCCTGATTAATGTCGACAAATTTATAAGTTGAATCAATTGAAGCCGTAATATCCTCATTTTCAATAAGACTAGTAATCTCTTGTAACTGTCTTCCATTGGCTTGCACAAATAAAAAGTGATATTCTTTTTTATCTTTTGCTGCTAAACGGTCTAAACGAGCACCCGCTAAACCAAACAACATTCTTTTCCACATTGGAAGGTTATTTTCAACGGCAAAGCGATAATTGGGTGTAGCCTTCAATGATACTAATTTTCCATGAGGTTTTAAAATACCAAGTTCCGTTTTTATTTCAGTTGTACCTAAGGTATCTATAACGTAATCTATATTGGATAGAACCTCAGCATAGTTTTCTTCCTTATAATTTATATATTGACCTGCCCCAATCGACAGTGTACGTGATCGACCTCTTTCACTGCCACTTGTAATCACATATAACCCCATTGATTTAGCAATGGGAATTGCCATAGCACCAAAGCCACCGGTTCCTCCAGGAATAAATAGCTTTGTATTAGGCTGAACATGGAGTAAATCCTTCAATGCTTGATAAGCTGTTAAAGCAGTAAGGGGGACCGCAGCCGCTTCTATAAAGGATAGATTTTCAGGCATTTTAGCTATAGCATCATCTTTGACCGCCACATATTCAGCAAAAGCTCCTATTTTATTCACCGGCAATCTCGAATAAATTTTGTCGCCAACCTGAAAATCAACAACATCTTTACCAACCGCCTCTATAACACCAGATAGTTCATTGCCTAATGTTAGTGGAAACTCATAATCAGCAATCATTCGGACACTGCCATTTAAAATCAGAATATCTAATGGATTTACACCTGCTGCTTTTACTTTAACAAGCACCTCGTTATTATCGATTTCCGGTATTTCCACATTATTTATTTCCACTTGAATTCCTTTTGAGTATTTCTGCATTTGAGCAGCTTTCATACTTTTCTAGCTTCCTTTCCACTTAAAAATCTAATGGCGTACAATTTTTAGTTGTACGCCATTCATCATTTCACTTATTCTTACTGCTATTGAGATTTTTATTCTTCCATGTTAGGATAATCTGTATAACCCTGTGCACCACCAGCATAGAGCTTAGTTACATCCGGTTCATTTAGGGGAGCGTTTTTCTTTATACGCTCAATGAAGTCCGGATTAGCTAGTGCCCAAATCCCTACTGTTGCGACATCTGCTAGACCATTATCCAAGTCCACAGTAAGTTGTTCAAGTGGACGTCCCGCTCTATTTACCACTAGTGGTTGTGTCCACAATTGACGTATTTCTTGTAATAAGGGTTCATTGCCAAAGTGCATAATATGAAGATAAGCCAAATCAAGCTTATTTAATTCCCCTATTAAATATCGATACATCTCAATATTTGTATCACCTTCCTCAATTCCGTTCAATGTCCCTTGAGGCGAGAACCGAATTCCCGTTTTTTCTGCACCAATTTCATCAATGACTGCTTTAGTTACTTCAATTGCAAATCGAGCCCGGTTTTCAATTGAACCACCATAGGCATCTTGACGATGATTTGAGTTCTCACTAAGGAACTGTTGAATTAGATACCCATTTGCCCCGTGAATTTCGACTCCATCAGCTCCAGCTTCAATTGCTGCGGCTGCGGCTGTACGAAATTCTTGAATGACTTCTTTTAGCTCATTTTGACCTAATTCCCTAGGCGTCGGGATATCTTTCATCCCCTCACCTGTAAACATTTCTGTGCCAGGTGCAATAGCAGAAGGTGCAACTGCTTGTCGATGATGTGGTGTATTGTCAGGATGTGAAACACGCCCTACATGCATGAGCTGAATGAATATGCTGCCACCTTCATTGTGTACACGACTCGTTATTTTCTTCCAACCTTCTATGTGAGATGGTGTATAAATCCCAGGTGTATTTAAGTACCCTTGACCATCATTTGAAGGTTGTGTACCTTCACTTATGATTAAACCAAAAGAAGCACGTTGACCATAATATTCAGCCGCTAACTCGCCTGGGGTACCATCAGGTAAAGCTCTATTTCTCGTCATTGGTGACATACCTAGGCGATTTTTCAATATAACGTCTCCAATACGAACCTCTTCAAATATTTTTTTCATTTTCATTCTCCTTTTTTGTTGTCATATAGTCTAAGCATAAAGTGGTTAGTAATAATTGATTATCTATGACTAATTGTCTTCTCCCCCCTTAATTACTTAGAATCAAGAAATAGCTTTACATGTCCAGCAAACTGTTCTGGGTACTGGAATAGATGTCCATGTCCGGAGTCTGGATAAATAATGAGTTGGGCATTAGGTAAGTTTTCCGTAAGAATATAACTGTTTTCGGTCGGAACCATGACGTCTTTAACCCCATTAGTCACGAGTACCGCTTGCGTAATCTTCTGCAACCAGTCGTATTTCTGTTCAGGATCCCGCTCAGTCCATTGGGAGATTGCCTGTAATTGCGCATCGAGCACTTGAGGTGAACTTTCCACTTTTTTCTGGCTCAAGATTCGTTTATATGAAGATATTCCAGCCGTCCGACTCGTTTCGGTCGGACCGTAAAATAGGAGCAAGAAATTCTCCAGAGCATCATTTTCATCTCCACCAACTTGAGTCATCGCTTCATACACGTCTTTTCTAGGATCATTGACACCAGATTGTGGACCAGTTCCCGCCAAGACGATGCGTCGTACCATATTTGGCTGCTGCAATACTAACTCCTGTGCAACAAATCCGCCAATTGAAAAACCAAGGATATCGACTCTCTCTAAGCCAAGTGCTTTAATGAAAGTCGCTGCATCCTTTGCCATCTCAGCTACAGTAGTCGGAGTTTCACCACTGGATTCACCGACACCAGCATTATCAAAAAGAATAATAGGTCGACTTTCAGCTAAAACACCAATCATATTAGGATCCCAATTTTCCATTGTTCCGCGGAAGTGAATGAAGAAAACTAGCGGAATTCCTGTTTCTTGGCCGAACTTTCTATAGGCAAATCGGATCCCTCCAGCTTCGATATAACTTGATTCAGTTGGAATTGTAAATTTTGACATCATTTTTCCCCTTTCGAACGGTGAGTTCGGATTGATTTGATAGATTATAAATTAGTTTCAATTTCATCTGCACTTCTAGAATGTTCGTTCTAGAAAAGTAAAAAAAAAGAAAGTTAGTCTAACACTGAAAGTGTCATGTCAACAATGCTTTCTAATTTCTTTTTATCAGCCTCAATCTTCACTAATACGCGTAACCCTACAAGTGAATTATGAAGAAAAAGAGACAATACTTCAGGATCATGATTCTTAGATATTTCTCCGTTTTTCTGCCCATGTTTCAGCAGCTCATAAAAGAGAGCTTCTGTCTTTGTAAACATTTCTGCAATCTTTGTTGCAATTTCCTCGTCAAGCAAAGATAATTCAACAGCTGCATTTACAGACAAACATCCTTTTGGCAAATTAAGATTTGGGTAAATTATCATGTTAAACACTTCTCGTATCCCTTGTTTTACCAGTAATTTTGAAACTACTCTCTTCTTCGTTTCACTAGTAATTAACTCTTCATAGTGAGATAAGGCACTCAAAAACAATGTACGTTTGTCGCCAAACGTATCGTAGATGCTTCTGCGATGAATGCCCATATAGTCTACTAGCTCTTGCATAGATGTTTTTTCATACCCTTGTTGCCAAAAAAGCTCCATGGCTTTTCTTAATACTTGATTTACATCAAACTCTTTACTTCTAGCCATAATTCCTCCCTAAATACGAGCACCTTAACAAGAATGAACATTCTAATTATAGGACATTTAACTGCAACTAATTTAACTTCTTTTAGAATATCATTTCTAGAACGATTAGTAAAGAATAAGAAAAAACATAGAATAAATTAAACTCCAAGTTTTGTCTGCCTGTGCATCACACAATTCGAATTAATTCTGAATCGTGTCTGAATTGCACCGTTCACAGGCAGCACTAACTAAGGGAACCCGCAAACAACACAAAAAAAGAATAGCCAAAGCTCCCCTTTCAAAAAAGTATTTAGCCAACAATCGCGTTCGTTTGCTTTATTAAATCTACTTAAAGTAACTGTTCCTATGAAAAATATTTTAACCAGAAGACGAATCCAAGTAAGGTAATAAAAGTTAAGGTAAGCTGGATTAGTGATACCTGAAAGTCTTTTCTGTTATCCGAAAATCTCCATTCTATATATGCTTGAACACCGATTTGAGTTAGTGTGAAAAACCCAAGTACTATATATGTTATAAAGGGCTGACTAATAAAAAGGATTCCACTAATTATAAGAGAAATCGCAAAAACTATACGGAGTGTCCAATCGACTTTTTTATGAAATTCATTTATATGATTATATGAAAACCATTTCTTTTTACTTGCACCCATTCTATAACGAAAAACAGCTGGAATAACGCCAACCAGTAAAATAACAACTGATAGTATTTTAATAAGTTCTATCCAAAACCCGGGTGGCATTCCAGGGTACCCCATTTAAAATCAACTCCATTCTAAATTCCTTCTACTTCTACCACTAACTATATTATTGCAACGTACACAGGCAGCACTTACTCAATATGGCAATGGTTCAGGAATAATTGTAAGGGAAATAGCCCCGTACCGCCTACCCCAATATATGAACTTGCTAAAGCCCATTATAGGGGTTAAACGGGTGTCACAAAGTGCTATTATCGCTGTAAAATATTGCTTTTATTTTCTATTAGATAACTCTTTCCCCTCCCATAAATTCAGCTTTTTAATATACACCATCCTCAAATTCTTTATACTCAGTAATAAGAAATCCAACCTTAGATGTTTGATGGTTTCGACCTTTAAAGTCTCTTCCATCAATACCATAGGCTGACCATCCTTCTTTCCCAATGTAAAAAGTCAGTATGTTCTTGTATCCGAACTTTTTAGCTACTTGATCTTCACTGATGAATTTTAACTTGTTTTGAGTTAGAAACTTACAGATTCTCTCTTGTGAATTATCCATTTTTACTCATCCTCTCATTTTTAAATGAAATGTTCTTTTATTGTTTGGTGGGAAAAGAGTTGCGGATTGACTCCCCTTCTACAAGAGTACCAGTTGCCCACTAGCGTTGCATAGCAGTAAAATAACGTAAAAAAGGATTGGAATCAGAAATAAAGTTAAATTAATACGAAAAAAGGGCTCCTTCTGTAAAATGAAACTGACGACTAATCAGTTATCTACTCTACAGAAAGGAGCTTCCTTATGAAAAGCGCAGACGAAAACTGAGTCTTTCGTCAATATTCATCTCTATTGCCAGTTAACATTTTGGCTTGTCCATTGATGTAAAGTTTTGTCTGCCTGTGCATCACACAATTCGAATTGATTCTGAATCGTGTATGAATTTAACAGTGCACAGGCAGCACTCACTGAATTTGTGAGCATATTCATCAAAATCCAGATTTTTATAAGGGAAGAATCCTTGATAGATTATTTATAACTCGCTTGTATAAACATTTATACGAGACGCTCCAAGTAAGCTTTAAAAATGAAGCACTTTCAACCTTTACAGCATTCGGAACAATCGGGTACTTAACGATATGGATTGATGAAGATTTCCATACATCCGTTGAAGACACGGCAGCAGGCTTAACAAGCATTAGTAAAATGGCGTATCGAGTGAATGGTATATAAGATTTTATCGCATTTCAAAACGGGAAACAAAACGAGTGCCAGGTACCGCAAAATTTCCAAAACAAAAAACGACCACATCAAAAGATGAAATCGTCTTTGTTATATATGTTGTTGCCATAATGATGCCACACATCGCTTAAACGTTGCTGTGACATCAAATATGTAGACAGCGGGAGTCGAACCTGCCTCTAAAGACTTACATATTTAAGTAAATATACTTGCAAATGTTGACTATCCACTACGCTAAAATCTATCGACCTTCCTATTAAACTTTTGCCAAAACCTTTTTTTCCCTTTATGATCATCAAGAAAAGCCCAAATAGAGAATGCACTCACAGCAATCAAACCAATATAAACAGACAATTCCCAGTATGTAAATAACAGAAGGTAATCCCATATAGAATTCCCTCGAACAAACACATCATACGGATCGGCATTTCGATAGCTAATTGGTAGTTTGTCTCCTATGCCATATTGCCGATAGGTGTGTCGCGTTACGTCTTTGGCCATTTCAAAAGTTCTGCCCGTATGATCTTTATAAGAGATGGTTAAATCCCGAATTGAGTCTTCGTATTTCCGATAAGTCGTATACTCGAATCGGTCAACGACTGTAGCTTCCGTTTTTGTCTTTCCGAATGGCTGCACTGTTCGAATCAGGTTCACTACAAAACTTTTGGCAATGAAAAGAAAAATTGCAATGACAATACCTGCATTTCTCCAAGCCCTTTGTCTCGAATCTACTTTTTTCTTTCGTTTCTTTTTCCTCATTCTTTTCCTTTTTTTAAATCGCTCAGAAGATATCTTCTCTTCTAAGCGCTCCAATGCAGGAATGGATAAGAAAAAGGCCACGAGTAAACAGAAAGCTATAAACGCAAAAACAAAAATAGCAATCAAGTAATAGAGGCCATTAATGAGTATATCGCGCAGTGTCGAAAAGGTTGTAGCACCTGTCAAATAACCATTAATCGTATCGCCAATTTCAATGTTCTCTATCTGACTTTTGGAAACACGGTTGCGATATTTAATCTCTTCTCCGCCAGCAAATTCGACCCAAACAAAATAGGTAGGAGGGGTGAATAACCCTTTGCTTGCTGTTTTTTCAATGACTGTCGCTTCTGCTGATCGAATTGAAGCTAAATCGTACTCATCCAGATAAGAATCGATCATTACCCAAGTGAAAAGGCTGAAAAATAAGCCCAAAACTAGAAGCCCAGCTAATTCTTTGATGTTTGTCATAATTTCCTCCATAACCATCCTTCCACCACCATATCAAACAGACGTTAAAATACAAGCATAAAAAAACTACCAGCAAATGCTCTGATGGCAGGTCTACTTAAAATTCACCGTATGGTTGTTTCAAAATTTCTGCACTATAGAATCATCCTTTACAAGAAGTTCTACTTCTTTAGTGTCATGACCATAACCGTCTAGAATGATATTCAGAGAATAGTTCCGTTCACTATTGAAGTAGCACCCTCACTTGCATGTTGAATGATTTCTTCATCCTTTAGTTCGTTCATTTTCTTCAATTGTTAGCGTTGTGTAGCCAGAGTATGTTGTTACATCCCCATCTTTAAAAACAAACACTTCATCAATACGACTATCTCTTCATAGATCTTGATTCGCTATGAACCAAACTGGATACTTTTCAAAACCCTTACTTATCAGTATAAATTCATTTTCTCCAGCTTCATTTACTTTTGAAGTGTCTGTTTTCGTTGCATTTTCAGTGCTTCACGTCTCCGCCTCCACAAGCTGTTAAAAACAACGCAGTAGTAATAACCATCAATAGCGCGAACCTTCTTTTCTTTAAATACATTTCACGCACTCCATTCTTCAACAAGCTAAGCTTCATAACTCGTTACATAAAACACATTAATTAATGCTCCGAAGCCTTCATACCCATTATGTCAGAGTTGCCCCATTCAACTTTGTCACCCAGTTTATTATTAACAAATTAACGTGCCACAAAATGTGTTTCTTTTCCTAAGCAATAAAAATAGGGATATTGCACAGGAATTTACCTCCCGTTCAATATCCCTACTCTCTAAAACCGTTAATACGACTACATTATCAGCCATATCTCTATGGAGACGGCGGGAGTCGAACCAACCATTCCTAGAAAGGCTATAATACCGGTGTTTGTAAGGGTTTATAGCTGCTATAAAAAACGTTTGACTACGCTTTTGACTACGTTCGATAAAAATTCGTGTTGCGGGGGCAGTTTTTTATTTAATACACACAGAGTTTGAGTAATCCATGTTATTCAAAAGACTGTATTCTAAAGCTAAATTTCTAGCTACAAGCTAACCGATAAAAGAATCACTTTTCATTGAATCGACGCCTATATCTATCTACTAGTCAATTTCTTTATCAAATGGCAACAGATCAATTTCTTTCAGTATATGATGAACCCATTGAGGCATCTTATTCCTTATAATTTGTATTGCGAATGCAGGCTACAATAGCAGCCTGCATATATGTGTTGTCAACCAAGTATATTTCATCAGCTATTGGGATAGTTTTCAAAAAATTATTTAAGGATCGACTTTCTCTGCGTAGTACATCCTCCTGCGGAATATTATACCCGCCCTGTTCAACACGCTGACGAATTCGATTAAGGTTAATAGCTATTTTTTCGACACCCATGTAGTAGATAATTACCCTAAATCCATTTTCCTTTGCAGAGCGCATTTGTCGCAAGGAAAGGTGGCCCGATAATGTAGTCTCCATTGAAAAATTCTTTTTTTCCGTAATCAGTTCTTCTATTAGTCGAACGCCTTCCTTACCCGCCGAATTTCTTTATTTTCTTTGTATTTTTTTGCAATGGAATCTGGGTCAATATTTGTTTGGATTCCTTGTTTTTCTACAATATTATTCAATTTCCCCATTTTCTATACTAAAAAAGCTAAATAAATACATATAAAAAGCATCATCACCATTATGGCAAAGATGCTTTAACAACTATCATAAATTTGAATTAACTATTCAATTTCACAATAATCTCATTTATGCTTGCTTCAATTTCATCCAAAGAAACTAAATACCATTCTTTAGGATTTTCAATTTTTCCATTTGCTGTTGGAACAGAAATTT
The DNA here is from genome assembly GCF_014302295.1 of Sporosarcina sp. resist. NCBI lineage: Bacteria > Bacillati > Bacillota > Bacilli > Caryophanales > Caryophanaceae > Sporosarcina > Sporosarcina sp. resist. The sequence continues at coordinate 833,995 of NZ_CP060287.1, read as the reverse complement.
GTAATTGCTTATCTTCAAATCTATGATGAATTACTGTTTCTAGTTTCTGAGCACTAAAGTTTTGAACTTCCCATGTCGCAACAATTTTTACAGATGCATATAGATAAGTAGCTTCATTTTCAGCATTAGCAATGCGTTTTTCAACACCTCCACCAGCAAAACCAATCTTATAAAGATTTTGATATTTTGATATTTCAGGATTTGAGCTAAGAGATCTGACTACATAAATATATCCAGTAGTCAGATATTCAGCAGCTCTTTCTTCAACGGTTGTTTCTCCCATAACATCACTCATTACTTCGGTTACCATTCGACCATGACGGGTCTTATCAAAGAGATTTGATGCAAATGATCTCAGTAAAATCCCTTTGTTTTCAGTTCCATTTTCATAAATAAGATGAAGCTTTGCGTTACGATAACCATGTTTATCTTCATAATAATTACCTACGGATAGAACATAAAGAAGAATCCCATTATCAATATAAAATTTACCTGGTATAATGTTGTTTTCGCTATCAACAGGAATTATTCTTCGAGTGCCATTTGCGATTTCTTTTTGAACAAACTTAAATAGAGGCTCGTATTGTTCGAAATGGCTAGCACGTTTCCGAACGCTGTATTTATCAGCCGCACTAATTGTTCTCTTATATCTCGACAAATCAAGTAGTGAATCAACTTTATCTTTTTTCTCGAAAAGTGTGTCATCATTAAGAATATCATCAAGAGACTCGGGATTTTTTATCGGATTTTCTAAAACTGTATTTGGGCTATCAAGCAAGTTTAGTTCATCAATCTCAGCGAGCTTCTTTATCATTTCTGGCTTGTCACGATAGCCTTTAAGTCTGGAAAATAATTTTCTTTCGGTCATATCCCGAGATTTTTCTGGTTCTTTTCCATTATGATTTTTTATCCATCCGATAATCTCTTGAAATTTTTCAAATTCCGAGTCAGTTCGCTTAACTTGTTTATTAGGAGTTTCGGCTATTAGTTCATCAAAAATTGGGTCTGAAAAAATATCATCAAGATTAAGCTTGTCCATCTCGTCTCTCTCTCCTTAGTTGCTCCAAACGTAATAATGCATAAGCTAATCTTTGTTCGTATTGGTCTGAACTAGACTTAACTGGAATTCTACCATTTTCACTTTTAAACTGAACAATTTGAGGATACAACATAACCAATTCATCTTCAGAAAAAGTAAATTTTATACCATCCATATAATCTTGAATAAAGCGTAAAGTTGGTGCATCAATTTCCTTTGAAATAACCTCATAAGCACGCTGGAAAGGATTCACTTCATCAATCAAATCAATGGCAATTTCATCAATATTTATAAACTTATTTGCCATTCTAAGAAATTGATTTCCGCCTGTTCCTTCTTCACGTTCCGCAGACTGAATGACAGCTTGTGCAACTAAGTGCTGTCGAACTTCCTCAGTCTCATCATTTGACAAATCAGGATAGCTATTCATTATCACACGCGGTATAAGTTGTTTATTAATCACTTTTGCATCGACGCCAGCAGCAATAGCTTGCTGAATTTGACTGTCTTGTAAAATAGTTGCTTTCAAATCATTCAAATCGTTTTGAATAATACTTTTTGAACGCTCAGTACTTGGCTCTTTTAAGCCTTTGATGAAAATATCTGCTCCTTTTGATTTTTGGTCATCATTATCTTTACGCTTAAAGTTAAAGTTTGGGGCTAATACAGATTCCATCAAAAGACTTGCAGTGATTGCCTTCATGACATTATTAACCGCAAACATGACCTCATCATCTTGAGCATCTGGTTGAGCAATTAAATTGGTAAATTGTGCATGAGTTTTATTTGAACTATCACGAGTCACGCGCCCAATAATTTGCACAACTTCAGTTAATGAATTACGATAACCAATTGTTAGAGCATATTCTGCGAAAGGCCAGTCAAATCCCTCTTTTGCCATACCAAGCGCAATGATAATATCCAAGTCATCAAGTTCAGACATATTTCGGATATATTCTTGTGCTTTCCCACGTCCAACATTTTCTCGGCCTTCCACACCATCCTCAGTCACTAAATCCGCTACTTTTAAAATATGCCCCGATGACTCTGTTACGAAATAGAGACCAGTTTCTGAATTGAACTGTACCTCTCCAAGTTCATCAAGAATACGATCGACCTCATCATATTTCGCTTTTGTCGATTCACCAGAATTTGGACTCGGAATATGAATAATTGTCTTTTTCGCGGTATCTAAAACTTCTGAGAGTGCATCAGTATATCGACCTCGATAGAAGCTATAACCCATCGCAAAACTCTTTAGATATTTATATCCTTCAAGTTGTTCATAATAAGTATAAGTTACCTTATCAAACTTTTGCTCGTCAGTAGCCTCTAAAATCGGGACTGAATCACCGCGAAAGTAGGAGCCAGTCATCGCAACGATATGAGCAGAAGAATTTCCCATAATATTACGTATCGCATTACCTAGTACAGAATTTTCATCTTGTGATACATGATGAAACTCATCAATGGCAAGTAAAACATCGTCGAAGTCCGAATGATTCAATTTCTCAAAAGCAAATCGTAAAGTCGCGTGGGTACAAACCATGATATTATCTTCTGAATTTGTCGAACGAATAAAATTAACAAACTGCGACACTTTACTTTCGCTTGTTCCACGATCCGTGAGATTATTTTTCGGATTAATAACCCAATCAGCGGAAAATCCGAATTTTACTAGTTCCGCAGTTTGAAATGATTTTCCAATTGAGCGTTCTGGAACTGCAATAATTACTTTTTTTATGCCTTGATTTGTAAGCTTATCTAAAGCTATAAACATCAAAGCGCGTGATTTCCCTGATGCAGGGGGAGCTTTAACTAATAGATATTGTGAGGCACGTTTCTCATAGACACGTGCTTGCATCTCACGCATCCCTAATGCGTTTGTATTTTGGCTTTGTCCAGTACCATTATAATTAATTTCAAAAATATTTGATGTCATTTTTTCTCCTCCTCACTTACCATTTCTTGATAAAGTTTCAGCAATACACTCAATCGTTCCTCATCGGATTTGAAAGGGTCTTGCTTATAAGCACGCTCCACAATGCCGTCAATCTTTTCGTGTGCTTCGCGTAATCGTGCGTTCATTAGTTTATTCGCACCACCGTAAAGCTCAGCAAGTGTACCACCTTCTTCCTCACGGACATCCAGCATCTCTAAAACGGCTTCTTCAAGGACATTTTTACGATTTGTTGAAAGCGTGGGAATTGGGAAAGTATTGTAAACCATACCTACTGAATAGCGATAATCCGTTTTCAGTCTTCCACCAACTGCGCGGAGCCAAGTCATATGCATGCGAGATTCTAGGATGCCTAGGAGCCAAATTGGGGCGTCGTAGATTACCATAGCGAGATTAGAAATAATTGTGTCTGAACCAATAAATCCCATTGGGACATAATCACGTTCTTCTGATGATACACTTGGTGCAATTAATGCTTGCTTTCCTTTAATTTTTCCAGCTTCATTTGCATTATCCCATTCTCCTCGTTGAACAAATAGCCATGGTTTCTTTGCATATTCTTTTGTAGATTCTGCTGACTTTTCTCCTGAGCGTTCCGCAGAAACTTGTTTAAAAATTTGAGCAAACTCTGGAATAGTTTTTAGCGTAAGATAATCTTTTTCTTCTAACCAGAGAGTATAACGATATTCACCTTTAATATAACCTTCTGAACCAATATATTTGTTAAAAAAACGAGCAGTTTCAGGGTGTTTGTCAACTAACTATCCTTTTCTTCTCGCTTGAAAATTAGGTATTTGCTTCTTGGCATATTTCCCATGACCATTTGAGGGAAGTGAGCAAAATTACTATTTGAGTTTGCAACTATAACATTGTTTCCGAATGCTAAATATGGATTGATATTGGTACCATAACTTGCAACCTCATCAATATAAAGTACTTTTTGATTTTCATTTTTGTTTGAGAATCCGATAATTGCAACGGTTACTCCAGCGTTATGTGCAGCACTATTTCCCCATTTGAATGATTGATAAGCAAATGGAATTTCACCATATTTTAACAACTCAATCCAAAGCCGGCTCACTTGTTCGCCTTGGTTTATCGAGTTTGTCGTTACAAAAGCATATTGAGCATTTTTCTCAAAAATATATTTTGTTGCTTTATAAAACCAGCCGGAAATATAATCTAGTTTCTTATAATTTAAAACTGGGCTAATTGCGATTTCTAAATCTTTTTTCTGGATTTTACTTTGAAGTTTTGCACCAATATAAGGTGGATTCCCCATAATATAAACTTCATCATTAGTCTCATGAGGAACAAATTGATTCCAATCCACACGTAAGGCATTACCGTGTACGATATTCCCTGATTCTTGAAGTGGAAGGATTCTAGGTTGATAGTCCGCAAGAGATTCAATCATTTCTACATTCATTTGATGTTCAGCAATATAAAGAGAAAGTCTAGCTACCTCATGTGCAAAATCATCAAGCTCAATACCTGAGAATTGGTTGAGTCTTATCTTAGATCGCTTGAGCAATTCTCCTTGATAAACATTCTTTTCATTTAAGGCTTCCTGAATTTCACGGATTTTAACAAGGATTTGGATTTCAAGTCTGCGAAGTTCTTTGTAAGTAATAATCAAAAAATTACCAGAACCACAGGCAGGGTCTAAGAACTTAATTTTACTCATTCGTTCAAGTAAGCTATCCAGTTGTTTTATAATATCTCGTTGTTGTTCACGTCTTTTTTTTTCGGTAATCTCGCGTTCTTTGTAATCATCTGAACGGTCAGAAAGCCTTTGGTACTCTGCTTGAAGATTATCTAAAAATAGTGGTTTAATCACTTTCATGATATTTGGCACACTCGTGTAGTGCATGCCTGAGACTTGACGTTCTTCTTTGTTAGCAACAGTTTGAATCATTGCTCCCAATATATCGGGATTGATTTCATTCCATTTGAGCAATTCGCCTGCTTCGATGAGTAGTTTTCGAGTAAAAGTGCTGAAGTTTAAGTCGTGATGCGGTTCTTTGAAAAGTTTTCCATTTACATATGGAAATTCTTTCAACCATTCAGGCATGTCATGTCTTTGGTTTTCAGGAATATCTAAAATTGAAAATAAATCTTTGATGACTGAGTTTAGATTACTTCCATCGGTTTCAGTCCTTGTTTTAAGGATATTAGTAAAAGAACCTCTAGTGATAATTTCTGTATCTTCAGAGAAGTACAAGAATAGAGAGCGGATCAGAAAAAGGTTAAATGATTTGCCGTCAGCTTCCTCTTTTGCAAGCTCAGGATTGATTTTGACCAACTCATCATAGAGTTTTGTGAAACGCTTAGCAGCTTTAATATCTGCTGGACTTTCATTTTGGTAATCTGCTTTCTCAATGTCGTTCCATGCAAGGAAAAAATCAGCAGAAGTGGGTAAGTCTTTAAAGTTAATAGCAAGCGAATCATTTGTTTTTGTATCTTTTGCATAAAGCATTTCAAAATCAGTTGTGATGAGATAGCGAGGCTTTTGATTTTGAGATACAATTTCTTGCTCGATTTCATCAATAGCGCGTAGTGGATTATTTTCAACCTTTCGATAACGAACTTTATTTCGTATCAAAAAATCGCCTTCACTTGATCTTGCACGTGTGATACTTGTTTTAGGAATATCAAAAAGCCCTAAAAACTCTTCAATAAAAGTCTCTTCATTTAAATTTTCAATAATTTTTTTAGCTTTATCTTCGATTTCCGTGATAGATAATAAATATTTTTTTGGCATTTGGCCTACAGTCCTTTACTCAGCTAGTATTGATACTATTATAGCAAAGTAGCGGCGGCTAAAGTAGTAAGCAGTAATTAGTGATTGATTAGCTTAGCAACAGCTTAGACCTACCCGTGCCCCCTGCCTGTGGCAACAGCCAATCTTTCTTATCGCACATTCTCCCTTTCACTACCATACGGCAGTTTTCAAATTTAACCGCTATACTAACTTGACGATTGCATAGTACAGATTTAAGCATTGATATTCGAAGCGATACAAGTCAACTTCGTTGTGTCTACTTTCCACTTTTTTGTTCTTTGAAATACGCAACTAATGGCACAACAGCTTCATCTGTATAACATTGTTTTCTTGCATTATAATATTTGGAGTTGCGGCGAATTTTCAACGTTTCTATGGCTTTAAGTAATAGCTTCTCTGTTATACGTTCACCTAATCCTTCACAAACAAGTTTCTGTAATCCTATATGTTTTAAGTTATAGCGTAGAGCAGCCGCTTTTTTTTCTTTTTTCACTCTAGATTGCTCAGCTCTTTCCATATTCTCTTTCCTTATCCGTTCTATAGTTAGTCGTTCTATTTCAGCTTGCTCCGGAGTAAGCAGTCTCTGGGTTCTCGGTTCAATTTTCATTTTTTTAATTTCATTAACAGCATTAGAATTCTTATAGCGCACTTTCTTATCTTCAATATGTTGTAATAACATTTTGTCCAACCCACTTGATGAACTCACTAAAGCACCAATTAACTTTCTCGCTTCATATTTATTAAAACTATCTGGTATCAACTCAAGTTTATGTTTAGAAAGTTCTAATGATAATAGATACACTTGCTTTTCTGTAATCTCCAATCTTTCTTTGAACGGGCTATTTTCTATAAAACCCTGCCATGCCGATCTAATATTATTCGTCGTTACTACTACATCTGCAGCTTCGAGAGGAAACCATAGTTCCTCAGTTTCTACAGAGGGAGATATTACTACATAGATGTATAATCCTTTTGAAAAAGCGTACATTATTTCTGCTAATGTGCCATGTCTATTCTCATTATCAATCCAAGCAAAAACTCCATCTGCACTGTCTATGTCTCTTATGCAGCGTTCAAATAACTCTTCTTTTATATCTAATGTACCATCATCAAAAAACACTAAGTCATCATGCCTTTTTACACGCTCACTTATTTTTACAGCTATTTTAGGTCCTGCATATTTATAGCCATCAGCATATAGGTCCTTATTCAAACCTTCTAAAGGGTTAAATCCTAAAACATCATTTCTCCAATATCTAGCATTTATTGGTCCTGCGAAATATATTTCCACCAATTTAACTCCACCTTTTATTTTGTTATTAGATTATGCGAAGTCACTAGACAAAGGCCTGACACAGCCTAAACAATCTTAATGTTCCAAAGCGCTATAAATCTCCATCAGCCTCAGCCGAATGAGGTAAATTCCTTAATTGATTAGCTTTCGCGTATAATCAGTCGTCTTAGTGTATTAATAAGTACTTCACATATTAGTCAAATCGTTCACTAATTCATGTGAATTCTCTGATGCAGTTCATATATGCTGAAAATGCCCGAGCTACTTAGTAGCATATTTTTCATCATTTCAAATTAAAGTAGCCCCAGTGTAGTCATTTCAAATCCCAGGACCTATAGAATACTTAGCTTCCGACAGCTCAGTATAGGAGTGTATGATGTACTACAGTGTTCAGATAGCAAGATCGAATTAATACCCACTTTACATAGAGGATGGCGTATAAACTCATTAAAACGCTCTTTTAATGAGTGATATGACTCTTTATCTCCCACGCTCTAAAACACTCTTACACTATTAGAGAGAAGAATATTCCTTCAATTATAGGAGGGAGTTTTACTCATAAAAAAATTTTAACAAGTATTGTTATTACACTGGAGCGATAGTGTGTAATGTTATGTTATTCACAATTTATAAATTTCTGTAGTAAATGAAATTAAATATATTTTCTAGCCCTACCTAGTATTGTATTATCCCAGTATTCATAATAAAAAGAGCCCCGGGGTAGTCATTTCACTACTCCCTTCGGGCTCATGGATGTCAAGTTAAGCTGTAAATAGCTCTGCGTACGTATTTGGTAAAGTCGTAAATCCGCAACCATTTGGCAATAGTATTGGATTGATACCTTCTTTGCAAAGCTGCTCCCTGATAAGCGCGTTAAACTTGTCCTTAAGTATTTCATAGCTACGCTCGCTATATGCTCCTCTGAATTGTTCTGGTACACTATCACCATCATTTCGAATTGCTTGTAATGCACTAGGAAGAGAACCAGCAGCTTCAATAAATCTCAAGACTTCAAGTACTTTCTTTTTTGTTCGTTGCTGTTTACCTTTCATTTCCCTGATTTGCTTCTCAGCTTCATCATAACTGTAATAGTCACCTGTCTTAATGTGGCGTTGGTGCTGTGCTTTTAAAACAGAAAGTGCTATATCTTCACGGAACAAGCCAAACAAGTCGTTATAATAAATGTCGAACTTCTTCCTTAAGTAGTTTGTTTTTAAACATTGACACTCAAAGCGATACAAGTTCTTAGCTGCTGTTTTTAATTGTGTTGAACTATTCGTTTTAGAAAGCTGATCGTCTTTATTATAAGCATTGATCGTTGAGCTCTTGCACTTATTGTAGGTGCTTCCTGGCTTCTGTAATCCTTCATAGTGATAACGAATCGGTCCTTTACTTTCAAGTGTTGTGTACAGCTCCACATAAGGTGTACGGAACTGCATTGCATAGTCAATACGAGATAGACACCACTTTCCATTTGTTAGTGAGAAGTATCTATGAATGTAAGTAAGTTCTTCTTCTAGTTTTCGATACAGGACCTCTACGTTCTCTTTGTTACAGAGAAACAAGTCGATGCTTTCTTCTTCTATTAACAACTCCCTAGGATTCACTTCAATCGCAATCCTGTACTTTTGGCTGTTCTGTTGTTTCGTTATATTGATGGCTCTCATACCAGGCTGTTCAAGTGGATTAATGAGCCTATAGAAGTTATTAGTGAACTTGATATCCACTTCTAATGCTTCCTCTAATAGCTTAACAGTTGAATAACCTGCTTCTAATGCAATTTCAAATGTATCAAGCATCTAAGATCCCCCTCCTCTCTCTACTTTTCCCCGGCGTATTACGTACTTATTTTAAATTCCTATTACAATCCAAAAATTCATATATACATAATAGAACGCTAGAAGAAATTATATTTTCTGCAACTTCTTAGCAGAAACAGCTTCTAAGGCTTGTATTAAAGTCGAGTAATCATCTTTTCCATCATCATCCAAACGGTCTAATAAGACGTGCAAATCGATAATGCGATCCATTACATCAGTAATCAATTCATTTTCTTCAACAAAGTAAGTGATTGGTTCATCCAAAGCTCTAGCAATCTTCAAAAAATGTTGTACCTTCAATTGAGTTTTACCACTTTCTATACGCCAATAAGCATATACATCAATTCCTGTCCTTCTTGCAATCTCTTCTACGCTGTAGCCCTTTAAGCAACGAACGGCTTTAAGTTTATAATGATTGAACTGCATATCGAACCTCCTGTTATGTTATGTCCTTAAAAGACATATTACACATACTAGGGTGCTATAAACACTATAGTTCGTTGCGTTTTTTACATAATTGTAGCCAAAACTATTACATTACGCACTAATTCATATTCAATGCACATACAGCACAAAAATAGTGAAGTACGCTAGTACTATGCTAGTAGCCATGGGACGCCAATCTAAAGGGATTTTCGCTGTGTAAAAGAACCCTTGACTTCATCACGTTTTGCCCGTTTTTAATAATCAGTGTCATTTTCTAAACCGACACCTAGTTGGAAGCTATTTCCTACTTTATAATGCATACATATCTCCATTATTCGTTCAAAGAAGTTATAGCTTTGTTGCAGCTGATTTTCTTGTAGTTCGATATATTCGTTCATCAAATCTAGCTATTTAGGCGGTCGTATAAAGAGCGACTTATCCTTATATCTGATTTACACGGATCTGTAATAGGTTTCATGTTTGCTACTGGATTTATAGCTTAGTAAGTCGACATTATTATTCCTCCAATTCAAATGTAATAAAAAAAATAACGCTATCCAGTGTCAAGAAAACAGGAAGGGACCTTCTCTAATGAAATGGAGAAAGTATCTTACCTGTTCAGTTACTTGACGCCGAATAGCGTTTTATCTTAAGTGTAGTGTATGTTTTTTTGGACACAATTTTTTAGTAGCGCTTGTGTATTTTTCATATTAAACACATTCCCTGAAATTTGCAAGCCCTTTTTCGTATATTTGCCTAATTGCTTTGAGAAACGAAAAAACTTTTTGGCATATAAGTAGAAGCAATAATTTTCACACTCTGGTAATTAAATTTCAAGTTGACATTTCGAGTCCCATTCACTTACAGTTAATCTAAGAGATGACGCACTTGATTCGTCTCGCATTCACTCACTTAATGATAAAGACGCAACTGATATAGCATTGCGTATAAGAGATATAGACAACTGAACTTACTGAAAACTTTCACACAGGTTTTCAAGAGTGATGTTGTACCATTAAATAATCTTTCACGAACAAGTAATTTCGTCTGGATTATTTAACTGATCTTATACTGCAAGCTCTATTGGTTGCTTTTTTGTTGCTCACTTTTTCTTCCTTTCGAAAAACGAGCTACTACATATACTATTTTCAAAAAATCAACACCGATTCTAAAGACACTTAGCCCATAAAAGGATACAGCAAATCAAATTTATTTCCAAGGAGAGATTAAAATGAATTCAACTATTAACAACACAGAAACTAATATCGAAGAATTGATTGTAAACACACTAAATAAAGCACTACTTTCTACCAAACATGCTTTTGTGAAAAATGAATGGATGACACTCAAAGACGCTGCCAAATATGCTGACGTTTCATATAACACATTTATGAAATTTCGTGAAATGGGTTTAAAGGTTTGCGAGATAGATGGAGTTAAAAGGGTATCGCGAAAAGAGATAGATAAGTTTTTAGAAAGTTACAGTTATTAAAAATAGTTTAGGAGAGAATTTATCTTTAGACTTGGTTATAATATCACTAGAGGTAAATCCTCTCTTAAATCAATTGCCCCCGCCACTGATTCAGGAGGACTTATTATGGTAAAGAAAAAAGTATCACCAATTAACAGCTACAAGCTTGAAAACGGTGATTTACGATACGAGTTCCCAGCATATTTAGGTGTTGATCCACTAACAGGGAAACAGAAGCGCACAAAGAGGCGGGGCTTTAAAACACGTAAGGAAGCGGAATTAGCGTTAGCTCGTATTAAGCTAGCTGTTGCAAATGGTACGTACCAACAAGAACGTCCCGAAACGTATCATGAAATTTACAACTTATGGGTAAAGCAATATGAAAAGACTGTTGAGGAAAGCACATTTGTAAAAACAACAGGCATCTTCAAAAACCATATTCTTCCTGCAATGGGTGCTTATAAAATCGAAAAGATACATGTCGATGTATGTCAGATGCATGTGGATGAATGGGCGGCGAAGTTAAAGAAGTTCCGCATGGTAAAAGCGTATGCTGCGAAGGTGTTAAACTTTGCGATTAAACGTGGCTATATACAAACAAATCCTTTTGCACACGTAGATATGCCCGCCACTGCCTGTAAGAAGACTATTGTGAATGATGAAGATGAGGCGGAGAACTTCTACACTCGTGAGCAACTTATTGAGTTCTTATCATGCTTAGGACAAGAAAGTAACTACAAAGCATACGCCCTATTCCGATTACTCGCTTTCAGTGGTATGCGTAAAGGTGAAGCGTTAGCTCTTACGTGGAATGACCTGGACTTCTCAACAATGCAGCTACGTATTAGCAAAGCCCTTGCACGAGGTAAAGCTAATCAGCTATATGTGAAATCTACGAAAACAGGTCTTGCTCGTACAATCGATATGGACGACAAGACGTTGGCTATTTTAAATGTGTGGAAGAAAAAGCAGAAGCAAGATTATTTGAAACTGGGCTTTAATACGTTGCAACCGAAGCAACTTATATTTAGCAATGAGCACAACGAATACATGCAGCCTACAAAAACTCGTAAGTGGATTTTGCATGTGCAGAAGAAATTTAACCTTGGCACTATCACAACACATGGTTTACGTCATACACATTGTTCATTGTTATTTGAAGCGGGTGTTAGTTTGAAGCAAGTGCAAGACCGCTTAGGACATAGTGATGTACAAACGACGATGAACATCTACACACACGTTACGAAAAAGGCGAAAGAAGAAGCAATACTGAAGTTCGCCAACTATATTGAAATGTAGATGGATGACTACGTTTTTGACTACGTTCTATTGATATTATGTGAAATCATATGAAACAGTGCAAAAGAAAAAACCCTTGATATACAAGGGCTTTGACATTCATTGAAACTCAATGAAATCGTAATATGGAGACGGCGGGAGTCGAACCCGCGTCCAGAGGCTCTAACACTTAAGCATCTACGCGTGTAGATTGTCTATTTGGATTCGCGTGGCATTATGCCGGCAATCAGGGCGTCATGTACGCTATCTTGGAAGTCTCTTCCGACTGCCTCAAGAGGCAACAGCCGTCGTATCCCACTAAAGGTTGAGCCCTACAAATGCCACATGGGCGATGGAAATGTAAGGCAGATTCAACAGCTTACGCTGCGAATGCTAGGTTGTTGTTAGTTTTGCCTGTTATTATAAGGTGCCGTTTCTGACGGAGCCGAGCCCTCCGACGCGCAACTCAAGCTAAGACGACCCCTGTCGAATCCGTAACGTCCCCAAAGGGATGTCAGGAGAACCTATTTAAAGGCTTCTGAACTACTTGAACACAAATTAGTATATCACATTTCCACTAAATTTTCAATACTTCTGCCTATCTCTAAGTGCACGATCGATTTCACGCTTCGCATCTTTTTTCTTCAGATCTTGGCGTTTGTCGTAATCTTTCTTACCTTTCCCAACACCAATTAACACTTTTGCAAAGCCGTCTTTTAAATACATCTTAATCGGTACAATCGCAGATCCCTGTTCTTTCGTTTGTCCAATCAATTTGCTAATCTGTTTTTTATGAAGAAGTAACTTTCTAGAACGCACCGGATCATGATTGAACTGATTCCCGTGGTCATATGGGCTAATGTGCATATTGGTAATCCACGCTTCGTTATTGCGGATTCTTATAAACGCATCTCGCAGTTGAACTTTACTAGTACGGATTGCTTTGATTTCAGTACCTTGTAGAACAATACCTGCCTCAATTGTTTCTTCGATTGCAAAATCATGATTCGCCTTTTTATTAACGGCGACTACCTTCCCCTGGCCTTTCGCCATTTCTTTCACCCCTTAATCAATTACGCCCCGGCGTAATTGCATACAAATTTTGAATAGCGCTTGTGCCTGCTGGACGCAGGTAAGCAACCTTTCAAAGTTTGTGACAATACAGCCGGAAGCAAAACTGCGGAGCGGCCTAGACCGCTCCTTCTTTACTTTTTCTTTTTAGGCTTAGGTTTAGTACCCGCTTTTTTCGCTGCGCCTTCATAGAACTTTTTCTTTTTACTATATGTGCCTGTTTTCTTTTTATCTTTTGATTTATCTCCGGATTTATTGTCGCCATCCTTTTTCTTTGCATGGATGACTTTCGGAGTTTCTTTACGTGTACGACGGAAGTCTTGTTTCATGCCAACGATTTCAAAATCGATTGTCGATTCTTCAGGCTTCACAGCAATCACTTTCACGGTTACTTCGTCGCCGAGTCTGTATTGTTTGCCAGAACGTTCACCAATCATCATCATTTGTCTGTCGTCAAATCGATAATAATCATCTGTCATATGACTAACGTGAACAAGTCCTTCGATTGTGTTTTCCAGTTCGACAAACAAACCAAAGTTTGTAACCGATGAAATAACGCCTTCGAATTCTTCGCCAATTTTGTCGAGCATAAATTGAGCTTTTTTCAGTGACTCTGTATCACGTTCTGCTTCAACTGCACGACGTTCCCGTTCAGATGTATGCTCTGCAATATCAGCTAATATCGCACTCCAATGCGCAAGTGTCTGTGTCGACATGTCTTTTTCAATTAGATATGTCCGGATCAAACGGTGGACAATCAAATCTGGGAAGCGGCGGATTGGTGCCGTGAAATGAGTATAGAATTCTGTGGATAAACCAAAGTGACCCAGACTTTGATCTAAATACTTCGCCTGTTGCATTGAACGCAGGAGCATTGTCGAAATAACTGTTTCTTCAGGTAGTCCCTCAATTGATTCTACGATTTCCTGCAACGCTTTTGGATGGACCTTATTACCCGTTCCTTTTACAACAACACCAAAGTTCGTTAGAAATTCGAAGAAACGTTGTAATTTCTCAGCTTTCGGATCTTCGTGAATTCGGTAAATGAACGGTACTTTAAGCCAGTGGAAATGTTCCGCGATTGTTTCGTTCGCAGCAAGCATGAATTCTTCTATCAGGCGTTCTGATACAGTACGCTCCATAATGACAACATCCGTTGGCCATCCTTTTTCATCAACAAGGATTTTCGATTCCTTGAAATTGAAATCAATGGCTCCACGATCTTCTCGCTTCTGTTTCAAAATAGCCGCGAGGTCTGCCATATGGTTAATCATAGGAACAACATGTGCATATTTCTCTGAAAGTTCTTCGTCTTTTTCTTCGATGATTTTATAAACTTCATTATAAGTCATACGTTCTTTCGAGCGAATAACACTCTCAAATATTTCGTGCTCGACGACTTTCCCGTTGCGATCTATCGTCATTGTACAAGATAACGTAAGCCTATCGACACCTGGATTCAATGAACAGATTCCGTTCGATAATCTATGCGGTAACATTGGGATAACTCTATCCGTCAAGTACACGCTTGTTCCACGGTCATAAGCGTCATCACCCATTGCAGAATTCTCCGTCACATAATAACTGACATCCGAAATATGAACAGATAATATATAGCTACCATTGTCGTTTTTCACAACTGAAATGGCATCGTCAAGGTCTTTGGCATCCGCGCCATCAATTGTAATCGAAAGTTCTTCACGGAGATCACGACGTTTGAACAAATCTTCTTCTTGAACTTCTTCAGGTATTTTATTTGCCTGGTCTAGTACTGCTTGCGGAAAGTCAACTTCAATTCCATGCTTATGAATAATAGACAAGATGTCCACGCCAGGATCATTTCTGTGACCAAGGATTTGTGTCACCATACCTGTTGCTGATTTCCCGTCTACAGGCCAGTCTGTTATTTCAACAACGACTTTGTGACCGTCAACCGCATCAAGTGAATCTCCTTTACCGATGAAAACGTCCATTGGTAATTTTTTATCATCAGGAACAACGAAACCGAAGCCTTTATTGTTCTGGTACATGCCCACTACCTTTGTTGTTTTGCGTTCCACGACACGTGTAATTGCCCCTTCACGTCTACCGCCTGATGTGGCATTAACGACACGTATGAGGACAGTATCTCCGTTCATCGCGCCATTTACTTCATGTGGTGGTATGAATACATCATCCATTCCTTCTACATCCGGTGCCACAAAACCAAATCCTTTTGCATGCCCGATGAATTTTCCACGAAGGAGGTTCATGCCTTCTGGCACGCCATAACGGTTCGATTTCGAGCGAATAATTTGCCCTTTTTGTTCAAGGTCAACAAGCATTTTCACTAGTTCCTTAAACTCCGCCGCCTGTTCAAATCCCAATACTTCCTGAATTTCCTGTACGGTTAGCGGCTTATACGATTCTTCTTTCATTAAAGACAGCAATTTTTGCTGTATGTCTTGTTCTAAGCTATCCAATTGCATCACTCCTTATAAGTCTATAGTATGGTCATTGGTCTTATCTTTCACTCATTCCAGTCCAATGATTCCAAGAATTTCAAAATATCTTCATGAAGTTTCACTTTTTCGGGTCCGAGTGTAATGACATGTCCCGATTGTTCATACCATTTAATATTTTTTATGTCTGATTCGGTATTGTCATAAATAACGTTTGCGGAATCGGTATCGATAACATCATCGTTTGTGGCCTGCACAACAAATAGCGGTGCATAGATGTGATCGATATGATCTCGTACATCATAGACAAGTGCACGAAGTTCTTCGAGAGAAGGCATATTTTGCGCACGTAATGCCTCTATATCTCTTTCGATGTCTTCTTCGGCTTTCCCTTCAAACTTCTTATACTCCCGTGCATATTTAAGGACACCTTCATACATAATGTCAGTTGTTCTCATCGACATTGGCGCGCACATTGTAACAATACCCTTCACTGGCTTGTTATACCCTAATTTGAGCGAAAATACGCCTCCTAATGACAATCCAGCAACTGCAATCTCATCGTATCCAGCTTCCTTTAATTGATTATAACCCGTAAGAACATCTTCCCACCACTCTTCGGGACCTGTGTGGATCAATTCTTCTGGGGGAACACCGTGGCCTTTGTAATGGGGTGCAAGCGAGGTGTAGCCTTCCTTTTCAAGAAACCGTCCCAACATCCGTACGTCCGCTGAGGTACCTGTAAATCCATGTAGCAGTAAAACTGCACGCTTCCCTCTTTCGAAAAAGAATGGTTTCGGTTGTGCAATTCTCATTTAGATCATCCTTTCTAAGAAAAGTGCAAGGCGCCAAAAAAGGATAGCAGCTTAAGTACGCCACTTCCTGTGGCAACATCTGCATGACCTACATCCTGTAGGCCCGCGACAGGCATAAGTCGATCCGGCGACGTGGCGCTCTTTGCCACATAGCTGGATTGCTTTTGACTTGAGCGGCTGGCGCCTGGAGTCTAGACACTAAGAAAAGTGCAAGGCGCCGTTCAGCTCCGACAGGCATAAGACGGGCGGGCTAAGCGGCGTTCTTTGCCGAATAGTCTGACTGACTTATGTCCCGAGGAGTTGGCGCCTGGAGCTAGACACTAAGAAAAGTGCAAGGCGCCTCGGTAGACCCGAAAAGCGCTGGAGGGCCTTAAGATAAAGGCGCTCTTTGCCTTTAACTTAAGGACTGAAGCGACTCGAGGGGCTAGGCGCCTGGAGTCTGGACACTAAGAAAAGCGCAAGGCGCCCGCTTGACGCGACAGGCATAAGTCGATCCAGCGACGTGGCGCTCTTTGCCACATAGCTGGATTGCTTATGACCAAGCGGCTGGCGCCTGGAGTCTAGACAACGACCCCAGTAGAAAACTTATACTTCCCTACTTTTAATAAAAAACGCCCGACCAGTCGGAAGGTCAGGCGATAATGGTCTATTTAAGATTATACTTTCATAATGACGATTGCCAATACGATAAACAAAACGGCAAGTACAACAGTGACCCGTTGAAGTACGAGGTCAAGTCCACGTGCTTTTTGTTTTCCGAAAAGTTGTTCGGCTCCGCCAGAGATGGCTCCTGATAGACCTGCGCTTTTCCCAGATTGCAATAATACGACTACGATCAATGATAGTGCTACGATTACGAGCAGTGTCATCAGCAAAGTATGCATTTTGTTCCACCTCCCGATTCGAACTTCACAACAGTTCTATTTTACCAAAAACAGACTGGTGTTACAACCTATTGTTCTAATTTTAAGACAGAAGTTCTCATAGTCACTCAGTGAGTTTCCACTCAATCTATTAAAAACCAAAGAAAAACCCGCCGAAGCGGGTTTTTAGCAATCATTATTTCTTCAAGTTATAAAACGTTTTAACACCAAGATACTCAGCAGTATCATCTAGCTGATCTTCAATACGAAGCAATTGGTTGTATTTCGCAACGCGGTCCGTACGAGATGGTGCACCCGTTTTGATTTGTCCAGCGTTTGTTGCAACTGCGATATCAGCAATTGTCGTATCTTCTGATTCACCTGAACGGTGGGAAATAACTGCCGTATAGCCAGCGCGCTTCGCCATTTCAATCGCATCAAACGTTTCCGTCAATGTACCGATTTGGTTCACTTTGATAAGGATTGAGTTACCAATACCCTCTTCAATTCCTCGTGCCAGTTTTTCTGTGTTCGTTACGAACAAGTCATCTCCGACAAGTTGAATTTTTTTGCCTAAGCGGTCCGTCAATAGTTTATGACCCGCCCAGTCATTTTCATCCAAACCATCTTCGATAGAGATGATTGGATACTTACTGCAAAGCTCTTCATACCAATCAACCATTTCTGCCGATGTTTTTACGATACCTTCGCCAGCAAGATTGTACGTACCATCTTCTTTATTGAAAAACTCAGATGCTGCAACGTCCATTGCAAGGAGAACTTCCTCGCCTGGTTTGTAGCCTGCTTTTTCGATTGCTTCAAGGATAATAGACAAAGCTTCTTCATTGGAAGATAAGTTCGGAGCGAATCCGCCTTCATCACCCACTGATGTATTCAAGCCTTTTGCCTGTAGAACAGTTTTAAGGGTATGGAAAATTTCCGCGCCCATACGAAGACCTTCGTGGAATGAAGTAGCGCCGACTGGCATTACCATAAACTCTTGAATATCCACGTTGTTATCCGCATGCTCGCCACCGTTTAGAATGTTCATCATTGGCACTGGCAATTGTTTTGCGTTAATGCCACCTAGATATTGATAAAGGGGAATATCAAGATAATCAGAAGCAGCATGTGCGACAGCTATCGATACGCCAAGAATTGCATTTGCGCCCAATTTACCTTTGTTGGCAGTACCATCAATTTCAATCAACGCTTTGTCAATCGTCACTTGATCAAGAACTGAAAAAGCATCTTCCAATTCCGCCGAAATAACTTCATTAACATGGTCAACCGCTTGAAGAACACCCTTGCCCAAGTAGCGATCCGGATCACCGTCACGTAGTTCTACTGCTTCATATTCGCCTGTTGAAGCGCCAGATGGAACGATTGCCCGACCAAATGCACCGCTTTCCGTAAATACTTCAACCTCTACTGTTGGATTTCCACGTGAATCAAGTACTTCTCTCGCTTGGATAAGTGTAATGATTGGCATGTCATTCTCCCCTTTTTAAAATAATGGTGTGCCGGTCATTTCTACCGGTTGTTCTACTTGTAACAATTTTAGCATTGTTGGTGCCAAGTCTGCGAGTTTACCGCCTTCGCGCAAACTAATTCCCGCCTTCGTAACGATAACCGGAACCGGATTCGTTGTGTGCGCCGTCATCGGAGCCCCGTCTTGCGTAGTTACTTCATCAGCATTTCCATGATCAGCCGTTACGATTGCCGTACCGCCTTTAGCATGGATTGCGTCGATAATTTTGCCAAGGCATATATCAACCGTCTCAATCGCTTTGATGGTTGGTTCCAGCATTCCACTATGCCCGACCATGTCGGGATTTGCGAAATTGAGAATAATTGCATCAAAACGATTCGCCTCAATTCCTTCAATAAGCGATTCCGTCACTTGGTAAGCACTCATCTCCGGTTGCAAGTCATACGTTGCAACTTTCGGTGAAGCTATCAAGATTCGTTCTTCACCTATGAACTTGTCTTCTCGTCCGCCACTCATGAAAAAAGTGACATGTGGAAACTTCTCGGTTTCTGCAATGCGCAGTTGTGTCAAACCGTTGCGGGCGATAACTTCTCCAAGAGTGTTTTCCAAGTTGTCACTACTATAAGCGACATCTGCAACAATGTCGTCACTATAATGTGTGAACGTCACAAACTTCAAATCTTTATATCTTTTCGTTCCTGTTTCAAATTCATCAAAAGTAGAATCTGTTAAGGCGCGTGAAAGCTGAATGGCACGGTCTGGACGGAAATTAAAGAATACAACCGCATCCCCATCTTCAACCGTCGCAACCGGTTTACCAAGTTCTTCAATAAGGAAAGGTACAACGAATTCATCATGAACGCCTTGCTTATACGACGCTAGTACGCCTGCAGTCGGCGTAGCTGCCGTTAAAGCAGCGCCTTCAACAATTGCACGGTAGACCTTTTCCAAACGCTCCCAGCGCTTATCACGATCCATCGCATAATACCGTCCTGAAATACTTGCAAACTTGCCAACACCCAACTCTTGCATGAATGTTTCAGTCTTTTCAATGTAATCAAGAGAAGATTGTGGGCTCACATCACGACCATCCAGGAAGGCATGGACAAATACTTTATCAAGTCCATTCAACTTCGCTAGGCGAAGAAGCGCGAATAGATGCTCATAATGGCTATGTACACCACCGTCGGATAGTAACCCCATCAGATGGAGTGCTGAGCCGTTTTCCTTCGCGTGTGTAACTGCTCTCAAAAGCGTTTCGTTATCGAAAAAGTCAGCTTCCCTGATTGACTTATTAATACGAGTCAAACTTTGATAGACGACGCGACCAGCTCCAATATTCAGATGCCCTACTTCAGAGTTACCCATCTGTCCTTCAGGAAGACCTACCGCCTCCCCACAAGCTGTCAGCGTTGAATGCGGGAAGTTGTTCCATAATAGATCGTAATTCGGCTTGTTCGCCTGTGCAACTGCATTTCCTAGCTTGTCATCACGAAGGCCAAAGCCATCCAAAATGATAAGCGCTACCGGACTTTTACTCATGTGCTCCAGCCTCTAGCAATTTCAAGAATGATGCAGGATCCAAACTTGCGCCGCCGACAAGTGCGCCATCGATATGTTCCATTGTGAGAAGTTCTTCAATATTGTCCGGTTTAACGCTACCGCCATATTGAATACGAATTTGGTCTGCAACTGTTTCATTATATAATTCGCCGATTGTCGTACGGATTGCTCCACATACTTCATTGGCATCTTGTGCAGTTGCTGTTTTACCTGTACCGATAGCCCAGATTGGCTCATAAGCTATGACTGCTTGTGCCGCTAAATCAGCGCTGACGCCTTCGAATGCTTTTTTCACTTGTCCCGCTACTAATTCAACTGTTTGTCCACTTTCCCGATCTTCAAGTGATTCTCCCACACAGACGATTGGCGTAAGCTTGTAGTCAAATGCAGCATGGACTTTCTTGTTGACGGATTCATCTGTTTCGTTGAAGTATTGACGACGCTCAGAATGACCCAGGACAACATAGCCAACGCCGATTTCTGACAGCATCGCTGGACTGATTTCGCCCGTGAAAGCACCTTCTTTTACGTCATGCATCGTTTGTGCACCAATACCTACTGCTGAACCTTTTGTAATTTGTACAAGTTCTGAAAGGTATAAAGCGGGTGGACAGATAACCGCTTCCATTTTTTCTGAAGCTGCTGCTTTTTCTTGCACTTCTATCGCGAAACTTTTCGCTTCTTCAAGAGACTTGTACATTTTCCAGTTACCCGCAATTATTCGTTTTCGCAAAATGTTTCCCCCCGATCATTTATCGTTCAGTGCAGTGAGGCCCGGTAGGTCTTTTCCCTCCATGAATTCAAGAGAAGCGCCTCCACCAGTTGAAATGTGATCCATTTTATCTCCTACGCCGAACTTTTCGACAGCAGCGGCTGAATCGCCCCCACCAATAACTGTATATGCTTTTGTTTCAGCCATCGCTTTTGCAACTCGTTGTGTGCCACCCGCGAACGGCTCCATTTCAAACACACCCATAGGCCCGTTCCAAATGATTAAGTTCGACTCTTTAATAACGTCTGCGTAAAGTTCAGCTGTTTTTGGTCCAATATCCAGACCCATCCATCCTTCTGGTATGGAATCGATATTCACGTTTTTTGTCTCTGCATCTTTTGAAAACGCATCCGCTATAACAACGTCGATTGGTAAGTATAAATTAACGCCTTTTTCTTTGGCTTTCTGAATAAATGAGTTCGCCAGGTCGATTTTATCTTCCTCAAGGAGCGAATCTCCTATTTCATGGCCTTGTGCTTTTGCAAACGTATATGATAATCCGCCGCCGATAATCAAATTATCCACTTTGTCTAATAGATGATCGATGACGCCAATTTTGTCTTTCACTTTGGCTCCGCCAATAATTGCTGTGAACGGACGGTCAGGCTCTGATAATGCCTTACTGAGAATATCCAATTCTTTTTCAAGAAGGAGGCCAGATACAGCCGGAATATGTTGCGCTATGCCCGCAGTAGAAGCATGTGCACGGTGTGCAGCACCGAATGCATCATTGACGAAAACATCAGCGAGTTCCGCAAATTGCTTCGCTAGTCCTGCATCATTCTTTTCTTCTCCAGCATGGAACCTAACATTTTCAAGCAGAATGATATCGCCGTTTTTCATTGTCGAAATGGTTTCTTCCACTTCTTTTCCAATGGATGAATCGAGCTTTGTTACCGGCTTGCCAATCAATTCCGCAAGTTTTTCGCCTGCAGCAGTAAGCCGCATGTCTTCATTCACTTCGCCTTTTGGACGTCCTAAATGACTCGCGAGAATAACTTTCGCACCCTGAGCTACCATATAATTGATGGTCGGAATTGCTGCACGGATCCTTGTATCATCCGTTACATTCCCATCTTCCATAGGTACATTGAAATCTACCCGGCAAAAAACGCGTTTCCCTTCAAGCTGCATATCTTTCATCGTCTTTTTCGACACCATGAAAACGCCCACCTCCATATATACTAAAAAAAAATGAGGAACGGGGTAACCCCCGCTCCTCTTACCCAACTACATTATAAGGGGTTTTATTGTTTATGGCTATATTTAACTGAATTATAGACCTTTACCAAACATATAAAGTGCCAAGTCCACACAACGTGCAGAATAAGCTGATTCGTTGTCATACCAAGTAATTACTTTCACCATGTTGTCTTCAAGGACCATCGTTGAAAGACCATCTACAGTAGATGATGAAGTATTTCCGTTATAATCTTTAGAAACTAGTGGGAGTTCATTATAAGCCAAGAAACCTTTCAGCTCATTTTCAGACGCGTTTTTCAATGCATTGTTCACATCAGCAATTGTCACATCTTTCTCAAGTTCAGCGACAAAGTCAACGAGTGAAACGTTTGGTGTTGGAACGCGGACAGCCATACCGTCAAGTTTACCTTTCAATTCAGGAATAACTTTCGTTACAGCTGAAGCTGCGCCAGTAGTCGTTGGAATCATGTTTTCTGCAGCTGCACGAGCACGTCTGTAATCCGAATGCGGTAAATCCAAAATGCGTTGGTCATTTGTGTACGAGTGAATTGTTGTCATTAGACCGCGTTTTATACCGAATTCGTTGTGAAGTACTTTTACAACTGGAGCAAGACAGTTTGTCGTACATGATGCATTCGATACGATGTTATCATTTGCCGGATCGTATGACTCGTGGTTAACACCCATTACAAGTGTCGTGATATCGCCTTTTGCCGGTGATGACAAGATAACTTTTTTCGCACCCGCTTCAAGGTGTTTGTTCAGTCCAGCTCTGTCCGTAAATACGCCTGTCGAATCAACTACAACGTCAACCCCAAGTGTGCCCCATGGTAGCGCTGCTGGATCTTTTTCTGCATATACTTTCACTCTTTTGCCATCGACAATTAGCGTGTCATTATCAAAACTGACTTCCGCGTCAAATACGCCATGTACAGAGTCATACTTCAAAAGATGTGCAAGCATTGCTGCATCCGTCAAATCGTTCACTGCTACAATTTCAATTTCCTCTTGTTTCAAAGCTTCGCGGAATACTTTACGTCCAATCCGTCCAAATCCGTTAATCGCAAGTTTCAAAGTCATAATATATTCCTCCATGTTGTTTTTTTAGTTTATAGTTAAAAAATTTCTTATAGCTACATTTACACAAAGCCCATCTAAACCTATTCCCTGAAAATACCCGTCTTAGTCATTTATGCGTTTATTTATTGACGAGTATTTTCAGCATTTCAGTTGCTGCACCTTCATCAGTTACTAAAATCGTTTGTTTAGGCGCACTTGCCATATAAGCCAAGATAGCTTCAGCTTTACTGCTGCCGCCTGCGACTGAAATGATAAGCGGAATCTTCTCGAGATGGCCAGTTTGGATACCGATTGTCCGTAATCTGTGGACAACGTTACCATCCTGGTCAAAATAATAACCGAATGCTTCGCCTTTAGCTCCATTGTCTTGAATCATATCTCGCTCTTCTGTAGGCGAATTACGCATAATTGCCATTGTTTGCGCGTCGCCTACTCCATGCAGAACACAATCTGTTGTGTCATAAAGTTCAAGCATTTTCAAGACGGAAGGTTCTTTTCGGAACGCTTCATGGGCTTCTTCGCTTAACGACTCTGGATAATAAAATGTACTATACGTACCTCCACATGCCGAGGCGAAAGAGGCCGCAATGACATTCGCTTGCAAACCAATATCATCTCCTACACCGCCTCTTGCAGCGATGAATAGCAGATTATTGGTACCGCTAAACTTTTCGATATGAAGTGGAATCGATGCAATTGTACTTCCTCCAGTGACGGCGACTACTTTGCCCTCGTCAATTTTAGA
Organism: Sporosarcina sp. resist; assembly: GCF_014302295.1. Lineage (NCBI taxonomy): Bacteria > Bacillati > Bacillota > Bacilli > Caryophanales > Caryophanaceae > Sporosarcina > Sporosarcina sp. resist. The sequence goes on along the minus strand of NZ_CP060287.1, from coordinate 809,877 downwards.
AGAAAATTGTTTCGCTGCCTCCATACCAAGTAAGCTTTTCGAAGCGGTATCGGTATCGCAGTTACCTGCAACAACTTTGACTGATTGAATGCCAAGGAATTCCATTAGTCTCTTTGCAATTGACGTACGGCCCGACCAGTCTTCCATTGAAGACTCAAGAGCAAGTAAGACAGTCAATCCTTCAGTGGTGATTGAAGCTCCGTCTTTTGCAATAGTAATCAGATTTTGACCCCTTAGCGTATCCATCATGGTTCGCGTTTCCCGCTCCGATAAACCAGCCATCTGACCGAGTGGACGCCTTCCAATTGGACCAGCCATTTTTACAAGCTTTAATATCCGATATCTTTGCTGCATTAACTCCATCATTTCTGGTACGAGTTTACTCTGTGCATCCATCAAAACGTCCAATGGCTGCCCTCCTCTTTACCATAGGGACATTTAACGACCCTACATACTGAATAGCGTCCCACATAAAGCAAAAAAATATTTCTAACTTCATTATAGCTCTTTTCATTCGACTTTACAAACAATACAGCATTAATTATCAGAATAAATCAATGATATCAGCGTAGCCAATTGACCCGTAAAGCATCACATCGCCATCTTTTTCAATGACAGGAATCAAAAACATATATTTCTCATGACTTTCATCATCAGTTTCTATATCTACTATCGTCCACGTCAGCGGGAAATCCTCTTGGACAAGTTTCATCATTAATTCAGCTTCATCACAAAGGTGACAACCTGGTTTTGTGTAAAATGTCACATGCACTTTAATGCACCTCATTACTTTTATAATACCTTTAGTATAAATGAATAACAGGTGGTATGCACAGGATGTTGCCTGTGCATACCGCCCATTATTCTTTACCAGCTTCGGCCTGCTCCGCCACCACCGCCGGAACCACCGCCACCGAAACCACCAAAACCGCCGCCGGAACTACCGCCACCACTTCTGCCCCCAAAAGAACCAGGGAAGAAAATTGGCCCTCCGCTACGCCGTCCGCCCGAACCGCCTCCGCCTCCTCGGCCTCCTCTATTACTGATGACACGGAAGACAATGTAAATAATGATGAAAAGGATGACGGGGAATGGAATACCGAATCCCCCATCACTTGAGTCGGAATCTATAGTTGTGACGGGCACATCCGCGCCATCCCATCCATATTCAGCTGCGATTTCATTGTAGAATGATTTATATGCTTCCATGATCGCCATGTCAGGCTGTTGCTTATTCAAATATGGAACAGCTACTTCATCCATTATACGTCCGACTTTTCCGTCCGGAAGGGCACCCTCTAATCCATACCCGACCGATAGTTCGAAATGTCGTTTACCATCGGAATTTTTCTCCGTTGTAACGACTAGCAAAGCTCCGTTATTTTTTTCCTTATTGCCTAATTTAAATTCCCTAAGCTTCTCTACTGAATATTCCTCAACTGGCTTATCGCCTATGCTCGGGAGAATCAATACCGCAAGTTCCGCTGTCGTAGCATTATTTAATTGAATCCCATATTGCTCAAGTTCCGATTTCTGTTCAGCGGACAACACATTCGCAGTATCTTGAACGACCGGAACAGCAGCATCAGCCGAAAACACTGCTGAGTTTAACGATGTAAAAACAATCAGACATGCCGTCACCAGTATGCGGACAGCTTTTCTAATCATTCCTTGTCATCTCCAAAATCGACATTCGGCACTTCATTTGCAGCTGCATCGGCTTTAAAGTATTCCTTTTCATCATATCCGAAAATGGATGCAACGATTTTTCCTGGGAATCTTTTCACTTGCCTATTGTAATTGGCGACTACGTCGTTATAATCCTTACGCGCAACGCCCAGACGGTTTTCAGTTCCGGCCAGTTCATCCATCAGCTTAGTGAAATTTTCATTTGCTTTTAAATCAGGATAATTCTCAACGACGACAAGAAGACGACTAAGCGCACCCGCTAAGTCAGCGTTTGCATCCGCTTGTTCTGCGGGCCCATTTGCTCCGGCAAGTCTTGCACGGGAATCTGCAATGTCACTGATAATCTCTTTTTCATGGCTCGCGAAACCTTTAACCGTGCTTACCAAGTTCGGTATCAGATCGAGCCTCCGTTGTAGTTGATTTTCAACTTGTGCATACGCCTGGTCCACATCTTCTTCTAAATTAACGAATTTGTTATAACTTGGAACCAGTATCATAGCCAAAACTGCAAGTATGATTACGATTACCGCAATTGGTCCTAAAACTTTTTTCATGTTAACACTCCTCACGAGTTAGTTACTTTCATTTACCCTCTCGAACACCGTGTCGAAACTTTTTCTACAGTAGTATATACAGTATGACTATTGAAAAGGTTTCATTTATTCTAAGGCAACGTTTTTTTATAGCCACAAAAAAACGGCTTCCCATAATGGAAAGCCGACTTTTGTAGAACTTATTTAGATTCAGGTTTAGTTTTAGCTCCGTCTTTCATGTCACTGCGTGTAATAATATGGTCAATTAAACCATACTCTTTCGCACGTTCAGCTGTCATGAAGTTGTCGCGGTCCGTATCTCTCGCAATTACTTCAACCGATTGGCCAGTACGCTCAGCAAGAATCAAGTTTAGTTTTTCACGAGTGAAAAGGATATGTTTTGCAGCAATTTCAATTTCTGTTGCTTGCCCTTGTGCTCCACCTAATGGTTGGTGAATCATTACTTCTGCGTTAGGAAGCGCATAACGTTTCCCTTTAGTACCCGCCGCTAGTAGGAACGATCCCATAGATGCAGCCATCCCCATACAAATTGTTTGGATGTCAGGTTTGATGAATTGCATTGTGTCAAAAATCGCCATACCAGCAGTGACGCTTCCCCCGGGGCTATTAATGTAGATGGAAATATCTTTATCCGGATCTTCTGCTTCTAAAAATAGGAGTTGAGCAACGATAGAGTTCGCAACGTTGTCATCGATTCCACTTCCAAGCATGATGATACGGTCTTTCAATAGACGTGAATAGATGTCGTAAGCACGCTCACCGCGGCTAGTCTGTTCAATTACTGTAGGTATTAGATTCATTCTATTTCCTCCTTCAAGCTGGATAGTGTTGTCTACCTATTGAAACATAACTTCGTTTCAACTGTAACTTTATCATACATAGTATGGTCAACGAAGGTCAAATATAACGCTTTCAAAATAAGCATTGCATTCATTGAGCTACACCAGTATAATAAGTCTAGTCTGCTGCAAAAGATAGCCGATTTGTAACGCCCTCGTGGTGCAACGGATAGCACGTGAGCCTCCGAAGCTTAAGATGTGAGTTCGATTCTCGCCGAGGGCATATGATTACAACAATTTTACCCGTCATTGTTCATTCAATGGCGGGTATTTTCTATTCCCAATCACCACGAATTCAAAACGCACCGGTTACAGTCATCCGCAGAAATAATTGACCGGGTGATGAGAATATGAAAAAACGAAACCAAATTGATTCAGCGCTATTAAACGACATTCTAAGGGTTACCAATCTAGCCAAGCCGCAAACAATTCTATCGATCCAATCAGTCATTGACGAATTCCACCGATTCAACATGGCGAAAGGTTTGTCGGAATGGACAATTTCATCTTATGCAATGCGAGCGTGGGGTAAACAAATGTACGGAAGCAAACAGTATGAAGAACGACTAGCCAAAAGAAAAAAAGTATTCATCCGCATAATTTTTCACATGGAAGCATAATTGTGATATAGAAGTTAAATAATATTGTTGATGATTCATTAATAAGAAAGACCATTTACGGTCCTTTTTTGAAGTATTCTTCTTCGCCTAACGAATCCATTAGTTTAATAACTTTCAGCAATATGAACAATTTTTCGAATAACTAAATTAACTTTCTCGTTGTCTTTAATTACAAACAAATGGTCCGCTTCATTTTCTATGTAACGTTGCACATTCTATAGAGATATTGTCATTTATAAGTTTTCACTTTAACTCTTGACCTTTAATAAAACTCAAATGCTCTTTTTTTGGTTTTTCTCCGGTTTTGAGTGAAGCGAAAAATCGTTCTTTCCTATCTTGAATAAAATAAATAAGCAAGGGTGTATGCTACATGCACCTCAGTAGACATAACACCCGTTCACGGAAGTAATAAACTCCATTACTCAATAAGAAAAGCTGCCAAGTAAAGGCAGCTGATTTGTATAATAATCATATTCAAATCCACCTTTGATACTTGTAAAATCATCCTTACTATATATCTAACAGAATATCGATAATTCTACGACTAACTAGACGATGGATAGTACTATCAAAGTTTAACAATACAGCTACACCCATTCTTTCTTCCGGTACTAACGAAAGTAACGCTCGTACTGCTAATTGACCTCCCCCATGTTCTATAATTGTTTGCCCCTTATATTTTTCTATAAACCAGCCTATTCCATAATAAATCGTATTATCTTCATTATTCCAAGGTTTTGATACGAGACTTACTGGTTTTTGCATTTGTTTTTTACTGTACAGCTCTAGATTAGCAGGTGATGAAAAGTTCAAGTGAAACAACATATATGAAGCTAATTCATTTGCTGTTGAATATAGAAAACCTATGGGTGCCGCAACCGGGTTCATTGGATAGGGAGTTTCATTTTTTTCAAACCCTAAATAATATTTAGCATAGTTGCTATCCTCAATAACGGCTTGGGAATCCCATGTAGTCCGCTTCATATGCAACGGTGTTAGTACATTATTCCTCAGATGAAACTCCCAATTTTCCCCGGTCACTTTTTCGATTAGATCACCAAGAATAACAAAGGCGTCGGTACAATAATTCCAACCCTCTCCTGGAAGATATTCTAGGTCTACTTTACGAAACCACCGAGTGATATCCTCTCTAGATTGTATGCTTGCTATCTCCTGTTCTGACAAATCGTAATGAGCTAAAGCTTCACTCCACTCAGTTGGGGTGTCTGAATAAACTTCCATCACATTGGGAGCAATTAAATTTGCAATGCCTAAATCGGACGGAAATCCAGCCGTATGACTTAGTATATGTTTTACTGTGATTTGGTCACTCAATTGTTTGTCTTGTGTTCTAAAATATGGTAAGTAAACAACAAGTGGTACATCAAGATTAATTAATCCTTTTTCAGCCAGTTGCAAGATACAGGTTGCAACAAAGTTCTTTGTTACACTCTGTATACTCATGATGGTGTCCTCATCAATCGGCTTTTTAACTGGTTCAAGTTGAGAATAACCAAATCCTTTGGAAAAGATCACTCTATCTTCTTTTACGATTGACACACTCATGCCTACTGTATGTTCTCCCATAATATCATTTATCATATTATCTATCTTTTTAATTCTATTAGTTAATGTCTCCATTATTTCTCCATTTCTTAAATAAATACTAAGTATCCCTTCCGATTCTATCCGTTAAACAAATGATATTTAATATTTCAAGTAAAACATAATTATCAGCTTATTGTTCAATTATCCTGGATCGTTAGTTGAACAAAAATCATTGTTTGTTTTTATTACCTTTTTCAAACAAATAAAGGGTTAATAATACCCCTCCAAAAAGTAGAGGAACTCCAAAAATAAAATAAATATTTTTAGGTAATTCAAAAACACTTCTAAGATAACTGAAAAGAAATACCAAAAAAGCTAAAGTTATATATTTCCCCCATCGTCTCATATAAAAAATCCTTTCATTAGTCGGCTTGTATATGCTGTACACACCAGGTTAAAATAACGTCACTTCACGGAAGTGCTTGACTCCATTACTCAATAAAATAGAACTATGTTTTATGAACTTGAACTTAATGTTATAGTTTCAAACTCTTCGCCTTCTAAAGTTAATATTATCTTAGACGAAGAAGGAGTTTTAGTTTCCAGTTCGATAACATCCCCACTATAATAAATCCCTTTTTCATCTAATTTTATATCGCCTATACCCCAACCCAAGAAATCAGTACTTTCTACATAAAATTAGGTATGTTTAGCTGTTCAGGATTTTCACCTTTATAGGTAATCCTTATACTCTGAATCTCTTTTCCCCAAAAACTATATTCAGTAATTAGTTCGCCACTCCAATTTACACCTTCACTTGAATATAAGACCACTATTGTTTTCACAAGAAACTAACATCAACATTAAACAGATGATAAAAATGCTCTTAGAAATATTCTTCATCCAAGCTACCTCCCCTTACGGTAACTATTTCTGCATCCTTCCAAATATACCTTTTTATCAGCTCAATGATCTTCAAGTAAAGTGCCAGTTAGTGAAACAAGGAACTGTATCTTAATAACTTTATTGTTCAATATTATTAAGGATTGACTATAGTTTTTTATTTAATGGAAATAAAACACAGTCTTTAATCGTATCACTATCCGTTAGTACCATTAATAATCGTTCAATTCCAAATCCCCAACCAGAAATGGGTGGCATTCCATATTCCATAGCTGTTAGATAATCCTCATCCATCTCCATAGCTTCCAAATCTCCGTTACTTTTAAGATGAGCTTGAGTCTTCTTCTTTGTTCAAGTGGGTCAACCAACTCTGAATAGGCATTTATTATTTCCGCACCATTCACCACTAATTGGAAACGGTCTGTAAGAGCAGGGTTTTGATCATTGGCCCTAGCTAGTGGGGATAAATCAATAGGATGTCGGATTAGAAATGTCGGTTTAACTAGTTGTGGCCGACACATTTTTTTGTAAAGAAGATCAATAAAATTACCTCTCCCTAAAGATTCAATATCAGGATGTTCCAAATCCATATTAACCCTCAATGTTTCTTGATATAAATCCTTAACATCAGGAAAAAGATTTATATCAATCCCTGTGTCTTTTAAGATTAAATCCCTGAAAGAGACAATGTCCCATTCTAGTGAAAAGTTTATTGTTTGACCCTGGATGGTAATGGTAGTCGTATTAAAGATTTGATCCAGGACAAACAGAACCATATTACGCATTAATTTCATTGTATCCTCATAATTCCAATATGCCGCATACCCTTCAACCATTGTAAATTCTTGAAGATGTTGAGGACTAATCCCCTCGTTCCTAAAACACTTTGCAAATTCAAAAACTTTGGTAAATCCACCTACAATTAACCTTTTTAAATAGGTTTCCGGTGCAATACGTAAATTTAGTTCTGTATCTAAAGAGTTATGATAGGTCCTAAAAGGCTTAGCTAACGCCCCCGAGGAAGTATGCTGTAAAACTGGTGTTTCTACTTCTAAAAATTCCTGGTCCTCAAAGAACCTGCGAATGGCACGTACCATTTTGGTTCTAGCTAGTAAGCGACTTTGTGTGTCTTTTGTCACCATTAAATCTAAATAACGCTGTCTATATCGAAGTTCAACATTGCTTAAACCGTGCCATTTTTCTGGAAGAGTCCGTAACGCCTTCCCAAGAAACACATAACTTTCGATACGAAGTGTTTTCTCATTCGTTTTAGTCGTATACATACATCCTTCCACACCGATAAAATCTCCCATATCCAATAAATTGTGAAACTGATTATAAGGTTCCTCACCAATCTCATCCTTTTTCAACAGAAGTTGTAAGCTTCCTTGTATGTTTGAAATAGTAATGAAACTTAATTTACTGAAATTTCTAATGCTCATTATTCTTCCAGCAACTCGGACCCCAGAAGTTCCGTCTTCGAGTTGAGCAGCTGCATAAATTTCATTATTTGTAGAAAACCTTTCAGGATATACTGAAATCCCTTGCGATTTTAAAGTCTCTAATTTCTCTATTCTTAAAGCTATTTGTTCATTGCTCATTCTTTTCACTCCATTCTTTTAGTTTGTTTATAAGGCTTTTTATGTTATGGATTTAAATTTCCAAACAACAAAAAAACTCCCACCCCCAAGACATTTGTCTTGAGGACGGGAGTTTATAGCTCCGCGGTACCACCTCAGTTTATTGATATGTCGCCATATCAACCTCTTCGAGTACGTCAATTTTCTAATAATTGATTATACCCTATCTCTTTAACGGGAGATCCCGTCGCAGTATCACTAAGAATGCTCTTAGATTCGTGCGAAGCTCCAAGACTTTTTTTCATTAAGATCATTATTACTCCTTCCCACCTACCGGAGCTCTCTGAAAATAATTAATCAAAATTACTCTTCTCTTCATAGCCGTACATTATATATTGATTGAAAATAATTTAGCATAATTAAATGGAATAGTCAATTTCTATTTGATGGGTTGCAGTGACAGTTCGGTCTTGCTCTCACAGTTTGACGCGATGCCATGACAGTTCCCGACTTTCCCCTTACAGTTTACCGGTATGCCATGACAGTTTGATCTTGCCCTCACAGTTTGCTGGGATCCCATGACAGTTCCCGACTTTCCCCTCACAGTTTGTCGGGATGCCATGACAGTTCGACCTTGCCCTCGCAGTTTACCGTGTTGCCATGACAGTTGTCGACTTTGCCCTTACAGTTTGAAGTAATGCCATGACAGTTCGACCTTGCCCTCACAGTTTACCGCGATGCCATGACAGTTGCCGACTTTGCCCTTACAGTTTACCGGTATGCCATGACAGTTCGACCTTGCCCTCACAGTTTGTCGGGATGCCATGATAGTTCCCGACCTTCCCCTTACAATTCACCAAGCTACCATGACTTCAAGTCGTATCCTCATGACTAATACAATCCAGTCTCCATAAAAAAACCGTTACCACTTGTCGTTTGACAGCGCTAACGGTGATCGTTTTATTTAATTGCCATTTTCAACAAGAACTGCGAGTGATTCTAGAGCCTGTTCTTCGTCAATTCCTTCTGCAATCAACGTAACAGTCGTGCCGCGCGCGATGGCTAGGCTCATGATCCCCATTATACTTTTAGCATTTACTTGGCGTTCTTCTTTTTTCAAAAATACATCGGACAAAAACCTATTTGCCTCTTGGACAAAAAGTGCTGCTTGCCTTGCTTGCAATCCTGATTTCAACTTCACTTCAACTATTCGTTCTGCCATGACAGCGCCAGCTCCTCTCTTGGTTCGACAGCGGATTTACCGACTACCGATTCCCCCATTGCGAAGATTTTCCGCAATTTCTTCGATTTTTCTTAAGCGATGGTTCACACCTGATTTACTTACCATTCCACCCGAAACCAGTTCTCCAAGTTCCTTCAACGTAATATCCTGATTGTCGACCCGAAGCCTTGCGATTTCTTGTAATCTATCTGGTAATTCAGCAAGTCCAATCGTACTTTCAATAAACTTTATATTTTCAACTTGGCGCTGTGCTGCACCAATTGTTTTATTCATATTCGCGGTTTCACAATTCACAAGCCTGTTCACACTATTTCGCATATCGCGTATAATTCGTACATCTTCAAACTTCATTAAGCTCACGTGCGCGCCGACAATACTAAGGAAATCCGATATTTTTTCAGCTTCTTTCAAATAAGCAATATACCCTTTTTTCCGTTCAATCGACTTCGCATTCAAATGGTATTTGTTCATCAAATCGACTAAGTCTTCACTATGTTCTTTATATATCGAAAATATTTCAAGGTGATAGGAAGATGTTTCCGGGTTATTCACGGAACCCCCTGCCAGAAAAGCCCCCCGTAGATAAGCGCGTTGACAGCATCTCTTTTTAACCAATTCCTTTGAGATTTCATTTTTAAATTGAAATGTTCCCGTCAGGATTAGAAGTTCTTCCAAAAGAGCTTTTGCTCCACCTCGAATTCGGCAAATGTAAACGTTATTCTTTTTCAAGCGCATCTTTTTTCGAACAAGCAACTCTACTTTATAAGGATACAACCGTTTTAAATTCGTATACAGGCGTCTGGCAATCGCTGCATTTTCAGTTTGTACGTCCAAACTTAACTGTTTATTAGAAAAGGAAAGTGCACCATTCATCCTTATGAACGCCGCTACTTCCGCCTTTATACAACAGTCATCCGCTTCTATCTGTGTCATTTCCTTTTTTGTTTCTGAAGCAAAAGACATGATTCTTCCCCTTTCTCGGCGACGATCACGTCTGTTCCGTTTCGATCCCATTTTCCATATATTCTATAAGCCATTTAGCTACTTTTTCGGAATCATGTATGATTGTTCCATTTAATAATAAGCAAATGTCTTTTACTACGATATTTGGTACAAGTTGTTGAAGCGTTTCCAAATCGTTTTCGACAGGCCAGGGAGGCCCCGTCCATTCTTTTCCACCCTGCAACGTAGAAAATTCTGTGCCGTTCAACAAAACCGTGTCGATGAAAGGTTCACCCGCATGATCATACAATGCCTGCACATGCTCCGAAGCTGTATAGCGGTGTGTTTCTCCTGCTTGCGTCGTCAAGTTGTTAATATACACCTTTTTTGCCTTACATGACAAGACCGCTTTACGAATTGATTGGACAAGCAGTGCGGGCAAGATGCTTGTATATAGGCTGCCTGGGCCAATAATGATCAGGTCAGCAGAATTGATTGCCTCTATTGTTTCAGGTAACGGTTCAACTTCTTGTGGTGATAAATACACTTTGCGAATTTTACGTTCGTAAACCGGTATTTTCGATTCACCCGTCACGATTGTACCGTCTTCGAGTTCTGCGTGCAATGTGATCCGCTGATTAGCGGCTGGTAATACTTTCCCTTTTATGTTTAGTACCCTGCTCATTTGTTCGACTGCTCGTGCGAAATCACCTGTGATATCCGTCATAGCAGCCAGCATAAGATTGCCGAGTGAATGACCTTTCAAATCCTCTGAAGTAGCAAAGCGGTATTCAAACATTTCTTCGATTAATGGCTCAACATCTGAAAGCGCTGCCATCACTTTACGAATATCACCCGGAGGTGGTATGTCATATTCGTCAAGAAGTCTGCCCGAACTGCCGCCATCATCAGCTACTGTAACGACCGCAGTCAAATCGACAGGGTAATTTTTCAATCCGCGTAGCAAAGTGGATAAACCAGTTCCGCCGCCTAACACAACGACTTTCTTCAAGTTCCCGGATTTCAGCATAGCGTCAATCCTTTCTTTTTTCAATATCCCTATGGGTGATGAGTGTCCGGTACTCGTCTTTGAACCGGCTTCCGAAAAATTCAGCGAGTGTTACAGAGCGGTGTTGACCTCCTGTACAGCCGAATGCAATCACAACTTGTGATTTTCCTTCATTTTTATATTGTGGAATTAAGAACTTGAATAAGTCCGTGAGTTTTTCAATAAGGATTTGAGTATCTTTCCATTTCAGTACATAGTCATAGACTTCTTTCTCGAGTCCCGTCTTCGGTTTCAAATCCTCAATATAGAAAGGATTGGGTAGGAAACGCACGTCAAACACGACATCTGCATCAATTGGCATGCCATGCTTAAAACCGAAAGAGAGGAAGTTTAGTGTAAAACCAAGATCATCCTTAGAGGAGAACTCAGCCATTATTTTTTCTCTCAATGCCCTTGGTTTTAAACTTGATGTGTTGAAAATCGAGCGTGCACGGCCTTTCATCTCAGACAACAGCAGGCGCTCTTTCTTTATACCTGCTAGAGGCAATCCGCCTGCCGATAATGGATGTGACCTTCTCGATTCCTTATAGCGTCGAACAAGCGTCTCATCGTCTGCATCAAGGAATAATATTCGTGATGATACACCCTGCATTTCCAAAAGGTCATCCAGAGCACCAATGAGCGAATCAAATAGGTCACCTCCACGCGTATCCATTACAGCGGCTATCCGTTTCATTTGATTTTCCGATTTCATCATCAAATTCAGAAACATAACTAATAGCTCTGGAGGCAAATTATCGATGCAATAAAATCCAAGATCTTCAAAGCTCTGCACTGCAACCGTCTTACCTGCACCCGACATCCCCGTAATAATAACTATTTCAATATCGCTGCTTGGCTTCCCTATTTCAGTCATTGTCCATCACCTTCCACAGAATTTTGGATTTCCTCTTTCAAGAGTTTAAATTCTTCGGTATAAAAGAACGTTCCATACTGTATCCCACTCTGAGATACTGCAAACAGTAAATTGGTTCGATCCCCTTCTGCCATCGGAAGTGTCTCTAAGCTTTCAACAGGATGCCATTCCAATACTCCTTCAATTGTCGTTTCAAACGGTTTACCCACTAAGTCAAAAGCAATGAATGTGTGGAGCATCCATTCGTTTTTCACAGTCTCCCCAGTTTCATCTGTAATCATCATTGTGTAGACGCCTTTTAACAATGGGCTAATCGGTACAGCACCGGTTTCTTCCGTGAATTCTCTGACGGCTGTTTCGTAAACCGATTCACCCGGATCCATCTTTCCACCAGGGGCTACATACCACCCGCGACGAGGTTTTTTTAACAGTAATACATGATTATCTTTTACTACAAGTAAATTTACGATTCTCTGCATTTGTCTAACCCCACTTTTTATAAACGCATAGTATCATTATACATCGAACCGTTGTAAAACGACAAAAAAAAGGCAACCCATCGGATAAACCGATAAATTGCCTTTCAAAATTTACTTTATCAAAAGGGGGGTCAATTGATACTTTTACTATACCCTTTAGACATTGCATTTCTGTTACAGCTACATTAAGGTTACATTAAGCTTTTGCGCCTAATTTCTCCATCAATTCCTCAACGTATTTCTGGACAGCCTGCGCAGCAATACTACCGTCTCCAGTAGCCGTTACAACTTGACGCAATAATTTTTCACGAACATCCCCTGCAGCATAAATACCAGGTACAGATGTTTCCATGATTTCGTTTGTTGCAACGTAACCATTTTCGTCAAGAATACCAAGTTTAGCAAATGGAGCAGTTAACGGGTCCATTCCGATATAAACGAACATGCCATCCGCTTCAAATACCCTTTCAGAACCATCGACAGTTGAAACAAGTGTCACGGAACCAACTTTTCCTTCTCTAGCATTTACTTCTTTCACAGATGAATTCCAGATGAATTCAATCTTGTCGTTTGCAAATGCACGGTCTTGAAGAATTTTTTGTGCACGTAATTCACCGCGGCGATGAACAATTGTCACCTTATCTGCAAACCGTGTCAAATAAGTTCCCTCTTCTACGGCAGAATCGCCACCGCCTACAACAACGAGCTCTTTCTTACGGAAGAATGCTCCATCACAAACCGCACAATAGCTTACGCCACGGCCTGTAAGTTCAGCTTCTCCGGGAATACCCATTTTTTTGTATTCAGCACCTGTCGTAATAATAATCGCACGGGCTTTATACTCTTTATCCCCGACGACTATCGTCTTGTAACTTTCTCCATCAATAACATCTGTAACATCGCCATAAGCATATTCAGCACCAAACTTACGCGCGTGATCAAACATTTTTGTAGAAAGGTCCGGACCTAATATATGTTCGAATCCTGGGTAGTTTTCAATTTCTTCCGTATTAGCCATTTGACCGCCTGGAATTCCCCGTTCAAGCATTAACGTTGAAAGGTTCCCACGAGATGTATAGACAGCAGCCGTCATCCCCGCAGGGCCGGCACCAATAATAATGACATCATAAATTTTTTCAGTTGTCATGTGAATTTCCTCCTCTACAACATTTACACACCAAATCGTATAGGATACGTAAGTTCCATTCAACTTTTCTGCTTACAAGAAAAGCGTAAGGCGCCGTCCAGCCCCGACAGGCATAAGACGGGCGGGCTAAGCGGCGTTCTTTGCCGAATAGCCTGACTGACTGACTTATGTCCCGAGGAGTTGGCGCCTGGAGCTAGACACTATTCTAAGTCAAAAAAATGTATACTCTCTTACCAATATATGTCGAACTAATGATTCTATATAATCTCCAACGAAGGCGCCTCATAGGGGTAGCCGAAGCAATAAGACTGACAGCGGTTTTCTGTCTGGCTTATTGCGAGAGGCATCCCCAAGCGCCGAGCGTTGTTGAGAGGATTCTTTATGTCAACATATATAATAAGACAAGCGTAGGACATTAGGCATCAAACTGTGGTAAATACTCAATCAATTCTCCGACATACTTTGTCAGTGTCGGAACTGAGATACCGAATTCCTTTGCAATCGCTGTTTTGGTTACATCCGGATAACGGGATGACTGGAACATATAATCTGCTGCAGCTGCAAGTGCCGCCGGGTTTCTAAACAAATAAGAACGACTTAATGCAGTTTCGCAAAGTGTGAACCACATTTGAAACAGATGAGATGCTTGTTTATCGAGCGGACAATATTTGTTGTAAAGTAAGTCGGTCGTTTCAAGCGCTCGCATAAATGACTTATCAAAGTTGGTTTCCGGCATGAATTCATAATCGAGACCACTTGCCAGAAAAAGCCGCTCGTAGTCACTCAGTTTTTCCATTTCAATATAAGATGGATGTGAGATAATTTCCTGCTTATGACCTGACTTTCCAAGAAGATAAAAACCAAACATCCTTTCACTTCTGTAGGTATTGGCAATTTTACTTAGTAAAAACTCCCTATCCTGCTCAAGTGAATCTGACGTGATAATCTCTTGGACACCATTCCACGGCTCGTAACCAGCCTTCGATGGATCCAGTTCAATCAGCTTTGCATATGCTTCTCGTGCCACTTTTTCATGTCCAGAGAAATAAGCGGAATGGGACAGCCAGAAGTAGTAGCCTGTGTCCCCTTCAAACCCTCTCTTTTGTAGACTTCTGAGCCAATTATAAGCTTCTTTATGTCTGCCAATAAGCGCAAACGTCGCGCCGAGTTTATAGCGATTTTCAAATTGATACGGTTTAATTTTCACAAGCAAAGCAAGTAGAGACTCCAATTCCTCTTCCTTCTTTTCGTAATAATAAAAGACCGCCAGATTACAAAGTGCATGGATATTTCCTTTATTACGATTTAAAACATCATGAAGTAACTTACTAGCTCGCTCGTTTTCCCCGATATAAAAATAAGCCAGAGCTAAATTATTATAAGCGGCCCAAAACTCCGGATAATCGACAATAATCGACTCAAGTAATTCCACGGCCGCCTTGAATTCACCTGACTCCATAAGTCGGCGTGCCTTTTCCTGTAAAAAGAATACTTCACCGTCCGGCATCTCATCATCATTAAATGACTCTTCCTGTTCTGCGAAATCAATAATTTCCATTGAATCATCAGCAAATGGACCATCAGGATCAATTAATATATATTTTTCCGCATACATTTTTGCATCCCGCAGCATACCAAGATGGGCATGCACTTCTGCCAAATAGAATATAATTTCCTCTTCCGAAGGTGCGAATGAGTTTGCAGTCATTAGCAGTTCATGCGCTTCCTCAAAACGTCCCTCTTCCATGACGAGCACGCCATATTCCATGAGGATTTTCCAATCTTCAGGACTAAGCTCTGATGCTCTTTTCAAATACCGCTGTGCATCTTCAAAACGATCGCGTTGCATCGCCTGAATCGCTTTATTATAATAAAATTCACCGTCTGGAATGAACGAAATAATTTTTTTATCATGCTTGTTACGTAGTTTATCCAATCATATTCCCCCGAAAAAATAAGAAGGAACGCAAAGCACGTTCCTTCTCGTATTGTCCCCCATTATACCATAAGATACATCGGCACTATCCGTTTTCATTTTTTTGTTGTCGCTCAATCATCTGCTCCAGTGTAAAGATGATCTTAACCGGATTGCCACCAGCAAACACACCTGGTGGGATATCACGGTTTACGAGAGAAGCAGCAGAAATAATTGCCCCATCTCCAATTTCCACTCCGGGAAGAATTGTCGTATTTGCTCCAATTAATACGTTCTTTCCAATAATGACATCTCCTATACGATACTCATCTATTAAGTATTCATGTGCAAGGATTGTCGTATTGAAGCCAATGATTGAATTGTCACCGACTTTTATCCTCTCGGGGAACATGACATCAGGCATCACCATAAGGGCGAAAGATGTCTTATTCCCAACTTCCATTTTCAAAAATGTGCGGAACAAAAAGTTCTTCATCGGGATGAAAGGTGTGTACCTCGATAATTGGATAACAGCAAAGTTTTTTGCAACTTTGAAAAAAGGAACCGTCTTGTAAATATGCCAAAGTGAATTTGCTCCCTCTCGTGCGGGATACCTTTCAGTACGTCTCAATCTTTTTCGCCTTTAACCAATTGGAGTAGTTCCGAAATATGCTGCAACATGTAATCTGGGTTGAATGTTTGTAAAAAGGCTTCCCCTTTTGCCGACCATGCGACACCCGCTGTACGGACCCCTGCATTTTGCCCACCAACTATGTCATGGTAGTTATCCCCGATCATAAGGGCTTCATCCGCGTTGGCTCCCAATCGTTCGAGTGCTAGTAAAATCGGTTCTGGATCAGGCTTCGTTTTCGTTACATCATCCATTGCAATGACTTCGTCAAAAACCCCTTCCACATCAAGGAGTTCTAACCCTCTCATAATCATATCTTTTCTCTTGGTCGAGACAATCGCCATTTTCATGCCCGCTGCCTTCAACAACCTCATCGTTTCAGATACACCGTCAAACTCAATTGAAAGTTCGTCATGCATTGATTTATTCCATGCTCTATATTCTTCAATCAGTTGCTCCGTCTTTTCAGGTTCAACCGAATCGAATGATTCATACAATGTTGGCCCTAAAAACGGTAGTATATCGATTCGTTCATATTTCCCCGGGTAATGATTACCAAGGACATATTGGAATGTCTGGATGATCAATTCATTCGTATCCAGTAATGTTCCGTCAAAATCAAATAGTAGTGTAGTAATTGGTTTAGCCATCTGCAACCGGAACCTCCTTTTTTTTCTGTTGTTCAGCCCGTTTCCAGACATATGCGACAATGATCGTCAACACGAAAGCTGTTACGACCCGGATAATCAGTAATGGCAGAATCGGAATGCCTAGTGGGATAAAAATCAGTGTATCTTCTATAACTGCATGACAGGCGACTAGAAAGATGAATGCCAGTGTTGCGTCCTTCTTGCTCACACCATCCTCTTGTACGGCCTGTATCATAACGCCAGCACCATAAGCGAGACCGATAACCAAACCGGCAACAAGTGTCATCGACGCATTGGATTGTACGCCAATTACTTTCGTGAAGGGTGCCAGTTTCTCCGAAAATTTCTGCAAATAATTACGATCTTTCAAGAACTGAACAATAATCATAAGTGGAATAACAATTATGGCAAGCTGAAGAACTCCAAATGACGCTTTCTGAACACCTAACAGTCCAATTTCTACCCAACCATCTGGTATATCCGTAACTTTCGGAGTCATTCCGTAACGTGCTGTCTCTCCTCCGCCTTGCCACATCAAGTTAATGATAATACCTGACATCGCTGCAAGCCCAAAACGTACCACGAGCACAATCCATAACTTCACGCCGACTTTCAGTGCAACGCCTGTTTCAATGAATAGATTATGTGAAAATGACAACATGATGGCGATGATGAATACTTCCTTCACAGTCATTTCCAACGATAAAATCCCTGCAATTCCCGCATATAAATTGAGTGCATTACCAAGCACTAACGGGATTGCAGCTTCTCCACTAAGACCGAATATCCCCATAAACGGTGCAACAAGTTTAATAAGCCACGGCAACACAGGTGTATGCTGTAAAATGACGACGAGTACTGTGATTGGAAAGATGATTTTCCCCAGCGTCCACGTTGTCCGAAGTCCTGCCTTTAATCCATTTTGAAGCGTCCCCATTCCCCAAACTCCTTCTTATTTATCTTGATACTTCACATTTACTTTTTGAACGTATCTTCTTACTATGAATACCGCGATAGCAACAATGATTGTGATAACCGATACTAGCTGCGCCGCCCGAAGTTCACCGAGGACATATAAGCTGTCTGTTCGCATCCCCTCAATGAAGAAGCGTCCAGCAGAATACCAGACAAGGTAAAATAGAAACATTTCGCCGCGCTTCAAATTCACCTTGCGCAACAAGATAATGATGATAAGTCCCACAATATTCCACATAGATTCATAAAGGAATGTCGGATGATACGTCACGCCTTCAATCGTCATTTGGTTCATAATCCAATCAGGAATAATCGTTGTTTCAAGGAACTTTTCCGAAACAGGACCTCCGTGCGCTTCCTGATTCATGAAATTGCCCCAACGACCGATAATTTGACCAATCAGCAGTCCAGCTGCTGCGATATCGACCACTTTCCAGAATGAAATACCTCTCTTTTTCGTGAAGAAGTATGTCGTAATGAAGGCACCAATTAATGCACCATGGATAGCGATGCCGCCTTGCCAAATTTGAATAATTTGTCCCGGATTGTCTTTATAATAATCCCACGAGAAAATAACATAGTAGATTCGCGCACTAACAATCGCGATTGGAACGGCCCAAATGAGCAGATCCGTCAAAAAGTCCGGATGCATCCCGCGCTTAACCATTTCCTTTTGAACAACAATGAATGCGAGGACAATCCCCAGC
Organism: Sporosarcina sp. resist; assembly: GCF_014302295.1. Classification (NCBI taxonomy): domain Bacteria; kingdom Bacillati; phylum Bacillota; class Bacilli; order Caryophanales; family Caryophanaceae; genus Sporosarcina; species Sporosarcina sp. resist. The sequence continues at coordinate 791,530 of NZ_CP060287.1, read as the reverse complement.
GCAATTAAAATCCCATACCACCTGACTTCAAGCGAACCTAGCGAAAATGCAATCGGGTTTATTGCCAGTACATTAAACATGTATTAACCTATCCTTTCTCTATCAATCATTTACTTTCGATTCACTTTAATTTCATCAGCAAGTTTTTTCGTAAACTCCTCTGCTGCATTGACTCCAAGTTTTTTCATTCGATAATCCATTGCCGCAACTTCAATAATAACGGACAAGTTACGCCCAGGTCTTACCGGCACAGTCAGCTTCGTCAATTCTGAATCCATAATTTTCATCTTTTCTTCATCAATACCAAGCCGGTCATAAATCTTGTCCTGATCCCAAAATTCAAGATCGACGATAATTAAAATTCGTTTATCGCTCTTCACGGCGCTGGCTCCGAACAATGTCATCATATCTACAATCCCGACTCCACGGATTTCAAGCATATGTTCAAGTAGTTTTGGTGCATTTCCAATCAACACATTTTTTGCTACCTGTCTAATTTCCACAAGGTCATCAGCCACAAGTCGATGGCCCCTTTTCACAAGTTCAAGCGCTGTTTCACTTTTACCTACACCACTCTTACCCGTGATCAGTATCCCTATTCCATAAACATCTACAAGCACTCCATGAATGGCTGTCATTGGTGCAAGTCTGCCACTTAGATAATTCGTCAGCATACCCGAAAATCGCGTCGTTGGAACATCCGTTTTCAAGACAGGAATGCCTTGATTTTCAGCAGCCTCAATCAATTCAACCGGCACTTCCATTTCATGTGCCACAATGATGGCCGGCGTAGTTTCTGAACAGAGTCTTTTCATCCGATCTATCCGTTCTGCTTCGGTTAAGTTCGCGAAAAATGATAGCTCTGTCTTGCCCAATAGTTGAACACGATCCGCTAGGTAGTAATTGAAATAACCAGCCATTTCAAGGCCTGGTCTTGAAATATCACTCGTATGTATCTCACGCTCGATGCCGGCTTCGCCTGCGCATAGTTCAAGAAAAAGTTTTTCTTGTGCGTCCTTTACTGTTACATAAGACATTAACTCGCCCCTTTTCTATATATTCCAAACGTCTATAGCCTATTTTACCATGCTCTTTTTCAAATGAAATGATTTAGTGCCGAAACTGTCCACCTCTAAACTCTTTTTCCATATATAGAGGATAAGGAGGGGAAGATTTTGACGACAATAATGATTGATGCAGGGCACGGTCCCAAGACAGCGGGAACACACTAAACAGATGGACTAATGCGGGAATTCCGCTTTTACAGCTTGTAATCGAACAGACCGCGGCGTGAAGAAAGCGAACTACGCTGTCCTACGTGAAACCCCGACGCCTGCGATACTTATTGAGTGCGCATTCATGACAAATTGAGAAGAAGCCGCGTTATTAATGAAGAAAGTATATAGACCTCAGTGTGCAAGGGCAATTGCTCACGCACTATCAACTTATATTTATCAAGAGAATAAATATTTTTTGATAGGGAGAAAGCAATTGTCGTGGTAACTATCAAAACCGACAGAGTTCTTTTCCCGATTTAATGGCTCTATAATCAGCACTTATCAAATAGAATGTTCTTCCAATACCGCTTTATCGCTTGGTGATGGCCTCACGCTTGTCGCTCCTTCGCTAGATTTGTTCATTATACTATTGAGGTATACCACCTAGTTAACTCCAAATAGGTAGTCCCGAATATATAATCGGCAATTTCATTTCAATTAAAAAGGACTGTTGCTACACCGAAATCGGTGTAGCAACAGTCCTTTTTATTTCTTTATTCTTTTTTCGCGTTATAACAAACGAGAACAGAACCCGTTTTCGCTTCACCAAAAATGTGTAACGGAGATGGATTTCCTTCTACATCCTTTTTAAAACGAATTGTCCGATGTAGCAATTGTTCCTGCTCGACAGTTCGATCGACATCTTCAAGCTTTAAGTCCAACCGACCCATATTGGATGCAATTTCACCTGATAGAGCGACTCCTATTGGAATGTAAATTTCAACTGTACCGCTCATTGTTTTTGCTTCGATTTTTTCAGCTGCAAGATCTGTCGTTGTAACCACAACATGTCCGTTTAAAGATTGTGCCTCCACATCTTTCACAGCGCCATCGATGTACACACGGCCGTTGAGTGTTTCTGCTTCAATTGTAGTAGCAGTCACATCGTTTAGACCGATTGAGCCATTCACAGTTTCAAATTCACCATTTTTGAACGTCAAGCCAGCAATCTCGATTTTCCCGTTTGCAGTCTTCACTTTTACCTTTTCAGCGGTGGCATCTTTCATTTTAAATGAGCCGTTCAGCAAACGTGCGGAAATTCTCGCGTAATCCTTTTTCGGGATGAATAATTCAACATTTACTTGAACCATTTTCAAATCGCTTGAAATTCTAATTTTCCCTTCGTCATTAACAAACAATAACTTTTCAAGAAAATCTTTTTTCGCTTTTTCTTCTGACTCACTATTGTAGGTTTTCACCGTGAAATCTGCTCGTATTTCTTCTGTTTCACCAGTATGGATTGTCACTTTTCCATTGTCGATATCAATGATAACTTCGTCGATTTCGGTTGCTGGCTTAGTTATTGTATGGTCAAACGTAACCGTATTGCCAAATGGAGAATCAAATTCGAATGATTTCACTTTTTGAACAGCGCTCTGCATGAATTGCATGAATCTATCGCCGACGTTGGTAAAATCTTTAGTCAAATCTTCAAGGAATTCATCCATAGAAGGCTGATCTTGATCCTTGTCTTCGATAATAGGCTCAGCCTTTTCGAATGGATCTACTTTTTCTTGCTGTTTTGGTTCACTATATTGTTTTTCCAATTCTTGTGCCTTTACAGTGGTCTGTTTAGCTTCTGGGCTTTTTTCCACTTGACCAGTTTTCCCTAATGTTTCTAGAAGTGTCAATGCTTCCTCGGTCGTGATCGTACCGTTTTCCAGCATTGCTAAAATCCGTTTCCGTTCATTTTGCATCATTACGCCTCCTAGTATTGTGGTGTTCCGGATTTCTCCGTTATTTTATGACTAACTATTAAAGGTTGAAATAAAGAATCCCATTAAATTCGCTACTGCTCCCCTTATAAGGCGCCTTCGCTCAGTTTATATAGGTATTCATTTGTTCAACATACTATATATACGAATGGATGTGGAAAAGGTTTCATTTCGAAACCTTTTCTGCATCTTCAATCATCATGTCCATTCGTTTTCGTTCTCGCTCAAGTACCGGTTTTAAATAATAACCTGTATAGGAAACTGTCGATTCCGCGACTTTTTCCGGAGTACCTGTCGCGATAATTTTCCCGCCTTTATCACCACCCTCAGGACCTATATCGATAATGTAATCGACGGTTTTAATGACATCCAGGTTATGTTCGATAACGAGTACCGTATTCCCTGTATCGACAAGGCGCTGCAATACGATAAGTAGTTTGGCAATATCGTGGACATGAAGACCCGTCGTCGGTTCGTCAAGAATATAAAACGACTTTCCATTGGAGCGTTTGTGCAGCTCAGAAGCAAGTTTCACCCGTTGTGCTTCCCCACCTGATAATGTTGTTGCCGGCTGGCCTAGATTAATATAACCTAACCCTACATCGACAATCGTCTGAAGCTTACGGCTAATTTTCGGTATATTTTCAAAAAACACGAGTGCATCATCGACTGTCATAGCGAGTACGTCCGCAATGTTTTTCCCTTTATAGGTAACTTCCAGTGTCTCTCTATTATATCGTTTCCCATGACAAACTTCACAAGGTACATAGACGTCCGGTAAAAAGTGCATTTCGATTTTAATGATTCCATCGCCACGGCAGGCTTCACAACGACCACCCTTAACGTTAAAGCTGAAACGACCTTTTTTATAACCGCGGACTTTAGCTTCGTTCGTAGAAGCAAACATATCCCGTACATCATCAAACATGCCTGTATAAGTAGCAGGATTGGATCTAGGCGTCCGTCCAATTGGAGACTGGTCGATTTCAATGACCTTTTCAAGCTCTTCAAGACCTATAGCAGATTTATATTGTCCCGGTTTCTGCTTAGAACGATTCAATTTCTGTGCGAGTACTTTATAAAGAACTTGATTGATTAGCGTACTTTTCCCTGATCCTGAAACACCCGTTACGGCGATGAATTGTCCAAGCGGAATATCTACATTTACATTTTTTAAGTTATTTTCAGATGCACCTTTAATGACGATTTTTCGTCCATCCAGTTTACGTCTTTCCAATGGAAGCGGGATAAATTTCTTACCACTCAAATATTGACCCGTCAGTGAGTTAGGGTCATTCATAACTTTTTCAGGCGTTCCTGCAGAAACGATTTCCCCCCCAGCAACACCAGCGCCGGGTCCGATATCAATTAAATAATCGGCAGCCATCATCGTATCTTCATCATGCTCAACAACAATCAGTGTATTGCCGATGTCGCGCATACTTTTCAATGTACCGATAAGCCGATCATTATCTCGTTGATGAAGTCCAATTGATGGTTCATCTAAAATATAAAGAACGCCTGTCAGCCTTGAACCAATTTGCGTTGCCAATCGAATTCGCTGAGCTTCTCCGCCGGATAGCGTTCCTGCCGCCCTCGATAACGACAAATAATCGAGTCCAACATTAATTAGGAATCCGAGACGTTCTTCAATTTCACGCAATATAAGCTTTGCAATTTGTGTATCTTTTTCAGATAGAACAAGGTTTTTGAAAAACTGGTCTGCTTCAGTAATGGACAATTCCGTCACTTTTCCGATATGGACGCCATTCACTTTTACCGCAAGTGACTCTTCCTTCAACCGGTAGCCAGCGCAAGTAGGACATGGCCGCTGTGACATATACTTCTCCATCTGTTCACGGATATAATCTGAAGAAGTTTCTTTAAAGCGGCGCTCTACATTTGCCAAAACACCTTCAAAGTAAATATTGCTATCCCGCGTTCCACCAAATTCATTTGTGTAACGGAATCGAATTTTTTCATCTTTCGAGCCATTTAATATTTTATCAAGTTCATCGTCTGGCAATTCATTTACCGGTACATCCATTGATATGCCAAAATGATTCGCGACAGTTTTTAAAAGTTCCGGATAGTATTGAGAGCTTGTCGGCTCCCATGGCGCAATTGCATGATCTTTTAACGACAGCGTTGGATCTGGCACGATTAATTCCGGGTCGACTTCTTGCTTTGTCCCCAGTCCATCACATTCCTGACAAGCGCCAAACGGACTGTTGAACGAAAACATTCTTGGTTCAAGTTCGCCAATTGAAAAACCGCATAATGGACAAGCATGGTGTTCACTGAACAGGATTTCTTCCCCGTCCATGACGTCAACCAAAACAGTACCATCCGCGAGACGTAGAGCCGATTCAAGAGAGTCGCTCAGACGTGGCGCAATGTCTTCCTTCATAACAATCCGGTCGATGACAACCTCAATCGTATGCTTCTTGTTTTTGTTCAATTCAATATTGTCGTCAAGATCTATAATTTCACCGTTGACTCGAATTCGTACATACCCTTGCTTCTTAATATCTTCGATTAATTTCACATGTGTTCCTTTACGACCTGAAACAATCGGTGCCAGAACTTGAATACGCGCACGTTCTGGTAATTTCATAAGGCGGTCAACCATTTGCTCAATCGTTTGGGACGAAATTTCCGTTCCGTGAATCGGGCAGATTGGTTTGCCAACACGTGCATAAAGAAGACGTAGATAGTCGTATATTTCCGTTGCAGTTCCTACGGTCGAGCGGGGATTGCGGCTCGTCGTCTTTTGATCAATTGAAATTGCCGGTGATAGCCCTTCAATGACATCCACATCCGGCTTGTCCATCTGACCTAAAAACTGTCGTGCATAAGAAGATAATGATTCAACGTACCTTCGCTGCCCTTCCGCGTAAATTGTATCGAAAGCGAGGGAGGACTTCCCTGACCCCGAAAGTCCTGTCATGACGACCAATTTGTCACGAGGGATATTTATGTTAATATTTTTCAAATTATTCGCTCGTGCGCCTTGTATGATGATTTCTTTATTCTTCATAAAAACCCTACCTTTCAGCCTTCAATTCCATGATTGTATCCCTTAATTCAGCAGCACGTTCGAAGTCGAGTGCTTTCGCTGCCTCTTTCATCTCTTTTTCCAAGGTTACAAGCAGCTTTGTTTTTTCGTCTTTTGTCAACTTCTTACCTTGTGTTACTTTTTCTAAATAGGAAATAGCTTCTTCTGATACTGCTGTTGCACGAATCACATCACGGATTTCCTTTTTGATTGTCGTCGGTGTTATGCCATGTTTTTCATTATATTTTCGTTGAATGTCCCGACGTCGCTCCGTTTCCCCAATTGCTTTCGCCATGGAGTCCGTCATTCGATCTGCATATAAAATGACATGTCCATTGGAATTACGGGCAGCACGACCCATCGTCTGAATAAGCGCTCGCTCAGAACGTAGAAACCCTTCTTTATCAGCATCCAAGATTACAACAAGCGATACTTCAGGAATGTCTATCCCTTCTCTTAAGAGGTTAATGCCCACAAGGACATCATATGTGCCTATTCGCAGTTCTCTTAACGTTTCAATTCGTTCAAGTGTTTTAATGTCAGAATGAAGGTATTGAACTTTTATACCAATTTCCTTCAAGTAATCGGTCAAATCTTCGGACATTTTCTTTGTTAACGTCGTAATTAGAACACGTTCATTGTTTTTAGTCCGTTCTCTTATTTGACCTATCAAATCATCAATCTGTCCTTCAATCGGACGTATTTCAATTGTCGGATCTAGTAGACCAGTCGGGCGGATAATCTGTTGAATCATCTCAGGAGTATGCTCAATTTCGTAAGGACCTGGTGTCGCAGAAACATAAATCGCCTCGTGGACATGGTTTTCGAATTCTTGGAATGTAAGCGGTCTGTTGTCGAGTGCTGAAGGCAAACGGAAACCATGGTCAACAAGGACATTTTTCCGTGCCTGGTCACCGTTATACATACCACGGATTTGTGGCAATGAGACATGACTTTCATCTACAATAATGAGGAAATCATCTGGGAAATAGTCAAGCAATGTATACGGTATCGCTCCTGCAGGACGAAGTGTTAAATGACGGGAATAGTTTTCAATACCCGAACAGAAGCCCATTTCCCGCATCATTTCAAGATCATAGCGTGTCCGTTGTTCAAGACGTTGCGCTTCCAATAATTTGTCCTGGGCACGAAACTCTTTCAAACGTTCTTCCAGTTCAATTTCAATGTTTTCAATTGCTTTCACCATTTTTTCTTCACCAGTAACAAAGTGAGATGCGGGGAATATGGCAACGTGTTCACGTTCACCGAGGATTTCGCCTGTCAGTGAATCCACTTCGCGAATTCGTTCGATTTCATCACCGAAAAACTCGATACGTAAGCAATGTTCATCCTGGGATGCTGGCAAAAGTTCAACAACATCGCCGCGTACCCGGAACGTACCTCGAGTGAAACTTACGTCATTGCGTTCGTATTGAATATCTACAAATCTGCGAAGCAGTTCATTGCGTCCGATTTCCATACCTGGACGAAGAGAAACAACATGTGCGCTGTATTCTTCTGGGGAACCTAGACCATAAATGCAAGAGACAGATGCAACAATGAGTACGTCATTCCTTTCAAATAAGGAAGATGTTGCAGAGTGACGTAATTTATCAATTTCATCATTGATGCTTGAGTCTTTTTCAATGAAGGTGTCAGTATGCGCGATATACGCTTCTGGCTGATAATAATCATAGAAACTGACAAAGTATTCGACTGCATTGTCAGGAAAAAACTCTTTAAATTCACTATATAATTGACCCGCTAACGTTTTGTTGTGAGCGATAACGAGAGTCGGTTTGTTAATCTCCGTCAAGACATTCGACACGGTAAATGTTTTTCCAGTCCCGGTTGCACCGAGCAAAGTTTGGTGCTTCTCACCTCGGTTATGTCCTTCTAATAGTTGTGCGATTGCAGACGGCTGATCGCCTTGTGGTGTATAAGGGGCTTGCAAATTGAATTTTCCGACCATCGGAAAAACCTCCTCTATCAGTTACATCTATCTTATCACTTTACCCATCTTTTGACGAGTAAAAAGCGAACGTACGTTTTTTCACTAATTTTCACTTTTATAAACACACAAAAAAACGCTGCATGTCTACTCAACATGTAGCGTCCTTGCATTTTTCAATCATTCTCTTCAAGTTTGCCCAGTCTTTTGGAATACAGTAGGAATGCGCTTTCATCCCTACTGTCAAGCGCAAGGTCAATCAATCCCATGAACCTACTCTTTGTCTGCTCTCTGTGTATATGTTTCAAAAAAAGATCTAAATAAATTTCATTCAGCAGTTTTTCCGCTTGGAGCGAAGTACTGTTTTTCCCTACAGCTTTTAAAAACTCGGCATATGAATAATTGTTCTCCATCCCTATCACCCCTGATGCCTTTTATTTAGTATATCTAATTTCAGAGATAAGTTGCAAGGTTTATTGGAATATTCTATTTTTAAATTTAGTCATAATTTATTATAGAAAAGCGTAAGGCGCCGTTAAGCCCCCCCGAGTCTAGACACTGTTCCATGTCGAGAAATTCATACTTCCTTTTCTACAAACAAACGCCCCGTCTGCAATTGATTGCAAACGGGGCGACTTTTCTTAATCATATTCTTTTTTCTCTACAGTCAATCTGATAGTAGCCTCAGAGATGATGAGAATGACAGCCCCGACAAGAAGAGGTGTTACAGAAACCCCATAAAGATACAGTGCAGCGCATGTAACTACTGCCGCCTGAATCCATTGGACTGTACGAACGATCCTTTTAATTGCATCGGGACGGGTGTCTTCCTTTTCAGGAAACAGCATATCCATCCGAAAATCGTCCCCTGCCCGCAATGCGTGGATAAGTTGTACGGCAGAGGCAAATGCAAGCGCTCCTGCGAAAATAAATACGACAATCGGAAATGGGATAAAAATCGCTCCAAGCGCCGATAAAGCAGTGAGCCTTACCCATAACCAAAAAATATCATCCGTGCGTATAAATGTACGTCTTATTAAATACGGTTGTGCTACAGGCTTACCGTAATTCGGGGATCCCATCGCAAAACCGAGCCACGCCCTTCTACTAATGGATCCTTTCAAATGCGGGACGTCTGTGAAGTAATTGGCAAAACGGTAAAAACGCATCATCCGATTCTGTTCGAGTGATATGAAATGATCGTAAGGGAATGGTTTTAGCATTCTCTTTTTTCGCCAATAGAAGTTGTACAGTACAATGAGTACACCAATAATCAGAAGTATAATTGGACTTCCTTCAAGACCTGCATAAATTATGGTTCCCGCCAATAAAAATCGGACGGTCCTATCTAGCAAGATCCCTTTTCCATCCAATACATGTCTGAAATTATATTCCGATTCAATGAATACTCGCTTAATGACTAGTATCAAAATTGCGATAACGATGTACTCCATCTTCGAACCGGTCCCTGTAGCTGAAAGTAACGGCAACGCCACAATATATAAAATAAATGGTACTGGCAATTGTGAATAGAAGCTCCAACTCAAAGCCCGTTTCATATACGTAATAAGCTTTTGTTCCAGTGGTAGGAAATAAACCGTGTCGGCAGGTTTCAATAGCGTCACTGGCGGTGAAAAGGCGAGCGCTAATCCAAGTATAAGAGCCGTAAGCAACGCCGCTGGGAATTCTGCTGGCACTTCCTTCAACCATTCGCTATACGTATAGCCCCCCGCCCCAATTGTGAAGACAAGGACAATTGCCAAATGGCCTGTAAATACATACTTCAAATACTTTTGAAGCTCGGTTATATAATGGACGAACCGGGATCCCCATATTTCACGCAAATTGTTCATTGTCAGTTTCCTCTGTCATCGCGATATACAAGTCGTCCAGTGACGCGCCAGGACGTCCGAATGCATTTCTCAAGTCATCCATCGTTCCTTCTGCTCGCACCCGTCCTTCGTGCAGCAAGATGATCCTGTCGCAATATTTTTCCGCAGTTGCCAATACATGCGTTGACATGAGAATGGAAGCCCCATTTTCTGTTCTCTGCGTCATCTGCTCTAAAAGTGATTTGATGCCGATTGGATCGAGACCCACAAATGGTTCATCAATAATATATAAAGATGGATTAACGAGGAAAGCACACATGATCATTACTTTTTGACGCATCCCTTTTGAAAAATGCGCTGGGAACCAATTTAGGCGTTTCTCCATCCGGAATTCCCGGAGTAACTCATCGGACCGCGCTTCAAACACTTCTTTATCAAGGTCATATGCCATTGCTGTCAGTTCAAGATGTTCCCTAAGCGTCAATTCTTCGTAAAGTATCGGCGTTTCCGGTATATAAGTAAACGCTTTTCTATACTTTTCGGGATCCTCACTGAATGTCACCCCGTTGACACGAATTTCTCCTTTATGAGGATTCATTAATCCAATGATATGTTTAATGGTTGTACTTTTTCCCGCCCCATTTAGTCCAATCAAACCTACTAACTCACCTTGTCCGATGTTAAATGACAAATCATACAGAACAGGTTTACGTGTATAACCGCCTGTTACGTCTTGTAATTCAAGAATTTCCATATCCATCCTCCATTCTTTCATTCATTTTAGCAAAAAACGCTACAAAAAGCTTTTTCCTTCATAATCAACCGATATAGTATTAAATGATTGCAATCGAATAAAGCTTGGACCTGTAGGATGCAGGTCATGCAGTGGGGAGGGAGGGATTGACCTACATCCCTCCTTGTTGCGACACGACGTCGCGAACTTAGACTGCCTTCGTCTCCCCCTGTAAGGCTCCTACGCTAGTTTACCGTATTCAATATTTCAACCTATATCTAAAATTATGCTACACTTGTCCCATTCATGAAAATATGAACAGGAGTGTTGAAAATGACTGAATGTATTTTTTGTAAAATCATTGAAGGTACGATCCCTAGCGTTAAAGTTTATGAAGATGAGCACGTTCTTGCCTTCATGGATATTGTACCTGTAACGAAAGGGCATGTCCTTCTCATCCCGAAAACACATCGTGAAAATATCTATGATTTAACTGCTGAAGAAGCGGCACAACTATTTTCCGTCGTACCCAAAATCGCCAATGCCATAAAAGATGAATTCAAACCAGCTGGAATGAATTTACTACAAAACAATGGCGCATATGCGGGACAAGCCGTTTTTCATTCACACCTACACCTCATCCCTCGCTATGATGAAACTGACGGCTTCCAACTTACGTTTGAAACGAAGGAATCTGAAACAAGTATGGGACGAATTCAGGAAGTTGCAGCTGGAATTCGAATGAAATTACAAAAATAAGCTTGTGAATTATCTGAATACCGTGTATGATTCATAATAAGTTTTTCGCTGTCGATCATGAGGATACGACAGGAAAAACACAAAATACTAGATGAGCCGAGGAGAGATTAGAAATGAAAACGAAAAGTCTTGTGTTAATGTCTTTATTGACTGCTGTAGGTGCTGCACTTTACCTGATTATTCCCCCGATTGCTGGAGGAATGAAACCGGATTTCATGCTGACAATGATGTTTATCAGCATATTCCTGTTCCCTGAAGTACGCAATGTTTTGTTACTTGCTGGAACAACAGGTATTATATCAGGTATTTTTTCAAATTTCCCTGGCGGATTCATCCCCAATGTAATTGATAAGTTCATTACCGCATTCGTAATCTACGCAATTATTATCTCACTAAAAAAAGTTACAGGTAACTTGATTGCTTCCACTGTTGTCGCAGGTATTGGAACTGTATTGTCAGGAAGCATCTTCCTTTCAATCGCCATTTTCATTCTTGGAGTAGATTTACCGTTCGGTGGTTTGTTCTTGGGGGTTGTACTTCCAGCTGTTGCGATGAACGGAATTGCATTTTTCTTGATATACCCGATTGTTAAGGGCTTGGTCAAACGCTCCTCATTTAAAACTGCATTTTCCAATTGAAATTTTAGCGAAAGCTTTCCGTCTCCACGAGGAGAGCTTTTTTTGTCGCCTGTATAATATACCCGAAGATGAAATTTCGGGCACCCCTCCGCTTTTACTAAAGAAAAGATCATACAAGTAACAGTGCTACGCTATATTGAAAGTGACACTGCCCCCAATTCGAAAAGGAAATGCTATAGAGAAGGAGTAAGCAGTCATTTACTGGTTACTCAACACATGTAGTTTAAAATATAAAGTAGCGTCTAAACAGGTCACTTGCGCTTGTTTTTATTGCTCAGGCACTTTTTAAATGTTTTAATAAAACTAGAGTAAGGAATACTATTCATAACAGGAAGGAGTGTATTATACAATGAAAGCATCTACATTTTTCATCGGACTCGCAGCAGGTTCAGTTGCAGCTGCTGTTACGGTATTGTATTCGACTCCCCAATCGGGAAGTCAACTTCGGACATCCGTCAGGGATGCTTCAAGCGACATGAAATTTTTGTTCAAAGATGTAAAAGTAAAAGTCGATGATTTAAAAGAGTCCATTTCCCACCTTACGAAAGAAGCAAAAGAAACAGTTCCAACAGCAATTGATGGAATTAAAGGTTCAGTAGATCAGTGGCAACAATCAACGGAATCTAATCGGGAACGCATGGAAAAAGAAATTGCAGCAATCCAAACCGCTATTGAAGAGCTTGAGCAGAACTTCGCAAAACAGCAAAAGTAATGTCAATTATGCCTCGGCGTAATTACGTCCAAAATTTGTAATATCCCTCGGAGGCTTGGACCAGCAGGGAATTTGTTCCCACTTATAAAAGCTGGGGTTGAATGCTAATTCAAGTTAAAAGTTAAAAGTTAAAAGTTAAAAGTAAATACTATCCACCAGTAAGGAATGCAGTCAACCCTCCACGAGAGACCTACATTATATAGGTTTTAACTAGTGGATACGGCCGCATTCCTTATTTTCATACCCATTTCCCCAAATATTATTATTGAACCGAAAGCTTTTTCACAATTTTTACTTTTCTCTTCTTTGCTTTCCTGCTATAATAAAAGAAGCGGGAAAATATAGAAAGAAGGTGTTTCCAATGTCAGAGCAAAAGTACTCTCCGAAAGAAGCAATGATTTTCAGTCAAAGGGTTGCACAGATGTCTAAAGCTCTTTGGAAAGCAGTAGAAAAAGATTGGCAGCAGTGGATAAAACCTTATGACTTGAATATTAATGAGCATCATATTTTATGGATTTCTTACCATCTTCAAGGCGCAACCATTTCTGACATCGCTAAATTTGGAGTCATGCATGTTTCGACAGCTTTCAACTTTTCGAAGAAGCTAGAAGAACGTAATTATTTACGGTTTTATAAAAAAGATGATGACAGAAGAAATACATATGTTGAAGTTACAGAAGAAGGGGAAAAACTGATACTCGAGATGAACATGAACTACTATGATTCTAAACATGATATTTTAGAGGGATCACTCCCTATTAAAGACCTTTACGGAAAGTTCCCAGAATTCCTCGAAGTAATGTCCGTTGTCCGAAATATTTATGGGGAAGATTTTATGGAAATATTTGAGCGCGGCTTTGAGAAAATCAAAGAATCATATGATGACTCCACCGGTGAAATGATGGCTATTAATCATACGAAAAGTAACGAAGAACTTAAAAACCCAGTATTTAGCGCAGAGGAAAATTAATTTCATTTTAGAAGGACTTCTGCTATGATTGCCTTGGGAAGTTAAAGAGGAGGAATAGATTTGATCCTTATTATTACAATTCTGTTCTCGTTATTATATCTGTTTCAAATCAATAAAATGACGTATGCACTATGCGAATCTAAGGAAATCCCTGAAGAGAAGCAACAGAAAATATACACAACCGTTAACGTTCTTGTAACCATTTTAATCGTGTCATTTTACGTCGAGATTCTGTTACAAGTATAAAAAAGTCCATTCCCTTTTTTACGGGAAATGGACTTTTTCCATTATCGATACCCTCAGCGCCTAACGCCTTGAGCTTTTCTGGAATTAATTCAGGAAGGCTGCACCGACAATGATTAATAAAATGAACAAAACAACAATCAACGCAAATCCCGAAGTACCATGGGAACCTTGGTCATATCCGCTCATAGGAGCACCCCCTCTCTCTATGTATCCTATGCAAAACAATTGGCTCGTTGTAGGCAGTATATTCTAGGGGAACCTTTTTGTTTTAGATACGTTTTTATGGTATAGTGTCTACTGTTGCACATAAAAGTTAGGGGAGATTTCAAAATGAAAAAAACTATTTTAGCACTTACAATGGCCGCATCTGTACTTGCACTTTCAGCGTGCAGCGACAAGAATGCCGGTGATGAAGTTCTTGTCAAATCAAAAGCCGGAAATGTAACACAAAGTGAACTTTATAACGAAATGAAGGATGCTCAAGGTGAACAAACATTACAACTACTCGTCCTTGAAAAAGTATTAGATGCAAAATATAAAATCTCTGATAAGCAAGTTGATACAGCAATCAATGAAATGAAAGAACAATTAGGTGAAGGTTTCGATGCTTATATCGCTCAACAAGGTCACACTGAGAAGAGCTTGAAAAAAATCCTTCGTATCAACATGTTACAAGAAGCGGCTCTTACTGATGGCGTTGAAGTAACAGATAAGGAAATCGAAGAGCGCGTTAAAATGATGGCTACAGAATTGAATGCCAAACACGTCCTAGTTGCGGATGAAGAGACTGCACTTAAAGTCAAAAAGGAACTTGAAGGCGGAGCTGATTTTGCTGAAGTAGCGAAAAAGAATTCGACTGAACCGGCTGCAAAAGAATCCGGTGGGGATCTTGGGTGGTTTGGCTACGGTAAAATGGTCAAAGAATTCTGGGATGCTGCATATGCACTTGAAGTGAACACAATCAGTGAGCCGGTCCAATCGGAACACGGGTTCCACATTATTAAAGTTACAGAAAAACGTGACATCGAAGCTAAGGAAATGACTAAAGAAGAGAAAGAAAAACTCACTAAAGAAATACAACTTGAGAAAGCAGATCCAAGTACAATTATCCCGAAAGTATCTAAGCTAATGAAAGATGCTGATGTAAAAGTTGAAGATAAAGATTTGAAATCAGCACTTGATGTATTCTTGGAAGAACCTAAAGTAGAAAAAGAAGCAGAAACAGAAAAAGAAACTAAGTAATACTAATAACAATTCAAGACTCCTTTTCAGGGGTCTTTTTTTATTGGGGTATTTAAACGTACAAACAAACACCTCCGAAAGACGCCTGACCTTCGGAAGTGTTTGCTAGTTCAATATATGTTGTTCCACGTCTCTTGAGTAACCATTTTCTTGCATAAGATACTGGTAAGGTAGGCGTAAAAGTCTTCATTTGGACTAGTTCGTTTCCGGCTCGCTTTCGGCTAAACTAATCACTACATTTTTATCGTGGGACAAGGGTGGCTAGAAGTGACTTCGTCACTTCTAGCCACCCCCTTTTCGATAATTCTGTTGCGATTAGTTGCCTGTCGCGTACCTACAACGTTCTAGTGAAAATTACGATTCCTTGGAAAATAAGAATAGATGACTTTTCACAGAAGGTATAAGTGCCCGAAGATACAATTTCGGGCACGCTTGCATTTTTTACAATGCGTTCCTTACTTACTCTTAGCAAAATCAGGCTTGGCAACATGTGATATCCTGTAGAAATTGACACTTCCTTAAAAGATCTAAAGTACTAGTGTCTGGACGTAAAATCTCAATGTTCTAACTCATCCACGGTACGAGATTTTATAACCTCTTAGACAATAAAAAAGAAAAAACCATAAAGAAGGAGTGAGCCGCCAAAATTGTATCTTTGGCGGCCTTTACCCAGATAAGAACCAACTATTCTTTCATCCCAAAAAGCTTTAGCACTTCGTGTACTTGTGTCTTAGAAGGGCGACGGATGAATGACCACCATACGATTACCGAAAAAATCTATAGGGATACGACAAAGTCGCATCCCTATAGATTAAGATATCACGGTAATTGTGTAGGAGCCGTTTAATCCAAAGTGATCTAAAACAACTGTACTCGGAGCGCCTTGTGGTTGATTGCGTTATTTACTGGTTAGTCAATTGATGGTTTATAAAATGACCTGTTATCCAGCGGGAAAATTCTTTCAGTGAACTCACCAGGAGCCGTCTTGCCAAGTGCACGGTCCAGCATATTCATCTTCGCATCAATATTATCGATGTAATGAAGAATTTCCGCTTCTTTCAGCATTGGACGTTTCGGGCTTCCCCATTCTTCCTTACCGTGGTGAGATAAAACCATATGTTGCAACAGCATAACTTCTTCACTTGTAATTTCAAGTTCGTCAGCCGCTTTTGAAATTTCATTGACCATAATCGTAATATGACCTAGCAGATTCCCCTCAATCGTGTATTGAGTTGCAATTGGACCTGAAAGTTCAATTACTTTCCCAACATCATGCAAAATAATTCCCGCGTACAATAAATCCTTATTGAGTGACGGATACAGATCTGCTAACGATTTTCCAAGTTTCAGCATGGAAACAACATGATCAATAAGACCCGATACATAATCATGGTGATTTCTTGTCGCAGCAGGGTACGTCATGAAAGCTGTCTGATGCTTTTTCAATAAATGACGCGTAATTCGTTGGATTTGTGGATTTTGCATTTCAAAGAAATACTGCATCAGCTCTTCGTATAGCACTTCTTTACTTGTTGCCGATGACGGAACTAGGTCGGCAATCGCCACCCCTTCATCCTCTTTTACGGGACGTATACTTTTAATGCGCAACTGATTTTTCCCACGGTATTCATGTACTTCCCCGCCAACTTTGACAATCGATGCTGCGGCATATGTTTTCGCGTGTTCATCTGTTGTATCCCATAACTTCGCTTCAATATCCCCACTTTTATCCTGCAAAATAAGCGTCATAAACGGTTTACCTTGTGTGGTAACTCCTTTTGTTGATTGCTTAATTAGCATGAAAAGATCAAACGGCTCGCCTGCATTATATTCTGCAATTTTCTTCATAAGACCATCGCTCCCTGTTCGCTTCCGATATCGGAAACGTTTAGTATTGTTGCCCCCTGCCATTTATCCTTCATCGCTTCGTGGCATGTAAAATAAATGAACTGATGCTTGTTTTGTAGATTGTCTAGTAGTTCAATCATACGCGAAAGTCGCTCTTCGTCAAAGTGAACGAATGGATCGTCCAACATTAATGGAAAAGGTGCCGTATTCATTATAGATGCCGCAAGCGCCAATCTAAGCGAAATATAGGCTTGCTCTTTTGTAGCCTGGCTCAGCTCTACAATGGGATAACGCATTCCATTTTTCGCTACTACTTCGAAATGACCCGTCTCCGTTACACTCAGTGATTCATAATTCCCACCCGTCAGTTCACAGAACATTTTTTCTGCCGCTTCAAGTACTTCTGGCAATTTCTTTTCTTTCAACTCCGACATTGTTCTTCTGATTGCTTCAGTAATCGCTTTGCGCTCAGACCATTTTTTTACGAGATCTGCGAGCTCCGATTTTTTCATTTCGAAGTGTTGCAGTTTACGACCGTAATTTTCATCTGTCAGTAGTCGTTCCGTTTTGTTAACAAGCGCCGCCTTGTCATTGATTAAGACATTTAGCCTCTCGCTAATCGACGATAGTGTTCCGCTAATATCATTCACTTTTTTTCGCAACTCTTCATCCACAACGCCATCAGGCAATTCAAGAGGGCCATATGATGCTAATTGAGCATTGACATCCTCAAGTTGCCCCTTTAAACGAAACGCTTCCTGGTGGCTATTGTATGCAGCGTAAAAGGCCTCTTCCGTTTCTACTGCTGCTTCAGCAAGCAGAGCCTGCACTTTTTCCAGCAACGAGTTTACAAGGCTGGATGTCTCTTTCAGCGCTGATTCTTTGCGTTCCAAAGCAACTGTCAATGACCTGATTGTTTCTGCCTGTTCATTTAGGTGAATGAATTCCCTTCTCAGCATCTCATAAACTGTTTCTTGTGGTGCAAATTTCCGCACTATTTTTTCAGCTTCTGCTACCCTTTCAGCAATCTGTTGTTGAATCGTTTGTCGCCGTAACAAGGCATCATTCAACTCTCTAGTAACTTCCTGAACTTCTCGAATCATACGGAATAATTCCGGGATAATCCCGGTTGAAGGTATTTCATCGAAACCATAAAGTCCTAAAAATTCGACCAGCTCAAATTCGGTTTTCCGTCTATTGCTATAGGTATTTTCAAGCTCGGATGTCAACGATTGAAATTTCCTTTCAAGTACCATAAACGCTTCTTGTAAATCTTCTTTCTTGCGCTTGTACATGCCAATTCGGTCTGTCAGTTCTTCCATTTGATGCTCATTTCCATCATATGCGGCAATGATTTTTTCCATCTGCTTCAGTTTTGCTGAATCGGGCGTTTGATGCTGTTTTTTCGAATAAATTAGAATACCTAATCCTATAACAATAACACCAGCTATAATTATGAACCATTCTTTTTGGATGAAACCGAAAACGATGAACGCGACAGCAAGTACGACAAGAAGTGCAGGTATCATCAGTGATTTCTGTTCAACCGGTCTTCTGCTTAGTGAAATATAGGCTTTCGCTTCAGCAAGTTGCTGACGAATTTTCGGCCACTGCAGTACACGTTCTAATTCCTCTACGGCAGGTGCAGTGCGTTCAATTCCACCAATTTCAGTTTCCGTATCACCTAACTCATTTTCCACTTGGATGAGTTGGCGATTCACAAAGCCAATTTGCTGATCGCCTTCAGTAAGTTCTTGAATAATTTTGTGCATCTGTTCTTCCTTTTGGATTGAAACATCTGCCTCCAAAATAGTATTTTCCGCTTCAAGCCCTTTGACACCAAGTCTATCAAGCAGACGTCTCTTTGAACTAGTTAGCTGACTCACGTTTTCTTCTTCAAAAGTAACCGCTGTTTGCCATCTATGCCACTCTGTTTCTTTCGCCAGTAAAATTTCAAGTTCAGCAATGCGCTCAAATTCGTGCTGTTCAGGCATTCGTGTCATTAGCTCTGCTAATTCTTCTTCCAATCGTCGTTTAGTAACTTCGGCTTCCGTTAACTTCCCCGCAAGCATTTCATAGCGCCTGATACCATCTGTGGGAAAGTTTATTTCACTTAATTGCGATAGTCTTGCATCCAATGCTTGTTTCTTTTGATGAAGGGGGAGTAGCTGTCGCACGAGAGCGAGCTTCTGTGATTCTTGCATAAGTTCCGCTTCCTGTCCTCGCAACTCTGTAAGCAAGTCATCGATTTCCCGTATTCGTTCAATCGAGGGTGCATATTCTCCCACTTTTTCCTGCTCTTCTTTCAACTCTATTTCCAATTCCCGAAGTTCCATGATCTTGACGTTCATCTCCGGAATTCTTCCCGACTTTTTGAACAAATCCCCCAGTTCTTTTTCCATTCGATTTCCAAGCTGTAACAAAGAGTCAACACCAGTAGTCCCCGAAGCAAGAAGTGTCCTGCTTAATTCGTCTTCATCCATTTTTTCAAATCCCTGCAACTGTAACAAAGAGAATGAAAAAATGGATTCGAATGAAGCACGGTCATACTGGCGAAGTAGCGTGTTCAATTGCTCTTCTCCGCCCTTCGTTCCATCTTCGAAATAGACGGTAACATCACCAGCAGATTTTCCACGGTTCCGTTCGACGATGCATTTCCCATATGTTTCATCTATAAGATGAACTTGCCCACCGTACTTGCCGCCCGATTTCGGTTCGTAGCGTAAAAGCGCATTATTTTTTGGTGGAAATCCAAATAAGATATGCAGGATGAATTGCTGAATAGTCGTTTTCCCAGCTTCATTCAATCCATAAACTACAGAGATCCCTTGTCCAAAATCCACCGTGACATTTTCATGTTTTCCAAATCCATAAATGTTTAGTTTTTCAATTTTCATGTAAACACCTCATTCCATTCCTGACATTTCCGCCGCCAACAATGCTGTTGCTCCGGCTTTCACTTCATCTATTTCATCTTCAGTCAAAACATCCAGATATTTGACGCCACGCGCATGCTGGTAAACATCTTTTAAAACATCCTTCCAGTCTTCCGTCGTCCAACCATCAATCATCCCAGCAACTGATTGCATCAGTGCACTTGATGCCATAGATGGATTCAACTGACTCGCAAATGTAATCTTCTGCACCCAGACATAGGGTTCGCTTTCACCCACATAATCACGCAGGACCTCCAACCATTCTCCCTCCGGCGATTGACTGAATAGATTCGCAGCTTCACGATCGATATCAGTCAGCAACAGCTCCACAATTCCCGCGCCATTGTGCTCTTTAAATGACTCTAGCACTTCCGAACATGCCGTCAGCCACTCATTCGCATGACTCATTCCTGCACAAGGCAATTCGAGTCTATCAAAGACAATTGCTGATGCCGGGATGAAATGAAGAGATGCTGTTGTTTTCGAGAGTTCAACTTCATAGAATCCCTTTGTACCACGCTCATTGCGATGACGCCCCTGTAAATTTCCCGGATAAACGATTGGAGGCGTTTCATGCAGCTGTTGCCTCACATGGATATGCCCGAGCGCCCAGTAATCATACCGCTTAGCTAGCAACTCATTTTTAGTGAATGGCGCATAAACGGCATGTGTTTCATCACCCGCCAAGCTACCGTGCAACATCCCGATATGTATCACATCCTGATCTTCAGCTAGAGGATAACGGTCAATCACTTTATCACGGATATGCCTTTCCTTATAACTAAACCCAGAAATCAACACTTCTTGACCATCCACGGTCAGACGCACTGTTTCAACATGCTCATCGAAAACATATACATTCGACGGCAAGTCAAATCGAGTCCACCTTCCACTAAGATGATCGTGATTGCCGTGTGAAATGAATACCGGAATGCCGGCCGCATCCAACTGCACCATCCCTTCCCGAAACTTCATCTGCGTACGCAAACTCCGATCTTCCCCATCGTAAATATCACCCGCGATTAACATGAAATCCGGTTTCGTTTTGACTGCGTGCTCAATCAACTTAGTAAATGCTGCAAAGGTACTGTCACGTAAATTATTCAGGCGATCTGTTGGTAAGCCAGTCACGCCTTTGAACGGGCTGTCGAGATGCAAATCGGCTGTGTGGATAAATCGGATTGTTGACAAGTTAGTCCCTCCTTCACTAAACGAATACTTGTTCTTATTTTAGCATAAATAAAAAGACTCTGCGATTTAATTAACGGGTTCGGTTGATGGGGAGAAAATCGACAATAACTAGTCAAATAACAACCGATTTAGCATATGTTATATATATGAATTAACAATAGAAAAAGCAAAAGAAAACGCTCAGACTATTAAGCCTGTGCGTTTTTTACTTACCGTATTTCCTAATATAAATTTCATATCACTTGTTTCACAATCGCACCCATTTATTGAATACGAGCAGTGCCTTTATGCTAGAATCGTGTCTAGTTTAGTACAAGAGTTGCTTTAATTCTTTTATGCACCTATTGTCTGAAAATATGTTTCCTCACCATTTTTAAATACTTTCATGTATTCATATTCCTCATTCAACTTTATTTTGTATAATTTATATTCGTCTACTAACTCCGTTACTTCAGAACCTTCGCTTAAATATAAGTTCCAAGAATTATCATCGACCTTGATATCCAAACTCCCAAAACCATTTTTGCTTTCCAAAAAGTCTTGATTAAGATACAGATAGTGATTTTTTTCTGAATCATTGAACATATAAATGCCATTACCCTTATTACTTTCGGAAGTTTCTATATGCAAAATAAAATCTTTTACATCCTTTTTCACTTTATCTATACTTACTTCTGAAAAAGATACTTCATCATTACTACACCCAGACGAAATGCTACCGATCACTAAGATTAGGACTAAAAGTCTTCTCAACTTTTCACAATCCCTTCAAATAATTTTAATAAAACAATCATTTTTTTGGCTCATTTGTCTATTAAGCCGTCCTCTTATAATCTATTTTAGCACAAAATACCTTGTTCTCTTCGACGTTTACAATTATTTCAAAATTGTTTCCAAGGAAACAATACCACCAACCAATTTTAATGCGATTTACTATCGATATCCTCCTTAAACGTTGATACAACAACAAAAATGGGGACAACAATTCATGTGCGAATTGCGTCCCCATATGCCATGCTTTTTAACGTTTTCACCCATGTACCGAACCCGTTACGAATTAATCAGAGTCTTTCTATATTTTACTTATTCTTTTCCGAGCTGGATTGCTTTTTTTATATCTTTCAACGAACGAGACGGTCCGTACATGAGAACACCACCGCGGTAAACACGTGCTCCGAAGAAGCCCAAAAGGAAAATTGTCACAAGCATAATCGCAATTGACAATAGCGGTTCCCATACTGGTAACTCCAACATACCAACGCGCAAGAACATGACGAGTGGCGCAAAGAACGGGAAAAACGAAGCATATTTTATATAGGCCATTTCAGGATTTCCGAGCCCAGTTGCCGCAATCATGAACCCTGCCACGATCAGCAACGTCATTGGCATGATAATCTGCTGTACATCTTCCGTGCGGCTGACAAGTGAGCCAAGAAGAGCTGCCAGCGTCGCGAAGAGGAAATAGCCCAACAGGAAGAAAACTAGCGCATAGACAAGCGTTCCCACATTCATATTCGAAAAGCCGAAGACGGAAAAGAAGCCATCTGCCATTTCAGAACCTGTTGTTTTCAATGCAATATATCCTGCCAGACCCAATAATACCATTTGCAAAAGACCAAGCGATCCAATGCCAAGTACTTTTGCAAACATATGTTTAACTGGTGATACGCTTGAGATAAGAATTTCCATCACACGCGATGATTTTTCCGCCGCAACTTCTGTCGCGATCATACTTGAATATACGATGACTGCAAAGTAAATAAGAAACATGAGTACATAGACGAGACCACGTGCCTGGCTCAATTCTTCTTGTGATTTCGCTGACGGAGATACAGATTGCTGTTCAAATTGGATAGGTGCGAATAGTGTCTGTACTTGCTCACCAGACAGTGAGAGCTCCTCCGCTTTCATTTCCGTTTGAATCGACTTAAGTGCTTCTTCTAGCATCATTGGAAGAGAAAAGTCCATGGCACTCATCGAGATGTAGTTCGCTTGAATTGTATTTGTGTCATCAAGTCCAAGCGTCACGAACGAATCGATTTCTCCCTCTTTCACTTGTTCTGTAAGCGCATTTTCCGATTTACTGGACAGTTCTACCTTAATACCTGATTCATTTGACTCTAGTTGCATTTTCAACCGCTCCGCAAGAACACCGCTTTCATCGAGTACTTGCAGCACTTCCGCCGAATCTTTATCTCCGCCCGTGGCACCTTTAACGGTATCAATGATTTTTTCCATGTTAGCAAAAAGGAAAACCGCCGCAATCATGATGGATGTTGTTATAATGAACGATTTCGTTTTCGCTTTTGTCGTAAATGCCTGTTTAAAAATGATCATGAATTCACGCATGCTGTTTCCCCACCTTTTCGATGAAAATGTCTTGTAGCGAAGGTTCCTCAATCCCAAAATGGCGAATCGGGCCCGACTTTAATGCGGCCATCAACAAATCATTGGCCACTTGTTCAGATTCGACCTGGTAGAGTGCCCCTTCAACCGACTTATGGACAGATGTAACACCTGCAATCGCATTCAGATGTGCTAAATCATTGTCTGAATTTATGCGTACGTTCTGCTTGCCATATGACCGCTTCACATCGCGGAGTGTCCCGCTCACGATTTGCTTACCTTTATCGATGATACTAAGTTGCTCACACAATTCTTCGACATGATCCATGCGATGGCTCGAGAATACAATAGTTGCTCCCTCATTACGAAATTGAATTATCGCCTCTTTCAGCATTTCAACGTTTACTGGATCCAACCCTGAAAATGGTTCATCTAGAATTAACAATTGCGGATTATGCATGAGAGATGCAATTACTTGGATTTTTTGTTGATTTCCTTTTGATAGTTCTTCCACTTTTTTATTGGCATAGTGAGTGATTTCCATTCGTTCCAGCCATTTATTCATAGCTGTCTTGGCATCCGACTTTGTCATACCACGTAATTGTGCTAGAAAAATCAGTTGCTCTTCCACCTTCATTTTCGGATAAAGGCCGCGTTCCTCCGGTAAATAACCAATCTCAGGACTTGTAGCGTAAGAAATCGGTTTCCCATTCCACGTAATCCGTCCTTCATTCGCATTTAATAGACCAAGAATCATCCGAAATGTCGTCGTCTTACCTGCACCGTTTGCTCCAAGAAACCCGTACATCGTGCCTTTACCAACAGACAGCGTCAAATCATCAACCGCCGTGAAATCTCCAAATCGTTTCGTTACATTTTCAAGTAGCAATGACATTCGATTACCCCTTTCGTTTTACCCAATATTAACTATACGTATCTAGCACTCTGAAGTTTCACTTTTTTAGTTTTTCAGTTTTTACTACTGGCGATTGCTGTACCAATAGCATACGACGCCATGTGCACTACCCAGATTCCCGTTAGAATGAAAAATGCAAGTTGCGGTCCTTCAACAATAATGATAACTGCCCAAGCAATGAGTATCGCAACGGTTGTCGCACACCACGAAATTGAACGGGCATGTTGATGAATCGTTCTATATCGTTCGTCAAACCATCGTTCTTTCTTTCCCCTTTTCCGATTTATTAACATAGTAATGAAAATAATGACTACAGCAAGCGGCAGCCCTGCAAGAAATACCCATATATTAAACCCTTCGTACATTTTCAATCCTCCTCTGGTGTAAAAATATCTTCAATGCGACAATTGAATAACTTCGCAAGTTTGAACGCTAATGTCAGTGATGGGTTATATCTACCTTTTTCGAGGGAAATAATCGTCTGTCTCGAAACTTCCAGTTTCTCCGACAGATCATCTTGCGTTAGCCCCATCGCAGTCCGCATTTCCTTTATCAAGTTATTCATTTCAATGCTCCCCTTTCATACGAAAAGCGCAGGGCACCCGGAGTCTAGACACCGACTATTGTAAAGGTTGCTTTACGTAAAGGTTACTTTACCATACTCGAGATGTCAAGTAACCTTTACAAATTTCCTTTTAGAATTTTTCATAGTATAATGAATGAAATAGAGTGGAAAGGGTGAATTATGTGAGAACATATAAACTAACAGCTTTTGAACCAACGGGGGAATTAATTACAGAAGATACATTCACAGCTGAAACGGACGAAGCAGCAAAAGAAAAAGGCCAAGTAATGCTTGAGGATAAGGGTCTTCTTGAAAAGACACATCGCCTTGCATCTCCGGCAGGTAAGTTAATATTGTTCCATTCCTAAATAAAATTGCACTTCAGATGTTTACTTCCCTTCACTTATTATGTAATCCTAAACAGAAACAAAGCATTTCCATCATACAAATAGACAGGGTGTTGAGAAATGAAAATCGCATTAATTGCCCATGACGAAAAGAAAAATGAAATGGTCAATTTCACAATTGCCTACGAATATATCTTTTCGCAATACACATTATTTGCTACCGGTACAACGGGAAAAAGAATTATGGACGAAACCAATTTATCTGTAACCCGACTTAATTCGGGACCTTTGGGTGGTGATCAGCAAATTGGTGCAATGATTGCAACTGGCGAGCTGGACTTAATCTTGTTTTTCCGTGACCCACTAACTGCTCAACCACATGAACCCGACGTCAGTGCGTTATTACGCCTTTGTGATGTCTATGGCATCCCACTCGCTACGAATATTGCAACGGCTGAGCTGTTACTTCGCGCTGTTGAAAAAGGGTACTTTTCGTGGCGTGAAATGCTTGATAAATATAAGTAAGTTCATTTCAAAATAAAATAAAAAGTACCAAGCACTGATCCTTTTATTCAACGGATGCATGCTTGGTACTTTTTTAATTACGCAGGCTGATTCAGACTGCAAGCGCTGGATCAAATTGTTGATTTCCTTTCTTCCTTATGACCGCCATGAGCACTGTTATGCTCGCCACGACTTCCATTATGACCGGCATCAGCCGTGTTATGACCGCCACATGTTAATCGCACAAAATGTCTAGTACAAGAAAAGACACTGATTCAGGATGGTGTAAAAACTCACCCCTAAAACAGTGTCCATATTACATAAAAATCATTTTCCTATAAATTCTGGCTTACGTTTTCCTACAAATGCCTGAATACCTTCTAGGTGATCTGCTGTTTTCCGCATTGCCACTTGTGCTTCGCTTTCCATTGCCAATACGCTTTCAAGTTCTTTCGTTTTTTGCGCGTGCAGAATATTTTTCGATGCAATCATTGCTGCAATCGGCGACGCAAGCAGTTTATGAGCAAACGCTTCGCCGCGTTCAGCACCAGTACCTTGCGCAGTCACTTCATCGATTAGCCCTTTTTCAAGTGCTTCTTGACCATTCATCACTTTACCTGACCAAATAAGGCTTTTCGCTTGAGGCACACCTACGCGTTCTTTCAAGAAGAAATGACCTGCTCCGTCCGGAATTAGACCAATGCCGATAAAGTTCATCGCAAGTTTACTATCCTCTTCCGCAATAATATAATCGCAGCCAAGTACAAGGCTAAATCCAAGTCCTGCCGCCGCACCATGGACGACCGCAATCGTAACTTGCGGTAATGTATAAAGTGCCTTCGCAAGACGTGACACGTCTACCATTACGCTACCAATATCCATTGGGCTATCCGGATTTAACATCGCTTTAATATCCCCACCCGCAGAAAATGCACGACCGGCCCCTTGGATTACCAAAACTTGAACTGACACATCGCTTTTCAATTCCTCGAAAACATCTGCTAGTTCCTTCATCATGACACTATCCATCGCGTTCATCGACGCAGGCCTATTCAACGTAAGATGCGCAAGGCGTCCCTCTTTTTTTAATTCGACAGTTGTATACATAAAAAAACACCCCTTCGTAAGAAATGAATTACCATTCACTTCTTAGATTCGGTGTTTTTTCAGTAAACCCTTTATTTAAGAGCTAAGAAAGTATACGTTTTTCTACCTAGAGTAGGGTCTATCAAGGCACTTGCGCTTTTCTACTTAACCATCTCTGGAAAAATCGCGTCAAGATGAGCGAGCTTCTTCACGATTGAATCCTCATACGTCAGAATATAAGCTGCCGGATCTTTCGGATTATAGAACTGCGTAATTTTCCCCGTTTCAGGGTCAATGAACTTACTTGAAGCCCCACAACCTACTCCAATGATCGTCTGTACCTCTTCCATAATAACGATGTTATAGATACTTTCTTCACCAGGCTTTGCGTACCCGACGTTTTCCAAGTTGCCTAAAATGTTCTTTTGACGGTATAAATAGTACGGTTCATAGCCATTTGCAGCGTTCCACTCTTCTCCGAGTTTCATCATCTGCTCGACTGTTTCACGATTAGCAACTTTGTATTTGTCTTTATTACGAGTCATTTCAGATGCCCGTTTGAATGACAATGTATGAACTGTCAGCGATTCAGGTTGCATTTTTTCAGTCTCTGCAAGTGAATGCTTGAATTCTTCCATTCCTTCATTTGGCAAACCGATGATGAGATCCATATTAATATTCTTCATGCCCATATCGCGTGACAACCAGAACTTATCGACTGTTTCTTGAACAGTATGGTGACGACCGATTGCTTTTAGTGTCTCATCTGTATAGGATTGCGGATTGACGCTTATCCGGTCAATACCCCATTTTTTCAGAACTTCGATTTTAGCGGGCGTAATCGTATCAGGACGACCTGCCTCTACCGTTACTTCTCTGACTTTATCCATATTAGGGAATGAAGCATACATCGTTTCATATAGCGCATCCATTTCTTCCGCTTCTATAGATGTCGGAGTTCCTCCACCGAAGTAAATCGTCGTAATGGCCATGTCTCGCTCTGTCAGCCATTTTCCCATTTCTCGGATTTCTTCATGCAATCCGTCTAGGAATGTTTCGACTCGTCCATTTTTTCGATTAATCGCATAGGCTGGGAATGTGCAATACGCACATTTCGTCGGACAAAATGGAATGCCTATATAAATACTTACTTCATTTTTTAATTCGTGTAAATCAGGCACCGTTCGCAACTGCACATTCGCTATTTTTGCTAGAAGTTCGCTTTTTTCGCTCGAGAGCCGATGGCGATTCATTAACAATTGCTGGGCCTCTTCCGTACTGTGTCCTTCGTGGCGATATTTATGGTACAGTTTCATCGGGCGAATCCCTGTCAGAATTCCCCACGATTGATGCATCCCTGTTGCTTGTTCAAGCGTTTCAAGGAAAACGTGTGAATAAATCCGCTTTAACTGGCGGGTAATCGCTTTATCATCGTCCGTCTCTTCTATCTCAGAAAACTCAGCAGAATATTCCACACCGTCCCATGTAAGGATTGCCTTTCCGACAAGTTGTCCATCAAGCGTCCGTTCCAACGTCAAATTTGCCAGTATCGCACCCTCTTCATCTTCATCGACTATTTTCGATTGTTCAAAGAAAAGGTTTGCTAGATGCGTAAACATCCTAATCCAACCCTGTTCGTAGTTTTCTTTCATGATGATTTTTTGCATTGTAAGTACCCAACTTTCTATTTATAAAACCGAAGTTTTTTCTCTAGATAAACATAAAATCATTATAGCAAATTTACGGAGTGAAAGAAGAAAAACCGGCCTAGGCCGGTTTTTAGATGGATTCGTATAATTGTTGTACTGGTTTCATCAGTACACGGTTTACTTCTTCAATCAAGCCACTCAATTTCATTTCTGCTTCAAGCATTTTCATAATCTTAGGATTTTGCTGCGCAAGTTGTGCAGTCTTTTGAGCATACTCAAGCTCTTCAGCTACTGGCTCTTCACCTTGCATCTGTTTTTCCTGAAGGCTCAATTGGATTTTACGGAAGTTTTTGAACAACGCTAGTGCATCGTCATCCACCTTCACTTCTTCTACCGCTTGCTGTACTTCTAAAAACTCTGCAGTTTTTCGGAATGTTGCTTCCAATTTGTTTAAATCATCGTAAATATTCACTGTCATGTATTGTTCCCCCTAGGATAAATTTGTTGCCAAGACAATAAGGCCTTGAACGATTCCAATCAAACCGCCGAGAAATGCTCCAAGTACGGTGATCATCTTGAATTCGCGTCTTGAAATGCCGAGCACTAGATCTTCCAGTATTGCAACTGGAAACGCATCGACTTGCTCTCTAACCATATCATCTAATTTAAGTTTGTGGAGCGATATCTCCATTTGTTTTTCTGCCTGTTCGAATGCAAAGCTAGTCAGCGCCGGCGTCAGATTAACAGCTGTCCATTCCGCCCCTGCAGGCCAATAATCCTGTATCGTCTTATTCAAGCGAGCTTCCAGTACAAGTTCTTTTTCTGCATAAGATCGGACTGAATTGAACAACCCATCCCAATCAAATCCTGAGAGAAGTTCTTCAACGGGACGTTTTTGAAGCTTTTCCCATTCATTAAGTATAATTGTGTTCACAAGATCGTACGTCCCTTGTGCTGCGACAAACTTCAATGCTTCACGCTGTACTTTTACAACAAGCGATTCTGATTCTCCAAAAAACATATTTACCATACTTCCAAGTGTACCTTTTGATGCTAGGAAATCATCAATCATTTTATGGAACATTGCTTTTCCTTCATCTGATTCGAAGTAGGTTTCCGACCTTCCTAGAATATAGGTTGTTATGGCTGGAATGCGCCCTGCAGCTTCTACCCGCCACTTTTGCGGTAGCACCTCTTCTACCGATCCCGTCGTCATTTTTACACGAACGGCGTTAAGCTGGGCATCGAGTACTTCCAACACTTTCCGCTCTGCTTTCTCTGCAACATTCATCGCGCCGGCAGTATTAAGCCAGTCATTCAATGTTTTATCAGAGAGAAGGATATGCTGCTCAAGTTTTTGTTGGAGGAAATCCTCTGCTTTCTTCTCCATGTCAGGCGTCAATAATTTCTTTCTGAACGTTTCCGGTGTTAATAAATAATTCGTCACCGTCTTACCGAGTTGCACTGCCAGTTCATCGCGCCGTTTCGGTATCAATCCCGGCGTGAATGGCAAACGCCATTTCCCAATATATTTCGCTTCATGTGGCCTGAACAGCATTTTAATCGCCAGATGATTTGTAAGTCCCCCGATTAATGCACCAATAAAAGCCATGAATAACAATGTCCATAAAATACCCAAATGCTTCACCTTTTTCCGTATCGTTAAGTCCTAATTATAGCAGAACTAAACCGAACGGAAAAATTCAAAGACTTATCTTAGTGCGTTGTACATTGTCGACATGCGAATAGCGTGTTCCATTTCATCATGCATTGCGATGAAAAATGGATTGTAGGCCTGTTGAAAAGGAACGGTTAGTAGCATTTCCTTATACATTTCAACCGCTTCAAGCTCACTCACCAATGCCCGCTGAACACACTCTTTTAAGTTATAACAAGGCAACGGTCTCTTTGGATTTGGTACAAATGTCCCCGTCATCATATAATAGAGCTGTTGAAACATTTCATAATGGCTTTTTTCATCTTCATACATATGTCTGAGGAAGTCTTGCCAAAGCGGATCATTGGTCATGTCGTGCATTGATTTATAAAAATAATAATCTTTGTACTCATCCTCGATGGCCTGCTTTAATTTATCAACAAACAAGTCAGCACCCTTTCGCTTTCTTTTCTTGATATTATGCGGTCGGGTAGCGTCTTATGAGAGGAGTTATTTACATGCTACAACATTTCAGTTTTAAACCGATGTTTGACAATACACAATTACCGGGTTGGACATTCTCATTTTTCTTCCGCAATACGAGGTATACCGGTGACTATTTACCTGAGGGTGTCATTGTTTGGACAGGAGAAACGCCTCCTGAAGAAGACAATTTGAAAAAAATGATTCATGAATTGATGATTTTTCACGTCTATGATTGATTCGTGAAAACTTCGGGAATACTGTCCTCCATGACGTATTAAGGAGGCGCAGTATGAATAAAGAAAAATCCCCTGAAGAGTTGCGTAAAGAAAAGGAACAGTTAAAAGTACAAGATCAGAAAACTGAAAATGTCTTTGAAGATAAGAGTCGAGTACCAGAAGAACAAAATGCCTGGAAAGAAACACAAGCCAGACGCGGTGAATAACAAAACTCCCTGCATATTGTATGCAGGGAGTTTTGTTATTCTACATTTCTCGTTTCCTCTATGCCAACCGCGTGCCTTGTATCTTCTTCCAAGTACTTATTACTGTTCGTGTCATTTGTTCCCCTCGTCATATCGTCATAAGGCGTAAAAGGCGTAAACATATTTCCTGACTTCTTCTTATTAAAAAGTGTCTTGTAGATTGCAAAACCAATCAACACCATACCTCCGAGTCCCAATACAA
Source organism: Sporosarcina sp. resist (assembly GCF_014302295.1). Lineage (NCBI taxonomy): Bacteria > Bacillati > Bacillota > Bacilli > Caryophanales > Caryophanaceae > Sporosarcina > Sporosarcina sp. resist. The sequence goes on along the minus strand of NZ_CP060287.1, from coordinate 760,183 downwards.
TGGCAACAACAGCTATAATGGTAATGCCCATAAGAACACCCCTTTTTATTTATTATACCACTAATGAACCAGATTTTTCTGACACCCTATTCCTACGACAAATTTCTTCTGCCAAAAATGAAGTAATAGTACGTCGAGGAAACAACATAGAGTCCTGCTGTGATTGTGAATGCATAGGCATAGCCCCAATACGAACCACTTGCAATAACAAGCCCCGCTGCTACAGGCCCCATCGCTGCCCATCCAATATTAAATACAGTTTGGTTCACTGAGTTAGCAAGCCCTTTGTATTTATCCGCAACAATTTCCATTGCAATAGCACTTTGAATCGGATTCCCCGCATTCATGAGTGCCTGGCGCATAAGGAATCCGAGTGATGCTAACAACAGGGATGTCGTATAGGCCGTTAATAGTAAAAATGGAATAGACAGCATTTGGAATAGGATAAGTGCTTTCACTTTCCCAACCTTTTTCACTAATGCCGGACCAATAAGCATAGCTACCGCCGTCATCGCAGATCCAAGTGATAAAATAAGACCAATGTATGCATTTGAGGCATCAAATCGGTTTGAGAAATATAAATTCAAGTACGGCACAACAAGACCTGAACCAAAACCAATCAGCAAACTCGCAAATGAGAAATGGAAAATCAGAATGATATTCCGTCTGAAGCTGCTGTCGACTTTCTCAATCTCTTCGTCCACAGGTTCAACGGACGTTTTCTTCACTTGCACCGGTTTAGGTGGCTTGTTTTGAAGTTTAAATAAGGGAAGTAAACCAATTATAAAAATGGTTGCCCCCGTTAGAAGCGCCCAACGAATCGCATCAGCTGCATCGAGAGCCAAGAGGACTTCTAGTACGTCAGCGATAACGCCCCCAAGCAAACTGCCGATAACATTCGCAACCGTCATGAGGGCGAAGTGGATACTAAACATATGGACCCGTTCGGCGGGCTTTGAGTTTTCAGCGAGAAATGGCACACCCGAAACTTGCACGAATGCCATGAATAACCCCGTCAGAAATGCTGCGTAAATAATTGGCGTTTCAGCAACAGCGACACTTCGGTAAAACAATGTCATTCCTCCGAAAATTGCACCGCCGACAATCATCCATTTCCGACCGAATTTATCACTTAGAAATCCGGCTGGAACGAGCATAATTGCCGAAGCCAACGCCGTCATAGAAATGACTTTTCCGTTGATAGTTTCAGGCATTCCTAACTCTTTTATATAGAGATTGTACATGACCATGAATACACCCATCCCGATCTGGATGAGCACGTTCGCTAGCATGAACAGCCTGACGTTTTTATTGAATGAAGATATTTTCAACTTCCAATCCGCATACCATTTCCCCATGCTACTCCAACTTTCCATACGAGATACTTCGTTACTCTAAAGATACGTCTTTCAGAATAGTTTTTCAACAACTCAAATGCATCGTGCCAGTTATTGACACCATTTGTACCCTTCAAATTGTGGCAACAGCTGGACCACACACCGGGTAGTACGGGCAACAATAAAGCAGTCACTTGGAGCTTAATCACAAAGAAAAAAGGAACTTCCCACTTACACGGAAGTCCCCTTCGTCATATCCTTGTCATTCAACTTTCGGAGTACCAGAAGTTCCCGCCTGCAATTTATACATTTGAGCATATTGCCCACCAAGCATAAGCAACTCATCATGTGAGCCTTGTTCAACAATCTCCCCGCGATCTAACACTAAAATACGATCCGCGTTCTTAATAGTAGAGAGTCTATGGGCAATGATGAACGTTGTACGCCCTTTTTTCAGTACGTCCATCGCATGTTGGATGATTTCCTCTGTTTCCGTGTCGATGTTGGACGTCGCTTCATCCAGAATAAGAATGGCAGGATCGAACGCAAGCGCCCGTGCGAATGAAATAAGCTGGCGCTGTCCAGAAGAGAGCGTACTCCCTTTTTCCACAACTGGCTCGTCAATTCCGCCTGGCAAATGTTTCAATACCAGTTCCCCACCGACTGCATCTAGCGAATGTTGCACTTTTTCGCGTGTAATGCGTGAGTCACCTAAGCTAATGTTCGACTCGACTGTCCCACTAAACAAGTAAGGGTCTTGCAGAACAATACCCATATGATCACGAATAGTCTGACGTGGCATGTCACTGATGTTTAGTCCGTCAATCGTAATCTTCCCTTTCGAAGCGTCATAGAAGCGGAACAGTAAATTCATGATTGAACTTTTTCCCGATCCAGTATGGCCGACAAGTGCGACCGTTTCTCCCTGCTTTGCTCCGAATGAAAGATCCTTTAAGACATATTCTTCATCCTTATAAGCGAACCAGACATTCTCAAAGCGGACATTTCCCTGGTAACGGGCGATTTTGTCGTCGCTTACCGGCTCCCCTTCACGGTCCAATAATTTGAAGACACGCTCTGCCGCCACAAGTGAATGCTCGAGACGTGCGAACTGGTTTACAATGCCCGTCACCGGGTTGAACAACCGTGTAATATAGTCTACGAAAGCATAGAGCATCCCAACTGAAATGAAACTTTCTGTGGAGATCGAAGCACCGCCAAAATACCAGATAAAGAACACAAAGGTCAATGACCGGATTACGTCGACAAGGTTATGTGAAGTCGCCGCCTCCACTTTTAGCAGTTTGTTCTGATAGCGGAAGTGTTCATCATTCAAGTCACGGAATTCCTCTTCCATCTGCTTTTCACGACGAAATGCTTGAATGATTGTCATGCCATTGATTGATTCATTAATCATCGCATTCATGTCACTCACTTTTCCGCGGATGATATGGTTAACCTTCGAAGCGAATTTTCTGTATGCCTTCATCCAAATATAAAGTATTGGTAAGACAAATAACGTGATAGCACCCATTTTAGGATCCAAAATGAACATTGCAATGAAGATTCCTGTAATGTACATTCCGCTAATTGCGAACTGTGAAACGACCGTCACATATAAGTTACGGATCGCTTCCGTGTCATTTGTAATTCTTGCAACAACTTTCCCAGCAGGCAAATTATCAAAATAGCGGATTGGCAATGTCTGAATATGTTCGTACAGATCATTACGCATTTTCTGTATGATACGATTTGCCGCCTGTTGCATCAATAAATACTGGAAATACCTCAGTATCGCAGTTACCACGGCGAGCCCGAAAAAGATGGCAAGCAGCTTGGCAATCGGAGCGAAATCCATGCCCCCGCCAGTAGCCCCTGCAATGTGGTCATCAATGATTTTCTTGGCAATCATTGGTCCCATTAGATCCGCAGCGACTGCGAACGCGAGAAGAATAATACCTGTCAGTAATAATTTTTTATAGTCAAGTGCGTAATGGAGTAAGCGTCTACCGGTACCCATATTATTCAACCTCCCCAATCTGTTGGCGGTCGAATTGTTCTTTGTACCAGCCGTTCATTCCAAGTAAGTCCTCATGTGTTCCCTCTTCAATAACACGCCCATCGTCAAGTACGATAATCCAGTCTGCATGCTGAATAGCAGACAGTCGGTGTGTTGTAATAATTGTCGTTTTTCCAGAACGTTCCGTTTGAATATTTTCTATGATTTTCGCTTCCGTTTTCGCATCGACCGCAGAAAGCGAGTCATCTAAAATAAGAATCTCCGGATTTTTCACAAGTGCTCGTGCAATGGATATTCGCTGTTTCTGCCCTCCGGATAATGCAACACCCTTCTCTCCGACAAGTGTCTCAAGTCCTTCAGGAAGCATTTCAAGATCTTTTTCAAAATAGGACAGACGAATCGTTTCCGCAATGTCCGCTTCGGTTGCATCGGGTCGTCCGAATAAGATATTATCCCTGACTGACCGTGAAAACAGAACGTGATCTTGCGGGACGTAACCAATCCAATCCCTTACCTGATCTTTTGTCATTGACTGCATTGGTACTCCCGAGAAGACGATTTCCCCTTCTCCGGATGGATATTCACGCAGTAGCTGTTTGACGAATGTCGTCTTTCCACTACCGGTTTTTCCAACTATCCCAAGCGTATCGCCACGTTTCAAATGGAGCTTAATAGCATCCAAGTTGACCGAATGCGACGTCGGATAAGTGAAAGTAACATCCTGGAAACCTACACTATTAGGTTGTTCAACATTCACGGGATGTTTAGGATCCTTCACATCTTCCTCATAATCAAGCGTCTCTGTCACCCGGTCGAGTGACGCATTTCCGCGTTGTAAAACGTTAATCAATTCACCGATTGCAAACATCGGCCAAACAATCATCCCAAGATAGACATTAAAGGTAACGAGATTCCCTAGCGTCATATCACCAATGGATACAAGGTAGGCCCCGTAACCGAGCCCAATCATATACGTCAGACCTGTCAGTACTTTCGAAATTGGCATGAACAGCGCGTCAATCTTCTCGACGTGCATGTTTTTCTGATAGACATCTTCCGTCATATCAGCAAACCCTTTTTCAGATGCACGTTCCTGGACGTATGCACGAACAACCCTTACACCCGCGACTGCTTCCAAGACGTTATCATTCAAATCACCGAACGCCTGCTGTGCCGTCATATATCTTTCGTGAATTTTCTTTCCTAAAACCTGCATGATAAACGCCAAAATCGGAAGCGGTAAAATCGCCACAAGCGTCAATTTCCACGAAACGAGAAAGCCCATCGTCAAGACTAGCGTCAGTAAATAGAGCGTCGAATCGACAAGCGTCATGATGCCGAAACCTGCCGTCTCAGATATTGCCCGTAAGTCATTTGTAGAACGGGCCATCAGATCGCCTGTTTTATTTTTCTCATAAAACGTGGGGGTCATTTTCAGAAAATGATGCATAAGCTTTCCCCGTAATTGCCGTTCGATTACATAAGCCCCGCCAAATAATTGGTATTGCCAAACATAGTTACTTGCATAATTGAAAAGCATAATTAAAAACATAGAACCAATAAATATAACAAGTAATCTTGCTGTCAACGTCTGTGTATAGATCGAGTCAATTGCCTGCCCGATTAGCCAAGGTGGAATAACAACAAGAATATTCGTCACCATCAGCAGAATAAGCGCAACTGTGTACCTCTTACGATTTTCTTTAAAAAACCATTTTAATTTAAATAGCACTGAAAACATAATTCAATCAACCTTCTTCCCTATTCTCTTACAGCTATCCGCTTTCGAGAGATTCCTTTTTCAATATTTTCCTTTGTTGTTTGATCATTAACATCGTCAACACTCCTTTTCCTATTAGTTAGTCCAACTTTATGCAACACGCAATGCGTGGAAACACTAATTTCTCTTTAGATTAAAACAAAAAAAGAGCACACGCTTCTTAAGATAAGCGTGTGCTCATAAAAGGAACGGCAAAGCGCGCCGGTCCGGGTTTATTTAGTGTTAAAAACTAAAACACGGATAGGTACGGTTTCATTTTATTGTTGTTGTTTTGGAACACGTATACTTTTTTCATTTTCCGTACCTCCCTTTCTATTTCGAGTAACTAACTACTTGTAGGTTATCATTTCCATTTCAGAGTTGTCAATACTTTTCGAAAACAGAATTACTTCAACCATTTTCTATGATGTAATCCTCAAGTCAGTGAGAATCTTACTGTTCGTTAATATTGGATAAATATATGAATGAGTTAAATTGAATATGACACCAACAGAGAAATACGTAATGAATAACAGCTACTATAGATGTTAAACAAATGAATACAGCGTATGCGCTTTACAAGAGCTTTTGGTAGGCCACTGAGAAGGTCCCAATAATTGGAGTGAAATAGAACTCCTACCAATACCGCTTCGACGCTTTGTGGATGCCTCCCGCGATAAGCCAGAAAGAAGACCACTTTCAGTCTTATCGCTCCGGCTACCACGAAGTCGCGCCTTCGCTGGATGGTCTATTTGAGAAAGCGCATTTCATCCCAGATAATTATATATGTTGAATCTGGTATATATACTGAGCGAAGGCGCCTTAACAGGGGTAGCCGAAGCCATAAGACTGGCGGCGAAGCTGCTTGGCTTAGGGCGGGAGGCATCCCCGAGCGTCGCAGCGGTTCAATGGAATTCTTTATTTCAATTTATATAGTATCAACTAGTAATCACAGTATAATCTCGGCATATACATCTCAAAATCATATTTTCCTCGATAATGAACACCCTAGCGCAGGCATCCCCAAAGCGTCAAGCGTTCTACAATCCACACCCCGAATTTCATTGAGGCTTGAACAACTTCTATGAACTTTTTCTTATCCTTTTTCAGAAGTCCTGCTATACCGCCTTACCAGCAAATATACGTAAGACAAGAGTATCTATTTGTTTTTTTCTTGAAAATAAATTATCATAGAGTTAACTAAGGATTTTACCACTATAGGAGGTGTACACTTTGTTCTCCCCCTCATTTGGGTTCGGAACAAAGTAATTATTTGGATATTGCCATACGATTGACAGCATTTGCTGTCTTGATCGCTCTCACCGCATTTTTTGTTGCGAGTGAATTTGCAATTGTGAAGATTAGATCAACACGGATTGACCAACTGGTTGCGGAGGGTAACCAGCGTGCCGTAATTGCGAGAAAGGTAATTAGTAATCTGGACGAATATTTGTCCGCTTGCCAATTGGGGATTACGATAACTGCTCTCGGACTCGGGATGCTCGGGGAACCAACTGTAAAACTAATGTTAAAACCGATTTTCTCTTATTTCGATTTAACAGCTAGTACTTCCAGTATTCTTTCATTCATTATCGCATTCACATCGGTAACATTTTTGCATGTTGTTATAGGTGAATTGGCTCCTAAAACGATCGCGATTCAAAAAGCGGAAGCCATTACATTGTTATTTGCAAAACCGCTTATTTTATTTTATCGCCTCATGTACCCTGTTATTAAAGGTATGAATGGTTCTGCACGTTTCTTCGTTGGACTGCTTGGCTATAAATCGATTTCTGAATCAGAAGTCGCTCATACAGAAGAAGAACTTCGAATGATTTTATCAGATAGTTTAAAAAGCGGCGAGATTAACCAAGCCGAATATAAATATGTCAATAAGATTTTCGAATTTGATGACCGGATTGCCAATGAAATCATGGCCCCTCGGACAGAAATGATATCAATCGAAAAAGATATGACATTACGTGAAGTATTCGATGTGATGGGTGTTGAACAATATACACGCTACCCTGTCACGGATGGCGATAAAGACCATATTATTGGTCTGGTCAACATGAAAAACCTATTGACAGCATTCATTAAGGAACCAGACACAGCTGGCCATCAACCAATTGTTAATTATATGCAACCGATTATACATGTCATCGAATCGATACCAATCGCCGACCTTCTACTCAAAATCCAACGAGAACGCATTCATATGGCGATTCTAATGGATGAATATGGTGGAACTTCAGGCCTTGTAACTATCGAAGATATTTTAGAAGAAATCGTCGGTGATATTCAAGACGAATTCGATATGAATGAAGTACCAGAAATTCAAATTCTCGGGGAAAACCATTACATTTTAGACGCGAAGATGCGCATCGAAAATGTAAATGACATTCTCGGTATTTCCATTAACGAAGAGGACATCGATACAATCGGCGGCTGGATCATGACCCAACGCTTCGAAGCAATCCAAGGTGAAAAAATTATTGAACAAGGGTTTGAATTCATGGTGAAAGATGTGGATGGTCATCATATTCTCTACCTAGAAGTCATCAAATATGAACAGGACTCCACTGACAGCACTTCAGAATTGTCAATGGAATCCTAACTAAAAGCGTCTTCCCTATGGAGGACGCTTTTTTTGTCCGATACGATATGCTCCCACCTTCTCAGCTATATTTCAAATGACCTGAAAAGTCTGTATTGACTTTCTTCTTGCGTCTTGTTATTATTAATTCAACTTACAGAAAGCAGGTGAAGTTTTATGGCTATTATCATTGTACCTATTGCTAATTTGATCGGACCCATACTTTCACCTGCCGTGCTTTTATAATAAGCATGCTTATTCTGTTATGCGCGTGAAAGCCGTGGTGTCCGATCAAAGGACCCACGGCTTTTTTATTGTCTAGCTACAGGCGCCTTGCGCTTTTCTAGTACGCACATAACAGGAGGAATATAAATTGATTAATTTAAACGAGTACGGTTGGAATTTATCCCATGAAACGAACTGGGATGATATAAAAGACGGATTAAAAATGAAAAAATGTACGCCTGGGCGTGTCACACTCGAGCATAAAAGAATGTATCGGGTTGTCACAGCTGAAGGTGAATGGCTATCTGTCTGTTCGGGTGCGATGCAGTACGAAGCCGATGAGCGACGAGACTTTCCAGCTGTCGGTGATTGGGTCGCAGTGGAAAAAATGCCTGGTGAAGAACGTGGTATTATCCATGACATATTACCGAGAACATCTCTGTTCTCCAGAAAATCCGCTGGCACAATGATTTCCGAACAAATTATCGCAGTAAATATCGATATCGTTTTCTTGGTCATGTCGATGAATAAAGACTTTAATGCTAGACGACTCGAGCGTTATCTGGTTGCCGCCTATGATTCAGGCGCAAGTCCCGTCGTCGTATTAACAAAGAAAGACGTATGTGATGACCCTTCCCACTACATTGAAGAAGCACGGAATATAGCTATGGGCGCTGATGTTTTCGCCGTGAGCAATGTTACCGGTGAAGGAATTGACGAATTGACCGCACTGTTAGATGGTGGAAAAACAGCGGCCTTATTAGGTTCTTCAGGTGTAGGGAAATCCTCTCTTACAAACGCCATTTACGGCGGTGAAACGATGTTCGTTCAAGATATCCGTGATGATGACGATAAGGGCCGGCATACGACGACCCATCGTGAACTCGTTAAGATTCCTGGCGGCGGTGTATTGATTGATACGCCAGGGATGAGAGAGTTTCAGCTGTGGGACAACAGCGAGAGCCTGGATTCAGGTTTTAAAGACGTGGAAGCATTCACCAATTCATGCAAGTTCAATGACTGTCAGCATAACAATGAACCCGGATGTGCAGTACAGGAAGCACTTGCTACAGGTGCTTTACCTGAAGACCGCTATGCGAGCTATCTGAAACTCCAAAAAGAGTTGGCATTCCTTGAACGAAAAATGGATGCCGCCGCTCGATCCGAAGAACGGAATAAGTGGAAAAAGATAACAAAAAGTATGCGCAATCATCCTTCGAAGAAGAAATAAGTAAAGAGTCACTATATGAGAAGGGCTGATCTGTTAGTCGATAAATTATCGACTAACAAGAACAGCCCTTTTTTTGATATGTATATTGATTGTTATCACCGCGTTGATTTGCTTTATCACCGTCATCGGGAGGTTTATCACCGCCATGGACCCGTTTATCACCGTCTTAAACGAGTTTATCACCGCCATGGAATTCCTAGTAAGTCGGAAACTACTTTTTGCGTTACAAAAAACAGCCACGTACACCGGGTTTACCGGTATGCGTGGCATTTTTGCTTTCAATCCTTTTTATACTCGATATGGTACACATCATGACGACGATCTTTTAGTTGCTTCACGGTACCGTCCTGACGCTGGCGACGTAATATCTCGAGGTCGACGTCTCCAATAAGTACCATTTCTAAATTTGCATTCGTTTCTCCTACGATGCCATCCCGAGCAAACTCGAAATCGGATGGAGCGAATATAGCTGATTGTGCATATTGGATATCCATATTTGCCGTCTGTGGCAAGTTTCCGACCGTGCCAGAAATAACAGTGTAAATCTGATTTTCAATCGCTCGGGCTTGGGCACAATAACGGACGCGCAGATACCCTTGTCTATCTTCTGTACAAAATGGTGTGAAGATAATATTGGCACCCATATCTGTTGCAATACGTGCCAATTCGGGGAATTCGATATCATAACAAATTTGGATGGCGATTTTCCCACAGTCTGTATCGAAGACGCGAACCGCATCTCCTGCACTAATTCCCCACCATTTTCGTTCATTTGGCGTAATGTGAATCTTATATTGTTTTTCGATTGACCCATCACGACGGAACAAATACGAAATATTGTAGATTTCTTCATCCTCTTCCTCGACAAAGTGAGATCCACCAATGATATTCACGTTATAACGGACTGCAAGATTCATGAACATCTCAATATATTGCGGCGTATATTCAGTCATTTTACGTACTGCTTGGCTCGGCGATATTTCATCCATAAATGACATAAGCTGAGTCGTGAATATTTCCGGGAAGACGACGAAATCGGAGTTGGCATCAGACGCGACGTCAACGAAATATTCACACTGATGAGCCATGTCGTCGAATGATGAAATCTTGCGCATCAAGTATTGGACAACGCAAATACGTACTGGATAACTTGTCTTGAAATGACGCTTCGTCAGCGGTTTATAATCAACGTTATTCCATTCCATAAGTGTTGCATATTTCTTCGATGCTTTATCGTCCGGTAGATAGTTTGGATTAACCCTCATCAACGTAAAGTCATTCATCAGTTGGAACGTCAGTACAGGATCATAGATTTTATGGCGCGACACAGAATCTACATATTCACGCGGCGACATTTCTTCGGCAAATTTATGGTAGTTCGGGATCCGACCACCTAGGATAATCGACTTCAAATTGAGCTCTCTCGCAAGTTCTTTACGTGCTTCATACAAACGCTGTCCGACCTTCATACGGCGGTAGCCAGGATGCACCATAACTTCGATGCCGTACATATTATAACCGTCGGGATTATGGTTTGTTATGTAACCTTCATCAGTGACATCATCCCATGTATGGCGGTCGTCATACTCATCGAAATTGATGATTAGACTGGAGCATGAACCGATGATTTCCCCATCCAATTCAGCAACCATCTGTCCTTCCGGAAAATTTTCTAAATGACTCTTTAGATGCCCCTCTTCCCATGGTTCCATACCAGGGAAACATAATTCCTGCATACTTAAAAGCCTCGTTATATCCTCAAATTTCATCTGACGAATAACCATACTTATTTCAAACTCAGACAAATCAAATTCTTCACTCATCCGAAACACCTCTTCCCAACCTGTATCTCTCCATTATACCGCAGTTGCCCCTACAGTTAATAATGTTTTACTTGTTTAATACGACACCCTATAATCAAATGTGTATGTAGTTTACCAAGCAGGAGATGATTGTATGCAAAAACGACTAGAAAACAGTCTCATTATTATTTGGACAGTTTCATTTGTCGCAACGCTCGGTTCGTTATACTTTTCGGAAGTACGCGGATATGAGCCCTGTACGCTCTGTTGGTACCAGCGGATTCTGATGTATCCAATCGTACTCATTTCAGGTGTCGCCCTGTTCCAAAAAAACGCACGAATTGCCTTGACTCTAGCTGTTTTCTCGATTGTTGGTGGAAGTATCTCCCTCTATCATTATGGAATTCAAAAGCTGACTTTTTTGGGCAATAACGCACCGGTTTGCGGGAATGTATCTTGCACCGGACAGTACATCAACTATCTTGGATTTATTACCATTCCCTTCTTGGCGCTTACGGCATTTTTAATCATCTTTATTACAAGCCTTTTCATGATGAAATGGCAGAAGGAGTCGAAGTAACTTGAAAAAATTATTAATCATTGGCGGTGCTATTGTCGCGGTCTTCATCCTCATTGTCGTATTATCGAACAAAGCGGACCAAGCAAAAATGAAAGACAATCCATATGGAACGGATAATCTTAAAAAACCAACAATCGATTTGATCGGCAATGAAAACTACAGCAACATCGTCTTGCCAGATACTCTGTTCAAAAAAATCGAGGCCGGTGAATCAGTAACGGCCTATTATTTCCACCCTGAATGTCAATTTTGCATGGAAATGACACCTGTTTTGATGCCAATTGCAAAAGAGATGGATGTCAACGTACTGCAATATAACATGATGGAATTTGGTGATAAAGCCGGAATGGATACAGACTATAAAATTGAACGTTGGCCAGCCCTCGTCCACTACAAAGATGGTAAAGAAGTCGGACGTATGCTCGGCGCACAACCCGAGGAAAATATCCGTGCATTTTTCAATGAATTCGAAGGCAAATAATATGGAACGAAGTCTAAGTTCGCTGCGTCCTGCGGCAACTAGGAGGGATGAAGTACAATCCCTCACGCTTCATGACCTACATCCTGTAGGCCCACGACTGGAAGGAATGATTTAAATGGCTTTATTTCATTATAAAACACAAGAAGACAATATGACGGTTGAATATTTGCTCAAAGATAAATGGCAAGGCGGTAAAAAGACGGTCCACCTTATGCGTATGGCCAAGAGTGTACTAGATTCGAACGGCGAACCCGTAGACGACTGGCGCTTACCTCTCGCGGAAGGTACGGAATTGGTGTTTACTTTCCCTGATGCAGCTTCCACGTATATTGCTGATGAACAAGTTGAACTTACCGTACTTTTTGAAGACGAGCATATCCTGGCAGCTGTTAAACCTGCTGGCATGACAACACATCCCGATGGTCCAAGGGACAAAGGTACACTGATGAATGCTGTCATGGCATATGTTAAAAACAATGGCGGGGATTATGCCGAACATATCCATCGTCTTGATAAAGGAACTTCCGGTGTTGTTCTCGTTGCGAAGCATCCAATTGCGAAGGCACTCTTCGACCGTATGATTGAGAATAACGACATCTCGCGGAAATACACGGCAGAAGTTGACGGTTACTTGAAACGACCTAAAGGTTCCATTAGACTTCCGATTGGAAAAGACCGCCATCATCCAGCCAAACGAATTGTTTCAATGTCTGGACAAGCTGCTGTTACAAACTTCCGACTTATTGAACGTAAAGAAGAGACTTCCATTGTAGAGGCTGATCTTGAAACAGGTCGGACACACCAAATCCGCGTACATTTATCGCATATTGGATACCCAGTTACAGGCGATACACTATATGACGGCAGTGAAACGGAAGACGGTCATTATCGGTTAACTGCAACTGCGTTATCGTTCATCCATCCATTTACAGAAGAACAGACGCTTATTGAAATGAAAAATATCTAAAAAATGCCATGGAGAGTATTTCTCCATGGCATTTTTTTAATCAATTGCACTTAGTTTGTGACATCCTCAGAACGCGGCAATTTTAGTCTAGGGTACCCTTAAGTTCGCTCCTGCAGAATCAAATTAAAACGCTAGTTGACGGATTCCATTCTCAAGACGCTCATCAACTTCTTTTGCATCTTCAATATGTTCCACAATTAGATTATGTGCTTGTGAGAATAAACTTTTCGCACCGTGAAGTTCATGTTTCACTTCTTCGGACAGTTTTTTCTGTTCTTCAATCATTTCTTGAATAGCACCAATGTCACCTTGGCTTACCTCAATCGTGCTTAGGATGCTTTCAATTTTTAATGCAGTTGCCAAACTTACTTCGACTCCTTTTTCAACGAGCTCAGCACTTTTCCTTGTAGCGGCAAGCGCTTGCTCGATTTCATTGCGAAGTGAAGAAGTTAATGTTTGGATGTTTGCCGTACTATCCGACGTGCTTTCTGCAAGTTTCCTTACTTCTTGGGCAACGACCGCGAACCCTTTTCCGGATTCTCCAGCCCGTGCCGCCTCGATTGACGCATTCAATGCAAGCAAATTTGTCTGCGCTGCAATATCTTCAATGACGCCGACAATTGACTGTATCTCAACTGATCTAGCGCTTAAGTTCGTCATGTTCTGTTCGGAAGCTTGAATTTGGATTCCCAAATCTTTGATTACATCGGCTGTCGCCTTTACCTCTTTCGTTCCTTCTGATGCTTCTTTAACCATGCTATGTGATTGTTCTTCAAGTGAACGACCTTTTTCAAACAAGTCCTGTGACTTTTCCGAAGTTCTTTCGCTTAGTTCACCTACGTTTTCAAACCTTGTCTCAATCTGACTAACTGCTTCACCTAATACGTTATGTTGCGCGTTTACTTTTTCATGCTGATTAACAGCAGCATTCAGCTCGCTTTTTAAGTCAGTTAAACGTCCTTGATCCTGTTGTTCTTTATCTGAATACGCCAACTTCAAACGGTCAATTTCTAGTTGAAGACGATCATCCTCGATACCCTTTTTCTTGCTTCTGAACATGGTAATCAATTCCTCCTACACCCTTTTTTTCATCATACCATAAAATACCTCATTTTGAATGTAGTATTTGTGCTAAAAGTTGCAATACTATGAATAGAATTAAGACTTATGACACATATCAGGCACGCTAATGAAATTAGTATGAATCCGGATTGGTTCCCGTCCGCTCATCGCGATTAAGTGCGTTAATCGATGCCATTTCTTCAGATGACAGTTCAAAATCGGCAACTTCATTATTTTCACTTATACGTTCAGGTGTCACCGACTTTGGAATAACGATGAGATTATTTTGCAAATGCCATCTGATAATAACTTGCGCAGGTGTTTTACCGTACTGTTCGCCGATAGTAAGAAGCGTTGGTTCTGCAAGTAGCTTCCCACGTGCAAGCGGTGACCAAGACGTCACAGCAATTCCATTCTCTTCGCAAAACGCACGGAGCGGTTCCTGTGTTAGATACGGATGGAGTTCAATCTGGTTCACCATTGGCGCAACATTTGCTTTTACAAGGATTTTTTCAAGATGATGGGCATGATGATTGGAGACACCTGTTGTACGGATCAGTTTTTCGTCATACAACCGTTCAATCGCTTTATAAGTGTCGACATATTTTTCTGACACAGGCCAATGTGTCAAATATAGATTCAAATAATCTAAGCCTAGTTTCTTCAATGAAGTCTCGAATGCGCGGAGTGTCCCGTCATAGCCCTGATCAGTATTCCATACCTTCGATGTGATGAACAGCTCTTCCCTTGGAACACCAGAGTGACGGACCGCTTCCCCCGTTTCCCTTTCATTCTCATAGATTGCCGCTGTGTCAATTGCGCGATATCCTGTTTCTATTGCGTATGTAATTGCTTCGACAGTCTGACCCGGATCCGTCATCTTATAGACGCCAAGTCCTAATTGTGGCATTTTCACACCATTTGCTAGCTCAAGTGTTCCGTTGAATCGTTTTGTCATTTGAATTTCCCCTTTCGAAACTTATTCTTTAATTGTACAAGCGGCATTCGAATATTACGAATTACCTGATTGCATTTCAGAGTTGAATTTTAACGTAAAAACGAATATTATTGTAAATGTACTTCATTTCGTTCGTATTCTGAAAGGAGATTTACATTGTTTCATTTAAAAAAACATAATACCACTGTGAAAACGGAAGTATTGGCAGGTATGACAACTTTTTTGACAATGGCCTATATTGTCATCGTCAATCCGATTATTCTTGCTGACGCCGGCGTACCATTTGAGCAAGTATTCATTGCGACAATTATCGCTGCGGTTATCGGTACACTTTGGATGGCACTTTTCGCCAATTATCCAATTGCAATTGCACCAGGAATGGGATTGAATGCTTATTTTACATCGGTTGTTCTCGCATCTGATGGTCAACTCGACTACATGACTGCTTTTTCTGCAGTATTCATAGCTGGATTAATATTTGTTCTGTTGTCCTTGACTTCTTTCCGTGAAAAATTAATTGAATCAATTCCTGAGAGTCTAAAGCTCGGGATTACAGCTGGGATAGGGTTATTCATCGCCTTTATCGGCTTGCGTCTTTCTGGACTCGTCGCTCCACATGAGGCGAACCTTGTTAAGCTTGGCGACCTTACGTCTCCGCCCGTTCTACTCGCTTTGTTCGGCCTTCTCGTGACGGTTATTCTTATGACTTTGAATATCTATGGTTCGATTTTCATTGGAATGGTTCTAACCGGAATTGTCGCAGTCTTTACGGGTCAGCTCAAATTTGAAGGTGCCTTATGGAAAATGCCTCAATTGCCGGAAGGGATTCTTGTTTGGAATCCGATTACTGCATTCGGTGACGTCATTTCACATGGTTTGTATGGGGTGGTTTTTGCCTTTCTCATCGTTACCTTGTTCGATACCACCGGCACGATGATTGGCGTTGCAAAACAGGCTGGCCTTATGAAAGGCAATAAGCTGCCACGTGCACGTCATGCATTACTTGCAGATTCTGTTGCAACAACATTCGGATCGATGTTCGGTACGAGCCCAACAACGGCGTACATCGAATCTTCATCTGGTGTTGCAGTAGGTGGCCGGACAGGATTGACATCACTGACTGTCTCTATCCTCTTCCTTGTCGCGGCATTTTTCGGTCCACTCGTCAGTACATTGTCTGGTGTATCTGCAATCACAGCTCCTGCTTTGATTATCGTCGGAAGCTTGATGATTGGCGCAGTGAAAGATATTGATTGGGATTCATTCGATGAAGCATTCCCAGCATTCCTCGTTATTCTAACAATGCCACTCACATCGAGCATTGCGACAGGAATCGCTCTTGGTTTCATCACATACCCGCTATTGAAAGTTGTGAAAGGGAAAGGAAAACAAGTTCCTATCCTGTTATATATTTTCGCAGTACTGTTCACCTATCAGCTGCTCTATTTACCACATTAAAAAATACCCTTCCGTTAGTATTCGGAAGGGTATTTTTTACATATTGATTTAGCGTCTAGAAGTGATAGCTGACATTACGAGCGCTCCTGCAGTTAGTAGGTGCATGAACCAGCCAATGAACGGAATAGCACTCACTATGCTCGTTACGAGACCTAGGATGGGTGCTGCCTTACCCTGCATGTCCCGAATTGAAAGCAGTAACGTAATTGCATGTAAAACGAACATGACACCCAGCACTGAATATCCGGAGCTTATAACAAAAACTCCTCCAATGATTGGAATTGCAAGAAAACCTTCTGCAATTGCCGTGATCCATTTCATTCCTGTCGAGTAATTTTTCATACTATATTCTACCTCCATATTATTTAAGTCGTTATGTTATATACGGACAAGCCGACAAAAAGTTTCATTTTTCTTGGCTCTGTCACAATTTTTCCTGACGGTCGTTTCAATTCCATTTAAAATAGGGTATACTTAACGAAGCTACTAATGAATTTACAGGAGGTACCTATCATGACAGTAATTCTAATTATAGGTGTTTGCTTTGCATTCCTATCTGCAATTTTCACAGGCGGATACGATGATAAACCGGGCAAGGTTAAGATACCTGGCCTAAAAAAATAACAATAAGTAAAACGGGACATGCCTTCAGGCTGCCCCGTTTTTTTATACCAATCCTGGATAAGATTGTTGCCTAAGCGCTTCATATATAAGTATCGCCGCCGTGTTCGATAAATTAAGCGACCGAATGTTGTCGTTCATCGGGATTCGTAGACACCGTTCTTTATTCTCCTCTAAAATTTCTTCAGGAAGTCCGCTCGTCTCTTTACCGAAGACGAAAAATATATCTGTTGCTCCATCAGAATAATCGAATGCAGTATGAGTCCTTTCACCGTGTTTTGTCAAAAAGTAAAAAACAGCATCGGGATTCGCCGCGAATAGCTCACGAATTCCTTCATGATATGTAATATCGACGTGCTCCCAGTAATCGAGCCCCGCACGTTTCAACATTTTGTCATCCGTCGAAAATCCAAGCGGTTTCACAAGATGAAGTTTCGCTCCTGTTCCTGCGCATGTCCTTGCAATATTCCCTGTGTTTGCAGGGATTTGTGGTTCAAATAACGCTACGTGTATGGCCATCTCAGTGATTCCTCCAATTAAACTTTTTCTTACTATAGATTTGTTGAAATATAGAACCCCATTGAATTTACTTCTGCTGCCTCTTGTAAGGAGCCTTCGTTTAGTTTATATAGGCATTCATTTCTTTAATATATAAGTATCCGCTGCCTTTTCTAATTCAGCACGCACTTCCGGATCTTCCTCTTTCGATAATGCTTCCTTAATCGCTACATATCCTTCTTCCAAACCAATTCGACCAAGTGCCCATGCAATCGTACCACGAATGACGGGTCTCGGATCGTTCTCTAACATACTGATCAATTCTGGTACCGCAGACTCCTCCTTGAAATGTGCGAGTGCAATAATTGCATTTCGCTGAATCGGATTTTTTCCGCGCCAAGATCCTGATACATGTCCAAATTTCTCTTTAAATTCTCGATTCGACAGCCTGAGCACTGGTTGAAGAAGCGGCTTCGCCAGTTCAGGGTCTGCTTGGAATGCTTGCTGATGCAAATTATGCTTTCCTTTATTTTTCGGACATACCGTTTGACATGTATCACACCCGTATATCCGATTACCAAACTCCGCACGAAATTCTTCCGGAATTGGCTTTTTCGACTGTGTAAGGAAAGCAATACAACGCTGCGCATTTAATTGGCCTCCCTGAATCAATGCACCAGTTGGACATACGTCAAGACAAAGTGTGCAATCCCCACATTCATCTTCCATTGGAACGTCCGGCGCAAAAGGGATATTGGTAATCATTTCACCCAGGTACACATACGAACCGAATTCCGGCGTAATTATTGAACAGTTTTTTGCCGACCATCCAATCCCCGCCCGTTCTGCAACAGCGCGGTCTGCAAGCTCACCCGTATCTACCATCGAGCGAACCTTTGCCTCAGGTGCATGTTCCAGTATAAATTCCTCAAGCAGTCTCAGCTTCTCACGAAGGACCGTATGATAATCTGTCCCCCACGATGCACGACAAAAAATGCCCCGTCGCTCACCTTTTTTTCCTCTCGGAGAATCTGCCATTTTGGATGGATAAGCTACAGCAATTGCAATAATGCTTTCTGCTTGATCAAGCAAAAGAGCAGGTTCTGTCCGTTTATCTAAATCCTTTTCTTCAAAACCCGACTGATAGCCTAGTTCTTGCTGCCGCTTCAAGCGGTTTTTCAACTCACGAAATGGTGCAGCTGTTGTAAAACCAATTTTGTCGATGCCGATTGACTCCGCATAGTCCCTCACTGACTGTTGCAACTGAACAGCATTCACACTGTATCGCCTCCACTATGCTACTATTGAATTAAACTATATAAAGGGTGAAGTCATTGATTATTGAAATGGATATGAAGCTTTTAGGTGCCGTACCCGGATTAAAATTGGGCATTAACCATTATACCAAAATTACAGTGTCAGAATCGCCTCAAATGCTAAAAGGAAAATTGCAATTATTCCAAGAGCAACTTTTCTTTGAGCTGGAGAACAAGTCCGTCCCCGAATTCCCTGGCATTAAAGAATGGCGTACTGTGTGGAAAGCACTTGGCGCAGACCCTAATCGATACCGTCATTCTACAGAAGCACTTATGCGCCGGATTAAGAAGCAAAACTACATCGATCCATTCCACAATGCTGTCGACTTGAATAACTTCTTTTCCTTGCAGCACGAAATTCCAGTAGGCATCTATGACCTCGAAAAAATTGTCGGCGATATAGTCGTTACTTCAGGGACAGAAGAGGATGGATATGATGGATTGAATGGTCGTTTTAATTCATTACAAAACATTCTACTGTTAAAAGATGATTATAGCCCATTCGGTAGTCCATATGTCGATTCTATACGTAGCGCTGTAACAGAAGATACGACAGACGCGTTACATATCTTCTTCCTACGCCCGTCCATGGATGCTACTGAAGCGTTTGAACTGACAACAGCATGTGGGAACATGTTTACTAGTCTTAGTGGTGGAGATGTTCGTTCATATGTTTTGCACGAGGGACAAACTTCCATTATAGTTGACTGACAATGTTTCTAAATGGGGGGAATGAACAAGTGAGCAACATAACACTCGCTGAAGCTGTAAAATTAAAAAGTGTTTTAACAAAACGAATTCATGAGCTTGAAGATGAAATGAGACGCGTAGCCTTTACGAATGTAGAAAAAGGCAACACCCCTGATCAAGGACCACGTAGCCTTAAAATCGTAGAAATAGAATTGGATGAAGTCCGTTTAGATAGTCGAGTGCTCGACCGTCTCATGTATCGTGCCAATATCGATAATGAAATCGAGTTCCAAGGGCAACAACTTGCGATTGTCGAAGCGATTGAACTTGCCATACAATTGCGTGCAAAAGCCCGCTTTTACAAAGAACTCTCTATGGCAGAAAAAGAAGAGATTCAATACGGCTACTCTGAAGGTACGGTCGTATACCGTGTTGCTTTATTCGATCCTGAGGATTATCGGGTGAAATCATTGCAAACAGAAAAGGATGCACATAAGTTATCTAATTCTATTAATGCAAAAAACTATTCGATTGTCTTGAAATTTGATGATACGAAGTACTTTTAATGCCCTTGGAAAGGTGAGACTCCTCTCCAGGGCATAGAGTAGGGATCAATCCAATTTAAATTGCAGGCAAACCAATAACCTGTCACCATTTACTTTGTGACCAATCCCCAATGACCAACCAAGGCAATTGCAATGGACAACCCAAACTAGTGTCATCGGATCCCCTCTATGAAAATCGCTCCTTACGCTTCGGCGGTAAGGAGCGATTTTGTTTACTACCCATTTTTGAAGCGCTGTGTTTTCTCACAATCGATTAGTAACGTCCAGGTTCCACTCTCTAGAAAACTTGTGCCACCAAGTTTATCAAGTCGACTTTTCCTGATGAAATGCCTCTTACTCATTTTCTGCAATATGCTTCAGAGCTCTTGCTCGACTCACAATAAAGTTTCTCATATAGCTTTCCAAAAACAACTTATCCGCAATAACACCAATCACTCCACAGGGTGATCTATATTGAAATCTGTCAATCATCAGAGTGCCATTATCCTTCTCAATAAACTCATGAATATGGTGAAAAGATTGGAATGCTCCTTTCACCATTATGTCTTCAAACATATACGGTATATCCATCACCGTTACTTTGGCAGTTAGTCTTTGTCTTATACCGAAATGAACGGCCTCCCATGTAACAATATCCCCGGCCAGCAATAAACCTGTTGTCACCCCACCGACAGCCTTCTCTTTCGTCCCCTCTGTTGTACGGGTATGAATATCCACGTCTCGTGCAAGATCAAAGCAACGTTCTACCGAGGCTTGAATGAACTCCTGGTGTTCAATTAATGGCATAATGTTTCCCCTACTCTCTATTCTTTTATCTAAATATATATTGAAATAAAGAATTAAATTACATTGAATTCTTTAAAGTGCTAGGGGTAGCCAAAGCCCACGTTCGCTCAGTTAAGTCAACTTATATAGTAGAAATTAAACACAAAAAAACACAACCGAAGTTGTGTTTTTCATCTGATACCCGAGGCCGGACTTGAACCGGCACGCCTTACGGCATCGCATTTTGAGTGCGACGTGTCTGCCATTCCACCACTCGGGCATAACACTATTTAGTTTACGAACAACGATACATAAGAAAATTGGAGGCGGCAACCGGAATCGAACCGGTGGTAAGGGTGTTGCAGACCCATGCCTTACCGCTTGGCTATGCCGCCGTAGATGATGGAGCGGAAGACGGGATTCGAACCCGCGACCCCGACCTTGGCAAGGTCGTATTCTACCACTGAACTACTTCCGCGAAACTGGGGTAGCTGGATTCGAACCAACGAGTGACGGAGTCAAAGTCCGTTGCCTTACCGCTTGGCTATACCCCAAAAAGATAAATGGGGCGACTGAAGGGAATCGAACCCTCGAGTGTCGGAACCACAATCCGATGTGTTAACCACTTCACCACAATCGCCATGATATCTAGTTTGTTTTAATTGAATATAAAATGGGGCGACTGAAGGGAATCGAACCCTCGAATGTCGGAACCACAATCCGATGTGTTAACCACTTCACCACAATCGCCATGATATATAAGTTTGTTTTAATTGGATAGATAAATGGGGCGACTGAAGGGAATCGAACCCTCGAGTGTCGGAACCACAATCCGATGTGTTAACCACTTCACCACAATCGCCATAATATTAGATTATACTAAAAAAAATGGCAGGGGCAGTAGGAATCGAACCCACATCAAAGGTTTTGGAGACCTCTATTCTACCGTTAAACTATGCCCCTAAAACTGGTGGTGGGGGGCGGATTCGAACCGCCGAACCCGTAGGGAGCGGATTTACAGTCCGCCGCGTTTAGCCACTTCGCTACCCCACCATATAGGTGTAAATGGTGCCGGAGAAAGGACTTGAACCCTCAACCTACTGATTACAAGTCAGTTGCTCTACCAGTTGAGCTACTCCGGCACAAATATTAAAATGGTGGCTCAGGACGGAATCGAACCGCCGACACAAGGATTTTCAGTCCTTTGCTCTACCGACTGAGCTACTGAGCCACATATTTGGTTTACATTAAGATATTAGCTTATTCTAAACCTTATAGGAAAAATAAAAATGGCGGTCCCGACCGGGATCGAACCGGCGATCTCCTGCGTGACAGGCAGGCATGTTAACCGCTACACCACGGGACCATTTGGTTGCGGGGGCAGGATTTGAACCTGCGACCTTCGGGTTATGAGCCCGACGAGATACCACTTCTCCACCCCGCGACAACAATATAATGTATTCATTTGATAATGAGCTAATCATTTACATGTCAGCTATATGATCTGCTGCATCATGATAAAATTTGGTTGCGGGGGCAGGATTTGAACCTGCGACCTTCGGGTTATGAGCCCGACGAGATACCACTTCTCCACCCCGCGACAATAGTATTTATATAATTAAATATATGGAATTTTATTCAAGCGGTGAATCTGCTTAAAGAAATTAATGGTGGAGGATGACGGGCTCGAACCGCCGACCCCCTGCTTGTAAGGCAGGTGCTCTCCCAGCTGAGCTAATCCTCCTGGGTAAAATTGCGATAAGCGGCGCATCTCTTTGTCAGCTTCATTCGCTCAGTCAGTCACGTACTAATGTACGCTCCTTGCTTCTCCCAATTTCAACGAGAGTATGCTATGCTCGAATTACTGAATTAAAGTCAACGTGCTTAATGATGAATTTCTGAAAAGTTATGGTGACCCCTACGGGATTCGAACCCGTGATACCGCCGTGAAAGGGCGGTGTCTTAACCGCTTGACCAAGGGGCCTTAATTTATCATTTATATGAATCTGGCGGAGAGCAAGGGATTTGAACCCTTGAAACAGCGTTAGCCGCTTACATGATTTCCAATCATGCTCCTTCGGCCACTCGGACAGCTCTCCTAAATGGCTCCGCAGGTAGGACTCGAACCTACGACCGATCGGTTAACAGCCGATTGCTCTACCACTGAGCTACTGCGGAATAATATTAAGAACATACATTAAGTATCTTCTTTTGGACTAACAGACCAGCGACGTCCTACTCTCACAGGGGGAAACCCCCAACTACCATCGGCGCTGAAGAGCTTAACTTCCGTGTTCGGTATGGGAACGGGTGTGACCTCTTCGCAATCGTCACTGAACTATTTTCCACAAGACAAGACTAATTATATCATGTCTTGTTGTTACTTGCAAGCGTTTTTACAAAATAATTAATTTTGTTCGCTCAAAACTGAATAAAACAGACATTGTGCTACACAGAATCAGGGTAATCAAGCCCTTTTCAAAATTGGTTAAGTCCTCGATCGATTAGTATCCGTCAGCTCCACACGTCGCCGTGCTTCCACCCCAGACCTATCAACCTCATCTTCTTTGAGGGATCTTACTTACTTGCGTAATGGGAAATCTCATCTCGAGGGGGGCTTCATGCTTAGATGCTTTCAGCATTTATCCCGTCCATACATAGCTACCCAGCGATGCCTTTGGCAAGACAACTGGTACACCAGAGGTATGTCCATCCCGGTCCTCTCGTACTAAGGACAGCTCCTCTCAAATTTCCTGCGCCCGCGACGGATAGGGACCGAACTGTCTCACGACGTTCTGAACCCAGCTCGCGTACCGCTTTAATGGGCGAACAGCCCAACCCTTGGGACCGACTACAGCCCCAGGATGCGATGAGCCGACATCGAGGTGCCAAACCTCCCCGTCGATGTGGACTCTTGGGGGAGATAAGCCTGTTATCCCCGGGGTAGCTTTTATCCGTTGAGCGATGGCCCTTCCATGCGGAACCACCGGATCACTAAGCCCGTCTTTCGACCCTGCTCGACTTGTAGGTCTCGCAGTCAAGCTCCCTTATGCCTTTGCACTCTACGAATGATGTCCAACCATTCTGAGGGAACCTTTGGGCGCCTCCGTTACTCTTTAGGAGGCGACCGCCCCAGTCAAACTGCCCGCCTGACACTGTCTCCTGCCCCGATAAGGGGCATGGGTTAGAAGTCCAATACAGCCAGGGTAGTATCCCACCAACGCCTCATCCGAAGCTAGCGCTCCGGAATCCAAGGCTCCTACCTATCCTGTACAGGCTGCACCGGAATTCAATATCAGGTTACAGTAAAGCTCCACGGGGTCTTTCCGTCCTGTCGCGGGTAACCTGCATCTTCACAGGTATTATAATTTCACCGAGTCTCTCGTTGAGACAGTGCCCAGATCGTTACGCCTTTCGTGCGGGTCGGAACTTACCCGACAAGGAATTTCGCTACCTTAGGACCGTTATAGTTACGGCCGCCGTTTACTGGGGCTTCAATTCGAAGCTTCGCTTGCGCTGACCTCTCCTCTTAACCTTCCAGCACCGGGCAGGCGTCAGCCCCTATACTTCACCTTGCGGTTTTGCAGAGACCTGTGTTTTTGCTAAACAGTCGCCTGGGCCTATTCACTGCGGCTCTCTCGGGCTTTAACACCCTACCAGAGCACCCCTTCTCCCGAAGTTACGGGGTCATTTTGCCGAGTTCCTTAACGAGAGTTCTCTCGATCACCTTAGGATTCTCTCCTCGCCTACCTGTGTCGGTTTGCGGTACAGGCACCTCCCGCCTCGCTAGAGGCTTTTCTTGGCAGCGTGAAATCAGGGACTCAGGGATAAATCCCCTTGCTGTAACAGCTCAATGTTATAGGAACGGGATTTGCCTCATTCCACACCTCACTGCTTAGACGCGCATAACCAACAGCGCGCTCACCCTATCCTACTGCGTCACCCCATTGCTCAAACGGCGGGGAGGTGGTACAGGAATATCAACCTGTTGTCCATCGTCTACGCCTTTCGGCCTCAACTTAGGTCCTGACTAACCCTGAGCGGACGAGCCTTCCTCAGGAAACCTTGGGCATTCGGTGGAAGGGATTCTCACCCTTCTTTCGCTACTCATACCGGCATTCTCACTTCCAAGCGCTCCACCAGTCCTTACGGTCTAGCTTCGACGCCCTTGGAACGCTCTCCTACCACTGACATCTAAGATGTCAATCCACAGTTTCGGTGATTCGTTTAGCCCCGGTACATTTTCGGCGC
>NZ_CP060287.1:605000-730000 GCF_014302295.1 Sporosarcina sp. resist | reverse complement strand
GAAGAACAAAACTGCTGCAATAAAAGAGGATTCTAAGGAATAAAAAAAACGTCCGATACAACCTTCACTGGAAGGAGTATCGGACGTTTTTTTATTTAGTATTCGCTACGCGCGAAACACATGAAGGACATGTACCATATACTTCCAGACGGTGATAATTTACTTTGAATCCTGTTACATGAGAAGCTAAGCGCTCCACCTCTTCAAGTCCAGGATGATGGAAATCAACAATCGTTCCGCATTCATCACAGATGATATGATAATGATCGTGAGTAACAAAGTCAAAACGGCTTGAAGCATCTCCATAAGTAAGTTCCTTAATAAGTCCCGCATTGCGGAACACACGAAGGTTATTATATACTGTTGCAACGCTCATGTTAGGAAAATCAGATTCAAGTGCTTTATATATATCATCAGCCGTTGGATGTGACTCAGAGGAGATAAGATACTCTAAAATCGCATGCCTCTGTGGCGTAATTCTGACGCCACTATTTTTCAATGCGTCCAGCGCGCCTTTCAATCTAACTTCCGACATCGCTATGCACCTCTATCCATAAAGATTCTCACTTTATAATTATTATCATTAGTGTACTTAAAATAGGGTGCATATGTCAACTAAAGCGCTGTGTGAGCCACTTCATTTGTGTCTATCAATTTAGTTCCCACTCAGTAGCCAAGTTCCATGTCAATCAAGTTCAGAAGATCCCACTCCCCCTGTTGCCACTTACCTAGGTTTTCTTCAAAAATAGTGAGGGCCCTTTCAACATACTTTCCAGAAAGACTTGAAACATGTGGCGATATCGTACAATTTGCAAGTAACCATAGTTCATTGTCAGCAGGTAGCGGCTCTGTTTCAAATACGTCAAGAACCGCATGCCTGATTTCATTACTTTTCAATGCATCTATTAGAATCGGTTCAGCAAAGAGGTCACCCCGACCAAAATTCATGAAGACCGCATTATCCTTCATGGCTTTGAAATGCCCTTCTGTTAGCAGCCCTTTTGTTTCTGGTGTACTCGGTAAAACAGAAATAACGAAGTC
Source organism: Sporosarcina sp. resist (assembly GCF_014302295.1). NCBI lineage: Bacteria > Bacillati > Bacillota > Bacilli > Caryophanales > Caryophanaceae > Sporosarcina > Sporosarcina sp. resist. Next base: position 728,959 of record NZ_CP060287.1, on the reverse strand, counting down.
TGCTATGCCCACTCTATCTATCAAAGCTTCAAACTTTATTGTCTCATCCATCGATTCACTTGCCCTGCCCGATCTGTTACAACCAATTGTAGTGACACCAAATGCTTGAAGTAAGCGTCCTATTTCAGAACCAATTGCGCCAGGACCTAAGATAAGCGCAGTCGACCCTTTTAATTCAATCGAGCCGACTTTCCGATTCCATTCTTTTGAACGTTGTCTTTCGTCAATAAGTGGTAACGACCGTTGCAGTGATAATATATGCGCGAGAACGGATTCCGCCATCGGTGTTTTGTGGATACCGCGAACATTTGACATGACGATGTTGCGCTCAGCTATTTCAGCAAGAGGCATTTTTTCAACGCCAGCCGACGCAACCATTATCCATTCCAATGCTTTCGCTTTGTCGAGTAGCGCAACGTCTACATCACCGCCATATGTCACAATAATTGATGCTGTTTGAATTTCAATGTCTTCCGGCTTTTTGTTGAATTGAAATGTAACTTCAGGAAACTTCATGACAAGCCCCTGTTCCTGATGTTTCTTCATATCAAATGTGAATAGTACTTCCATTTCTCGTTCCCCCTCAAGACTGTGTTAGTTGCTCCAATGTCACAAGCGCTTCTTCTATATGGCCTTGCACTTTCACTTTACGCCATTCTTTAACAACCGTCCCCGTCGGATCAATCAAAAATGTCGAACGCTCAATACCCATATACTCCTTACCGAACATCTTCTTCAACTTCCAAACATCATATTTTTCAGCAACTGTGTGCTCTTCATCAACAAGAAGGGAAAACGGCAGTCCATGTTTCCCGATAAATTTCTCATGTGAAGCTGCGCCATCAGGGCTCACTCCAAGCACTACTGCATTCAACTTGCTAAAGTCTTCATACGCATCTCGGAAATCGCAAGCTTGCGTTGTACATCCAGGTGTTGAATCTTTCGGATAAAAATAGAGAACAACATACTTTTCACCCGCGAAGTCTTTTAGCGAAATCATTTCACCGTTCTCATTTGGCAATGTAAATTCCGGTGCATGCATACCTTCAAGTGTCGTCATTATCCATTCCTCCAATATATTCTTTCCTTAATCGTACAGAATGCGCTCTTTAGTTTCAAATTCTTTGGCTATCTGCTTCATTTTGTTTAGAATAGAGAGGGTAATGAATTGAACGGGGGAATTGAAATGATCAGAACGAATTCAGAAAAAATCTATAATGAAGCTTGCGAGCATATCGTAGGAGGGGTAAATAGCCCATCGCGCGGATACCATGCAGTTGGCGGCGGAGCCCCTACAGTAATGGAACGTGCAGAAGGTGCTTACTTCTGGGATGTCGACGGCAATAAATACATCGACTATCTTGCTGCATATGGACCAATCATTACGGGGCATGCCCATCCACATATTACTGAAGCAATCGTTAAAGCCGCGCAAACAGGTTTGCTATACGGAACGCCTACTCGACATGAAGTGAAGTTTGCAAAAATGTTGAAGGAAGCAATGCCTAGAATGGATAAAGTACGTTTTGTAAACTCTGGTACTGAAGCAGTCATGACGACAATTCGAGTTTCTCGTGCTTATACAGGGCGGACAAAAATCATGAAATTTGCAGGCTGTTACCACGGTCACTCGGATCTTGTACTCGTTGCAGCAGGTTCTGGCCCCGCAACGCTTGGTACTCCTGATTCAGCAGGTGTGCCAGAGTCGATTGCTAAAGAGGTAATTACGATTCCATTTAACGATCCTAATGCTTATATAGAAGCAATGGAAAAATGGGGCGACCAAATCGCATGTATTCTAGTCGAGCCAATCGTTGGTAACTTCGGCATTGTTGAACCAAAAGAAGGGTTTCTTCCGCTCGTCCATGATATCGCAGCCGAAAAAGGCGCTTTAATTGTTTATGATGAAGTAATTACTGCATTCCGTTTCCACTACGGCGGCGCACAGGATTTGCTCGGTTTAACACCCGATCTTACTGCATTCGGAAAAATTATTGGCGGCGGCTTACCAATTGGCGGTTACGGTGGGAAAAAAGAAATTATGGAACAAGTCGCTCCACTAGGACCTGCTTATCAAGCGGGGACAATGGCAGGGAATCCAGCTTCGATGTTAGCAGGAATTGCTCTTCTAGAAGTTCTCCAAACGCCTGGTATTTATGAAGAAATGGACCGTCTAGGTGCTATTCTTGAAGAGGGCATTGTAAAATCTGCAAAAGAGCACGGAATTACATTAACGACAAATCGTCTTGGAGGAGCCCTTACGTTGTTCTTTACGGACGTAAAAGTCGAAAACTACGAACAAGCTGAAGCTACAGACGGCAATGTGTTCGCCAAGTTCTTCAAACTGATGTTAAAAAACGGTATAAACCTTGCACCTTCAAAGTATGAAGCGTGGTTTTTAACAATTGCTCATACGGAAGAAGACATTATGGATACACTTGTTGCAGTCGATCATTCATTCAAAGAGCTTGCAACTTCTATAAACGGTTGACCGCACGGTATTGTTAAGGTACAGTAGCGAAAAACAGCTTTAACTTCATTTAGCGGAAGCCTTCCACTTCGATAAAGTGATAGGTATTTGCAAAATAGGCATACAACTTGGTAGGAGCAAAACTCTAGCTAAATGAAGTTACAGTCTCCGACGGATGCCACAGACTTTTAAGTGGAATTTATCGAGCAGGCTCGATAAAAGTCTGTGCGCAAATACGCCAAGGCGTATTTGATCAGAAAGGATAACCCCCATGATACTTGGTGCCCGCATTTTTAAAACGGGCATTGCGATTATGTTCGCATTGTTCCTAGCAGAAATTTTACACATGCCGCATCCATTGTTTGCGGGAATCGCGGCCATTTTTGCCATCCAACCTTCTATCTATAGATCTTATTTAACAATTATCGAACAGGTTCAAGGTAATATAATTGGCGCAGTTGTTGCGGTTTTATTTGTTCTCCTGTTTGGTAATCAGCTAGTCTTCATAGGACTTGCCGCGGTCATTATTATATTAATAATGATTAAATTGGGCCTAGAAAAATCAATTTCGATGGCACTCGTGGTAATGATCGCCATAATGGAAATCAAAGGCGATGAGTTCCTGTCATTTGCATTGCTCAGATTTTTGACATTGATTATCGGTATTCTTGCCGCTTTCGTTGTGAACTTGCTGTTCATGCCACCGAAATACGAAACAAAATTATTTGAGTCCATTCATCAGGCACAAGACGAAATTATTCGTTGGACCCGCCTGGCTGGAAGGCAAGCATCTGATCACTTAGCAACAAAAAAGTCACTGACAAAATCGAAGGAGCGCCTTTCTCAGGTAGATCAGCTGTACACGCTATTTAAAGAGGAACGGAGCTACTTCAAAAAGAATACGAGAAACAAAGCGAGAAAACTTGTCGTTTACAGACAAATGGTTGCTACTTCAAGGAGCAGTTATGATGTACTGAAAAGACTTCATCAGTATGAAAATGAACTGATTGATTTGCCGGAACATTTCCGGATGATGGTGCAGGAACGTCTCGACGCACTGCTCACATATCACGAACAACTCCATCTGAAGTTCGTTGGTAAACTGAAGTCTGATGCAGTAAATACCAGTCCGAATGAAGAATACATCCAGCGTCATGAGGTGATGGAGATTTTTGCAAAGGAAATTGCCCTTACGAAAGAAGAAGAGGAATTTTCCGCCTATCATCTTCTTCATATCCTGTCGTCTATCTTTAATTATGAAGAACAACTTGAACACTTTGACAAGCTGATTGTTCTATTTCAGAAGTATCATAACAATAAAGTGAATTCGAAACTGACAGAAGAAATCTATTAAGAAAAACGCTGGAGCTAGACATTGCTCTAGGTTCAAAAACTTATACTTTCTTATCTATTAAAAAATACCCTACATCCCGATGAATTTAGCGGGATGTAGGGCATTTTTATTATCCTAACTCTTCATCTTAGGATCGAGTGCATCACGTAAACCATCACCCATTAAGTTAAAGCCCAGTACTGTAAGCATAATTGCGATACCTGGGAAAATCATTGTCCATGGGGCTGAATGTAGGAAGCTTTTTGAATCCGCTAACATTTTTCCCCACTCTGGCATCGGCGCTTGTGCACCCAGTCCTAAAAACCCAAGTGCAGCTGCTTCAAGGATTGCCGTTGCAATTGCTAGAGTTCCTTGAACAATTACCGGCGCCATAGAGTTCGGCAAGATATGAGAAAACAGAATCCTAGCATCTTTCATTCCGATCCCTTTTGCCGCAGTAATATATTCATCTTCTTTTATACTCAATACTTTTGAACGAATGAGCCTTCCAAAGTTCGGCACATTTATTACTGCGATTGCGATAAGCGCATTTTGCAGACTCGGACCAAGTACGGAAACAATTGCAATGGCCAACAAGATAGAAGGAAATGCTAGCATAATGTCGAACACACGTGAAATAATCGTATCAACCCATCTGCCATAATAACCTGCTACGATACCCAATGCACTTCCTACAACTACCGATCCGATTACAGAAAAGAATCCAACCCATAGTGAAATTCGGGCACCATGAACAATTCGGGAAAAAATATCCCTTCCAAGGTCATCTGTTCCAAACCAATATTCACTTGAAGGAGGGAGAAGCCGATCCGATAACTTTTGGTCGTTAATGCCCTCTAGTCCAATGTTTGAACCAAGATAACCTTGTTCCGCCACAAAACCGAAACCCGCTAGCAGGATAAAGAATATAACAATACCCATACCGACAACTGCCACTTTACTCTTTTTAAAGCCATTCCAAGCTTCACGCCAAGGTCCTGCAGTTTTATCAACTTTATTATTCGCAATCCCATCGGCCTTAGGTACAAATTCAGACATAAGTGCTTCCCCCTTCCTCAATCATATTTAATCCTCGGATCTATCAGACTATAGAGCAAGTCTACAAGCAAGTTGATCAAAACAAAGAAGAGCGCCACAATTAGAATCGCTGACTGAATGACGGGATAATCTCGGAATCCAATTGCGTCGTAAATATAACGCCCAACACCAGGCCAAGCAAAAATTGTCTCAGTCAAAATCGCACCACCAAGTAACATTCCCATTTGCAGACCAATAATTGTTAACACCGGAATGATTGCATTTTTAAGCGCATGCTTATATACGACCCAAAACATTTTCTGACCTTTCGCCCGTGCGGTACGAATATAATCGGAGCGCATTACTTCGAGCATACTTGAACGGGTCATCCGTGCGATAATTGCCATCGGAATTGTTGCCAGTGCTAGTCCTGGTAAAATAAGGTGTCGGAAAACCTGCCATAACTGATCAAAACGGCCTTGAATAATTGTATCAAGTACATAGAGATTCGTTATGGCGTTGATAGGATCTCGTACTTCCTCTCGCCCTCCAGTCGGCAACCATGGATTTTCTACAGCAAAAACCCATTGCCCCATAAGGCCAAGCCAGAAGATAGGCATAGACACACCAACAAGTGCCAAAATCATCGCCGTATAGTCAAACCATGAATTTTGAAACCACGCTGAGATGATTCCTGCATTAATACCGATAATAACTGCAATAACGATGGCGAATAGTGCCAATTCAAACGTAGCTGCTAAATAAGGCCATATTTCATCTGATACAGGAGCTCGAGTTCTCATCGACTCGCCCAAATCTCCTTTTAAAAGGTCTCCCAAGTATTTGAAATACTGAACATACCAAGGGTTATCCAAACCAAGCTTTATCGTCAGCGCTTCGACTGACTCTTTAGTCGCCTGCTGCCCAAGAATAATTTGTGCGGGGTTACCCGGGATTGCACGGATAATCATGAATACGATAAACGTCATCCCAAGCAGGACAGGAATGAGCTGCAGCATTCTTTTTCCAATGTAGCTGAGCATGATTTTTCACCTCTCCAACTTTTCTATCAACTTATATGTATCCATCAAATGAAAGAGAAAAGGAAGAAATCTGAAAGACCTCTCCCTTTCCGTTCATTTCTTACAATCTTTTACTTGAATTCTACTTTCGACAGTAAATCCGAGGCAATTGGGCCTGGAACAAAACCTGTTAAATCTTTAGATCCTCCAAGAAGCGGAGTTGAGTGAGCAAGTGGTACCCATGGAGCGTCATCATGAATGATGACCTGCGCTTCTTTGTACAATTCATTTCGTTTCTCTTCATCGATTTCAGTTTGTGCTGCGATAAGGATGTCGTGGAGTTTTGCATTCTTATAGTACGTATAATTATTGCTACCGATATTATCTTCATCTAGCAAAGCGTATAGGAAATTATCTGCATCTCCGTTATCCCCAGTCCAGCCGAGCATGAACGCATCTGCATCCCCTTTACTTGCAAGGTCAAGATAAGTTGCCCATTCATGTGAAACGATCTTCGCAGTAATCCCTATATCTGCTAGGTTTTTCTGAATGACTTCAGCAACTTTTTTACCATCTGGCATATATGGACGTGGTACCGGCATTGCCCATAGATCCATCTCAAAACCGTCTTCAAGTCCTACCGATTTTAGAAGCTCTTTCGCTTTTTCAGGATTGTATTCATATCCTTCGATATCATCGTTATAGCCTGAAATAGATGTCGGCATCGGGTTTTTCGCGACATCTGCACGTCCTTCGAAGAATGAGTCAACAATTGATTGTTTGTCGATTGCATAGTTAATCGCTTGACGCACTTCTTTTTTATCGAAAGGAGGGCGTGTTACTGTAAGACCTAAATAACCTACGTTCAAAGACGGACGTACAAACAATTGAAGATTTTCATTATCTTCAATCGATTCGCCATCTGATGGATTAATGCCATCTGCAAGTTCGATATTTCCAGCCATCAATGCATTCAAACGCGCAGAGTTGTCGGGAATTGACTGGAAGATGATTTTTTTAAGTTTTGGTAGTCCTTCATCCCAGTAGTCATCGAACTTTTCAATTGTGATTGTTTCATTCGGTTTCCATTCGACGAACTGGAATGGTCCTGTACCTACTGGTTTTCTTTCGAATTGATCGTCACCTAATTCAAATGCAGTCGGACTTGCAATTGCAAACATGCTCATTGCAATATTTTTAAGGAATGGTGCTTGTGGACGTGTTAATTTTATAAGCACTGTATTTTCACCGTCTGCTGTAACAGACTCAATAACATGACCTTCATCACCTTTAAAACCGCCGAATGTTGTGTTATAATATGGGAATTTTTCTGCATCCCCATTAGCCCAACGCTCGAAGTTTTTAACGACCGCGTCAGCGTTGAAGTCAGTTCCATCATGGAACTTAACGCCTTCACGTAGTTTGAACGTATACGTTAAACCATCTTCGCTTGGCTCCCATTCAGTGGCAAGCCCTGGATTAATTTCTGTATCACTCTCCCCGAAATTCAGAAGCGTTTCGTAAATGTTAACCGTAACTTTGAAAGATTCTCCTTCAGTCACCCTTGATGGATCGAGGGAAGTTGAATCGCCACCGCGTCCAAACACTAATGTATCTTTCACATTTTTAGTGTCTTCAGTTTTACCATCTTCATTTTTAGTACCTTCCTTCTTGCCATCATCGGCATCTGACCCACAAGCGGCTAGCGCTGCCGAAAGAACGAGAAGCAACATCAGTGCTAGTAAACCTAACTTCCTTTTTCTCATATTGACCCCTCCAACTGTTTTATATCATTGTCTACCTGCTCACTGTATAGGTGACAGGCGACAGAATGACCCGAATCATGCTCGACAAGCCTTGGTGTAACTTTCGTGCAAATTTCCATTTTATGCGGACAGCGCGTATGAAACGTGCAGCCACTAGGAGGATTCGCTGGGTTTGGAATATCCCCTTCAAGAAGAATTTGCTCTTTCTTGAAGTCTGGATCAGGTACTGGAACCGCTGACAATAATGCCTGCGTATACGGATGAAGCGGTTTCGCATAGAGCTGCTCGCTGTCCGCCATTTCTACCATCTTTCCAAGATACATAACGCCGACACGATCACTAATATGACGGACGACTCCCAGATCGTGGGCAATGAAGATATAAGTGAGTTTGAATTCCTTCTGCAAATCTTGCATCAGGTTTAACACTTGAGACTGAATCGACACATCGAGAGCCGAAACAGGTTCATCAGCAATTATCAGTTTTGGATTTGTCATTAGCGCCCGAGCAATCCCAATACGCTGACGCTGTCCTCCACTAAACTGATGCGGATAGCGCTTGGCATGATATGCGCTTAGTCCAACAATTTCAAGGAATTCACGCACTTTCCTTTTCCGTTCTTTCGAATTATCAATGCCGTGCACAATGAGCGGCTCTTCTAATATCTTTTCAATCGTGTGACGCGGATTGAGAGATGCGTATGGATCTTGGAATACCATTTGGATGTCACGTCTCGTTTTCCGCATTTCTCCGGTAGATAAGGACGTCAAATCTTTGCCGTCAAATTCAACTTTCCCTTCGGTTGGTTCAAGAAGTCGCATCAGCATCCGGCCCGTTGTCGATTTACCGCATCCAGATTCACCTACAATGCCTAGCGTTTCGCCTTCATTCACGTAAAACGATACGTCATCTACCGCTTTGACATACCCAACTGTTCTGCCAAGAATTCCTTTTTTAACTGGAAAATACTTTTTCAAACCTTCAACTTTCAATAAGGGCTTTGTTGTCATGCTGTTTCACCCCTTCTCTGTCGTATAGGAAGCATCGAGTCTGGTGAACATCCGATGTTTCATATAGTTCAGGGTTTTCTGTTAGACAACGATCAAATGCAAACTCACATCTCGCAGCAAATCTGCACCCCTGCCGGATTGAACCGGGTTTCGGCACGCTACCAGGGATAGAATAGAGTCGCTCCTTTTTGTAGCGCATGTCGGGAACGGATTGAATTAACCCTTTTGTATAAGGATGCTGTGGATCTTCGAAGATCATCTTAACGGATGCTTCTTCAATAATTTGTCCAGCATACATGACAATGACACGTTCGCATGTTTCTGCAACGACACCCAAGTCGTGAGTAATAAGGAGAACAGCTGTATTCAATCTCGTATTTAATTCTCTCATTAACTTCAATATCTGCGCTTGAATCGTCACATCTAGAGCAGTGGTCGGTTCGTCAGCTATAAGTACTTTAGGATCACATACCAATGCCATCGCAATCATTACACGCTGTCGCATTCCACCCGATAATTGGTGAGGATAGTCTCTCATCATTTCCTCTGCACGAGGCAAACCGACCAGTTTCAACATTTCAACTGCTTTTCCCTCAGCCTTTTTCTTAGACCAGCCTTTTTCGTGAATCCGCACTGCTTCTGTCATTTGATTGCCAATCGAGAACAATGGATTCAGTGATGTCATAGGTTCTTGGAAAATCATCGCAATGTCGTTTCCTCGAATACGCCGCATCTGTTTTTCATTCATGGTCAGCAAATCTTTATCTTCAAATAATATTTTACCTCCGACAACTTTCCCAGGAGGCTTTGGTACTAGCCCCATTATCGATAAGGAGGTTACACTTTTCCCGCAGCCAGATTCTCCGACAATTCCCAGGATTTCTCCTTCATTCAAGTGAAAGTCAATATGATCAACAGCCGGTATTTCCCCCGAATCAGTAAAAAAGGTCGTCTGTAAATCTTTTACTTGGAGGACAGTCTTCCTCTCATCCATCAGATCACCCTTTTTCTTAATCAATCAATTAGTTATTTTCAGAATTAATAGGTCGTTCTAATTATACGATTATACAGAATAAATGCAATACTTTTTTATATATTCTTATAATAACAAAGGCATACTCTTGGTACTGCTTCCTATCAACTATAGGTGATGTGTTCATTTACTGCCGAAAAAAAGCTATCCGATTGACCAGGGTATCGGCCAATCGGATAGCTTTTTCACTCTTCTTCTTCTGCTGGTAATTCGAACTCCACTTTCGACAACACATCAAAACCCGTTACTTGTGGTAAGTAATTCATCATGTATTTTGTCGCTCCGAAAAGTGGTGTTGAATCGGCAGCAAATATGGAAGGAGCATCTTCATAAATGTTTTCCATAAAAGGTCGTTCAAAAAATTGTAAGTCGGCATCGTCGTCAACTTCCATTCTATCTTCCGGATTAATACTATCGGCTAGATCGATATCCCCTGCAATCAACGCATTCAAGCGTGCAGTGTTATCAGGAATTGACTTGAAGATGATTTTTTCAAGCTTCGGCAAACTTTCTTGCCAATACTCTTGAAATTTTACAACTACGATTGCTTCATTCTGTTTCCCTTCGAAGTATTGGAACGGTCCCGTACCGATAGGATCGCTTTCAAATTCCTCATCGCTTTGTTCAAATACATTCGGACTAACAATCGAGAACGGACTCATCGTTAGATTTTTCAAGAATGATGCTTGTGGGTTATTCAACTTGATTGTTACAGTATCATCGCCGTCAGTCGCCACCGATTCAATAATACGACTGTCATCCCCTTTGAAACCATTAAATACCGAACTATAGAAAGGAAACTCTTCTGCATCGCCGTTAGTCCAGCGCTCAAAGTTTTTTATGACTGCATCTGCATTAAAATCTGTACCGTCATGGAATTTGACATCTTTCCGCAACTGGAACGTGTACGTCAAACCGTCTTCACTAGAATCCCACTTTTCTGCCAAGCCTGGAACTACAGTCGTGCCCTGCTCATCCAGATTCACGAGTGTCTCATAAAGATTGACAGTAACATGGGTGGAATCCCCTTCCTTCATATGGGCTGGGTCTAGTGACGTGGAATTCCCGCTATGTCCGTAAACTAATATTTTCTTTGCATTTACCTTCGTACTCTCATCGTCCAAACCCGATGAAGTACACGCACCAAGTATTACCGAAAGGGAAACAATCACTATCAAAGCCAATGGCCCAAACTTTACTTTTTTCATAAAAATCCCTCCATTATTCTAAATCATCGCGATTCCACTCACTATGGATCTGATAACCGCTAAAACGCTCCGAACTCCGACCTAATTATTATATAGGAGTTTCAACTAAATCCAATGCCCTTTTCGTCAAGTTCAATGGGAAGTTATTTTTTCAACGTTAGAATAACTATATATGTTAAAAAAATGAATGCCTATATAACTAATCTGGAGCCGCAGTACATTCAATAAGATTCTTTATTTGAACTATATATCATTTTGAATTTCCAAGTACTTGTACTTGGAACAAACCATAGTAAATTCCTTGTAATTTCATCAATTGCTCGTGTGTACCCGTCTCTTTTAACTGCCCTGAATCAATGACGAAAATCTTATCAGCATGTGTAATTGTCGACAAACGGTGAGCAACAATGAGGGTTGTTCTTTCATGCGCAAGTCGTTCAAGTGATTCCTGAATGAGCGCCTCACTTTCAAGGTCAAGTGCGGATGTCGCTTCATCTAAGATAAGGAGCGGTGGATTTTTCAAGAAGACACGTGCAATCGCAATTCGTTGCTTCTGACCACCCGATAACTTCACGCCACGTTCCCCTACTTTGGTATCGTAACCGAGCGGGAGCCCTTCGATGAACTCATGTGCATTCGCCGCTTTAGCAGCAGCAATCACTTCTTCATCTGTTGCATCCGATTTCCCCATCAAAATATTACTCTTCACGGAATCACTAAACAATATAGTATCTTGCAAAACAATTCCAATCTGTTCACGAAGCGATTTTATATTGACGTCACGCAAATCATACCCGTCAATACGCACAGTCCCGCCCGCCACATCATAAAATCTTGGTATCAAGCCAACGATAGTTGATTTCCCTCCGCCACTCATGCCTACAAACGCGACTGTTTCACCTGGCTTCACAGTGAAATTAATACCATCCAGGATTGTTTCCCCATCCTGTTCATACGTAAAGCTCACATTGTTGAACTCAATTTCCCCTTCAATTGGAGGTAGTTGGGTTGCACCGGACTTATTTGTTACATCATACTCCTGTTCCATCAAGTCAAAAACACGGTCCATAGAGGCAAATGACTGTGTGAGTGATGTCGATGCATTGACCAATCGTCGCAATGGATTATACACGCGATCGATGTATGCGATGAAGGCAACCATCGTTCCAACTGACAAATCATTATTGATAACCTGATAGCCCGCATACGCAAGAACGAGAAGCGGTGCAACATCAGTAATCGTATTGACAACTGCAAATGCTTTCGCATTCCACTTTGTATGATCAATTGCTTTATCGAGGAAGTTGCCATTTGTCTTATCGAAACGTTGTTGTTCCTCATCTTCAAGTGCAAAGCTTTTTATGACACTTACTCCAGAAACGCGTTCATGCAGGTAGCTTTGCACATCCGCAAGTGCTTGGGATCGTTTCCCAGTCAACTCCCGCAGTTTCCCGAAAAAGTGTTTGACGCTGTACGCATAAAAAGGGAATGCAAGTAGAGTCACAAGCGTCAGCGGAACATCCATTGTCAGCATAATGACAACTGCGATGATGATTGTCGCGAGGTCAAGCCAAACATTCATAAGACCAATCATTACAAAGTTTTTCGTTTGCTCCACATCATTTATAACGCGCGAAATGATTTCTCCAGCTCTTGTATTTGAATAGTAGCTAAGACTCAATTTTTGCAGATGTGAATACAATTCTTTCCGTATATCATACAAAATCTTATTGCTCACATACTGGGCATAATATTGCCGGTAATACTCAACTGGAGGGCGGATGATAAAGAACACAAGAACTGTCCCACCAAGCCAATAAAATAATTGGCGCGTCATCTCTGCTTTAGTAAGTGTATCCGATCCGATAATGTCATCAATTACAATTTTCATCAGCAATGGAATGAATAAAGGAATTGCGAATTTTACAATTCCAATAAGTATCGTCAATATTATTAACCAGTTGTATGGCTTAACAAACTTCATATAGCGTTTTATACTGTCACCCATCTTTGTACCTCCTACTAAGAAAAGCGTAAGGCGCCGTTTAGCCCCGACAAGTTGGAGGGATGCAGTTCAATCCCTCCCGAAAGACTTGATGATAAAGGCGATCTTTGCCTTTTCGGCAAGACTGAAGCGACTCGAGGGGCTGGCGCCTGGAGTCTAGCTTCCGACCCGAGTTAAAAATGCCTGTCGCAATCTTTCGCGACAGGCATAAGTGAAAAAGGAAGGCAGTCTAAGGTTGCTATATCCTGTCGCAACGACTGCATCCTTGCAATTGCAATCAGGCTTTTCACTTACTTTTCTTGACCTGTTTGTAGAATTCATATCTGGAAGTCCATACTTCAATGAAGTCGGAAGCAAATGGTCCCCTCCGCTGCTTAATCCACCCTAGCAAGGTATCCAGGTTCTTTTGTAATATCTGATCGATGACATCAGGATAGCCCATTTGTTTCCTGTGTTCAGCATATTCATCCTCGTCAAGAATCATATAACTCATATCCGGGAACACTTTTACGTCAAGGTCATAATCAATATACTTCAATGATTTGTTATCATAAACGAAAGGTGAGCTCATGTTAATGTAATAATAAACACCATCTTCTCTTAACATGCAAATGATATTGAACCAATGCTCAGCGTGAAAATAGCAAATGGAAGGCTCGCGTGTCAACCATGTGCGTCCGTCCGACTCTGTTACAAGCGTCCTTTCATTTGCACCGATGACAATATTACGCGTTCCTTTCAATACTACAGTTTCCTGCCAAACCCGATGGATTTTACCATTATGTTTATAACTATGTACTTGTATCGTTTCTCCTTCTTTAGCAATCGTCATGATTAACCCACCTTTTGGTTGCCGGAAAATTTCGAAGCCATTATTATCTCATCATTATACCAACAGAACGGTACTATTTGAAACCTTTCAACTTTTATTTCCATTCATGACGTCATTTGTATCCATAAAAAACCGGCAGAAGCGTAAAGCTCCTGCCGGCCGGCGGTATCCATTTACTTATTTCGAACCGTTCTCGAACTGATTCGAGCGCTGTCCAGAAGCATTGGTTTTGTTTGCTTCGGATTGTTGGTTTTGTTTCCTAACTTGATTTACATCAGTTTCGGAACCAAACTCCTCAGTCATCGCATTTTGATTTTGTTTTTGGTTGTGCATTTTTTGCATTGATTGTTGGTTTTGTTTCTTAACCTGATTTACATCAGTTTCAGAAGCAAACTCCTCATTCATTGCATTTCGGTTTTGTTGTTGTGATGCTTGGTTCTGTTTTCGTACTTGGTTCGCATCAGTTTGATTCGGGTTATTTTTGGTCAATGGATTTTCACCTCCGTACAACTATCATGTGCAAGGAGACATTTTTTATTCAATTGGAATTTTTTACAGTAAAATCGAACGTCCGCCGTCGACAATAATCGTCTGTCCACGAATCATATCCGAATCAGCCGAGATCAGGAACATCGCCGCTTTCACCATGTCTTCAATTTCAACCATGCGACCCGCTGGCGTATTAATACGCGCATCTTCTAGCAATTCATCACGATTAGGGAAATGTTTTAGTGCTTCGGTATCAAGCGCGCCGCCCGAAACAGTATTAACAGCAATTCCTAGTGGCGCAAGCTCGACAGCCAGGTAGCGAGTCAACGATTCAATTGCCGCTTTCGAAACGCCTACTGTCGTGTAGTTGTCAAGATATCGAATAGATCCAAGTGAGCTAACTCCAAGGATTTTTCCGCCTTTGTCCATAAGTCTTGCCGCTTCTTGTGCGCCAAATAGCATTGCTTTCGCATTGATATTCATCGTCCAATCCCAATGTGTTTCTTCGAGTTCCATAATTGGACGCAAAACACCCGATGCTGCGTTTGAAACAAATACGTCTAAACGGCCAAATTCCTCTTTTACTTGTTCAAACATCGTACGAAGTTTTTTAACATCACCGACATTTGCACGGATCATAATTGCTCTCCTGCCAAGTGCCTCGATTTCTTTCACTGTTTCTTCAGCTGCAGAACGGCTTCGTGCATAATTCACTACAATATCATAACCTTGTTTTGCGAGTTCAATCGCAAGTGCTTTTCCTAATCCTCTTGAACTTCCTGTCACCATTGCTACTTTATTTTCAGCCATCATTTTAGTCCTCCTCGTTTAATTTCATCCCAAATTTTTAAAACCGGCACTGGTTTCGGCAGCGCTTCCACTTCTTCCTGCGAGAAAAACTGGTAACCATCAGGGATTATATCAGTCTTTTCAATCCGTGCCCCGAAGCTTTTCATCTCCCATGTCAAATGGGAAAAGATATGTTTGAAAATTAGTATATCAACTATCCCCACTAGTTCGATACCGAAATGTTCATGAGCCATTTTTTGTGGTGTTTTATCATCCGCTGGCTCGACCATTGGAAACTCCCACAAACTTGCAAGTAGCCCTTTCGAAGGTCGTTGCCGCATTAACCACTCACCTTCACTATTTTGAATTGCAAATGATGCAACAGGTATAATTTTCATTTTCGTTTTCTTCGTTTTTATAGGTAACGCTTCTTGCCTGCCTTCTTGGAAAGCTAAACAAAAGTCACGAACCGGACATAGAAGGCATTTCGGTTTTGGGGTACAAATTGTCGCGCCAAGCTCCATCAGTCCTTGATTAAAAGAGGAAGGATCTTCTTGGTCTATTAAATCCATGACTACCGTTTCAAAAATCTTTTTTGTACGCGGAATCGCAATATCTTCTTCTATAAGAAGCAATCTCGATATGACACGCATAACATTCCCATCTACGGCATGCTCAGGAACCCCGTAAGCGATACTGAGAACCGCTCCAGCAGTGTACGGGCCAACGCCTTTCAATGTGGAAATCTCCGTTCTATTGGAAGGAACCTCTCCGCCATAATCCGACACAACTTCCCTCACTCCTGCTTGTAAGTTCCTTGCCCGCGAATAATAACCAAGACCTTCCCACATTTTCAATAAATCGTTTTCTTCCGCCCCCGCGAGTGCTTCCATCGTCGGAAAACTTGCGATAAACCGTTCATAATAAGGTATAACGGTATTTACCCCCGTTTGTTGCAGCATCACTTCGGAGACCCAAATGTAATATGGATTCGACGTTCTTCTCCAAGGCAGATCTCTTTTTTCACGACGATACCAGGAAAGAAGCGCTTCGCGGAATTCGTCTTTCTTCACTATTATTTGCATCATTTCCTCCTTATCGCATATGCTTATCATTGAGCACAAACGGGTATTGATATGTATATGGCTTCTAGCTTTCATTCAGCAAATCTTTTTGTACTGAAAGCGAAGCGTCAGCTAAAGAAGTCTCCCACTCTATTATGTGGCGAGATGAATACGAACGAATCTACAGGGAGGAATGAACTGCAATTCCTCCTCGTTGGCCCGGATGTCACAGATTTTGTAGGTAGTGGAACAAGCTCAATTCAAAATCTGGGCGTAATCACTCCGAGGTGTGATTAAAAAAGTCAATCCCATGCTTGGCACGACTGTTTAGGTAAAAGGAGTGATAATTTGGATACTGGAACACATATTGTTATGGGTGTCGCACTTGGCGGCCTCGCTCTGGCAGATCCTGTCGTTTTAACTGATAGTGCGACAATGGGTGCCGTCGTTGCAAGTGTTATCGTCGGCTCACTTATCCCAGATATCGATACCGTATTAAAATTGAGAAATAACGCTGTCTACATACGGCATCACAGAGGGATTACACATTCAATTCCCGCGGTATTATTATGGCCGCTACTTATTACAATACTTATGTCTCTTATCGTCCCAGAAGCCAACTTCTTACATGTATGGGCTTGGACCTTTTTAGCCGTCTTTCTACATGTCTTTGTCGACATCTTCAATTCCTATGGAACGCAGGCATTACGGCCGTTTTCCAACAAGTGGGTCGCCATCGGAGTCATTAACACATTCGATCCAATTATTTTCATATTACACGCCATCGCGCTAATTATTTGGGCAATGGGGGTAAATCCAGTCTATACGATTTTGACGACATACGTAATAATATTCTTTTATTATTTATTGCGATTTGCGGTCAAATCGGCCGTTAAAAAAGCCGTCTTTTATACCGTCCCCGATGCGACGGAAATTATTATCGCACCGACAATGCGCTTTTTCCAATGGAGAATAGCTGCTTCATCAAAAGAGTGCCACTATGTTGGACGCGCTTACGGTAGATCTGTTAATATTTACGATCGCTTTAAACGGGAACCTATGCCAAAATCCCCTGAAATTGATGTGGCAATGGGCGATAAAAACATTAAAGCTTTCACATCATTTTCACCCATTTACAGATGGTCTATTACCTACATCGATGACATCTGTGAAGTACGCTTAATCGATCTTCGTTACCGTAGCAAAGGCTATTACCCATTTGTTGCTGTTGCACATATTGACAAGGAACTGAACGTCATCAATTCATATACAGGATGGATTTTCTCCGAGGATAAGTTACGCAAAAAACTCAACTTTGCACCTAACTCATGAGACGAAGGTAAGTAAATACAAGTTTCTCTATATGGATTGATGTCTAGACTCCAGACGCCAGCCCCTCGAGTCGCTTCAGTCTCGCTGAAAAGGCAAAGTACGCCTTTATCATCAAGACTTCCAGCAGGGAGGGATTGAACAGCATCCCTCCTACTTGTCGGGGCTAAACGGCGCCTTACGCTTTTCTTATTTACCTTCTTTTACTGATTTTAGCATGGCAATCGGTAGCGCCTCATCTGCACGTTCGCCCCCGAGTCTGTAACCCCAGGCAAAACGTCCTTTTAAGTAGTCGACTTGAAAAAACATTCCTTCGTCCCCGTCAATTCGATACATTTCACCAGGCACAATTGTACTTGGGTCAATTAAATAAGATTGTGCCATAACCATTTTGCGTTGGTACACCGCATACTCATTAAGGATGCCCAATTGTTCGGATTTGCGCGCTTTTTCACGCAGTCTTCCGATTTCTGTACGTAATTCATGTTCTGTCATTGCACTATATTTTTTTTCAATCTCCATCTTCTTCATTCTCCTTTTTATCAATGAAATGATCAATTCGCTCAAACGGGATACCCTTTTGATACATCGCCTGTTTTACTTTGTCGTTCAAGGTCCGTCCACTAAATTTCGAGCTATAGCGACGCCATGCTTTCTCTCCTATTGAATCGGCGATGGATGTCCATTCATCTTCCTCGCGCTCAAAATTAATATTCGCAAGTGCTTGTTTAATAAGGTCGAAGGAATACCCTTTTCGAAGCAATGCATTTTGGATTTTTTGTTTTAATTGAGCTGGGGCTACAGAGCGGTTTGAATTCGCTGTCTTCTCTGCAAGTTTCGTTGCGATTTTAAGCTGTTCATCTTCCGAATAAGATTCAAGCACTTTAATCTGTAATTCCTTCCCTATCCCTCTTTTATGCATCTCTTGCTGAATTGCTTTGGGACCTTGACCAGATGAATCTTTCCGTGTTTGAAGAAGTGCATCTGAATAGGTTTCATCATTTAGAAACCCAAGGCTTTTCAACTTCACGAGTGCTTCTAGTACAATTGCTTCCCCATATCCTAATTCCAAAAGTTTTTTCTTCACTTCAAACTCACTGCGCATTCTGAAACCAAGATAATGGAGTGCTCGGTTAAATGCTTTCCGTATCTCGTCTTCATAGACCATCTCATCAATCGACCAGTCTTCAAGGGACATCCCTTTCGTTAGACCGAATTTGACAAGCACCGATTCGTGGACACTGTATGCATACTTTTCATCTAGGAAAATATTGTATCGTTCGAGATCTTTTTTCTGTTGTGATATTTTAGTAATAACAGGCACTTTTAACACGCCTCCCTTGCTTTCTTTTTAGTATACATGTTCCGTCCTTGTGCTTCAGCTTAATTGGTTTCAATATAGGGTATAGAATCCTAATGGGGGTGTCGGAAAATGAAAATAGTCATTGCAGGTGGATCTGGTTTTGTCGGACAGAAATTAACGGATACTTTATTGAATGAAGGCCATGAAATCATCATTTTATCCAGAAAAGATAGTAAAATTGATGGCAATATAAAATACGTTAAATGGCTTCAGGAAGATACCTATCCGGAAAATGAAATTATTTCAGCTGATGCCTTCGTCAACCTTGCCGGCGTATCCATCAACGAGGGGCGTTGGACCGCTGAACATCGTAAACAAATCTACGCAAGTCGAATGGAAGCAACCGATGAATTACTGCGAATCATCTCCGCTTTGCAAACAAAACCGGCTGTACTTGTAAACGCTAGTGCAATTGGTATTTATCCAGCATCGGAAGATAATGTTTACACAGAAGAATCACTGGATTATGCGGACGACTTTCTCGGTCAGACTGTAACAGACTGGGAAAAGAAAGCAGTATCAGTCGAATCTGAGGGTATACGCGTCGTATTTATGAGATTCGGGGTCATACTCGGAATAGACGGCGGAGCATTGCCACTTATGGTACTGCCGTACAAATTATTTGCGGGAGGACCAGTCGGCTCAGGCAATCAGTGGGTATCTTGGGTGCATATAGAAGATGTCGCACATGCAATTGCTTTTACACTCAGCAATCCACAAGTATACGGACCCGTAAACGTCACATCACCCTTTCCCAAACGAATGAAGTACTTCGGTAAAACAATCGGTTCAGTGTTACATAGACCACACTGGATACCAGTTCCTTCATTCATAATGAAAATAGTGCTTGGTAAAAAAAGCGCACTCGTTCTAGAAGGTCAGCATGTCTTACCCGAAAAACTACTGAACAACGGTTTTAAATTTCATTTTCCGACGCTAGAGTCTGCACTAAATGATTTGTACAATAAAGACGTATAGTTCGGCTTCATCTGCGCATCCTACCCTAAAAGGAAAGGTGCGTTTTTGATGATAAAAAAACATGGACCAGGTATTTTATTAGCAACTTTCATTGTAATGGTAGGATTTGTTTTTAATCCATTTTCAGCTAAGGCAGATGAATTTCATTGGGGCTTCAAGAAAGCTACAGGGGGGATCCAGCCTAGTGCTGGCGCTGCACTTGATTCAATGCTCGATAAACATGGGGCCATTTATAAAGGAAAGCCTGACGAAAAAAATGTCTATTTGACGTTCGATAACGGCTATGAAAACGGCTATACGGAAAGTATTTTAGATACATTGAAAAAAGAGGACGCTCCGGCGACATTCTTTCTCACGGGACATTACTTAAAAAGTGCTCTCCCCCTCGTCAAACGGATGATTGCGGAAGGCCATGGAATCGGCAACCATACGTATGGACACCCGAACTTGGCCAATCTATCCGAACAGAGAATGGAAGAAGAATGGACTAAATTCGACAAGCTGTTGAATGAAGTAACCGGACTCGAACGGACATACTACACTAGGCCTCCTGAAGGCGTATTCAATGACAAAGTCCTCGCCAAAGGCAACGAACTCGGATACAGGCATATTTTCTGGTCAGTCGCATTCATTGACTGGTACGCCGATAAACCCAAAGGTCGTGACTTTGCTTATGGTGAACTAATGAAACAGCTACATCCCGGCGCCGTCATTCTAATGCACACAGTTTCGCCTGATAACGCACAAGCTTTACCTTCCTTTATCCAAGACGCCAAGAAAGCAGGTTATACTTTCCAAACGCTTGACGATCTTGTTTTGGAATACGAAAACGTCAACTCGATTTTGAGGTAATACGAAATGCGTAAGGCGCCTGCTAGACAAGAACAAAAGCGCAAGCGCCTGTTAAGGAACGCAGCTTATCCACAGTACGTGATTTTATAGTTTCCTAAGCTTAGAAAAAGCGTCCATTATTGGACGCTTTTTCTTATGCTGCAATCGGGCGTTGCTTCAGTTTCCCAATAAAAGAAACAACGAACAACACAGCCAAAAACAATGAAATCAGCAGTAGGAAACTAAACCCGGCATCAAACTCTAGGAAGAGACCACCCAGAAATGGACCTGTCAAACTGCCTAAGCTAAAGAAAATTCCGCATAACAAGTTCCCCGTCGGTAACAGATGCTTCGGTGTCAAATCGGACATGTACGAAATACCAAGGGAAAAAATAGAACCTGAAAAAAGTCCAGCAACGAAAAACATAACTATAACAGCAGTTATAGATGTTTCCATAGTACTTGCGATGAAAAACGAGATTGATCCACCTCCGAGTGCAGCAAGAAAGACAGGTCTTCTTCCTATCTTATCGGATAGCATACCAAGAGGTAACTGAGAAATAATCCCTCCTACAGAAAATGTGGCGAGAATAATTGTTACAGATGTAAATTCAATGCCATTTCTGAGCGCATATACCGGATACATCGCGTTAAGTGTTGACTCAAGAAAACCGTATCCAAATGGCCCTAGAAAAGCAAGCCAAGCAACAGCCATCGTTCCTTTAAAACGTGCGGAAAGTCGTTCATTATCGGACTTTCCTTTCATAATATCCGGGAAGTCATTTTTCAGCATGAAGACTAGCGACCATGCAAGCATGCACAGTAATCCCGATACAATGAACGGTAAGCCTTCAAACACATTGACAAGTGGCGCGAATAAGGGACCCGCCGCAAATCCGACGCCGAATGACAAACCATAAATCGCAATATTGCGACCCAATCTTTGTTGCGGTGAAAAACTAGTAATCCATGTTTGAGTTGAAAAATGAAGTGCATGGTCCCCGATGCCAATAAACAACCTAAGTACGTACCAAAACACGACGCTTTTCCATAATGGGAACAGCAGTAACGATATAAAAACAAGCATCCCGCCCCCAACAATAATTGGCTTATAGCCAAAACGCCGGAGCGGCGCCTCCATAAACGGTGAAACAAGTAACGTTCCTATGTATAAACCCGTAGCATTCAAACCATTCATTGAACTCGAAATGCCATCCTTTTCGAAGATGGCCGAAATAAGCGGCAACAGCATGCCTTGTGAAAATCCAGAAATCGAGACAATAATAACAAGTATCCAAAAACGGCGCTTCTCTTGTTGTGAAAAAGTATCCATGAATAACCGCTCCCTGCTTTAAAGATCATTGTATAATTTTAGCACATGAAAACGGTGATTACGCAAAAAAATATAAAGGCCCAGTCCATATCTGTTTGTCAGATTACGGCTGAGCCTTTACGTATGAATTGAACCTTCACTTTCCATCTGCATAAGTCGTATTAGTCTCCTGGCACACTGCCAGCGGACACTTACGAATCCCCTCCTTCTTAAATTCTTTCACTTCGTCTTTAACCTGTTCTCGCTACCTTTCTATAATTTTATGTTTACTTCTCACATTTACATTCAAGCAATCACTAACGCTGTCTGTATTTTTTTGAGACTCCACCTCCACAGGACTAAATTTGGGTATAACGATACCTACATTGTTGAGCTTTCTTTTTTTTAATTAAAGTTCTCAACCTCCTTGGTTTCCGTTGTGATTACCCTTACCGTCATCCTCCCTTTCGTTTGATTAAATGAATCATAGCACATAGATTATGTATTGTAAAGATTATGTTAAAAAGAATATTCAACTACTTGAAAAGGTTCTATTCCCCTTCATTGATAAATTCCGTTTTTTCGTTTACGCTTATACTAATGAAAAGAGGTGTACGGATTGGACAAAGCACAAAATAACGGACATGTTGAAGGATTAAAAACTAGGCTTCATCAATTTCTTGAAACGCTGGATACAATTGAACCAGAAACAGCTGACCTTCAGGAAATCGATCAGCTAATAAGTTTGCTAGACGACCTTGAAGAACAGATGGAAAAAATCAAATTAGATAAGTAACAGGCTATAACTACAGGGGGAAATCGAGAATGTACATAGAACAACTTGAAAAAAGCATGTATGATCTCATCTGCGAAACTTCCACGAATCTTCCAAAAGATGTGCGTCGAAAAATCCTTGCAGCAAAAGAGCTAGAAGATGCCGGTACACGAGCAGCAATGAGTCTTGAGACGATTACAAAAAACATCAATATGGCTGATGAAAAAATGTCGCCAATCTGCCAGGATACCGGCATGCCAACATTTAAAATCAAAACACCAGTCGGAGTCAACCAAATTGAAATCAAGGCCGCTGTTAAGCGCGCAATTGTACAAGCCACAAAAGACACTAAACTCCGTCCAAACTCTGTCGACTCACTGACGGGTGATAATAGCGGAGATAATCTTGGTACAGGTGTCCCCGTTGTGAAATTTGAACAATGGGAACAAGATCATATCGAAGTGAAACTGATTCTAAAAGGCGGCGGCTGTGAGAATAAAAACATTCAATATAGCCTACCTGCAGAACTCGACGGACTTGGTCGTGCTGGACGCGATCTTGATGGCATCCGTAAATGTATTTTACACTCTGTTTATCAAGCCCAAGGGCAAGGGTGTTCTGCGGGTTTCATTGGCGTCGGAATCGGCGGAGACCGCGCTTCGGGCTACGAACTTGCGAAAGACCAACTTTTCCGCGAAGTAGACGACCTAAATCCGAATCCGAAACTTGCTGACCTTGAAGAATATGTCCTGGAATCAGCAAACAAACTCGGCATCGGTACAATGGGCTTCGGTGGCGAGGTTACCCTCCTCGGTTGTAAAATTGGCGTCATGCACCGGATCCCTGCAAGCTTCTATGTTTCTGTAGCATATAACTGTTGGGCATACCGCCGAATGGCTGTGGATATCGATGCTGGATCTGGTAATATTACGAACTGGCATTACAATGATGGAGAAAAAATTGCTTTCGCACAAGATGATAATAATCAAGATGAAGCGAAACAAACTGCACGTACTGTCGAGCTCATGGCCCCAATTTCAGAAGAACAGATCCGTGATTTAAATGTCGGCGATGTTGTTAAAATCAGCGGAATGATGTATACAGGTCGTGATGCGATCCATAAATACTTATCAGAAAATGACTCACCTATCGATCTTGATGGACAAATCATTTATCATTGTGGCCCGGTTGTGATGAAAAATGAAGATGGTAGTTATGAAATCAAAGCTGCGGGACCCACAACATCAGCACGTGAAGAACCATATCAAGGCGACATCATGAAAAAATTCGGAGTGCGTGCTGTTATCGGTAAAGGCGGTATGGGTCCGAAAACGTTGGCGGCTTTAGAAGAACATGGCGGCGTCTACTTAAATGCAATTGGTGGTGCTGCGCAATATTATGCCGACTGTATTAAAGCAGTCGAGGGTGTCGACCTTCTTCAATTCGGTATCCCTGAAGCAATGTGGCATCTGCGCGTTAAAGATTTCACCGCAGTTGTGACGATGGACTCGCACGGCAACAGCTTGCATGCTGATGTCGACAAGTCTTCGCTTGAAAAACTGTCTCAGTTTAAAGAAAAAGTTTTTAGCTAATTGAGTAAGGTATCTTAATGTCGGAGTAATCCCGGCATAAGATGCCTTTTTTTAATTAGACGTTGGTTAATAGTCCGTGAAGTAGAGCGAACTTGCGGAAATCTATACGACAGTCTAAAAACTCTATGACCAATCCACCGAACTGGACGACAGAACTAGAATAATCTGCGGTAAGCCTCACTAACTACTAACTCCCTCATCCCAACCTTCAATACAAAATAGTATCTATTTCTTTTCCAGTTGGATATACTATGCTTATTAACAATAATAATTATCAAATGATATCAATTATCATCTATCAACATTAGTCGGTTCCCATCAATGGGAACCGACTTTCATACTTTAATGAGCCATTTGAAATTGACTATCATTATCAATTAGGAGGTAATAACTGTGACTACTCTCACTGAACAACAGCCAAAAGAAGCTATAACATGGCCAGCACATCTTGAACTGATTGCTGCGATTCTATCAGGTGCACTAATTCTTACAGCTTGGATAAGTGGTAAGTACGGATTGGAAACCCTTTCTGTCCCCCTCTATATCACCGCCTTTTTTATAGGTGGATTCGCCAAAGCGAAGGAAGGTATTGAAGATACGATTAACGACAAGGAACTGAATGTCGAGATGCTAATGGTGTTCGCAGCAATCGGTGCTGCATTTATTGGATACTGGGCGGAGGGAGCGGTCCTTATTTTCATATTTGCACTCAGTGGTGCGCTTGAAAGCTACACGCTAAATAAAAGCCATAAGGAAATCTCCGCACTTATGGAATTACAGCCTGAAGAGGCGTGGCTCCTTCAAGAAGATGGTACTGCTATTAAAGTGGCGACCTCTTCCCTAATGGTCGGATCCATTCTACTCGTCAAACCAGGTGAAAGGGTTCCGGTCGACGGGAATATCACTTTTGGTGTTTCTTCCATCGATATGTCTGCCGTTAATGGAGAATCCATTCCCGTCACAAAAGAAATCGGCGACGAACTATTCGCCGGTACAGTCAATTTAAGCGGTGCTATCCAAATAAAAATGACAAAGCCTAGTTCTGAAACACTTTTCCAAAAAATCATTACACTTGTTCAAAGTGCCCAAAGCGAGAAATCACCTTCACAGCAATTTATAGAACGATTTGAAGGAACGTATGTAAAAGCCGTTATCATCATGGTGCTAATCATGATGGTTGTGCCTCATTATTTGTTTGGATGGGATTGGATGACTACGCTCTATCGGGCAATCGTCCTGCTCGTCGTTGCATCTCCTTGTGCGCTAGTCGCATCTCTTATGCCAGCGACACTTGCCGCGGTCTCTAACGGAGCAAAGAAAGGCGTTCTATTCAAAGGTGGTGTCCATCTAGAGCATTTGGGTTCACTTAAAGCGATTGCTTTTGATAAAACCGGTACTTTAACGAACGGTAAACCAATTGTCACAGACTTCTATGTACGTGATGGCGCAGATCCAGATGCAACACTAACGATGCTTGCAAGTATTGAATCCCAATCGAATCATCCACTTGCTGTCGCGATTACAAAATATGCGGTCAATAAAGGAATAACCTTAGACCGAAATCTTCACATTAAAGATGTACCTGGCCACGGTATCCGGGCAATTATTGATACACAAGAATTTCTCGTTGGAAATCCACGTTTTGTCGGCAAAGAATTGACAGAGGAGTTTCAGCAAGGCGTCGCCCTCTCTCTTGCCGATGAAGGTAAAACAATTATCTTCATGAGAGATGATAAAGGTATTATCGCTGCGGCAGCACTAAGAGATTCGTTGCGCCCCGAGGCCATCGAGGCCATCACACAATTGAAAAAATCAGGTATTTTAACAATCATGTTAACAGGTGATAATGAAAAAACTGCTGCCGCTATTGCGAAACAGGCCGGACTCGATTCATACGTTGCAGAATGTCTGCCGGAAATGAAAGTCAATCATTTGAAACGCCTCCTGATCGACTACAAAAACGTAGGTATGGTCGGTGACGGGATCAATGATGCACCTGCACTTGCTACCGCAACATCAGGTATCGCAATGGGTGAAGGTACCGATGTTGCACTTGAAACAGCCGATATCGTTCTAATGCAAAATGACTTGAGACGTATCTCTTATGCCATCAAGTTATCTCGTAAAATGCAGCGGATTGTGAAACAGAATGTCTTGTTCTCCATTTCAATCATTTTGGTGTTAATTGTTTCAAACTTCCTGCAAGTCGTTGATCTGCCGCTTGGCGTTATCGGCCACGAAGGTAGCACTATCCTTGTCATTTTAAACGGGCTTAGGATGCTGAATCACATTGAATAATTCATTTATATCTCTCTAACGATATAATTGGAATAGAGATCCCCTTGTAAGGCGCCTTCGCTCCGTTTATATAGGTATTCACTCGTTCAACATATATAGAAAAAAAGCAATGCGTCATTGTTACATGACTGCATTGCTTTTTGCTTTTGCTCTTTTCAACTGAGTCCTCTCAAATGTGACGGCATTCAGCTGTCCGCCCAGTATCAGAATTATAGCTGAGAAATATAACCACATCATTAATACAATAATTGCTCCGATACTACCATATGTACCCGAATAGCTTCCGAAGTTATTGACATAGTATGAGAATCCAAATGATGTCAGAATCCAGCCTACCGTAGCAAATAATGCTCCTGGCAGCACACTTATAAAGTGAATTTTTAAGTTAGGTACCAGCCAATAAATAAGTGAAAACACGAAGAAGATTAGTACAGGCGGCAATACCCAGCGCAGACTACCCCACAAAGTGATGAATCCATCTTCAAGTCCCATATAAGAGAATACTAGTACGCCAATCTGTTGCCCGAACACTGGTAATACAAGGGCGACTACCAACACGGCGACGAGTAAGATAGTAAAGACAACCGACATACCGCGGGCCACGATGAACGAACGTGATTCCTCCGTAAAATAAGATCGGTTCAAAGCTTTCGTCAGTGCGTTCATTCCTTTAGATGCTGACCACACCGTCGCAAGTATCCCAAATGATAGTAAACCACCATTGCGGTTTTGCAAGATTTCTTTTAATGTGTCCTCGATTAGCGTAGCAACGCTCTCTGGTGCATAGTCTCGAATCAATAAGAGAACTTCCGCTTGGTTAAAGTTTAGATAAGGTAACAATGTCATTATAAAGATTAGTAGGGGAAAAAGGGACAAAAGGAAAAAGAAGGCGAGTTGCGAGCCAATGCCCGTCACGTCGACTTTTTTTATCCGGACAAGCAGTTCTTTGAAAAATCCATTTGTTGTCGTGACATCAAATTGCTCAAGTTCACCTTCTTTTACATCATCCAAAAACTTCATGGCTGCGGAGTCTGCCATAAAGCCATCCATCTTCTCCTTATACTTGCTAGTTTTCTCTTCTTGGATCGGTGTAGGTGTTGAACGTTCATCATTCTTCAAACTTTCGTCACCCCTTTCAATACAGTTTACTTTTAAAACCGACACTATATTCCTATGGTGTTTCACTAACAATTGACTTGTATTCATCTTTCGATTCAACAAATGCATCCTTTGTGTCCATGACTAAACCTTTAACTTGTGGCGTAAGTGCTTTTAACTCTTCTACTTGTGCTTTAATATATGATGCATCGTCCGATAGTTGTTCAAAGACAGACTTATACTTGTCTTTCTTCTCTTCCAATTTCCATCTTAGCACATCAGTATTTTTCGCATAATACTTCATTTCCGATATACAATTATTTGATTTCTTTACGATATGTTTCCGCGTACTCCGATCGAACATACTTACAACCGCACCCGTAAGTGCACCAACAATAATAAACGTACCAAATTTGCTATTACCCATTATAAGCCCTCCAATTCAAACTCTTTCGCATATACAATTATACCCCAGCTAAAGGAAATACAAACAAATTGTCGAATTTAAAAAATAAAGCTTGACGAATGATGATAATTTTCGGAATATTGACAATAGGGATGACGAATTAGAGAGACTGAGAGGATGTGAGCTAAAAGGGAATAGGGATTCACGAAAAATAAATTACTTGGGGGTAATGAAATGGATGGATTAACAGCTTTTTTGGATAAGGCCAGCGGATTTATTTGGGGACCGCCTTTGCTTATCCTTCTCGTCGGAACAGGTATCTTTTTAACATTAAGACTAGGACTTATTCAAATACGTATGTTGCCTTATGCACTAAAACTCGTTTTCTCAAGAAATCAGGATAAAACATCAGAAGGTGATATTTCTCACTTCCAGGCACTGATGACAGCGATGGCCGCCACAGTCGGCGTGGGGAACATCGTCGGAGTTGCAACAGCAATTTACTTTGGTGGTCCAGGCGCTGTGTTCTGGATGTGGATGGCCGGATTCTTCGGGATGGCTACAAAATATGGAGAAGCAATTCTTGCAGTTAAATATCGGGTCAAGGATGCCAATGGACAAATGGCGGGCGGACCAATGTACTATCTTGAACACGGTCTGAAAATGAAATGGCTCGGCGTCTTATTCGCTATTTTTGGCGCGATTGCAGCATTTGGAATCGGTAACGGAACACAATCGAAAGCAGTTGCCGATGTCTTGAATTCAACGTTTAGTGTTCCCCATTGGATTACAGGACTTGTTCTTGTTGTCTTAGGCGGAATGGTTATTATTGGAGGCATTAAAACGATTGGTAAGGTTACATCGTTTTTCGTCCCGGTTATGGCAGGTTTCTATTTAATAGCAGGTTTAATCGTAATGATTTTGAACTTCAACTTGATTCCAGAAGCTTTTGCAACGATATTCAAATTTGCGTTTACTGGTGAAGCAGCTGTTGGGGGCGCAATCGGTGCGGCAATCCGTTTCGGGGTAGCACGTGGTCTCTTCTCCAATGAGGCAGGTCTTGGATCTGCTCCGATTGCTGCTGCTGCAGCTAGAACAGACTTACCAGGTCGTCAAGCACTCGTTTCCATGACACAAGTATTATTCGATACCCTAATCATCTGTTCAATTACCGGGGTAACAATCGTCATGTCTGGCATGTGGAAAGACAAGAGCATTGAAGCCGGCTCTCTCACAGCTGCCGCGTTCGGCGAGTTCCTTGGAGGTGCTGGGCCGATTGTTGTTGCAATCGGATTGATATTCTTTGCAACATCAACAATTTTCGGTTGGGCTTATTACGGCGAGAAGTGTTTCCAATACCTATTCCCGAATCCTAAAGTTCTAATCTACTACCGTATTGTATTTATTGGAGTCATCTTTGTTGGTGCTACAGCAACTCTTGATGCTGTTTGGTTATTCGCTGACGTAATGAACGGACTCATGGCAATACCAAACTTAATTGGACTTCTCGGGTTATCTGGGGTCATCGTCTTTGAAACAAAACGCTTCAATGCAAAACTCAAAGAGGAAAGAGAAGCAGCAAAACGAGGTTGATTTCCAATTCTATTTGACAGTCCGGGAGAATAATGAAATGATAGGTCCAAAGCTTATCGAAAGGTGGACTATACTATGGATTTATCTAACCCAACACCAGAAAATGTTTCTTATATGATTGACAAAATTACAGAAAAACTTCGTATGGTTAATTCAGCCGCTATGAATCCGGAGAATTTCAGCACATCTAAATATGATGATTTGTACTATATGTACAAAATGGTCATGAAACGCACTAACATTACACCAAATGAAATGCAGGCAATTGCAGCTGAACTTGGTACGCTAAGAAGTTAAGCAATCAAAAAAGATTCACCGGTATGAATTTACCGGTGAATCTTTTTTCTTTGGATAAATTTATTCAAATGCAGTTCCATCTTCTAGTACAAGTGGCTGGATCAATACTTCTACCCGACGGTTTTTACTTCTTCCATCAGCTGTTTCATTTGATTCGATTGGCTGAAACTCGCCGTATCCTTTCGCACTGAATAAAAGTGGATTGATCTCTTCATTTCTCACAATACTTTTCAAGAAATTCACCGCTCTCATTACACTAAGCTCCCAGTTCGATTGAAATTGAGCATTTCCAATCGGAACATTATCCGTGTGGCCAGTGACGACGATATGACGAGGTGGGTCAAAAACAAGAAGTTCCGCAATATCATCTGCAATCCCTATATATTCAGGATTGATATCTGCCATTCCTGGACTAAAGAGGATACTGTCTCTAATTGTCACTAATAACCCTTCATCCGTCAGTTTGGTTTCGAACTGATTCTCCAGTTCATTCACCGCAATATACTCATCTACTCTATCCTGGATTTCACCAAGTGACTTCTGATCTTCTATATAGGATGTATTCTCATCGTTGCTACCAACCGAATCCTTCGGTATCGGCACAGGTGTAGGCGCCGCATTATCCATCACACCTTGTCCACTATCAAATATTTCACTGAACACCGCTGACATCTGTTTAAGTTTGAATTCATCTACCGAGCTTGAGGCAAATAGCACGATGAATAACGCGAGAAGAAGAGTCATAAGGTCGGAGTATGGCAAAAGCCACGACTCATCTATATGATGGTCATCCTTTTTTCTCTTACGTCTCTTCGACAAACTCCCCAGCCCCCTTATCACTATTGTTTGTAACAGCTAGCTTTCGGCGTTCTTCCGCAGATAGATAAGAAGACAGCTTCTGCTCAATAATGCGCGGTGCTTCCCCTTCAAGAACGGAGAGGACCCCTTCAATCATCATTTTCTTCTGTCTGACCTCTTCGTGCGATTTACGTTTTAATTTATTCGCAAATGGATGCCAAAGTACATATCCAGTAAAAATACCAAGCAATGTCGCAATAAAAGCTGCCGAAATCGCATGACCAAGCGCATCGATATCATTCAAATTCCCAAGTGCTGCAATCAGACCTACGACTGCCCCGAGAACCCCTAGTGTCGGCGCGTACGTGCCAGCCTGTGAGAATATTTGTGCTCCGGCAGAATGCCGATCTTCCATGGCCTCCACTTCTTCACTTAACACATCACGAATATAATCGGCATTTTGCCCATCAATTGCGAGGCCCAATCCATTTTTCAAAAACGGATCATTAATTTCATCAGTTTTTGCTTCAAGCGATAATAATCCTTCACGTCGCGCAATATCTGCCCAACTCGAAAACATACGGATAATATCGGAATCGGAAGCAAGTTTCTGTTCTTTAAAAAGTACGCCAAATAATTTAGGTACACGTTTTAACTCATTCATTGGAAATGCAATGATAACAGCTGCAAGTGTTCCTACAATTATTATTAGTATAGCTGCCATATTAAATAAGCTATCTACCGGGACACCTTTCATCGTCATACCGACAAGAAGTGCAACAAACCCTAATACTAGACCAATTACTGTTGATAAATCCATAAGTTGACCCTCCAAGTATTCCATTCTTCTTCTTATTTCGGCATCTCCGGCCTATTCTTTAGGTGAACAGAAGTAATAAATATATGCAAGTTTTCATACTGTCACAATTTATCCTGTAAAAACCCTAATGGCTAAACTAACAATCCGTGGAGATGAAGATTAACTTTTTCAATACATTTGACGTTGCAGGCCGGGCCTATAAATTGGTACTATTATAGAAGATAGAGGAAGGAGTTTTTATTTATGTCTACTTTCGAAAAACAATTATCCCGCTATGCTGAACTTGCAGTAAAGGTTGGGGTCAATATTCAACCAAATCAATACCTTTATATCAGTGCTTCAACAGAAACAACGGAATTTGTCCGTCTTGTAACTGAAAAAGCTTATGATGCGGGTGCACGTCAAGTATTTGTTGATTGGTCCGATGACACGATTTCCCGACTGCGTTATGAAAAAGCTCCAGCTGATTCTTTTGCTGAATTCCCTGAATGGAAAGTAATGGAACGCGAAACACTTGCAGAAAAAGGTGCTGCATTCATGAGTATCGTGTCCCAAAGTCCTGACTTATTAAAAGGAATTGAGCCATCGCGCATTGCCGACTCACAAAAAGCCACTGGACAGGCACTCGACAAATATCGGCAGTATGTACAGTCTGATAAAATCAGCTGGACAGTCATCGCCACCCCTTCAAAAGCATGGGCAGCAAAAGTGTTCCCAGAGCTCCCAGAAGAAGAACAGATTTCGGCACTTTGGACTGCAATTTTTAAAGCAGTACGTACAGACAAGCAAGACCCAGTGCAAGAGTGGATTAATCATGACAACCATCTGCATGCCAAAGTCGATTACTTAAATAACAAAAGATACCGCAAACTTCATTACAAAGCGCCAGGTACTGACCTGATTGTAGAATTGCCCGAAGGTCACTTGTGGTGTGGAGCCGGTAGCGTCAATGAGAAGGGAGATACTTTCATGGCTAATATGCCAACAGAGGAAGTATTCACTGTCCCTCTAAAAACGGGCGTCAACGGCTTTATATCAAGCACAAAACCGTTAAGCTATGGTGGAAATATCATCGATAACTTCAAATTAACATTTAAAGATGGACGAGTAACTGAGATTTCAGCCGAACAAGGTGAAGAAGTCTTGCAACGTCTAATTGATACAGATGAAGGTGCAAAACATCTTGGTGAAGTCGCACTTGTTCCACATGCATCACCAATTTCTCAATCGGGTCTGCTTTTCTATAATACATTGTTTGATGAAAATGCATCGAATCACTTTGCGCTCGGCAGTGCCTATTCATTTTGTATTGAGGGTGGCAAAACGATGGCACGTGAAGATCTCGTAAAACATGGCTTAAACCAAAGTATCACACATGTAGACTTCATGGTTGGTTCTGGGGAAATGGATATTGATGGAATTAATGATGATGGCTCTTCAGAACCTGTGTTCAGCCATGGCAACTGGGCTTTCTAATAATCGTCACAATTAGGTAAAACATTTCATGAACCCCTTAAATAATTTGGGTTTTTACTGTATACTGATGATAGTACCTAAACTAATAATTTTGAGAGGGGTCATATATATGGGCTTGATGTTCACTACAGTTATCGGCTTTATGGTTTGCCTTGGTATAACAGCTATGTTCACAATGCACTTTCTGTCTTCGGCTATGATTTCCGCCGATTCTTCAACAATTGATCCAAAACCAGACACAAACTTCTAAGAGTTGCCTTTAGGCAGCTCTTTTCTTTTTACATATTTTCAAGTATGATAAATAAAAACTTACAGAATGGGAGTATACGATGACAATTCTTTCAGAAATACTTGATTTTAATGATACATTTGTAGCTGAAAAACAATATGAACAATACGCAACAACAAAGTTTCCCGATAAGCGAATTGTAATATTAACATGTATGGATACAAGACTGACTGAGTTGTTGCCTAAGGCGATGAACTTAAAAAATGGCGATGCTAAAATTATTAAAAGCGCCGGTGCAGTCGTCACACACCCATTTGGCGGCATTATGAGAAGCTTGCTTGTAGCAGTTTATGATTTGCAAGCTGATGAAGTTTACATTGTCGGGCATCACGATTGTGGAATGAGTGCTGTCGATACAGGTCTCATTATAGAAAAAATGGTCCATCGCGGGATTGATAAAAATATCTTTAAAACTCTCAAGTACTCCGGTGTAGACATGGAAGATTGGTTACATGGGTTTGGCGATGTGACGGAAAGCGTCAAGATGAGTGTGGATGCTGTACGAAATCATCCCCTTATGGACAAAAAAGTAGCCGTTCACGGACTTGTCGTCCACCCTAATACTGGGAAGCTCGATATCATCATAGATGGCTATATGCACAATTCCAATGATTAAAATCGACGCATTTCCCGGGAAATAAACAAAAGCCGATTCCTATTTACAGGAATCGGCTTTTTATTTTAGCTATTAATTTCCGCAATGCGGTCTTACCCTTTCAAAAATCATCCTCCACAATAGCGTAGATATAATGGTCTTCCCAGACACCATTGATATAAAGGAGTTTGCGCAGCAGTCCTTCTTGGAAGTACCCAGACCTCTCCAGTACTTTTAACGAGCCGCTATTACGGGGTGAGACATATGCCTCGATCCGATGTAAAGCGACTTTATCGAATGAAAAATTAGTAACAAGACGAACCGCTTCCGTACCAATTCCCCTACCCGTTTCACGCTCATCGATTGAATAGCCGACAAAACCACTGGAAAAAGGAAGTCTTTTAATACTGTAAAGCGAGATATGACCAATTAGCCTACTTGTTGCCTTTTCGAAGATACCGAAGTTATATTCCCTTCGGTCCCGCATTTGATAAATTGACTCCCTTATTTTCTCTCTTTGGACAGCCACGGTAAAATAACTACTTTCGTGCCGCGGTTCGAAAATAGACCAGTATTCTTTATTAGCGCTAAGTAATTCCGTGAAGCTAAATGCGTCTTCCTCTGTCAATATTCGTAAATAACAAGTTTGCCCTTCAAGCAAAATCAATTCATATTCACCCTTTTACCGAAGTAAGTTCCAAGAACTCCTCAACATCTTTTATGCATAACGCTACGCCTTTTGCCCAAAACTCTTGTTTCGTAATATCCTCACCAAGATGCTTCATCGCAAGGTCTTCAACACTCATAACCGCAGTGTCCCGTAAAAGCGCCATATATTTCTGTTCAAATCCTTCTCCATCTTCTAAAGCTTTTGCATAGATGCTAAGGGAGAACAAATAGCCGAATGTGTACGGGAAATTATAGAATTGCACGCCCGTAATGTAGAAATGGAGTTTCGACGCCCAGAAGTGTGGATGTACCGTATTAAGAGCGTCTCCGTAAGCTTCTTTCTGCGCTTCTGCCATTAACTCGTTCAATCTTTCAGCCGACACGATGCCATTTCTTCGTTCTTCATAAAATCTCGTCTCAAAAAGGAATCTCGCATGGATATTCATAAAGAATGCAACACTACGTTGAATTTTATCTTCCAGTAATGCAATCTTTTCATCCTTCGTTTCCGCGGCTTTTACAGCAGCATCTGCGACAATCATCTCTGCAAATGTCGATGCCGTTTCAGCTACGCCCATCGCATATTGGCGGTTCATCCAATGCACTGGACGCAGTGCATATGAATGGAACGCGTGACCCAATTCATGGGCAAGTGTTGCAACGTTCGACATTGTTCCGCTGTAAGTCATGAAGATACGGGATTGTTCGGATGCTGGCATACCCGTACAAAAACCACCTGGACGTTTATTCGGGCGATCTTCCGCTTCGATCCAGCTATCTTCAAACGCCTGGCGAGAAAAGGCTTCCAATTCAGGACCAAACTCTCCAAAGTGTTTTAGGATGAATTCTGCACCTTCTTGATACGACATCTTCTTTGTTGATGCTGTAACTGGCGCATCAATGTCATACCAGTTCATTTTGTTAGTACCTAGCATTCTCGCTTTGACTTGCAAGTATTCTACAAACGGGGCTTTATTTACACCAATTGCTCCCCACATTGCATCAAGTGTCTCTTCGCTCATTCTATTTCGGAGGAGTGGCTCTTTCAATACTGAATCCCAACCACGTTTTTTGTATACTTCAAGCCTAAAACCCGCAATATGGTTTAATGCAGATGCGAAGAAGTCCTCTTTTCCTTCCCAAGCTTCTTCCAACGCTTCAAATGAGCGCTTTCGCACATCTGCATTCTCATGCGAACTTAGGTTATTTGCCTGCCCAACGGAAAGTTCTTTCTCTTCTCCGTCCAATTCGATTTTGATTTTAATGTCACCAACGAGCATGTCGTATAACTGTCCCCACCCATGGTAGCCGTCTACGCTTAGCGACGTGATCAAACTCTCTTCTTCTTCAGACAGTTTCAGGTTGACCTCTTCACGCCATTCATTCAGTACAAATGCAAATTCCTTCAGTTCATCCGATTCCATTAATCCATTCCATGTATCCTCATCTGCTTTTGCCAGCGTTTGTCGGATTTTAAGCCCGATTGTAGAAAAACGTGCCCCAAGGGAGCCGGTTTCGCCTTGCAGTTGCAATGCTTTTTTATCTGTTGTATCCGCCGCAAGGAAACACCCAATAACGGCACCTGCCTGTGACAGGTCAAGTGCAACCTCTTTTAATGATTCAATAAGGTTTACAACTTCTTTTGACGCACCAGCTGACTGAGGAACTTCAAATGCAGAAGCCGTTTCTTCTAATGAACCTAACTTTTCTTTTACGCTATCCAAATGTATCCGTAGTTCTGTCGATCCACTTCCACCTTTAAAGAAAACGTCAAGATCCCATACTTCAGAATACGTTTTTTGCGTCACTATTATTCCCCCTTAATTCATTCAAAATTTTCTAAAAACACAACTTGATTATAACATGAATTTTCGGTATGCGAAATAATGCAATTGTGACGGAAGGTTCATACTTTCCTTCGCAGGTTCCACCATTCCTCTGTATACTATTCAGTAGGAGGATTTAAATATGTTTAGAATTATAATTATGACCTTTTCGCTCATTGCGGTCGTTCTAGTCAATGCAGCTGCGAATATAATGCCTATCAATGGAAAAACAACCGGGCAAATCTCTAATAGTTTACCGGTACTATTTACACCTGCAGGATATACCTTTTCAATTTGGGCAGTTATTTATCTGCTTCTCGCTATCTGGTTATACGGCTTTATGCGCAACACAGTAAACATTAATCATGCATTATTCAATCGGAGGGTAGTTTTGTTTGTGCTCAGCTGCCTATTAAATATCACTTGGATTTTGCTTTGGCATTTTGGTTTCTTCGGATGGACAATTATTATCAACCTGGTTCTTCTTTTAACACTGTTAACCATTTATTTTACTTATTCTATAAAAAATAGTCATATTCATGGTAGAGTTCCGATTGCTGTCTATCTAGGATGGGTTTTTGTCGCGACCATTGCAAATATCAGTTACGTCCTTACTTTGCATGAATGGTCTGGTTGGGGACTAAGTGACCCGCTATGGACCGTCATCTACTTGACTATCGCAACCGCTATTGCACTTCATTTTTTATACCATTACGCGGATATAGCATTTAGTGCTGTCTTCATATGGGCATTTATAGGTATC
Organism: Sporosarcina sp. resist; assembly: GCF_014302295.1. NCBI lineage: Bacteria > Bacillati > Bacillota > Bacilli > Caryophanales > Caryophanaceae > Sporosarcina > Sporosarcina sp. resist. The sequence continues at coordinate 691,792 of NZ_CP060287.1, read as the reverse complement.
ACTGTAAAAAACGGTGCTGATGAACTATTCGTCTCTGCCGCAGCCCTATTTCTTGCAGCTACAATCGCAGGATTCATGTTCTTCAGACGAAAGTCATTCACACCTAAATAAAAGTGCAAGACACTGTTTAGCCCCGACAAGCGCTGAAAGACTTGAAGACAAAGGCGGTCTTTGCCTTTTCGGCAAGACTGAAATTAAAGGAAGGCAGTCTAAAATCGCGACATCCTGTCGCAACAAGGAGGGATGTAGCTCAATCCCTCCCCACTGCATGACCCACTTCGTGTGGGCCCAGGGGCTGGCGTCTGGAGTCTAGACATCGATCCATGTAGAACAACTTATACTTTCTTACCTTTAAAAAAATCGCCGTCCTCCCACATTGGGCAGAACGGCGATTTTCTATTTTCTCTCTAAAAGACGCGGTGCTGTAGTGAATAATATTGACGCAACAATTGCTGATAATATTATTGAAGGTATCATGTAACTTGCATTGTATACGAGTGAATAGAGCCATACGGGCTGTCCCTCAGGTGCATAAGATGCAAAAAATACAATTCCACCAATGAAGTGAATCAAGTATCGAAGTAGGCCACCGATAACTGTCCCCACAACGATTGCTGTAACCATTGAGCCTTTGTTGCCTTTTACTTTACTACTTAACAGCCATGCAAGTGTAACACCTGCCACTCCAACCAACGTGTACGCCACGAAGTAATCAAGCGCAGCCTGTATTATATTAAAGACATAGCCTCCCATCATCAGTTGCAATAACCCGCTGACGAAGCCAGTCAGCATACCGCCTGCAATCCCCCATCTAAATGCCATGACAACAATCGGCAACATTGACAGCGTAACCGAGCCACCCTGTGGCATTTTAAAACCAATCTGATCAAGTACAAATGAAATTGCACCTAAAATAGCTATTTCAAGTAAAAGTTGAAGTCTTTTCCGATCCAAATTAATTCATCCCTTTCCTAGCTCAGCGAAAGATGTGGGCATAAAAAAAGACATCCCGAAATAGATGGGACATCGAATATGTCAATTTCCATCCACATTCCTACGCAAGAATAATCTTACAGGTTCTAAGGGTCAGGACGTGCTGTCCAATCTCAGCCAAATAGGCTCCCCCTGTGGTTCCAGTAATTTAGTTGTCTAGTTCATTGTATAAGATGGGGATCCTATAAGCAAGATGATTAACAGGGATGATAATTATCCTATATATGTTGAAATTAAGAATTCCATTAAATTCGCTGCGGCGCTAGGAGATGCCGCCAATCTCAGGCTCCAGTTAACCCTTGTATGGCCTCTTCGCCAAGTTTAATCTAGGGATTCATTTACTCAATATATATATAGTTAAACTAAAATGGAGGGATTCGTGTGTCGAACAATAAACTGTTAGCCGCCCTATGCTACTTTAGTGTCTTCTTCACCCCTTTACTTATACCCGTCATTATTTATTTCGTTTCGGATGACCGTGAAGTAAAACACCATGCCAAGCGCTCTCTCGTTTCACATCTTGTTCCTGTCGTACTTCTTATTGCAGGATTTATCATTTTTTCTTTTTCAATGTTTTCCTTTACCTACGACCTGAATGTAATGCCTAGTGGTAACTTTGGATTTTGGCAATTAACACCTGTCTTATTCATGCTAGTTTATGGAGTTTTGCTCATAGCAATTCTAATTTGGAATGTGTTTCAAGGTGTTAAAGTATTGAAGTGAATGTTTATAAAACCACCTATTCGGGAAAAAAGTAACAAATGCTGTGTTTAGGAGTGATTCGTAATGAATATTGGAAAATTATTAAAAACCGCTATTAAATTGGCGCCTATCGTCTATCCGATTGTTCGCAAAGTAATGAAAGAAAAAAAAGTAACAAGTACGACAATCCCAAAGAAATAATTCGACAGTCTGCAAACGTTTTTTAAGTTTGTAGGCTTTTTTGTTCAGCTCCATATGATATAGTATGGTATGGAAAAGAATGAACGGAAGAAAGGATTTGAACATAATGATTGCAAAAACTGAACAGGAAATTGAAGCGTTAAAGAAAATCGGCAAAATTGTTGCTGAAATCAGGGAAGCGATGAAAGAAGCAACTGTCCCTGGTAAAACGACGAAAGAAATTGATGACATCGGCGGTCGCTTATTCGAAGAAAAAGGTGCAATTTCAGGTCCTATCGCAGAATATGATTTCCCTGGATTTACATGCATCAGCGTCAACAGTGAGGTTGCCCATGGTATGCCTGGTTCCCGCGTGATAGAAGATGGAGATCTTGTTAATATTGACGTCTCAGGTTCCTACAATGGTTATTTTGCTGACACTGGCATTTCATTTGTTGTCGGTACACCCGATAATAAGAAACAACAATTATGTGATGTGGCTAAGAGTGCATTTGAACGTGCAATGACAAAAGTTAAAGCAGGTTCAAGCTTAAACCAAATTGGTAAAGCAGTTGAACGCGAAGCAAAAGAAAATGGCTTAAAAGTCATCAAAAACTTGACTGGCCACGGCATCGGTAAAGCGTTGCACGAAGAACCTTCGCATGTACTCAATTATTATGACGCATGGGATAAGACGCTTCTGAAAGAAGGAATGGTTCTCGCAGTTGAACCGTTTATCTCTGAAAAAGCAGAGCATATTATTGAATCAGGGGATGGCTGGACGTTCATTACACCAGACAAATCTCTTGTGGCTCAAATCGAACATACAATTATCGTCACAAAAGGCGAACCAATTATTTTGACGCAACTATAATTAGTGCCTAATGCGTTCTTTCAATATATATAGAAAAGGGCTGTCCCTGGAAATCCAATGCACTTGGATTCCTGGATAGCCCTTTTTATTATTGTCTAGATATGTGGTAATAAAGTATTCCATTAAATTCACTACGGTGCTAGGGGATGCCTTCACTCGATTTATATAACTATTTTCCCACGTCTATTGATTAATCAAAAATCACCAGTGAATAACATGATCACCTACTGGGCGCTACTTGTATTCACAACAGGATTACCGAAAAAAGTGTAGCTAGAAGTGACAGAGTCACTTCTAGCTACACTTGCCTCATGGTAAATGTGTCGTGAATAGTTTGCCGAAAGCGAACCGGAAATGATTCAGTGAAAACGGATTTTTCAAGCCCTATTCACCAGTATTTTATGCAAATAAATGGTTAATCAGCACACGTGCTATTTTCCCGACATATATAGATCCCTTGCGCTTGTCTTATTTCTTTTTAGGAGCTGCAATTGTTTTTGAATTTCCTTCGGCAAGATGGCCTTTATACCATACTTTTTGAACCGTTTTAATTCCTTTAGTCAGCTTACGATAATCTCGTTCTTCTGGGTACGACAACAATGTCAATACTTCCCCATCTCCGCCTGCTCGTCCAGTTCTGCCTGAACGGTGTAAATATTGCTCAACCGTATGTGGCACGTCGATGTGAATAACATGTGTTAAGCCATCAATGTCTAGCCCTCGTGCCGCAAGATCAGTTGCTATCAAAATCTTCAACTCGCCTTTACGGAAACTTTCCAATGTTTGCTGTCTCTCAAATTTCGTCATTTCTGAATGAAGAACCGCAATTGGTGCTTCGTTATACCTAAGCTTCATTTCTTTCATGCGAAGCTGATCCACATTATTAATAAATGCAAGAGCACGAATTCCATTCAAATAAGAAATCCCACGCAATACATCCGTTTTGTCCCGTGCATCCGTTTTCACAAATGAATGAACGACCTTACCCGATTTCGGCATTTCTTCCGCTCCAACTTGGATGCGGATTGGATCATTCATAAACTTGCTAGCAACAATTTCAATTTCATCTGTAATTGTCGCTGATACGGCAATAACTTGTCTTTCCGGATTTGCCGCTTCAATCATATTTTTCACAACGACACGATGATCACGCGCTAAAAGCTGATCGCCTTCATCAAGAACAATGTGACGAATATCATGCATTTTCAACTTTCTGACCTTGATAAGTTCAGCCAATCGACCAGGTGTTCCAACAACAATTGTTGGTTTTTTCTTCAATTGTTCAATCTGACGCTGCATATTGGCCCCGCCAATTAGTTGTGTAACCGTGATACCAGTTCCTGTTACCCATTCTCTGATAACATTAACGATTTGCATCGACAGTTCCTGTGATGGTGTTATAATCAGCGCCTGCGTTTGTTTTTTATCGCCATCAACCAATTGCAAAAGTGGCAATACAAATGCAAGTGTCTTGCCCGAACCCGTCGGTGACTCTGCAACGATATCTTTACCTGCCAGCATTTCAGGAATCATTTTCTCCTGGATTGGCATTTCGTACTCAAACTTCCATTTTTCTTTAAACATTTCGTCCATATTTTCTAAGAAGGACATCATTATCCCCACTTTCACTCTATTCCCTTCAGTTTATCATAATAGGCTCTGCTACACTCTATTTCTGACAAAACTGATTAAGGTTTTTTCCGTGCGTTGACACGCTGTTCGAACGCGTATGCATAGCCTATTAATTCAGGTTCAGTAAATGCTTTCCCTGAAAATGTAATGCCAAACGGTTCACCTGCCTCGGAATAGGCTGATGGAACAGTAACAGATGGGAAACCCGCTGCCGCTCCGAAACTGCATCCATGATCTTGTGGAAATACTAGTGCTTGAATAGCATGCTCATCAAGTGCTTTGCCAAGTGCGATGTCCCCTGCCAAATGACGATTGCGGAGAAGTGCCTCTATATAAGCCCTTTCCGTCAGCGTTCCACTTGTTCGCTCCACTTTTTCCAGCATCACTTGACCGAATTTCAATGTTTCTTCTGCATGCTCATTGTTGAAGTTGATAATATCGGTCAATGTACGAATCGCATTTGTTGCAGGTGTCTTCCCTAGATATGCATTCAAGGTCGCTTTAAATTCATAGAGAAGCACATTATAACCGAGGTCATTTTCCATTGTCCCTAATTCTACATCATCTATTATTACAGCACCTGCTGCCTCAAGTTCTTTGAGCGCGGCATCGAAAAGGTTCAAACGTTCCGTAGATGCTTCTCGTTCGAAAATCGTTCGTGCAACGCCAAGACGAACACCTTCAAGTGCTCTACTATCAAGCACAGACGTCCAGTCAATTCCTTCTAGACGGGATGCCTCCGCTGTTATAGGGTCTTCTGGGTCCGTGCCAATCAGCAGGCTAAATGTAATTGCTGCGTCGTGTACGGTCCTTGCCATAGGCCCCGGAGTATCCTGTGTGTACGAAAGAGGCATCACCCCTGTACGGCTGATTGTTCCTACAGTCGGCTTAATGCCAACGAGTGAGTTCTGCGCTGACGGGTTAAGGATTGATCCGGTCGTCTCCGTGCCAATTGCCACAGCTGCCATATTTGCTGCAATGCCTGCAGCGGCCCCCGAACTCGATCCACCGACATCAAATAAACCATATGGATTATTCACTTGACCACCACGTGAACTCCAGCCGTTCGTCATCCGATCGGACATAAAATTCGCCCACTCTGTCATATTCGTCTTTCCGAGAATAATAGCTCCCGCATCACGTAATTTCTTAACGTGAAAAGAATCCTCTGCCGCATAGAAATCCTTAAGCGCAAGTGACCCGCAACTCGTATGCATCATGTCGCGGGTCCCCATATTATCTTTCAATAAAATCGGAATACCATGAAGAAGTGAACGGATCCCTTTTTCCCGTCTTTCTACGTCAAGAGCCCTAGCAATCTGTACAGCTTGTGGGTTCAACTCAAGCACTGCATTTATATTTTTGTTCCTATATGAGATCGTGTCAATATACATAAACGTAAGCTCTTCAGCCGATAATTCTCCGCTACTCATCTTTACCTGCATAGCAGAAATTGTTGCTTCATCTAGCCAATCGCTTTGAAGTTTTTTTAACTTGTCATCTAACATCGGATTTCCCCACCATTCTGAACCTTATCGCACTAGTTTACCTCAATTGGTTAAACATAAGACAATACACGCTAAAAATACCGGCTGATGCGATGGTTCCAGCCGGTACGATATTATTCGGTACGTATTATATAGGCTTTCATAAGTGCGTAAAGCGGGAGTTCGTAAAGATGTTTCCCATGTAGTTTGAAAACCCCATCTTTCACAAGTCTTTGGATGATTTTCTCCCTCTTCAAATCCATCTGTGTTTCTTCCATCTTTCTCATGCTGTAAGTTCCTCCTTGATGTCGAATCCACAACATGTATTCCTCTAATGACCTTATTTCAAACATGAAACCGCTAATTTTTCACTTAAGCAACCATATATGCGATAATTAGAATAGCAATTGGACGGAGATAATTTCTGTCCTATTCATGGAGGGATTTAGGTTGACGATTTTCTTAACGGGTTCTACTGGCTTTCTTGGTGGTAAATTACTAAATAACTTACTAGAAACGACTGATCATACATTATTTGTACTCGTTCGGGATATGGACAAAGCTCAACGACTTGTCGCGAGTCTCTCAGGGGATGCCGCGAACAGAATCCAACTTTTAAACGGCGATATTACACAACCGCTTTTCGGACTTTCTGACGATGTCATTCATGAATTACAAGGCAAAGTCGACCTGTTTTATCACATCGCAGCTCTTGTGAAATTCGATGAAGAATTACGTGAAGAGCTCTTTTCAGTCAATTACGAAGGTACAAAAAACGCGTTGGAATTGGCCAAACTATTTAATGTAAATCAATTCATTTATATCAGCACTGCTTACACTGTTGGGAAACGTGCGCATGGTGTAGAATTACTCTATCCAATCGATGCAAACGTTCATAATCCTTATGAAGAGAGCAAAGTAAAATCCGAACACCTTGCCCTATCCTATTCCGATTGTATGGATGTATCAATATTCCGTCCTTCAATTATTGTTGGTGATTCAGAAACAGGCGAAGCCGATTCCGAGTTCACGCTTTACGGTTTTATGCGGGCACTTGATGTGTTCAAGCGTCGTATCGCTAGATCTTCTGACAAGGCTGATGTGATTTACCGTGTCGTCGGAAGTAAAAACGCAACATCGAACTTTGTTCCAGTCAATTACGTCGCTGATATTTTAGCATTGGCTGCAAGTAAAGCGGAGGCTGGCAAGATTTACAACATTACAAACCCCTCGCCTGCGACGAATTACGATCTTCTATCTCTCATCAAAAACGCACTTGATTTTCAACAGTTGGAAATCATCGAGAACGCAGAACCTGGAATGCTGACAGCTGAGGAAGAGAGGCTGAACGGCATGATTAGTGTATTCAATGCCTACTTATCCCGCTCATTCAATTTCGATGACAATAACACGCAGCAACTTATTGAAGGAACTGATGTTAAGCATTTGGAGATGGACGAACAAACGACAAAGTTAATCATCGAAGCTTACTTCGCTGTTTAGAAATATATTTCAACACGTCTGGTGAGTAGGGCTTGATGACCTTGATTTTCACTGGACTATTTTCGGCCCGCTTTCGGCTAACTATTCATGACAGATTTACTGAGGGATCCTAGTGTGGCTAGAAGTGACAGAGTCACTTCTAGCCACACTTTTTTCGGTAATCCTGTCGCGTACCTATACTATTCAAGTGAAAAATGCAGTAGTTTTGGAAGAAAAGAATAGATGACATTCTATGTAGAGTGTAAGTGCCCGAAGATGCAATTTCGGGCACTCTTGCACGTCGTACAATGCGTTCCTTGCTTACTTTTAGTAAAGAGTATGTATCTAATTCATGTAATATCTTATAGAAAGCGACAGTTCTTCACCAAAAAAAGTAAAAACCATATTGGAAGAATCAGCCGCCAAAATTACATCTTTGGCGGCTTTTATCCGGATAAGAAGCCCCGCTATTCTTTCGTCCAAAAAAGATTCAGCGCTACGAGTACTTATGGATTTGGAGCACGACAGATAAAGTTAATCTTCAATCAGAGGGGGGTTCTTCATCCCCCACTTATTCTTCTTGTGTCCTTGAATACTTTAAGTGGGGTCTTACTGCCCGTTAATGCGGGATAAAGGACCACCATACGATTCCCTATACATCCAGACATCTCGGTAATCGTATAGAAGTCATTCAATCCAAAGTCAACTATACACGTAGCGCTCAGTAGCTGATCATGTTATTCACTGGTTACTTTTGGTTAATCAACAGACGTGATATTTCAAAAAAATATCAAAAGGACGAATACCAATATGGTATCGTCCTTTTTTATACGCAAAGAATCTTCAATTAAGAGTATCGCTTTTCGAATCGAACTACTCAATTAAATACTTTATCAATCTTTTCCCTATCATAATCCAATATCCAATCGTTATATTTCGCATAGATACTCCGAATTGCTTCCGGGGACTTAGCCACCAAATCACAGCCTCTGTCATCATACACATGGAAGATGGTTTCATTTTTCACATTGATAAAAAAGACTCGATTATTAATACTCGGTTTTACTCCCATATCAGTATTGCATATGGCTTTTAAGAGGGAGACGTATCTAATGTCAGAGGTTTTACATTTAAGAATAAAGAGATGTGTTTTGTATTTACCGTCTTCATCGTCTTCGGGAATTATGTAAGGAATCATCTTATGCTGTAATTTGTACAGAACAGACTTATCCCGTACATACCGTGAGAACAAATTCAATTTCCCACGGAACGCCCATTTACCTCCGTAATCATGTGCATTTACCACAACTAAAATCTCTTCATCCTCTTGGTGTAAAGACTCAAACAAAGTGATAGCCCTGTCGTAAACTCCTCTAAGATAGACACTACCTTCTTTATTCTCTTCCCTTTTCCAGTCCACTCCTAATTCAAATCGAATACCAATGTCCCAGTTATAAAACAATGGTGGCGTAAGAACTAAGTTTGGGAAATTTGTTGCCATAAATTTTTCTAACTCCATATTTTTTGCTCCAATCTTCGTAGAAAAATTTGCGTTTCATTTTCTGCTCTCTAAGACCTCTCTCACTAAGCAAGACATGTTCTTGAAATGTTTCTTACTATTAATACGTTGCGAGAACATGTTAAGTTTCCCTAGTTGCAATAACCAGGGAAACGAGTATTGTACTTACACCCTGTTTTCCAAATTACGTGCGGTCGGACTTTTTTCAACTTCCTTGTTTTCTTTAAAGGTTCCAAGCGTTTTATCGAATGAAGTATGGGTGACACCAAACCAATAATTTTCATTTTTAAAATGATGCAAAAGATGATGCTTCTTAATATTTTTCCCCATTATCGTACGGGGCTGTATTGGCTTATGGGCAATATAATGTTTCCATTCATAATAGAGGAAGTAAGCCACTAAGCCTGTCGCGAATGACGCCGTCAGGTTCGTGCTCCCCGTTATTAGGAATACAATAAGTCCATAAATGATAAATCCCGGAATACTGAACCATAACGGCAGAAACAATAATTTCAAATCATCCGGATCGACATGATGATCATAGTGTAACCGTTTGATCATCTTCAGCATAAACGGGTTTTCTGGAGTCTTAATGTGAAATAAAAAACGGTGAACCATGTATTCACTTGTTGCATATGTCAGCATTCCCAAGACTAAAGCAACCCACGTCCAAAGATGGAGTACATGTGGAACGGTTAATGAAGCACAAACTATCAAAATAAGCAGCATAACAGCAATGTCAGGAAAAGCGCCGAACTCCCTCAAGTATTTCCTCATTTACAAGCATCCCCCTTTCCTTATAATTATATAGCAATAATTCAGACAACTCAACCATCTACTAATCATCCAATTGTAAAGATCATTTATTTTAGCAACTATAAGGTCAAAAGTATCCTTTATCATTTCAATCCATTACTACCGCTATTAGTTATAAGTACCTATCTCCTGTTTCACCTTCGTTAGAAAGCCAGACGCGAGAAGTCTTTTTGTTTCGGTATAAGGCTACTAGACCTTTTGAAATCCCAGTCTTCGCTTGAAACTCCAATTGTAGGTGGAATGAAACTTGGTTCAAGTCTTCTATCTGATTGAACTTGTTTGTGATACCATGGTAGAAATAAAGATAATACCGAACTATTCATATTAGTTGAAACAATGTAGCCGCTTGAGGAGGAATACATATGGGCCGTAAAGACGATATTTTTTATTATATTAAAAAAGTAAAAAGTAGTGTCTCCGCCATCGAGGTAGCCGAACACCTTCAACTTGATCGGTCAAATGTCAGTAGATATTTAAATGAACTTTACAAAGATGGTTTAATTGAAAAAACTAGCGGGAAACCAATCCTCTATTTTTATAAGGAGTTATTGCCTAAACCAAAATATGCAGAACCCAATCACGATGCGTTTTCTCACTTAATCGGTACGGAAGGAAGTTTGAGAATTTCCGTCCAACAAGCGAAAGCCGCAATCCACTATCCACCAAGGGGTTTGCACACTTTAATTCTAGGTAAAACAGGCACTGGAAAATCCTTTTTCGCTAAAATTATGTACAACTATTCTCTTGAGTCAAAATGTATCGAAGAGAATGCCCCTTTCATTCAATTCAATTGTGCGGATTATGCTCAAAATCCCCAGCTGTTGTTCGGACATATTTTCGGAGTGAAAAAAGGGGCTTTTACAGGGGCCACTGAGAATCGGATAGGGCTAATCGAAAAAGCCGATAAAGGGGTCTTGTTTTTAGATGAAATTCATCGGTTACCTCCCGAAGGCCAAGAAATGCTATTTACTTTCATCGATAAAGGGGAATTTCGAAGCTTAGGGGATAGTGAGGAAACGAAAACCGCTTCTGTCCAAATCATCGGGGCCACTACGGAATCTACGGAATCTTATTTACTTGAAACTTTCACAAGAAGGATTCCGATGACGATAACATTGCCCTCATTAGAGGAGCGCCAATTTGAAGAACGTTATCAGCTAATCGAGCACTTTCTTATCCAGGAGTCAGGATCTTTGAATGAGACCATCTATGTTGAAAGGCATGCACTAACCGCATTTTTACTTTATCGTACGACTGCTAACATTGGTCAATTACAGCGTGATTTAAAACTCGCTTGCGCAAAATCTTTTTTGCATTATATATCAAATCAAACATCGAGCATCCTAATTCGGCAGAATGACCTATCAATCCATGTCCAAAAAGGATTACTGGACGTTAAACAATATCGAGAAAAAATGGATGGACTCATTGATACGGAAAAGAAAGTTTTCACGTTTTCCCATAAAGATGAAAGTACTGAGTATATTGACCAAGAACACGAGGAAAATCTTTATCAAAATATGGAGAACAAGTTAAAACAACTCCACCAAGAGGGTAAGAACGATAAAGAGATTCAAACAGAATTGCTTGTTGATTTCAATCAATATTTTGATGAATACATTGACCATTTACCACAAGTTGGTTTAAAAGAAATGGTTAATAATCAAATTTTGGAGATCACTGATAAGATTTTCCACTTTGCAGAACTAGAATTAAATCGTTCCTTTAAGAAGAAAATGAAATTTGCCTTTGCACTTCATTTACAAAGAACAATTGAGCGAATCGAACAGAACAACTTGATCTCACATCCCAATTTAAATAAAATTCATAAAAAATATCCAAAAGAATTTAAAGTCGCCATTGAAGCTGCACAAATGATAGGAAATGAAGTCGGTGTAGAAATTCCACTTGACGAAATCGGTTTTATCACCATGTTTTTAGTACCCGAAATAGAAGAAAACATGTATACCCAAGAACACAAGGTCATCATTATCGTCGTTATGCATGGAAACTCGACTGCAACTAGTATGTTAATGACTGTTCAGGATCTATTAGGCGTACGACTCGGGAAGGCTTTTGATATGCCACTTTCAATGGATGCACGGGATATGTATGACCTTATCAAAGGTGCAATACATGATCTACAACCGACAAAAGGAGTCTTATTCCTTGTAGATATGGGCTCACTTTCTTCCTTTGGCCATATGATTTTTGAAGAGATGGGCATAAAAACAAAAACAGTATCAATGGCAAGTACACCTGTAGTAATGGAAGCGGTTCGAAAAGCTTCATTAGGAAGAAGCTTGGAAGATATATATCATAGCAGTAAGCAATTACTTGAAAATCAGTTCAGTTCGTCGGCATCCCTTCCGAAACCATCCAAAAAAGCCATCATTACAGCTTGTTTCACAGGCGATGGTGTCGCTAAAATGATTAAAGAACAGTTAGAAAAAGTTGTAAAAGGAAAAAATATCGAACTTATTACTTTACAATTTCTTCATCGGCAATCTTTCACAGAAAAAATCGATCAATTACTAGAGGACTATAATATATTAGCGATTGCAGGGACTGTCCAATTCGAATACTTCAATATCCCTTACTTTTCACCGATTGAAATCTTCCAGGACCATCATTTAAAAAGATTAGAAAATTTAATTGGTAATCATGAACCCTATAGCGAGATGGTAGAAGCACTTGAAAATCACTTTAAAATGATTCCCTCTGTCTCTCGTTTAATACAACTGTTGCAAAAAACCGTGATTAAACTTGAATTGCAATTGAGCATCACACTGGATACTGGGGTCGATACGGGCATTATCCTCCATTTAGCCTTTCTCATTGAAAATATGAGATTAAATCAACCAGCACGTCCATTCCCTAGTCCAAAAAAGTTTCATCAAGAGCATGCAGACAAGCTCGCGATTGTGAAAACTATCTTATATAGCTTAGAAGTCGAATATGATATTACCTTTGCAGAAAGTGAACAGATGCATATTTATAAAATGTTTGTAGAAAACAATCGTATCTCAACATAGGTACCCTAAAAAAGTGAGGTGTGTGAACGTTTACACACCTCACTTTTATGTGTGTAACGTAAAAGGCGCAAAAAGACAGCGTTTACACAAAAAAAGTCGGCACGCTTCTTGCATATTAAATAGACGTACAAGTAAATATACGGCTAACACTATTTACTTGAATTATAAAAAGAGGAAATGGGGAGGAATAGACTATGAAAACCATCATGCTCGTTTGTTCTGCAGGAATGTCAACTAGCTTACTAGTGACAAAAATGGAATCGGCAGCAAAGGCTCAAGCTATGGATGTTAAAATTTTTGCTGTATCGGAAGCGGAGTCTAGTAGACACTTCGATTCAATTGACGTTCTACTATTAGGACCGCAAGTGCGTTATCTAAAAAAGAAAATTGAAAAAGCAGTTGAAGGAAAGAACATCCCAGTTCAAGTTATCGAAAGTATCGATTACGGCACAATGAATGGCGAATCCGTTCTTGCAAAGGCGCTTGCATTGCTATAATCATAGGCTAAAAGCTTTTCCAGTGATACGAAGATCATATGGGGAGAGATTCGGAGGTTTGTCGAATTTCTGATCTTTAATTTAAATTAACGGAATAATCAACTAAAAATACATTCTTTCTTATTCCAAGGAAGAATAAAGGGGAGAATAAAATGAACGGAAAAATGGATAAGTTTATGGAAATTGGTGGTCGTATTGGGGCTCAACGTCACCTAGCTGCCATTCGTGATGGCTTTGTTATTATCATGCCATTAATGATTCTTGGTTCAATGGTTACGCTTATCAATAATTTGCCGATTGAAGCATACCAGAATTTTATGGAGATGATTTTTGGCGGTGATGCTTGGAAGCAATTTGGTGGGGCCGTTTGGACGGGGACATTCGCAATTGTTTCGTTACTTATCGCCTTCACAATTTCCTATCAACTTGCCCGTTCATACGATAAGGACGGTCTGTCAGCCGGGGTTGTCTCTTTTGCTTCTTTACTAGCGATTACAACGCCCATTGCGGAGGGCTCAGGATTACCATTAGTTTGGGCCGGTTCACAAGGATTATTTATCGCTATTATTGTAGCACTCGTTTCAACTGAGATTTTCACGAGATTACTTGGCAATAAGAGGCTCGTAATGAAGATGCCTCCTAGCGTTCCGACAGCGGTAGCAAAATCATTTGCAGCTCTATTCCCAGCTATGATTGCAATAAGTATATTTGGTCTAATTAAGGTATTTACTTTAGTAGCAGGCATGCCTGATATCCATCAAGCATTCTTCGATGCATTACAGGAGCCAGTCTCCAAATTGGCTAACACACCTGGGTCGGCCATTGTTCTTGCATTGATTATCCATGTTCTTTGGTTTTTTGGACTTCATGGAGGAAATGTTATGGAGCCAGTTATGCAAGCGGTTTATTTACCAGCAATTGAAGCAAATATAAAAGCATTTGAAGCTGGATTAGAAATTCCTTATATCGTAACAAAACCATTTTTTGATGCCTTTATGTATTTAGGGGGTACAGGTGCAACGCTTGGTTTGATCATTGCGGTGTTTATTGCAGGCCGTCGTCATAAACATTATCGAAACATATCGGGCTTGAGTGCGGGACCAAGTCTATTTAATATTAATGAGCCAATTCTATTTGGTTTCCCGATTGTGTTAAATCCATTGTTAATCATTCCATTCATCTTGACGCCAGTAGTTCTGGTAATCTTTAGTTACGTTATGATTGCAACTGGAATTGTTCCAAAAACGGTTAACCTCATCCCATGGACAACACCACCTGTTATTGGTGGGTTTTTGGCCACAGGATCTTGGAAAGGGGCTGTATTAGCCGCTGTTAACTTAATCATTTCAGTAGTAATTTATCTGCCATTTGTTAAAATTGCGGAAAGAATTGAAGTGAAAAAACTTCAAGAAGAACTGGCATTACAAGATGAAGCTGATTCTCGTCAACAACAAAATGAATTATCAGTCCAAGATGGGCCTATATTACAACCAGAAGAAAAAACATTAATCTCAAGTAGGAAGTAGTGAGCAGTTATGAACTTAGAAGAACAAATCATGCAGATCATTCTTTATAGCGGGAATGCAAAAAGCACTGCCTTCGAGGCGATTCAAGCTGCAAAAGAAAATAATTTCGATCAGGCTAACGAATTGATTGAAAAAGCAAATGTGGAAATGAGCAATGCACATCGTGTTCAAACATTTTTAATACAGTCAGAAATTCGTGGTGAGAAAGTAGAATCCTCTCTCCTGCTCATTCATGCACAAGATCATCTTATGAACGCAATCACATTTAAAGATCTTGCAGGTGAATTTATCGCCTTATATGAAGCGATGAATAGCTGCCGGAAAAGTTGAATTGTAAATAATATCATTCGGGAGAAATCGAGTTAATACAGTGATTGCTCCCCCCTTTTATTTTTGACTATAAAATTCATACAAATATTATAGATATTGGAGGAACCAACTATGAAAATTGCGGTAATCGGTGGTGGCAGTAGCTATACACCTGAACTAATCGAAGGTATTATTCTTCGGGCGACTCAAATAAAAGCAGATGAAATCGTATTGGTTGATATTGAAGCGGGAAAAGAAAAACTTGAAATTGTCGGTTCTCTTGCAAAGAGAATGATTAAAAAAAGCGGTCTTCCCATCACGATTGAACTTACCTTTGATCGTGTTAAAGCAATTACAAATGCAGATTTTGTATTAACACAATTTCGGGTTGGTGGTCTTGATGCAAGGGCAAGTGATGAACGTATCCCACTAAAATACGATGTAATTGGTCAAGAAACTGTTGGACCTGGGGGATTTGCAAAAGCCCTTCGGACGATTCCCGTCATCCTCGATATTTGTAAAGAGATTGAGCAATATTCAAATGATGCCTGGTTGATTAACTTTACCAACCCAGCAGGAATAGTAACAGAAGCAATTCATAAGTACACGTCTGTCAAAGCTATCGGTCTCTGTAATGTGCCTATTAATATGAAACAAATGACTGCAACTATTTTAGAAGTTGATCGAGATAATCTAAACATGTCCTTTGCCGGATTAAATCACCTTGTCTATGCAACAAAGGTATTCGTCAACGGTGAGGATAAAATGAGTACACTTATCGAGCGCATCGCTGAGGGACGCAATATGAATATGCGCAACATTCATGATGCGCCATGGGATAAAGAGTTTTTACAAGCGTTAAATGCTTTGCCATGCCCCTATCATCGTTATTACTACATGATGGATGAAATGCTGATTGAAGAAAAAGAAGCAGCCGAACTCAGAGGAACACGTGCTGAACAAGTTAAAATCATTGAAAAAGGATTATTTGAAACCTATAAGAATCCTAATTTAGACGTCAAACCGAAAGAATTAGAAGAACGAGGCGGTTCACTTTATTCAGAAGCAGCCATCTCTCTTATTTCATCAATTGTTACCAATGACCATGCCATTCATACGGTGAACGTCCCTAATAATGGAACCATTACAGATCTCCCGGATAATGTTGTTATTGAAGTGTCTTGTACTGTTAATAGTGAAGGACCACAGCCCATTCAAGTTGGTAAACTCCCTCCTGAATTGAACGGCTTAATCCAACAGATAAAAGCATTTGAACAATTAACAATCGAAGCTGCTGTGACCGGAAATAAACAAAAAGCGTTGCTTGCCTTAACAACTAATCCGTTTGTTCCTTCCAGTAAAGTAGCTAAGTTATTGTTAGATGAGATACTAGAAGTCAATCAAGCCTATTTACCACAGTTTTCAATGAAGGCACTAGTGTAAATGAGAAAGCTCGGAATTTCAATTTATCCACAGTATGGGACAGAAATAGAACTCGTCAACTATATGGAAAAAGCTAGTTTCTATGGTTTCACACGTATGTTCACCTGTCTAATGTCCGCAACGGATGAACAAGATACCCAACAACTGCAAACTCTTTTAAAAAAGGCAAACGAACTCGAGTTTGAAGTTATTGCCGATGTCAGTCCATCGGTTTTCGAAGAAAAAAATCTTTCCTATAAAGATTTATCGTATTTTAAGGAACTTGGTCTGTCTGGGCTTAGGCTTGACCTCGGTTTTTCAGGATTAGAAGAAAGCGTTATGTCTTTCAATGACTATGGACTTTCCATTGAATTGAATATGAGTCAAGGAACGAAATACCTTGAAAATATTCTTTCCTATCAACCGAACAAGCAAAAAATAATTGGTTGCCATAACTTTTATCCTCGACGTTACACGGGCCTATCAAGAGAACATTTCCTCAAATGCTCTGCCCAATATAAAGAAAATGGCATCCGTACAGCAGCTATGATTTCTTCAAAAGATGCAGAGTTTGGACCGTGGCCAGTCCAAGAAGGCCTTCCAACTCTTGAGGAGCATCGCTTTTTACCCATTGATGTTCAAGCAAAGGATTTCTTCCAAACAAATCTCATTGATGATTTGATTATCGGTAATGCTTTTGCGTCAGAGGAGGAGTTAAAAAATTTATCCTTGCTCAACCGCTATTTATTAGAATTAAAGGTGGACTTTAAAGAACAAACTTCACAGATGGAGAAAGAAATTGCGTTAGAAAATCCACACTTCAACCGTGGAGATGTTTCCGCCTATGTTATCCGTTCTACGCAAAGTCGTGTTCTCTATCAACAACATGACTTCCCAGCTCATGATACAGATACAATTGCTCGTGGAAGTGTCACAATCGATAATTCCGGCTATGAGCGTTACAAAGGTGAACTCCATATTGCCCTCTCTCCTATGGAGAACAGTGGAAACACAAATATTGTTGCAACAGTTGACAAAGAGGAACAGTTTTTACTAGATCAGATTCATCCTTGGCAAAAATTTAAGCTAATCGAAAAGTAATCATTAGCGGTGTCAGGCACCGGTTTCTCCACGTCTGACACCGTTTTTTCACAAACTCTGCCTGATAGTATATAACTACTTTGCCTTACGGGAAAAAAGTCTGGAGTGAGAGAAATGCTTACAAAGAGTTACTTATTCATGAAATTAGTAGTCGTCCATGGTGTCCTTGTTTTATCCGTCGGAGGAGCTGCCTCTCTTTTTGCACAATGGGAAAGCTTGCTTCTTGCCTATTTAGCCATTGGCGTACTTACAATTATGAGCATACTGGCATTCTATTTAACTTTTGGAAAAACATTTACGTTATTGGCACAAACCGCGTTGGAGGCTTCATCACTAACGAAAATAGATTGTTCGAATACACCGGATGACATTAAAAAGCTGCATTTGGTCATTCACAGCCTTTCGAATGACAATGAGGTGCTTTTCCAACAAGTTAGTGATGCAAGTATGCACGTCATAATGTCTGCCGGAGAACTTACAGCCATTTCCGAAGCAACCTCAGCCACCAGTGCTGATATCAACAGCGCCATTCTTGGCATTTCACACGAAGTATTACATCAGGTCGCAGATATGGAAATCGTCAGCAACCGAGTGAAAATGATGAACGATTCAATTGATATGATGAATCAACAAAATCAGATCATTAGTCAAGTGACAACAAATTCAGAAATGGCCACACAACAAGGTGCAGAGATGGTTGCACAGCTTAAACAATCCAATGAAAAATCCTTACACGCCTCAGACCAAATTAGTGTAAGCATTTCAGCACTATATAATAAAACATTGGATATTTCCCGGATAACCGAAACGATTAAAGGTATTTCTTCAGAAACAAATTTATTGGCATTAAACGCTAGTATAGAAGCAGCAAGGGCGGGAGTGCATGGGAAAGGGTTTGCTATCGTTGCTAGTGAAGTACGTAAATTAGCGGAGCAGTCAAATACTTCAACACAACAAATTCAAAAAATGATCGCAAGCATTGAACACGAAACAGAAAAGACCATCCAGACAATGACGGAAACCATCTCCCATTCCAGGCAGCTTGATGAATCCGTTAAAGCAACGGAAAAAGAATTTATCGCCATTCGGCAAGCCGTTACACAAACCATTGAAGCAATCGATACTTTAAATGATGAATTAAAAAAAGTGACCGAACAAAACCATACGATATCGATTGCTGTCCAAAACTCATCCGATGTTTCTCAGCAAACTGCAAGATCCGTAGAAAATATTACTTCATCAATAAAAAAACAAAGCAAAATGATCGCCATGATTGCAGAGTCCGCCGGAAGTCTAAGCGTGATCAGCATGCAGCTAGATTCGATAGTGGAATCTTAATAACACACAGCACTTATAAGTCGAAATAAACAATCCCCTATGCATATCGCATAGGGGATTGTTTTACCATGTACTATTTTTATATTTACGATAGTAATTAACTTGTCTAGCGAATAAATACAGCTTACGCTTGAAATGACGGTCTTTTTTATAAAACAATGGATTGCCGTATTTCCCAGCTCTAAGCAATGCTTTCACATCTTTGAGTACTTCTTGGTTCGACACAAATTTCTTCAGTACGATTTTAGGTACGACAGTGAATAGGAATTTTTCATTCAGTAGCGTCAGCTCTTTCTGTTGACCGTGAATGACGTCATCGACTAGATACTTCGCCATATTATGTCCACAAGCCGTAATATAGTAGCTTGATCGTCCTTGTCGTATATTCACCTCAAACACTTTGAACTTACCGTCCCGTTCGTCATACTTCAAATCAAAGTTCGCGTAACCGACGTAGTTCAATGCTTCAAGGAAGCCTTTTAGTTTCAACATCATCTCTTCATTATACCGAGTAATAAGCGCTGTATAATTCCCTATCGCAGTGACGGTATGCTCTTGTAGCACGACTTGTGCGAAAGTGATCAGCTCAGCTTTTCCATGACTGTTCATGTAGAATACGGAATCCCACATGTATGTATCGTCCCCTGGAATATAGTCCTGGATAATGAGATCCTCTCTATAGCCGCCCGCTTTAATCGTTGTAATAACGTTATGGACTTCATCGTAGGAATCGACCTTATACACTTTTTCCATGCCTGCAAACGGATTCTTATAGTACTCGACACCGTTGCTTGGTTTGATAATGATTGGGAACATGACCTTTTCTGAGAATGGCTTTTCATCCCGACAAGAATAGTAATATGTAGCCGGTGCTTCAATACCATGTTCTGCGCATAACTTATAAAAATTCGATTTAACAAGCACATCGTTCATAAGTGGTTCCGAAATATAATTAAACACGAAATGACTTTTCAGCTCGTCCGCATTTTCAATAATCATCCGGACGTAAAGATCATTTGTTCCGATAAGCAGCATTTTTTTCCCTGGCTCCGCATACTTCTCTGCAATCTCTTTCAAGAAGCTCACGAATACTTGTTGTTCAGGCAGTTTTGGATTGAGTTCTATCGTCTTTATAATTGAGCTTAAACTGGTGAATGATAAAGATTCTTTTCCTACTAGAATTGGGTTGATACCATACTCTTCATGGAATGAGATCGCCATGTTGTAAGCATTCATGTCTGTTCCGATAATGATTGGTATGAAATTATTATTTGTCATTTTATCCTCCAACTATCTTTTCTACTCATAAGTGTATGGCTCCTGTTTTTCATTGTCAAGGAAGCGCATTATGAGCTGGACCATAATAAAATCCAGTACTGCCCCAATTGGCTAGTACTAGATTCCTTTTCATACTATGGATTACTCTCATGTCTATTGATTAACCATTTTCTTACACAACATACAGGTAAGCTAGGCGCAAAAGTCTTTATGTCGACTAGTACGTTCCTGGATCGCTTTCGGCTACAATAATCACGGCAGCTTTCCCAAGGAACAGATGTGGATTACTCTTGCACCAGCTGGATGGGGCCCTCGACTGGCCAAATTGAAAAATCTGTAATGATGCCGTCAACGTTGTATTGATAAGCTTTGTCCACCCATCCTCGATTTTTCGTAGACCAAACTAATACTTTTCCACCTTGATTATGTATTTGATTGATCTCACGTTTATTGACATATGAGACATTAAAGTTAATATATGTCGCAAAGGATGTCAGGTCAATTATTTTTTGAGAGGACAGAGATTGAATAGATGGTTTTATGAGTAGGGCCACCTCTAATTCTGGAAGCAACGTGTTCATTTTCCTCATCGATTCGATATCGAAAGATTGAACAATAATGCTGTTCAAATCATTATATTCACCCAACAAAGCCACTACTCGCTCTTCGATACCCGGGTACATCGATGGCTTCTTAATCTCTATTAATAAACCAGTTTCCCCGTAAAATTCTTCGAGCAATTCATTTAAAGTAATGATTTTTTCTCCGGCAAATGAAGAATGGAATTTCCCTCCTGCATCTAGCTCTTTCAATTCGGCAAGCGTGAAGTTTTTCACATAGCCAGAACCATTTGTTGTCCTGTCCACTTTGTCATCATGCATAATGATTAACTCTCCATCTTTCGACAGGTGCACATCACATTCTAAAAAGTCTGCCCCAAGCTCTAATGCTTTTCGAAAAGCTGACTGCGTATTTTCTGGAGCAAAATTAGAAGCGCCACGGTGCGCAACACTAATCATTCCATTCATTTCTACATGATGAAAAGGTCGTGCCTCGTAACCAACTAGAAGTAGCATACATATACTTACAAAGACGAATAATAGCTTCTTTTTCTGTAACTCCCCCATAATTATAACCTCAGACCAAATGATGAATACTAACTATTCTAATCATTCTTTTTATTTATTATAGCATATGCGGAAGGTCCTGCAACTGTTAATTCTTACTAGGCTTAAAGATACAAATAGTTCCAATAAAAATCTCTATAGATAGTCGGCACTTAACAAATAGATTGTTCTTCCAACATCGCTTTGTCGCTAGATTCGTTCGTTATACTTGCGAGGTATACCACCTAGTTAATTCTAAATAAGCAGTGCGGAATATATAGATTGAAATAAAGAACCCCAATGAATTCGCTTCGGCTGCCCCTTGGAAGGCGCCTTCACTCAGTTTATATAGGTATTCATTTGTTAACATAAATTATTTCTTTTCTTATAAATACAAGGATTCACATGATCCTATTTCATTTAAAAGGGAGCTGTAAAATATGGCTATAAAACCACCTCACTTGCAGCCAGGAGATACTGTTGGGATTGTTACGTTGGGGAGTCCATTGGCAGCAAGTAGAATAGATGCAGGAATAACAACTTTACGGAATTTGGGGTTTAAAGTACTTGTAGGCGAGCATGTCTATTCATCGAATGGATTCCTCGCAGCGACGCCCCAACAAATGGCGTCGGATTTGATGAACATGTTTCAGAATAAAGAAGTGAAATGGATATTGCCTTCAAGGGGCGGCGTTGGTGTAGCAAGTATTCTCCCCTTCCTCGACTTTTCTATCATTTCTCAAAATCCGAAAATCGTCTCAGGCTACAGTGACATTACAGTACTACTAAATGTACTGTACGAATATGCGGACTTAATTTCATTTCACAGCCTTCTCCTGCTAGACTTCAATCCAAATACT
Source organism: Sporosarcina sp. resist (assembly GCF_014302295.1). Taxonomy (NCBI): domain Bacteria; kingdom Bacillati; phylum Bacillota; class Bacilli; order Caryophanales; family Caryophanaceae; genus Sporosarcina; species Sporosarcina sp. resist. The sequence continues at coordinate 669,635 of NZ_CP060287.1, read as the reverse complement.
CCGGCATATAATTTCAATCAATTCTTCTCAGCAACCACAACATTAACCGCGCCTTGGCTAATAAATAATCCACCTGGTATGCTCCTCGAAAGCTTAGTTCCCGGAAACGTTACCGGTCCCGTTGTCGGAGGCAATCTCACATCTTTCATCGGTACGTTAGGAACTTCTTTTGAAATCAATACGGAAGGAAAAATTATCGTACTTGAAGAAACGCATGAACCGATTAACACAGTTTACAGGTATTTGAATCATCTTTTATTAGCCAAGAAGTTCGATGATTGTGTAGGGATAATAATGGGGGAATGTACAAATTGTGTAGATGCATATGGAAAGTCCTATAACGATCTTATAAACGATTTTCTAGTACCTTTAGGTAAACCACTCATGTCCAATCTAGCAACTGGACATGGCATTTATAAAGCTACAATACCTATTGGAGCAACCTTGAATATGAATACAGTTAACCGGACAATAACTGTGATGGAACCTGCTGTTAGCTAGCAATAACACATTGCTTAATCCCTGAGTATTAATTATTAAATATGAAAGCAGTATGGATTCATCCTACTCCGAATACAGTAGATAGCATCGACACTATAAGAGGAGTGAATATCCGATTCCGACATTTGTAACACAATCATTGGATGAGATCCGATTTTGGTCACGGATTATGAAGGAACACGCTTTCTTTTTAAGTCTCGGGTTTACTGCAGATGATACAGAACTTATTCGAGAAGCACAGCAATTTATTGCAGTATTTGAACGAATTGAAGAACAAATTAGCAATTACAACGAAACAACAGATCCGAATGTAATTAGACAACTAAACATTCAAGTGTATCAGGCGGCAGCTTCTATTTGGGCATATAAACGAAAAGTACTGGGATTGATATTACGGTGCCAAATTGTGTCCAATAATATTCCTTTATTAGTTGATCATACAAGCCGAGAGGCGGCTTATTTTGCTAAGCGATTGAAAGAATTAAATGAAGGTAAGCTGATACCTTTACCTGAGGCAATTATTAAAGAGAATGTGTTTTTCTTAAAAATAATGGCGGATCACTCAAAATTCATCAGCCATCTATTAGACCCATCCGAAAGAAAACTTGTCGATCAAGCTCGAGAATTTAGCCATGATTTCGACCAACTTCTTTTCCAAGCACAAGATTTGGATCACATGCGTCCTCAGTCAGAAACTCAACCGCTTTTAGAACACTTTCTTGACCAAAATCGCGTTTCTGTCGTATCGTTACGCGATTTCAAAAAGACGGCAAGAGATTTAATTGAAGCATGTAAAATAAAGAGCAACATTCCCGCTTTGCTTGCTGACCACGTTTACCGTGAAGCGGATCACTTCCTTCAAATTATTGATGCATTCGATGAGCATCTTACAACACAAAGTACTTAACACCTTATTATGAAAAAATTGCTGGGATTCATTTCGAGACACTTATTCCCCTTCCGGCGTATTTCATCATATACACCTCCACTATCATAAAAAAGTTATTACCTGACGTGGTATATCCAAAGAAAAAGAACCAACATATAAAATGCTGGTTCTCTCCTACTGAGGAATTATCTAAAAAATTCTCCAATAATATAATTCTTCCGTTTCTTTATACATTTCTGCACCCGTCTTTTCTAATACTCTATGAGAAGCATTATTGTCTTTTTCGGTATCTGCAATTATATACCGAACATTAGGCTGACTTAACAGCCAACTTTTCGTTCTAATAATCGTTTCCGTCATATAGCCATTACCTTGATAGTTAGGCAATGTGTAATAGCCGATTATTACTTCACCATTTGCATTTGGTAAGCCCTTTAGCATCATGCCGCCAATTACACAATTATTATCATCAGAAACAATTAACCAATTTGTATTCCACAAATAATTTTGCTTATCATTTACTACCTTTGTAAGTCTATATTCCATGGCTTGCCTAAGTTCCTCACTAAGAATTTCATCTGAATGACTTAGTGATAACTTTAATTCCATTGCCTTCTGATTATCAATTAGTAATTTTAAGTTTACTGCATTTAAGGGTATTAATCTTAACCGTTCTGTCTTTAATTCCATCATTTATACACTCCTATCATAATTTGCGTCTATTAAATAGACAAATAACAAATTTAGAAATAAGTATATGTTATTGGCAGCGGCTCCCATAATATTAATTCCATATAAAAGAGGAAGCAATAAATTCATTTCCAATAAAAGTATGGATAATTAATTCTAACAATTAGATAACTTCCGTGCAAGTTCGCTGGTACTTTTCGCTATCTAACGGGATTCTTATAAATAATTCCGTATACAACCAGAAGATACCAATCATCAAAATAATTCCAATATAAACGGACATTATTGCAACAATTAAATCAGCTCCGCTAAATGGAATCTTTGAAAAGACCGAATAAGACTCCCGTTAATCTGCCAGAATCAAATCAAACAGCATCATTATATACCAAGCATTCGCCGACATGACCGATACTCTAAACTATAAGGCCAATCAACAGCCTGTTTTCGATATTAAGAACGCTCAACAAACGTACAACCGCAACTTCAACTCCATCAACATGTATGAATTCAAACATTTCCGCTAGACGAACACCAATATAACTATTTAAAGAAAGTTCCGCTGCAAGAACAAGTGCCTTGTTCTTGCAGCGGAACTGAAAACGCCTTTCTCAAGTTTTTTAATTAAGCGATAGTCTGATAGGATAACCATATGTTTTTTGGGAACGTCTTCCGTGTAACCACTTCGAATGGTTATACATAAATGGAAGGCGTTTTTCCTTACTATAGACTCTAATTTACAGTACAGGTATCAAACCTTGGACAGTTAACCATATAAGTAGTGCAAAATTAGCGCCACACAACAGAGAATGAAAATATGTGCAGAACGGGTATTGGATACTACGCCTGGGAGAGGAAGGTCGATCAGCTATTAATCATTGAGCATGCATGCAGTATGGACATTCATAAATATTCAATTACTCGGTATATAATGATTCCAAAAGGAAAGGGAATTCGAACATTTTCTACTAAGACAGTATTTCTATTACAGTTAATCGACTGGGTTAAGAAGCATAAGTGTACGCCCAAGTTTAAACGTTTGAGAACAGCACTGTTGAGTAAATCACCTGATAGCTACTCTAATTCCACAATAATCGGTTCGAAATCAATACGTTTATTATCGCTTTGACTATTGCTTACATGTGCGAATGGATAAAATGTAATGGATGTTGCTTCTTGGGCAAGACCATGAATCGTTGCATTCCATGTGATATCTTCACTGGAATCTCCACCTTTTGTTCCTGTTCCGCCAGTATAAGGCACTTTATATTCGTTACCTAAATTATCAATTGCATGTAACTCTGCTTCAACGTACATCCAGTTGTTATGAACGGATGGTTTGACATTTTGTAAATAGTTTACTGTTAAATTGACATCTGTTTTGATTGCGTCAATTAATTCGACTGTAATACCTTCTTTACTTACTTGTTCATTAATCGAAATATGTGATCCCTTTAGCGCATTTAAAGAAAATGCAAACTGCCAATCCCCTTTTATTGTCTTTTGATCTGAAGAAATCGATTTTGGTTTCCAAATAACATTTACCGTCTCCTTAGCGTCCTCCAGCATTGATAAGGTCATCATGCCGACATAGCCGACTCCATCGACATACTCTCCTTCATAGCCAGCATTACTTATATTAGTGGGCAGATTTTCGAAAGTTGGAAATGAACCTAAATCCTCTTCTGTTCGCAGTACATACGAAAGCGTCACCGTATTCCCATCATAAAATGCTTTCTCAATAATTAGTTCGACGCCATTACTTTTTTCAACTAAACCAATATCTGTACTGATTTCCTCATACGCTTGATAATAGTCTTCTTGTAAGATGAAATAGTCGAATGCATGACCAATGACTGGAATTTGCGTAACAAAGTTAGCAAATGCAGGTGACACATAAGCAGAGGAAATCGTACAAATAGACAGAATCCCTACAACTGCAGTATATTTAACCATTCGTTTGAAGGGGAATTTTATTATCTTTTTCTCCTGTTTAAAAGCATCTATCAAAATAGCATCTAACTCTTCAGAAGGAACAGGAATTTCATTTATCACTTCTTTAAAGCGGTTTTGCTCGGTCATCTATATACACTCCTTTTAATATCGGTTTGAGTTTCGCTAACGCTCTCTTGCCATTCGATTTGACTGTACCGATTGGTTCGCCAAGTATCTCTGCTATTTGCTCAAAAGTTAAATCTTCATAATATCTCAAAATAAGGACTGTCTTATATTTGTCATTTAATCTATAAATGGCATCAAGTAAGTCCATTTTTTCATCAGATGTTGCCATCTCCGCGGAAAGGGATTGAAATTTCAGATCGTCCATCAAAACCACTTTCTTTTGTTTTTGAAGTACACCAAGTGATACATTGATACAAATTTTCATCAGCCATGTCGAAAAATACTTTGGCTCCCTTAACTGATGAATAGACTCAATTGCCGATAGCACAGTTTGCTGGAAAACGTCTAAAGCATCCGCCTTATTTCGAACATAACTAAATGCAGTACGATAAATTTTCTCTTTTTCTTGTTGAAGCAAAAACAACAACGCTTGTTGATCTCCTCCAATCGCTTTTATTACTTTCTTGTCATTAACCGTCATTTTTTTCACCGTCCTGACTATTAGAGAGTTTTCAATCAAAAAAAGATGCACTTTTTGGAAATAAAGAACTACTCAACCGATAATGGCTTCTCTTTTGGGGGGGACATTAGAGAAAAAACATTAATAAAAACGCTTATTGAAACGACTAAAAAAGCATCGGTGCAATAACCGATACTTTCACTTTTCTGAAAAAATTATAATTAAACTAAAAGGAGCGTTCGACATACATGTAGCGCAAAATCAGCGTTACAGCGCAGAGGATAAAAATGTATGCAGAACGGATATTGGATACTACGACTGATGAAGAAGGACAATCAACTATGTTGCCATAGAGCCCCCATCCGTTAGTCTAACACCAACGATTATGGTGCATCACAGACTATTGCACCCAATATGGGTAGCCACTTATGGAATATTAATCCTACTTTAGTTACTGGAACAGACTTACCTATATTATATGAAGGATGAAGCTGTTGCTTAATTTACCTATACATTCAATATTATCGTTCTCTAGGCTTAGCTTTATTGTTATACATTATTATCATTAATTAGAGTTTTTTATTTCATGGAAGTTAAATAAGACTTAAATTTAATAGTCAAAATGTAATAAACAAAGTTTAACCTCTGGCCATTCATTTCGAATTCTCCGCTATCAGTAGCTGTTCTCTCAAATCCATTTTTCTCTAAAACTTTTTGAGAAGCTATATTGTTAGTTGTTGTTTTCGCTTTAATTTGTTTTATGTCTATGTCAGTTACTGTTTCTACTAATAACTTCAATGCTTTAGTGGCAATACTTTTTCCAGTATGTGCTTGCCCCACCCTATAACCGAGATGACCCGTTTTTTGAGATTTATCAATATCCACGACATTTATTCTTCCTAGAATTGAATTATCTTTATCTTTAATTAAATAAAAATATGAACCTCCTTGAACTTGTTCTTCAAGTAAATCTTCGTGTCTTTTTTTAAAAACCTCAAGGTTATAATAGTCATTTCCACGAGTAGGTACCATTTCTTCGAAAAATGCTCTGTTATCAAGTTCAAACTTATACAAACCTTCAGCATCTGTATCCTGTAATTTTTCAATATATATGTCCATGTATAATAACCTCTATTCTTATATTGTTGTCTATTAGAAGTCTCTCCATGAGATTCTACCTGTTAACAGCCATTCGATTGCTGAACGATCTCCCTTATCCCATGTGCTTAAGGTAAACATAACCCACTTCACAAACGCACTCGTTAATTGAAGAGTATACGAAGATAGGGAATTATTTTACTAATTCTTCTCCTATTAAAATTTCATAAAGGTCTGCTGAATCTTGCTTTGTTAATTTCACATACTTATCGCTATCGTTAACTATCTCTAGATTTTCACCATTTGAGCTAATCCATAGTAAATAAGACGCTATTTTGTCTTCGCTGCCGTAGCGATTCTTAGAAGGAAATTGAAATTGGTAGTCAGCATAGTGTGCCATTGCTACCTTTTCATTTTCAAAATCAGCATTTCCAACTATATCTATCGCTTTTTTTACCTGATTTTTTTTAGTGACTTCTTTGATGTCTTCAAAAACATTTTCTTCACCAGTTCGTTTCTGTACAGTTATTTTTTGCCCAACCATTTCATTCAAACAACCCGAAGTAACTAACAGAAAACCAAGTAGAGATAAAAACAGTATTAATTTTTTCAATCTGTTCTCCCCTTTTATTATTACTTTCTTATTGTACGACCCTGTACAGTTAGTTGAACAATAGTTGCACGGTTAATAAAGTTAATCTTCAATCAGAGGGGGGTTCTTCATCCCCCACTGATTGTTAGTTTAACCATTCGGGCTTTTACGGGCAGTTGATCCCCCACTTATTCTTCTTGTGTCCTTGAATACTTGAAGTGGGGGTCTTACTACCCGTTAATGCGGGATAAAACTATTCGAGCCTTTTTCGATTAGGCTAATTTCCAATCACTTCCCTTGTTATTCATTTTTTCTTGGTCCAAAAAGATATAAACCCTATAAAAGATAACAATGCTACAAATGTCCATATATTAAAGAAAATATTGTTCGAAAATTGACTAAGCAATCCTACCTCCATATATGGGTGATTTGTATTAATATAATTCCGGTATATTGTTGCTCTATAAAAAGTAATCACCCCAATAATAATGAAAACAATTAAGTAACTATACTTGAACCATTTCTGCTTTGTTAACGAAAGGATTTTATGAAGTTTCTCGAATACAAAAATCAATGAAAAATAGAAATAGAAAATAACTGGACCTGGAGCCATAACAAAAAACAGAGCTGCATTACCATTACCACCACCTAATAAATCATTTGTGGGGTCAAATGGAACAGTTAATCTATGTGCAAAGAAAAACGCAAAAGCAGTAATTAATCCAGAAATAAAAATGCTAATAGTAAATAGTATCCTCATACCCCTATCTCCCTCCAAAATATAGCGTTCTGTTTCATTTATGAATTGGACGTATTCGTTACAATCATTGAAGGGGCTTGCATAGTCCACACGCATCAGGTTAACATAACGCCATTTCTCGGAAGTATTTAACTCCATTACTCAAAAATATAAAGCTACTATGAAAGGCAGCTATATCTTCACCAAAGCCCACCGTTATTGCAGCATATTAAATACTAAAGCAATTAGATAAAGTGGGACTCCGACAATTAACATTCCAGCAATTAGATAACAAGTACTCGTAAAAATAAACTTAAAGAAATCATAGATAGCTCCAGCTAAATCGTCAATAAACCTTGTCATTTTTACCCCTCCATAATTTGTCCTGTTATTTGAACATTTTTCCTCATGAAATAATTATGATCCCACAAAAGACAACAAAGCAAAAACAAATGAAATAATCTTACAAAACACAACTTCATTTTTGAAGTATTTCTACTTTGTCCCACGCAACAATAATATCTGGTTTATAAGCGTTCGTTTTAAAATAACCAACTAACTTCATACAAGCTATATAAGATACACTAATTAATATTGAACCAATAATAGCCTGAAGAACCACCTTCACATTGACAGCTGCTTCTCAACTCACACCACCATAATAATCCATATTCTTCATTTCACTAACTTGTCCCTTAGTTACATAAGAAACTGGAATAGCTCCATAAGATCTAACTGAAAAACATCCATTCAATCGCTGAACGACTTTGTATACACCATTCACAATAGGTTGACATCCCCCTAATTGATACTCCATTACTCAATTAGAAAGAGCTGTAATTAAAGGCAGCCTAATCTTCACTAAAGCAACCCGTTAGCCTGACTCCAACGACCACGATACGTAAAGCGCTTTCGGGAGATTAATCCCACACTAGTTTTTGCACCGGCATTGCCTATATTTTCTGGAGGATGGAGCTGATTGTTAATGTACCTTTCAATTCAACATTACCCTTCTCAAGGCTCAGTAGTTTTTTGTTATGCACTATTATCAATAATTAGCGTTTTTTTATTTTCATGGGAGTAAGACAACATTATGAATTTATATTGATATTGTAGAAATTGGTGATGGCTGTTTCTCGCAATTGGTCGGTCACTCATTAGACTCAATATACTTCCGTCCATATTCTCCACTTTGCTAATCAAATATAATGATGTTACTATCCATTCGGTGAGATTAACCCATATCAGAGTGGTTCTTCTAATTCATAAGTGGTTTCGAATTTCAAATATATTGAAATAAGCCAGACACCTAAAAGAATACATATACTTAAGGAAATAATAGAAAGAACATAGGATCTTTATTCATTTGATTATATTTCCATTATACCATTCTCAACAAATAGATTTTCTCGAATTATCTGTTTCCTTAAGCGTTGTTGCTTTAGGGATGATTTTTATTATGTTTATATTTTCTGATATAATAGTAATGTAAACAATCCAAATGATTAATTCGCTATATCTCATATTATGTATTAGGTGGTGATTAGATTTTGAAAAACATTTCTTCGTTAAAAGGTCTTATTTTCGGTGTTCTATTTTCATTCGTTACTGCATTGTTATTTATGCTAATAGGACAAACGTTGGCTGGTGGCATAACTTTATTCAGGGGTGAAAGTTGGTTATATTTCTCAGTGATAATTCCTTTCGCAACTACCTTTTCAGTGTTAGGAGGATATTTTCACAATAAAAACGAAATCTCCAACAAAAAACTTTGGCTCTTAAGCCTTCTAAGTGCATTTCTTGTAGCTTTATATAGCGGAACGATAGGCGCAATTTTTGGCGAAACTATCGTTAGAGGTGGCATGAAAACGATAAACGTTGAAGGTACATTGATTTGGGGTACAATATATGCTTTCATTTTACTTCCAATTACCACACCATTCGCAAGATTACTGATAGGCATTTTGCATAAAATTATCAGAAGATAGATAAATTAAACATATTTCTCAAATGAACTAAAACATTATAATGCTACTATGCAGTTGAGCGATTGGATTGCTGTTTTATAGTTTGATCCATTTTTTTGCTGTATTAAAAAGTCCAATTCCGATTCCTTCTAAAATACTCTTTGCCTTGTCATCTAGTATTCCTCATCTCTTGAATAGTCCACATATAATACCTACATCGACAGTCTTCCATTTATACCTGCTTATCCAACGGACACAATGTTTGAACTCTACGAGAGTGGGTGGGTATGATAGGTTCATTTGCCTGATGCAATAACCGCTTCAGCCTTTCAATGTAAATCGTACCCACAGAGGCTCCATTTCTAAATACCTCACCTTATTTAGCTGAAGACAACCGACTTTTCTTACAGGTTAATATCGAGCTATAATTACCTTCATCTGCTACTATATATATACGTCTAAACTTAGTGAGTGATAACTGTGCCCCAACTTGGATTTAACTCAAAATTATATTTCAAAACCCAAAACCCTCGACTGGAATCAGTCGAGGGTTTTTGTTGCGTAAGGGAAAGAATTCTCCTAGTTATGCTCAATTTATGAATCATGTTTTGAATTCGATAGGGGGGCAAAAAAATGGAGAATCAAAAGTATAATAACCTTAAGTTAGGAGAACGTGGAGCAATCATTAGCATTATTGCTTATGTTTTTCTTTCTATCATAAAGTTGGTTGTTGGATATATGAGTGACTCTGCCGCATTGAGGGCAGACGGACTAAACAATACAACTGATATTGTCGCATCAATTGCTGTCCTTATCGGACTAAGACTTTCACAAAAACCACCTGACAAGGATCATGGTTACGGTCATTGGAAAAGTGAAACAATTGCCTCAATGGTCGCTTCATTCATTATGCTAGCAGTTGGTATTCAAGTATTGAATGAGGCAATTACCTCCATGTTTCAAGGAGGCAAAGAGACCCCTCATATTGGCGCCGCTTATGTAGGTGTTTTTTCTTCAATAGTTATGTATTTTGTCTACCGTTACAACAAAAAACTAGCCGAAAAAATTAATAGCAAAGCGGTTATGGCCGCTGCAAAAGATAACATTTCAGATGCCTGGGTAAGTATGGGAACGGCTATAGGTATATTTGGTTCACAATTAAATATGCCATGGTTGGATACGCTAACTGCCATTACTGTTGGACTATTAATATGTAAAACGGCTTGGGATATCTTCAAACTAGCTTCACATGAACTTTCGGATGGATTTGATGTAGATAAAATTAAACTCTATCAGGATATAGTCAAAAAAGTGGATGGAGTTCTAGGTATAGAAACAATTAAAGGGAGGTATTACGGAAATAATGAAGTAATAGATATTGTAATTTTAGTTGATTCCTCGTTAAATATTAAAGACTCTCATGATATAGCCAGCCATGTTGAAAAAGTCTTGATAAATGATCATGGTGTATACGATGTTCATGTCCATGTAGAGCCTGAATGAATCTCCCGAGACTGAAGTCACGGGTGTTCTGGGCTTAATCATAAATTAATAATACCAACAAATAAATTGCTATTTCTTCCTCCTCAATAAAAAGCACCTGGCATCCAAACATTTCATAACCATTTGGATACCAGGTGCTATTCGCTATACATTAACTTCTAGGCGCCCATAACATAACGGATACACCAACTATACAAATTGCAGCACCAATCCAATCGTATGTATCCGGCATCTTTTTATCGACGCCCCATCCCCAAAGTACAGATAGCACAATGAATACCCCGCCATAAGCAGCATACACCCTGCCAAAAGTCGGGAAGTGCTGGAAAGTGGCAATCACTCCGTACATCGCTAAAACAAGCCCGCCTATAAGACCCAAGTAAGCCGGTTTACCCTCTCTTAACCACTGCCAAATAAGATAACCTCCACCGATTTCCGCTAGACCCGCAAATAAAAAAAGCAGTATTACTGTAATCAAAATAAAGACATCCTTTCGAAAGTTTAATATGCAGGTTCTATAACCTTTTTATATAGATGAAGTAATCACTAGCAACATGGAGAAAAAAAGCAGCAAATAATCTCCAAAATCATAAAGGTCATAATGATTCCCTTCAAACCCGCTTCGATCCACCCTCTTAGGCGCCTTCGCTCAGTTTTATATATATATTCATATGTTCAATATACTTCGACATTATGCTGGTTGAATTGAAACCCGTTGTCAATGTTTGATTATTAAAGTTTAGGGATGTCTTCATTATACCTCAATCATTCTTTCCTCTTTTGATAAAATAATTGCGAAGTCCGTAGGTAACAGCTTATACATTATTTCGTACCAATGAATAATCTATAGTAAGTAGTGACTTAGCCATCAGAGGAGGTTTTTATATTGTCACGGAGGAGAAATGGAAGATTTCGTTTTTGTATTCTACCAGGCTATAATTGGTGTGGACCTGGCTGTAATGGGCCCGGCGCACCTATTAATGATTTAGATGCAGCTTGTAAAGCACATGATGATTGTTATCGCAGGGATAGAAACCCATGTGAATGTGACCGCGAATTTCTTAATCGGCTACGATCTAAAATAGATCCATATACTAAAAAAGGAAGACACGCCCGTATGCTTTATAATTATATGAAACTACAAAAGATTTTCACTTGCAACTTTTATAGATAATGAAAGGCGCTTGGTACTAAAGTAATTCAGCATATTTTAGAACTAGGTGCTTTAAATCATGTTTTTTCCGATCTTTTAATTACCAATAAACTCATATGGTACAGTTAGCATTAAAAAAACTAGAAAAATAAGTGAAAATGATGAAGCAGATAGAACCTTTACAGGTTGCTAGTATTACTCAACTTAATATTTACACATCCTATATCTGAAAGGAATTCCATCCCTAAATGTTCCTAGCACTTATGCAAACTTCATTTGCACCACCAACCTGGCTGAAGACAATCTTGACGCTGCAATGGACTTGGTCAAATTGGGCGTTTGCAATTGTTCCGGTACGCTGACACTTCAAAACCCGAATTTGCAGCTGAATTGTCCTGGTGACAGTAATTTATCACCATAAAGGATCATTGATAGGATCTTTCTTCTGGAGTTCCAAATAATATGGACCTAGGCTAAACATGATATACGCAGCACATGAGACATGCACAACAATACCTAGCAATATATTATCAAATAGCTGAGGGGCGATAATCATAAAAGGTATAAATATATTTAACATACCACCTTTTAATCTTGATTTTTTCGTTCGGTACTGTATTTGACCACAGTAAGGACATGTCATTTTTGTGTTTTTCATGCTTTGTTTCAAGGCCTCTCGATAGGACCATTCTTCACCACATTCCACACAAATCGGTAAGCCTTTTCCACTTTTTTGCAAGCGTCTCTTTAACAAGTCCCGCAGAATAATAAAGAAGCTTATGTAGAGTACCGCTTTTGAAAAATCATTAGTAAGCATTGACCAAGTCGTAGTCGTTATAGGTTCAATCGGTGCTGCACCTTGCGCCTTACTTGCAGGTCCCTCCTGTTGCCATAGTAAATAACTGAAGCCTATTGCGAATATCGTGAAAATCGCGAGCACAAATCGATATTGTAAGTTGATGCGTCTCTTGTGGTTGTGTAATTTTGCTTTTGCCTTCGTTGCAATTAGCTGCTTCTTCTCTTTGGACAATGACACAGACTGAAGCTCACGATTTAAATCTTCCTTAAATTGATTCACGGCCTAGTTCCTCCCATTCATAATCAATTATCCGATTTCCCAGTTGCTTTCGCGCACGCTGTAATCTAGTTCTTACCGTAGCTTCCGGACGCTCCAATAATTCCGCGATTTCTACCGTCGTCATCTCCTGAAAATAATAAAGAATGAGCACTTCACGATAGGTGATTGATAATGTAAACAAGGCATCCACTAATTCCTGCTTTTCCACTTTCTCAATTATTGCACGTTCAGGCGTATGAGTAGTGCCTCTCCCTTTAATTTTTTCAAACAGCATGGTTCGCTTGTTCTTCCAACTTCGTAAATAATCATGGCTGCGATTAACCGTCATTTTCACCAAGTAGGTCCTCAGCGATGCCTCCCCCCTGTACTGATCCTGTTTCTCATAGAAGGCAATGAACACGTCTTGTACAATATCCTCAGCGGTTGCATTATTTTTCACGTACAAATAGGCGACACGCAATAAATAATCACCATGTTCGGCAATAATTTCTTCAATTTCCGTCACAACCTCACCTACCTTCATCCTACTGACGCACCCCAAGCCTTTTCCGATTCACTTTTACTAACTTTATTTACTATGCATGTATTTTAAATCCTCATTAGATGCAATTATAGCGCTCTACTTTGGGATAATGAAAAATACCTGGTAATAAACCCAAATGGGATTATTACCAGGTATCTGGGCTGTTCAAATTTACTTTGGGGTAACTCCAACCAGGCAACATGCTCGCAGTAGTGAACAATGAAAATAAGGTGTAGTGGTGCATCTTTTAACAATTCCGTTGAGATTGGACAAATTCCCAAGCGTTATTGGCTTATATTTTCAAACTTCCAGATTGCATTTTATAATTCCTAAAAACCATACCATTTGTCTGCGTCATACCGAACTTATCATAATAAGGAATTAAATCGTCATCACAGCATAGGTCAATCATATAGATGCCATCGAGTTCTTTTAGCATCCGATCTACTAATTCCTTACCTATACCTTTATTTTTGTATTCCGGTAAAACCTCAAGAAATGGAATGTAGGCAGATAGAACTCCATCACTTATCGCTGTAATAAATCCAACTACTTGATTAGTTTGATCATCAATAGCAATAATCACTTCACTGCTTTTCTTTAACAGTAGTAAGTGAGTTTGCGGATTTGGTGGCTTTGGCCAATCTACAAAAAAGCCCTTTAACATATCAGAAGAAATACCATCGAGTGTGTTCTTGTATATCATAATATATCAGCTCCTAATTTATAGTTATTTATTAGATAGATGATATATCTCAAAAGTAAAGTACCAAAAATATGACCTCCAAGCATTCTAAAGAATACTATACAGCAATTATCAAAAGATGCAATATTTAGTATTTTACCTATTAAAGCTAATTCACCTATATATGATGAAATAAAAAAGATACCCGGTCCTAACACAAGTCGCAATTGTATCAGAACCAGGTATCTTACACTATCGATTATTTCATAATTCTTTACTACTACACAAAGCTGGTGGGTACCTTTTATTCTTTCATTATATTATCAACCCTTCACTCTTCGCTAATCTCTAACGGTTTACCTTCTAAAATCTGCTCGACTTCTTCGTAACCAGTTAAAAATGCGAAGTCGTAACGTGCGGGTATTGCAAAAACATATTTTTCATTACGATTTAATTCTTTTGGTCCGATAGGTGCCGCCCTATATGGAACTTCTCCTGCTGTAATGAATCCCATTGCTCTATTGTGAAAATCATAATCGGTATATCTTGACGCGGATTTTCCGAAGTCCACTGAGGATGTCGAATAGAATTCATTGGACCATTTTCAATTACCTCTTCCGTTTGAGCCTGTGAAACCGCCAAGCCCTCCCACTCGTCCGTTACAATCGAATAATCCTTCCAAGTTGCGGGTAATGTAAAATCAAACCCATATTCTGTGTTTTTATAAAGGAGCGCCATTTTAGGCGCTCCTTTTTGATATATTCTGTTACATATCCCAAGCCAAAATTAGTAATGAACCCAAGATGGTAACAAGCGCTATAGCAACTGCATAATAGATATTCATATAAATCGCCTTTTTATCTTCAGTTTCACCAGCATGCATAAAGACAACGAGTTGGACTGCTGCTTGTACGAATGCTGTGACTAAAAGAATTGTCATCCCCACTGCAAATGAAAAATCTAAGAAATAGACAGTCAGTGCAGCTGCAGTAAGAACTAACGAAAAGATAAAGCCCATTACTTGTTTGCGCGGGAATAATTCGCTCATGTTACATCATTCCTTTCAAGTAGATGAAGCTGAAAATAAAGATCCAGACAACATCTAAGAAATGCCAGTAAAGTGAAAAGATAAATGATTTATTGGCTGTCTCAGGCGTCAAACCGCGCTTTTTCACTTGAAGGATGATGAATAATCCCCAAAAGAAACCAAGTGTAACGTGAGCTCCATGTGTCCCTAATGTAGTTAATAGGATAGCTGTGAATGCACTCGTTTGAAGGCCAGCTCCAACATGGACATAATGCGTAAACTCATAAATTTCTACGCCTATGAATGCAAGACCAAGTAGCAAGGTAATCGCAAAGAATGTCATCATTGCATTTTTTTTACCTAGACGCATTGCATGAACACCAAGACCAATCATAAAACTACTTGTTAACAGTAAAATCGTTTCAAAGAGCACTGGAGTGAGTTCAAAAATCTCAGCTCCGGACGGTCCGTTGCCCGTACGATGCTCTAAAATGAAGTAGGTTGCGAAAAGTGTTGCAAACAGCATTACTTCGGCTCCAAGGAAAATCCAGAAACCTAAAATGTTCAATTTATTTTGTTCTGTACCATATTCAAGTGGAAGCGAGTTATCTGTTTTCATCAGCCCGCACCTCGCAATCTTTTTCAGTGTCTTCTACTTCTTGAACGGAAATGTAATGCCCGTGGTCTTTCTCGAATGAACGGTAAGCCAAACACGCAAAGATTCCAATTGTCGCAAGAATTGCAGGAAGCCACATGTTGAATATGAGCGAGAAGCCCCATACGAAGAAAATACAACTCATGATGAACGGCATACCGCTGTTATTCGGCATATGAATCTTTTCAATTTCATCTTTGAATAATGGTTGTCCTTTTTTCTTATGATCCCAGAACGCTTCAATTGAATTAACTTGAGGTGTCTTCGCAAAGTTATACGATGGCACCGGACTGTGAGTGGCCCATTCCAACGTACGTGCATCCCACGGATCTGAACTGATATTTCTTGATGCATAGCGAATGCTGTGATAGATGTTATAGACAATTAAAGCAAAGCCTATCGCCAGTACAATTGCTCCAGCAAAGGACAGTAAATTAAGCGCTCCATACCCCGATGCTTCAGAGTACGTGTACATCCGACGTGCTTGTCCATCCAATCCAGTGAAGAACATTGGGAAGAATGTTACGTTAAAGCCAATCGCGATAAACCAAAATGCCCATTTCCCAATTCTTTCACTTAACATGAAGCCAAACATTTTCGGCCACCAATACGTGAGACCAGCTATCATCGCGAAGACAACACCAGGAATAATTGTGTAGTGGAAATGCGCAACCAAGAACATCGTATTATGGTATTGATAGTCGGCACTGGCCATACCAAGCATTACCCCGGTCACTCCACCGATTGTAAAAATCGGAATGAATCCTATTGTATAAAGCATCGGAACAGTAAATTCAATTTTCCCTTTACGCATCGTAAGCAGCCAGTTAAATATCTTAATCCCCGTCGGAACGGCAATCGCCATTGTCGTGATTGAGAAAATACTGTTTGTCAGTGGACCTTGTCCCATTGTAAAGAAATGATGAGTCCAAACCAAGAATGAGAAAAACGAAATGATTACGATCGATGCAACCATTGATTTATACCCATAAAGGTTACGACGGGAAAAAGTAGAAATGATCTCACTATAAATACCGAATGCCGGCAAAATCAGAATGTAAACTTCCGGATGTCCCCAAATCCAGAACAGGTTCGCCCAGAGCATATCCATCCCGCCATTTGTCATCGTAAAGATATTTGTGCCGAATAGCCGATCCATCGTTCCCAATAGAAGCGCAATTGTCAGTACAGGAAATGCGAAAACGACAATTGCATTCGTGATTAAAGCAGTCCATGTGAACATTGGCATTTTCATCAATTTCATTCCAGGTACTCTCATTTTGAGTATCGTAGTCGTGAAGTTAATGCCTGATATTAATGTACCAATACCGGCAATCTGAATCGCCAGCATGTAATAATTGGTTCCTACAGATTGACTGAAGTCATTCCCTGCAAGTGGGAAATACGAAGTCCAGCCGGCATCAGGAGAGCCACCAACTACGAATGAAATATTGAATAACATCGCCCCCATAAAGAACAACCAGAAACTAAGTGCATTCAAACGAGGGAATGCTACATCGCGCGCTCCAATTTGCAATGGAACAACGAAGTTCATTAATGCATAGATAAATGGCATAGCCATGAAAATGATCATAACAACTCCATGTGTGGTGAAAACTTCATTGTAATGCTGAGCATCTAGCAGCTTGTTGTCAGGTACAGCAGTTTGTGCCCGCATCATAATTGCGTCTACTCCACCACGGAATAGCATTATCAAAGCAGCAATTAGGTACATAATACCGATTTTCTTATGGTCTACGGTTGTCAGCCATTCACGCCATAAATAACCCCATTTTTTAAAATATGTTAATCCGAAGAGAATCGCAATCATGGTTAGGCCAATGGCAACCATTGATGCGTAAATCGCAGGACTTGGATGTGGAATCGCAAAACGATCAAAGTACTCCATACTTCTATGACTCCTCTCAAAAATTAGACTCTATATGCAAAGTGATTTGTTTGGAAATTTTAATGTTGATGTTCCGTATGTCCCATGTCTGATCCACCATCAACATCGGCAGATTCGTCTTTTTTTGCTTTATCATCGGAATTACTTGATCCATGTTGATGTCCCCCATGCTCCCCTTCTGGAGCCGGTGAGAATTCCAAGTGAGTTTTATTAAACGTTAATTGGCCAAGATGACCCGGTTCTAATAACTCTTCAAATCTCTCCTCAGTAAGAGTATCCGCAGTCGCTTTCACTTCTTCTACCCATTTATCGAATTCCGATTCAGGCATCGCTTCCACATGGAATATATTCTCAGCGAACCCTTTACCGCTAAAGTTTGCATTTCTCCCCATGTATTCTCCCGGAACGCTAGCTGCCAAATGTAACGTGGTCACCATGTCCGACATTGCATATTTTTGTCCGCCAAGTTGTGGAATCCAAAAACTCGTGATGGGTCCGTATGAGTAAAGTCTAAATTCCAACGGTCGATCTGTTGGGATATACAAATAGTTAACAGTTTCGATATTTTCTTCCGGATAACTGAAATGCCATTTCCAGTCAGAGGAAGATGCATAAACAACCAATGGCTTTTGACCTTCATAACCCTTTGGTGTCGCCTCAACTTCATAAGTGGATTTGACAGTGATGATTGAAAGGAAAATGATAATCAGAACCGGAATACCAACAATAATCGCTTCAACCACCGGATTACCTTCGATATGTGGGGGCTCATAATCTGCACTCTGTTTCGACGCACGATATTTTATTACGATGTATGCCAACATACCGAAAACCACGACCACAACCAACGCCATGGTAGCAATCGAAATCCAAATAACATTAGAAATCGTTTCAGCTTGCGGCCCTTTTGGATCCATAACCATTACTGGTTCACAGCCAGCTAACACTGCGATAATACTGATAACCAAACCTAAAAAAGTCCATTTCATTCTCATGAAGGTACCCCTTTCTTTTACTCTATAAGCTTTAGTAGCATAATAAAAAAACATATTAGTCGGTTACTCTCACAACATATTTTCATCTTATTATAATGAAATACTAAAAACAATTACCTAAAGTGAACTTCATCAAAACTTCATCAATTCTTCACCGAAAGGCTAGTAATTACGTCACAAAACGTTCAACAAGTTCACTTTTCGTTTATATAAAAATAATGAATACCTTATTATTATTAAATGTGTTATAGTCTGATTACTGAAAAAATATGTTATTCACCCCTTATTAATTCAGGCTTTTCTCACCTTACAAATCCTGAAAGAAATAATTTAATTAAAACCCGTATTGGAATCAATTACATTCGTATTCAATTACTCGTTACCACACAAAAAACACTTCTTTCTAGAATGCATTTTCGTTTCACATTATTAATAACATGCCAAACATCAAATCAATTAATAATAATTTGAGTACCGAGAGGATTAAGTGATTTGTTATTGAGTCGAATACTGGACACAAAAAAGGTACTAGGTTAAAAACAATTGGGAATTGTTTTTAACCTAGTACCTATTGCAATACATGAATCTTATAATAAAACGCCCCCAAAGATACACTCAGGAGGCAAGAGAGTATCAGCTTTTGAACATAAAAACACGTCCACATTTTCTCTAAATGTGGACGTGTTTATTAAAGTGACATTGAATACCCATGCCTCGCCAAATACTCTTCCTTCTCTTTATAATCCGGCATAATACTTCCGACACGTCTCCAAAATGAGCGATCATGATTCATATGAAGTATATGACAAAGTTCATGGATTATCACATAATCGATGACTTCAACCGGAGCCATAGCTAGACGATAATTAAAAGTTAGCTTTTTATCCGAACTACAACTACCCCACTTGGCTTTAGACTCTACTATTTCGATGATTTTAGGCTTTACTTTTAGTTGTTTTTGATATATTTTTATCCGTTCTTCTATAATCGTCCTACAGCTGGCGATATAGAACTTCTTGAGATTTCTTTTAAGTACCTCTTCATTTAACTCACTACTATCTATTAACTCATGAAGAAAACGGTCTTTCCCAAGGTATAAAAACTTCCCTTGAGCGTGATACTCTCTTGCCTTAGGGGCTTCTCGAGCTACTTCAATTTCATGTATTTTCTCTAGTATCCTTTTCCCTTTGCTCTCAATGGCACTGACAATCATTTCTTTACTTGTGTCATTTGGAGCTTTAACTGTTATGAAACCAAACGAATCTATCTGAATGGCTAGCTTCTTCCTATTTCCATACTGAACATTAAATTCTATAATTTCATTTTCAATTTCAACCTTCATAACAAGCATCACCTTTATACATTTATTCTCAACCCTTGTTTATTAACTGATCCACTATTGTCTTTCTATTCTTAGCCACAATCCATCGATTCACTTCCTGATACATTCATCTTAGTGTGTATTAACCATTCTGGCAACAAACGCTCCGTAGAGTAATACAGGCGCTACATGTACAACTGCTTTTTGGGACGAAAGAATAGTGGGACTTCTTATCTGAATATAATCCGCCAAAGATATAATTTTGGCGGCTGAAACTTTCTTTATGATTTTCTCTATTTTAATAGTAAAGAAGTGTCACTTTCTATTAGGCATCACATGATTAGATGCATAGTCTTTCTTAAAAGTAAGCAAGAAGCACATTATACAACGTGCAAGAGTGCCGGAAATAGTCCAGTGAAAATGAAGGTCATCAAGCCCTTCTCACTAGTACTTTATTCAAATAAATGGGTCATCAACAGACGAAATAACATTTAAAAGAATATCAAGTCCCCATTAAATTCAGAACCTTTCTAGAACTCGGCACCTTTCCCTTGCAATTGCGTTAGAATAGAGGTAAGGTTTGTCTAATTAGAAATTCACTTATTTCAAAAATTTTGAAGTAAGGATAGAGGCGCAAAGACCATCAGTACACACGTGGAGGATGATGAGATCCTGTGACATTTGTGGAAAGGGGAATTTGCCGAAGTGGAGAGAATCTCATTTTCTTGAAGCTGGTTCTGTGTTGAATAAACACAGAATTGTCATATAGGAAACTATATGGAGGGCTATCTTATGCAAAGAAATAATTTATTATTTCTACTGCAACAACGAGCCCTTGTTGTTGCTTTTTTGCGTTCATTCACTAACTGCCCTTCTTCCTCTATTTTTTTAAAATAAATTATAGGATGTGGAGAAATAATGAATTTCGGACAAGTATTAACTGCTATGGTGACTCCTTTTGATGAAAATGGTGAAATTGATTTTCAAGCTACAAAAAACTTAATTAATTATTTAATTGCTAATGGAACAGATGGCTTAGTGGTATCTGGTACAACAGGAGAGTCTCCGACGTTAACAGAAGAAGAAAAGGTCAAATTATTCAAGTTTACAGTGGACGTTGTGAATGGCAGAGTTCCGGTGATTGCTGGTACAGGCTCGAACAACACAAAAGGATCAATTGAACTAACAATACTTGCAGAAGATGTAGGTGTCGATGGTATTATGCTCGTTGCGCCATACTATAACAACCCATCTCAAGAAGGATTATATCAACACTTTAAGACAATTTCGGAGGTCACATCTTTACCGATTATACTTTATAATGTTCCCGGACGCAGTGTTGTCAACATATCTGCTGAAACAGTCATTCGCCTTTCAAAAATACCTAATATCGTTTCTATTAAAGAGGCAAGCGGTGATTTAGATGCGATGGTCGAAATTATTACTCATACACCTGAAGATTTTTCATTGTATAGCGGTGATGATGGTTTAACAATTCCAGTGTTATCAATTGGTGGAACAGGTGTTATTTCTGTAGCATCCCATGTTATAGGAAATGAAATGCAAACGATGGTTGAACATTTCAAAAGCGGCAATATTCAAGAGGCCGCTAAGGATCATCGTAGACTACTACCTATAATGAAAGCACTTTTTGCTGCTCCAAATCCATCACCTGTAAAAGCAGCTTTGAATTTAAAAGGAATCCCTGTCGGTGGTGTCCGCTTACCTATGATTCCTTTAAACGATGAACAACTAAGTTCACTACAACAAGCACTAAATATCCATGAAAAAGTAATTTTTTAATAAACCATTGTGACAGGTACCAGGTTCTAAAACAATTCACAAATCAATAAGAACCTGGCACCCCTCACTCTATCTCATCGTCTATAAGCTTAGTGGGTGCAAAATTTAGACCCTCAGCGAGCCACGGAACCCCCTGGCAGCATAGTAGGATTCTGCTCCATTGTGATACACAAAGACAGTGTCGTAGCGCCAATCACAAAAGATAGCCCCTCCGAGTTTTCTAATATTGGCAGGTGTTTGCACCCAACTCGATGTTTTCATATCGAACTTTCCAAGTTCCTGCAACTCCCGGTATTGTTCTTCCGTTAAAAGCTCAATGCCCATGTCGGAAGCCATATCAAGAGCATTATTTTCTGGTTTATGCTTTTTTCTTGACTCCAACGCTTCTAGGTCGTAACAAACACTTCTACGGCCTTTAGGGCTTTCTATTGAACAGTCATAAAAAATATATTCGCCCGACTTTTTATCATGACCAACAACATCCGGTTCACCACCGGTTATTTCCATCTCATTAAGCGACCATAGTTTTTCAGTATTCGCTTCCAACTTCGCTTGGACTTTACTCCATTCAAGTTCTTTATGGCGATTCATGTTTTTCTCAAAACGAGCTTTCAATATTTCGAGTAATTCTTCACGTTGTTCTAGTGACAACTCCTTGTTTCTCTTTGTCATACTAGTTTCCTCCCCTATTTTTTTATTATGTATAGAATACTCTTAATTTTTATTACGAGCTACCTTAAATAAAAACGGAGGAGAAAATTTTTCATTTTTCTCCTCCGGTTTTATTTTATGAATTGAAATCATATATTTGACCTTTAATCAAATATGCTGCGCTTTCAGCGATATTTGTGATATGGTCTGCTGTTCTTTCAAGATAACGATTTACAAATAATAATTGGACAAGCTGATTTGTTTCTTCTGGATGTTCACTTAGATACGTAGTCAGTTTTTTATAGTTTTCACGACTGCATTGATCCACTTCATCCTCTAAGTCGCCAACTTCTTTAGCAAGTACCATATTTTCCTCTAAAAAAGATTGGAGTGCTTTTCGGAGCATTTCAATTGATATGTCTTTCATCTTTTCTACATGTGTGATTTCCAGTAAAGATGTTGTTTGACCAATCTTAATGGTTGATTTTGCAATATTTACGGCAAAATCCGCAATCCGTTCAATTTCAGACGAAATTTTAAGTACACCAATAATTTCGCGTAAATCCCTTGAAATAGGCGCTTCTTTTGCCATAATCCAGATTGCAAACTGGTTAATTTCCACTTCAAGTTTATCTATTGCTGTATCTCCCTCCATGGTTTTTATAGCAATTTCAACATCTTGTATTTTCAAGGCTTTAACTGATTTTTCTAAGGCAATAATTGATAGTTCACCCATTTCGGTGATTTTACTTTTTAATTCCTCTAAATTTTTCTCGAAGTTTTCACGCATGATCCTTTGTTACCCCCTGTTATCCGAATCGACCTGTGACATAATCTTCGGTTCTTTGATCTTTTGGCGTAGAGAAAATATTATCTGTATCATCGTATTCAACAACTTCTCCATTTAAGAAAAATGCTGTTTTATCAGAGATTCGTGCAGCTTGTTGCATGTTATGAGTAACAATAACAATCGTATAATCTTTTTTCAATTTCGTGATTAGTTCTTCGACTTTTAACGTAGAAATTGGATCTAGTGCGGAAGTAGGCTCATCCATTAATATAACATCTGGTTTCATCGCAATGGCACGTGCAATGCAAACACGTTGTTGCTGACCACCAGACAAACCTAGTGCTGATGTTTTAAGACGGTCTTTTACCTCTTCCCAAATCGCGGCTCCGCGTAAACTTTCTTCCACAATTCGATTTAATTCTTTTTTATTTTTTATGCCTTGCCCCTTTGGACCATAGGCAACATTATCGTAAATGCTCATTGGGAATAAATTTGGTTTTTGAAATACCATTCCCACTTTTGTGCGTAATTTAATTACATCACTTGAATTATAAATTTTTTCATGATCAATGACAACTTCACCTGTAATTTTCACACCATCAATTAAATCATTCATTCGGTTTAATGTTCGTAAAAAAGTGGATTTGCCACAACCTGAAGGACCGATTAAAGCAGTAACCTCATTTGCACGAATAGCAAGATCGACGCCGAACAGCGCTTGTTTCTCACCATAGAATAAATTCAAATCCGTTACATTAATTTTCGATGTACCTACTTTATGTTGCTCCATATGCGCAAATACCTTTCCTACTTGATTTTGTGTGATTGCTGGTTCCATTACTGCTGTACTCATTGATAAGCACTCCTTATTTGTTGGTTCCTTTGTTTAACTTTTTTGATATGTAGGTTGCTGAAAGGTTGATGATCAAAATGAGAACGATTAAGACGATCCCCACTGCTGCAGCAAGTTCAATGTCTCCCGATTCTTGTGTGACTAAATAGGAATGAACCGTTAACGTTCGAGCCGATGAAAAGATTCCATTTGGCATGGCAGCAACAGTTCCGGCTGTTAAGAAAATAGCAGCTGACTCGCCAACAATTCGTCCAACAGAGAGGATGATACCCGATAAAATCCCCGGCATGGCATTAGGTAAAATCACCTTATATAAGGTTTGTAGCTTCGTTGTCCCAAGTGCTAACGAACCTTCACGATAGGAAGCCGGTACTGTTTTCAATGCTTCTTCTGTTGTTCGGATGATGACAGGCAAAACAATAATCGTTAATGTTAATGAAGCAGCAATAATGGACATACCTAACTTTAAGGTTGTTACAAAGAATACTGCCCCAAACAAACCGTAAATAATCGAGGGGATTCCTGTCAAACTTTCTGTTGCAAAACGTATGATTCTTACCAAACGCCCTTGTTTCGCGTATTCTTGCAAGTAAACGGCCGCTAATATCCCAATGGGTGTTGCGATGATCAATGAAATAACAATTGTGTAGACCGTTGTTACAATCATTGGCCAAATACCGCCGCCTCCAGTTGGTGAATAATCGCCAAAGATGAAATCGAAGCTGATTAAACGAAATCCTTTATAAAAGATGAACCCCACAATCATAACGAGGACAGCAACCGATAAGAAAGCCGAGAACCATAAAAGTCCACGTAACAAGTTATCTTTAAATTGCCTCATCTTAGTTGCCACCCTTCGCACTGATTCTGGCTAATACAAAATTCAAAATTAATATAAATGAGAATAAAACAATTCCCGTTGCAAACAACATTTCTTGATGTGTACCGAATGCATAACCCATTTCTAAAGCAACATTTGTCGTCAGTGGACGAACACTATCTGTAAGGCTCGTAGGGACGATTAAACTATTACCAGCTACTAAGATAACTGCCATCGTTTCCCCAATGGCCCTACCTAAACCTAATACGATTGCCGTCATAATTCCTGACTTAGCTGCTGGTACAATGACTTTAAAAATTGTCCCAATATGAGATACGCCAAGTGCTAATGATCCTTCACGATATGTATGAGGGACCGCACGAATCGCTGTCTCTGCTACAGTCACAATTGTGGGTAACATCATGATTGCTAGCACAAGAATAACAGCTAGTAAACTTTGTCCTTTCACTAAACCGAACGTATCTTGTAAAAATGGAACAATGATTGCAAGTCCAAATACACCATATAATACAGATGGGATACCAGCTAGCAACTGAATGGCTGGTGAAATAATTTTAGCTACTCTTTTAGAGGCAATTTCCGCCAAGAAAATCGCTGTAAATAATCCAATAGGAACCCCAATAATTAATGCTCCAACTGTTGCATAAATGGATGCAACAATCATTGGGAAGATACCGAATTTATCTTCACTCGGTACCCAATCAGTACCAAAAATAAAATCTATAAAGCTATAACCACCTGCTACAAAGGGATGAGCTCCTTTATAAAATACAAATCCAATGATTAACAATAAAGTGATAACTGAAAGAAGTGCGCAAATCAAGAAAATTCTTGAAGACACCTTCTCTAACAAATACTTCCTTTTATTTGCTTTACCGATTGCTACGGCCTGCTCGTTAGTTGTTGGGATAGACACACTTTATTCCTCCAAAATCACACTCAAAATTATGGTTCTGTTTTTCTTTAAGAATCTTTTATTTTATAGGAATAGCTCCTGCTTCAGCTGCAATGAGTTGTCCATCTTCACTTAAGATGAAATCTATAAATCGTTGGCCATCCTCTGTTAATTGACCTTCTTTATATAGAAATAAGAATGGTCTAGACAAACTGTATTGTTCTTTTAGAACATTTTCTGCATTTGCTGCTACGCCATTAATGTCGATTGTCGAAATGGAGTCATCGATATATTCAAATGAAATAAAGCCCACTGCATGTTTATTGTTCCCTACTGTTGTTTTAATATTACCGTTACCACTTGCAATAATTGCATTTCTTATTAATTCGCCAGAGCTGTAATCGACAATTTCTTGGAAAGCATCACGTGAACCTGAACCATCCTCGCGAGAGACAACAACGATTTCCATATCATCTCCACCAAGTTCTTTCCAGTTCGTCACAACTCCAGTAAAAATCTTCTTTACTTGCTCCATCGTAAGATCTTTTATTTTGTTAGTTGGATGAGTCACTACTACAATTCCATCATAAGCAATAACGACCTCATTCAATCCACTCGCTATTTCTTCATCCTTTAAATCTCGTGAAGACATACCGATTTCAGACACGCCACTGATTGCGTTGGTAATACCCGCAGATGAACCAATTTGGTTTATTTCAATATTCGTTTTGTCTTGCTCTGAATATTTGTGGGCTAGTTTTTCAGCAAGCGGCCCTACAGATGTTGATCCTGAAATAGACACTGTTGCGTTACTACCTTTTGACGCTTGTCCGTTAGGTTCATCATTGCTTGTACATGCGGATAGTATAGTAATTAGAGACAGCGTTAATAATCCCATTTTCACTCTTTTCAACCTAGTCATTTGTGACCTCCTAGAAATAGGTTAGGAACTTTTTTATGTCGTATCTTGTCTAATACTAGAATAATCGCCTAGTGTAAATTTTCAACAGGTATTTTGTAAAGCTTTTGTAAATTTCATTAAAAGCAAGATGCTTTATGTTAAAAATTGTTAAGAATTAATACTCGACAAGATAACTTAGGATGAGTTGAAATTAAAACTTAAATACCTTCCATTTATTTCACAGTCATTCTAAGTAGATTGAATACATGATTTCAATTTTATAGTCTCAAACAAAGCTGTGTAATCATCTCGTCATGTCATAGAATACAGTTTCCAAAAGAACCGCCTTTTGTCCCACTGATGGTTTTGAAGGTTTACCGAGTGATATTCCCTTCTTTGTAAGCAGACCTATAACTATTAACTGTAAAGGGATGATGACCGATTATTTGAGCAATCTAATTGATTTTGGACGCCCTATTGGTTATCTCTATACCCGCTAGGAAGAGCTTAAAATCTTTAAATCAACTATGTTGTTTATTTAGTTTCTTATTAATTTTTAAAATCGATATATTAAACACTGGAATTGTAAAAAGCTTGAGGATTCAAATTTGAATCCTCAAGCTTTTTACATTTATATAGTATGTAAGTCTAACCATGCCAACTCTTCGAATAAAGCTTTTAAGGAACAATATAAAACTGTTCGTTTCGAATTGCACCAAAGAAATTATATGAAAATCTCTAATTGGATGAAAGATGGCACTATATACTTTGACTACACCTCTCTATTTATCCTATCTAACCAGTTTACCGATGAAATTCCCCATACCATTTCACAATTACCCTGCCTATTTATCGTTTGACTATGTCTGTATAAGAGCCAATTACATGGTGATTGGCATATATTACTCAACATAAAAGGTGAAGAATCAAGTTAAAAATGATTCTTCACCTTTCATTCAATATCTCGTTTCAAATCTCCAACCATGCAACGCATTCGACATATGTGTATTCACCTACACCATCATTCATGTATATATTTCAGTTGCTTCCCTTTTAAATAGTTGTTTGTCATCAAATACTTTAACTAACAAGAAGTGAGTATGAAGAAATTAATTTTCGCATGCAACATTGGATTCATAGTTCAATGTTACATAGGAACTTTTTATTAAGTATTCTAGCTAACCTGATTTAATTAAAGTTTTTTTGCAAGACTTGAAATAAAAACCCATTTAATTGATAATCGTTATCAACTACTATATATTTAATAGTGACAGAAAATATAAATGTAAAGGGAGAGTATAATGCAAATATACTGGACTAAAATAAATAAAATTATTGAAGAAACTCCTGAAGTGAAAACATACTTGCTCGATCGTCCGGAGGACTTTTCATGGGAGGAAGGTTCCCACACTCATTTCGCACTTAAAGGTTTTAACGCTGGAGATAAGCCGAACCGTGGCTTAATTCGCCACATGTCAATATCCACTTTACCTCATGAAAATTCAATTGGCATTACAACACGTATCAGAGAACATTGCTCCGAGTTTAAAGCGACCTTAAGAAATCTTGAAGTTGGCAATGAAGTTGCAATATTTAAAACTCATTCGAATATACCACTTAAAAGAGAAAACAAAAATGTTTATCTATTGTCATCAGGCGTTGGCCTGGCAACTTTCAGACCACTTGTACTTGATTACTTTGAACGTGCGGAAAACGTCAATCAAGTTCATTCCTTAAACATCGATTCGTCAAAGGATTTCCTATTCTCTACTATTTTTGAATCTGCACCTGATAAGAAATTCATATCACGGTTCGTCGATAATCGGAAAGACTACTATGAAGAAGTGAAAAATCTAACTGCAGATAAAGACGGACAGTTCTATATAGTTGGCAGTGACGAATTCCTCATGCAGAATATTGAATTGCTGCGTGAACAAGGGATCAAACCAGAACAAATTATGCTCGATAAACGTCAACAGCAACTGTCTGAGTTTTTATGATTTTAAAAACGGGAAAAGATTCACCTTTTCCCGTTTTCCTTATCCTCGAATCAAATCTCCAACCAAGCCACACACTCCACATGACTCGAATGAGGGAACATATCAACCGGCTGTACTTCCTGCGTGCGATAACCGCCATCTTCAAGTATGCGTAAATCCCGTGCAAGTGTACCTGGATTACATGATACGTAAACAACACGTTTTGGCTTATACTCCAAAATTGTTTTCAAAAGTTCTTCGTCGCAGCCTTTACGCGGTGGATCAACAACCAGCACGTCGAATCGTTTGCCATCTGCATACCATTTCGGAATGACGACTTCAGCAGGGCCTGCTTCGAAATGCGCGTTATTTATGCCATTCAATTCCGCGTTGCGTTTAGCGTCTTCGATTGCTTCGGGAACGATTTCAACGCCATAAACTTCTTTTGCTTTTTGTGCGATGAACAACGAAATTGTACCAATACCGCAATACGCATCGATGACAGATTCATTTCCTGTTAGCTGTGCGTACTCTAGTGCCTGTCCGTAAAGAACTTCCGTCTGTACAGGGTTCACTTGGTAGAAAGAGCGTGCAGATATTTCGAAATCGATGTTGCCGATTGAATCGACAATAACCGGTTTCCCGTATAACAAAACTGTTTCATCACCGAAAATAACGTTCGTTCTCTCGGTGTTAAAGTTTTGCATAATTGACGTTACATTTGGAACGACACGTTTAATAAGTTCTATGGCTGCATCTTTCTGCGTAAATTTCTTTTTGCGCGTTACTAAAACAACCATTACTTCGCCTGAGGTCCGTCCTTTCCGGACAATTAAGTGACGAAGCAAACCTAAGTGAGTCTTTTCATCATAGGCATCAACGCCGATTGCATGTAGCTCATATTTCAACATAGCCATTAGGTCATCTGCTTCATGACTTTGGATGAGACAGATATCTGTGTCAACGATGTGATGTGTACGAGATTTATAAAATCCAGAAACAACTTTGCCATCCCGCTCACTGAAAGGTATTTGTGATTTATTGCGGTAGCGCCAAGGGTCGTCCATCCCATTTACTGGGTGCACTGGCACATGGGGGAGTTTTGCGACACGGTCCATTACATCACGTACTGTTTTACGCTTTTGCACAAGTTGACCTTCGTAAGACAAGTGTTGCATCTGACATCCACCGCATTCTGAGAATACATGACAAGGCGGTTTTACACGATCAGGGGATGCTTTCGTTATATTTAACAGCCTGCCAAAGCCGTAATTTTTCAATGTTTTACCTACTTGTATATCAACCTCTTCGCCTGGAAGCACACCGGGGATGAAAAGCGGATAGCCGTCCACTTTTGCTACGCCCGAACCATCGTGCGTTAAATCTTCTACGTAGACGCTGAGACGATCGTTTCTATTTACACTATATGACATTATATTTTCCTCCAAATTTCAGATGTCTTTAGTTTACCATGCTGAGAGTGAAAAAACAGATGTCGCATGGGCATCTATTAGACAATACATGTACTTTACTGTGGGAGTAGATTTTTTTTGGCTAGTCGGCACTTGTATATGCTCGGTTGGTCCACCCATATAATCGGTAAACTAACCTATATGATCGGTCAGTGTACACTTATGATCGGTTGCCTACTTTTAGGATCGGTTCGCACACACTTATGATCGGTTGCTACTTTTATAATCGGTCAGCACACACTTAGGATCGATTGCCTACATATATGATCGGTCAGCACGCACTTATGATTGGCTACCAACTTTTATGATCGGTTAGCACACGCTTAGGATCGGTTGCCTACTTTTATGATTGGTCAGCACACGCTTATGATTGGCTACCAACTTATATGATCGGTCAGCACACGCTTAGGATCGATTGCCTACTTTTATGATCAGTTGCCTTCTTATATGATCGGTTCGCACCCACATACGCCCGCCTACCGATCTCCAACAAAAAACAGACGCCACAATCGACGTCTGCTCTCTTTTACTTTTCTTTTTCAATCTGCTTCTTTATGGCTCCATCCATTGGTGCAATAACGAACGCAACGACGAGTCCCCCGATGAGGACGATGAAAGGTGCGTAAAACATTAAAAAGTGATTCATGGACCATTCCTCCTTATGCGTGGTAGTCGCCTTTTCCGCGGACGTAGTCTTTATCGAATAGGAATAGACGCATGAGCAAGTACAATGACGGAATCAGCAGCCCAAGTCCCATGATGAACACCACGATAAGCGAGATGGCCATGGCCGGGTTCGTGAAGCTGTCGTAAATCGTCAAGTACGGGTACAACAAGTATGGATAATGGGACGCACCATAGCCAAAGAAGGCGAAGGCAAACTGGCCCACTAGCAATAGGAACGCGAGTCCGTAATTACGGCGCTTCCAGATTAGCCAAACCGTTCCGATGAACATGATAAACGAGATAAGGAACATCGGCCAGAAGTTTTGGATGTTAGTGTAATGTTCCGGATTGTGATTTCTTAGTTCGAATATAATGCCCCCTGCTGTGATAATTGTCGGCAATGCCCAGATGAGCGCATATTTCCGAATCATATTCGTCGCTGCAACATCACGTGCTTTATTCGCATACCAAGTCAGGAATACCGCCGATATATAAAGCGTTGCGGCGATGCTTAACACAACGATCGACCAGGTCAACGGACTGGAGAACAGCCTCCAATAATCGAGTACGGGATTGCCATTTACCATGTCGATAAATCCACCTTCAGAAATGGTAAGTACGATGGACAGCGATGCTGGAATAAGTATTCCAGCAAGGCCGTACATGAACGAATACCCTTTGTGTCCACGTGCCCCGTATGTCTCAAATGCATAATAGGAACCACGGATGGCCAGTAGGATAATCCCAATGCTGACGGGGATTAATAACGTCGTTCCATAATAAAACGCTGTTTTCGGGAAAAACCCAATAATCCCCACAAAGAAGAACACTAAGAAAACGTTGGTCACTTCCCAAACAGGCGATAAATAGCGCTGAATAATGTTGGTCAAAATATGCTGACGGCCAGTGAGCGTGCTGTAAGCATTGAAAAAACCTGCTCCAAAATCAATGGCACCAATCAGTATATAACCGAACAGGAAAGTCCATAGAACGGATATGCCTAGTATCTCAAGTGTCATAGCACGTCGCCGCCTTTCTCCGTATCACGATCTTCAATTTCGCGTTCAACTGGATTGTTGCGGAACATTTTTCTCAGTACGACTATACTACCGACTCCTAGGACAAGATAAAGCAAGCAGAACAAGATAAGCATGGAGTCAACATGTCCGCTCGTCGTAGCAGCGTCCTGCGTTCGCATAATGCCTCTTAGAATCCATGGCTGTCTACCAACTTCAGCAAGCCACCAACCGGCTTCAATCGCTACTAGTGTTAGCGGGCCACCGAGTACGATAAGCCAGCGGAACCATTTCGTAGAAACCATTTTCCAACCTCGTTGAACCCCCAACCAAAATACGCCCGATAGAAGGGTCATCCAAATACCAATTGACACCATTATGTCGAATAAGTAATGAATGTAAAGTGGCGGAACCTCATCTTCAGGGAATTGATCCAGACCAGCTACCTCTTGAGTAAAGCTACCGTGTGCAAGGAATGATAATGCATATGGTATTTCGATGGCATATTTAACTTCTCCATCTTTGAGAATGCCGTACATTATCAGCGGCGCATTTTCACTTGTTTCAAGATGCCATTCTGCGGCAGCCAATTTTTCAGGTTGATACTCCGCTAAATATTTCCCTGAGAAGTCACCGATAATTGCTGATGCAATTGCAAAGACAAGCCCAACTTTCATCGTTAGATAAAGTGCTTTTTTGTGGTATTCATGATTCGAACCTTTTAACAGGCGGAACGCTGCAATCGCTGCAAGCACAAAAGCAGCTGTCATATAAGAAGTCGCAACAACGTGTGCCACTTTCGTCGGCATCGCTGGATTGAACATCGCAAGTAGCGGATTGACGTTAACGAATTCACCATTAACGATATCAAACCCTCTTGGTGCATTCATGAATGCGTTAACGATTGTGATGAACACCGCAGAAAAGGATGCTCCGATGGCAACCGGAATAAGTAATAGAAAATGTTTCTTTTGGTTTTCAAAACGATCCCATGTATATAAGTAAATACCGAGGAAAATTGCTTCGAAAAAGAATGCAAACGTCTCCATAAATAACGGAAGTGCAATGACGTTCCCTGCAAGTTCCATGAAATTAGGCCATAACAAGGATAATTGTAAACCGATTGCGGTTCCTGTTACGACACCAACGGCAACTGTAATGATAAAACCTCTTGCCCAACGTCGTGCAAGTAAAATATAGTGATCATCGTTTTTCTTTATGCCAACCCATTGTGCGATCATAATCATCAACGGTACTCCGACGCCAATTGTTGCATAAATAATATGGAATGATAAAGTTGTTTCGGTTAAGACCCTTGAAAAAAAGACTGCTTCTTCATTTCCCATCTGCGTATCCCCCTTTAGCTCCCGAAGATTTTACCGAAAATTGATAACAGCATAATTCCTGCAATAATAAATGCAAGCCATATAAGTCTTTTTTCATGTATTTTGTACACTTGCACCATGTCCTTTCAAATACATCATGATTCTATTGTATACCCTCTATACCACCCAGTAGTTACGTTTAAAACGATTTACATGAACTATTTGTGACTAGACATATTGAACAAGTGAATACCAATATAAAAAGTGAACGAAGGCGTTCAACAATGAATAGCTTTAATGAATTCAATGAAATTCTTTATTTCAACAAATATGTAGCAAAGTACCTGCTTGCCGGAGGACGGAATATTGTGTATATTTAATAAACTAAAGCGGGGTGAACACAGTGGAACTAAAAAGAAAAATATTAGCTTATATTACAAAAGGTGAGGGTACCAATCGTGAAATTCTGGTGTTCGAGCATAAAGATAATCCTAACGCCGGCTTACAGGTCCCCGGAGGAACAATTGAAGTTGACGAGCTTCTGATAGACGCATTATATCGGGAAATCGAAGAAGAAACAGGTATTAATAGAGAAGATTTAGAGTTGAAAGGGAAAGTTATTAAATCGAATTACTTCCCTGAACATAAGAATGTTATCTATGAAAGGAATATTTTTCACCTCACGTTTATCGGTAAAGAACATGATGGGTGGGAACACCGTGTATATGGAGGTGGCGAAGACGACGGTATGATATTTATCCATCGCTGGGTACCCATCAACAAGTTGCCCGAACTAGCCGCCAATCAAGATCAGGCAATAGAATTTATTTAAGAAAAGCGAAAGGCGCCCGCAAGACGCGACAGGCATAAATCAATCCAGCGGCATGGCGCTCTTTGCCATATAGCTGGATTGTTTTCAAGGAACCTAGCCTAAGTACGCCGCGTCCTGCGGCAACGGCTACGTGACCCACATCCTGTGGGCCTCCGAGCGGCTGGAGTCTGGACATAGAAAAGCGAAAGGCGCCGTCCTGTCGCAACAAGGAGGGATGTAATTCAAATCCCTCCCCACTCATACCTGCATCCTTGCATGGCCTACTTCAAGCCCCACAGCTGTACTGTACTTTAAAGCTACCTAACCTAGACACTGCTCCAAAGTGACATTCTTATATTTTCTTATCTTTTTTAGAAAATGAGCTGTAGGAATGCCCACTTTCGGCATCCTTACAGCTCATTTTGTCCAATCTACTAACTACCTAATCCTGACTGCAATTTACGACTCTACAGAAGAATCCGGTAGGTCTACTCGATCCTCATTCCGTAATTCACTCATAGGAACAAACATCTCAATATGCCTATAAAGATTTTCAAACCTTGCCGGTAATACTCCACCGTATTCTCCATCTAGATTGAGGAGTACCTTTTCAGTGGATGTCACTGTGATTTTTTCTGCTTTAGTTGAAATAACAAGCGGATCATCTAGATGCTCACCTCTGAGAGCAAGCGAAACAACACGTATGAATTCAGCGATATTACACTTTTTCAGGATGAGCAAAGTGAATTTCCCGTCATTAATGCTTGAACCAGGGGCAAGTTTTTCAAAGCCGCCGACTGAATTCGTTAAGCCGACGAGAAACATCATTGCTTCATCCTCAAATACTTCACCATCGTATTCAATCTTGACGTGAGTAGAGTGGATCGACGGCAACATCTCAATACCTTTTAAATAATAAGCAAGCTGCCCAAGTACTGTCTTCAATCTGCTTGGGACATCATATGTCAATTCGGTCAATCTGCCGCCACCTGCAATGTTAATAAAGTGGCGATCGTTCATTAAACCAACATCGACAGGTATCGTTTCTCCACGAATGATAATATCTACCGCTTCGTTAATATCACGAGGAATACGTAACGCGCGCGCAAAGTCGTTCGTCGTTCCAGTAGGAATAAGTCCAACTTTGGGACGATTGTCAAATGGACTCACGCCCGCGATGACTTCGTTCAATGTGCCATCCCCACCTGAAGCAATTACAAGGTCAAAACCAGCTTCTACAGCATGTTTAGCTGCTTCTGTTGCATCTCCTTCACACGTTGTCGCATGACAAGATGTTTCATAACCGGCCTTTTCAAGCTTCTCGAGTACCTCACCCAGGTGTTTGCGGAATGCTTCGCGTCCCGACGTCGGATTATAAATAATTCTTGCTCGTTTCATCCGTAATTCCCTCTATTCGTACATATGTTTTTTAAAAGAATCAGCTAAAATGCTCGATTAATAAGACATGCCACTTGGCACTTAAGATTGTTTCTGCAATACCGGTAAGAATGTTTTACGAATGTCATCGTATACTGTCAACCACAGCTCTGGCTTGGATGTATATTCGGCAGTAATCCGCTCGATGAATGCCTGTTGTTTTTCTTTATAAACTGGTGAATCAGCTGCAGGTAAGTCTTTGCGCAATTCTAAAACATATTCTTGAATGGCAGTTGCTCGCGGTCCCCATTTCGCCTCGACTTCCCCGTCTTCATCAAGCAATAAGTATACAGGAATCGACCTACCTCCATTTGTCAGATGTTTGTCGATTAAGTCCGTATCTGCATCACGGTATGCCGTACGTACGTCAAGACCCGCGGCTTCCGCTATTCTTCGAAGAACCGGATTATTCATCATAGCGTCTCCGCACCAATCTTCCGTAATGACTAAGATATTCGGTTTCTTTGCTTTTAATAGCTCGATGAATTCATCATCTGCCGGCACTTCGAATTGTTCATAAATGCGAAAACTTTCTTCTTTATGTTTTTCCATCTTATTCATATACTGTTCGAGTGAAATGGCTTCATCAAAGTATTGTTGTTCAGTTTTCATCAATCATCCACACTCCTTTTCTTTAATTGTACGTCGTCCCTTCCCGCGAATCAAATTACGAGATTAAAAAAAGACGCTCTGTACAGGGACTTGGAAAAGTCTTATGCAGAACGTCTCAATTAAAAATAGGAAATAATAAGTTTTCGCCTAAAAATGGTGTCAAGGCGCCTTACGCTTTTCTAGTTACCTCTTCGCAATTTCCTCAAGAAGAATTTTATTAACGAGTGGCGGGTTTGCCTGCCCTTTCGTCGCTTTCATAATTTGACCAACGAGGAAGCCTACTGCGCGCTCTTTCCCGTTTTTATAGTCTTCAATCGATTGTTCATTTGCATCTAATGTTTCAGTGACGATTGTTCGAAGCGTGCCTTCATCAGAAATTTGGACAAGCCCTTTTTCTTTGACGATGTCTGCTGCATTTCCGCCGTTATCAATCAATTCCTTGAACACTTTTTTCGCGATTTTAGATGAAATTGTACCATCTGTAATCAGCTTAATCATACTTGCAAGTCCTTCAGGCGTTAATGCCGTAGCATCAAGTTCTTTTGCCTCTGCATTTAGATAAGCTGAAACTTCACCCATAAGCCAGTTAGATGCAAGCTTCGCATCCGCTCCCGCCGTAACAGTTGCTTCGAAGAAATCAGACATATCTTTTGTCAGTGTCAATACCATCGCATCGTAAGCAGGTAAGTCAAGGTCGTTGATATAACGGTCCTTACGAGCGTCCGGAAGTTCTGGAATTTCAGCACGAACACGTGCCATCCATGCCTCATCGATATGAATATCTGTCAAATCAGGTTCAGGAATAAAGCGATAATCATTCGCTGGACCTTTGACGCGCATAAGAATTGTTTTACCTGTTGCTTCATCGTAACGGCGTGTTTGCTGTTCGATTTTACCACCGGATAATAAAACTTCTTCTTGACGATCCACTTCATATGCGATTCCTCTACGAACGAAGTTGAATGAGTTCAAGTTTTTCAATTCCGTTTTCGTTCCAAATTCCTCTTGTCCAAACGGACGGATAGAAATGTTGGCGTCACAACGGAGTGATCCTTCTTCCATACGGACATCGGAAACACCTGTGTATTGAATGATAGCTTTCAATTTTTCAAGGAAAGCATACGCTTCTTCAGGAGACCGTACATCAGCTTCAGTTACAATTTCAATTAATGGTACACCTTGTCTGTTTAAGTCAACAAGCGAGTGACCTTCATCGGTATGTGTTAATTTCCCTGCATCTTCTTCAAGGTGAACGCGTTCAATACGAATCTTTTTCTTTTTACCATCAACTTCGATTTCTACCCAACCGTTTGCACCAATTGGACGGTCATCTTGAGAGATTTGGTAAGCTTTCGGATTATCGGGATAGAAGTAATGCTTACGGTCGAAATTAGTAATAGGCGCAATTTCACAGTTAAGTGCCATTGCAGCTTTCATACCGAAATCAACTGCTTGTTCGTTCATCACCGGTAATACACCTGGATAAGCCAAGTCAATCACATGAATGTTCATGTTTGGTTCCGCACCAAAATGTGCATGAGCTGGGGACATGATTTTCGAATTTGTTTTAAGTTCTACGTGGACTTCAAGTCCTACTACTGTTTCAAAGTTCATTATTATTTCCCCTCCCATATGACTGGAGTTTGTGTATGGAAATCAGTCGCTTGTTCGTAAGCATGTGCAACTTTGTAGAGTGTCGCTTCATCGTAATGTTTCCCGATAATTTGAAGACCAAGTGGAAGTCCATTCGAAAATCCGCATGGAACCGAAATTGCCGGTACACCCGCAAGGTTAATCGGAACTGTTAAAATGTCGTTTGCATACAGCGTCAACGGATCTTCTAGTTTTTCACCAATTTTATAAGCCTTTGTCGCAGATGAAGGTCCGATGATTACATCGTATTTTTCGAAAAGAGTAGCAAAGTCTTGTGCAATGAGTGTACGTACTTTTTGCGATTTCACATATAAACCACCGTGTTGAGCTGCACCTAATGAATACATACCGAATAAAATACGTTTTTTCACTTCATTGCCAAAAGCTTCAGAACGTGTACGCGCGTATAATTCTTCAAGATCCTTGACGCCTTCAGCACGATAACCGTAACGAATCCCGTCAAAACGAGCAAGATTCGATGATGCTTCAGAAGATGATATGACATAGTAGACTTCAGATGCATACTTCGAATGTGGAAGTGAAACTTCTTCCCACTCGGCACCAAGTGATTCGAGTACTTTGAGCGCTTCCAATACTGCATTTTTCGCTTCTTCAGATACACCTTCACCTAAATACTCGGCTGGAACGCCGATTTTTAAGCCTTTGATGTCGCCGGTTAGTGCAGCACGGAAATCAGGAACAGCCTGCGGAGATGTAGATGAATCTTTTGCATCTAAGCCTGCAATTGCACTTAGTAGCAATGCATTGTCTTCAACGTTGCGCGTAATCGGACCAATTTGGTCTAGTGATGATGCGAAAGCAACAAGACCTGAACGAGACACGCGACCGTATGTTGGCTTCATGCCGACAACGCCACAGAATGCAGCGGGTTGACGGACAGAGCCGCCTGTATCTGAACCAAGTGCGAATGCTACTTCGCCGGCTGCAACTGCCGCCGCCGAACCGCCTGATGAACCTCCGGGAACGTAATCAAGATTCCATGGATTATGTGTCGTTTGGAATGCAGATCTTTCTGTCGTCGATCCCATCGCAAATTCATCCATATTCAGTTTCCCGATTGTTACCATTCCTGCTTCATTGATTTTATCAACCACTGTCGCATCGTAAACTGGTACGAAGCCTTCAAGCATCTTACTAGCAGCAGTTGTAACAATGCCTTTTGTAATGATATTATCTTTCAGACCGATCGGTAACCCGAATAGAGGTCCCCGTCCTTCTAATGGCTGGTTGTCCAATTCTTCCGCTTTAGCGAGTGCCTGTTCGCCATTTGTTGAGAGGAAAGCTTGTACTTTTCCATCCATCTTTTCAATACGGGCTAGTGACTCCTCCGTCAGTTCTTTGACAGATACTTCCCGATTATGTAATAGCGACTGAAGTTCTGTTGCCGTCTTTTCAAATAACGTCATTTTTCTTCCTCCTTAAATCCATTCATCAAATGATAGTCGGCACTTTGATTTGTCCGTCTTCATGCTCTTTCACGCTCTTCAGCATCTCTTCCCTGTCAAGTGCGTCTGTCGGAATATCCTTACGTAATACATTGAAAAGCGGTAGTGGATGTGTCATTGGAGCAATCTGCTCAGTGTCCACTTCTTCTAGTTTAATGGAAAATCCAATCATGTCTTCGAGTTGCTCAGCAAACATTTCTGCCTCAGCGTCTGTCATAGCAATCCTTGCAAGACCTGCGTGACGTTTCACTTCATCTATCGTCAATTGTGTCATTGTTTCTCCTCCTCCTCTTTGAATTGTACGGTTAATCATATCATCTTCCTATTATGATGAAAAGTTATGTTGATCAATAGCCGTAAATATGAACGAATGGCTTATCATTATCTGCCTCTTTCACGATTAATGCTTCCGGTCCATTGACGGACGTTATACTTACTTCTGTATGGACATTCGGGAAATGTTGATTAACGAGTGACGTCATATATTGCGTGAAACCGATCGTTTCACTTGTACCAAAGAATTGGATTGGTACTTTTATTTCAAGCGACTTTAAGTTGTTGTCTTTATAAAATCCGGTGCCTATGACGTTGACGAAACTCGGGAAATACGCATCGATATCCTGTTTAAAGCTATCAAATGTAGTATTCATTTCCCTATATTCGCCATTCGCAGAAGACGCTGGGAAAACAACATACTTCTCGTTAACTACTTTCCAACCTGTCGGTGCCGATTGCCCTTTTCCAGCGATGGCTGTTGCAAAATAAGTGCCCGGGACAATGGAGTTGCGGCTCTCTTGCTTAAACAGTCCGACAACAATCGGGATATCTGATAGCCCTTCCTGTGTACGCAGCCGCTTTACAACTTCTTCAGCCATTTTCATACCTTGCTTCTCAAGTACCTTATCCGTTATTTTGGTCTCTTTTCCACTTCTCGAATAGCTGGTTGAATTAAGTGCTAGACCGACGGAAATCCCGGCAAGATGGAGTTTCTTGTCATCCGTCATTACGAGGTAGTTCTGTTCGACGATATGGGCCAGATAATTCGGCGCCACTTCCGAGGCTGTCTCTTCGCTCATGCCTTCCTCGATGGGTGGATTCAAACCAGCTTTATTCGCTGAACTTCTTGACAGCCAGGCCTGGGCAGTCTCCTTGTCGATATGTTGCCCTTCCTGAAAGTAATGGTTTTTCGGATTAAACTGCTGATTGGAAAGACGTAAGAGCCCTTCCTCTGCTTCCTGCATATCGTATTTTGTATAGATATTGTTTACGATTAGAC
Organism: Sporosarcina sp. resist; assembly: GCF_014302295.1. Classification (NCBI taxonomy): domain Bacteria; kingdom Bacillati; phylum Bacillota; class Bacilli; order Caryophanales; family Caryophanaceae; genus Sporosarcina; species Sporosarcina sp. resist. The sequence continues at coordinate 629,285 of NZ_CP060287.1, read as the reverse complement.
CACGACTCGCACTTTTCTTGAAAGAGATAGGTGTCTTGTAAAACTCTTCTTTTAATTGGACATCCGGTATCATGACAGTCTCTTCAATGCTTTCGTCGTTCTCCTGGACGGCTTCCTCTTTCTCCGTTCCGAATGAAGGAAGACACCCTCCAAGTAGAAGAATGGCTGCAAGTCCAGGTAGTATACCTATTTTTCTCATCATATAATTACTCCTTTTCGCCAAGTGCTTCAATCAACTCAGCTTCATTCCACACAGTAATTTCAAGCTCCTCGGCTTTTGCCAATTTCGAGCCGGCGTCTTCCCCTGCAATCACAAGATCTGTCTTTTTACTCACGCTACCACTCACTTTTCCGCCGAATGCTTCGATTTTCTCTTTCGCTTCGCCACGGGTCAAAATGGATAGTTTCCCTGTTAGGACAACAGTCTTGCCAGAAAATAGGCCGTCTGTCGGTACATCTTGCCGCCTGCGTCCTTTATAGGCTGTATTCAATCCGTAAGCCTCCAGCTTTCGAAGCACTTCAAGAACTTTTTCATTGCTAAAATAGGTCGTAATTGAATCGGCTACCTTGTCCCCGATTTCGTGGATGGTTACAAGCCGCTCTGCATCGGCTACCATTAGATCAGCAAGTGTTCCGAACTCCTCCGCAAGTATTGCTGCCGCTTTTTCACCTACATGGCGGATACCTAGTCCAAAGAGCATTTTTTCAAGTGAATTTTCTTTTGATGCTTCAATTGCAGTTAGTAGATTCGAGACGGATTTTTCACCCATCCGTTCGAGTTCAATTAATTGCTCTCTTGTCAGCGTATATAGATCCGAGACGTCGTGGACAAGATCTGCCTTGTACAAAAGGTCAACTACCCGTTCACCAATTCCTTCGATATTCATTGCATTGCGGGACACGAAGTGAATAATGGCTTCTTTCATCTGTGCTGGACATTGTGGATTAACACAACGTATCGCAACTTCTTCCTCGATTCGAACGAGTTCTGAATCACAGACAGGACAGTTCGTTGGCATTTCAAAAGGTACTTCATCACCAGTGCGTTTTTCCACAATTGCAGCGACTACCTCCGGAATAATATCTCCTGCTTTTCGGATAATAACTGTGTCGCCGATTCGAACGTCTTTTTCTTTAATGAGATCCTCATTATGCAATGATGCGCGTCCTACAGTCGATCCCGCGACAAGAACTGGTTGAAGTATAGCTGTTGGAGTCACTACACCTGTTCTGCCAACACTAAGCTCTATATCTAGCAACGTTGTGACGACTTCCTCAGCGGGAAACTTGTAAGCAGTCGCCCATTTCGGACTTTTTGCCGTAAATCCAAGCTGTTCCTGATCCTCAAAGTTATCGACTTTTACAACAATCCCGTCGATTTCATAGTCAAGAGCGGAACGGCTTTCCCCCCACTCCCCAACATAGTCAATCACTTCTTCAATTGTGGCGCATCGCTTGCGTTCTTTGTTCGTTTCAAAGCCAAGCGCAGCAAGGTAATCTAGTGAGTCTGAATGACTATCTTGTCCGAATAAACTTCCATCGCCACCGATTCCATAAACGAATATCGCCAAATTTCGGCTCGCCGCTATTTTTGGATCGAGTTGGCGAAGTGAGCCTGCCGCCGCGTTACGTGGATTGGCGAACGGCTCATCGCCGGCTTCGTCGCGCATTGCATTCAATTTCACGAACGATTGCTTCGGCATATAAGCCTCGCCGCGAACTTCAATCGCAACAGATTCTTTCAGTCGAAGTGGGATTGTCCGGATTGTTTTTAAACTTGCCGTTATATCTTCTCCGACCGTACCATCTCCACGAGTTGAGCCCTGTACAAACTTTCCGTCGACATATCTGAGCGAAATAGCAAGCCCATCTATTTTTAGTTCACAAATATACGAAACATCGTGTCCTGCTGCCGCCTTAACACGCCTGTCAAATTCTCTCAAATCTTCTTCATTGAATGCATTCGATAGACTAAGCATCGGAAACTCGTGAACGACTTTTCCAAATCCCTTCAGTATCTCTCCACCTACACGCTGTGAGGGGGAGTCCGGATAAATGAGGTCAGGATTTTCCGCTTCAATCGACAACAGTTCCTGCATATATTGGTCATAGATTGCGTCGGAAGTAAGCGGTTTATCAAGCGAATAATAAGCATGACCATACTGATGAAGCAGGTTATTCAATTCTTCCACCCGTTTTTCGAGTTCAAGTCGATCCATCGATTTTTTCTCTCCTTCAGCCATCATGCTTTTTCAATTGGTGCAAATTTTGCTAAGAGACGTTTGACTCCGACTGGATTTGGAAATGCGATGTCCAGTTCTACTTCTTCGCCTGTCCCTTTTACGCTGACAATCATGCCGGTTCCCCACTTTTTGTGAACCGCTTTGTCGCCAGGGCTCCATCCCATTTTGTCTCCACCACTGGTATTATATACAGGCTTTTTAACAGCAGATCGCACAGGTGCTTCATTACGTGCTTTGGATCCGCCTCCAATGGAGAATCCGGAATCTCTTGAAACAATTTCCGTAATGTCATCCGAAATTTCTGCAATGAAACGTGAAGGGCTATTATAGCTCGCACGTCCATAAAGCGTGCGGTACGATGCGGAAGTTAGATAGAGTTTTTGCTCTGCACGCGTGATTCCCACATACGCAAGACGCCTTTCTTCTTCCATCTCCTCGTCATCTCCCATTGAACGGGAGTGCGGAAAGACGTTTTCTTCCATTCCGATGATGAAGACAACAGGAAATTCAAGACCTTTGGCGGCGTGCATCGTCATAAGGACAATTTTCTCTGTAGATTTGTTCTCTTCTTTATCAAGTGAATCAATATCTGCGATGAGCGCAAGATCTGTCAGGAAGGCGACTAATGATTTGTCACCTGTATCTTCTTCTGCACGTTTTTCAAAAGCTTCCGTTACAGATAAAAACTCTTCGATATTTTCCAGACGACTTTCTGACTCAATTGTTTTTTCACGATGAAGCATTTCGCGGTAACCCGATTTATCAAGTATTTGCTCAACAAGTTCAGTCACCGATAAGTATTCCTGCATTCGAGTAAATCCTGCGATCAGCTCACGGAACTTGGCAACTTCATTTGCAGCTCTTGACGTAATGCCCATAAAGTCAACTTCTTGTAATGCGTCAAAAATGGAGCGGTCATGTTCAATTGCAAAGCGCGCCATTTTATCGAATGAAGTAGCACCAATACTGCGCTTTGGTTCATTAATAATCCGGGCCAGTGCAAGATCATCGTCATTGTTGGATACGAGTTTTAAATATGCAAGCAAGTCTTTAATCTCTTTCCGTTCATAAAACTTCGTGCCACCAACAATTGTGTAATCGAGATTGGATTTCACAAGATATTCCTCGATAACGCGCGACTGAGCATTTGTACGATACAAAACTGCAAATTGGTCGAGTTTTAGTTTCTCCTGCTCTTGCAATTCAATAACTTTACCTACGACAAACTGCGATTCATCTTTTTCATCGCTTGCTTTGTAGACATAAATTGAATCGCCTTCTTCATTATCTGTGCGTAGCTTTTTATCATAGCGGCTCTTGTTATTTGTTATGACGTCGTTCGCTGCCTGTAAGATGCGTTGTGTCGAACGATAGTTTTGTTCAAGCATAATCATTTCGGCATTTTTATAGTCTTTTTCAAAGGACAGAATATTGCCGATGTCCGCACCGCGCCATCTATAGATAGATTGGTCAGAGTCTCCAACAACACATAAGTTTTTAAATTTAGCCGCCAGCATATTAACAAGCCTATACTGTGCGTTATTTGTATCCTGGTATTCATCCACATGAATGTATTGGAATTTGTTTTGATAAAATTCAAGGACATCTGGTACACGTTCGAATAAGACCAACGTCATCATGATTAAATCGTCAAAATCGAATGATTGGTTTTTACGCAACCGCTTTGCATAGCCATCATAGACGTCTGCAATCGTTTTTTCATAGGGGTTATGAGGGTTGATTTGTGCGCGGTACATTTCTGCATCAATACACTCGTTTTTCGCTGAGCTAATAGCATTCAGCATTGAACGTGGTTCGTATTGTTTTGCATCAAGGTTCAACGTTTTCAAAACGCTTTTAATGACCGACAATTGATCGGCTGAATCGAGAATCGAAAATGATGTTGAAATACCGATTCGATCAACGTTACGTCGCAGTATTCGGACACACATTGAGTGGAATGTCGAAACCCACATCCGCTCGCCTGTGCCAGCACCAAGCAGTCCATCAATACGGTCACGCATTTCACGTGCCGCTTTGTTAGTGAATGTAATCGCGAGAATATTGGAAGGATAAATGTTTTTCTCAACGACGAGATAGGCAATCCGATGTGTTAGGACTCGTGTTTTACCAGAGCCAGCACCCGCCATAATAAGCAGTGCACCTTCTGTTTTCTTCACTGCGCGAGCTTGTTCTGGGTTCATACCTATAAGTAAGTCTTCTGCTATTATATTCATCTATTATCGCCCTCTCGGAACATTTGTTCTTTTATTATACACTGATTTGGCCTTAACGGGAAACCGATTTCACCGCGTCTACTGTTCCCAATGCCGCCTTGAAATCTTCATAGATGACGTTACCAACGATAATTGTATCCGCAATTTCAGCCATCTTTTTAGCATCTTCACCATTCCTAATGCCGCCTCCATAAAATAGGCGAGTTTTTTCGAGCACGCGTGATGCTGCTTCTACTATTTTAGGATCACCATACATACCGCTGTACTCCAGATAAAAAATGGGTAATTTGAAAAGATGTTCTGCCATGCGAGCATAAGCGACGACATCCTCTTCGTCCGGAACTTCTGTCACTCCAGTCAATTTCGCCGCTTTACAATCGGGGTTCATAATGCAATACCCTTCCGGTTGAATTTCATCCCAGTCCATCATATGCCCATATTCACGAAGCGCGGAATGATGAAGTCCATTAATCCATTCGACTTTCGTTGAGTTAAGCACCGTTGGGATGAAATAATAATCAAAACCCGGTGTCACTGAGTCAACTGTCGATATCTCAAGTGCAACTGAAACGGAATACCTTCTAATTCGGACGAGCAAATCGAGTACGTTATCGAGCGTCACTCCATCTGTTCCACCAACAATAATTCCATCTGTTCCTGACTCTGCAAGCAGTTCCAATTGTTCGTCTGTCACTGTTTTTTCAGGATCTAATTTAAAGGCATGACGCCATGTAGTGAAATCCATGTTTGACCACCCAATCTTATAATGTACGTTTCTCTAGTATACCAAAAAAACCGGACAGATTCTTTCCCTGTCCGGTTCTAACTAAAAGCGTAAGGCACCTGAAGTGCTTATTTAGTCTCCGCTTCCTCTTCATTCACTTGCGGATAGAGGCGTCCAAGTACTTTTCCATACCCGCCAGAGCCGTAATCCACACAGCGTCGTACTCTTGAGATAGTTGCAGTACTGGCACCTGTCTCACCTTGTATCTTATCGTACGTCTTCTTCATCATAAGCATTTGCGCCACTTCCAAGCGTTGGGCGAGTGACTGCAATTCACTTATCGTGACGAGATCATCAAAGAATTCATAACATTCATCGAGGTCTTTTAATTCGAGCATTGCTTTAAATAGTTGGTCCGTCTGATGACCACGGATTTTGTCGATTTGCATATGTCTCCCTCTCTCTGAATGAATTTCTTAAGGGGTATATGTGACAGACGTTTCCATTCCAGGTTGAGTCGAAACGATGTGAATCCACGTTTTACCCGGAACAAGTTTCGCAGGAACACCATTTTCCATCGGTGTTAGGATTCCGTCAATATTTTCCCATTCGATTTCCTTTTCAATACCTGCATGGAACATCATACCTCTACCGCCCGATTCAATATCGACTGACTGTCTGCCGACGTTATCAATTGTACGATGGGCTGTTTCGAATATAAGTATATTAGACAGTTCCACTGGCTTTTCGTTGGATTTATCGACTGTTAGGATCCCTTTTACCATTCTATTGTACGTTCCTTTTTCGGCATCGTAGGAATACGTGCTTGTAAAGTCCGGGTCTGTGCCATAACGAACAACAAGCATCGATGCGATATCCCCTATTTTAGCACCTTCTATCGAATCTAGGAAAGAAAATGGCGGTATTACGGACAATTCTATCGACGAATTGGTTTTCTCCATACCCGCTAGCACATTATCTTTCGTTATATACGAATTATGCGGAGCTCTTCGTTCTTTGGAGCGATTGAAAAGCGTTCCATCATATTGCATACCGTTTATATTATCCACGAAACGATTTTGCAGCATTTGTTTGGCATCTGGGCTATATCCGTGCGCCACGTAAAATGCGTCAAGTCCTTTTGAGATTTGGACAAAGTAATCCCTCGCACTGCGGATAGGGCCGATTTCTTCAGGTAGCTCACTTTGAAATAATGCCAAAAGCCTTGTAATGTTGCCTTCTGCTGCAAGTTCATAGACAATATCTGCATCACTAATGCCTGATTGTGGTCTTGCAAGCGGATGATTGTTAATCGTCATCAGAACTGCGCGACGGGTACTTTCCTCTTCTGATAGAACACCAGTGAACGGTTCTTTATACAAGGTTGGCCCCTGTACAGGTTCTTCTTCAACGATTACTTCTTCCTCTTCCTCTATCGGCTCGGGTACAACGTCCTCCGCCTTCTCTTCTTTTGAACACGCCGCTAACAGCAACATTAAGATAGCTATGTACAATAGCCACCCTCTCATTTTCTTCTCCATTTACGCCTCCTATCTTCCGGTTACCGGAACAATCATTTCTTTTTTCATAACATCGTACAGCCCCATCTGTGTGATGCGTATGTACGGTAAATGTGTTGATTGCAAGAAAAGCAACGTATAGACTGCATCGCCTTTCGTGTAACCACGATCTGCCAGTGCCTTTTTCAATTCTATCTCCTGCTCAATCAATTTTTGAACCGGTTCTGCCGATAAACCGCCACCGATTGCCAGTGGAAGAGTCGCGACGATACCACCGTTTTCCGAGAGCACCATACCGCCACCGATTCGTTTAATTTCCTTAAAGGCATTGTGCATTTCTTTTTTATCTTTGCCGATTAAGATAATATCCCCTGTATTCGAATACGAAGACGCAAAGCCTTGAATTCCTGTTGCGAACCCTTTAATAATTGTATTGACATGCCATTTTCCATTTCTATCGAGAAGCATAAGGAAACTTTCATCGTGATCATCCGCAAGTTTATCGACCTTTGTGTCAATCGTCACATTATACGGTTTTGTAATGACATCGTTAAGCATTTCGATACCAACCGGATTGTCAAATATGAAATCCGATTCATCAAGTTCGAAATTCGGTGCGAACGCTTCAACAAACGACCAATCAATGGTTGGGAAAGGTTCCGTCGATTCATTTTCACGTTTCAACCATTTTCCTTTGGATAAAACATCCGTCGGCACTGGATTGTACTCATCCTCCAGAATATTTAGCGTTGCAAAACGACCTGTCGCAATGAATCCGTGTAAATCAGTCATATCATAATAGCGCGAAACGTTATAAGATGCCATCTGGTATGCATCAATTGGCGGAACCCCCGCTTCAAGCGCAGCACGGATACATTTATCCATTACGCCATCGAGGTGAAATGAAGGCGTCGATCCGTCCGTCGTCATCATCAAGTGATCAAACACATTTAATTCTTTGGCAACAATGTCTTTTAATAAATGTGGAAGATCTGGACGAATGGATGAATAGCGTAGGGTCACTCCATACCCGTGCAGTAGCCGTGCCTCTACCTCTTCTATCGTCATCGCTTCATGATCACCGTCTGTTCCAAGAAGACGCATCCGTGCCAACGTCCGCTCAGAGGCACCAGGGAAATGCCCTTCTATTTTCTTGCCCCCTATTTTTGCAGCATTTACAGAGGCGACCATATTGGGTTCCCCTGTCATGAGTCGTGGCCAACCTGTCAACTCCCCGCCTACCAATACTTCTGGACGTTTAATCCACTCCTTAATAGAAGCTAGATTAAACAATTCAGCCTCATTCTGTAGAATCGTCTGTGAATCAAACCGTGCCCACCAGTAAAATGAAAACGGTAATTTATTTAACTCATCAAGCAGCCCAAACGATGTTTCGTTATCAAGAGACATGAATAATATAAGATTATCCGAAATGAATGTCGTTGTCCCAAGCCGCGATGCATAATCTGCAAACGTCCGCGGGTTGTACAATTGAAACGGATGAACATGCGGTTCAATATAACCAGGTACAATTTTCTTCCCTGTAGCATCGAAGATTTCGGCGCCTTCTGTCATTACCGGCATTTCCTTCCCGGCGTACACAATCCGATCGCCAGCAATCCAAATGATGCCTGTCACCCATTTTTTATAGATTGAATGTAAATATTCTGCATTAGTAATAATGAGGTCCGGCGCCTTCTTGCCGTCGATCATATGTAGTTGGTCTTTTATTTCTTTAGGCTCCCACATGATACACTCTCCCTTTAACTGAACTATTCATACTATTTATCGTAGCATAGCATTGAGGAAATAAATAGGGAGTTCGGTAGACATTTTTTGTTATTTCGGACAAACGAGGAGTTCATATTGAGGCGGGCGTTGTGAAGTTTACACTGAACGTTGTTAACTTTTGATATTCTGTTGTCTACTTTTGAGGTAACGTTGCGAACTTCTTGATACGTTGCATGCTTTCTCAACTTTGTTGTTTAGTTTACGCGGTGTGTTGTTTACTTTACGATTAGTGTTGTTTACTTCCCGAGATACGTTGCATAATTCTTAATACGTTGCATACTTTCTCAACTTTGTTGTTTAGTTTACGCGGCGCGTTGTTTACTTTCAGAGATACGTTGCGAACCTTTCCTCAGTAAAAGGGTTCCGACACCTTTTGACGAAATAGTATAGTATTACAATCGATTGGATTTGATAAAATGACCGACAAGATGCAGTTTGATAAAGAGATGGCCGCAGAATATGACAGAGGAGTGCGCCGAACGTTGCCTACCTACGATTCGATGTTCAAACTTGTACAGGCTTATCTTCGAGCAAACATAACACAACAAGAAAGTGTATTGATAATTGGAGCGGGTGGCGGCAATGAACTTGCTACGTTAGGACCAACTAATCCCGCGTGGACATTTACAGCAGTAGATCCCGCACCACCAATGCTTGATTTCGCGCGAATGAAAGCAATTGACTTGAAGATAGATGACCGTGTGGAATTCATCGAAGGAACTGTCGATGATGTAACAGAAGAGAAACTGTTCGGGGCTGCAACCTGTATGCTCGTCCTCCATTTCATTGAAGATATCGATGAAAAAAGGATCCTACTGAAAAAGATCCGACATCATCTATCACCTGGTGCTCCATTCGTTATGGCGTCCATGTACGGGAACCCGAGCGACCCCTCATTTAATGAGCTATTCGCTCTATGGAAAGCGTACTGGTTGGATTCAACAAATTTAACTGAAACAGAGGTAAATGAAATGGAGAAAACAGTAAGGAAGCTTTCCTTTATTCCTGAAGAGGAGATTGTCCGTTTGCTAAGGGAAGCTGGATTTGGGAACATTGCTAAGTTCTTCACGACGAATATGTTTGGTGGGTGGATTTGTAAGGCCGAATAATAAGAAAAACAAGTAAATCTCCTCAAATAAAAAAATCCCCAAATCCATCACCTAGATAGATTTGGGGATTTTTTATTCAAACGTACGCCAGCCAATGTCCTGCCTGTAGAAGAATCCGTTCCATTCTAATTGAGACAAGCCTTTATAGACCTCAACCTGCGCTTCTTTCAATGAATCTGCTTTCGCTGTAATGAGGAGTACACGTCCCCCATTACCAACAAACCCTTCGCCATTTGATTTTGTGCCTGCATGGAAGACTTCTAAGTCACGTGCTGACAAAACGTCAAGATCAGGTAATACCGCCCCTTTTACTACATCTCCTGGATATCTATCTGCCGCAATGACAACGCCTAACATCGCTTTGTCATCCCACTTCAAGTCATACGGTTTACCAGCCATAAGTGCAGCCATGAATTCACCAAAGTCAGACGCCATTCGTGGAAGGACGACCTGCGTTTCAGGATCGCCGAAACGAGCGTTGAACTCAATCACTTTCGGGCCCTTGTCAGTCAAAATGAGACCGGCATATAAAATACCAGTAAACGGAGTCCCTTCTGCAGCCATTGCTTCAACAGTCGGAACGACGACTTTATCGTATGCTTCTTTCACAACTGCGTCCGAAATTTGCGGAACGGGTGAATAAGCGCCCATACCACCCGTATTCGGTCCTCTATCACCGTCATAAGCACGCTTATGATCCTGCGCGACAACCATCGGGTAAATTTGACCGTCATGGACAAACGACATGTAAGAGAACTCTTCGCCGTCCAAAAACTCTTCGATAACAACACGTGATGAAGATTCGCCGAATTTCTGGTTGCCAATCATATCGTCGACTGCTTCAAGCGCATCCTCCAGCGTCATCGCAACGATAACACCTTTCCCAGCTGCAAGTCCGTCTGCTTTAACGACAATTGGGGCACCATTTTCTCGGATAAACGCTTTTGCTTCTTCTGCATCGGTAAATGTTCCGTAGGCAGCTGTCGGAATAGCATACTTTGTCATCAGCTCTTTAGCGAATGACTTACTTCCTTCGATCAACGCCGCCGCTTTCGTTGGTCCGAACGCTGTTAATCCACGTTCAGTAAAGTAATCAACAATTCCTTCTCCAAGCGGTTGTTCAGGGCCGACAAATGTCAGGTCCACATGGTTCTCTTGTGCAAATGAAGCAAGTGCCTCAAAATCCAACGCATCGATTTGCACACATTCAGCATCATTTTTCATGCCATCATTGCCGGGTGCGACAAAAACTTTATTGACTGAAGGGGAGACATTGAACTGTCTGGCAATCGCATGCTCGCGGCCACCGCTCCCGATAACGAGTATATTCAATGCAATCTACTCCTTAATGTTTGAAATGACGTACGCCTGTAAATACCATCGTAATACCGTATTCATTAGCTTTCTTAATCGAATCTTCGTCTTTCACTGATCCGCCTGGTTGAATAATTGCCGTAATGCCCGCTTTCGCTGCAGCTTCGACTGTATCATCCATTGGGAAGAATGCATCAGATGCAAGCGCTGCACCTTTAGCGCGTTCGCCTGCTTGCGTTAGCGCGATATTCGCTGCTCCAACACGGTTCATCTGCCCCGCACCAACGCCGAGTGTCATATTGTCATCAGTCACGACAATTGCGTTGGACTTCACATGTTTTACAACAGCCCAACCAAGTTTCATCGCTTCCCATTCAGCTTCAGTTGGCTGGCGGTCAGTCGCAACACGAATGTCTGCATCCGCAAATCCGTATGCATCCGGCTCTTGCATAAGCAATCCACCTTCAACAGAAACTGTATTCCATTTGTCTTTTTTGTTTTGATCAAACGAAATTGTCATTAAGCGTATATTTTTCTTCTTCGTCAAGATTTCAACTGCTTCTTCCGTGAAAGCAGGTGCAATGATAATTTCAAGGAAGATGCCCGATAATTTTTCAGCAGTTGGCGCATCAACTTCACGGTTCAATGCAATTATACCGCCAAAGATAGACGTCGAGTCTGCTTCATATGCTTTATTGAACGCTTCGAAAATTGTTTTGCCTGTTCCAACACCACATGGATTCATATGTTTTACCGCTACTGCAGCTGCTTTATCAAATTCTTTAATGATTTGGATAGCCGCATTCGCATCTTGGATATTGTTATACGAAAGTTCTTTGCCATGTAATTGTTTCGCGTACGCAATTGAGAAATCAGAACCAAGTGGACGGCTGTAGAAAGCTGCTTTTTGGTGTGGATTTTCTCCATAACGAAGCGGTTGTTTTAATTCATATGTATACGTAACCTGCTCAGGGAATTCTTCGCCTGTAAGGTCAGTCAAGAAACCGGCAATAAGTGCATCGTATGCTGCTGTATGACGGAAAACTTTTGCTGCAAGACGTCTGCGCGTTTCAAGTGTCGTTTTGCCATCTGCTTTGATCTCGGTAAGCACTTGATCGTAATCTGTTGCATCTACGATAACTGTGACGTATGCATGGTTTTTCGCTGAAGCACGAAGCATCGCTGGTCCACCAATATCGATATTTTCAATTGCATCATCATTGGTTACGTCCGGCTTTGAAATCGTTTCTTTAAACGGATACAAGTTAACACAAACAACATCAATCGGCTGGATGCCATGCTCTTCCATTTGTAAGATATGAGAGGGATTGTCTTGTTTCGCAAGAAGTCCTCCGTGAATCATTGGGTTGAGCGTTTTAACGCGGCCTTCCATAATTTCAGGGAATCCGGTTACTGCATCGACTGCTGTTACTGCGACGCCATTGTCTGCAAGATGTTTCATTGTACCGCCTGTTGATAACAGTTCATAACCGAGACTTTCCAATTCTTTTGCAAATTCCAAAATACCGTTTTTGTCTGACACGCTAAGCAATGCACGTTTTTTCACGAATAAAACCCTCCAATTAGTATGTTAGGATAGCAGTCTAAAATCGCGACTTCCTGTCGCAACGACTGCATGACCTGCTTCCTGCCGGCCCAAGCCTTGATCATTACCGGCTAAAAAGTTCGTTTAACGTATCTTTATATAAACCGTGTTCAACAGCATGAATCGCTTCGGCTGTTTTATCTTCATCTCCACTGACAACATCGACTGCACACTGTGCAAGAATTTGTCCTGTATCCATTCCTTCATCCACAAGATGAACGGTAACACCCGTCACCTTCACGCCATGCGCAACCGCTTGTCCAATCGCATCTTTTCCAGGAAACGAAGGCAGTAGTGATGGATGAATATTGACTATGCGAGAAGGATAAGCCATCAATAGGACCGGCCCAACAAGACGCATATAACCTGCAAGAACTAGCCATTCCGCCCCGGATTCTCGAAGTGCATGAAGAATTGCTTCTTCGTACGCATCTTTCGTTTCGAAATCTTTTGGACGTATTGCTGCAACTGGAATACTCACTTTGTCAGCACGTTCAACAACAAATGCTTCCGGCTTATTTGTCACCATCAGGACGATTTCAGCATTCAATTCACCTGCGCTACATGCTTGTTCAATTGCTGCAAAATTACTGCCGCTTCCGGATGCGAAAACGGCAATCTTCACTTTTCGATTCATTCGGCAAGACTTCCGTCATGTGTCCCTGTAAATGTGACGCCATCGCCTTCAATTACACGTCCAATAATGAATGCTTCTTCCCCGTGCTCAGCTGCAATTTTAAGGGCAGCATTCGCTTGTTCTTCAGAAAGCGCAACTACAAAACCGATACCCATATTGAATACGCTGTATAGATCTTTATCCAACAGTTCGCCTTTTTCTTTCAGCATTTTGAATACTGGAAGTACTGGCCATGAACCAAGGTCAATTTCCGCTCCGAATCCATCTACCAACATACGCGGTAAGTTTTCGTAAAAGCCGCCGCCCGTAATATGGCCCATTGAATGGACGTCGAGTTCGTTATGCATTTGAAGAACAGGTTTCGCATAAATTTTCGTCGGTGTAAGAAGTGCGTTTCCAACTGTTCCAAGATCTTCGTATCCAGCAATCAAACCGTCAATTTCACAGCCCTGATCTTCAATTACAATTTTACGGACGAGTGAATAACCGTTCGAATGAATACCGCTTGAAGCGATACCGACAAGAACGTCTCCAGCAACAACTTTTTCACCCGTGACAACTTTACTCTTTTCACATGCTCCAACTGCAAATCCTGCAAGGTCATACTCATCGACTTCGTAAAGTCCTGGCATCTCAGCCGTTTCTCCACCAATTAATGCTGCACCAGATTGAACACAACCATCTGCGATTCCTTTAACAATCGCTTCTACCTTTTCAGGAACGGCTTTGCCAAGTGCGATGTAATCAAGGAAGTAAAGAGGTTCTGCGCCCTGCGCCACAATATCATTAACACACATAGCGACACAGTCAATACCAATCGTGTCATGCTTATCTGCCATGAACGCCAGTTTCAACTTTGTACCAACACCGTCTGTACCGGAAATAAGTACCGGTTCTTTGTAGTTAAGTGCGGATAGATCGAACATGCCACCAAAACCGCCGAACGTTCCTGTAACACCTTTACGCGCAGTTCGCGCAACATGTGACTTCATCCGTTCAACAGACTCGTAACCAGCTTCGATATTTACACCTGCGTTTTCATAAGCCTTCGACATGTAAAAGTCCCCCTATCAAACAATTTCTTTCTTATGTGGCAACACTGTATCTGAATAGATTTCTGTAGGATATTCTCCTGTAAAGCATGCAAGGCATTGTCCACAGTTCTTTGTTTTATCGGGACGTCCAATGGCTTCGACCATTCCCTCAGCAGACAAGAATGTCAGTGAATCTGCACCGATAAGCTCTCGGATTTCATCAACCGTCCTATTTGTTGCTATCAATTCTGAATCCGTACTGATATCTACACCATAAAAACACGGACTGACAAGCGGTGGAGACGCAATCACAACGTGAACTTCTGTCGCACCGGCTTCTTTCAACAGATTGACAATCCTTTTAGACGTGGTGCCGCGAACAATCGAATCATCCACCATGACGACTCTTTTACCGTTCACAACTTGACGCACTGGAGAAAGTTTCATCTTCACGCCTCTTTCACGCATCTCCTGTGTTGGTTGAATGAACGTTCGCCCGACATAACGACTTTTGATCAGCCCTAACTCATATGGAATTCCACTTTCCTCAGAAAACCCAATAGCCGCTGAAATACTTGAATCCGGTACACCTGTGACGACGTCTGCTTCGATATGCACTTCACGTGCAAGTCGTTTGCCGCAACGCTTCCGTGCTGAATGAATATTAATACCATCAATATCCGAATCAGGGCGTGCGAAATAGACATATTCCATCGAGCACATAGCCGAGTCCGCAGCTTTCGCAAAACGGTCCGACTGAAGACCTTTATCATTAATAATGATGAGTTCTCCCGGCTCTACCGAACGAACCCATTCTGCGCCAATAAGATCGAACGCACATGTCTCAGATGCTACGACCCAAGCATCTCCCAGTTTCCCAAGGGATAATGGACGCAAACCATTCGGATCCTGCGCAACCATTAATCCGTCATCCGTCAAGATGACAAACGCAAAAGCACCTTTTAACATCGACAATGCTTTTTTTACACGATCACGCTGTGTTAAAGAACCGCTACTTTTCTTAATTAAATGCGCTAGCACTTCTGTATCAGAATTCGTTTGAAAAATACTACCTTGACGTTCAAGATGCTCGCGTAGTTCGACCGCATTCACAATGTTGCCATTGTGAGCGACCGAAAGACTTCCAGTTGTTGAACGGAAAACGAGCGGCTGAACATTTTCGATTCCGCGACCGTTCTCTGTAGAATAACGCACTTGCCCAATTGCTGAATTTCCTTTTAAATCATTGATCTCATTACCAGAAAACACTTCATTGACAAGACCTTCGCCTTTAATCACATGAAACTTTTTGCCTTCCTTCGTAACGATACCGGCTCCTTCTTGTCCCCGGTGTTGTAACGCGTGCAGACCATAATAACTGATCTGCGCCGCGTCTTCATGACCCCAAATGCCAAACACACCGCACTCTTCGTTTAAGCCTCTGAGTTCAGCAAGCATTGGATAGCCCCTTTCCAAGCAGAACGGAGTTCATCCACCGTCCCGTCGATTAACGTACCGTCTTCACCGTTAATAACGATACGGTTACTATCCGTAACTACACCGATCTTAATCGCATCTGCTACAGCTTTTTCGAAATCTGACGCTTTTTCTTCTTTTACAGTCACAAGGAAACGTGATTGCGTTTCACTGAATAATGCTGTTACTGCAGATCCTGAAACTGTAACGCCTGCTCCAAGACCTTCCGTACCGAATGCTTTTTCACAAAGCGCTACTGCAAATCCGCCTTCTGATAAATCTGTTGCTGATTGAACAAGTCCCGCTTGGATCGCTGTCAAAAGTTCTTTCTGGCGTGCTGCTTCAACTTCAAGGTCAATTGCCGGAGCTTGGCCGAAAATTTTCCCTTCCGTCATTTGTTGCAATTCACTACCGCCGAAATCAAGTGATGCTTCACCGATGACATAAATGACATCGCCTGCATTTTTGAATTCAGTAGTCGTTACTTGTGATAAATCATGAACAAGGCCGACCATACCAATCGTTGGTGTCGGATAGATTGGAACACCATTCACTTCATTAGATAAGGAAACGTTCCCGCTTATTACAGGAGCATTCAACTTGCGGCATGCATCAGAAATTCCGTCAGCTGATTTCTCAAGCTGCCAAAATACTTCCGGCTTGTCCGCACTACCAAAGTTTAAGCAATCTGTAATTGCAATTGGTTCCGCGCCTGAACAAATGAGATTACGTGCTGCTTCAGCAACGGCAATTTTCCCGCCTGTTTCTGGGTCAAGATAGACGAAACGTGAGTTACAATCGGATGTCATCGCAAGTCCTTTATTCGTTCCAGTGACACGAATGACACCCGCAGATGAACCTGGTGCAACGACCGTATTTGACCTAGCTTGTGTATCGAACTGATTATAGACCCATTCTTTCGATGCAATCGTTGGACGTTGCAAGAGGTCTTTAAGTGTTTCATTCAAATCTGTCACGACAGGTTCTGTCATTTCCATCGCTTGGAATTCTCTGAAATAAGCAGGTTCCTCGGATTTCTTATGGTAAACCGGTGCGTCTTCAGCAAGTGCATCAGCTGATACTTCAGCGACAACTTCACCTTTATGAAGCAGGCGCAGCATTTTATCATCTGTTACTTTACCAATCGTTACAGCTTCGACATTATATTTCGCAAATAAATCCGTTACTTCCTGTTCACGGCCTTTTTTCACGACGATTAGCATACGTTCTTGAGATTCTGACAACATCATTTCATATGCTGTCATTCCTTCTTCACGTTGTGGTACTAGGTCAAGGTTTAACTCAACACCATACCCTGCTTTTGATGCCATTTCAGCCGCAGAAGAAGTAAGTCCTGCTGCCCCCATATCTTGAATCCCAATTAACGCATCTGATTTTACAAGCTCAAGGCATGCTTCCATCACAAGTTTTTCAAGGAACGGGTCACCAGCTTGCATCACTGGAAGTTCTCCATCTTTTACTTCGGATGAAGACATCGTCGCACCGTGAATCCCGTCACGTCCTGTTGTAGCACCGGCATACATCACACTATTACCGATACCGGAAGCGATCCCTTTTTGAATGTCTTCATGATTTAACAAACCAACAGCCATCGCATTGACGAGTGGACGTTTAGAATAACAATTATCGAACTGAACTTCGCCAGCAATAGTAGGTATACCAATCGCATTTCCGTAACTTGCAATCCCTGCAACCGCTTCTTCGAATAAATAACGGTCACGTTCGTCTGTTAGATCGCCGAAACGAAGTGAGTTTACAAGTGCTACAGGGCGGGCACCCATTGAAAATACGTCACGCAGAACCCCACCAGCACCAGTTGCTGCCCCGATGAACGGTTCAATCGCAGAAGGAGAGTTATGGGATTCCATTTTGAAAACAGCTGCTTGATTGTCGCCAATGTCGACGATTCCTGCTCCTTCTCCTGGCCCTTGAAGAACACGTGGCCCATCAGTTGGGAATTTACGCAGTACTGGTTTCGAGCTCTTATATGAGCAGTGTTCAGACCACAATGCAGAGAATAAACCCGTTTCCGTATAGTTTGGAAGGCGTCCTAACATCTCTGTTGCACGTTCGAATTCCTCATCTGTCATTCCCATTTGGCGGTATAATTGTTCATCTTTAATTTGTTGTGCGTTCGGTTCATGCTTGGCTGACATTATTTTCACTCCACCTTTTCAAGATTGAATTGAATAGAGGCAATCCATCTGTTCCTCCGATGATTTCCTCAACTGCACGTTCAGGAAGGGGCATCATGCCGAGCACATTGCCTTTTTCGTTTAAAACACCCGCGATGTCCGCTGTGCTGCCATCTGCATTACCGTCCGCATATGTAAATACGATACGGTTCGTACTTTTCAATTCTGCTACTGTCTTTTCATCAACATAATAGTTGCCGAATTCATGAGCAAACGGAATCTTGATTTCTTGCCCGTTGTCGTAATCTGCCGTAAATGTAGAATCTGTATTCAAGACAGTCAATTTCGTTTTGCCAGACCTGAATTTCAGTCCTTTATTGCGCAAGAAAGCGCCTGGTAAAAGGCCTGCTTCAGCAAGAATTTGGAACCCGTTACCCACACCAAGAACAGGTTTCCCTGTTGCAGCAAATGCTTTCAAGCTCTCGATTGCTGGTGAGCTTTGCGCTAGTGCACCCGTACGCAGATAATCCCCGTACGATGCTCCACTCGGAATAAGTACTGCGTCATAACCGTCAAGATTCGCTTCTGTATGCCAGATGTATTCTGCTTTATTGCCCAGAACGGTATTTACCGCATGATACATGTCGATGTCGCAACCCGATCCTGGGAAAACAAGTATAGCGAACTTCATTTGCCCGCGACCTCCCCGATTTCATATCGGTAGTCCTCAATAACTTTATTGACTAAAAGCTTTTCGCACATTTCTTTGACACGTGCATCGATATTTGTAACTGATTCGTCTAATTCTAGCTCAATCAATTTCCCAATGCGTACGTTTTCGACCTCTTTATAACCCATCGTTTGAAGCGCTTCTTTAGTTGCTACCCCTTGTGGATCAACAACACTTTCACGGAGTGTTACGTATACGTTTACTTTCGTCATGTCTTTTTTCCTCCCAAATGGAATTAGATTAAGTTTCTTTTTGAAACTTTGAAATGTTGAAAAGCTGCCGTCAATTATTCAGTCAAGACGGAGCTGCTTGAAATTCGTATAACACTTATTTTGTTCTAACCGTACAGCGTCCATTTCTGGACTGGGGTATCGCTTTATCATAAGTATCCCCCTCTATTCAGACCAAATTCCCGTTGAATTAATGTCTTCCAATGTCTTTTCAATGTTGTCCGTCATGATTGTGACATGTCCCATTTTCCGCTTTAATTTCGCTTCGGCTTTGCCATATAGATGGATTGACCAATCGGGATAATCCGTAACAATCTTCGTCAGTGGCGCTACATGTTCGCCGAGCACATTCACCATAATCGAAGATTGCCATAATATCGGCTTGCGAAGTGGCCAGCCACAAATAGCACGGATATGCTGATGGAACTGCGAAATGTTACACGCCTCAATTGAATAATGACCCGAGTTATGTGGACGTGGTGCTAATTCATTAATAATAATTTCATCATTTTCTAAGACGAACATTTCAACCGCCAATGTCCCGACAAGATTGAGATGATCTGCGATTTTCTTCGCTGCATCTTCGGCTTGGGCTAAGACTTTTTCATTGACCCGTGCTGGAACGATTGATTCATGCAGTATATGGTGTTTATGAATATTTTCCGCAACTGGAATACAGTAAGATTGTCCTTTATCATTCCGTTGAATGATCACTGATATTTCTTTTGTAAACGGAACGAATGCTTCTGCAATACATGCCGAATGAACAAAAAGTGATTCCGCTTCGTGAAGTTCGCTTTCAGAGTCGATTTTCACTTGCCCTTTGCCGTCATAACCACCGAATGCAGTCTTGACGATACAAGGATAGCCGACTTCTCCAATTTTCAATGTTAGCTCTTCAAACGTCTGTGCCGCTACATAGTTTGCAACAGGTGCACCCGATGCTGTAATTTCTGCTTTTTCATTGATACGATTCTGTGTGATCCGGACAAGTTCTGCGCCCTGCGGTACGTGTGCGATTTGAGTGAGCCTTTTCAATCCCTCATAATCAATGTTTTCGAATTCATATGTGATGACGTCACTCACTTCACCTAGTTCCTCGAGTGCAATCTCATCGTTGTAAGGTGCAACAATCCGTATATCAGCAATTTGACCACACGGTGAATCCATAACAGGATCTAGCACCGCGATTTTGAATCCCGCTTCCTTCGCGGCAAGCCCCATCATCCGACCAAGCTGTCCCCCACCAATGATCCCTATCGTTTGTCCAGGTAAAATTGTTTTCATAGTAAGTCACCGCTACTTTCTAGTGCCGCATCACGCATGTTATTACGGCGCTCTTCAATACGTTTCATTAGAGCTTTGTCATGGACACCTAACATCTGTGCTGCAAGAAGACCTGCGTTCACAGCGCCTGCTTTCCCAATCGCCATAGTCGCCACTGGAACACCTCCAGGCATTTGAACAATGGACAATAAGGAATCCATTCCATTCAACGCTTTTGACTGAACAGGTATGCCAATAACGGGTAGCAATGTTTTTGCTGCAACCATCCCTGGAAGGTGTGCAGCTCCCCCAGCTCCTGCAATAATGACTTCTAAACCTTTATCTTGCGCTTGTTCTGCATATTCAAACATGAAATCAGGTGTACGGTGTGCTGAGACGACTTTCTTCTCGTAAGGGACTTCTAGTTCGTCCAAAATGTCACACGTATGTTTCATTGTTTCCCAATCACTTTTACTTCCCATAATGACACCGATTTTCGGTTCCACTTATAATCCGCTCCTTTTAAGAAAAGCGTTAGGTGCCGCTACAAATGAATGTTGCATAAGTTTGCCACATTTTGTGGCAACAGGCCGTCTTATGACCCGAGCGTCTGGCACCTGAAGCCTAGCCAACATTTCCTAAACTAAAAAGTCCTCGAACAAACCACTCTTCATATGCATGAAAAGCAGATCATTCGAGGACGTTGAAATATGCGTTAAGATGATTGCACCCATAGGTACCCACACACCTTTCGCTACAATTCCTGAAAGTCGCTTTCCCGCATAGTCCGGACATTACGGTGTCCTGGTAGAAACACTGCGGCCAATTCCACAGCATATATGGGGATTCTATTTACTCTCTATATTTTAACAAGACCGCGAGCATTCGTCAATAGAAAAGGCGAACAATTACATATCGCTACCCCATAACGTTCGCCTTTTAGGCATTTTCATCTTCTCTTAGTACACCTTTGAACTTGATAACTTGCCGTACTGGAATAAATTCTCCATTCACCTCAGTAAACAGCGGCTCTTCCTTTCGTCCCGCAACTGCATAACCTTCTGCAGCCATTCGCTTCAAACAATCCTCAATAGTCTCTTCTGTTTCCACGTCAAACCATATAGTCTTCTTTTTACTCACTTGAACAACTTCCCTTTCCTCACACTCTTAACCCAGAAACCGCCATGTATCATTTTCGCCTCGTATGCAATAATAAATGCTTTTGGGTCTATTTCTTTAATAGTAACGTAAAGTTTCAATTCATATTTACGCGGGGTAAGAATCTGCATAGCAGACCGATCCCCATCAAGACCATTCGCTGACCAATCTGTGACTCCGTAACCTTTTTCCCGCAGTATACTCGGTAATTTCAAGTTCTTCTCTGACGTAATTACATTTACTGTAATATAGCCAAGTGCCATCTTCTCTTCAATCTTCGACCCAATAATAACTCCACAACCATAACCGATTGCATAGGCTACTAAGTTCTGTATTTCATTCAGGTTATCAAGCACTAAACCAAGGCCGATGACATAGATAACGATTTCTACTACACTAAGTCCGGCAGCGATGTATCTATAGCCTTTTAACGTTAGAATCATGCGCACTGTAAAAAATGTAACATACACGATATTAATCGCGAATATAATGAGCACCATTTGCAAAATAACCACCCCTTTCAATATTGCTTGACCCTTATCGTATCGCTGTTAGGCTATGATTTCAAGCTATTAAGAATAGACGGACAAGTAGCTCGAATCCGAAGATGAATTTAGGTATTCTAATCGCCACTTCCATAATCTAACACCAATTCTTATGTCGCTAATTGTTCAATCATAATGGCTAAAATTATAGGCGAGCGAGCGTATCAGGAGCACGACCGATCATATCAATACCTAAACAATCATAACCGCTGCACGACCGATCATATCAACACGTAAACCGATCATAACCATTGCACAACCGATCATATCAACACCTAAACAATCATAACCACTGCAGGACCGATCATATCAACATTTAAACAATCATAACCAATGCACGACCGATCATTTCAACACCTAAACAATCATAACCAATGCACGACCGATCATTTCAACACCTAAACAATCATAACCACTGCACAACCGATCATATCAACATTTAAACAATCATAACCAATGCACGACCGATCATATCAACACGTAAACAATCATAACCAATGCAGGACCGATCATTTCAACACCTAAACAAACATAACCATTGCACAAACGATAATTTCAACACCTAAACAATAATAACCGATGCACAGCCGATCATTTCAACACGTAAACCGATCATATATATATAACTCACTTACATTAAGACCTGTACATTTACGGAATTTCGTTATTATATAAATTGAAGTAAATAAACCCTTCAATATCGCATTTTGTATGCCCAACCCCATTAATCTAACTGCTTCACCTATCCTATAGTCATTTGGCTACGACTTTCCCAGTAAGAAGCTAGCGCTCTGTTTTCATAACATATTCAATAATTTAACTTAGATAGCATTTCTCCATAAGTACGAGATTTCATTATTTCCCGGACGACAAAAAGGCCATTACCTATTGGCAATGACCTTACTACCGGCGACGTCCAACTCCTCACAGGAAAGAGCTCCGAACCACCATCAGCATACGAACTTATTATCCCTGTGCCTAGTAATGTAGACACGAAAGGGGAAAGGCGACGTTTTTTTAATTGAGACCACCCTTTTTTCGAAAGACAAGAAATTATAAACTTTTTCACCTAGAGTAGTGTCTATACTCCAGCGCCTAGCTCCCGAGCCTACACAACGGGGGGCATGCAGAGCTGTTGCGACATTGTGTCATCTGTGTCGCGCTGATCCTAAGCTGCCTTCCTCTGTAGCTTGTCATCCTTTTCGGCTCCACCAAGGCGCTTGAGTTTATATATATACGATTATCCTTACTTTTTTGCGCTAGGGATATTTTCCTCCTTAGGCCTAGTTGGTGCTCCACTACTCTCAGAGCTTCGATTGTCCATTTAAATGCGCATTCTCTTAGTTCGTATAGTTACTCATTTATTTAATATATATATCTAAAAAAAATTTCTAAAAATAAACACAAAAAAAGCCATTACCTATTGGCAATGACCTTGCGCCCGGCGGCGTCCTACTCTCGCAGGGGGAAACCCCCAACTACCATCGGCGCTGAAGAGCTTAACTTCCGTGTTCGGGATGGGAACGGGTGTGACCTCTTCGCAATCGTCACCAGACTCTTTGAGCTTGTTCGCTCAAAACTGAATAAAACAGACATTGTGCTACACAGAATCAGGGTAATCAAGCCCTTTTCAAAATTGGTTAAGTCCTCGATCGATTAGTATCCGTCAGCTCCACACGTCGCCGTGCTTCCACCCCAGACCTATCAACCTCATCTTCTTTGAGGGATCTTACTTACTTGCGTAATGGGAAATCTCATCTCGAGGGGGGCTTCATGCTTAGATGCTTTCAGCATTTATCCCGTCCATACATAGCTACCCAGCGATGCCTTTGGCAAGACAACTGGTACACCAGAGGTATGTCCATCCCGGTCCTCTCGTACTAAGGACAGCTCCTCTCAAATTTCCTGCGCCCGCGACGGATAGGGACCGAACTGTCTCACGACGTTCTGAACCCAGCTCGCGTACCGCTTTAATGGGCGAACAGCCCAACCCTTGGGACCGACTACAGCCCCAGGATGCGATGAGCCGACATCGAGGTGCCAAACCTCCCCGTCGATGTGGACTCTTGGGGGAGATAAGCCTGTTATCCCCGGGGTAGCTTTTATCCGTTGAGCGATGGCCCTTCCATGCGGAACCACCGGATCACTAAGCCCGTCTTTCGACCCTGCTCGACTTGTAGGTCTCGCAGTCAAGCTCCCTTATGCCTTTGCACTCTACGAATGATGTCCAACCATTCTGAGGGAACCTTTGGGCGCCTCCGTTACTCTTTAGGAGGCGACCGCCCCAGTCAAACTGCCCGCCTGACACTGTCTCCTGCCCCGATAAGGGGCATGGGTTAGAAGTCCAATACAGCCAGGGTAGTATCCCACCAACGCCTCATCCGAAGCTAGCGCTCCGGAATCCAAGGCTCCTACCTATCCTGTACAGGCTGCACCGGAATTCAATATCAGGTTACAGTAAAGCTCCACGGGGTCTTTCCGTCCTGTCGCGGGTAACCTGCATCTTCAC
>NZ_CP060287.1:512500-600000 GCF_014302295.1 Sporosarcina sp. resist | reverse complement strand
CCTACTATAGTAGTCGTTATCATTCCGTAAAATATAGCACCGTTAATCTTTCGAACCATCATAATTACTGTAATAACAAGACCAAAAATCGCCAGCAATGTCGGCCCCTTCGTTAAATCACCCAAAGTTACAAGCGTGTTAGGGTCAGCAACAATAATGTTGGCATTTTGAAATCCAAGGAATGTAATGAAAAGACCTATACCGGCACCAACTGCATACTTAAGTTGTGTAGGTATTGCATTAATAATCGTTTCGCGGAGACCAGAAAGTGATAATACAATGAATATGAGACCTGAAAAAAGTACACCCGTTAATGCTGTTTGCCAAGGAATCCCCATACCCAATACTACACTGAATGCGAAGAATGCATTTAATCCCATACCCGGCGCAAGTCCAATTGGATATCTCGCGATAAGTCCCATAAATAAAGAACCTACTGCTGCGGCCAATGCTGTTGCGACAAATACAGCGCCTTTGTCCATACGCATTTCGTCCGGAATGCCCGTTATGCCATCAAGCGACAACATTAACGGATTGACAATAAGAATATATGCCATTGCAAGAAACGTTGTCAGACCACCGATAACTTCTCGGCGATAATTTGTTCCGAGCTTATCGAACTCAAAATACTTTTTCATGTATAACTTCCTCTTCAAATAGTTTTTTTAGATAAAAAAAGCATGCGATAGTACTTCGCATGCTTCCCTAAAACAAATTCAAATAGAAGGGTTATCCCCCTTCTATTTGAATCGTAGTCGGGAAATTTAAGGTGTCCCGGTAGAAACTTCCGAGCCATATCCTCGGTTTTATACGATATCTTCTATTTTATTCCCACTCGATTGTGCCGCCTGGCTTTGGAGACAGGTCATAGCATACGCGGTTTACATTTTTCACTTCGTTAATGATCCGGTCAGTGATTTTCAGAAGAATTGGCCAATCGATTTGTTCCACTGTCGCTGTCATCGCATCTACTGTGTTGACGGCACGAATAATGATTGGGTATTCATACGTGCGCTCGTTGTTGCGTACACCGACAGACTTGAAGTTCGGAATGATTGTAAAGTATTGCCAAACTTTCTGATCCAATCCTGCGAGTGCAAATTCTTCGCGTAAAATAGCATCTGATTCGCGTACCGCTTCAAGACGATGAGGCTCAATTTCACCTAAAACGCGCACACCTAGACCAGGTCCTGGGAATGGTTGGCGGTATACCATATCGTGCGGAAGACCTAACTCAACACCACACGCACGTACTTCATCTTTGAATAGTTGGAATAACGGCTCCACTAATTCAAATTGCAAGTCTTCTGGAAGTCCTCCAACATTATGATGTGACTTCACAACTTTATGCGTTTTTGTACCAGATTCTACGATATCTGGATATATTGTTCCTTGTGCTAAGAAGTCAATTCCTTCAAGTTTACGCGCTTCTTCTTCAAATACGCGAATAAATTCATTGCCGATAATTTTACGCTTCTCTTCTGGCTCGTCTACCCCTTTTAGTTTACCTAAGAAACGCTCGCTTGCATCCACGTAAACAAGGTTATCCCCCAAGTCTTTTTCGAACATTTGAACAACGCCCTCAGACTCGTTTTTACGCATTAAACCATGGTTTACGTGCACACAAATTAATTGCTTGCCGATTGCCTTAACTAATAATGCCGCAACAACAGACGAATCTACACCACCTGAAAGAGCCAATAATACTTTCTTATCGCCTACCTGTTTACGGATTAAAGCAACTTGATCATCAATGAAATTTTTCATATTCCAGTTAGCTTCTGCCTTACATGTATGGAACACGAAATCTTTTAAAAGTGCTTTCGTTTCCTTTTCACTTGGCCATTGCTCGAATGTTTTAAGTGCTTTCGTAGAAGGATGACCCACACTAATTACCGGAATGTTTAAAGCGAATATTTCATCTAATACGTCAATCGCTTCACCATCAACGATATTATTTTCACCACCATTTAAAATAATTCCTTTTACCGTTTTTAAACCTTCAATCGTTTGTGATATAATATCATGAGGGTGAATCTCACTATATACACCTAAATCACGAATCCAACGGGCTATTGTCGTATTCTCACTACTACCTAAATCCAATACTAAAATATTGTCCTGCTTCAAGATGATACAACCTCCTTTTAATTTTATTATTCCAGCCTTTTCCGGCTATTTTACCAACTTTTTCATCGTGCAACATAACTATATTCCAAACGTTCCACAAGGCCTTTTCAAATAGAGAAAAACGCGTCAGAAAGTCCAGCTTTCTGCGCGTCTCATCATCTATAAAAAAGCGAACAAAGCTCATATATCAATGAGCTAAATCCACCTTCATAGCCAAGTCATTTTCGGTAACTTGTAGAAACATCCGAACCGTATTATCGGATATATATGAGGGCACCTTGGGCTTGTTCTTTTTTCATCTTACTTCTATTTACGACAAAAATCAACCCGAAGACCTATTGATTAAATCTTCCCATATTTCCCGCAACACTACCCATTCGTGTTCAGTTATATTTCCACCGTAAAAACCCTTTTCATATGCAGTTGTAAGCATTTTCATTCTTTCTCCACCGAAGTAGTTGTCAACACTCGTTGCATAATCAGATAATGTCATACCAGTTGCCCGCTTCAAACCAGAACGATCCAGTTGTTTCAATAAACTGTTATAGCGCTTTGTAAATGTTAACCAATCTTCTTGTTTAGTACGATGGACATAAACTAGCACTTTAGGCAGCCACTTTACCCTACTAACGAATATTCGCCAGCCGGCAAAAATGACTATTAACACAATCACACCTATTATCCACATATTATTCCGGATCCAAGTACCCATAGTTTTGAAAATCTCACTATTTTTTAAGTGCCTATCTGCTTTTACCGTTTTTTCAGCCTGCTCTTTCTTTGGTTGTACAGGCTTTTTCACTTCCGGTGTTAGTGTATCATCAAGGTTCAACTCGATATCATATTCAATATCCGTTAAGCTACTAAATCCAATTGTCGGTTCGTATGGCATCCAGCCAATACCAGGCATATATGCTTCAACCCATGAATGCGCCTCATTATTCGTAATTTGATAAACTTTCTCCCCTTCGTCATTTAAGACAAATTCTCCGGGAGCAAAACCTTTTACCCAACGTGCTGGAATATCAATCGAGCGCAACATGACAACCATAGACGTGGAAAAGTTATCGCAGTATCCCTGTTTGGTATCAAAGAGGAACTGATCTACATAATCATCGCCTGCTTTTGGAATAGCGACACCTTGCTGAGTATAAACAAAGCCATTTCTTCCAAAGTACTTTTCGATTGCCTTCGTCTTCTCGTAAACACTTTCCTGATTTTCTGTTATGTTTTTTGCAAGTTCCTCCACCCGTTCAGGTAATTGCTCTGGAAGTTGTAGGTACTGAGTTAAATCTTCAGCTACCTCTGAAAAATCTCCCATCCTAGTAGCCCTTAACTTTTTCAAGCTGTAATCAGGCTCTGTGAATTCGACTTGATACGAATCTAGGACCCCTTCCTTGCCCTCAATTTCTGTACTGTACTTTCCTGCCCCTTCCAAGTATTGAAAAACAACATCCTTTGTTGCGTATACTTTATTCATCCCATAAGGATAAACGATGAAAGAAAAGTCTTCCGACACCTTCAAATCCGCAAGTTGTTGGGCTGCAGCGTCCACATTTCCTTGACTCGCAATTTCCCCTATCTCCATACCAGGAGTATAACTAGTCTGGGACTCGTCAACAGATACCTGCTCCCAACCTTTTGAGGTGTATGTGTTTTTCGTTTCAATTTTCCAGTATTGTTCATTAGCCACTTTTGCTTCAATGACTAATGTAGAATCCTGCACAAACGAACCACCCAATGTGGAATCATTCGTATCGTATCCACTTTTAGCCACCCCACCTTCCCCACTCCCTTGCACAAATGACTCAAAATAAGGTAGCGGATCTGGCCAGATGGGATCTTGTTTCGGAAGAATGTTGGCAAGCGTTCCACTCACAACAACTGCGAAAAGAAGTGGAACGGATATCGCTAGGAATGCACCTGTTGGAACTGATGTGTTGTGCTTCTCCGCAAGCCTAGTAATCGCAAGTAAACCAAGAAGTAATAACCCCGTCACCATAATTCGGAAAATAGCGCCACCTGCAGCATATCCACCGAACGTATCAATGAACGCTATAAATAGAATAGTCATGATATAAAATAGCAAAATACTTTTCCTTACTTCAATCCAATGACGGATAAGATAGGTCGTCATCCACAGTAGCGCGAAAAACAACACAGTTCTAAATGGATTCGTAATACTTTCCCAGTCACCATTCATGATAATTGGGGCATTCGAAAGGAAGTCACCTGATACATATACTAGTGTTTCCTTTGTAAATAGTACCTTTTCAAAAAATACATAATGGGTCGCTACTACAATGAAAATAATCTTTGTAGGAACGACTATCCACCACTTTGCTTTAATTAAGGCCAAAAAAAATGATAGCGCCACAAATAATAAAAACAGTGTTAAATGATCTGAATTGGTCAATTCAATAACCGGAATTAGCCATTCCCTTAAAAGGATCAATGCCAGTATATAAAGAATTAGTAGCAGTTGCCTATCAATTCGCGCTCCAGTCATAATCGCACCGCCTCTTTAAAAGCATCTGAAAACTGCTTCTGTTCTAATAAATGCACGGTAATTCCCTTCGATTTTGCAAGTCTAATATCCTCTTCAATCCTTTGCAATGCTGGATCATCACGTTTCACTACGACCATGCAAATGATAGATTCAACGTTGTCCACACTTAGCAGGACTGATTGTATGAAAGGCCCATCGGGGTTCCCCGTGATCAATACAATACTGCCCCCGTGTTGAAACGTGGTTCCAAAGTCAGCTAATGATGCTTCATTCGCAGGCTTAATCTTTGCCAAGTGAACCAATGCCATATGAAGTTGCTCTTCCGACTGTATAAATGGGAATAAGGAGGGTTTAGGACCCGTCGTCATCAAGGCAAGATCTGCCTGATGATTTGATGCTTCTTTCAATATTGAAGCAGTAAGTTCTACTAGCTCCTCAAACATTTTCGACTCTCTGCCATCCATGATTATAAATAACTCTTGTGATCGTCTATCTTCAAACTCCTTTGTCATCAAGGTCTGCGTTCTAGCAAACGATTTCCAATGAATCCATGTCACCCGATCACCTGACTGGTAATTGCGTACACCCGTTGCCATCGTCGTATCTTTGACGATATTTAATGGCGAGGCCATCGTACCTTGGTCATATTGTGTATTAAATGGTACATAATGAATACCTGTCATTTTGGGATACACTAGAATCATATTCTCTACTTCAATAAATTTCGTTTTTCGGAGCCATCCAAAAAAGTCGGAAATCTCGACTTTCACCCCTTGAAGTATATGTTCACCCCTGGGTATTTTTTCGATTTCGTATTCCCACTCAACTTCTTGACGGAATCCAAAAACAAACAGGCGTTTTAACTTTTCACCTGCCAAAACAACTATTTCGGGCTCTGCCCACTGTTCACTTACAACGGTATAAAGTAAGGGAAATCGATTTTTACGTTTAATAGATAAAGAAACAATCAACTTCTCACCATTTTGCACATGAGGTGTCCGAATGGTACGTTCCACAGTCATTTTCGACATTGGATAGAAAAATAGTAATAGAGAATAGATTATAAAAGGCAATATAATATAAAAAATAGTCCAACTGACCATGCCGCCTTGGAACATGGCAAAAACAAATGTAGAAACCAAGACGAACAAAACAAATAGTAACCGGCTCGAAATATCAATCATTTTCCTAACAGTTGTCATTTCAGCTGAACCTTATCTACAGGTACACGTACTTTCATCAAAATTCGTTCTATAATTTCCGAAGTGGAAATCCCTTCATACTTGGCTTCAGGACGTAAAATCATGCGATGTCCAAATACGAATGGCGACAAGTACTGGACATCATCCGGTGTAACGTAAGTTCTCCCTTTTATCATCGCATACGCCTGACATGCCTTCATAAGCGCAAGAGATCCTCGGGGACTTACACCTAAATAGACATATGGATTATCACGCGTCTGCGAAGCACATTCTACGATATAGGACTTAATAGTATTATCGACTTTAACTTCTGTTACAGCCTTTTGGAGTTCGATTAATTCTTCAAGTGATACTACGGTTTCTAACGTGTCAATTGGAACGGCCTTCTCCGCACGATCAAGTACTTCAATCTCTTCCATTTTCGTCGGATAACCCATCTTCAGTTTAAATAGAAAACGGTCAAGTTGCGCTTCAGGTAGCGGGTATGTACCTTCATATTCAATCGGATTTTGTGTTGCCATGACAAAAAAGGGTTGCGGAATTCGCATCGTTTCTCCATCTATCGTCACGGTGGACTCTTCCATCCCTTCCAATAGAGAGGATTGCGTCTTTGGCGAAGTCCTATTAATTTCATCGGCTAGAATAATATTCCCCATGATGGGTCCTGGCCTAAATTCAAATTCCATTTCTTTAGGGTTATAAATTGAAACGCCTAGAACATCGGAAGGAAGTAAGTCCGGTGTAAATTGAATTCGCTTAAAATCTGCCCCAATTGACTTAGCCAATGCTTTTACCATCATCGTTTTTCCAACACCTGGCACGTCTTCAAGTAGGACATGCCCTCGGGCAAGAAGTGCGGTAACACTTAATTCGGCGATATCTCTTTTCCCAATCATCACTTTTTCGATATTGGTTAAGACTTTTTCAATCATCTCTTTATGTGTCATTTCAATTCCCCCAATTGTCTATTACGCTAAATTTGTCCGAAAATTAACAAAACATACCTTTATAATACAGGATATCTAATTCTCACACAACTTAAGCACTGATTAGAAAATAAAAAGGAGCCCCAATAAGGAGCCCCCTGAAGTCATTTCCAAAAATCATCAAAAATTGTAATCGGCATATGCCGTTTATGCTTTGAACGGAGAAAATGATTCTCGATTGCTGTACGGGATCCCTCCGGCAACTTTTTACCTTCAAGATAATTATCGATATCGTCATAGGTGACACCAAGCGCTACTTCATCAGGAATAGCCGGTCTGTTTTCTTCAAGATCCGCTGTCGGAACTTTCAAGTAGAGATGTTCAGGGCATCCAAGTTCCTTAAGTAGTTGTTTCCCTTGCCGTTTGTTCAGCCTGTAGATCGGCATAAGGTCTGCACCGCCATCCCCGAATTTCGTATAAAATCCGGTAATGGCTTCCGCTGCATGATCACTCCCGAGAACAATACAATCATGCATGGCCGCAACTGAGTATTGAACCTTCATACGTTCCCGTGCTTTTTCGTTTCCTTTAGCAAAATCGGTCAACGTAACGCCACCTGCAGTCAATGCACGTTCACTCGCATCGACAGCTTCTTTTATGTTAATCGTGTAGATTAGAGACGGCTTAATGAATTCCAATGCATCCTGGCAATCCTCCTCGTCAAACTGAGAACCATAAGGCAACCGGATTGCAATGAATTTAAATCGCTTAGTTTCCTCTTCATCATTTAATTCATCAACAGCGAGTTGAGCAAGTTTCCCGACAAGCGTCGAGTCTTGCCCACCTGAAATTCCAAGAACAAAGCCATTTAAAAATGGGTTTTCCCTTACATATTCTTTCATGAAGTCAATCGATTTCCGAATTTCCTCTTTAGGTTCAATGATTGGCTGCGCCTTTAACTCAGCGATAATTCTATCTTGTAATGTCAACTTCAACAAACCTCCTTAGCCATTAATAAAGTCTTCCACCATTTCCTGGACTTCCTGGATATTGCGCATCTTATTGTCCCAACATTTTTGGCTTAAGTCGACCGGATACTCTTCTGGATTAAGGGATCGTTTATATTCATCCCATAATAACTCCAAGTTGTCTTTTGCGTAATCACGCATTTGTTGAAGAGTCGGATTATTATAGATGATAACCCCTTGTTCCACGACTTTGACGTGTAAGTCCTTCGCTTCAAAATTCGTAACAAACTTCGAGATGAATGTATGGACGGGGTGGAACATTTTGATGCGTTTCTCGGATGCGGGATTTTCATCATACATCGTAATATAATCCCCTTCTGCCTTACCATTTTCTCGGTCAATAATTCTGTATAACTTTTTACGTCCAGGCGTCGTTACTTTTTCGGTTGTCGACGAAATTTTAATCGTATCTTCCATTTCACCGGCATCGTTTTCTATGGAAACAATTTTATAGACGGCCCCAAGTGCAGGCTGGTCGTACGCTGTGATCAATTTCGTTCCAATTCCCCATACGTCTACCCTTGCACCTTGTGCTTTCAAGTTGAGAATTGTATATTCATCCAAGTCATTTGAAACGAAAACTTTCGCATCCAAGAATCCAGCTTCATCCAACATACGGCGCGCTTCCTTGGATAGGAATGAAATATCACCGCTATCTAAACGAACGCCGATGAAATTGATTTTATCACCAAGTTCTTTAGCTACTTGGATTGCCGTCGGAATGCCTATTTTTACTGTATTATACGTATCGACAAGGAAAACACAGTCCTTATGACGTTTAGCGTATGAATGGAATGCTTCGTATTCACTTTTATAAGCTTGAATCATTGAATGAGCATGCGTTCCCGCTACAGGAATATCGAATCTTTTCCCAGCGCGGACATTACTTGTCGCTTCAACGCCGCCAATGAACGTAGCACGTGCACCCCATATCGCCGCATCCATCTCGTGTGCACGCCGACTGCCAAATTCCATCACTATTTCGTCTTTGACGACTTGTTTGATGCGGCTTGCTTTCGTCGCAATAAGCGTCTGATAATTAACGATATTAAGTAGAGCGGTCTCAATCAGCTGTGCTTCGATAAGTGTCGATTCCACGCGAATAATAGGTTCATTCGCAAAAACCAGCTCCCCTTCAGCCATGGAATAAACAGTGCCTGTAAAACGTAGCTCCTTTAGATAAGAGGTGAAGTCGTCTTCATAGCCGAGATCATCCTTTAAGTAAGCAAGATCACTTTCACTAAAATGAAACCCTCTTAAATAATCGAGAACTCGCTCAAGCCCCGCAAATAACGCATAGCCATTACCGAACGGCAAATTTCTGAAAAAAAGTTCAAAAACCGCTTTTCGTTCATGTATTCCATCCGCCCAGTATGATTCCGCCATATTGATTTGGTATAAATCCGTATGTAAAGCCAAGCTGTCATCCGCATATTTCGAACTCATGTCAATCTCCTTCTTCCGCATTCTAATGGTTCAAGTATACACTATTTACCCTATATTCGACTTAACATAACATGATGTGACATATCCTTTTATAGCTTTTTCACAATTATGAATGAATTTGTCCTCCCGAGCCATATTAAAAAGAACTGGTTCTAATATACGAGGAGGTATTTTAATGAAACAAGACAATGAACGAGATGCAAACAAAAACGAGACCTTATCCGAAAAAATAAAAAAAAGAACGATCGATCAAAACGGCATTCATGAAGAATTATCCCGTGAGTTCGCAACCCTCGGTGACCGAAAAAAAGCGATGATTGATTTTTATCGGTCGACAGAAAAGTAAAATATGAATAAAAAAATGTGAGACTAAATCCTAGTAACAACGGATTTAGTCTCACTTCATTAATAATACGAATAGATATTAGTTACCCGCTTTATAATCATTCAGAAACTCTTGAACTTTAGCTGGATCTGCCTTCAATTCATTCCCTGTGTCTACCAGTGGGCTGACCGTAGAAACAGCCTTCTTCTTGTTCCCTTGATAGAAATTCAGAATTTCATCTTGGTTGATCGAGTAAAGAACGGCTTTTCTTAACTCTTCACTCGTTGATACTTCACGATTTTTTGTATTGAAAAGCAAGTAACTTACAGCATTACTATCATTTTTTTGCAAGAATAGTTTGCTGTCACCTTCAACCACGTCGTATTTTGTTTCTGGGACTCCGTTGAAAATATGGATTTCACCATTGCGTAAAGCTGAAAGCGTGCTGTCCGGATCTTGGATGAAGCGAACTGTTACATTTGAAATTTTCGGTTCGTGCTCTGTCCCCACCATATAAGCAGGGTTTTTATAGAAAATACCTTCGTAATCATTTTTGTGTGACAAAATGTATGGGCCACTCGCGTACAATGTATTGTTGTATTTAGCACCCTCTATGACTGTGTTCTGATCTCCGTAAGGAATGTCTTTACTCACATCAAACGAAGAAACATCATACGTATTAATACTCTCAACTTGTTTTTTCGAGACAATCCCCGCAGATTGGTGAGCTAAATAGTTCAGTACTTGTGGGAATGGAGCTGTTGTTGTCATTTTTACCACTTGATATTTCCCAGTCGCATTATCGGCTTCTTTTTTATCAGAAACAAGCTCCCCGATTTTCACATCCAAGTTCTTCTCAAGCCCTTCTCTGACTGTTGCATCACTTCCTGATTGCAAAATATCGAGATCAGATAGATCTGTGACTACTTCCACTTCGTTAATATGTTCATGTAAACTATACGTACGGTGATCCGGTACTGAATTCGGGTCTTTTGCACGATTCATCGAGAAGATGACATCGTCCGCTCCTACGCGTTCACCAGTATCTACAGCTTTTCCGTCTGTAATTGACGCAAAATTGATATCATCACGAAGAAGGAAGTAATAATCTGAATTGCCCTCTGCGATGCTGTGATTATAGGATAATGAGCCGTCTGAAACAACAACGTCATCATCTGTCAAGTTAACGAGACGCACATACATATTTGTATTCAATGTATTGATAGATCCATCATTCCCTTTAATAGGATCGAGGGACGTCAAAGTTCCAATAGCTTGCTGAATGATTAATGGATCCGTATCTCTTTTTGATTTGTCAATGAAATCAATAGGTTCCCAGGCAATTGCACGTGATTTAGCAAGCCTAACTGTGTCTACGTCGAGAATGTCTTTATTAACTCCCTGTGCTTTAAATGAATTATAAAGAGGTGCAATGTAAGCTTTGTCAAACACTAGACGCTGTTCTAATTGCTTGTATGTCTCTGCAAACTCATCAGACGTTTCTGTACTTGCCTTTTCAATCAATGTATCAACTTCATCATCAGCCATAATACTGTTATCACCGTCTGATTTGAACAGTGCTCGAACAGCATAATCGGGGTTCCCCGTAACTGTCGTCCAGCTAGATAATGCGACATCATAATTCCCTGCATCTTTCTGTGCAGTGAAGCTTCCGTAATCAGGCTGAATATTCAATTTCACATCAAAGCCATTTTTTATAAGCTGATCTCGTACAATATTCATATCTTCTTCCCCAGAACCCATACCCAGAAGTTCGATGACCACCTTACTTTTATCCGTCTTTGGTTCTGTATTGTCATTCTTTTTATCGGAAACATCCGATTTCGTACTTACACATCCGGCCAACACCACCATAATTGCTATTAAAATCGTCAATAAACTTTTCTTCATTATTAATTCCCCCTTATTATTGTTTGGTATTTATGTTCAATCCATTCTTGGATCAAATGCATCACGCAATCCATCTCCCAAAAAGTTAAACGATAATACAAGTAAGATAATCGCAAGCCCCGGGATAATGGCTAAATAGGAATGCGATTCCAAGTATGTGCTACCGATTTTTAAAATATTTCCCCATTCTGGAATATGCGGTTCCACACCGAGTCCTAAGAAACTTAAGCTACTCGTCGCGATGACAGCGCCCCCGATTGTCAGTGTTGCCTTGACAATCATCGGCGCGAGCGAATTCGGCACTATCTGTCTAAAGATAATAGAGAAGTCCGATGAACCGAGCGCACGTGCTGAATCGACAAATTCATAGTTCGACACCATCATGACATTCGCACGCATCGTTCGGGCATAGGTTGGGATGGACCCCACACTAAGCGCTAAAATAAGATTCGTCGTATTTGCTCCAAATGCCGCAATGATAGCAATTGCCAATAAAATTCCAGGAACGGCATATAGTACATCAAGCAGTCGCATTATGATATTGTCCGTCCGCTGACTGTAATACCCGGCTAATGCACCTAAGAATCCACCAATAACTACCGGTATGGCCGTTGAAGCAAACCCTACAAGAAGCGAAATTCTTGCACCAAAGATGATTCTTGAAAACAAATCCCGTCCGAAATTATCAGTGCCAAACGGATAGACAAGGCTCGGTTTTTGAAGTATTGCACCATAATCATTTTCAACTGCCATATCGTAGTCAAACGTAAATACACTGCAAACGGATATGGAAAACATGAGAGTGATGAAAAACAAACCAAGTATCGCCGTTGAATTACGGGTAATCTTCTCCCACATCGTATTCCACTTCGAAATCCTAGACTGATCATGACTGCGAACCTTTAAAATCAAGCTATAGCCAAGCAATAGTGCAAAAATATTACCCGTCAATGCGGTAAACAGAAGTAATATGGCAACAATCATCATCCAAGCTGGCGCACTTTCTTCCTCAACATATTTCGCTGTGAGAACAAGTGTCACGACTTGAAAAATCATTATTCCTAGCAAGATAATCATTGCCGTTAAAAATGAATCCGCCACATATGACTTGAATAAATTAAGTGATGATATCGCGATGATAAAAACCTGAGTAAGCAGCATATAAACGGCAAACGTATATTCAGGTGTCTTCTTCTTTTTAATAAGATTAAATGCAAATGCTACAGTGAAAATATTACCCGTCATTATACTAAACAGCTGTATGTAGCCGAGCTTTCTTGTCGAACTTCGAATTTCACCTATTGTCAGAAGGTCTCGCTTCACCATCCACGTAAGAATCATTTGAAAAATAGTGAACAACGCATAGGCCGCAAATAAGCTGAAGACCGAACTTTTCAACTCCCCTTCTTTGAAATTGAAACTGTTCAGTAGCAAGACGACTGTCAGGATTAAAGAAATAATCCATGTGAAATTTGCTTGTGTATATTCCCTCGATAATTTCAATGCATGTTTTTTTTTTAGATTCACCTTCACACCTTCTCCTGCTCTACGATTGCTTCATCTTCGAACGGATGCGAGGATCGAAAAACGCATACAAAATGTCGATGAGCACATTGACTAATGAAATCGTTATTGCAATATAGATAACTCCACCCATAATAGCGGGAATATCGGGAATGAACTGCTTGTCTACGATGTAACTTCCGATTCCGCTAATGTTAAATACTTTCTCAGTCACCGCCGCTCCCCCGAGCATTCCCCCGAATAGCAGACCAATGACTGTAATAATTGGTATCATTGCATTGCCAATCGCATGTTTCCAAAGTACTTGAAGCCGATTGAGGCCCTTCGCTTTAGCGGTAATGATGTAGTCCTCATTGATGATTTCCAACATCGAAGAACGTGTCATCCTCGCGACAGATGCAGTCAATGCAGTTCCAAGCACAACAACAGGCATGATGATAGAAAGCCAGTTTTGAGGACTATATGTGGCCGGTAACCATTGTAATTTAATAGAGAAGTTCAAAATAAATAGTAATCCTTGCCAAAAGTTCGGAATCGATAATCCAATCAATGCAATAAACATGAATGAATAGTCCAAAAATGAATTCGGCCTTGTCGCAGAAATGATGCCTACCGGGATAGCGATGACAACTGCCATCAGTAATGATAAAACCGCAATCGTTAATGTGATTGGGAATTTATTCGCTATACTTGCTGCGACATCCTCATTGCCGGCATAAGAAGCACCTAAATCAAACGTCGCGATTCCTTTTAGCGCATTCCATAATTGTGAAAGATATGATAAATCCAAACCATGTAATTTATTGAATGATGCGATTTGTTCCTTCGTCGCCGCCTCGCCAAGAATATTCGCGGCAGGATCAAACGGCGATAAGTAAAGTATCGTGAACACAAGAACTGCAACGCCAGCAATAACAAAGATACTCATAATCAATCGTTCAACTATAAACTTGATGTACGGATTGCTGAACAAAAGAATAAGTAGATACATAAAGATGCCTGGAATGAATGAAGCAAGCAAGAACAACGGTTTTCCAAGCAATGATTGAAAGTAAGTTGAATACGTAACTTGTTGAACACCTTTCTGTTCCGCTAGCTGATTTGTTTTTTTCGTTAGCGTTTTTCTAAATTGTTCTTCGGCAAGCTCCTCCACTTGCCTATCTATTTCTCGCTCATTTACTTCTTTATTGAAGAATGATTGTTTCCGTAGTAATTGTTCTTTAAAATCAAGCATCGCCGCCTCTTTATAACCTGTTGATGTCAATGATGCCCTTACCTCTTCATAAATTGAAGAGTATTTATTGTCTCCTCTTTTCGACAGATAGAATAGAAATACAATAACATGAACCGGCAAACCTAAAATTAGTAGCAAATACTTATAAGTCGGTCGTCTTCCCATTTTGCCAAACGTATATCGGAGAACATCTGATAATCTAAAATAGGATGTCGCTTCTTTATTCACTCGCATTGAAGCAATTCCTCCTTCCCGATATTGTTTAATTCCTATTGGTATAGTAAAGTATAGATTCGGTAACTATTTAAGTCAATGTAATTTTTAGTTAAATATAATTTCAGATAATAGGCAGGTGTTTTTATTGGAAACAGTATTAAAGGTAAGTGATCTACGCGTCTCGTTTTTGGGCCACGACAAGGAATTTGAAGCAGTCCGTGGTGTCAGTTTTGAAGTGAAGAAAGGTGAGACACTTGGTATTGTAGGTGAATCAGGAAGTGGAAAAAGCGTGACAGCCCGCTCAATTATGCGCCTCCTCCCCTCTCCCCCTTCTTATCTGAAAGATGGAGAGATTGAATTTCAAGGTGAAGATCTCGTGCAAAAAACGGAAAAAGAGATGGAGAGTATCCGCGGTCGTGATATAAGCATGATTTTTCAAGATCCGATGACTTCATTAAATCCAACAATTCAAATCGGTAAACAAATTGCGGAAAGTTTAATTAAACATCAGAACTTATCTAAAGGAGATGCGAAAAACCGTACCATTGAACTTTTGAAACTTGTAGGTATCCGTAATAGTGAAGATCGTTTTAGCCAATATCCGCATGAGTTTTCAGGTGGAATGCGGCAGCGCGTCATGATTGCGATTGCACTCGCTTGCCGTCCGACCCTATTGATTGCGGATGAACCCACGACTGCACTTGATGTGACAATACAAGCCCAAATCTTAAATTTGATGAAAGATATGCAGCAACGTTTTGGAACATCCATCATACTGATTACCCATGACCTAGGCGTTGTTGCCGGCATGTGTGATCGTGTCGCTGTTATGAAAGACGGGGAAATTGTGGAGACCGGAACGACGGAAGAAATTTTTGATAACCCAAAACATTCCTATACAAAGAAACTGCTCAATGCCCTTCCTCGCCTTGACGAGAAAAAGAAGCCTAAACGCACTCCTTTACGTACCATTGGTATAGAAAAAGGGAAACCCCTGCTAGAAGTGAAATCACTAAAGCAGCATTTCGACGTTGGGAAAGGCAATATAGTGAAAGCCGTGGACGATATCAGTTTTCATATCAAACCCGGAGAGACGCTCGGTCTTGTTGGCGAGTCGGGATCAGGTAAGTCAACGACCGGCCGCGCCATTTTGCGCCTTCACGAACCGACAGACGGAGATGTCTTGTATCAAGGGATGGCCATTAACCGGCTTTCGAAAAATGAAATGAAAACGATGCGGCGCCATATGCAGATGATCTTTCAGGATCCGTACTCTTCACTTAATCCACGCTTTAAAGTGCTTGATATTATCGGTCAAGCATTAGACATTCATCGGTTGAGTAAAAATAAAGAGGAACGAAAAAAGAGGGTAGAAGAGTTGCTTGTTATGGTCGGACTCGAACCTTCCCATGCAATGCGCTATCCACATGAATTTTCCGGTGGACAGCGCCAAAGAATTGGTATTGCACGTGCACTTGCCGTAGAACCTGACTTCATAGTATGCGACGAACCGTTATCCGCACTCGATGTTTCTATCCAGTCGCAAATTGTGGAATTACTGGAAGATCTTCAGCATCGGCTTGGACTCACCTATCTGTTCATTGCGCACGACTTGTCTATGGTTAAGCACATTAGTGACCGGGTCGCAGTTATGTATGCGGGGAAAATTGTTGAGCTTGCCGAAAGCGAAGAGTTGTACTCTAACCCACAGCATCCCTATACAAAATCGTTACTCTCAGCGATTCCAATTCCTGACCCTAAAATAGAATCGAAGAAAAAACGAACGTTAATGGAAGATCAAATTGAGGAGGATAAATATCAACTATTGCAATCTGAGCTAATCGAGGTTTCAAAAGGACATTGGGTAGCCATCCCTATCAATTAAAATATGTTTCAAACTTCATTTATTGCAACAACTATAATATAATAAAACATGAGCTGAGGAGATATAACCTTTTCCGGTGTATAACTCCTTTTTCACAGCTAGTGCTGCATATTCGTTCGTAAGCTATTTTTTAAAAGAGATTTTCTAATTTATAATCTCTACAAATCATGGCAATACTAACAATGAAAGGTCTCATTTCTCGTTTTCACTTGTAATTATTTATGAAGGAGCTAAAGTCATATGAATGGGTTATTAGACATTTTCGAGAAAAAGGGACCACGGCGTATTCTTATTTTCGCTTTGATTATTTTAATTCTTTACAGCGTCAAAAGTATGATGAATATTATATTGCTTACCTTCATTTTCGCTTTTTTGTTGGATCGACTTATTGAGTTTACGCTCAAACGTGTACATTTTAACCGCAAGCTGCTAGTCATTCTCCTGTATACAGTGATTGTTGGCTTACTGACAGTTGGTGTTGTTAAGTATTTGCCTATAATCACAATGGAAATCAGTCAAATTATTGTAAGAATTACAAACTTCTATTCCACACCTCATGATAGTGTACTGCTCACCTACTTAGAATCCGTCATCTCTAGTAATCAAATTGCAGCCTATTTGGAAAATGGTTTTTCATTTTTGTTAAAATATTTCTCTGATATTAGTAAAACAAGTATTCAAGTCATACTTGCCCTCGTATTAAGCTTATTTTTCCTGCTAGAAAAACCACGGTTAATAGAGTTTACAAACAAATTTAAAGATAGTAAGATTGCTCCCTTTTACTTCGAAATTGAGTTCTTTGGTAAAAAGTTCACGCGTACATTCGGAAAAGTGATTGAAGCCCAATTTATCATTGCAATTGTTAATACAATATTGTCCGTGATCGTATTACTCATACTCGGATTCCCACAAATAATCGGTTTGGGAATTATGATTTTCTTTTTAGGACTCATTCCCGTTGCCGGGGTCATCATTTCACTTGTCCCTCTGACGATAATTGCTTTTACAATCGGAGGATTCCTGAAAGTTGTTTATGTTCTCATTGCAGTTATGATTATTCATGGCATTGAAGCATATATCTTAAATCCAAAACTGATGTCCTCCAAAACAGATTTACCCGTTTTTTACACGTTTATCGTACTGATTTTCTCACAAAACTTCTTTGGCGTCTGGGGACTCATTATCGGTATTCCCGTGTTTGTCTTCCTACTTGATATACTTGATGTCACGAATAAAGAACCTGCGAATCACATACCTGTTCCAAAAAGCAAAAAGACAAGGTGAGATTAACTTCTCCCTTGTCTTTTTTTATGTCGAAACACTATCTTTCCAGTTCTAGAAGTTGCTCTTTCATCTCTAAACCGGCCCTGAAACCACCTAACTTACCACTTTTCGCAATGACACGATGACAAGGAACAATAATTAAGACCGGATTGGCACCAATAGCGGTTCCAACAGCTCGTACCGCATTCGGCTTTTCAATCCGTTCTGCAATTTCCGAATATGAAACAGTCCGTCCGTACGGAATTTCTTGCAAGGCCTTCCAGACAATTTGTTGAAAAGGAGTACCGTGAAGATCGATTGGCAATGCAAAATCCCTGCGTCGCTCTTTCAAATAACCCATTAACTCAACTGCGTGTGGCTGTAAGATATCCGCTTCTTCTATCAGAACATGACTTGGAAGCCGTTTGTTCACCCACGCTTCCAGTTCTCCGAATGGTGCATTCGGGGTACCTATATAGCAAAGCCCCTCTGTCGTCGCAGCTATATACATATTCCATTGTGAGTGATTAAGCAATGTCCAATACACGTTATTTTTACTGTTCTTCTCCACTAACCTCTACCTCCTTCACTAGTTTTCGATATTGTTTTGGTGTTTGTCCAGTTTTCATTTTGAATAGCGTGATGAAATAGGACGGATTCCGAAGCCCCACGCTTACCCCAATTTCAGCAATGGATTTATCGGTTGTAGTAAGTTCAGACATCGCTTTCGTTATTCTGATCTTTTGGATATATTCAACAGGCGTCAGCCCCGTGATTCTTTTAAATGTTCGCTGAAGGTGATAAGGACTTCCATGGCACATGTCTGCAAGTATTTCTAACGTCAATGGCTCCTGAAAATGCTCGTTTATATATTCTCCAATTTGGATAGTCCATTCTTCATCAGGTAAACGCAGCCCACCCGGCTTACAGCGTTTGCAAGGTCGGAATCCATCTGCTAGCGCTTCCGCCGCATCATTGAAAATACGGACATTCTCTTTTTTTGGATCTCTTGATTTGCAAGATGGTCGGCAAAAGATACCCGTCGATTTCACGGCATAAATGAAGATTTCATCAAACCTTACGTCGTTATGTCTAATTGCTTGCCACTGTTCGTCAGTCAACTGCCTGACTTGTTGATGATCGCTCACGGAATCACCTCTTTCTCTTACCCTAAGTATACCTCCTCTATTTCCAAAATAAATGCTTTTCAGGACGTAACAGCAAGATAGCGAAACTTTTCCACCTGGGATTATGGTACAACTAAACATATAGATAAGATGCAGAGGAGATTTTTTAAAATGCTAGTTAATCAACAAGATCATTTGATAATAGCCGTTCCGAAAGAGTTCAATTTCAAAGAAAATATCAGCTATATGTCCAGGTCAAACAATGAGTGTATGTTTGAAATCCGTGATGGTAAAGTGATCAAGGCAATTCCAGTTGGGAATGAGATTCTATTAGTCGAAGTCAGCGAAAATACAGAGGGTAACCTTCTGGTTCGGTTTATAGAAAAATATACACCGTCTAGCGATAGCGTCCGGGATATGGTCGTCCATTATGTACGTGATTGGTTCGATCTCGATACTGATTTGAAACCTTATTATGAGATGGCGAAAAGGGATCCATTGCTTCAACAAGCAGTAAGTGAGTTTTATGGATTGCGAAACATCGGAATCCCTGACCTGTTTGAAGCGTTATGTTGGGGAATTCTTGGACAGCAAATCAATCTGACATACGCATATACGTTGAAAAGGCGCTTTGTGGAGACGTTCGGAAATTCGATTGAATGGGAAGGACAGTCATATTGGATATTCCCTGAACCAGAGTACATTGCGAAGCTTACAGTCGAGGATTTATCGTCATTAAAAATGACCGTAAAAAAATGTGAGTACCTGATTGGGGTTGCACAGCTTATCGCAGATGGAAGCCTATCCAAAGCTCAGGTATTGGGAACTGGGAACTTTAAGGAAGCGGAAAACATGCTTATCAAAATCCGCGGAATTGGGCCCTGGACTGCAAACTATGTCTTAATGCGCTGTTTGCGTTTCCCAAACGCGTTTCCAATTGCTGACGTCGGACTTCATAACGCCATCAAACATTTGACAGGAGCAGAAGAAAAGCCAACGAAAGAAGAAATTTTAAAGCTTGCTGCACCATGGGAGAACTGGGAGTCCTATGCGACGTTTTACTTGTGGCGTTTTCTTTA
This sequence comes from Sporosarcina sp. resist, assembly GCF_014302295.1. NCBI lineage: Bacteria > Bacillati > Bacillota > Bacilli > Caryophanales > Caryophanaceae > Sporosarcina > Sporosarcina sp. resist. Next base: position 580,195 of record NZ_CP060287.1, on the reverse strand, counting down.
CTAAGATCAAGTAATTTCATGATTGGTTATTCAATCACCTCCCCTTGGAGATAAAATAGAAGGGCAAACTCAAATTGTTTGCCCTTCACTTTTTTATTAAATCATCTCGCTTTATTTACCAAGGGGGTTTATCTTCATTCGATAATCCAATCATATATATAGAAAAGAATATCGCTAAAACAGCGGTTAAAATCAAGGTTGTAATGACGATTGGTGAATGAATTTCAAATAGTACTTGCTGAAATAAGCATCATTTATTAGTCAATAAAAATCAATTTTTCTCTTCAAGGAAATAAAAACGTACAAGTACAAAAGAATAACAAGCATAATGATAACCGTCATAATTATTTGAGTCAACTGACCTTTCCACGTCAAAAACAATCCAATTTGCGATGTTAAAAAGATTATAAATAATATCAGATAAAATTTCATCATCCGCTGAAACGTTTCTTTTACTGACTCACCATCAGAGTAAATCTTTTTTACCCCTGACTCATTTGCTTCTGTACGAAAATAATGAAATTGCTTTAGAGCGCTGTCTACATATTGCCAACCGGCATCTTTACATAGTTGCATATACTCTTCATTCGCATCCCGGAAATCAATTTGATAGACATATGATTCATTAGGATTTTCATCGAAGGTATAGGTAAATAATCCATACTTTTTAAAATGAAATCCTTGGCGTGACATATCCGTCAGCCACTGCTCTTCTTTATCAACACTTGAAGCAAGAAAAATCTTGAACCTTTTAACAGTCATCTTCTTCGCCCTCCATTTCTTTTATGATGCTCCTGGCGTTTTTCACAAGTGATTCAAGCCTCTTAAACTCAAGCTGAAGCACTTCTTTACCTAAGGGTGTCAGCTGATTATACTTGCGGCGTTCTGCATCATCTATGTCTACTTTTTGAATGATTTTCTGCTTTTCTAATTTTCCTAGTGCTCCATATAATGTCCCGGGACCCATTGTAACTTCCCCCCGACTTATTTTTTCTACGTCCTGCATAATGGCATATCCATGACGTACTTCCCTTAAGGACAGTAAAATATAATATGTTGCCTGCGACAATGGTAAAAAACTTTCTGGCTGTTTTATCATTCTTTCACCTTCTCACTATATCGCTTATCGCTATATCGATTAACGATATAGTAACAAACATTTTTTGGAATTGCAATAGATTTTCCTTGCATGACAAAACTACCTAGATTAGAATTATTATAAATAAGAAACTGGTAGGAGAGAATGTAATGTCCAATTTTTATAAACCCGCCCTACACTTTCATGACGCCAATTATTCCATTGGTGACGTACATATTTTAAAAAATATTACGGGCTCCTTTCCGGAAGGGAAAATCACAACGCTCGTCGGCCCTTCTGGAGCAGGAAAAACAACATTGCTTAAATTATGTAACGGGCTGATCTCATCTACTTCAGGAGATATTTTCATTCACGATAAACTCATTTCCACATATGAACCCGTTGAACTACGCCGCCATGTCGGAATCGCACTTCAAAGCGCACCAATGATTAAAGGCACCGTCTATCATAACTTAGCTCTCCCTATGGAACTTCAAGGTAAAAAATTGCCTGAACAGGATGCCATTAAAATTCTAGAAGACGTCGGATTAGATGTGCAATTTTTACATCGTAAAACCAATGAATTATCCGGTGGTCAGCGTCAAAAAGTATCCATTGCTCGCACACTAATCAACCGCTCTGAAATCCTATTACTGGATGAAATCACATCCGCCTTGGACCGAACATCTTTACATGAAATCGAAGAATTAATCGTCAAGATTAACCGGGTGTATGGCACAACCATCATCTGGATAACACATAATTTAGAACAAGCCTTATCAATTGGAGATTACACTTGGGTTCTAATGAATGGTCAAGTCATTGAAACTGGCGAAAGTGACTTATTGAAATCACCAACAAATGAATTTGTGAAGCAGTTTGTGCAAGGAGGCGTAGAATGAGCTATCTTACGTTATCCATTACACTTATATTTGTAATCATACCTTTACTACTATCAAAGACTCTACGTTTAGATTTGGAAAAAGACACAATCATTGCGACAATTCGGTCCATTATCCAATTGCTTATGGTCGGCTATATTCTTAAATTTGTCTTCGATTCTGAAAACATATTGTACATTTTGTTAATGGTTACATTAATGATTGCAGCGGCAACACAAAACACCCGTAAGAAAGGAAAAGCAATCAAGGGAATCACTTGGAAAATCGCGGTCACATTACTTTTTGTAGAAGTACTAACCCAGAGTATTCTACTAGGCTTTCAAATCGTACCGCCAACCGCACAATACATCATTTCAATTAGCGGCATGGTGATTGGCAACTCAATGGTGCTATCAATCCTATTCCTTAACCGGTTCACAGCTGAGATTGAAACGCATCGTGATGAAACCGAACTCATCCTTTCTCTCGGTGGAACGCCAAAACAGGCCATTCATAGACAACTCATCAACGCAATCAAGGCAAGCATGATCCCGACAATCGAAAGTCAGAAGACAATGGGCTTGGTTCAACTTCCAGGTATGATGAGTGGTCAAATCATCGCAGGTGCGGACCCCATCCAAGCGGTTCAGTTCCAATTGCTCATCATATTCCTATTATTGACGACCGCTGCAGTGACAAGTGTATTGCTTGGCTTTTTATCATATCCAAGTCTATTCAATCAACGGATGCAGCTGCTGAAAGACAGATTTTAATAATTCGCTCTTGTTTTATTTTCCATGTCATGATAAAGTTATTGAAATTGTTCTTTTCACATAATTCCATAATTTGATTCTTATCAAGAGAGACCGAGGGATTGGCCCTATGACGTCTCAGCAACCAGCCTGTTCAGGTACGGTGCTAATTCCTTTAGGTGTTCATTTCCCTAGAAGATAAGAAGATAGTCTACGATATTTCGGGGACCCTCTTCTTATAGAGGGTCCCCTTTTGTAATCTAAAAGAAAAGGGTGACTACAATGACAAAACAAAGTTTGAATACAATCCTAGTCCAATTAGGCAACAACAGTGATCCGAAGACGGGCGCTGTCAACCCTCCGATTTATTTATCAACTGCGTACAAACATAAGGGGCTCGGTCAATCGACTGGCTACGACTACACACGGACAAAAAATCCAACCCGCTCCATATTGGAAGATGGAATTGCAAACTTAGAGAGCGGTGATGCAGGGTATGCATGCAGTTCTGGTATGGCGGCGATTCAGCTTATCTTAACGCTGTTCCGTCCTGGAGATGAATTGATTGTCCCAGAAGATATTTACGGTGGCACATATCGCTTGCTCGAACAGTATTCCGACGTTTATTCAATCGGTACAACGTATACGAGTTTCGCCGATGTGAACGAGACCGAAAAGTTGATCACTTCGAAGACAAAAGCGCTCTTCATAGAAACACCGACCAATCCACTCATGCAAGAATTTGATATTCGGCAGTATGCAGAACTGGCTCAAAAGCATGATTTACTGTTGATTGTTGACAATACATTTTTAACGCCTTATTTCCAGAGACCGATTGAATTCGGGGCTGACATTGTCATGCACAGCGCAACGAAATATATCGGTGGACATAACGATGTCCTCGCGGGACTTGTCGTTGCAAAAGGTGAAAAACTTTGCGAACAACTTGCCGCCAACCATAATGCTATCGGCGCAGTCCTCTCCCCTTCCGATTCTTGGCTAATCATCAGAGGGCTGAAAACACTGCATTTAAGAATGAAACAGCATGATGAAAACGCGAAAATAATCGTCAATTATTTGAAAGATGAACCACTTGTTACGGACGTTCTCTATCCAGGAAAAGGTGGAATGCTATCATTTCGGCTGAACGATAGTGAATCGGTCGGGCCATTCCTTGAAAATCTGCAGCTCATTACATTTGCGGAAAGTCTTGGTGGAGTGGAAAGTTTCATCACTTACCCTGCAACGCAAACACATGCCGATATTCCTCGTGAAGAACGAATACGACGTGGCGTCTGCGACCGACTTTTACGTTTCTCTGTCGGAGTCGAAAAGGCTGACGATTTGATCGCAGATTTGAAGCAAGTGTTTGCAACTTTGAATAGCGGGGTGCTACAACGATGAGTTTGAATAAAGAACGGTTGGAAACGACTATTATCCATGCTTCGACCCGCGGAGATTACGAACAAAAAACAGGTGCTGTCAACGTTCCTATCTACTTATCTTCAACGTTCCATCAGGAAAGCTTCGATGCATTCGGGCCGTATGATTATAGCCGTTCGGGCAATCCAACGAGGGATGCGTTGGAAAAAACGATTGCCTCACTAGAAGGCGGTTCGCGCGGATTGGCCTTCGCTTCCGGAATGGCTGCCATCTCAGCTACATTTATGCTCCTTTCTTCGGGTGACCATATCGTGGTTACCGAAGATGTCTACGGCGGCACATACCGATTCGTAACCGAGGTATTACCGAAATTCGGTATCGACCATACTTTTGTAGATCTAGCGAATGTAGATGAAACCGCACGTGCAATCCGTCCAAATACAAAAGTGATCTATATTGAAACACCATCCAACCCGCGTTTGGGCATTACAGATATTGAAGCGATAGTTGACCTTGCAAAATTGAATGACTGTCTAACGTTTCTCGACAACACATTCATGTCGCCACTTTACCAGCGTCCACTAGATCTTGGAGTTGATATCGTTGTTCATAGTGCTACCAAATTTTTATCGGGGCATAGCGATATCATTGCTGGGCTAGCGGTTACAAAGGGGGAAGAACTTGGCAATCGATTGGCATTCATTCAAAACTCTTTCGGCTCTATTCTAGGCGCACAAGATTCTTACGCGTTAATTCAAGGAATTAAAACGCTAGGTGCCCGTTTAACACAGTCATCCGAATCGGCGAGTAAAATAGCCTCGTACTTGAACGACCACCCGTTAGTAGAAGAGGTGTTTTATCCAGGGTTAGCAAGTCATCCAGGACACGTAATCCACTCGAAACAATCGACAAGTCCAGGCGCTGTCTTATCTTTCCGTTTGCCAAACAGAGATGCAGCAAAGGCCTTTGTTGAAAACGTTCGGATACCCGTTTTCGCAGTAAGTCTAGGCGGAGTTGAATCAATTCTCTCCTATCCTGCAACGATGTCCCATGCCGCCATGCCTAAAGAACAACGGGAGAAACGTGGTATTACCGATGGTCTGCTACGTTTTTCTGTTGGACTCGAGCATGTCGATGACTTGATTGCCGATTTTGATCAAGCCTTGATTAAAACAAGTGAAAAAGTTGCCATACCTAATTAAGTACCATTAAAGAAAACATTATTATATTGGAAAGAAGGAATTTAAATTGACAAAACCTATAGCCGAACAAACTTTGACGAAAGCACCATTTAAAGCAGATCACGTCGGGAGCTTTTTAAGACCAGAACGCCTAAAGCAGGCGCGTTTGCAAAGAGAAACCGGTGATATCACTGCCGAGGAATTACGCACAATCGAAGACGAAGAAATTACAAAGCTCGTCGAAAAGCAAAAAGAAGCTGGACTTAATTCTGTGACGGACGGAGAATTCCGCCGTAAATGGTGGCATTTTGACTTCCTTTCTGGCTTTGACGGCGTTGAGTTTTTCGAAACAGATAAAGGACTCCAATTCAATGGTGTTGTAACGAAAGCACACGGCATTAGAGTGACAGGAAAAATTGGGTTTAGCGACCATTACATGATTGAACACTTCAAGTTCCTGAAAAGTATCGCAGTTGATGCAGTCGCAAAATTCACGATTCCAAGCCCGAATATGCTGATTCACAGAGCGACATTCGAAGAAGGCATCTATGCAAATGACGAAGAGTTATTTGATGACTTGGTTACAGCCTATCAAGACGTAATTCAAGCACTGTACGATGAGGGATGTCGTTATCTTCAAATCGATGACACGTCTTGGGCTTCCTTCTTATCGGAAGAAGGAAGGGAAACATTGAAAGCGAAGGGGCAAAATCCTGACAAACTTGTACAACTATCGGCACGTGCCATCAATGAATCCATCGCGAAAAGGCCTGCCGACTTGCTCGTGACGATGCATATTTGCCGCGGCAACTTCAAATCGACCTATTTTTCTAGTGGTGGCTACGAGGATGTATCCGAAACAATTTTCGGCGGATTAGATGTTGACGGTCTTTTCCTTGAGTTTGACGACGAACGCTCCGGCAGTTTTGAACCGTTGCGCCATGTCAATCGCCCTGACCTTTTCGTCGTATTAGGCTTGATCACCTCTAAATTCGGCGAATTAGAGGCCCCTGAACAGCTTAAAGCAAGAATAGCAGAGGCCTCAAAGTATGTTCCTTTAGATCAACTATGCTTAAGCCCACAATGTGGCTTCGCATCAACAGAAGAAGGTAATCAGTTAACTGAAGAACAACAATGGGAAAAAGTTCGTCATGTTGTAACTATCGCGCAAGACGTTTGGCAGTAACCTTTACAAATTAAATAGGCTAATAAAACTCTTATGAAGAGCGGTGGAGGGGCTGGCCCTATGAAACCCGGCAACCATTCAACAATCATGTTGATAAGGTGCTAATTCCTGCAAAGCACTATGCTTTGGAAAATGAGAGGGTATTTTCTCTCGAATGCCTCTCTACTAACACAGTGGAGGGGCATTTTGTTTTATTAACAATAGAATTGGAAGTGTGAGAAATGAAAAAGGAAGGTTTGCAAAGATATCATACGATTTGGGGCTTGTTATTTTTAGGTTGGTTTGTTTCTTACGTTGACCGGGTTGCAACTGGGCCGATCATTACATATATGATTGAAAATGAAGTTTCTTTTTTTGCAGTCGTGGCAAACCCCCATGGAATTGGCGGATTGATTGGTAGTTTATTTTTTGCCGGTTTTATGTTAATGCAATTTCCTGGTGGCTACTTTGGGGACAGGTTTGGCTATCGTGCTATTATCATTTTAAGTATTGTTTGGGCTGGAATCGCCACTTTATTAACGGGTTTGGTGGGAGGCCTTGTTGCATTTATTCTTTTCCGAGTCCTACTCGGGCTAGGCGAAGGCGTTTTTTATTCGAATGACCGCTCTTATATTGCCTATCATACACCTCCTGAAAAAGTTGGATTAGGAATGGGCGTGGCGCTTACCGGACTTTCTGTTGGTCTGACAGCGGGCACACTTGGCGTCCCTTATCTTATTACAGTCGCAGAACCATTAATGGGTGAAGGGGCTTGGCGCTTTCCTTTTTTCGTGACCGGAACAATTACACTCATTATTGCACTCCTACTATTTAAATATATGAAGCCCAAAAACGATTCAAGTGCTTCTGTAGATTTGTCTTCACCTGGTATTAAAGCACAGTTTAGCAAAGGGCTATTGTACATGTCCATGTACTCAGCCGTTTTTCTTGTCATAGTGATGGGCATCTATTACTTTTCCGTCAAACTAGGTCTATCCTCTATCGCGATTGCGGTCATTCTTGTTGCACTTTGTCCGCTCTTAATACTTTATTTATACACAACGAAGAAGTCTGAAATAAAACCGTTAATAGCGAATAAGAATCTTTTCTTATTGTACTTGTTCTTTATCCCTATCATGTGGCATCTATGGTTTTACGGATTTTGGTCCGTCTCTATCGTCAAAGATTTCGGTGGCGGTGCGTTAATGGCTGCCGCTTTGATTGCATCGTTTAATGGTTTGGCCGGAATCATTGGTTTTCCTCTTGGCGGCAAAATTTCTGACATAGTGGCCAATCGTCCAAATGGGCGACGTAACGTCCTTGCTGTACTAACCGCTGTACTGACTGTAACTATTTTTATATTTGCAGTCTATGTCATGATGGGCAATAACAACCCCATCGTTATGTCTGTCATTTTGTTTGTCTCCGGATTATTCTTTTTTGCATTGCAACCGGTGGCACATGCTCTGGCTTCCGATTTGACGCCCGAAAAAAGCAGAGGATCCATGTTTGGAATGCTCAATTTGATTGGAGAAATCGGAGCAGTTCTCTCACCTGTCGTCTCCGGAGTCATTCGAGATAACACCGGCAGCTGGGGCTTGCCACTTCTACTCGATGGCGCATTAATGGCGGCGGGCCTAGTTCTAGTGCTAGCCATCTCCAGTAAGGCGGTCCGCAAGAACGTTGTATCCTTGGCTTGAGAAAAGCGCAAGATGCCCTTTAAGATGCAACAGGCATAATTCAATCAAAGGAAGTAGGCAGGCTAAGATCGCGATGTTCTGCGGCAATGGCTCGTGGGGCTAGACACTATTCCAGGTGATCTGCAACTAAATATTTGAACAACTATCTCACTTGGTTTCAAGTATTAGAAAGTAGCCAATATCAGAGAAATGAAGTCACTTTGAATGACTTGATTATCAGAGGAAATCTAACACAAAATACAGAAACCTATGATGCACCTATATATGTTGAACTAATGGTTCTATATAATCTCCAGCGAAGGCGCCTCATAGGGGTAGCCGAGCGTTGTTGAGTGGATTCTTTATGTCAACATATATAGGATTCGCACTATAAAAAGTAGTTCTTATTCAACTAACGGACCATTTAATGGAATAAACTATGTTAAAATTGAATCAATTCAAAAGCAAAAGAAAGGAGGGATTATAATATGGGCTCAACTTTGGAATTTGTGCGTATTTTACTACCCATTGTAATAGTGGGTGGAATTGCAGTATTTGTAATTCTAAGAATGAAACATAAGTATAAGAAAGGCACGCTTGGTAAGAAAAAGTCAAAAAGTGCTCAAAATTTATTAGATAGTTTAATACCATTCGGAATGATGATTGGATTCGCTATTGCTGTACTTTTAAACATATTTTCCCTAATTCCCTTACTATCTGCAATTGCTTGGGGACCTGGGATAGGTTTATTAGTTGGCTATTTTGCTTATGAAATTTATAGCAAAAAAGAAGAAATTTATCCCTAACAATTATTTTCCATAAATGGGCACATTAGTATAAGAAGGCTGTACTACGAATTAGAACTTCCGGATAATTGGAAGTTCTAATTTTTCCCTATATCAACATTAAACTTTAACAGAGCCTCTTTTTCAAGAAAAAAAGGCGTGTCATCAGTAGATTAAACTGATGACACGCCTTTCTACACTGAAGATTGTATAGACACTGTCAGCTATAAAATTCTTCTGGAATTGCACCTATAGTTCTACGGTGATACAGAAGTGGTTCTTTACTTTCATTCTGAATATCTAATACTTCGCCTATTAATATCGTATGATCTCCAGCTTCAATTTGTTGCACCGTCTTACATTGTAAAACCGCAAGCGAATTTGAAAGTACTGGTAGGTTTAAATCCGATTCTTTCCAATCACATTGACTAAATCGATCAGCAACCCTGCTCGAGAATAACGTACATAACTCACTTTGATCTGCTGCCAAAATATTCACCGAAAATTTTTCAGCATCTAGAAAGTCACTATAAGTGGATACTCTTTTATCAATGGACCATAAAATTAGTAAAGGCTCTAATGATACCGATGCAAATGAATTGACCGTTAATCCCATCGGTTTTTTATCTGCATCAAATGCTGTAACGACAGTGACTCCCGTCGGGTAATTCCCCATTGCTTCTTTAAAACTCGCTACCTGCTCTATCTTACTTCCCATATCAGCAACTCCCATTTTCTTATTTCACTTAAAATCATATCAAATCTATTAGAATATTTCATACTTTGTGATTCCGCACTAAATTCACTGGTACATGTTCACTCGAATCTTCCTTCTCTGTAATCTTTATAGGCCTGCATAATCTCTTCTTCTGAATTCATCACAAACGGGCCGCGAGCTACTACTTTTTCTCCGACAGGCTTACCTGCATATAACATGATATGCAGTTTCTCTTCTGCGTGAATCTTCACTTCAGTTTGTTCTTCATCTGTTCCACGTTCCAACCAGAGAACCTGCCCCTTCTTCCCCTCCACGCTTTCACTGCCAAATGTCCCTATTCCTTCTATTATATACAGAAATCCATTGTAACTGCCGGGAAGGTCCTGTGTAACAGTGGTACCGGGTTCAATGATCAATTCAACCATCGTAACAGGCACGTGATTTTTCGTGTCAGCCGTAACACCTTCCGAAGAACCGGAAAAGACACGTATCGTAGCGCCGTCTTCATGACGGACCGACATATCTTGTGCACGCATGTTCTGGTAACGCGGTTCCGTCATTTTTTTATCACTTGGAAGATTGACCCACAGTTGCAGGGATTGAACCGTTTCCCCAACAGCCGGATCCTCTGTATGAATGATTCCTTTACCCGCTGTCATCCATTGAACGTCTCCTGGATGTAGTTCTCCTCCCCCAGTCTTATTGTCAAAGTGTTCTAGCGTCCCATCAATGACGTACGTAACAGTTTCAATACCACGGTGTGGATGCATGCCAAATGTTCCACGCACGAAAAAGTCTTCAGCCATCAATAGAAATGGATCGACTTCTTCCCAGTTTCCCGGTTCAATGACCAATCCTACTTTATGAGTTGGCGAGTGTTCCTGATAAACGACATCCCTTACACTTCTGATTCCCCTTGAAAAGACCGATTTATTATTCATATTAAATTCCTCCTTCTGTTTTTGGTTGTATATGTTGAATTAAAAGATCCCATTGTATTAGCAACGGTGCTAAGGAGTGCCCCGTCCTAAGACAGGCTTCAGCTGCCCCTTGTAAGGTGCTTTCGCTAAGTTTAGAAAACTGTTCATTTGTTCAGCATATATAGCTAAATTTTACCGAATAGTAATGGATCACTATATATGTTATTATGGAATAAATTCACCAAAATGTGAAGTACACACTTGAAAGTGCTATAGTATACAAAAAGATACTAATGGAGGTTATTATGGGGATAAAGCCTGAACTATGTAAAGTTGACGAAGCTTTAGGTATCTTAGTAGGTAAATGGAAACCAATCATTTTACTGCATTTATTTACTGAAGGAACTCAGAGGTTTAGTGAATTAAAAAGATTAATGCCAGGGATTACCCAAAAAATGTTAACCAAGCAATTAAGGGAATTGGAAGATGAAGATATTATTAACAGAGTCATCTATCCACAGGTCCCCCCGAAAGTTGAGTATTCTATCTCGGATTACGGAAAAAGCTTACAGCCCATCTTAGCAATTATGCACGAATGGGGCACCGGTCATGCCACACATATTGAAAAGAAAAGAATTAGCCAGAATACCAGCGACGCACTATAATGGATAAATCAAAAACAGACACTCTCCAGGGAGTGTCTGTTTTTGATGATCAGGAGATTTCTTAAGCTTTAACTGTAGTATTTGTTTTGTTATAGAACTCAATAAAGTTAAATACTACTGAATCCAAGAAATCGATCGTAGCTTTATCAGTAAGTTCACCAGCTTCGTTCATTTTCTCATGAACTGAACCGATGTATACTTCGTTACCTGGCAGTAAGATAGGAGCTAACGCCGGATTTGACAGAATTTCTCTTAAGTGGAGTTGCGCACGGATACTTCCGAATGCTCCCATAGATGATCCTACGATGAAGCCAGGTTTGTTTTTAAGTGTGAAATCTCCACCACGTGATAACCAGTCGATTGCATTTTTCATTGCGCCTGGAATAGAGAAGTTATATTCAGGAACTGCAAATAATACAGCATCTGAATCTTTTACATTATTTTTAAAATCAACTACGTTTGCAGATGGGTTGCTTTCTATATCAATTGAAAACATATCAAGATCATTGATAAAGACAGGTGTAATGTCTAATTGATCTGCATAACGACTTCTCATATGTTCAACTATTTTCAAGTTGAATGAAGTTGAACTTGTACTACCGATAATTGCCTTAACTTTAATTGCCATGATGTAAAACTCCTCTATTATATATGATTGTGATTGTAATTCAGCTTCCTATACTAATTATACACAAGTAAATCAAATTAGGTAGTACGCACTTCAAAGTGCCATAGTATATGAAAGGATACCACATAAGGCAAAAGTAAAAATGCTGACCTAAGCTCATCATATTTTCCTGCGTAACCGAGCATATACTTCACGCGACCAATCATATATCCCGACAACCGAGCATATACTTCACACGACCGATTATATCCTCCGACAACCGAGCATATACTTTGCCCGACCAATCATATCCCTCGCCAACCGAGCATATCCTTCACACGACCGAGCATATACCACGCAAACCGAGCATATACTTCGCGCGACCGATCATATACTCCACAAAACGAGCATAAACTACACGCGACCGATCATATACTCCACAAAACGAGCATATACTTCGCGCGACCAATCATATCCCCTCGACAACCAATCATATCCTCCGACAACCGAGCATATACTTCACCCGACCAATCATATATCCCGACAACCGATCATATACTTCGCGCGACCAATCATATACCACGCAAACCGATCATATACTTCGCTCGACCAATCATATCCCTCACCAACCAAGCATATACTTCACCCGACCGATCATATACCCCGTCAACCGAGCATATACTTCGCTTGACCAATCATCCTCCGACAACCGAGCATATACTTCTCTCGACCAATCATATATCCCGTCAACCGAGCATATACTTCACGCGACCAATCATATATCCCGACAACCGAGCATATACTTCACACGACCAATCATATCCCCCACCAACCGAGCATATACTTCACGCAACCGATCATATCCCTCACCAACCGAGCATATACTTCGCAGACCAATATTCCCCCGACCACAATAAAAAGGTATCTCCCCGTCATTAATGCACGGGAAGATACCTTTTTTATTGTGAACATATGAATACATGTAATAACAAAGCAATGGTGCCTTACTGAGGTAGCCTAAGCGGATTTGAAATGAATCTTCATTTCAACTTAAATAATTAATTCTTAAGCGTAGCCAATTGACTTTCTCTAACTTCTTTCGCCGCTTCAACCATGATTTTCAAAGCGCCAATTGTCTCTTCTTCTTTTCTTGTTTTCAAGCCACAATCCGGATTAATCCAAAATTGTTTTGGATTAATTGTTTTGAGTGCACGATTAATATTTTGTTTCATTTCTTCCTTGCTTGGAACACGTGGACTGTGGATGTCATAAACGCCTAAGCCAATTTCTTTATCATACGTATTGTTCTCAAATGCAGCGATAATTTCGCCATGACTTCTTGACGTTTCGATTGAAATAACATCTGCATCCAGCGCGCTAATGGATTTGATAATACCGCTGAATTCCGAGTAACACATATGCGTATGAATTTGCGTGTCATTTTCAACAGAAGAAGTTGCCAATTTGAATGCATAGACAGCAGCATCTAAGTAACTTTCACGTTTATCTTGATCCAACGGTAAACCTTCTCGAAGCGCAGGTTCATCTACCTGAATCATGCGAATACCGTTCTTTTCAAGCTCTTCAATTTCTTTACGAAGTGCAAATGCAATTTGGTTCAATACGTCGAAACGTGGAATGTCATCTCGGACAAAGGACCAATTCAAAATCGTTACAGGGCCCGTCAGCATACCTTTTACAGGCTTCGTCGTTAACGTTTGAGCATATACACTTTCTTTCACAGTAATTGGTTCACTAAACGCAACATCACCTAAAATGAGTGGTGGCTTGACGCAACGCGAACCATAAGACTGAACCCAGCCAAACTGTGATACTGCAAATCCTTCGAACTTTTCACCGAAGTATTCAACCATATCTGTTCTTTCAAATTCACCATGGACCAAAACATCAATGCCGATGTCTTCTTGAATTTCAATCCATTTGTCAATCTGATCTTTGATAAATTGCTCGTAGGCCTCGTTTGTAATTTCTCCTTTACGCCATTTAGATCTTGTCTGTCTTACTTCTGGCGTCTGCGGTAAACTCCCGATTGTCGTTGTCGGCAGAAGAGGCAAATTAAAACGTTTTTGCTGCTCGATAATTCGTTTCGCAAATGGCAATGAGCGATTTACATCTTGCTCAGTTAGATTTTCAATCGTTTCTTTCACTTCAACGTTTTGCCGATACTTCGAGTTATTTAGACGAGCAAGTGCGTTCTTGCTCTCCTCAAGTCCTGTCGCAATCGTTTCAGTTCCATCGTGAATCCCCCGACTAAGGAGCACAATTTCAGCAAGCTTCTGATCAGCGAATGACAGACCGCCTTTAATAATTGGATCCAATTTCTCTTCAGTTTCCGTACTGACAGGAACATGAAGAAGTGAAGAGGAAGGTTGAACAATCAAACGGCTTTTATCAACATGTAACTGAATTTCTTCTAATAGTGTTACTTTTTTATCCAGATCCGCTCTCCACACATTTCTACCATCAATGACACCCGCCGCAAGTACTTTGTCTTGAGGGAAACCATATTTTTGTAGCAATTCAAGCGAATCGCCATGAACAAAGTCTAAACCAAATCCGTGTACCGGCAGCGCAACAACCGCTTCATAATTAGCTACTTTTTCAAAATAAGTTTGTAGGATAATCTTTAATTGTGGCACTGCTTCATGAATTGCTGCGTATGCCTGTTGCACATGTTGGAAATCCTCTTCTGTCAACTTACTTGTAAGAATCGGCTCATCAATCTGAACCCACTCAACGCCTGCCACTACAAGCTCTTTCAATACTTCAATGTACAACGGCGTAAACTGTTGCAATAAAGTAGAAAAATTCTCTTCGCCAAAAGATTTTGCCAGTTTAATATATGTAACTGGGCCTAGGATAACCGGCTTGCCATCAATACCCAGCTTTTCTTTTGCTTCCTTATAAAAAGCGAGCGGGCGGTTCTCTACTAATTGCGGCGTTACACCTTCTAGTTCCGGAACAATATAGTGATAATTTGTATTAAACCATTTTGTCATCTCTGAGGCAACCGCATCTTTAGTTCCACGCGCAATTGCAAAGTATGTTTCCAAAGGTACTTTACCACCCGCATACTCGAAGCGTTTTGGTACGACACCAAACATAATAGATGTGTCCAGCACATGGTCGTATAATGAAAAATCTCCAACCGGAATTAGATCAACACCGAATTCTTTTTGTTTCTGTAGACTTTCTAAACGAAGCGTTTCCGTTGTTTTCAGTAGCTGTTCTTCTGATGTTGCCCCATTCCAAAAACTTTCCAACGCCCTTTTCCATTCACGTTTTCCACCGATTCTTGGATATCCACTAGTTGAACTTTGTACTTTTACCATTGTATGTTAGCCCCTTTATTTTTTATTGTATTTTTTCAACCTGTTTTAATACACGATACTCTCGGTTTGGACCACCTCCCTTGCTACAATCACGTCCACTTTACCGTGTATATACTCCGTCAAATTCACAGTCATGTCATAGCGCATAAAGGGAGTGATTAAATAGATGCCATGAAAATGCTCCAGCGCCACATCGATCAATTCTTTCGAAACCTCTAAACCTTCTTTCGTAGACTGCTCACGATTACCATCAGATAAAGCCATTCTTGCACGTACTTGATCCGTCAACTTAATGCCTGGTACCTCATTGTGTAGAAATTCGGCATTTTGCGATGAGGTCAGCGGCATAATTCCGATATAAATTGGCGTCTCAATATGTTTTGTTGCCTCGTATACTTCTATTATCTTCTCCGTGCTATAGATAGGCTGGGTAATAAAATAGTCGGCTCCTGCTTCTATTTTTTTCTCTAATCTCTCCACAGCACGATCTAAATGACGCACGTTCGGATTAAAGGCCGCTGCCACAGTAAAGGATGTTTTCTGTTGCAATGACTTTCCAGACTTTGAAATGCCCTCATTGAATTGCTTTATGAGTTGAATCAATTCAAAGGATGTCACATCGAAAACGGATGTTGCTCCGGGGAAATCACCAATTTTCGTAGGGTCCCCCGTAATCGCTAGCAATTCAGTAATACCCAGTGTGTGTAATCCCATGAGATGTGACTGTAATCCAATTAGATTGCGATCTCGGCATGTAATATGGACCAAAGGTGTTGCACCAATCTTTTGTTTAACAAGAGAAGCCATTGAAGCGTTGCAAATTCTTGGCGTCGCTAGGGAATTATCAGCCAGTGTAATGGCATCCACGCCTGCATCCTTTAACGCCTGAGCCCCCTCAAAGAACTTGCCCGTGTTTAAATGTTTGGGCGCATCAAGTTCAACAATTATCGAATGTCTTTTTCTCACTGTTTCAAGCAATGTTGGGGGTTGAGATTCCTTCAATTCAGACTCCACAACCTCTGTCTTTACCTCCTTCTTCTTAACAAGCTTTTCTTGAATTGGTTCCCGAATTGTAAGTCCTTTCACTAGGGCCCTAATATGTTCTGGCGTCGTCCCACAACATCCTCCTATTAAACTAACTCCTGCCTTCCGAAAACTCAGTGCGAACTTCTCGAAATATTCAGGCTCATTTTCGTAAAAAAGTTTCCCATCCTTATATCCTGGATAACTAGCATTCGGATACACCGAAAGTAAAGCACGCTTCATCAACGGCACAGTTTCTAGAGACTTCAGCATATGGTGAGGGCCAAGGCGACAGTTAATGCCTACTATATCTGCACCTAAATCCTCCAACTGCTGTAAGGCATCTATGAGCTCTATCCCATTTTGGAGCACCCCCGCCTCATGCATTGAAACATTCGTAATAATCGGGATATCTGTCTCCTCACGTGCAATTTTGAGCACGGTTGTTAATTCATCAAAATCGTAATAAGTTTCTAAAAGTAGGCCGTCCACTCCCTCAAGAAGTAAGCAATATAGTTGTTCCCTAAAACTGCGCTTGATTTCATCCTTTGTTCCAATGGATGTTCGAGATCCATGAATACCCCCGATAGTTCCAAGGACGAACGTATTTTTACCCGCTGCGTTTTTCGCAATTTGAACTGCGGCTTTATTTATCTTTTTTACACTGTCCTCTAACCCATGACGTGCTAACTTGATATAATTCGCACCATACGTATTAGTTTGAATAATATCCGCACCTGCCTCTATATAGGCTTGGTGGATGCGAAGCACTTGATCTGGATGTGTCAAGTTCAGCTCTTCAAAACAAAGATCCACACCGTGAGAATAAAGTAGAGTTCCCATTGCACCATCACCGATCAAAATTCGTTCTTTCATAGTATCTAGTAAATTCACGACTATCACTTGCTCCTTTCACTTTCCCAAAGTCCCGTTCCGGAAACTCTCTTCATCATTCTTCAAAATATGTTACTTAATGGGAAAATTAGTTAAAATAAAAAGAGCCTCTTCCTATGTTGAATAAAGGAAGTAGACTCTAAATCTGAATAAGTCTTCTCCTCATCTACCAAGTCGTGTTATCAACTTGCTGGAATTAGCACCATGCCATAAAATGGCGGTTGCTGAGGTGTCATCGGGCCAGTCCCTATACCTCTCTAGATAAGAAAAACTATTAAATTGGATTTGCTTAGTTACGTTATTACAGACTTTACATCATTGTTGGAAAATTAGCAACACCTTTTTGGAAAGTAATTAATTTATTTCACAGATTCAGACTATTGCTTGTCACTTTAAACAACATAGTTGCTAAACAGCCTTTCGCCATCCTTCATTTAAATTCTTACGTCCCTCTTAGCTTAAATAGGTCAATCAAGGTACCAATAAGTCACTTCTGTCAATTGATCCTTTTCCAGAATTGATTGCGTAACCCGCCGCTCTTGCTCCCCCATCCTAAGTGAGCTAAATGCACATAATAATAATATTAATAATGAGTCCATTAACCACTGTCCCCTCTGTAACCCTGCATATAATAAACTATAAGAACAATAACGAACGACCCGTTTACTCAGTTGTTGTTCCCATCAAATTGAAGGGAGGTCATTGACTTGAAAACTTCCTTGGGCATCTGGATTGGTTGGTTAGCAATAATTTTAGCGGCTATAGGGTTCTTTTATGCTCCTTATTGGTTAGGTGGTGGCGCACTCGTTTTAGGCTTAGTCTGTTTAGCTTCTCCACAAAAAGCATTGGCATGGATTTCAATCCTGCTTGGAGCCATCGTATTATTAATCACGATGTTCCAGTAGCCGGATAATTAATGATACTTCAAGGTATGTTTGGGCTCCTACCATACATACCTTTTTTATTTGATTTGTATGCTTACGATTTACTAGTTAGTTTTTTGCAGTTCGGCCACATCAGAACACCAAAACGTCGTTTGTGATAAAGTATCCTAAAGAAGACGCAGCTGAACAGTAAATTATGTATAAAAAAACAGCCCAGTGAAGCGAGTAAATATCGCATCATCGGGCTGTTTTCTGTTTTCATCTTTTTATTATTTCATTCCATTTAAATTACTTTTTCAAGAAATACTCCTCAATATCATCCAGCATTAAGTTCGCTGCTAATACACCACCAGCAGTGTTCCAAATGATGTCATTTACTTGTGAGACGTTTCCACTTTTCGCGACATTTAGATTTTTAAATAATGGATCCTCAATCCAGTCGTTTGTAAGCTTCGTAGCTTCGTTATCTCCAGTTTCATAAGTGAAGTAAAAGAGCACATCGCCATCCATAGCTGGAATACGTTCTTTCGTGAGGCCTTTTTCAGCAAAATCGTCCACATCTTGTCCATCTGCGCGCGCAAATCCAAGTTGATCTAGAATCACACCCGAGAAGGAATCTTTATGGTAAATGCGTACATCTCCCGCCATAAAGCGAACCATTGATATTTTTTTATTTGTTTGATCCCCTAATTCAGTCTTGATTGTTTCAACGCGATTATTGTATGCACCTAATACCTCGTTACCTTTTTCTTCTTGATTTACTGCTTTCGCATATAATTTAAAGTTTTCCTGCCAATCCCCGCGAAGCGTTTCTGCAAAAACAGTTGGGGCAATTTTGCTTAACTGTTCGTAAACTGCTTCGTGACGCATTTTATTCCCAATGATCAGATCTGGTTTTAAAGATGCTATCTTTTCTAAACTTGGTTCTGATTCAATACCCACAGATTCAGTACCTGTCATGTCCATATGATCATACCAAATTTTCTCAGCGGGTGATTGAACTGCACCTACAGGTTGAATTCCCATTGATAGAAGGGCTTCAGCACCTTCGTTTGTTAAGATTACAATGCGTTTTGGTGTTCCTTTTACATCTGTACTTCCCATTGCATGATCGACAGTATATGTTTCTACATCAGCTGGTTGTGCACTTTCACCTGAATCTTTTGACTCCTTAGTAGCCCCACAAGCCGCTAATACAAGAATACTCATAATAAGTATGAGGGATGATATTTTTCGCATGTACATTATTTCCTCCTGTTAATTGAGAATGAAAATCATTTACACTTAGTATGCTATATGCTAATATATTTCATGTCAACAGTGAATTGAAAATAATTCTCAATGAAGTGAGGAAGTCATGATACATACATCAAGGGGTAAGTGGATTGCTCTTATCGTAAGTAGTTTAGTTTTCATTCTTTGTTTTTTTTCTAGTATTGTATACGGCTATACAGATACAAGCTGGTCCACTGCCTTTTCCGCATTTAAAGAAAATGACGGATCAACTGAACATCTTGTCATTCAAAATGTACGCTTACCACGTGCATTAATTGCTGCAGCTGTTGGAGCTTGTTTAGCCACTTCAGGTGCAATTATGCAATCCATAACGAAAAATCCATTAGCCTCTCCAAGTATTCTAGGTATTAATGCTGGTGCTGTTTTCTTTGTCGTAATTGGGGTTGTGTTCTTCCAAGTACAAAGCCTCCAATCTTATATGATGTTCGGATTAGTCGGAGCGGCCGTTTCCTTCGGGATTGTCTTTGTTTTAAGTAGTATTGGCAGAGAAGGGTTAACGCCAATGAAGCTTATATTAGCAGGAGCAGCAGTTTCCGCTTTATTCTCATCCATGACACAAGGATTCCTAACAATTAACGAAACAGCACTCGATCAAGTATTATTTTGGCTCGCAGGTTCCGTAGCCAATCGGCCTATCGGTCTATTAATTACAGGATTGCCTTATATGGTGATTGGATTGCTGGTAGCCTTTGTTTTGGCGAAGCAAATGAACCTACTAGCAATGGGTGACGATGTTGCGTCTGGATTAGGTCAGAATGTAGTGCTATTAAAATTTGTTTTTTCTCTTATTGTAGTTGTATTAGCAGGTATTTCTGTAGCAATTGCGGGTCCTATCGGCTTCATCGGAATCATTATTCCTCATATCGTTCGATCATTCATCGGGATCCAACACCAGTGGGTATTTCCATTTTGTGCATTATACGGTGGAATTCTCTTACTCGTATCTGATATTGCAGCCCGATACATTATAATGCCCAAGGAAGTGCCGGTTGGAGTCATGACTGCATTAATCGGTGTTCCATTCTTTATTTATGTGGCAAGAAGGAGATTTGGGGCATGAAAAATAAAGTGACAGTTCGAATAGGAAATGTTGCTTCGTTTATTTTAGATAAGAAATCTTTGTTTACAACGATGATTGCAACGTTGCTTTTAGGGTTAGTAGCTATTCTATCGATGAGTTCTGGTGAGTTTTTCATTTCACCTTTAAATGTCTTAAAAGTTATTTTGGGTATTGGTGAGTCTTTTGATCAAACGATTATCTTTGAATTTCGGCTACCTCGTATTATGATGGCCATTTTAGTTGGAATCGGCTTAGCGACAGCGGGCGCCATTTTGCAAAGTGTATCTAGAAATCCTCTTGGTTCCCCAGATATCATTGGGATTACGGCAGGAGCTTCATTTGCAGTTGTATTATTTCTAGCATTGTTTTCAAATGAAAGTAATGCGCTAACAGTGAGTCAAGATTGGATGCCGTTATTTGCTTTCGGTGGTGCGATGATTACAGCCGCGATTGTGTTCACGTTATCTTGGAAAAACGGCATTGCCCCCTTCCGAATGTTACTTATAGGGATTGGAATTTCAGCATTTATGCATGCTGGAACAACCGTACTTATGCTTGTTGGACCAATCCATCAGGCGAGCCAAGCGAATATTTGGATCACTGGAAGTATCTACGGTTCAAATTGGACTGAAGTTCGAATGATTGCGATATGGATTACTATTCTTTTTTTCATCACGCTTGCCATGACGAGGGAAATGAACGTTTTAGAACTTGGTGATGATTTGGCGAAAAGTGCTGGATCCCCAGTTCAAAAGAACCGAATTATTTTCCTTTTACTTTGTGCCGCCTTGACGGGTGCCTCCGTTTCTTTTGCCGGCGGTATTGGGTTTGTTGGGTTAATCGCACCACATATTGCAAAAAGAATTGTCGGCCCTACCTTTGGTTCAATGGTAGGTTTATCCGCAATCATTGGAGCAATTCTCGTTGTTGTTGCAGACTGGATTGCTCGTGTTGCCTTTGCACCGATTGAAGTGCCTGCAGGTGTATGGACAGCCGTAATAGGGGCACCTTACTTTATCTATTTGCTTATCAAACAAAGAAGTCGATAGAAAGAGGACAAGTAAGTTTAGACAATTTCCAAATAACGCATACGACGATTCTGCACATAGATCATGTCGCTTTCCATGTTAAAGATTTTTTTATTCCCATGACAAGACAAGACACTTTAGTAGATATGAAAGAAGTTCTAGATAATTCAAATCTAGCTGTCACTAACTCTATATTCGGAAAACGTATTGGTTTGTTGGCAGCGATTTTCACCTATGCCTATTTCCAGTCTGGAATAAAATACAGAGTGCGCTAGAATTGTGGCAATGGTCCCTGGAGGCTACATGGGATGTTTGGGGCTAGCGGACTTCACGTTTTTGTTTTTGGCTCCACCATCTCTTCTTCGTTCAATAGGGCAGCTTTGATATGCAATAAACAATAAAAAATGATCTTTCGTAAGTTCAATGTGAACTCATGAAAGATCATTTTTTATTACTTAATTAAAGATGGAAATGACATGCCCTACAACTTTTCTCAAACCTAATTAATAGTCTTTTTTTCTCCGAAATAATCGTTTCAAGCACCGTCCGTGTTACATTTTTTCTTTTAGGGTCAAACTTTTTTGTTACTCTTTACTTAAGCTTCTCTGATAATCTGCGATGCTTGTGTATTCCTTTTCCAATACTCTGGATAAATTAATGAATATCGGTAATAGTTTTCTATATTCTTGCACATTAGAATCCATAGGTGTGTGCTTATAAGTACTGCCAATCATTTCAGATACCACGTCAAATGATTCAATTTCCCCCGTAGCGTAAAGCCCTAAGATGCAAGCACCTAGACATGAACTTTCATAACTTTCCGGGACAATTACTTCCAAATCGAATATGTCGGCCATCATTTGGCGCCATAAATCAGACCTTGCAAAGCCACCAGTTGCTTGAATTCGGATAACTGGTTCATCCATGACTTCAATTAGTGCTAAAAATACTGTGTACAGATTATAAATCACACCTTCAAGAGCCGCCCGAATCATATGTTCTTTTTTATGTGTCATTGTTAAACCGAAAAATGAGCCGCGCACGTCAGGATTCCACAACGGTGCACGTTCACCCGCTAGGTATGGATGAAATAACAATCCATCAGATCCCGGTCTTACACGTTCAGCAATCTTCGTTAACACTTCATATGGATCAATCCCTAGTCTTTTTGCTGTTTCTACTTCTGATGATGCAAATTCATCTCTAATCCATCGAAGTACCATTCCACCATTGTTTACTGGCCCACCAATGACCCAATGTTTCTCAGTTAATGCATAGCAAAATATCCGTCCTTTCTCATCGGTTTGAGGACGGTCAATGACTGTTCGGATTGCACCACTTGTCCCAATCGTTACCGCTACTTCACCCTTACCAATTGCATTCACACCTATATTAGAAAGCACTCCATCACTTGCGCCAATGACAAATACAGTTTGTGGATCAATGCCAAGCTTACTCGCTATTCCTACGTTACAATTATTAAAAATCTCGGTTGTCGGTACAAGTTCAGATAGCTGCTCCGGCGTGACACCCGCTATCTCCAATGCTTCTTCATCCCAATTCAATCTTTCCAGATTCATCATCCCCATTGCTGAAGCCAAAGAATGATCTACAACATACCGACCAAATAATTTCTTGAAAATATATTCTTTAATGCCTATATATTTTTTAGCCTTTGTCGCTATTTCAGGACGATCATGCACAATCCAAGCAATTTTACTTAAAGGGGACATTGGGTGAATAGGTGTTCCAGTCCGTTTGTATACCTCATGCCCATTTAACTCTTCTTTTATTTTACGTGTCCAAGCTTCACTTCGATTATCTGCCCAGGTGATACACTGCGTTAGGGGCTCATCATTTTCATCCATTACAATAACGCTATGCATCGCACTACTAAATGAAATGAACAATAACTTTTCCGAAGAGATTTGAGATTTCCCCATTATGGTTGAAATTGCTTGTAATACAGCTTGATATATTTCCTCTGGATTCTGTTCAGCTGTCGAAATATCTGGTGTGTAAAGAGGATAACCGATATTCTCCTGTTGAATAATTTCACCTTTTTCTGTAAATAGAACTGCTTTAGTACTCGTTGTACCAATATCTACACCTAGCATATAGTTCGTCATAGTTATCGCTCCCTTCCTTTTTCGAGCATTTGTTGGGACATCCAAAGGTCTGCCACTTTATCTTGAACATCATCAAAGTTTTGATGCAATGCTTGAATCATGATATCTCTATCCTTTATTTTTATGGCTTCAATGTAGATTTCATGATTTTTCAATACACGTGAAAAATCATCGTATTTCTTCTCTAAACGCATTCGCATCGATAAAAGTATTAAACTTTCCATCACAGGTTTCGTATTATTCCAAATCAACATGATGTATGAATGGTCAATTGAACGAATAATCGTTTCATGAAATAAAACATCTTGATAAGAAAATTCATCTGCATCTCCATATTTAATGGCGACTTCCATCAATTCAAGTATTTTACTTAGTTCTTTCACTAATTCACTTGTATCTATTTTAACAATCCGTTCATAAACGAAGGTTTCTATCAGTAAACGAACATCGTAAATTTCCTCGATATCCTTCTCGGTTAACCCAACTACAACCGCTCCCATTCTTTCTAATCGAATAATATTTTCTGATGCCAATACTTTTAGTGCTTCCCGGATAGGAGAACGACTTACTTCAAATTCCAACGCTAATTTATTTTCCGATAAAACAGTACCCTTTTCTATCATGCCAGAAATAATCCGCATTCTAAGCTCGCACGCTAAACGCGCTCCCATGGAAGCGTTCGCAATCCATTTTTCAGGATATAGTAATTCCTTGTATTCACTCATGATTTCACTTCCCCACTTGATGCCCGATATACTTGTATACAAGTATGATAGGTCAATTGTGACGAAATGTAAACGCTTAGATTAAGGATTAACAAAGGGGGTTCATTTTTTTTGCGGGTGTTACTTTTACAAAAGACGGATTAGTGATAGCTTAATAGTCGCTATGTCCATACTCTATAATAGAACATAACAAAAAAGGCTCAGAACTTTTCGAGAAAAGGTTGAGCCTTATGGGTAATCCTATTGAGTTTCAGGTAAATATAGAACACCAAAATGCAATCTACTTTACTCGCTACCATCCTATTACACACCAATAATCGTCAAAATTCTTTTAAAACCCTCCCCTCTATACTAAAAATCTTTATTCCGTCAATTTCATCAGTAAGTTGATCTAATTTCTGTTCCAAATTATTAACAACAAGCAACTTCGCATCTAATTTCTCTTCGTAATCCAACGTTTTGGCTACTACCTCTTTTATTTGATGGTCTAAGTAGATAAGTGTTTCAGTATCAATAGTAGGTGTAGAAGAATGATAGTCCATCCCTGCTTGACTATCATTCTTCTGGTTCAATTTTATTTCTAGCATTGTAAAAGCTTCATTATGCTTTTCATGTTGTTCTTTTAAATCCGCTATTTCATGCTGGAGTTTTCCTATAGCAGTATTTTTTTCTTCTAGTTTTTTTAGTAATCGCCGTCTCACCTTTTCGAACTGGGTATGCTCTTTGTTGGCTATGGCTAACTTCTCCAGTTGCGTGTGTACTTGTTTATTTTCTCCTTGAATGAGATCCACGAGCTTATATTCAAGCTGCTCTATAGTCGTTTTATTAGTTAGATTTTTTTCTTCTATTGCAATAGCATCAATGTGCTTTTCATGTTGTTCTTTTAAATTCACTATTTCATGTTGGAGTTTTCCAATAGTCGTATTTTTTTCTTCTAGTTCTAGTAGGTATTGTTGTCTCACTTTTTCGAACTGGGTATGCTCTTTATTAGCTATGGCTAACTTCTCCAGTTGCGAGTGTACTTGTTTATTTTCTTCTTGAATGAGATCAACAAGCTTATATTCGAGCTGAGCTATAATCGTTTTATTAGTTAGATTTTTTTCTTCTATTGCAACAGCCACAGTATGCTTTTCATTTTGTTCTTTTAAATTCGATATTTCATGTTGGAGTTTTCCTATAGTATTATTTTTTTCTTCTATTTCTATTAGTAATCGTTGTCTCACTTTCTCGGACTGGGTACGCTCTTTGTTGGCTATGTCTAACTTCTCCAGTTGGGAGTGTACTTGTTTATTTGTTTCTTGAATGAGATCACCAAGCTTGTATTCGAGCTGTTCTATAGTCGTTTTATTATTAGCAAGTTTTTTATGAAGAGATGTAACTTGCCTGTCATGTTTTTTGTATCTATGTTGATCGGTATTAGCTCCGTCTTTCAATTTATTAATAACTTCAGTTAGCTGTTTGCTAATTGGTAGTAGATCTGTTTTTGTTTTCTGAAAGGAATCAATAGAAGTGATGTATCTTTTCCCTTGTAATCCTTGCAATTGGACAGATCCTTTATAATCGATAGCCCTTTTTTCAAATTCTTGATTTAACTTAACTAACTCCTCAGCCAGTTCTTTTTTTTCGTTAGTCAATTGTATATTTTCTTGCTCAAGGTTTTCTACTAATGAATAGTGATAG
This sequence comes from Sporosarcina sp. resist, assembly GCF_014302295.1. NCBI lineage: Bacteria > Bacillati > Bacillota > Bacilli > Caryophanales > Caryophanaceae > Sporosarcina > Sporosarcina sp. resist. The sequence continues at coordinate 554,309 of NZ_CP060287.1, read as the reverse complement.
CTATCTTGATACTTTTTAACTTCGTATTTATATTTAGCTAATTCCGCCTTTAAAAAGATGATTATTTGTTGAAGTTGTAAGGGATCGTTATTTTTGACGTTCTCACTATTCACGTCATTCCCTCCTATCGCAGCTATTTTCCAAGCAAAAGGCTGTATCAAATGAATTTAGATTCTTTCTTTAAGTAGAGTGATGATTTCCTCAAAGTCCTCTTTGTTGGCCATAATTGCCTGTTCAAGTTCCTCTAAAATCTTCACGTCAGAATCTCCTTTTGCCTCTTTATCAGGCCGACGCTCACCATTCATCAACATATACATAATCAACATATTCAATGTGCTTTTCTCTAAATAGACAAAACTATTGTTGTTTTCCTGTTTATCTTCTGTTTGTTCGTTAAACTGATCTTTCATAATTTGACGTATTATATTCTTCATTATTAATTCTATTTCATCTGTTTTACTCATTCTCTACCCCCTCTACACGTACAGTTCCATTGAGATTGATGGGATTAATCACGGCTATTCCATCTTTCAGTTGATCACTATACGTAAATCCCATAATAGTACCTGCATATGATTCTACTGGTAACCATTTTATCTGGAAGTTTGAAAATGAAATGGTCTCATTAGGTTCAAGGGATGTTTTACCCAAAGGTTTTAGCCAAAATTCCTCTTGATTCGTTTTATCATTTATTCGTTCCCATCCACCGGCATTCTTCAATGACTGTTTGAAGTTTTCATAAACATATCGCCCGGAAAATGAAAATGGAGATTCTTCAGGAATTTTTATACACAAATAAGGATTTGTGATTGGCTGATTCCCCATATTATGTACATGGTAAGTTCCTAGGCATAAGCTCTCCTGTTCAGGATCGTGAGAAATGTTTAATGAATAAGTAAAATAGCTAATTATATTCATTCTGGCGGAATCATTGAGCTCATCTACCAGCTTTTTAATTTCATATACATATGATTTTGTTTGATGCTGAAGCTGCGTAATCTTTGTTTCCAAATCTTTGTGATTATTACTCATTATTCTCTACCCCTTTTCCATTAGAAAACTCGACTATTACCGAGCCTTTAGGTGACAGCAGAGCCCTAATTGGCTTAATAAGGTTATTCATGAGCTTATATTTTTTGACGTTACAAAAAAATGAAGGGAGGAATATCCTCCCTTCATTATATGTTTGAGGCTTACTCGTTATCACCATTAGCCGACATTAGTGGCAGCAATGTCCGGTATCAGGGAAAACAACAGAGCATTGTTGCGGGCGCAATGGTGGAGGGCACGCAGTTGGTAAATCATCTCTTGGTTCACAGTAATCAGCTAAAAATTCAACAGTTACCGGGAATGTCGATTGAATGCTTTGGCAAGTAGCTACAGAGAGATTTAAGCCAGTAATTACGATTGAACCAGCAGCAGTACCCGTTGGTACAGTGAGTGTCCCAGGAGAACACACGAAACAGTCTAGATCCGTATACGTAATTACAACGTCTGTTCCTTCAGGTGCACATAAGGTAACTTGTTCACAACGGGTAAGCGGAATAGCCGCACTTCTCAGCACCGTTCCGTTTGTTAAAGTCACGACAATTGTTACCACAAAGTTCTTACGAATGTGAAGCTGTTGAAGAAGAACAGTCTTTCCATCAATACAAAACGGGCGATTCTCACGACTTAGAATCTCGATTGGAAACGCCATAGCAGGGCTCACTTCACATGTAACTGTCGCACCAGTAAGCAGTCCTGCAGTTGCTGAAGTTGGTACTGAACCCGTTGGAGTAAAAGCAATTGGTCCCGTTGGAAGTGCAAAATCAAACGAATTTTCTTTCACAATCCAGTCGTACACCTTGTCGACATTTATACAAATTAGTTCTTTCCCATCACAATGATCTTTTCCTTGCATGTTGCAGACACCTCCAAATTTTTTATCTTTCGTTCGTAGCATATGATGTGGAAAAATCAGTGTATGGGCAAAGAAATGATTTATCGAGATATTTATTAACTTAGACACATAAAGGATGGAGGAAGGAAGTAATTAATACTAATTTAGTAGTTCAGAAAGGATATCGTCCCCTGAGAATCCATTTCTTCATCATATATAGAACCGAGGCTGAAAGTGACAAATAATTTATCACTGAGTAAATTCACGTCTAACAGGAAACAATTTGTCACGCAATGAAAACATCATTAATAGAATAGTAATGTACTGCAAAGGGGTGAAAATTGATGGGAGACTCTAAGTTATACTCCGCTGAGGACATTGAAAAATTAAAGCAGAAAATTGCGACTTACAAAGATACCCTAACCACATTAAAAATTGGGAATTCGGTTGACGATTATCTAGCCTTGAAGATAGAAGCGAATGGTTTCAAAACAAAAGTCTCAAAATTAGAAGGTGTAATGGAACTAATGAATGAAAAGCAAAGTTTACAACTGGAGGAGTATGAGCAACAAATTAAAAGTTTTTCAGTACAAATGGACTCCCTTAATCAAACAATCGAGGAGTTGAATCAAGACTTTTCCGTAGTCAAGAATAAATTAATAAAAGATGGTAGCAAGGATCTTATAGAAAAAGTAATTTCTCCAGTTGATGTAGCAAGATCTATAAGTATTGCCAATAATATTGAGGAAAAAGAAGAGGTCCATATAGAAGAAACTACATCTAATACTTCCATGAGAAAATCTAATCGCCCACCATCTTATAGGCAACTGCAAAATCTGGTAGGAAACGCTAATAACATCCAAGAAGTTTCGAGTGATACAACGCCTATAGTAAGTATGGATATTCAAAAGGAATATCCAGCAGAGCAGCAATTCGGTAAGCAAAGTTTTCCGTATACTGGCATTCATACTGGGCAAATCCATAATAGGCTGTACAAAAATGTAAATAGGCCATTGACCATTCATCTGACTAACGTTGTGAAACAACAAGCGATTCCAATGAACGTAAACGAGAATTCAGATCCGGCTTTGTTAGTAACAACCAGCGAGCCGGAAATTAACGAATCAGTGACACCGAATCCGGCTTCCATACTCACGACTAGCGAGCTTGAAATTAATGAAACAGTGATGCCGGATCCTGATATGTTACTCACGGCTAGCGAGCCGAAGATTATCGAAACGGTAACGCCGGAACCTGAGGAAGTGCATAATGCAACTACAATTGAGGAGGACAAAGCCCCAATTGAAATTTCGAATGAAATGAAACGACAACAACATAAAAACAAAGAAACATTATCGCTGTTCAATATTTTTCGGAAGAAGCAATAATTTAGAGCTACTGAAAAATAATTGCTAGTCAGATTAATTTCCTGTATTCGGCATATTATATACCCCATTTAAAATAGCCATTCTGACTTAGTGTCAGAATGGCTATTTTTTTAAATCTAGTAAGAAGGTCAGCGGAATTTAGCTAGCTGTAGCGCTTCGAAAGCTACACAGTTGATCCAAATAATCTACATTACGCTAGGATGAGTTAAAAACTATTATTAACGATTAGTTAATTGCCCGTCCGCCCTGCAATTGTTTTGAATAGGATAACAGAGAAAGGAGGTGTTAAAATGAATTCTAATAATTTTAAACTTCATGGATGTAGTGGATGTGGTGGATCTGGTGGATCTCGTCACGGAAGTTCTGGTTGCTTCCGAGTCGATACTGGGCACGTCAATTGTAATTTGGGACCATTCAGAGCTATTGATGCAGCTTGTATAATCCCAACAGCCAACACTGGTTCGATTATCCCATTCGCTTCTGGACTAGTACCTGTTGCATTGACTTCTCTCGTAGGTGGATTAGCTGGTATCCCCTTTTTCATTGGATTTGGCACTGCCATTCCGAGCCCTGTCGTTCTTGGCACCACGATAGACTTGACAGGTTTGATAAATGAAGCCTTTTCAGTTCCACGGGCAGGTAGCATAACGGCTATTTCCGCTGCTTACACAATAACTACTGCATTGAGTATTGCAACAACTGCAACTGTCAATGCACAAGTCTATCGCGCACCTGCTGGAAGTAATACCTTCAGTCCAACAGGTATAAGCGTGAATTTAGCCCCAACTCTAACAAATCTCTTGACAGTAGGCACTACACTTAGCGGATCAGCGAGTTTCGCACCCGTACCGGTATCGGTAGGCGATCGATTGCTAATGGTATTCTCAGTATCTGGTGCTCCTTTGGCCGCTACTGTTATAGGTACTGCAAGTGCTGGTATAACTATTTCGTAAACAACTAACCGTAGAAAATAAGGTCAAAAGAAAGAGTACATTTTTTTCTGTAGCCCCTTTCATTTCAACAATGTAAAGGGGTTTTTATTTCCATCAGAATATAAATACACTAAAAATCCGATCCAAAGAGCGATTATGCGACGAAAGTCAAATAGTTTATAGCCTTAATGGATCAAGCAATTGATTTTTACGCTTTCGATAATAGTTGAAGCAAAAAAAACGATCCTACCTTTGCAAATTAAAGGTAGGATCGCTTTTTAATAAGGAATATGATCACGATTGACCTTGTAGCCATCTAAAAAATTGATAGATAAAGGCTTTCTTCCATCGATGTTGGCAAATCAGAATGATAATAGTATTTCCATAGTTAGGGGAGTAACAAATACGATGATTGCTACGATTTTAGTCGGTGATAATCCGTAATCGGTGTTATACATTCATTTAAAACAGGTGTTACCAACTGAAGAAATTGGTAATAGATTAGACAAACTAAACCCCTCCACCGTTTGAGTTCTCATACGGCGGAGGGTTATTAAATAGTTATATCCTTACATTTCAATAATTCAGGCCCCTGCCTTTTTCAGTTATTTCTCGGGCTAGCTTAATAATTGAAACTGCTAACTCGGCATACGTCGCTTCTCGTTCAGGGTTAAAGTGATTTTGGTCAGTCTTTAATAATCCCAGTGATGTTGCCAAAGCTACATAGCCTGTGTATTCTTTTTGCACCTTATTTGCATCAACAATATCAAGTTTATAAATACTGCTTTGCTTAGCTGCTTGCTCAAGACCTAGAGCGCGTATATACCAAGCTGCCAATTCTTCTCTTTTGACGGGTGCATCCATGTCAAAGCTCTGACTGTCTCCTTTAATAATGCCCATTTCAACGGCACGTTCGACCGATTGATAGAGGGGGTGTTTGGCATCTATATTATCAAAAGTCTGATTCGTATTTTCGTTTCCTCCATAATCCCTGCCGTAATAAATATAAGTAAGTGAATTCATGATGATTTTTATCGCTTCCCCTTTTGATACAGAGGCATCACCATTAAAGTTTTTAGTATCTTTAATATCTAATATTTTGGCATTAATAAGATAATTAAGTTCCTCTTCTGCCCAAGGATGTGAAATGACGGTTGAATTTCCGCCACCATACAAGCTACCCCATTCTCCCGTCTTAGCATTTAAAAAACTAAGGTCTGCATCATTAAAAACAGGTGAATAGACTAAATCATAGTGATGATTATCTTTGTTATTCCCTTGTTTCATATAATTAAGTTTTAGGCTTAGTGCCTCTTTCAAGGTAGCAATTGCGTCTTCTTCAGAAATAACTTCATCAATTGATGGCCATTTTTCCATCTCTTGATAATTGACATTAAGGCTGTTTAAAGAACCATCACTGCCTATACTTACACCAATTTGATCCCCTATCACTGTAATCCCATTTACAATTCTCGGGAAAGAAAAGTAATAAGCACCTTGTCTATCTTCAAAGTGTGATTCCTCTATAGGCATAGCATAGTGATGTGCATTAGACGGAGCCCATTCCTTAATATATTTCACTGCTTGAGTGAGGGCTTCCTTCTGAGACAGCGTTTTCTCTTTCTCAGGTTTATCTTCAATCCGTTCTAGCATTCCACTTTTTATATCACTGTATTGAATAATCTCGCCCGTATTTTTATCTAATTCCAAATTCGTTCCAGTTCCACCACTCGCATATTCATACATATACTGAATGCTAATAACTGCCTGTCCGTTTTGGTTTTCTATTTCATCGATAGATTGAATATTCAACTTAACCTTATCTGATTTTATGGCAAGTAATTGTTCAGCAATTTTCTTTGCTTCTTCTAAAGTAATTCCATTCTGTTTTGCCGGTAGTGAATCAGCTGTAATTTTTTCAATTTTCGTTTTCCCTGGAAAATCCGCTGAGTACCCGTCTGTAGTCAACCACTTACCTGATAGTGCGTTAACCCCCTGTAATTTTGTTGTTGGCTGGTAAACAAGCTGAACTTGGCGATCACCCGTTCGATAATCCGTATCAATATGATATTGCAAATCTACGGCAAGATTTTCTTTTACTTTCTTTAAAACTTCATTTTTATCAAGTACTTTTTTTAGATCATCAAAGGTAGACGTTTCCAACTCCACAGGATTTCTGTGAAAACTAACAACTTCACCATTGCCAAGAACAGATACTCCTATTGTTTGATTAGAAATGGATACTTGATTTTCCGTCCGGGCAAAAGAGAATGAGTAACGTATTGGTTCAGTTAATATTTGATTTGGATAATAGTTATAGACATCCGTTTCTAATTGAAAATCATCCCCACCCAGAATATTCTTGATAAAATCAGTGGCTATTTTCTTAGCCTCCTCTTTTGAGACCTTGGCGGGAAATAAAGCTTCTGCTTCATTCGAAGGTTGATAATAAAATTGCTCAATTTCTAAATTCTCTCCAACAAATCCAATATTACCATTTACTTGCTTACCATCAATTGTCTTAAAGAAGGATAGGCCATAACGTAACGTATCATCTTCAGGATAAAAGAAACTACTTTCCACACGAAAATCACTATTCGATAAAAAATCAAACTGATCGGGGAACAAGGTACGAAACCTCTTAATTAAATCATTTTTCGAAAAAATTGTTTCCGTTGAAGCAACTTGAATTTGTACTTTGGCAGGTTGTCCAATCGTTGTGGTTGAAGCATTGCCAACAGACGCGAACATCCCAAATGTTAAAGCAGAAGAGCTTAATATGACCCCAATTTTTTTAAATTTCACCAAAATTTCCCTCCAAAATTAGTAGTCTATAAATTGTACAACAGATTCAGCGAATTGTGAACAAGAGATTTTTTCAAATTCTCTTTATAGTGATACCCGCTCTGCCTTATCTCTTACAACACCGAAACTCACACTCAATCTTCCTCATTGATGATTACACACAATTACATTGATACTATGATTGCTGTTATGAGAACATACCTACCTTGTTATCAGTTTCGCACTCGAATACATTCGAAAAAACACCTTTTCCACGGATTCATCCCCGTAAAAAAGGTGTTCGACGTAATATTATTTATTTTTATTCCACAATTCCACACGCAATACGATCTCCGGAATCACCGGATGGCTGAGTTTTCCCATCGTCCGCTCCCGCGTGGATGACTAGGGCTGTCCCGCCAACTTGTAACAAGGAATTATCTTTCCCGCTTTCCAGCGTGACATGCTCAGCCAAAAACTCATCCTCTACTGTTCCATCCGCACCGACTTCTAGATTAGGTAAATCGCCCGCATGCGGTCCTTCTTTCTCTTCCAGCCCATGGCTGGCACCAGTCGGGTTAAAATGTCCGCCCGCTGATTCAAAATCTGGGGCTTCACATTTCCCTGCCTCATGAAAGTGATATCCGTGGGGACCTTCTGGCAAGTCCGTCACATTCACCTTTACTCGTACACCGTTATCTTCTTCAGTCAATTCCGCTGTGCCAACCGACTTTCCTTCACTATTTATCAAAACCGCAGAAGCAAAGGATAATTCTTTATCACTCGCCTCTTCCGCATCCTTCCCGTCCGTTTCGGTGGATGGAGCCGGGTCATCTTTATCTTTACCATCACCGCACGCTGCAAGGACCATAGCAAGAACAAATACTGAAAGTACTACTAACCATTTTTTCATTTTCACACTCTCCCTCTTGTAAAGTATCAACAACCTTACCATTCACTATATTTCGTAAGTTAAACGTGATTTGAGGAAGTTGTTTAAAAGAGTTATAGAACTAATTCCGTTTTCCCGTTGTACGAATAACGGAATTAGTAAAAGTATTCATGGACTATCTAATAACTTTGACATGATAATAATAAAACAAGCCAGAGGAAAAAGTTATCCCCTGGCTTTGCGATTAGAAAGATTAACAGTAAGGCTATTTCTCACCGTTCCCGACTAATGGTCGTTCTTGTTTTCCATGACTATTACCGGTTTCCGGCAGCTTCTGCTGATTCGGATTTCCCTTAGGGTGTTTTGGAACTGGTTTTTGATTTTCATTGTTGGGGTTACTATTTTTCGGTGCTGGGTTAGTTAATTTCCCCTTCTCTGCCGGGGAATACTTAAACTTTTCTTCCTGCACTTTATTCGATTTTGTCTCAGGTTGCTTCAGTTTTGGTTCATTAAGTTCATTTGATTCCTTCGATTTTTCATTCACATTGTTTTTCTGGTTAGACGGCAAAGTAGGTTCCGATTGCAGACCCGGATTTTTGTGAGTATCTTTTTCTCTTTGCTGATTCATTGTATTTGTTTTCTTATGGGGATCGATTTCCGTAGACGGCTTCTCTTCATTCATCGGAGGACCTTGTTGACTCACTTTGAATTTATGAATGGACATTTCATGCTTATTCGCCATCGCTCTTTCCTCCGCCGTGCTGTCAGCAACTTCCCACGCCAATTCTTTATGTGCACTTCGTACTTCCCGAACCGCGCTCCCAACAATTCCTTGCACCTTATGTTGGCTTTTGGCATTTGGGAAGATTGTTGTAATAATTACTTGCACACCACTGGTCCCTGTCGATAATTCCTTCACGGCAGTGTCCAACACTATACGGATAGGATACCCCTTCCACTCAGCAAGACTATTTTCAGGTTCAGCAAGGGTTTCGTTCAGATAACGTAAGGAAATAACCTTTCCTTTCTGGTTGACCCCCAACTCCAATGCCAAGTCCGTTTCCAATTGAACGTACGCCATCACTTTATCATTCATAGGAATTAAAGATGCTACGATGGAAAAGAGAAGCACTGCAGCAATCATGACTGCTCCAACGAATCGTGGCTTCACTTTTCTACTAAATAGAGAAGGCGTAGAAACCAGCTGAAAATCGACTTCATCTCCAATATCCGGTGTTTCACCAATTGGAATTCCTCGTAGAAAATCACCTTTATCCGTCAGGAACACAGTATATTTATTTTTTTTGTCGCAAACAATGCCTCTGTATGTCCGCATCATATAAGTTCCCCTTTTATATATTCCTTTATGTACACGAATTGACTATTGAGCAATAACGTAACTGCGATTATATGCCTTCTATGTCGTTCTATCGTCTTTCTTGAAACCTCGACAGTCGTTTCAAGTTCTTTCATCGGCAACCTTTTGTTTGCCATAAGATAAGTATAGAATTCAGGTGTTTCAGCGATGATTTGCGCAATATGAATAGCTGTCTTCCTTGAATCTGCATGTTTTGGAGATGACATAGCAAGCTCATGGAATGATAAACCATAGTCCTTTAGAAGTTTGGTATATTCCATAATCTCTTCACGACGTTCTGCTGCTTGTTGTTCTCTCGAGTAGGATGCAATCGACGATTGCTTAAATACGTAATGTTGTGCATCTGAACCTGTAGTTTCATCCTCAGCTTTTACTAAATGAATGGCGTCGTTTCTCGTTGCCTCTTTTCGAAAATGATCAAAGAGTCTCCTCTTTATTATCAAATGTGAAAATGTCGTCAATGATGAATTTTCTCCCGGACTGAATTGTAATACCGCTTCATGAAAGCCACTCATAGCAATACTAAATTCGTCATCATGCTCATCAACGAATCGTTTGCATACGAAAGAAGCCGTTTTTTTCATGAACGGAGTAAATGCGATAAGAAGGTCATTCATGACCTTCTTATCGCCTCTCTTTGCCTTCAATACAAGCTCATTCAATGCTGTATCAGACTTCTTATTGAATACTCCTTGCATGATAGACAAAAGCATAGATACCCCTCCGTTCCCATTAGATCCGATTGCTTTTGATATTAATGGGTGCAACGGAAAATGAAAAGAAGTTTGCTAGGACTAATCAGTTTTTCTTTTCATTTCCCGCTTGCTTTTGTTGTTCTTTATCCGCTTTACGCTCAGTTTTTAAAGCTTCACGCTCTACTTTTTGATTTGCTTTCAATTCTTGTCTTTGTTCTTTGTGCTGTGCATTCAATACTGCCTGAGGAGCTTTTTCCTGTTTCACTTTAGCAGGTTTGTCTTCCTTTAACGGCGCTTCTTGCTTATCTGCTTCTTCTGTTACCTCTGGCTGCTCAGGAGTTTCAGTTTCCAACTGCTTATTCTCCCATTTTTCAATGGAACGCTCCATATTACGTTTAATAGATGCTTTTGCGGTTGGATTTTGAACCTTTTCATAGGCTTTTCCAAGCGCAACTAGATTTCCAGCAGTATATCCTTCTGGAATTTCTAGAAGCACACTTTCCTCTATTTCTGTTGCTTTATCTTCATTTACTTCTTTTACTTCTTTGTCTGTTTCATCTTCTTTACTAACACTTTCCACTTTTGGCAATTCCAGTTTTCCAGTTGGATCTTCCACTACATTAGTAGTCGAATTTTTTCTGAGTTGACTAAGATCTATTGGTTCATTCGCTTTTTCATCCGCCCACGCATAGCTTGTTCCAGTTACTGTTAATCCTGCAATTAGCAATACTGCTCCAGTTTGTTTCCACTTCTTCTGCATTATAAATCACCTCAACATTTTTTTGTCCTTTTGTGGACATACCAGTTATTCGTATGGGACTCTCTTTTTGTGGGGGTCGATGAAAAAACTTTTTGCTTGAATCAATGTAAGCATAATAATGAAATGTAGGTATTATTATTAGCATTTCCATTAAGGTAGTTTGAGAACGTTAGAGTGAATACTTAATCATTGATAAACAAATGAAGGGTTGAGTAGATGCTTACCTATAGTAGAGTAATCGTAAATGGTGGGAGTATTTTTCGACTTACTTTTAACTGATTTTGTTGCGCTTATGACCAATAATATGACCATGCGTAGATGAATCATTACTTAACCTTTAATATAACTGGGGTAGAGCCATTCATTCATAACTTTTTCAGTTATACTACTTCTTACATTTCTGAATGTAATATTTGAAATTGATCAACGTTAGATCGTTTAGACCGTTCAATAATGATGTCCAAAAAGTAATATGATACGTTTGTATCGCACTATAACGATTCCTTTCAAGAAAGGAATAAACTGGATTAAGAGGGCGGGTCTATTAGAATAGGCCCTCTTTTTAGTCTCTGGTCAATTATGAGTTAGGACTCCTGGAGTGTTTTTCATTTATGACAAGGGTTAATATTTCCATGGAAAATTGTTACTTGTTCGTTACACTCTTGTTATTTCCTTTTGTTATTGTTGTTAATAAGCAGAAGGGGCACTGCTAAATTTATTCATTTGAAAAACTTCATAACGGATATTTAAAAAACTGACCCTGATTTTAGGCTCTGGCTTGTGAAGGAGGTAGATGTACATAACGGCTTAATAGAATGAGTGTTATTTCAATTTCTTATTTAGTAGTCGAGATTAAAAAATTCAATTAAAGGGAGTTTGATGATTCTTGGTTAAAGAAACTAATCAAAAAGGGAAAAGCACGAACAAGAAGATTTTGCCGTTTGTAATGTCAACCTCAATGATAACAGCTGCTATTTTCGGAGCAGGTGGCTCGGCTTTAGGAGCTGAAAATGGTGAGGAAACAGCGTTTAAAAATCACGGTGCAGAGGTTTCATCTTTTGCATCAAGCATTCCGGGTTCACCTGAAAAAGGAAAAATAATGCGTACAATTGCAAATCAAAATTTGCAGGAAATCGCACCGAATGAAGATGATGATTCGGATAATCTTACAGATGAAGACGAAGCATCAGATGTACCTGTTGATGAAGATGAAGCAACAGATGCACCTGTGATTGAAGAGAATGCAACTGATCTACCTGTTGTTGAAGACGATGCAACGGATGCACCTGTAATTGAAGACGATGCAACTGATCTACCTGTTGTTGAAGACGATGCAACTGATCTACCTGTAATTGAAGACGATGCAACTGATCTACCTGTTGTTGAAGACGATGCAACGGATGCAACTGTAATTGAAGACGAAGCAACTGATCTACCTGTTGTTGAAGACGATGCAACGGATGCAACTGTAATTGAAGACGAAGCAACTGATCTGCCTGTAATTGAAGAGGAAACTGTAGTTGAAGAGGAACCTTCAGAGGTGCCTGCTGATGAAGATGAGTCAACAAATGAAACTAATGAAAAAGAAAAGCCAGCTGACGATAATATCAATGAAGATACTATGTCACCTGACCAATCTACTGATAGTACTATCATAACAGAAGAGCAAATAAATGAATATAAATCAGTCATACAAAATTATGGAAGTTTAATTGATTACTACGATTTCCTAATCCAAGAACATCTTGGTATGATCTTACCAGATGAAGATGGCAATGTAGCGGAAGAAACTGCTGAGGATGCAGTAGAAGTACCTGTTGTTGGTGATGATGATGCTGTGGAAGTGCCTGCTGAAGATGTAGCAGAAACACCTGTTGATGGTGACGTTGCTGCGGAAGAAACTGCTGAGGTTGTAGCAGAAACACCTGTTGATGGTGACGATACTGCGAAAGAAACTGCTGAGGATGGTGACGTTGCTGCGGAAGAACCCGCTGAAGATGTAGCAGAAACACCTGTTGATAGTGACAATACTGCGAAAGAACCTGCTAAAAAGGCTGTTCAATCAACGGTTTGGGATAACTTAGTCGGTTACTATCAACAAGTTGTTACAGCTTACAATTCTTTATTTAACTCACTAAAAAAATAAAATGACAATTAAAATTATATAAATAATTTACTTAGCGGGAAGTGATATCATTCCGCGCCTTAACCCTATGATTTATGGTTGATCACATTGAGAATTTAATGATGACAAAACTTTGTGCCCTTGGAATCTCTATTAGGAGTTTTCAAGGGCTTTATGTAGTATAGGTTAGTTATAAATTTCTCACTACCACCAATAAAACTAGTAGCGCTGTAGCGAATTGAATGGAATTCTATAGTTCAATCTAGATAAACTAATTTGAAAAGAATAAAAAATAACCACCTCTCCAATTTTATGAGAAGTGGTTATTCCTATACTAATTAATTATGAACGAGACAGCTTCACAAGATAGCTTGTGAAGAGAATTACATCATTCCGCCCGTAAGGTGAAAGTGTGTAACATCTTTCACGATGTGTTCCAAAAGTGCGGTATATCAAGGTTTTAGCTAATTAGAGGTGTAACATCTTTAACGAGAATTAACCGTTTTTCATTTGATTGCGTTAGCAAAATGTTAGCATTTTGCTGGCGCACTTTTGGTTAGAATATAATTATTCAATGATGAGGAAATTAGAAAATGGATTCAGCCAAATGGTTAATATTCATAAAGTTTTATCGCATCTCCCATAATATAAGCTAATTAATATCTATCTTCCATTTCTAATTCTTTATATTGATCTAATATAGTGTGTTTTATGTCAGTTCCATTAACAGTCCAACATATGAACCATTCTTCTTTTCTGCTGCGCTCAGATATCTTCTCCATATAAAAATCCCATACTAAAGTCAGATTATTTTCTCTTAAATATTTCTCTAAATAATCTGCTCTAAATAATAAGTTACTTTCATAGCCCATATATTGAGCATCAAATGCAACCAAATTATCCTCAATATCTTTCCATGTTCCCTCAGTAATCTGTCTTAAATTAAAAAACCTTACTAAATCAGCATTAGGTAAAAGGTAGCTACAAGAAGTTCTCTCACCAGATGCAGGATTGATATTCGTTTCCCACAGGTATTCCCATATAGCATCTTCACACTCGATATTTTCAAATTCATTTTTATAAAACATATCTTTGAAGGAAGGATGCCAATAGTGTTCAAATGCAAATATACTATACGTATTTGCCCAAGATACACTCATATCTCCCTTTTTTTCTGTTTTTAAAGAAATATATTTTTGTTTATCCATATTAGGTAAAAAAACAGCCTTTGACTTTATACAAAACTCATCTCTATCAACAAATTTTTTACTGTCTTCTCTTTTTTGAACAAGTAATTGAGCTAAAGATACATATTTATTTCCCTCATACTCAATAAATATAAAATCATCCAGAGTATTAAACTCATCTTCGTTTTGCGCCCACATTTTATTTGATCTATAAGGTAAGTAGTTCTTAACTAGGTTAGAATTTTCGTTTTTTGTTGGATACTCTAACAGACTTGGATCAATGTTCCTCAAGAACGGATCCCACGGCCCATTGTACTTTTTATAATATTCTTTCTTAATTCCGAGAAAGTGTTCTTCTTCGTTTAAAGGTTCTTCAATTCCCTCGACTGGTAGCTCTGTGTCCTCATCAGAAAGACTTTTTAGAAATTCACTCATGTCTGAGAATATTCTATTATTTTGTTTTTCCTTATATTTTTGGTATTCAAGAGTATACAAATTTATTTCTTTGTATACGGGATAATTATCTGTTAATTTGGCTAATAACTCATACAACGCAATCCATTGATACTTTTTACCAATACGTTCTACAAGGTTTTCATGTCTATTATAATATCCTAAATTACTATCATAATAACCATGTATTTTTTCATCATATCCAAAATCAATAACCCTCATCGTAGCAATATTACTTAAATCTTGATCGTTAAATTGATTTTTCCATTCATATAAGGTACTTCCAAAAACATATCTTCCAAAATCTCCGTAAGCTCCAGTTCTTCTTCCATATTCAGTTGTCATAGATCTAATAATTCGATGAAAGCCGCCAAACTTATTCTTAGCTACTTCCTGCATTTCACTTAACTTTTTATCAACATCTTGCAATGTATAATTATTTCCATACCAGTTACTTGAATAAGGGGGAGTAATTTTTTCGTACTCTTCAGGACTAATAATACCTTTATTAGCAGCAAATAAAATAATACCCCTAGCATAATCTCTAACTAGAACATTCGGATATACTTCTTCTTGTTCAAATATTTCAGTATATATAATATCAATTATTTCTTCTAAATTTGGTACTTCATTAGTTCTTAGTATTGCACCATATGCACTTGCAAGCAGTCTTTCTAATACATATGGATCATTAACATTAATAAACATATTAATATTCTTGAGAATAATAGATGGTTCAATCATATATAGTTTTACTAGAGCTATAGTAGAAATATCTCTTAATTTACGATCTGTAGAAGTAAATAACCAAATAATACTTAACGAAAGCAATTCGAAATTTTCATACTTGAAGTGTCTGAAACTCAGATTTTGATCTAGAATGATTTCTACAAGTTGATTAGGTACTTCTGAATTATTATTTATTGATATAGTCCAACTTCCATCCCTTATAGACATTGCAATAGGATTTATATTATCATGTAAAAATTTTGCATTTAAAGGCGATTCTATTATATATGACTGCTTTAACAAGTTTTCATATACTAAACTTTGTAAATCTATATTTTCTTGTTTCAGGCATAAATTTATCCAATACAAAGTTCGTTCGTCTATATTTTGTACATTTCTCCATGAGATTCCTCGAACAAAAGATTCCGCTAAATCAAATGTAATTAACTTACTATCAACTAAATCTAATAATTCTACGTTTAGCTTTTCAGGAACAATTATTGAAAGACTCTCATAAACTCCATAAGAAATTGCATTATCAGAAGCTAGCATTTCACCAAACATTTTTTTGTCTTGGCGATATCTATCTAATAGCACTAACGATATATATATATCGGAAAATCTTTCATAAGTAAAATATACTAAACTTTCACCATGATATCCCGAATTAATGGAAAGAATATTTTCCTCTTCTAGTCCCAAAACCAATTCTCGATAACCAATTGTATATGGACTCGCTGTACTGTATATGATCTCATAGAGTTCATCCAATTTAATGAGATGACTTTTATTTTCAATAAATTTCGCAGCAATTTCCTTCAATATTTTATCCACGAGATTTAAAGATTTTGTATATGAAAATCTTTGATCTAGTGATAATCTACTATTAATCTTGCCTATATATCTTTCTAATACCTCAACTATACTCCAACCTCTATATCCTACGTATTCTTCTTGGAATACTTCACAATAAATGTGTAAAAATAAAGGGTTATAACATTCATTTTCTAAAGAGGGAAATACTAATGGATTAATATTATAGTAATTAAAAAACGGCTCTAATGCATCCAGACTTAAACTCTTGAATCCCTTGTGTTCTAATTTATGCAACGGAAAGTCTGTCTCAATATTTTCAGGTAAGATACTTCTTACGTAGTTACTTCTAACAGATAAGACCACAGCGATATCTTTGAATTCTTTTATAGAATTTAAAAAATTCACTAAAAAATTTTTCCAGAAGTATTTTCCTTCCCCTTCATTTAAAGCATCTATTATAATCACAGTTCTCTTATTTTTCTTATTCGCTCTATCATTAAATTCTTTCAGAAAATATTCTTTAGAACCCTTGTAATCAATTAAATCAAATAATTGTTTAAAAGGATGGTCATGTGTATTTAAATGTTGTCCTAAAAATAAAAAAACACTATGGCCATCTTCCTGTAATCTTTTAGCATTATCAGCTAGTAAATGAGATTTACCTATTCCTGCATCACCGTATATTAATAAGTATGGCTCATTAATTAACATCGGCATTACCAAGTCTATATAATCATTTAATTCTCTTTCATACTTATTTATTTTGTGGATTGGACTGTTTAATTCTTCCCTAACGCTCTTCTTTTCTTCTTCATATAGCTTGTACCTCAATCCTTCTACTTCTGCCATAAAGCCACTAATCTCATCAGAAAGATTATTCATACTACTTCGCAAATAAAATTCTTTGTCTTCACAGTTAATTTCCTTTAAATAATATATAATCTTTTCAATAAAGTTTATATTATCGTACCCTAAAACTTCTTTATATTTAATGAAGGCTTCACTAAACTCCATTATACTCATCTGCAATTTACCTAATACTTCACTAAAGTGTTGAAAAATTTGCTTATTACTTACTAAAGAATCAAATATTTCATTAAAGTTCGTTTCTACATTCGCTTCTGAAATATACCTTTTCCCTAAATCCATTATGTTTCGATCTAGTATTTTCTCTAAATATATATCAGTATATTTTTCTAAATACGCTTTTTCCTGAATTTCTAATAAATTTCTTTTAAAATACTCTTTTAAAGATTCATTACTTTCTTCAATGCTAGTTTGAACATTAGCTAAGATATTTTTTTCGCTTAATTTAAAACTTTTATCTCTATATTCTTCAAGATATGTAATTAGGTCATAAAGATATTGATTGACAACCAGATGATTATCTATTTCTTCTAGCTTCACTGATTTTCTATAAAGATTTATCTCATTAATTGCTAGTTTAGATAATTGCTCTATAAATGCAACCTTAGTAATAGAGCTATAAGTAGCACCAAATACATAATTAAATATCAAAAGCCCGTTCTTTTCATCATTTAAAAATTTCTGAAATGCATTAGAATCAACAAAAGTATCTTCATATTCTCGTTTAAATGTTTTTATCATGTTGTTAAGTTTCCATTTAATCTTCCATTGTTCTATTAACTTACCACTTATAAATACAGATAATTTTCCAATTAAGGGTTTAATAATAAATGAAATATTGACCACTCTCTTTACCTCCTATACCTAATACACTATCTTCTCGCTAGATTTTGCGTCAGAAAAATCCCCTCTGAAAGTCCCCTTATTTTATCTTATATCTTTGAGATATCTTAATTTCAATATTTTAACATAAAATTCAAGGATAACCAGTTAGAAGATGTGCTAATACTGACCAAACCAAATAGTTTATATTTTGTTTCACCGAATAAACAACTTTAGACCTATAATATTCTTACATCTTATAAGTAAAATGATTAACGCTTGAGGTCAATAGCAACCAATTTATATATAACTATCTTAACTAGAAAGGAGGATACCCCTCAGTGGAGGACAAGTACAATTATCCAAGTAGTACCAAATGGTATCAGCAATGTGTTGAACATTGTGAATCCCTTAATATCTCTAATACTATCATCAAATTGTTTATCCACCTACAGGAAAAAAAACATGAACAAAATAATAAAGAAGATGAAAATTCCTGGTTATGAAATAAACACCGTTTTTAAGCCAAGAAAGAATCATTCATTGAAGGAAGTTAATGATGTTCAGTTATCACTTAATTTCGAAGAAATGAAATCTACTATTACAGATAAAGAGAAATAGAGTATAAAAAGTTCCCTTCCAGTCAAAGATAATACAAAAATAAGACTGGAGGGAGCTAAATGAACGAGCAATATCGTGTTGTAAAAGTCAGTTACTCTGAAGAGCTATCAGCTGAATCTGAGTTATGGTTTAGAAGATATATTGAAAAAATACTTCTTGATCATGTTGCAAAAGATGATCACAAACTCCGTGCTTTACTGATTAGTAGAAAATAACCTATGAGAAGGGATAATTACATGAGGGAAAGAAATTTAATTATTATTTATTGCCGTGTGAGTTCTGCTGCACAAAATCTGGATCTACAAATTTCTGCAGCAAAAAGGCATCTTGAATCACTGGGTTTAAAGGAAAACGAAGAGTGTATTATTTATCTAGATGATCACGACGTTTCAGCTACGAAGTTAAAAATGAATCAAAGACCTAATCTAATGCAACTAATTCGTTTAATTAAAGAAGGCAAAGTTAAAACAGTAGTTGTCTATAAGCGTGATCGATTGGCTAGAAACTTTTATGAATTTGTTGATATAACAAAGATTTTTATCAAATATGATGTGGAAGTTGTTTATACAGCCAGTAATGAGCCACCCTTTAAGAACAAGCTTGCTCTAGAAGCATTCTATGGGATGTTTGCACAAATGGAAGGTCAGAATATAAGTACACGTACTGCTGATGCTCGAAAGCAATATCCATCAAGTATTTATGGGTATAAACGAATTACCGATGATGCAAACAAACCACAATATATTATCAATGAAGATAAAAAAGATGTCATTCAATCAATATTTATCGATTTTAGTAATGTTCAAAATGAAAATCAGTTCCTTGAGTTTTTGTTGGTACGTAGAAAAGGTCTAAAAGATCCAGACAAGATTCTCAGAATTTTATCAAATCCATTTTACTCTAGACATTATGAATCGAAAAATGGTTATCAGATACTACATCATGTAGAACCAATCATCAGCTTAGAACTCTTTCTAACGAACAAATCACAAATTGATGAGTTTATAGCTTACTATCTTGAAAAACTAGAAGAAGTTAACAAACAATATTTGGTAACTCCAAAGTGTGGTGAATGCGGAAATAGGATGAGACATCGGAAAGAGAATCAACTTGATGTAGGTTATTTTGTATGTAGTTCTAATCATAAAAGATTAGCTATTTCGGTTGAAGAGATTAATGATTTAGTAACACAAACTGTTTTGAATCATGTTCAATCGATTTCTGTTGATTTGGCAAAAAGAATGATTCCAAAAAATATTACAGCAAAGCAAAAAAAACTTCAAAAAGCATTAGAAAGGACGACATCAGAATATCTAGATACTTCAATAAAGCTTTGCACACTGGATGGTAAAGCGAAAACTACTATATCTAACTATTTGGAAGAAATCCAAGCTCTTAAAAACAAATACAACGAGTTAGAACAAGATCTATTATCTTTACAGCGGCTAAGTAGCGAGATTAAGGACATTACCCAGTTTTTATCACAGCTTAATTATGATTTTACCCTACAAGAACTTCAACGACTCATAGAATTATTTGTTGATAAAATTCTTGTTTATGAAACTTACTTGCATATCGATCTATTTCTTTCATCATTTGCAAAGGAATCGAATGCATCATGAAAAACAGAAAAGAATTCAATTTAATCAAAACTTTGAATGCAGTCGCCTATCTTCGGTATTCTGATAAAAAACAAGATGGTAATAACTCTTTAGCAATTCAAAAAAGCCAAATTCAACAATTAGCTGAAAGAGAAAACTTAGAAATTATTGAATGGCGAGCAGATAAAGCTACTAGTGCCTTTCATAATAACGTGAGTAAACGGGAAGGTATTCAACTTCTCTTAGAGGATATAGCTAATGGTGCCGAAGCAGTATGTTTTTATGAGGAATCTAGAATTACTAGGAGTATCACTGATTTCTATAACGAGATTTATATCCCTATAAAACAACAGTATCCTCATGTGAAATTTTTCAGTACTCAATCGGAAGGTGAATGGAATCCAGATGATCCTATGGTTCAAGCAAAGCTTGTCTTTGCAGCAGAAGAGTCTGAAATAAAGTCCGTCCGCACAACAGACGCTCAAAAGAATCTATTAAATCGTGAACAACCTAAACGCCCCGGTTCCCGCACACCTGCTGGATATGATATGCAAGATGGAGTGTTGTACCCAAATGAAGATGCTGAAATAGTAGAGTTAATTTACCATCTTGCTAGCTGGGGACATTCACATGCTATTATTGCTGAGTTTTTAAATAAATGTGCCGTAACAAGTGCGAAAGTAAAGTATTGGAATAGTAGTACAATCGGTTATATTCTTTCAAACCGCGCTTACTCAGGAAACTTGGCATGGGGTGTAAGAACGAGCTATGAAATTAGTAAACCAAAACCTGAAAAAGATATTGAGATATTTAAAAATATTCATTCTCCCATTATTAGTCCAACCGTTATTCATCTAGTAAAGCAGATAAACGATTTAAAAGGTCATTATGGAACAATGAATACGCCATTCTATCTTCGTTCAATTATTAAATGTAAAAGTTGCAATTCGTATTTAACGGCTAAAGACCAATCTCCTAAAGGAAAACGTGGAGAATATAGAATTTACAGGTGTACAGAATGTAAAAATAGTGTATCAATAATACCTGTTCATCAATCTGTTTTAAGTGATCTGCAGAAAAAATGGAGTACACAGCTCGATACTTTTATAACTACTTCTAAGCACCAACTTAAACAATGGTCTTTCAAACTTAGAAAAACTATGGATAACCTAAAGCAACAACTTAAATTAGTATTCCTTAATGAAAGAACATTAGAAGATGATATAGCAAACTCACCGCTATTATCTGAAGTGTTTCTGTCTACTAAGAACCACTTACAAGAAAAAATAACCTATATCAGTGAGACGATAGATGAAATTAACCTACTTCTTGAAGATGACTATCTTTTAGTTACTTTAAAAGAAATGCTAAAACATAGTTTTTATGACTTTGCAGATACCGAACTAAGAGTATTCTTCTTAATTTTTTTCGAAGAAGTAGCGATTAATTTTGAGAAAAATAACGAAATTCATATCAGTTATCGTCTCTCTCCGTTTGTTTCGTTAGAAAATGCAACTGGTTATGTAACCGAACAAATGGGATAAGAAGAAATTTTGACTGGTTAGGAAACCGAAAGTGAATGCGCTAAATTTACTGTTACAAAATCGGCATTCTTAGAATCCCTTGTAATCAAGGCTTTTAGAGCATGTTCATTCGATTTTCCAACCATCTTGGTATTCCTCGATGGTTAAATTACCGAACGCTATACTTTAATTATGGTCAAAGAACCGAAAAATTAAACTTTAAAACAATTTATAAAAAGACTTCAAATATAAAAATACGAAGATATAATGATTTTAGAAATATCTAATCAAATAATAGAACCCAAAACAAGCGAAAACCGCAGCGGGAACTAATCCACTTAATTATTTTGTGGATTTAGTCCAACTACGGTTTTTTTGTTTTAAATTCGTTATTGAATCTGCTACAAAAGGAAAATTACAGGGAGTGTGGATTAATACCATGGAACGTACAAAGAATTATACAACTTGGGAATCGTTGCCCGACACATTAACAGCACAACATATTTCTCTATTTCTTGGAATCTCTAGAAGAAGAGTTTACGAGTTATTTCTAGTACATGTAGAACAAGGTGGTATCCCTAATTTTGCAATTGGTGCATCTAAAAGAGTCGAAAAATCTGATCTTAAGAATTGGATTGCACAAAGAAAAGAGAAAAAATTCTAGAGCTGAAAAGTATTAGAGAAAATGTATTGATTAAGTCCATATACACTTTCCCTTCTTCTAATATTCTCATCCCCCCGATAAAAAACACTAGATTAGAAAGGTGATAAAACACTATGAAAGGTCATTTTACAAAAAGAGGTTGCACGTGTGGTCCAAATCGTTGCATCTGCGGTAAGACGTGGTCGTTCGTTATTGATATAGGAAAGGACCCAAAAACAGGAGAAAGACAACAGAAGACTAAGGGTGGCTTTAAAACAAAACAAGAAGCCGAAGCAGCAGCCTCGGCTATAATTACCGAAGTAAATCAGGGTGCATACGTTAAAGAATCAGATATTCTATTCAAGGATTTTGCTAATGTGTGGTTACCCGCCTACATTGATTGAAATGCTCCAAAACCCGGAACTGTAAGAATTAGAGAGTACAATATCAAAAAATTATTGCATTACTTCGCTCATGGAAAACTTAAAAATATCACTAAAGAAATGTACCAAGCAGCACTAGATGATTTAAAAGATCAAAATTTTTCTAAAAGCACCATTGAAAGTGTTCATACTACTGGTAAGATGATTTTTAAAATGGCTATTAGTAATAGAGTAATCAAATTAAATGCGGCAGAAAATGCTTATATTAAACGTGATCAACAGACCATTATTGAATTCGATGAAGAAGAACTACCAAATTACTTTGAAAAGGAAGAACTCGCATTATTCTTGGACATAGTTAAAGAAAAAGGACTATATATGGATATCCTAATTTTCCTAACGTTGGCCTATACAGGTATGCGTGTAGGTGAATTAGTTGTTCTAAAATGGAAAGATATTAATTTTGAAAAACAAATTATTAGTATCACGAAGACCTATTATAATCCTAAAAATAATACGAAAAAGTATGAGTTAGGCCCACCTAAAACTAAAAAATCTAGACGTAAGGTTGTCGTCGATGAATTAGTAATAAATGCATTTAGAAAACATAAAGAAGAACAGGAAAAACTCATTAAACGCTTTGGTAACTCCTACTATAACGAAGGATATGTATTCGCTAATTTCAATCGTCATCCTGGTTATCCGATTTTGATTAAACTAGTGGAAACTAGAATGGCTAGATTATTAAAAAAAGTAGACTTAAATCTTGAAGTTACTCCCCATTCTTTTCGCCACACACATACATCGCTTCTTGCAGAAGCTGGGGTAGGACTAGAAGAAATTATGGATCGGTTAGGTCACCAAGACGATGAAGTGACTAGAAAGGTGTATCTTCACGTAACCTCTGTAATGAAGAAAGAAGCTTCAAACAAGTTTAGTGAATTGATGAGAAGCATTGCATGATAACATAATTGAAAGCAAAATAATATTATTTTGCTTTCAATCTACATATAGATTTTATACTCCAACTACTTATCAAATATAATTTTTTTAAAAATCATGATGCTAAATAAATACTGTTCTTCAACAAAAGCACCCCGTTAGTTTAAGTACATTTATTCACAAACTCTCCATTGTATTTCCACTATTTATCAATAACAATTGATAATTTATAGTTTGCATGTTCGTTTAAGGCTTTCAAAAAATCATTCATTACTTCATTAGAAGGGAATTTGCATTCGAGAAGGTAACAACCTTCCCCACTTATTTTATAGTTACTGATTAAGTGTTGTTCTTGCGTTTTTATAAACGACAAATAAGGCTGATGATAAGTACTTTGCGTAATGATTATAATAAAAGCATGTATAAAACACCCCAATTTTACTCGATTAACTTTAATTGAATAACCCTCAATCACTCCTTGATCTTCTAATTTAGCCACTCTAGCTGAAACAGCTGGTCCAGTCAAATGGACTTTCTCACCTAATTCTTTCATCGTGAGCCGACTGTTCTTGGATAGTTCATCTAAGATCCGCATGTCCGTATTATCTAACATTTGTTTAACTCCTTTCATTAATAAAGTCAAACGGACAAAAGACTTTATTTAATCTATGTATCCGTCAATGTGTCTTAGTATAGACTATACAAGTACCAAGAAAATATCAAAAAAGGGAGTTAATGATCATGAATATACATCAAATTCGTAATGCAACATTAGTTGTCGAATACGCAGGCAAAAAGTTTTTAATAGATCCATTTTTAGCAGAAAAGGGGGCTTACCCACCTTTTCCAAATTCAGCAAGACAAGATCAAAACAATCCTTTAGTTAGCTTACCCACTTCAATCGAAAATGTCATTAATGTTGATGCTGTTATTGTTACTCATTTGCATGATGACCATTGGGATGACGCTGCGAAAGAGGCATTACCAAAAGAAATCAAAATATATGTACAAAATGAAGAAGATGCTAAAGAAATTCATGGTGCCAGTTTCCGAAATATAGAAGTTTTACATGAAGATACAATTTTTGAGGGTATCCAATTGATTAAAACAAAAGGTGAGCATGGAAGAGGGGAAATGGTAAAACTTGCCGGCCAAGTGTGTGGAGTTGTTTTCAAACACCCAACTGAAAAAACGCTTTATGTGGCTGGTGATACGGTTTGGTATGAAGGGGTCAAAGAAATAATCGATACACATAAACCAGACATCATTGTGGTAAATGGTGGAGATAATCAATTTTTTGAAGGCGGTTCTCTAGTTATGGGGAAAGAGGATATCTATGATGTGTATAAGGCTGCAACGAACGCAAAAATTATCTCTGTCCATATGGAAGCCGTCAATCATTGGACGTTATCCAGAGAAGAATTAAAAGCCTTTATTGAGGAGAAAGGGATATCTTCTCATGTTTTAGTGCCGGATGACGGCGAATCATACTCATTCTAGTTTGAAAAGTGGACAAGATATACTAGAGGGAGGCGATGAACGAATGCAAACAAAATCTAAATTGTGGACAAAAGATTTTATTGTTCTTTCTTTAGTCAATTTTTTCTTAACCTTAATATTCTTTTTATTAAATGCAACAATTGCCCTTTATGCCGTAAATGAATTCAATGCATCTACAAGCCAAGCTGGTCTCGTAGCCGGGATTTTCATTATCGGGGCATTAATTGGTCGCTTGTTTACGAGTCCTATAATGAATAAAATTGGACAAAAACGAATATTAAATATCGGGTTAATCTTTTTCATATTAACTACATTGTTATACTTTATAGATAATGGGATTTTCTTTCTCCTAATAAGCCGATTTCTTAACGGTATTACTGTGGGTATTGCGACTACTGTAATTGGTACGATTGTCGCCCTCACAATACCGGAAACACGGAGAGGGGAAGGTATTGGTTACTTTGCTGTAAGTACAGCACTAGGTACTGGAATAGGTCCATTCATTGGACTTTACATGAGTCAGCATATGAGCTTTAACATGATCTTTGCTCTCTGTCTTTTGTTAGGAATCCTGAGTTCGGTAACGGCATTCTTTGTTAAAGTGCCAATAGTTAAAACGACAGTAGTTAAAAATGAAAATTCAGGATTTAAACTTTCTAACTTTATTGAGCCAAAATCACTTCCCATCTCCATCATTATCCTTATGATGACATTTATTTTCTCCAGCGTTATTTCCTATATAAATTTATATGCTGTGGAGTTAAATTTGGTGGAAGCAGCTAGCTTTTTCTTTATGGTATATACAGTTGCCGTTTTAGTTTCACGACCATTCACTGGTCGGATGATGGACAAAATAGGTGCGAACTTTATTATGTATCCGGCTATTATCTTATTTGGGGTTGGAATGCTAATTCTAAGTTCAGCAAACAACAGTGTAACCTTGTTATTGGCAGGTGCTTTAATTGGTCTTGGTTTTGGTAACATTTCTTCAGTCAGTCAGACAATAGCGGTTAATTCGGCTTCACCGCACCGTGTGGGGCTTGCTACAGCGACCTTCTTTATCTTTTTTGATCTAGGTAATGGATTTGGCCCTACTATTCTTGGGTTTGTCATTCCCATTACCGGCTATAATGGTATGTATGCGATTTTAGGAATCATTGTCTTTGCAACTTCTGTCCCTTACTACTTTCTACACGGCAAAAAAGAACGTGAAGATCAGTTGAGGATTGGAAAGTCAAATTAATATACTCTTGAAAAAGGACATCCTAAGGTAATTCGGGTTGTCCTTTTTTATTATATTATTATAAAGCGTCATTCAACAAAATGGCCGATTTGTTGAACTATCCTACACCTTTAGTTGAAGAGGACTACTCACTTTTTGTTTCCAATTCATTTATTAATTTGCAAAGATAGCCAACAATATATTCTCTTTGAGTCGCTCCCAATTGTCATTATCTTCCACAAGGTCATTAATTCATTTATTAATAATGTATATAAGGTGTTCCTCCAAATATTTCATATGGATGTACCATATAGTATAACCTTCTTATTTATCTACTGATGGTATTTCGTTAATAGATGATATCTTATTCAACTAAACTGCCCCGTTAGTTTAAGTACATATTTTCACAATCTATAAAATGATTTAGCATCATTTCACATCTGTGTTTAAAATTCATTTATACTTATGGAAAAGGTAGTGAGCATTATAAATGAAGAAGAAACTAAAAAGAAACCGAATCCGTTGCATACATTGCAATAATATTATCGAATCAAAAAACACAAATGATTTCAAATTATGCAAATGTGGCGCTGTCGGTATTGATGGTGGTTTAGACTATCCAAAACGCATTTTTGGTTCGAATCCAGCGGAAGAACATTACAAAGAATTGGCAGAATATGAATGACGAGAAGGAACGTGTCTGAATTAAAACATGTTCTTTTTTTATTTTACCTCTTTCACGCATATTTGTTGAACTAAAACTCTAAGGTTAATGAATTGTTATCTTTCAAAATGGAAATAATGGATATTGTAATATAAATATTTAGGAAAGCGAAGTCATTCAATGAAAGGACATTTTTACAAGAGAGGATGTACGTGCAAGAAGAAAAAATGTACTTGTGGTTCCAAATGGGCTTTTACCGTCGATATTGGAATAGATCCGATTACTGGGAAAAGGAGGCAAAAGGTACGAAGCGGTTTTATGACTAAAGAAGAAGCTGAATCAGCGGCTGCCGCGCTCATTCATGAGTTAAATCAAGGAATATATGTGGAGGAAACAGACTTGACCTTTTGTGAGTTTGCAAATCAGTGGCTCCCAATCTATAGCGAAGCAAAAGATGTTAAACCCGGAACAATTCGAGTCCGTATTCATGAAATCAATAAGTTGTTGCCCTACTTTTCCCAACTGAAATTGAAGGACATCACAAGAAAGAGATATCAAGATGCTCTGAACGATTTAAAGTACAGTGGGTATTCTGATAGTACAAGGGAAGGAATAAATCGAACTGGAAGAATGATTTTTCGGAAAGCATTAGAATTGGAGCTAATCAAGAAGGACCCAACTGAATTTGCCTATCTTAAAAAAAATAAAAAGACAATTGAACAGTTAGAGGAAGAAGAAATTCCAAAGTATTTGGAAAAGGAAGAGCTTGCACTTTTCCTAAGTACTGCTAAAAATCAAGGGTTGGAATTAGACTACTTAATGTTCCTCATCTTGTCCTATACAGGAATTAGGGTTGGTGAACTTGTAGCGCTCAAGTGGAAAGATATTGATTTCGAAAATCAAACCATCAACATTTCTAAAACCTATTACAACCCCAATAATAATACCGTTCAGTTTCAGTTGGTGACACCAAAAACGAAAAAATCTAGACGGAAAATTATTGTGGATGAAGATGTGATCAAAGCTTTAAGAATTCACAAAGATACTCAAGCAAAAATCATTCAACAGGTAGGTGATTCTTACAATAATCAAGACTTCATCTTTGCTAAAACAGAGAGACATCCAGGATATCCTATCGTCATTAAAATGGTACAACTCAGGATGGCTAGACTTCTTGCAATCGCAAAATTAAACAAAGACTTAACACCTCACTCATTGAGACATACACACACTTCGCTTTTAGCAGAAGCAGGTGTTGCACTTGAACAAATCATGGATAGACTTGGTCATTCAGATGATCAAATCACCAAGAATGTCTATCTCCACGTTACAAAGGAAATGAAAAAAGAAGCCTCCCAAAAGTTCAGTGAACTCATGAGAAGCCTCGATTATAATCCTCTATGTTAGCAAAATGTTAGCAAATCACTTTCTCCTCACATACAAACCCCGTCATATCAAGGGTTTGAGCGGCTTATTACATCATGCCGCCCATACCGCCCATGTCAGGCATTCCGCCACCCATTGCGCCTGCTGGTTCAGGTAGGTCCGCAACTACTGCTTCAGTAGTCAAGAACATAGCTGCAACAGATGCTGCGTTTTGGAGTGCATAACGTGTAACCTTAGTCGGGTCAACGATTCCAGCTTCCATCATGTTTACCCATGTACCTTCTGCTGCGTTGAAGCCAATTCCTACTTCTTCGCGTTTCAGACGGTCTACAACGATTGATCCTTCAAGACCTGCGTTGTTAGCGATTTGACGTACAGGCTCTTCAAGCGCACGAAGTACGATTTTAATACCTGTAGCTACATCGCCTTCAGTAGACTCTAGTAATGTTGCTACTTTGCTATAGACGTTTACAAGAGCAGTACCTCCACCAGAAACGATACCTTCTTCAACAGCTGCACGCGTTGAGTTCAATGCGTCTTCGATGCGAAGTTTACGTTCTTTAAGTTCAGTTTCAGTAGCTGCTCCGACTTTGATAACTGCAACGCCGCCTGCAAGTTTAGCAAGACGCTCCTGCAATTTCTCTTTATCGAATTCAGAAGTTGATTCTTCAAGTTGAACACGGATTTGGTTAACGCGTCCTTGAATAAGATCTGAATTGCCGCTGCCTTCAACGATTGTCGTATTGTCTTTTGTAACAACAACTTTCACTGCATGACCAAGTTGTGAAATATCAGCTGATTTAAGATCAAGACCTAGGTCTTCAGTGATAACTTCCCCACCAGTTAAAGTTGCAATGTCTTCAAGCATCGCTTTACGGCGATCTCCGAAGCCTGGCGCCTTAACAGCAACAGCATTGAATGTACCACGTAGTTTGTTCACAACAAGTGTTGCAAGTGCTTCGCCTTCAACGTCTTCTGCGATCATAAGAAGTGGCTTACCTTGTTGAACTACTTGCTCAAGAACAGGAAGAATTTCTTGGATGTTCGTAATCTTTTTATCTGTGATCAAGATATACGGATTGTCCAAAACTGCTTCCATTTTGTCTGTATCCGTTGCCATGTATGCAGATGCATAACCGCGGTCAAATTGCATTCCTTCAACAACGTCTAGTTCAGTCGTGAAGCCTTTTGACTCTTCGATAGTAATGACACCATCGTTGCCAACGCGCTCCATTGCTTCAGCAATAAGTTTCCCAACTTCTTCGTCTCCAGAAGAAATAGATGCGACTTGTGCAATCTCTTCTTTTCCTTCGATTTCATTGGAGATTTCTTGAAGGCCTTCAACAGCAGCTATAACCGCTTTTTCGATTCCTTTACGGATTCCGACAGGGTTAGCACCTGCAGTAACGTTTTTCAGTCCTTCACGGATCATTGCTTGCGCTAGAACTGTTGCAGTTGTTGTACCGTCACCAGCGATTTCGTTTGTTTTAGACGCTACTTCAGCCACAAGTTTTGCACCCATGTTTTCGAACGCATCTTCAAGTTCGATTTCACGTGCAATTGTTACACCGTCATTTGTAATAAGTGGTGAACCAAATTTTTTCTCAAGAACGACGTTACGTCCTTTAGGTCCAAGCGTTACTTTTACAGCGTTCGCCAATGTATCGACCCCACGTAGCATTGCGCTTCGTGCGTCTTCGTTGAATTTAATTTGTTTAGCCATTTATAAGTACCCTCCTGATTTTTCGTGTATTTTTAAACGAGCTGTGCATCAGTCTATTAGCCAATAATCGCTAAGATATCACTTTCACGCAAGATCAGATATTCATTACCTTCATGTTTGATTTCAGTGCCTGCATATTTTGAGAAGAGGATTCGATCTCCTTCTTTAACTTCCAATTCGATACGTTGTCCGTTTTCAAGAACGCGTCCAGTACCTGTAGCAAAAACTTTACCTTCTTGCGGTTTTTCTTTTGCAGAGTCCGGTATAACAATACCGCTTGACGTTTTTTCTTCTGCCTCGATTAGCTCGATAACAATACGGTCACCTAATGGTTTCAACAATTGAAACAACCTCCTCAGATAATATCTCCCTTTTAGCACTCGATAGACATGAGTGCTAATACATTTCTAATCATAATGAACATTTGCATATATTGCAAGTGAAATACTCCGAACATTTTCTCTTTGCTTATCTCGCCCTAAACAGCTAAAATTGACCTCAACCACAGTTGAAAGGGTGGCGTTACATGAAGAATTGGAAAATCTCTCTCGCTTTATTAATCACTTACATCCTGATGCATGTAAGCAGCATCTTTTTATCAGAGGGCTTATTCTTATACTTTCCTTGGGATGAGCAATTCACTAAACAGGATATGGCATATCGGGCAAGTTCTTGGACTCTTTTCACCGTTAACTTAATTGCAGCTATCATTTTCCTGGTATTAATCGTACCGAAGAAAAACTTCTTTCAAGTTTTCAAAGGGAAAAAATCTTCCATTGGCAATTCGGTTCTTTGGGGATTCATTGGCTTCTTTCTAGCATTGGGTGGACAAATGCTGGCTGGTGCTATCGAGGTTGCAATTGGAATAGAACCAGGATCCGATAACACTGCAATCCTTTCCGACATCGCGAAAGTGTCACCAATCATCATCCTATCAATCGTACTATTCGCACCATTCCTGGAAGAAATCATTTTCAGAAGGGTTGTCTTTGGAGGGGTTTATCAAAAAACGAATTTCTGGATTGCAGCCATTGTCAGTGCTTTAGTGTTTGCTGCTGTTCATAATGAATTCGAACACCTTCTAATCTATATGATGCCCGCTTTCGTATTCTCTTACTTGTATTACCGGACGAAACGCATACTGACACCAATGATTGCCCATTTACTAATGAATGGATTTGTCGTTGTCCTCAATTTAAACATTGAGAAGATACAACAATGGCAAGAGGATTTGAAACAAGCCATAATCTTCTTTATGCACTAAAAAAGTCTTCCACATCCCTACTTAGGGTTGTGGAAGACTTTTTTCATTTCTGCTGTCGCTCATTAACTTCATCAATCTGACGTTGTTGTTCAGCTTTCGCCTCTTCGAATTGTCGCTGCTGTTCAGCCTTCAAGTATTTTCTGTGACCAAAACGTGAAATGAAAATACTAATTTCATAAAGCGCAAACAATGGAACTGTAACGAACATATGAGACAACAAGTCAGGTGGTGTAATGAACGCCGCAATTACAAATAGAACAAAGTATGCATATTTCCGTATCTTCACAAGTGTCGTCGGATCCAAAATACCAAGTCTTGTTAAAAATAACAAGACTACCGGTAGCTGAAAAACAATACCGAATGGAATTAACAGTTGGAAAAGGAACGAGAAATACTCATTAATGCCGATTGTCTGGGTTATATCGAGCTCCGTGGATAAATTCATCATGAATTTCATCACATAAGGTAGCAGAACGAAATACGAAAACGCAATACCACCAACAAACAAGAAAAATGTAAACGGAATATAATTCAATGTTGCGCGCCGCTCAGTTTCATGCAATCCGGGTGAGATAAAGGACCATAATTGGTACATAAGAACCGGTGAAATGACAATGAATGCGATAAAGACAATCACTTTCACGTAAATCATAATCGGGTCAAGTACATTGAAAGCATTTAAGGCAATATTATGTGCTTCTCCATCATTTTGCAGGAACTGAATAAGTGGTTTTGCTACAAAAAAGGCTCCCACTACAGCTACAACAAAGAAAACGACGATAACCATCAGCCGTTTTCTAATTTCATCTATATGCTCAATGACTGTTAAGTTTTTTTCTATCATCGGACAGACACCCTAACTTACTTCAGTTCTTCTTTCTTAACTTCAACTTTTTTTACATCGTCGTCTTCTACAAGACCTTTTGTCGCATGTTTGAATTCACGCAATGACGAACCGAAGGCTTTCCCGATTTCAGGCAGTTTCTTGGGACCGAATACGAGCAAAGCAATAACAGCAATGATAATCAGACTTCCTGGACCTGGCATCTCGGACACCTCCTTCTTAAAACTAGGGATTGAACTCAATCCTTCTTGTGTCTATTTTACACGAATGGTGACTGAAATACTATTTACAAAGCATTACATATGTGAATCTTTTACGTCGTTTTTAATAAAGTAAATAAGTGTTTGTAACTCGACAGACAAATCGATTGTATGAACCCGTAACGAGTCGGGGACCGTCAGCCGAACCGGAGTAAAGTTAAGAATTCCTTTTACACCGATAGTAGCAAGCTTATCAGTCACTTCTTGGGCTACACGTGAAGGCACAGAAAGAATGACAAGCTCGATTCCTAATTCCTTGATTTTATCCTCAATCGTATCAGGATGAAAAACTGGAATTCCACTCATCTCTGTCCCTTCATGCGTACCTTTCGGATCGAATGCAATGATGATTCGTGTATTGTGATTTTTATGGAAATTATATTTCAAAAAAGCGTTCCCTAAACTACCAACGCCAATGAGCGCTACATCTGTTACTTCATCCTGATCCAGTGCCTGACGAAAAAAGTCGACAAGATAATGTACATCATACCCGTACCCTTTACGGCCAAGTGCGCCGAAATGTGAAAAATCACGTCGAATAGTGGCAGCATCAATTTTCATAGCTTCGCTTAATTCACTGGATGATACTCGTTTCTTCCCTGAATTCGCGAAATTTTGCAGGAACCTATAATATAAAGGCAAACGTTTGGACGTCGCCTGTGGAATTTTGATTGTTTCCCCTATCATGTTAACCCTCCTGAGTGTATCTAAAGGCGATTCTATCGTACAGTAGATAATGAATGTTGTAAAGTCGACCGTTGCACGCTTGACGCCATTCATTTAAACTGAAGAGGAATAGAGGTGCTTTATTTGATTGTATTACAAGTGAACGGACTAACAAAATCATTTTCAGGAACAGATATATTAGAAAACGTAAAGCTCGAAGTTCAACATCGCGACCGCGTCGCACTTGTTGGCCGCAATGGGGCTGGAAAATCGACATTACTTAAAATAATCGCTGGTGAAATGAGCGCTGATTCGGGTGATTTAATCGTCCCTAAAGATATCCGGATTGGGTATCTTGAACAGCATTCAGGTATCGACTCTGTATTGACGGTTTGGGAAGAGATGATGACTGTATTCGAACCACTCCATAGCATTGAAAGGCGGCTTCGATCGCTTGAAGGGCTTATGGCAGATTCCTCTGTCTACGACAACCCGAGCGACTATGAACGCGTCATCAAAGAGTACGATGCTCTACAAATCGAATTCAAAGATTCTGGTGGCTATCAATATGAATCTGATACTCGTTCGGTGCTTCATGGGATGCGTTTTTATCCTGAGGATTATAGCAAAAATGTCAATCTTCTTTCCGGTGGTCAGAAGAC
Source organism: Sporosarcina sp. resist (assembly GCF_014302295.1). Lineage (NCBI taxonomy): Bacteria > Bacillati > Bacillota > Bacilli > Caryophanales > Caryophanaceae > Sporosarcina > Sporosarcina sp. resist. Next base: position 520,695 of record NZ_CP060287.1, on the reverse strand, counting down.
ACGATTGGCACTTGCTAAAATGCTGCTTAGTAAACCGGACCTCCTCATCCTTGATGAACCGACAAACCATTTGGATATCGAAACGCTCGGCTGGCTAGAGAAATACCTAGTGTCTTATGAAGGCGCAATCTTAATCGTCTCCCATGACCGCTACTTCTTAGATGAAATCGTGACAATCGTCTACGAAGTATCGAGAAAAAAAGTAGCGAAGTATACAGGAAACTATAGTGCGTATCTTGACGAAAAAGCGAAAAACTATGAACGTGATCAAAAACTTTACGTCAAGGAAATGGGTGAGAAGGCCAAACTTGAGGATTTCGTTCAGCGCAATATTGCGCGAGCATCGACATCAAAAATGGCGAAAAGTCGCCGCAAAACGCTCGAAAAAACTGACTGGATGGGCTCTCCTGATGGCAATGAGAAATCCGCAAACTTTACCTTCTCGATTGATCGTCCCAGCGGAAATGATGTACTAGCACTGGAAGATGTAGCAGTCGGTTATGACAGTATACCGGTTTCAACTGGTATTGGCTTGCGTGCCTACAAACAAGACCGCATTGCACTTATAGGACCTAACGGGGTCGGGAAATCAACAATTTTGAAGACCATCGTCAAGTTCCAAGAACCACTAGCAGGCAAAATTCGTTATGGTACAAATGTTCAATTTGGCTATTACGACCAAGAACAAGCGACACTTATCGGAACTGGAACCGTTCTTCAGGAACTTTGGGATGATTGGCCGATGATGAATGAAAAAGATGTTCGTTCAGTACTTGGACGCTTTTTATTTACCGGTGAAGATGTTGAGAAGCCTGTCACTTCCCTATCAGGTGGAGAAAAAGCTCGATTATCACTTGCTAAATTAATGTTACAAAAGTCAAACACGCTTATCCTCGACGAGCCAACGAACCATCTTGACTTGGATAGCAAGGAAATTCTTGAAAATGCATTGGATGACTTCCCGGGCACCCTCATCTTCGTGTCGCATGATCGGTACTTTATCAACCGCATCGCAACAAAAGTAATCGACATTAGCGCAATAGGTACAACCGAATACCTCGGTGATTATGATTATTTCATTGAGAAAAAACTGGAACAGGAAGAGTTGCTTGCCGACTCAAATGCCGCTAAAACAGCTGCAACTCCTGTCATTGAAAGAAAAAATGATGATGATAAAGAACTAAAAAGGCAGGAAAGAAGGCTGACTAGAGCTATTGACGAAGTCGAATCACAACTTTCTGTTCTGGAAGATGAAATAGTAGCACTTCAAGATGAACTTTCCACTCCTGAATTTGCAGACGATCATGTGAAATTAATGGAGTTACAGGCACAGATTGATGCACTTCAGGCACAGCATGACAGCAAATCAGAAAATTGGCTTGGACTTCAAGAAGAACTAGAGGAATTATAAAATGAGCGTGAACGTCATGTTAAACCAGAACCAATGGTTTATCGTGACGTTTTGTCATTTCTTGCTGTCGTAACCTATCAAATAAAAGTACGAAACGATATTCTCTTAAAAAGAGTTTCCACAGTTTTATCCACACATCGAATGTAGTTATACCTGTAATCCACTGTTATTATCCACACTATCCACAAAAAATGTATTTCTTATACACATAGTTATCCTCCAACCACTGTTACTAAATGTGCATATACAATTGTTATGCACAACTTATCCACAATTGTGCATAAGTACGAATGTTCCCTATTGACATCTTCAAAAAAATCGGGATAAAAAAACACGAAAGTTGTCACAATATGACGACTTTCGTGTTTTTACTTATTTATTGTTTCCATGAAACAAGGGACATGCCAGGCTTACCATTCATAGCAAGATTTCCGCGTATTCCGTCTATAAACATAGCCGATCCCGCTGCAGCAATCATTGCCGCATTATCTGTACATAGTATGATTGGTGGAACGTAAAAGGGTATCTCTTCTTTCTTAAATGTTTCTTCAAGAGAAGAACGTAACCCTTTATTCGCTGCTACCCCGCCAGCCGCAATTACCTGTTTCACCCCGAACTCTTTCGCTGCCCTTAACGCTTTAGTAGTCAGCACTTCAACGACACTCGCCTGAAAACCAGCCGCGACATGAGAAGGGTTTACAGCCTCACCACGTTGCGCAAGATTATGCTTATAGTTAATCACTGATGATTTAAGACCACTAAAGCTAAAGTCATAAGAACCCGGCTCTAGCCAAGCTCGCGGGAATTCAACTTGTCCATCACTTTCAGCTGCCAACTTATCGATTTGAGGACCACCCGGGTAAGGGAGGCCCAGTACACGTGCTACTTTATCATAGGCTTCACCAGCAGCGTCATCACGTGTTTCTCCAACCAGTTTAAACGAACCATGCCCCTCCATTATTACCAGCTCTGTATGGCCCCCTGAGACGATGAGTGCAAGAAGCGGGAACTCCATGGGTTGCATTAGTTGGTTAGCATATATATGTCCCGCAATATGATGAACGCCAATAATCGGTAGACCATTGGCAAAGGCAAATGCTTTTGCAGCATTAACCCCAATCAACAAGGCCCCAACTAAACCAGGTCCTTCTGTCACAGCAACGGCGTCAAGATCCGCAGGTTCTAGTTCAGCATTCGCAAGTGCTTCTTCAATTACTAGTGTAATTTGTTCAACATGGTGTCTCGATGCAATTTCCGGTACTACTCCGCCAAATCGTTTTTGGCTAGTAATTTGAGATGCTACGACATTCGATATAATTTCCGTTCCATTTTTCACGATGGATGCAGCTGTTTCATCACAGCTCGTTTCAATTCCTAATATATAGATATCTTTTGTCATTTGAATTCCACCCACATGACGAGCGCATCTTCATGGTCGTCCGTATAATAGTTTTTCCTAATTCCGCCGTCCTGGAACCCAAGCTTACGGTAAAGGTTTTGAGCCGTAGTATTGGTCATCCGCACTTCCAGTGTCATTAACCGGACTTTTTTTTCTATACAAAGTGCAATCGCTTCTTTCATCAGAGCTTCGCCGATGCCATTACCCCTTAAATGCTTCCGTACTGCAACATTCGTAATATGACACTCATCCAGTACGATCCACATTCCGCAATGCCCAATCACTTCTTCTTCAAAGACTGCAACAACGTAATGCGCATAGTCATTTCCAGTCATTTCGTGCTCAAAAACTTCTGCAGTCCATGGTGTCGCAAATGCTTCCTTTTCGATTTCAACAACAGAAGGAATATCTTCTATTCCCATCTCTCTATAACTAATCTCTTTATCCACGATCATTGTCCTTCCCCTGCTCTTTTAACCAATTTGCCTCAGCTTCAGCAATACGTCGATATTCCGGAACAAATGCATGTATATCCGTTTCTGCTTCTGATTGCAAGGCAATATAAATAAGTGAAGAGGCTCGTGGTAGATTAAACTGAAGAGGCGCTAGAACTGCACGTTGTCCAAGCTGCTCAATAAGTTTTTGCTCATGCATTGCTATATCTTTTCCAACGAATAAAATAGGACTACTATGCTGCTCAAGCAAGTGTACCAACTCTTCCAAAGAGTAATGGCCATCCTCAATAACTTCAGTAAGCTTTCCTGCATCAAATTGATAAACGCCAGCATAGACATTGTCCCGTCTTGCATCGACAATTGGACAAACCAAACCATTGAAGAATAATGCATTTGCCGCTAGTGCTTTTAATGTGGATACGCCAACAAGAGGTTTACCAAGTGTCCAAGCAAGTGTCTTCGCTATCGTCACTCCGATTCGCACCCCTGTATAAGAGCCTGGCCCTTCTGAGACTGCAATTGCATCAATATCCGCCGGTACTAACCCTGCTTGTTCCAACAGCTCCTCAATTGCTGGCATAGCACGTAGCGAGTGGTTAATAGCCATCGCTGAAGTTCCTTCTATTAATAGTTCGCCATCTTTCACAAGTGCAACTGAAATGGGCGTGTTAGCCGTATCTATACCTAGCCAGATCATAAGAAAATCCCCTCGCAAATCTTTTCATATCTTTCACCTATTGGCGTGAATATAATCATCCGGTTATCTCCGCCACCGTGAACTAGCTGAATTTCCAGACGTTCTGCCGGCAAATCATCTTTAATAAGATGCGCCCACTCGATAACAGATATTGCATCTCCATAAAATAGTTCATCCCAGCCAAGATCCTCATCGCTGCCAGCTAAGCGATAGACATCGAGATGATTGAGTGGGTAATTACCTTCGTACTGTTTGATGATTGTGAATGTCGGACTGTTAACCGTGCGTGTAACGCCCAGTCCTTTTGCAAGCGCCTTTGTAAATGTCGTTTTACCTGCACCTAAATCGCCTTCAAGCGTAAGTACATCCGGTGGTGTAAGGAGTGCTGCAAGTTTCGTTGCAATTAGCTCTGTCTCCTCGACAGAATTTACTTCTATTTTCTGAGTCATAGATTATTTCCTTTCTGCTTCTTTGTTATAGTGTACCGAAAACATGTTATATCAGAAAGTATCTACCCTTGATAGATGTGTTTTCGTAGTAAATGATCTTTATTTCTCATAGAGTGTTGTTTACTTTGCTGAAAACGTTGTCTTCTTTTACGATAACATTGTTTAGTTTCTCAAGAGTGTTGCTTACTGCTTTTTTAAAAAGCATATTAGTTAAACCTTAGAATTCTATATACAAAAAAACCAATCCCGGAATTAATCCCTAGAATCGGTTCTGAATTTAAAATTTAATGGCGGTCCCGACCGGGATCGAACCGGCGATCTCCTGCGTGACAGGCAGGCATGTTAACCGCTACACCACGGGACCTAAATATGTAGTAATTTTCGACTTTTTAATTAACTTCATCACATTTATGTCGAAAGTAAATATGTGAGACCGGCGACGTCCTACTCTTGCAGGGGGAAACCCCCAACTACCATCGGCGCTGAAGAGCTTAACTTCCGTGTTCGGGATGGGAACGGGTGTGACCTCTTCGCAATCGTCACCAGACCTACATCATCTTTTCTCAAAGACAATACTTAGTATAGCACGTCTTACGATAATTACAAGAACTATTTTTATGGACGGTTCTAATTCGTTCATAATGAATGAAATAAGCATCATTATTGATGAATAAGGATGATAAAACTCTTTTCAAATACGTTAAGTCCCCTATTTATTAGAATCTACTTTCTTACTATAGCGTATCTAGATTGAATTGCCTCAAAGTTCATTTATCTTTTATTTCGCAATACAAAAAATCGACTCCGGAATTAATCCCTGGAATCGGTTCTGAATTTAAAATATAATGGCGGTCCCGACCGGGATCGAACCGGCGATCTCCTGCGTGACAGGCAGGCATGTTAACCGCTACACCACGGGACCTTAACATGTAATAACTTTCGACTTTTCAATTAACTTCACCACATTTATGTCGAAGTATAAATGTGTGAGACCGGCGACGTCCTACTCTCGCAGGGGGAAACCCCCAACTACCATCGGCGCTGAAGAGCTTAACTTCCGTGTTCGGGATGGGAACGGGTGTGACCTCTTCGCAATCGTCACCAGACTCTTTGAGCTTGTTCGCTCAAAACTGAATAAAACAGACATTGTGCTACACGAATCAGGGTAATCAAGCCCTTTTCAAAATTGGTTAAGTCCTCGATCGATTAGTATCCGTCAGCTCCACACGTCGCCGTGCTTCCACCCCAGACCTATCAACCTCATCTTCTTTGAGGGATCTTACTTACTTGCGTAATGGGAAATCTCATCTCGAGGGGGGCTTCATGCTTAGATGCTTTCAGCATTTATCCCGTCCATACATAGCTACCCAGCGATGCCTTTGGCAAGACAACTGGTACACCAGAGGTATGTCCATCCCGGTCCTCTCGTACTAAGGACAGCTCCTCTCAAATTTCCTGCGCCCGCGACGGATAGGGACCGAACTGTCTCACGACGTTCTGAACCCAGCTCGCGTACCGCTTTAATGGGCGAACAGCCCAACCCTTGGGACCGACTACAGCCCCAGGATGCGATGAGCCGACATCGAGGTGCCAAACCTCCCCGTCGATGTGGACTCTTGGGGGAGATAAGCCTGTTATCCCCGGGGTAGCTTTTATCCGTTGAGCGATGGCCCTTCCATGCGGAACCACCGGATCACTAAGCCCGTCTTTCGACCCTGCTCGACTTGTAGGTCTCGCAGTCAAGCTCCCTTATGCCTTTGCACTCTACGAATGATGTCCAACCATTCTGAGGGAACCTTTGGGCGCCTCCGTTACTCTTTAGGAGGCGACCGCCCCAGTCAAACTGCCCGCCTGACACTGTCTCCTGCCCCGATAAGGGGCATGGGTTAGAAGTCCAATACAGCCAGGGTAGTATCCCACCAACGCCTCATCCGAAGCTAGCGCTCCGGAATCCAAGGCTCCTACCTATCCTGTACAGGCTGCACCGGAATTCAATATCAGGTTACAGTAAAGCTCCACGGGGTCTTTCCGTCCTGTCGCGGGTAACCTGCATCTTCACAGGTATTATAATTTCACCGAGTCTCTCGTTGAGACAGTGCCCAGATCGTTACGCCTTTCGTGCGGGTCGGAACTTACCCGACAAGGAATTTCGCTACCTTAGGACCGTTATAGTTACGGCCGCCGTTTACTGGGGCTTCAATTCGAAGCTTCGCTTGCGCTGACCTCTCCTCTTAACCTTCCAGCACCGGGCAGGCGTCAGCCCCTATACTTCACCTTGCGGTTTTGCAGAGACCTGTGTTTTTGCTAAACAGTCGCCTGGGCCTATTCACTGCGGCTCTCTCGGGCTTTAACACCCTACCAGAGCACCCCTTCTCCCGAAGTTACGGGGTCATTTTGCCGAGTTCCTTAACGAGAGTTCTCTCGATCACCTTAGGATTCTCTCCTCGCCTACCTGTGTCGGTTTGCGGTACAGGCACCTCCCGCCTCGCTAGAGGCTTTTCTTGGCAGCGTGAAATCAGGGACTCAGGGATAAATCCCCTTGCTGTAACAGCTCAATGTTATAGGAACGGGATTTGCCTCATTCCACACCTCACTGCTTAGACGCGCATAACCAACAGCGCGCTCACCCTATCCTACTGCGTCACCCCATTGCTCAAACGGCGGGGAGGTGGTACAGGAATATCAACCTGTTGTCCATCGTCTACGCCTTTCGGCCTCAACTTAGGTCCTGACTAACCCTGAGCGGACGAGCCTTCCTCAGGAAACCTTGGGCATTCGGTGGAAGGGATTCTCACCCTTCTTTCGCTACTCATACCGGCATTCTCACTTCCAAGCGCTCCACCAGTCCTTACGGTCTAGCTTCGACGCCCTTGGAACGCTCTCCTACCACTGACATCTAAGATGTCAATCCACAGTTTCGGTGATTCGTTTAGCCCCGGTACATTTTCGGCGCAGCGCCACTCGACCAGTGAGCTATTACGCACTCTTTAAATGATGGCTGCTTCTAAGCCAACATCCTGGTTGTCTGGGCAACGCCACATCCTTTTCCACTTAACGAATACTTGGGGACCTTAACTGGTGGTCTGGGCTGTTTCCCTCTCGACTACGGATCTTATCACCCGCAGTCTGACTCCCAAACATAAATCATCGGCATTCGGAGTTTGTCTGAATTCGGTAACCCGGGATGGGCCCCTAGTCCAAACAGTGCTCTACCTCCGAGATTCTTAAGTTTGAGGCTAGCCCTAAAGCTATTTCGGAGAGAACCAGCTATCTCCAGGTTCGATTGGAATTTCACCGCTACCCACACCTCATCCCCGCACTTTTCAACGTACGTGGGTTCGGGCCTCCAGTAAGTGTTACCTTACCTTCACCCTGGACATGGGTAGATCACCTGGTTTCGGGTCTACGACCCCATACTCTATCGCCCTATTCAGACTCGCTTTCGCTGCGGCTCCGCATTCACTGCTTAACCTTGCATGGAATCGTAACTCGCCGGTTCATTCTACAAAAGGCACGCCATCACCCATTAACGGGCTCTGACAACTTGTAGGCACATGGTTTCAGGATCTATTTCACTCCCCTTCCGGGGTGCTTTTCACCTTTCCCTCACGGTACTGGTTCACTATCGGTCACTAGGGAGTATTTAGCCTTGGGAGATGGTCCTCCCGGATTCCGACGGAATTTCACGTGTTCCGCCGTACTCAGGATACACTCTGGAGAGAATGGACTTTCAACTACGGGGCTTTTACCCGCTACGGCGGACCTTTCCAGGTCGCTTCGTCTA
>NZ_CP060287.1:0-510000 GCF_014302295.1 Sporosarcina sp. resist | reverse complement strand
ATTTGCTTATGTGTTTCATAAAAATAGTATGGAGCGGGTGAAGGGAATCGAACCCTCATCATCAGCTTGGAAGGCTGAGGTTTTACCACTAAACTACACCCGCATAATATTGGCACATCCGACGTTAGTTGAATGATAACCATTTCTTTCTTAATGTATCACTATACCCACCGAGGTAAAAGGGTCTTTTAATGAATCAAGTTGTTTGGTGCGGTAAAGAGGACTTGAACCTCCACGGGGTTAACCCCCACTAGGCCCTCAACCTAGCGCGTCTGCCATTCCGCCACTACCGCATTGCTTTAGCGACAAACTTTATTATATACCATACAGTTCATTTGTCAATACTTTTTTCAAGTTAATGATGAGCCATGCAGGATTCGAACCTGCGACCCTCTGATTAAAAGTCAGATGCTCTACCAACTGAGCTAATGGCTCTCTATTATATAGAAGAAGTAGTCCATGAATTCCTAAGAACCGAGATACTCTTCTTTTGTAGCACAACTTCTCGTATGCTTTAGCATTCTGAAAGTTTGGCTGGGGTAGCTGGATTCGAACCAACGATGACGGAGTCAAAGTCCGATGCCTTACCACTTGGCTATACCCCACCGATACGGTAATAAGTCGTTTTTCATGTTGTATAAAGTTCTTTCAGCACTTCGCATGAAGTTCATGTCAGACTCTTTTCAACACTTCGTTTCAAAAAAAGTAATGGTGACCCCTACGGGATTCGAACCCGTGATACCGCCGTGAAAGGGCGGTGTCTTAACCGCTTGACCAAGGGGCCATATAAGATGTTTGTCTTATGTACGGGAAACGCTTTTGTTAATGTCGTGCGCGCCGTTCCCAACCGACTTTTCTTATTATAAACAGAGTTTCTCATTTCGTCAACACTTTTTCATCAATTAATTTTAAGTATTATTGAGAACACGATTAGAGTGCGGTTTGCAGGTCCTCACCGTGTCCTCAACAATCATTTTACAGCTTGCACTACCACAATTTGCCCTGCACATTTCCCACATCTATATTTTCTAACGTCCATCCTTCTTCTCCGGTTATAAAGTAGCTTACATGATGTACACTCATATACATAGATAGAATAGGTCTTCTTATTCTTCTCAGTTAGTGGTCGGCAAAACCTTGGGGAAGAAGTGCGCTTTAGCAACTCTCTAAAATCTGCATCGCGATGACGGTAACCTCTTCCTTCTATATGAAGATGGTAATGACAGAGTTCATGTTTGATTACACCAACCAACTCTTCAGTTCCATACAACTCCAAAACCAACGGATTAATTTCGATCGAATGATTTGAAAGTATATAGCGACCGCCTGTTGTTCTTAGTCTACTATTAAACCGAGCAATATGAAGGAATGACTTTCCGAATGCTTCTAAAGAAACACTTTCAATAAGCTCCTTCAATTCTTCATCCGTCATAGCCACCCCTCCTTTAGTCGTCATTTTGCAGTCGGCGGTAACATCGTCAGCGAAATACGTCCTTTTCCTTTATCTACACCTTCCACCCACACAGTTACAATATCTCCCGAAGAAACGACGTCTAGTGGATGTTTTACATATCCTTTTTTCAATTTCGAGATATGAACGAGACCATCTTCCTTTACACCGATATCCACAAAGGCACCGAAGTCCACAACATTTCGAACGGTTCCTTGCATTTCAAGACCTTCATATAGATCCTTCATGTCGAGTACATCTGCTTTTAATAGTGGTTGCGGATAATCATCGCGCGGGTCCCGATTTGGTCTTTGAAGTGTTTCGATAATATCTTTCAATGTCACTTCCCCAACATCTAACCTAATCGCTAAAGCTTTGATGTCAAGAGCAGACAATGCATCCCCAGTTTCTTTCTTACCGAGCAACTTCTTGCTTGCATTCGCTTCTTCTAGTATTTGTTCCGCCAATTGATAACTTTCGGGGTGAATCCCCGTCGAATCAAACGGATCTTTTGCATCAGGTACCCGTAAGAAACCAATCGCTTGTTCATAAGTCTTCGCTCCGAGGCGGGGTACTTTCTTCAATTGATTGCGCTTCGTAAACAATCCATTCTCTTCCCGCGATTTCACAATATTTTCCGCGACGGTTTTGGACAGCCCTGCCACATATTGAAGTAGCGAGGATGATGCAGTGTTAACATCTACTCCTACCCGGTTCACAGCTGTTTCAACTACGAATGATAGTGATTCGGAAAGACGTTTTTTAGCTACGTCATGTTGGTATTGTCCAACACCAACTGAGCCTGGATCAATTTTCACAAGCTCAGATAACGGATCCTGTAAACGCCTTGCTATCGAAACCGCACTCCGCTGTTCAACTTGAAGATCAGGGAACTCATCCCGCGCTTGAGCCGAAGCTGAATAAACACTGGCACCCGCTTCATTTACAATGACATACGAAACACCTGCTTGTGCTTCTTTTATACATTCAACTATGAACAATTCCGATTCACGCGAAGCTGTTCCGTTACCTATTGCAATGATTGTGATCGGATACTTTTTCAGTAACTCCAAAATAGCACGCTTCGATTTTTCCTTTTCCATTTTGGGTTGATGCGGATAAATTACGGATATTTCAAGTAATTTCCCTGTTTCATCAACTATGGCAAGTTTACACCCTGTCCGGAAGGCCGGATCAAGACCTAATACCACTTTCCCTTTCAATGGAGGTTGTAGGAGAAGACTTTTCAAGTTTTCCGAAAACACATGGATTGCTTGCTCTTCGGCCTTTTCAGTAAGCGCCGCCCTAATTTCCCGCTCAATTGATGGAGCAATCAATCGTTTAAATGCATCTTCAATCGCTTCTTTTACATGTGGTGCAGAAGGCGAATGTGATTTACGAATCAACTCACGCTCAAGTCCTCCGATAATTCGTTCACTCGGGAAAGAAATACCGACACGTAACACATCTTCTTTTTCACCGCGGTTTAATGCAAGAACACGGTGTGGAACGATTTTTTTCAAAGGCTCTTCATACTCATAGTAATTTTCGAAAACGTCACGCTTGTCCTCTGCCCCCTTGCGGACTGCAGAAACAATCATCCCATCTGACCACGCTAACTTTCGTATGTTTTCCCGTATTGCGGCATCATCCGCAAATTGTTCAGCTACAATGTCCCGAGCTCCAGCCAATGCGTCTTCAACCGCATTTACGCCAATTTCTTCATTTAAGAAAGGCAAAGCAAGATCTTCCGGTGAATTCCCTGGAAACTCCATCAGTTTTTTCGCCAGTGGTTCAAGACCACTTTCAATTGCAATCATGGCACGTGTCCGTCTTTTTTGTTTGAAAGGTCTGTACAAGTCCTCAATTCTTTGCAAAACGGTAGCGCTTTCAATTGATTTCCTCAAATCGTCATCCAGTTTACCTTGTTCATCGATAAGGCGAATCACTTCTTCTTTGCGCTGTTCAAGTCCCTTCACATAGCTATAAGCATCTTCAATCGCTTTAATTTGCACTTCGTCCAACGAACCAGTTTCTTCTTTTCGGTAACGCGCGATAAATGGGACAGTATTTCCTTGGTCAAGTAATGCGATTACCTTTTCAGCTTGATGTATACTGACGGCCGCTTTCCCAGCTGTAGCCTCAACAATATGCTTCATCAATAAAACCACCCTTCCTTCTATAGATTCATTTTAACATAAGAAAAGCGCAAGGCGCCTTCTAGACGCGACAGGCATAAGTCGAGCCAGCGACGTGGCGCTCTTTGCCACATAGCTGGATTGCTTATGACCCCGAGCGGCTGGCGCCTGAAGCTAGACACTATTCTAAGTCAAAAAAACGTATACTTTCTTACCTGCGAACAAAAGCACAAGCGCCTGTTCTGTGGCGACAGGCATAAGGCGGGCTGGCGAAGCGGCGTTCTTTGCCGCACAGCCGGACCGACTTATGACCCGAGCCTCTAGGCGCTGGAGTCTGGACGGAAACAAAAGCGCAAGGCGCCTAAATGGATCGCAGCTTAAGTGCGCCACTTCCTGTGGCAATAGCTGCATGACCTACATCCTGTAGGCCCGCGACAGGCATAAGTCGGGCCAGCGACGTGGCGCTCTTTGCCACATAGTTGGATTGCTTTTAAGGAACCTAGCCTAAGTACGCCGCGTCCTGCGGCAATGGCTAGGTGACCCACATCCTGTGGGCCTCCAAGCGGCTGGCGCCTGGAGCTAGACACTATTCTAAGTCAAAAAATCGTATACTTTCTTACCTGAAAACAAAAGCGTAAGCGCCCGTTCTAACCGATATGGATTTGAATCTAGATGGGAAATCTCCATATTGCATTCTATCCGCAATCCAAGACTTTATAATTACCCGCAATAAAAAAGCCCACCTCCAACTCACAGAAGTAGGCTTCCAGCTATAAATGTTGCATCGTCACCGTGTTCAATTGAAGCCAGCACTTTTTGATATAGCTCACAAGGTCCCGAACTTTCCTTCAATGAAGCTTTCGGGCTTCTAAGTATGACGCCATCTGAATGGAGGAAAAATAGGTCTCCCTTTTCATAGTTGTATTGTTGCGTTTTTAAATTTTGCGGTCTCCCTGAAAGATAGCCCATTACCGGTAAAGGATAAATCATCTTATCGCAATCATGAAGCATATAAAAACGGACATTGCCAACACAACTATACTGAATTGTTTTTTGCTTGTAATCGACTTTGACGATAGCTACTGCCGCACCACGCTTTTGCACCATATGTTCATTACAGCGGCTAAGTAATTCGTCTATTGACTCATGATGATATTCTTTCAACACTTTAGGAAGAATTTGAGAAGATTGGCGTGCAATCGGTCCATTACCTAATCCATCCGCAATTGCGCAGATGAAATAGCCTTCCTCCGCATGGATAAAATAAGAGTCACCACATTCTCGATTTCCAAACTTCGCTTCCTGATAAACATACGCTTCAACATGCTCAGTTATTATCGAATCCACTATAACGCACCACCAGCCGACAATATTGCTTCCTGTAACTTCTTAATCGCTTTGCGTTGTAATCTTGAAACATGCATTTGAGAAATACCGAGTCGTTCTCCTGTTTCTTTTTGGCTCAGTTGTTCAATATATGTATACTGGATGATTTGTTTTTCACGTTCCGATAATACATTTAGAGCATTCGCAACAACCATACGTTGATCTGTTTTCTCAAAGCCACCATCATTCTCACCAATAATATCGAATAGTGTTATCGTGCCCCCTTCAGAATCAGCATCGAGAGTATGATCCATTGAGAGTGCTTGATAACTTCTCCCCATCTCCATCGCTTCGAGGACCACTTCTTCTTCTACATCAAGGTATTCCGCAATTTCACCAACAAGAGGAGAACGTTGCATTTCTATTGTTAACGTTTCGACAGCTGCCTTGATTTTTGGTCCCAGTTCTTTTATACGGCGTGGAACATGTATTGCCCATGTCTTATCGCGGAGAAAACGCTTAATTTCACCGATGACCGTTGGCACCGCGAACGCTTCAAAGCTTCTCCCGTATTCTGGATTATACCTACGTATCGCTCCAAGAAGTCCTAGCATGCCGACCTGGGCAATATCTTCATGAAAGGACTTACCGTTAGAGTACTTTCGGGCGATTGATTGAATGAGACGTTCATAGTGTAGAACCAAATTTGTCTGCGCCTCATCATCATTGGTTTCTTGATAACGTTTAATCCATTCAAGGACTTCTAGCTTCGTTCCACTTCCACGGAGAGATGGTTCGCTTCCTCCTGCTTGAGAAAGGGATTGTTCTTCCGTTTTAGATTCAAGAGGAGATGGTTCTTTCGACATCGACATCCTCATCCCCCCGCTCTCCACCGAGATATTTAGTCATAAAGACTGTCACACCCTCCTCATGAAGCACTTTTACATCATCCATCAGTGTCTCCATTAAATAGAGGCCTAGTCCGCCTTCACGAAGAAATTGAACTTCTTCCTGTTCATTGTATGGTCCTACGCGTTTCTTCGTTTCCTCAAAATCAAAACTTTTCCCATGATCCGCGACCATAATTTCTAATTTGTCCACAAAAAGAGCACAACCAACTACAACTTCCCCTTCATCATCCTCTTTATATGCATGCTGAACTGCATTAGTAATCGCTTCGCTCGAGGCAATCTTTAAATCTTCAATTTCATCATAAGTAAAACCAAGTCGGCTTGCCAGTCCTGAAATCGCGAGTCGAGCAACTCCAACATATTGTGCTTTTGCGGGAACCTTGATTTCAATATAATCATACGGTTGCATCTCTGTCCCTACTTTCTACCATTACGATATCCATAACTTCAGCTAAACCAGTTATTTCGAATAATCTTTTTAAACGAGTGTTTACACCAACTATCTTCACATGCCCTCCATTAGCCTTGACAGCTTTATAGAACCCGACAAAAATACCAAGCCCAGTGCTGTCCATATATCCAACTTCAGATAAGTCTAATTCAGCTTGCATGTTTTCCACATTTTCTGCTGATGCAAGACACTCTTTTAATTTCGGTGCTGTAAACGCATCAATTTCGCCAACAATTTTAAATCGTTGAACACTATTTTCTTCCACTAAGTCGACTTGCAAATTCATAATTACACCCCGAATTTCTTTTTTTAAAATAGCATAGTAGAGATACATATACCCTTATCATAAAATCTTAAACCTTATCGTTCTCTTTTTTAAAAATAACAATCGTAAAATCATCGCGTAAATGAAAGTTTTGGAGATACGCTAGCCTTTGGTATACTGTATCAGCAATTGTTTGTGCAGGTTCGTCTTTCACTTCCGACAAGATCAATTTGATGACTTCATCATCTATGAAACCAGTATCCGTTCTTACTTCGGTAACACCATCCGTCATCATCGCGATAAAGTCGCCTTCTTCTAGAAGGACTGATTTCTCTTCATAGACGACATTTGGATGAACACCAAGGAGAAGTCCTTTTGCATGAAGTTCCGTAAATTCCCCCGTCGCCGCCTTATACAGGAGAGCAGGTTCATGTCCCGCGGTAGCATATGAAAAACTAGAGTCCCTTGCATCATACTTTCCATAAAACATAGAAATGAACATCGAATCATCTACACTTTTTTCCACAATCCTGTTAACAATATCAAGGACATTCCTCGGGCTTGTATTTTCGTTCTGCAAACCGTCCATTCCAAACTTGATCATTGACATGCAAAGTGCCGCCGGAATCCCTTTTCCGATAACATCAGCTACAGCCACACCTGCTTCGTAACTATTATCATTTAGGAAATAAATATAGTCCCCGCTCATTTGCTTAGCCGGCTCTGTTACAAATCCAATATCAAGCTCTTTAAAATCTGGTTTCCTCGTTTTCAGAAGCGTATCTTGTACTTTTGCCGCTACATTCATTTCAATCTGAATTTCTTCCTGTTTTTGAATGAGACTCTGATGCTCCCTAAGCGCAAGCCCGTAATGAATCATCATTTCAATCAAAAAGTCAAACGAGTGCCATAGTTTTTCCGGCATATCCGGCAAGACTTCAGTGAGTGCTGTTTTATGGATACTGATAACGTCTTCGGGCGATATATCCTTTTCTATGAATCGCCTGCTAAATTGTTGTCCTACATAAAGATCTTCTTCATTTTGTCCATCTACATATTGCTTCAATATTTCTTTATACTGCTTCCCAACTTCCAGAGGCATCCATCATCATCTCCTCATCGGAGCCATTTTGTAGTAGTGATCGTTGTTCCTACTCCAGGCTCCGTGTCCACTTTAAATTCATCCATAAGCCTTCTAACGCCCGGCATACCTGCACCAAGTCCTCCAGAAGTCGAGTATCCGTCTTCCATCACCTTACGCATGTCCGAAATTCCCGGGCCATTATCCGAAGCTATAATCGTAATTCCGTACAGGTCATTTTCAGACAACCGCTTTATTTCTATCTTACCTTTTCCAGCGTATAAATAGATATTACGTGCTAATTCACTAATTGCCGTTGTGATACGTGCCTGATCGACCGTACCGAAGCCGGACTTCTTCGCTTCATTCCGGCCCAACTGGCGGGCAGCAACAATGTCCCACTCCGTGTATATGTCTACAGAAGACCAGTACTCCATTGTTAGGCCTCCAATTCTTTACGCAGTTTGTCCAATCCGTTTTCGAGATCGAGTGCCGTCAAAACATTCTCCAAACGAATCCCAAGTTCGATAAGCGTAATTGCAACGGCAGGCTGAATACCAGTAATGACGACTTTCGCCCCCATTAAACCAGACATACTGATAACATCTCCCAACACTTTTGCAATAAAAGAATCGATGAAATCAATTGGTGTCAAATCAATCACAACACCTCTTGCCGTCGTTTCATGCATCTTCCTCAATAAATCCTCTTGAAACTGGAGGGCCGTCTGATCGTCAAGTTCCCATTGAACAGAAACAATTAATGTGTCATTTAATTTCAAAATTGGAATTCTCATATTCATGATTGTTCAACCTCCACTACTGTACGGTTCGTCAGTCCAAGTGCCTCCTGCATTCCGCGCTGCAACGTGCTAGTTGTTGTGAAATCATTCAAGTTAATACCAAGCGTAACGATGGTTTGGGCAATTTCCGGCCGAATTCCAACCAGCATACATTTTGCTCCGACAAGACGGACTGCATCCGCCGCCTGAATGATATGATGGGCGACCATTGTATCCACGACTGGTACACCGGTAATATCAAGAAGTACTACTTCGGCGCGCTGCTTTACTACACCTTCCAGTAAGTTTTCCATAATTAATTTTGCCCGCTCGGTATCGATCGTACCGACAAGCGGCATTACTGATATCTTTTCGAAAACCGGTATCAATGAAGCCGACAGTTCCTGCAAGGCGATTTTCTGCAAACTGACGGTCCGTTCCCATTCCACGGAATAGGCTTCTATGATACTTTCGCGTAAAGGCAAAATCCAATTATCGAAAAGTGTCATATAAAACCGTAAATTACTTTGTTCAATAACCCCTTTTTCCTCCAATAATTCGAAAACAATTTTCGAAAAGTTATCAATCGCTTTATTTACAAATTTAATAGACCAACCAAACCGGACAACCTTCACAGTAAATTCCTTCAACTTCTCAGTATTGACAATGTCTTGTTCATAAATATTCGATGTCATCAGTGCCGCAAACTCACTACTCGTCTTTTCTACAAGTTGTTCAGGCATGAAATGAAAAAACTTCTCTCCCTTTTCATCCTTCATTAGTAATTGCCATCGTTCAATAATTTCATTAATATTTTCGTTTACGCCTTCCACCAGTTGAATACTCATAATTGTTCCAATAAGCCTCCTTGTGAATTCCAAATTTACGTATCTTCATTGTAACGAAAAGAGTGATGCAATACACTCTTTTTGTCATATTACTTAGGTAACGGAAAAGTGACTGCAATGAAAAGAACACCACAGAAACGAATCCATGGTGTTTTTTCTTATATGTATGCTCAGAATTTGATGAGGCCGAAACTTACTTCGAGCGCTTCATCGACCTGTTCCATCAAAAATTCATCTAGATGCGTAATCTTATCTGTAAGCCTCGACTTGTCGATTGTGCGGACCTGCTCGAGCAGAATAACCGAATCCCGCTCGAAGCCGTATCGTACCGCATCAATTTCAACATGTGTAGGCAATTTCGCTTTTTGAATTTGCGCAGTGATTGCCGCAATAATTACCGTCGGACTAAACCGATTTCCAATATCATTTTGGATGACAAGGACCGGTCTCGTACCTCCCTGTTCAGAACCAACAACAGGCGACAGATCTGCAAAAAAGACGTCTCCACGTTTTATTGCCAACTTTTCATCCTCCGCTTACGAGACGTTCTACCGTATGCTGGGCTTCAAATTCCACATGCAAGCATTCCGTGGCGATTCTAAGGTTGATTTGCGACATTTCGAGATAACCGTTCATCATCTCTTCCCTGATCGTATCCGATTCATAGTCAGTTACATATCGCTTTGTCGAAATATAAACGAAATCACCACGGTCCAGTTCCTGATGAACGACCGTATGTTCATTTTCATTCAGCATCCGTTTCGGAATTTTAACAATAACTTCTTTAAAGTTTTTATTTGCACGCAACGTTAGCACCTCCGACAAAACCGTTCCCTCATTTCAATACAAGTCCATCTTACCATTGTATACCGACAATGAGAAGACACGAAAGGAATTTTATTGACAGGATTCTGCAAAGCTGCTAAGTTTTTTTGTCGAATGTGCGAATATTATATATTCTGTCCATCTTTCCCTGTGTATATTCTCGGTACTCGCTTCGCAATGGAAACAGCAATTTCATATGGAATCGTGCCGAGTCGCTCCGCCCACTCCTCCATCGTAACTTCTTCTTTATCTTGACGACCTATTAGAACAACTTTTTCGCCAACCGCCAGTTCTCGCGGAAGCTTCACCATGCATTGATCCATGCAGATGGTTCCAATAATAGGCATTCGTTCTCCATCAATGAGTACTTCCTGTCCGCGCAGACCACGTCTCAAACCATCTGCATAACCAATCGGGATTGTGCCGATCCATTCTGCACTCGAAGTTACATAGGTACCGCCATAACTGATTCGATTGCCCACCTCCAACAACTTTACATAAGCAAGTTCGCTTTCGATTCGCAATGATCTTTCAAGACGAAACGGCAATTTCCCTCCTACATATTCCGAAGGCGCGATGCCATAAAGTCCGATTCCGAAACGGACTGCATCAAGCGCATATTCGGGATAGAGGAGGGACGCCGCGCTATTCGATGCGTGAACAAGTCGTGGTTTTTCCGACAGCGTCTGCACTAACCTCATGAACTTAATAAATTGTTCTTCTGTGTTTTCAGTGTTTTCTTCATCAGCACAAGCGAAGTGTGTGAAGATACCGTCCAGTAGCACTTGTTTAGTACTATTTACGACCGACATAAGGGACCGAAGCGCCCCCTCATCTCTCAATCCGATTCTACCCATTCCACTGTCAATCTTTACATGAATCTTCAATTGTTGCATGAATTTTTCGCTAACGTCTAATGCCGATTGCAACCACTCAGCACTCGAAACGGTTAGTATAATCCCCAATTCGGCTGCTTTTTCAGCAAACACAAGCGGTGACGGTCCCATGACAAGAATGTCCCCACTAATACCAGCCATTCGGAGTCGTATCGCCTCGTCAGGTGTTGCCACCGAGACCATTTCTGCACCAGCTTCAAAAGCAGCTTGAGCCACTTCAACTTCACCGTGGCCGTAACCGTCTGCTTTCACAACTGCAATTACTGCGGTTTCACTTCCTAAATAATCTTTCAAATTCCGAACATTGGCCCGAATCGCAGCTAGATCGACGATGGCTTGTGTTGGACGATAATGAATAGAGTCTTCCATAACAATCCCTCATTTGTACTGTAGTACTCTCCATTATCCATCCCTTGCCCTTTCTTCGTCAACCTTAGTTATATTATTTCATCCCCTCCACTTGCATCGATCCTGCTACTTCAATCAGTTCATCTTGCGTCAAATTATCAGATGCGATGAAGAATGAAACGCCTCCACTTTCCCAACGAATCGAATTTTCCGTAAGGGCTGCAACAGTAAATCCAAGATCGACAGGATCACCTTCAATGGAGACTGCCATTTTATTTTCCGCTCTAACTGCTGGTTCTTGAACAATAATGAACTCTTTCTCTCCTCCAAAAGTCATGAATGTTCGTGTACCGCTATCCATTTTCACGATTTCTTCATCAACAAGAGTGCCATCCGCCCAAGCTACTGATGGATAATACGTTGAGAGTCCTGTTGCTTCATCATCCGCGGCTGGTTCAGTTTCTTTACCTGTATTCGTCTCATCCATATCTACTTTGTAATCGCCAGCTTTTCGTTCGACGCCAAGTGTAATCTTATTGAACGTAATGCGAATCTTCTCCACCTTGTTTTCATCCAGTACGGAGACATACGTTGGTAGCAATGTCTTTTTGTCAATATGGATCTGCTGGGTTGGCAAAACCTTCTTATGGTTATTTCTCGTGGCCGTTTCAAAGACGTACGTTTTCTCTTTTTCCGTCATTGTCGCATTTTTATCAGCTTTAATATCTTCCGACAACGCACCTATTAAATACGCCTGGCTATTTTGAGAAGGCCAGTCACTTTGGAACTTGTAGGTCTTACCGAGTGATGGGGTAACAACAAAAACACCTTCTTTATTACGAACAATCATCTGGGAATCCTTACTTCCTGCCTGCGTTACATTAACGCGATAGAAAGACGGCTTCGTATGCCAAACAGCGACCTCATATGAACGCGGCTCGGCTCCAGTCTTAATTTCCATGGTCGCTTGCAAATCATACCCCTTCGCTTCATTCCACTTTCCACTGAGTTTCTTCATGACATCCTCTTTCGACGGCGACCCACATGCCGCAAGGACTACCATGACTACAACTAACAAAAGAGCAACTATTCGGCTACGCATACAGTTCATCCTTTCTCATTTCAATCGGGTAGGTCATCTTATGAGGAAGGACGAACAATTATGCAAGAAGGATAACTTGAGCTGCTGCTACGGTTCGCGTATGAGTTATAGATATGAAACCAGTGATTGAATCTCCTTTGAAAAACACAGTCGGTTTGCCACTCAGTTCAGGCAATATGCTGATATCCAAGAAACTACACTGCGTGCCAATTCCTGTTCCTTTCGCTTTAGCAAACGCTTCTTTCCCAGCAAAACGACCCGCAAGGAATTCTATTCGCCGATTAGTCGTGTGCGATTCGTAAATTTCCAGCTCTTCCATAGTTAAAATGCGCATACGGAATTTCGGAGACCTAGCATCCAACTTGGCGATTCTATCCAATTCGACGATATCAAGCCCAATTCCTGCAATCAAAATAATTCCTCCTTCCAAAGTTTGCAAAAAAATCGTCGACACCTTGATCAAGCACTGGAGCCTAGACGATAAAATATGTATAATGAAGTCATAGATTGAGGTGAATACATGTTTAGCCGTACAGAAAGCTTCTCGCAATACATCCGCCTCTATCCGGTGGTGACGTTTTTCCTTGCTTTGAATATCCTTATTTATCTCGTGACGATCATCCCGGTTATCGGGACACAAGTATTTAACACTGGCGTTGGCATCAACTTTCTCATCTCCGATGGAGAATGGTGGAGACTTCTTACACCGATATTCCTTCACGGCGGTATTATGCACCTGCTGTTTAATATGTTTTCTCTTTTCATTTTCGGGCCCGAACTCGAGAAAATCGCAGGCAAAGCACGCTTCCTGACAATTTATATGCTCTCAGGTATTTTCGCTAATATAGCAACATTTTTCCTACAGGGTCCTGCGTATGCAAGTGTCGGCGCAAGTGGTGCGATTTTTGGGATTCTCGGAGCATTTGGAGCTCTTGTCTATTATACGAAGCATATCCTGCCACAGCTAAGACAGATTATCGTACCAATTATTGTGATCAGTATTATTATGACCTATATCCAGCCTGGCATTAATACAACAGCCCATATTGCAGGGTTAGTCGTCGGATTTATAATCGGCCTCAGCTATTTTCATCCCAAACGGATTGTCAGTTGGAAAAGTAAAAAAAGATAAAGAAAAGCGCTGGAGTCTAGACACAGCTCCAGGTGAAAAACTTATGCGTTCTTATCTTTAGTTAAAAGAGCAGGGTTATCCCTGCTCTTTTTTGTACCTATTGAAAGCGAATCAAGCATCCTTCGAATTCTTCTCATACCACGAAAGCAGCTTCTCGGCTTCTGACTCTTCCATATGATGTACTTGTGCACTAAAAGTACTCATACCAGATTTGATGTTAGTGGCTAATGTGGCTACACTTTTTCGTTTGTGGAAGTAGTTTTGTTTCATTTCCATCGATTGAATTCTTTTTTTCATCAAGAAAGCGGTCTGAAGGCTAAGGTTCCTGAATCGCATCGTCAGCTGATTACCCGATATCCCGTAAGCAGCCGATCGATGTTGCCATAATCCGAATAGGACAATGACCGGTACGATGAAGAGTGACAACAACCCGTATGGAAAGAAAAAGTATGTCAATGCGCCGATCGCAGGAATCATCCATAGGAAATCGCTACGATAGAAAAAGCGCTTGCCGCGTGCTGGCAGTTTTTCCGTCGGTTCATCAAGTATAAGATCCGGGAATATCTCTTTCAATGGTCCATAGATATCCGCTTTTTTTACCAAAGGAAATAAATTTATTTTCGCCCCTTCCGCTCCGCCTCCTCCCGCACTATCAATTGCAACAGCAGCGTAGCCGAATAGTTGCCTAAAAGGATTCTCAATAATACGTACGCTTTGAACCCTGTTCAGCGGCACTGTCATCCGTTTTTTCTCAAGTAGACCGCGCGTAATAACGATGTCTTCTTTTTCAAGTGAAACAGTAAAACCGTAATATGCCAGGAATGTCATGGCAACCGATATCCCCCACACAAAAACGAATCCTAAAAACACAGCAATTGCAACGATAAGAAGACCGAACTTGATGAAGCCTGAAATCTCTTCATACATCCATTGAAACGGTATCATCTCCGCAAACTGCGATAAGAAGATCCCCACGCCCGAAAGAATAATTCCAATCCCACCTGATGTAGTTGCTAGGATAAGCAGACCTTTCGATGACATTGTAAAAACTGATTTCCTTTGCGGTTCTTCCACTGCTTGAATTATTTCTGGCAGTTCTCCATTTTCCAGCAAAGTTTCCTTCTTACCACTTTTCGCCTGCGCTATTTCCATTTCAATTCTACTTGCCGCCTCTTTCGTAATCGCGGTCAATTCTGCCTCCGACTTTTTCGAAGAGGAGCTACCTGCTGTCTCCACTTTCACTTTGACAAGTTTGAAAGGTCGGTGCAAAATCCCTTCCGTATAATCGAGGCTTTGAATTCGGTCAAACGGAATATAGCGTTTCTTTTTCACAAATAACCCATATTCGATTCGAAGTTCATTATCTTCAAACCAGTATTCAAAACGTTTCCACTTAATAATACCTGTGATGAAAAAAGCGATAATGAGGACTCCGAAAATGATGAAGGATAAGTAATCCAAATACCATTTCCCAGATCCCACATCATTCAGCCCATTAGCGAACACGAGGACAATAATCGGTAATATCGCATCTTTCGCCGTCTTCAATACTTCAATAATGGCTGTAATCCAGTGTAATTTATAGCGTGTCTCAGACATCTTCTTCCGCCACCCTTGCAAGCGCTGATATCCTGCTCCGAAGTTCATCCGCCTCTTCCATCACAAGAGCAGGTATTGTATGATTCGTCGCCGCCGTGGAAATCGTGATTTCCGCCAAGTTATATTTTCGTAAAATCGGTCCTTGCGCGGTGTCTACGTGCTGAACACGCACCATTGGAATCAACGTCCGTTTGACGATAAAAATACCATGTTGCAGCTCAATTTCTGATTCACGCACTTCATAGCGCCATCGCATCCATTTAACTTTGGGAAATAAATAAATGAAAAAGTACGCGAATAGGATTACGACAACCGCAGCCACCGCATATATCCACCATGGACCTTCAAATATATAAGCCAATACCCCCGCGGCAATTGCTACAAGTAAAAGGAATCCTGTTTCCATAATGCCGTATAATCTCCATACCTTTAATCCTTTTTCCGATATACGATTCACCGGTTGTTCTCTCATATGAACACCTCTTCCTCTCTACTTATTCTATACGATTAAGAGCGCGAAATGTTTCATTTTGATGGATTGTTGCTAAGAGGGTTGAGGGAGTGTTGTTTAGTTTTCGCGTAGTGTTGTTTAGTTTGGAGATTGCGTTGCATACCTTGAGCTATATGTTGTCTAGTTCAGACGAAACGTTGCTTTGTCGTGTGGATGTTGCTTAGTTTCGGCTTTGTGTTATTTAGTTCAGAGACTTCGTTGCATACCTCGGACTTGGTGTTGCCTAGTCCTCACATTCCCCTTCGAACTTTATTGTATACAAAAAAAGATCCGGGTAAGCGCTCATTGCGCTATCCGGATCTTTTAAAGGTTCATTATTAACGATCTGATTTAGTAGTACGTGAACGACTGCTGCTGTCTCTTCTAGCTCCGTCACGGCTACCGCTTGGTGCGTTGCCGCCACTTCCGCCACTACGACGAGCTCCGCCGCCATAACCACGTCCGCCGCCACCGCTTGATGGACGTCCGCCGCTACGGTTACCTTTATAACCACCGCCGCCGCCGCGAGAATTTCCGCGTGATGGTAATGGACGCTCTTCCGAAATTGATACAGGTGTATCATTCGGTTCGCGAGTTAATGAACGAAGTGCTGCTGCAACTAGATCTTTAGCTTCGAATTTCTCAAGCAAATCAGCTGCAAGATGTGTATAATCACTCAATTCATTTTTAGTAACAATTTCAGTAAGTTGTTCCACAGCCACACGTTGCTGACCAAGAATTGCTTCGTCAGAAGATGGTGGGTTCAATGGAGTCATTTGTTTTTTAGTTGTTTCTTCTACAATACGAAGGTAACCCATTTCACGTGGTGTTACGAATGTAATTGCTACTCCACTTTTCCCTGCGCGTCCTGTACGACCAATACGGTGAACATAGCTTTCAGGATCTTGTGGAATATCGAAGTTGTAAACGTGTGTTACGCCTGAAATATCGAGTCCACGTGCCGCAACGTCAGTTGCAACAAGGATATCAACTTTACCTTCTTTGAATTGCTTAAGGACAGACATCCGTTTCGCTTGAGTCAAGTCGCCGTGAATTCCTTCAGCAATGTATCCGCGGATACCTAGTGCCTGAGATAGTTCGTCAACGCGACGTTTTGTACGACCAAAGATGATTGCAAGTTCAGGTTGTTGAACATTTAGAAGACGTGAAAGGATATCAAACTTTTCGCGTTCTTGTGATTTAACGAAGAACTGTTCGATATTTTCAACAGTCATTTCTTTAGACTTGATTTTAACCATTTCCGGGTTTTTCATGAACGTTTCTGCAATTTTGCGGATTGGTCCAGGCATAGTAGCCGAGAATAGAAGTGTTTGGCGCTCAGCCGGTACACTCGCAAGAATTGTGTTGATGTCTTCGATGAAGCCCATGTTCAACATTTCATCTGCTTCGTCAAGTACAAGTGTTTGTACGCCGTCTAATTTCAATGTTTTACGTTTGATATGGTCAAGAATACGTCCTGGCGTACCAACGATGATTTGTGGGTTATTGCGCAATGCACGGATCTGACGTCCAATTTCTTGTCCACCGTAAACAGAAAGAATGCGTACACGTTTGTCAGCACCAATTCTGTAGATTTCTTCAGAAACCTGAATAGCCAATTCGCGTGTTGGAGCAATTACTAGTGCCTGTACTGCAGTGTTTCTGATATCAACCTTTTCAATGATTGGAATACCAAATGCAGCTGTTTTACCAGTACCAGTTTGCGCCTGGCCGATAACGTCGCGACCTTCCATACCAAAACGGACAGTACCTTCTTGGATTGGTGTTGCTTCTTCAAACCCCATTTTAGCTAGTGCGCGTTGTGTTGATTCACTGATATTTAAATCCGAAAAATTAGTCAAACTTATCAATCTCCTTTGTTTTTTCATTTGACAATTGGTTACATTTGCAAATGAAGGCACGGCAAATTCGAGCCTGTTAAAAGGGAACGTTTCCGATATTTTGCATTCTCTATAGTATAAGTAGAGGTTATGGTTGAAAAGGAAAGCCCGGTCTTTGCCGAGCGGTTCGATCAATGGACAATTCGTCCAACTTATATGAGCAAACCGTTATATTCAAAAAAAAGTACCCTTCACTTCTTGAAGAGTGCTACGTAAATGTATCCAATGTTCATCACAGTATACCATGGGAAAAAGCACTTCGCAATCAATCCGCTTAAGTAGTAATAATCAGTTTACTCACCAAAAAGCGAAAGCGGCTCGCCTAGACGCTGGAGCTAGACATCATCAAAAAGCCGATTTTTCACTCACCCATGGTCAATCTTCCCGCATGAACCGAAGCACTTCATTGAACCAATTGTCACAGTCATCGCTGTAACAGATATGATGCTTCCCAACAGGTGATTTTATGAATTCCTTTTTTTCGGAGCCAAGTTTTTTTAACAAGTGCTCAGCGGTAGTAAACGGGACAATTCCATCTTTCTCACCTTGAACGATACATACAGGTGTTTTAATCAAACCATAATAAGGTTTGACGATGCTCACAATGCGTAAAAATTCGAAGACTGCACGCAACGGTGTGTGTGCAAGCTTATATTCATACAAATGATAAAATGTATTTGGTGGATATTTTTTCATAAGCGGTTTTGCCAACATGATTCTCATCTCTTTCAAAAGGATGCGTGGACTTATATATCTTGCCGCCGCGCTTAACAAGACAAGTTTGTCGATTTTATACCTCAGTCCAAGATACATCGCAATCAGTCCGCCCATCGAAAAGCCGACCACGATTACGCGGTCGACTTCTTTTTGCAGTCTTTTAAGTGCAAGTTCCGCTTCCATCAACCAGGAAGCAGCGGATCCTTTTTCAAGATTCAGCGTGATGCCATGGCCAGTCAATGTCGGTATAGCTAACTGCCAGTTCGTTTTCATTTTCAAGAAATTCACAAGCGGCCTTACTTCAAATGGACCGCCTGTAAAGCCATGTATGAATAGCACGCCCGTTTTCATTTCCCGGCTCCTTTACCCATCAGATCTTCTAGAATATATTCAAGTGCCATTCCACGTGAACCTTTTAACAGTACAATCGAATCTACGCCAGTATATTCCCGGAGTGCGTTCACAATAGGAGTATAATCCTTTTCTGACCATAATAGCCGCGTTTCCATGCCACCGTTTTGCAATTTATCATGTAACCATTTCATACGCGGACCATAGAGTAGAATGCCTTCTAGCTTCATCGCAACCAGTTCATCGGCTAGATTTTCATGATAAACCTGCTCTTCGTCACCCAGTTCTAACATATCAGCAAGTACAACCCATTTTTCTTTACGTAATTCAGTATCCTCCATGAAAGCAAGTGCTGCACGCATTGATGTCGGTGCTGCGTTGTATGCGTCATTAATGAACAATGCACCATTATCGACACTAACCGGCTGCATACGCATATCCGTTAAGGACGCTTGGCGAAGTGATCCGCGGATGTCATCGACACTGATAGCTGCTTCATTTGCAATAAGAATTGCAGCCAGCGCATTTTTAACTTGATGC
Organism: Sporosarcina sp. resist; assembly: GCF_014302295.1. Lineage (NCBI taxonomy): Bacteria > Bacillati > Bacillota > Bacilli > Caryophanales > Caryophanaceae > Sporosarcina > Sporosarcina sp. resist. Next base: position 490,848 of record NZ_CP060287.1, on the reverse strand, counting down.
GCCCCGTATACAGGGATTGTGAATTCTCCGTCTAGTAAGCCAGTGACTGTAAAACGACTTCCTTCATCGCCAGATTCAATCTTTTCGAGTGACAACATCGTTTCTTTTTCATAGCCAAACGAAACAGCTTGAACTGCAGTAAGCTGATCAACAAGACCTTGTAGAAGCGGTTCGTCGCCGTCGTAAAATAGCTTGCCACCTTCTTGCAATCCATCGATAATTTCGAATTTCGCTTTGGCGATTCCTGCACGCGATCCAAGATCCTGCATATGCGCTTCTCCGATATTCGTAATCACAGCAAAATGTGGTTTCGCCAGTTTCGATAAAAAGGAAATTTCCCCGAACCCACTCATGCCCATTTCCAAGATTGCAAACTCGGTATCTTCCTCAAGCGACAATATCGTCAATGGTAAACCAAGTTCATTATTATAGTTCCCTTCCGTTTTTCGGACGTTGAAATACGGAGACAATACACTTGCAATTAAATCCTTTGTTGATGTTTTGCCATTCGATCCTGTAATGCCGACGACTTTACATTGAAGCATCCCCCGATAAACGCGTGCCATTTCCTGGAGCGCCAACTCGTGATTCTCGACAAAAATTAGCGGCACATTTGCAGGTGGATCCGGTTCATCTTTCAACCACAAAGATGCGACCGCACCCTGTTTAATCGCTTGTTCCACATAATTGTGACCATTTACTTGTTCCCCACGAAAAGGGATAAATAGGTCCCCCGCCGATGCAGTTCGTGAATCAATGGACACACCCGTTGCGAATATGTCTTCTAAATTTTGGCCAGCCGCCTGTATCCAATCAGCGATTTCGGTTAACTTCCGTTTCACTTCAAATCACACTCAATCCATCGTATATTGTAATGTTTGCTTTTCCGCATGTCGTTCCAGTGCTAGTTCGATCAGCCCGTTGATTAATTCAGGATAAGCTACACCTGTTTTCTGCCATAGTAGCGGGAACATGCTTGTCGGTGTAAAACCTGGCATTGTATTCACTTCATTAATCAAGACTTCGTCGTCCGCAGTGACAAAAAAGTCTGCACGGACGAGTCCCGAACAGTCAAGCACTTTAAAGGCACGGACAGCCATGTCTTCCATTGTCTTTTTAACTTCCTCAGTTACTTGTGCAGGGATGGCCAGTGTTGTGTTGCCATCTGTATATTTCGCTTCATAATCGTAAAATGCCGCAACAGGTTTAATCTCCCCTGACACTGAGCATAGCGGTTCGTCGTTACCCATGACGCCCATTTCGATTTCACGTGCAGTTACGCCTTGTTCGACGATGATTTTCCGGTCGAATTTCAGAGCAATATCCACAGCTTCGATTAAACCTTTGCGGTCCGTTGCCATGCTTATACCCACACTGGAACCAAGATTCGCAGGTTTTACGAACATCGGCCAGCCGAGCTCTGTTTCCATTTTGTCGACTAACTGTTGCTGTTCTTTGACCCATCCAGTACGGATAAAGTGTACATAAGGCACTTGTTTCAATCCTACTTGCGCGAATAACTGCTTCATGACGACTTTGTCCATTCCCGCTGACGATGCCAGTACACCATTACCGACGTAAGGGACATTCATCACCTCAAAGAGCCCTTGAACCGTTCCATCTTCACCATTTGTTCCGTGCAAAAGTGGAAAAATGACGTCTGGAGCGCCCGTTCCTCCATTCAAGAAATCATGTATACTATCTGGTTGACTGGAGCCATCCCCCTCAAGGCGAAGCTCTTCAATCGTTTTCGCGGAGCTTTCAAGTGATTCTCCTTTTCTCCACTCACCGTCGTACGTTATATAAATTGGAACTACTTCGTATTTATCAAAGTCCACCGCTTGTGTCACTGCACGTGCAGTCGACAGCGACACCTCATGCTCAGCCGATTTTCCACCGTAGACCAATCCTAGTTTTTTCTTCATATTTTCCCCTCACAATCTATTAGTTTCATTCCTTCAGTTTACCATGAACAGCTCACTTTCATGATGATTTTATGTAAGATATTCAACCAAACAACTTAAGTCCCGTAACACCTGCAATGATGAAGGATAAAAACAGGAACTTTAGCGCACTTCGCTTTTCACGAAAAAAAACCATGCCTATTAGAACACTACCTGCTGCACCTATCCCTGCCCAAACGGCATACCCTGTTCCAACGGGTAAATCTTTTATAGCAACTGATAATAAAAAGAAACTGAGTGCTGCTGTTAGAACAGTCAATACTGTATATTTTTTATTTCGGAATCCTTCCGATAATTTCATCATAATAACGAACGCCACTTCGAATAGCCCCGCAATAATTAAGATTATCCAAGACACTATTTAGTCTCCCCCTGTCCATCAGCAAGTTTAAGTCCGACGATGCCAACAAGAAGAAGCACTAGAAAAAACAGTTTACCAATACCTGCTCCTTCATTGAATAGGATAATACCGACAATTGCTGTTCCAGCCGCACCGATTCCTGTAAAAATAGCATATGCAGTACCAATGGGTATTTTCTCCATTGCTTTCGCGAACAGGAAAAAGCTAACTATGATGAAAACCAGCGTTACTATTGAAGGGAGAAGGACTGTAAAGCCCTGCGCTTCTTTTAATCCAATTGCCCAAATGATTTCAGTCATGCCTGCGATCAGTAAATAAATCCATGCCACAACGAAAATCTCCTCTCATATTCACACAGTTAAAATAGACCTTAAATTCCCCACAAGTTTAGCATGCCCATCTTTCAAGAGGCAACTTCGCGGTTGCCTTTACGTCCAATATGAGGAAATGCATACTCTACTCCGATGAGCTATACTTAAGAATGCTAGATTAGATGGAAAAACAGGTGATAATATGAAACAAACAAACAAGCCTGCAGATCGTTTCGACTGGACACTAGCCTTTATTTTATTGCTATTTTGCATTATAAGCATATTTACAATTGCTTCCGCTCAAACATCCGGGCAGTATTCAATAAACTTTGTGCCATTACAAATTAGATGGTATATCGTAGGCGCATTCATCATTGCTATGGCTATGTATCTGGAACCTGAACAATATAAACAGATGGCATGGTACTTATACGGACTCGGAGTTTTTCTTCTCGTCTTCCTCTTTTTAGCCCCAGGAGGAGATGGACAAATTGCTGAAATGCGACTTGGCGCAAAAAGATGGCTTCATCTTCCGGCTATCGGAACAATTCAACCTTCTGAATTCATAAAAACATTTTTCATCCTAGGCATGGCGCGCATGGTGAGTTCTCATAATGAAAACTTTGTGGAAAGAACAATAAAAACGGATTTTCTTCTCCTTGGAAAGATTATGGTTGTTCTTCTCCTACCGCTCGCATTCATTGTGAAACAGCCTGACCTCGGAACTTCTTTAGTATTCATGGCAATTACGGCCGCCGTCATTGTCGTTGCAGGAATTTCATGGAGAATTCTATTACCACTTTTCGCAGGAACAGCCGCAATTGGTGGGGGATTATTATGGATGGCCCTCTATGCGCAAGATTTCATGGAAGACACACTCGGTTTTTCCCGCTACCAGTTTAAAAGAGTTTATTCGTGGCTCGATCCATATTCTTACCCTTCTGATGAGGGTTATAACCTACTAACCTCCATGACAGCTATCGGCTCAGGTGGTATTAACGGCAAAGGTTTTCAAAGTCGCGAAGTATACATTCCAGAAAATCATACCGATTTCATATTCAGTGTTATCGGAGAAGAATACGGCTTCATAGGCGCTAGTCTCGTGATTACATTGTTTTTCATCCTTATTTATCATTTGACGCGTGTTGCACTTGAACTAAAAGATCCATTTAGCGTGTATGTCTGTACAGGTATTATCGCCATGATTACGTTCCATGTCTTTGAAAACATAGGCATGACAATCCAGTTACTTCCGATTACCGGAATCCCCCTACCATTCATCAGTTACGGCGGGAGTTCGCTAATGAGTAATATGCTCGCAATCGGTTTAGTCTTCAGTATGAAATTCCATCATCGAACGTATTTGTTCGACTCTGATGATGAAGATTGATTAGCAGAGTTCATTAGACAATAGTAAAAAAAGAAACCATCGCAACTCCTTTCCGTTATACTAAGAAATGTAGAAAGTAATCCTATTTTAGTGAAATCAAGGTGACTATATATGAAAATACCTAATAAACCGGCAGATCGTTTTGACTGGACACTTGCATTTATCCTGCTGTTATTTTTCCTTGTCAGCTTGTTCGCGATTGCTTCGGCTCAGACGACTGGCCAATACACCATAAACTTCGTACCCTCGCAAATTCAATGGTACTTCATCGGATGTGTCATTATCGCGATTACGATGTTTTTAGAACCGGATCAATATAAGAAAGCTGCCTGGATTATTTACGGCGGCGGTGTATTTATTTTAGCCCTGCTAATTATTCTTCCGGATAGCATGGAGCTTGTGGCAAAAAGAAATGGTGCAAAAAGCTGGTTTCACCTCCCTGGGGTAGGAAGCATCCAACCCGCTGAGTTCATGAAGACATTTTTCATCATCGGCATGGCGCGCATGATTACGACGCATCACGAAAAGTTCGTTAAGAAAACATTGAAGACCGACTTTTTTTTACTCGGGAAAATAATTGCTGTTCTATTCTTGCCGTTGCTTTTCATCATGATGCAGACCGATCTTGGTACTGGACTTGTCTTCATAGCGATTACGGCAGCGTTCGTCGTTGTAGCAGGAATTACGTGGCGAATAATTTTGCCAGTATTTGTCGGGACCGCGACGATTGGAGCGACTTTGCTGTGGATGACACTCTATGCACAGGACTTCCTTCAAAACAAACTTGGTTTAAGACCATATATGTTTGAACGTATCTATTCATGGCTCGATCCTTATTCCTATTCTTCGAATGAAGGGCGTCACCTTATTACGTCACTCAATGCGATTGGCTCGGGTGAAGTTTTCGGAAAAGGTTATAAAGGCCGCGAAGTGTACGTCGCAGAAAGCCACACCGATTTCATCTTCACAACGATTGGGGAAGATTGGGGATTCATCGGCGCTAGCTTAGTTATTTGCTTGTACTTTTTCCTCATTTATCACTTGACGAAAATTACGCTTGAATTGAAAGATCCATTTAGTACGTATATATGCGCAGGTATTATTGCAATGATTACGTTCCATGTCTTTGAAAACATCGGGATGACGATTCAGCTACTCCCGATTACTGGCATCCCGCTGCCATTCATCAGTTATGGCGGTAGTTCACTAATGGGGAATATGCTCGCAATTGGATTAGTATTCAGTATGAAGTACCATCATAGGACGTACATGTTTAGTTCGGATGATGACGAATAAAGAATAGCGGAAAGCGCCCGCTTAGACGCGACAGGCATAAGTCGATCTAGCGACGTGGCGCCCTTTGCCACATAGCTGAATTGCTTATGACCCGAGCGGCTGGCGCCTGGAGTCTAGACACCAAGACAAAAAAAGCTTCGACGGAAAAATCCGTCGAAGCTTTTTTTTGTCTTGGTACTATCACTTTCTTTATTGAGATTGAATTTGTGGGGCTTGTGCAAGTGGCGCGAGGGCTTTCAGCATTTCCAGACGGGATTTCGTCATCGTAGCCGAAACACCCAACTTCGCCAAGTTGGAGATGATTGTTTTCAAATCAACTTCTTTAGCCATCTTTTCCACCTCGACCTTTCTATTAGTTCTAGACGAATATGCATCAGTAAAGTTTCGTTCTACAGGTAAATGTCGTTCTATTTTGCTCGTACTACAATTATACCACTCCTGTCCACTTTTAAATCTTTCATTATTGTTACAGTTATTAACTTTTTGTAAATGTTTCATACATCAAGGTAGGTAATTTGACAAAAAATCTATTTGCAGATGAATTTTCCGGGTAGCGTTGTTTACTTTGGACAAAACGTTGTTTACTTTCCACTTAGTGGTATCAACTTCAGACAATACATTGTAAACCTACCACCTCCTCCCCTTTTCCATTGTCTGATTTACATACGAAGGGTAGAATGAATATATTGATTCAGTCGAAAGTGGGTTTGAATATGAAAAAAGCAATCCTTCTACTTATGTCCGTACAATTTTTTGTTTATCTTGGGTTTGGTATTATAATTCCAATTCTTCCTGAAGTTATCTTGCAGCAAGGATTATCTGAAGTACATGTTGGCGGATTACTGACCGTTTATGCACTAGCATCTTTCTTTACCGCGCCGCTATGGGGGGCTTTGTCAGACAGAACCGGAAGAAAAAAGCTCATTTTAATAGGACTAATTGGCTTCAGTCTTAGTTTCTTCCTATTTGCTTTGTTCATCGAGAACTTGCCGCTATTGTACGCGTCACGCGTTGTGGGAGGGATATTCTCTGGTGCACTTTACACCGCTGTTACTGGATTCGTTGCAGATATGACGGATGACGAAAACCGTAATAAATATATGGGACTGCTTGGTATGTCAATTGGACTTGGTTTTATTTTCGGACCAGCAATCGGGGGCGTACTTGGTAATGTCAGTCTTCAATTACCATTCATTGCTTCTGGTACCTTGACAGTGCTCCTTATGATTTATGCAGGAATTATATTGAAGGAACCGGAACGACGTGGAGAGGCGAATAAACGTGCTCTCCTACCAAAAGGTGGAGCTATGCTTTGGCAATATCGTATCCGTTATCTATTTCTATTCTCGTTCATGGTGACATTCCTTCTCGCCGGGCTTGAATCTACGTTCCAGCTGTTCCAAATCTCAAAAATTGAAATCACACCACTTCAGCTTGGTTACTTGTTTATGGCTAGTGGTTTCGTCGACGCGGCAATTCAAGGCGGCGTCGTTCGCCGTGTGAAAAACGGAACGGAAACGAAATGGATTATTGGGGCGCAGATCGTTACCGCACTTGGCCTGTTCCTTATTCCGTTTACATCAAGCCTTTTCTGGGCCGGTTTTGCGCTGAGTGTCTTCACTGCGGGGAACGCACTTGCCCGTACGGTACTCGTTTCATTAACAACAAAAGAGTCTGGCGGAAAATACGGAACAGCTGCTGGGATGACATATTCCATGGATAACATGGGACGCATCATCGGTCCGCTGTTATTCACATGGATTTTCACGCAAGAAGCCGGCAATATGTACTTCATTTCCACAGTTCTTGCAATTCTATCTATCGGGCTAATCTTCGCCTTTAGGAAGTCTGCTAAATCGTTGCGGAATTTGGAAGCAACGCTGAATAACTAATTCGAATAGTAAAGACCACCTTTCTAAAATTGAAGACAGGTGGTCTTTGCTATTTCACATTAAAAATGTTGCTAATAATTATTCTGAAATAACCTCTGATTCCTTCACATTTGAATTTCCGAGTTCCGGATGAGCTTTAATCATGACTGATGGCCGTGCCAACACGAGAATAACCCCAATTAGTATTAGACTCGAAACAATGAGAATCCATTGTGCCGGGAATATATCATATAAGAACCCGTAGATAACTACTCCAAGGGGCATAAGTGCCATCGACATTGTTTCCAGGATTGAAAATACGCGTCCTTTATAATCATCGTCAATCATTTTCTGCATCATTACTTGCATGGGCGTATTTACTATAATTATTGTTGCTCCAAAGCTAAACATGATGAATGCATAAAACCCAAACATAAAATTATAGTGCATAGGTATTAAAAGAGGAATTGCTACGCTTCCCATAATGGCACCCATTCCGAGAATGCCTCGTTTTGAGATAAGCAACGGATACTTCACTTCTTTACGCATCGTCAGATAGATTGACAATAGTAGCATCCCCACCGCAAATGCACCTTCCGTCAATCCAAAATGTGTCGATACCATCTTCATCTTTTCAATAAGAATGAAGGAATAACCGACTTGGAATGCACCAAATAGAAAGTTGATGAATAAAGCAATCCAAATCAATGTCATCAGAATTGGTTGTAATTTTAAATAGGCTAATCCAGCCTTCATACTTTGCATCATCGATTCCTTCGGTTCCCCATCGACTATTTCTTTACGTTTCGCAAATAACTTGAAATTCATCGTTGATTCTAGAAATACCCCAATAATCGAAGCAGTCATATACATTATGAGAAATACCGGCATCGGGACTGTTCCATACAATAAACCACCTACCGCCGGGCTTCCGATTGCCGCAAATGAAATGGACATTTGGTTCAGAGACATCGCTTTTTGAATTCGTCCTTCATCAATAAGTCCAGTAATAGAAGAGCTGAACGTTACGCCCGAAAATGTTGATGTGATCGATAAAACAACAGTTGTAGTGTAGATTGCAATTAAAGACAATCCAGAAGTCAGACTTACAATCAAGAGCCCCCCGATTGCAAGAGTTGAAGCAACTTGAGCGGTAATAATGATTGTCTTTCTTGAATACCGATCAGCCGCGTAGCCTGCAAAAGGCGCAACAAGTGTCCGTGGTAAAAGGTTGCAAATAAGGTTCGTCGCAAAACTTGTTGCGGATCCAGTTAGTTGTAAAATGTAAAAACTAATAGCGAATGCATATACCTGTGCCCCGAACGAAGAAATGAGCTTACTGATTGTGAACGTCCACAGATGATAAGTGGCTTTTTTAAGCTTTAAAACCTCTTGCATACAAACACTCCCGTCTGAATTGTTTAATTTCATTAAACGAATAATAACATGATAAACACTTCCATTACAAGTTAAAGTTTAATATAATTAAACTACGTAATTAAAACAGTGGAGGTGTGACCTATCGAAACGTTAGGTGAGCGAATACGCAAATTACGAAAACAACGGAAATTGACGTTGGAGGCTTTAGCGGGTGATGAGCTAACAAAAGGCATGCTTAGTCTCATCGAGAATAACAAGGCGAATCCTTCGATGGAAAGCCTATCTTATATAGCAGAAAGACTCGGTGTAGAAGTGGTGGAGTTATTGGAAGAAGTAAGCACACATGAACTAAGAGCACTGCTTGAGAAAGCGGAGATTCTGTATAATACCGAATTTGATATACGGACTGATGAATACACTCAGCTCATCACGCTAGTTGAGCCCTATGTCCCAAAATTGACACAAGGTTATGAATCAGCGCGCCTATTGGAAATATATAGTCGCTGTATTTATTATGAAAAAAAGAGTGGATGGCAAGTATTTTCCGATCGAGCTGCAACAATGTATGATCTGATGAACATCATTCCGAGGCGCGCAAGCATAGGAATATTCCGGGCATTTGTCAAATTTACCGAGCATAACTATGCACAATCACTAAGTACTTTGCTCCACGAACGTTCCGAAATCGAAGCTCGAAATGCATTTATCGATCCGATGACACGGCTTGACCTCGATTATATGGAAGCTGTTCTCCTTTTTGCAGTAGGAGATTCCGAGTCTGCCATACGAGTCATGAAAAGCGGTATTGAATTTTCAAAGCAGGAGCGGGTGTTTTATCGTATCGACCACTTATATAGGCTAGCAACCGCTCATGCAATAATGGAGGAAGATGAAGACCAATACGCTTATTATTTAAAGAAATTAACCCAATACGGGGATTTTTCGGAAGATAAAGAAGCAATATTTTTCACGAAGTTTGCGGAAGTCCATTATTTAAATTCTTTCAAAAAGTCCTACAAGGAAGCGCAAGAACAATGGGATCAGTTCTTAGATAAAGGTAAGTATTCTAATGACTACAGTCCCTTTATTAATCTAGAAAAAGGAAAATCCTTTTTCGGATTAAATGAATTTGAACATGCACTCGTGGCCCTCGAAAAAGTGAAGATTGCAGACTATACCCATCATCCATTCGACTTGTCGATTTTTTATGAAAAGGATGCATATAAAGCACTTTGCTACATGGAATTAGGCAATCTTATTGAAGCGAGACGCCTTGCATGGCTCGCCATGCAGAACATTTCAATGATGCCCCGTACGCCTTATAAAGATTTCATTTTGGAGACATATGAATTGTTAACAAAATAAAAATACCGCAGAAGACAATCGCGTCTTCTGCGGTATTTTTTGTTTTATGATTGGTCTGAAGTAATATATGATCGGTCAACCAAGATTTATGCTCGATTGCGAGATTATATGATCGGTCAAACAAGTTTATGCTCGATTGCAAGATTATATGATCGGTCAAGCAAATTTATGCTCGATTACAAAGTTATACGATCGGTCAAGCAAATTTATGCTCGATTGCAGCGTTATACGATCGGTCAAACACATTTATGCTCGATTGCAGCGTTATACGATCGGTCAAACACATTTATGCTCGATTGCAGCGTTATATGATCGGTCAAGCAAATTTATGCTCGATTGCAGCGTTATACGATCGGTCAAGCAAATTTATGCCCGATTGCACGATTATACTTCAGCCGTCTGCTTATCAAGCGGAGCGTTGTACATGTCTTTATCCAATTCGCCCGTTACACGTGCGGTCGTAACACCCGCCGTCATGGATCCGCTGACGTTTAATGCTGTACGGCCCATGTCGATGAGCGGTTCTACTGAAATCAGCAGTCCTGCTAATACAATCGGCAAGTCCAGTGCTGATAGAACAAGAATCGCAGCGAATGTTGCTCCGCCACCAACTCCAGCAACTCCGAATGAGCTGATTGCCACGATAGCGATCAATGTAACAAGGAATGTTGGTTCAAGCGGGTTCTGTCCTACTGAAGGTGCAATCATCACTGCAAGCATCGCAGGGTAGATTCCAGCACAACCATTTTGACCGATTGACAGGCCGAATGATCCGGCAAAGTTGGCAATACCATCAGGTACGCCGAGACGATTCGTCTGTGTATCAATGTTTAGTGGAAGCGCCCCTGCACTCGATCTTGAGGAGAAGGCAAATATCAATACTTCCCCTGCTTTTTTCACGTAAGTGATTGGGTTTAATCCCGATAGCGTAATAATGATTAAGTGAATGCCGAACATGATTAAAATCGCTACATACGAAGCAAGTACAAACTTGCCTAGACTATAGATAGCTGCAAAGTCAGACGTCGCTACGGTGGTTGCAATAATCGCTAAAATACCGTATGGAGTCAAGCGCAAGACAATCTTTACAACACCCATGATCAGAGAATAGATTGCATCGATTCCCTTTTTCACTGTAGCTGCATTTTTTTCATCTCTTCTTGTAAGTGTCAAATACGCAAATCCAAGGAATGCCGCAAAGATGACAACCCCAATTGTTGAAGTTGGTCGTGCACCTGTGAAGTCAAGAAACGGATTCGCAGGCAATAAGTCTATTAACTGATCAGGCAACGGACGGTCCGCGACTCCTTCCGATCGTTCTTCAATAGAAACACCGCGTGCAAGCTCAGCTTCCCCCTGCACTATTTCCTTCGCATCAAGGCCGAAAAGAAGTGTAACAGAAATCCCGATAACCGCGGCGATTGCAGTTGTTCCAATAAGAAGTCCTAATATCAATCCCGCCATCTTACCAAAATTCTTGCCGATTGTTATTTTCGTGAATGCCCCAAGAATTGAAATGAAAACGAGTGGCATAACAATCATCTGAAGTAATTTAACATAACCTGTTCCTATCAAGTTAAACCACGGCATAGACTCCTGCAATACTGTTGAATCTGTACCGTATGCGAAGTGTAAAATAAGTCCGTATGCAATTCCGAGACCCAGCCCGGTGAAAACACGTTTTGAAAACGAAACCTTTTTGCGATGCATACTATATAGTATACCGACGAGCAAGAGCAACCCGGCAATGTTTAAAATAAGTAATAATGTATTCACTTTTCTTCCTCCTAAGTTTTAGATAGCGTGTAGCATAAAGCACACTTTAAACCATTAATGTCTATCAGTCAAGTAGGTTTTATCTTAACTTCCACTGTTACTTCTTTTTTCTAAGTCTTCCGTTATACTAGTAAGATAAGCATTATATGTAAAGGAGGCCGCTTATGACTCAACTAATCAGCATCTCGGTTACGGCAGTTTTTATTTTGAATATATTTCTTGCGATTGCCCTTATTTTTCTAGAAAGAAGAGACCCAACCTCAACTTGGGCATGGCTCCTCGTCATATTTTTCATTCCATTTTTCGGTTTCTTTATTTACCTTTTACTCGGCAGGCAACTGAGGGAAAAACACCTTTTCCGTTGGGAAGGACGAAGTAAAATTGGTATCGATCAATTGATTGATTATCAAATTGAAGCAATAGAAGAAGATACCCTCGAATTTAGGCTAGATGATACAGCTCACTACAAGGACATGATTTACCTTCATCTTAGAAATAACCACGCTGTCTTGACGCAAGACAATGACGTTCAGGTTTTCAACGATGGCGCAGCTAAATTTGATGCACTTATCCATGACCTCGAGCAAGCAAAGGATCATATTCATTTTCAAACTTACATTTTCAAATTGGATACCCTGGGGACTAGGATACTAAACGTTTTAATACGAAAAGCGAAGCAAGGCGTAAAAGTGCGTGTACTCTTCGATGATATCGGTTCACGAGGGCTTCGCAAGAGACATTTGAAGGAACTGATTGATAACGGAGGAGATGTTGAAGCGTTTTTCCCAGCTACTATGCCACTTATCAATCCTCGAATGAATTTCAGGAACCATCGTAAAATTGTTGTTATCGACGGGCGAATTGGTTATGTTGGTGGATTCAACGTAGGCGATGAGTACTTGGGGCTGAACAAGAAGTTTGGTTATTGGCGCGATACACATCTGCGGATTGAAGGAAGTGCGGTACACCCGCTTCAGACGAGGTTTATATTGGACTGGAACCAAGCATCTGAAAAAAATGATATCGAATATGCAGAACACTTCTTCCCTGCTATCCCTCGTAAAGGTTCCGTCGGGATGCAGATTGTGTCGAGTGGACCCGACTCAGAATGGGAGCAGATTAAAGACGGTTATTTGAAAATGATTTTCATCGCGAAGAAATATATTTATATTCAAACGCCTTATTTCATCCCAGATATCAGCTTCTTGGACGCGCTACGCATTGCATGTCTCTCTGGAATCGATGTGCGGATAATGATTCCGAACAAGCCTGACCACATGTTTGTATACTGGGCAACCTATTCAAATGTTGGTAAATTATTAAAAGCAGGAGCAAAAGTTTATATTTATGAAAATGGCTTCCTGCATACCAAGCAAATCGTCGTTGATGATGAGCTTTCAACCGTCGGAACTGCCAATATCGATGTCCGCAGCTTCAAATTGAATTTTGAAGTCAACGCCTTCATTTATGATCGTGAAAAATCACATGAATTAGCTGAGCTTTTCGAACAGGATATGCAATTATCGACTGAATTAACCTATGAAATGTATTTGGAACGTTCTCGTCTCATTAAATTAAAAGAATCAGTTTCAAGACTACTTTCACCAATTTTATGATATAAGAAAGGCTTAATACGCCCGCTAGACGCGACAGGCATAAGTCGAGCGGCTGGCGCCTGAAGCTAGACACTAAGAAAAGCGCAAGATGTCTGGAGTCTAAATACCGACCTAAATACTTTCTTTTCATAGAACAAAAGGGACGCACCGCTAAAACGGTACGTCCCTTTTGTTCTATGAAAATATGAGTCACTTATGTGTTTATTGGACCCCTAAATATTCTTCTAACGTAAGATTTTTCTTGAAAATTTCGTCCGCAATTTCAAGACCAACATAACGGAAATGCCAAGATTCATGCATATATCCTGTAATCTGTTCTTTCCCCACTGGATAGCGCATAACGAAGCCGAATCGGTGAGCGTTTGCTGCCACCCATTTTCCTGCTTCTGTTTCCCCAAATGATGATGAAGCAAAGTGCTGTTCGAAATTCACTTCACCAATATCGAATGCCAGCCCTGTTTGATGTTCAGAATAACCCGGGCGTGCACTGTAGGTATCGGCCGCTTTCTCACCATCACGAGCAACATATCTCTCGTAAAGTGTCGTCTGGTATTCAAATGAGCGATAGGTGCTGAATGCATTGAGATTAAAACCTGTAAGTTTCGCTTCTGCCGCCATTCTTTCAAATGCCCCACGCGCTTTTTTGTCTTCTCCAGGTGCGTATGTTGCCGGAAGCGGATACTTTTTATTGGCGAGTAAAATCCCTTTTACAAACTTCGGTTCTTTAGGAAGCGTCTGACCTTCGATATATCCTCCGTTGTCAATCGCTGGATTCGGCTTTACTTCAGTACCAGATCCTGCACCGTTGTTTTTTGTTGGTTTGGATGGAGATTCAGGCGTAACCTCCTGCACTTTCCCTGGTTCGTCCTCTTCTTTCGTTTCTTCAGCATCTGGTTGCTCTACAAGGTCAGGGAGTTCGGTTGGTTCTGTTTCGTGGGCTGCGTCCTCATCCCCATTTGCAACAGACATACCAATGACTTCCTGCCCTTTTTTAATACTTTTTTCTACATCCCAGTCATTCATTCCAAGTCCAATTAGGAGTCCTGTCATAATGAAGCCGGAAATAATTAAAGTGATTGTTAAAGCTTTACCCTTTTTTTTCTTATTGGTATAGTTGTTTTTTCGTTTCATCAATAAGCCTACCTTCTCAATATATATGTATAGTCTACCATCATTTTTCTTTGTGGTCTGCGTATGCTATCATTTAATTTCACGATTATTGAATAGTTTGCAAGGGAGCGATAGGATGAAGAACCAAAGATGGCTTTCGATGAGTTTTTTCGCTTTTTTCTTTACTTGGGGCGTATTTCTTCCCTATTGGACTGGCTGGCTAACAATTGAAAAAGGTTTATCCGTAACAGCAGCAAGTTTTATTATGGGTGCTGGAATGATTGCACGATCGTTATCCACATTCCTTATCTTCCCGTATCTGACTCGAAAAATATCCATGATCCGTGTGATGAAATGGATTTCACTTACAGCACTTATTTTAACGCTCCTCTATTTACCAGACTCACCTTTCATCGTACTTCTTATTATTACCGTCCTATTCAGTGCAATCTATCCGATGATATTGCCTGCCGTCGAAAGCGGCGCGTCTATTTTAATGCAGATAGAAGGAATTCATTACGGAAAGAGCAGATCGTTCGGATCAATTGGCTACACTGTTGCTTTGTTGTTAATCGGAGCAGCTACAGCTATTTGGACTGAGCAAGCAATCCTTTACATAATGATTGTTGGGTTAACTATCTTAACATTATTTTTCATGCGACCAGCACCAGAAGCTTTGCGATTAAATCCAGTTCATGACGACACTACTAAACAAGCCATCAATTTCAAATCGCTCTTGACGTCCAAAGAATTTGCAATCGTCTTGCTACTCGCCATCCTTTTACAAGGGGCGCATGCGTCCTATTATAACTTCGGATTCATCTTCCTAGATAATCTTGGTGTTAATGGTCTTTATATCGGGATTATCTTGAATATAGCAGTGTTATTTGAAATATTGTTTTTTACACGTGCTGATCGATTGCTTGCAAACCTTAAAGTCTCCACGATGTTTCTCATAGCAGGGATCGGATCCACGGTAAGATGGGTACTAATTGCTTTATTTCCATACATATCTGTTTTCATCGGTACTCAAATACTCCATGCCTTGTCGTTTGGTGTAGCCCATTTTGCGTTCATAAAATTCATTTCTCAAAAACTGCCCCATGATCAACTTGCTACAGCACAAGGAATGTATGCAGCATTCGCGATGAGCCTGAGCACCGCAATCCTGACATTTTTAGGTGGTTACTTATATGACGTTTCACCACGGCTCGCATTTCTCGGTATGATTATTTGTTCTATTCCGGCTATCATCATCGTGCTGATGACTAGAAAGAAATATACCTATTAATAGAATAGACGCTTACCGGAAATTTCAGTTCCCGGTAAGCGTCTTTTCTTTACCTATATGTGTTGAAATAAAGAATCCTACCAACAACGCTAGGGGACGCCTTCGCTGGAGATTATATAGAATCACTCATTCAACATATATAGTTAATCATATGTTCAACTTACCTAACAATATTAAATATGAGCAACACTACAAAAGCGCCTCCGAAAAAAATAGACATCCATAACATCCATTTCGACTCGCGTACCATACCCTGCTCACGAAATGATTTCGCCCGAGCCCCATTTGTCAATGAAAACAGAGCCACCATCGACAAAACAGCGTTGTTCAAGTCGAGCTTGATGATGAAATAGACCGAAGCTAATGCGGCTGCTACAATCCCGATTCCAAATAACCATTTAGTCTGCACATCGATATCCTCCTATGCCTTGTAATCTACATATGTTGACCATTATCTGATTCCTGTAATCTGACCAGAAAAAAGGCCGAAGATTTCTCTCCAGCCTACTTTCATTTATCGTCTTTAGTGTCTATCTTTTTTACTTCTTTTACTTCTTTTACTTCTTTTACTTCTTTTACTTCTTTTACTTCTTTTACTTCTTTTACTTCTTTTACTTCTTTTACTTCTTTTACTTCTTTTACTTCTTCAGCATTTATAACCTCTTCAGCATCTTCTACAACCAGTTCAGGATGCTTGTAATAGAACTTGCGGCCTAAGTACGTTTGGAAGATAAGGAGAAGTCCCCCAACTGCCCAGTAAAGGGGTAGTGCTGCCATCGCCTTGAATGAAATGAACATAATCATAACTGGCGATAAGTAAATAAATGCTTTCATCTGTTTCTTCTGCTGCTCCGGCATTGTCCATAGTGATACACGTGCTTGGACGAAGTAAACTGCACCAGCAAGAACCATCATAATCATATCCGGCTCTCCGAGATTAAACCAAAGAAACTCATGTGTTTGTACTTCAGTAGAATTGAGGATAGCAAAGTAGAGACCCATGATGATTGGCATCTGGATGACTAACGGAAGACAACCCATATTAAGTGGATTGACACCATGCTTCGAATAAAGTCCCATCATTTCTTGCTGAAGCTTCACTTGCTCATCTTTTTGTTCTTTTTCTTTTGCTTCTTTCAAACGCTTTTGAATGTCTTCCATCTCAGGGCGGAGCGCATCCATTTTAACTTTCATATTCTGTTGCGACTTATAGTTTTTCAGCATAAGCGGCATTAGGACCAACCGGATTAATACCGTAATGAGTATAATCGACAGGCCGTAATTCCCATTGAAGAAATCACTGAAAAAATGCAGTAACCAATCCATCGGCTTAACGAAAAGATTATAAAATGTACCTTCTTTGTTCTCGATGCCTGCACAACCGCTTAGAAAAACGGCAGTGGTCATTAACATCGTAACTAATCCAATTTTCTTCTTCATTAGATTCACCTTCACTATTTCAAACTATTAAAAAGTATACCTTACCTAGTCCTCAAATTACAACGATTGACCGTTCGGAAAATTTTTTCTTCCCCAGTAATGGAGTAACGAAAATAATCTCCTGCCAGACCTCTTCGGAATTGCCTAGGTGTTTGACCGGTTTATTTTTTATCTATGCGTGTGAAATAACTTTGATTACAAAATAGAATCGCTCAGATATATCAGGAATTTTATTTTCAGGAAAACATAGGTAGTATTGAGATTCTTCCAGAGCACAAAATTTTCGTATGTACTTCATAAATTTCATTCTGTTCCGTCTTCACGAGTAGAATCCTGGAGGAGCTTCTGGGTTGTTGCCTGTCGTATATATTTTTCATTCTTCCCTCAATACCCAAATGCAAGAATCCCTAACATAATTTAATAAAAAAACACTTCCATGTAGGAAGTGTTTTTGGTATCGTACTACATTTTTATTTGATGGATTGTTCCGCGCCTAATTCGTTTTGTTCTTTTTTATGGTAGAGTCCATCTGTTTCAGGGGTCATCTTCACATCATCTTCAATTTCTTGGTTATAATAGTGGACACTCGTTTGAGCACCTTCACTTACCATTTTGTTATCTTGAAGATCATATGGATCCGAATGTCCGACTTTAGTTTCGGAAGATCTATTCAACTTTTGTGATTCGATGAATGAATCAACTTTTGTTTTCATATTACTAAAAGCCACTTGTGCCTTATCCCTATTTTCTTTTTTACTGAAGTAGGCATAAGCCCCCGCCGCCATCGTTGCAAGTAATAAATTATTATTTCGTTTACGACCCATTCAAATCATTCCTCCCAGATTTAATGAAAAAAGTATTGTATAGAGAGTATACCCTCATCTGCCAGTTTAGAAACTTTCATTTTCATACGTTTGATAAAATCATATCCACATGCGGAATTCCACCATCTTCATAAGGCTCCGAAATCGCATTAAATCCATGCTTCTCATAAAATCCAACAAGATGTTGCTGAGCCTGCAATCGAATCTTTTCAGGTTTCCAATGTTTCTTGGTAAAGTCAACGCTTCGTTCCATAAGAATATGTGCAAGCCCTGTGCCCCTTTTGTCCTCTCTGATGATGACCCGACCAATGGATGGCTCCAAATACTTCACACTAGCCGGAAGAAGCCGTGCATAGGCGGCCAGTCCTTCCTCATCGCAACAGAATATATGAATCGCATCGTAATCATGACCATCAACTTCATGATACGCACAATTTTGCTCCACGATGAATACATCAACACGTAACTTCAACATTTCATATACTTCATGACCGCTTAATTCCCCAAATTCGTTATAAGTCCACTTCATCCAGCATCTCTCCCATATATATCATTTTCATTACATTGGTAGTTTTCATCCAAGTTATTTGTTATGATTACAAAAAGAAATGCAGAGGTGACAGTGCAATGATCCGACTAATGACTGCCATGGATAGTATGCACGTTCAACAGATTGTTTTTAAGACTTGGAACGAAACCTATAAAGATATTATTCCAGCAGAAATCCAAAAGAAATTTATCAATCGCTCCTACTCAGAAGCGATGCTACTGAAGCGCATGGAGAAAACGTATGTGCTAGTAGCCGAATGTGAAGGTATTCCTATCGGTTTTTCCAGTTTCACGAAAAAAGATGAAGATGGCGATTCTGAATTGACTGCTATGTATATTTTACCATCGCATCAGAAAATGGGCTATGGTAAAAAGTTAGTTGAATACTCTCTGTCGTTACTTTCAGACGCACAGAAATTATTTGTTTATGTAGACGAACGCAATACGGTTGGACGAGCCTTTTATGAGAAACAAGGCTTTGAGTTACTTGATATCTTTGAAGAATATTTCGAGGGCTACCCTGTAGTAACAGCCCAATATGTATTTTGTATTCATTCCCCAGCACTTGCCTTACACTAAAAAAAACACTTTCCCCCAATTGGAGGAAAGTGTTTTTTTACATTATTATAAAGGTCTCATTGTTCCATCATACTTATCATCCACGAACTGCGACTCCTGTGTTAGTGGTGGTTTCTTGGTAAAACAAAGGATCCCAGCAATGTACAGAAGAATTGAAGTCAATGAAATAATCCCAGCAGTCAAACCGGCGATAATGAACATAATCCCGGCAAGCTTAGGGTTTTTGTTCTTCCAAATACTCACAATCCCAATTATCGTCAAGATAAAACTAATGATTAAGCTGATAATGATTAACCACATAAACCCACCTACTAGGGAAAAGACCGAATAAATTGACTCCAGTTCCATTGGTGTTAGCGTCGGATCATATGCCATCATCTCCGAATCGAATTCTACACGGAACATCGGCTCCGACTTCACATAGTTAAATAAAGCCAGTGAGGCGAAACTTAGAATAACACCTACTGCCGTAAATATAACACTTATTATCGATAATACTCTTTCTACTGTACGGCTCATGAAATACACCTCTCTCTTAATCTCTATATATGATTATACGTTCAACTGAAGGATAGGTTTCACTTTTTCAAACAATAACATGACAAAGATGTTTCATAAAATAGTGAACGGGTATTCTGTATATATGCAGGCATCATAGCCCAAATTAGGAAAGGGGACGATACAAATGGAGAAGAAACTGATTTTCAGTCAAGCCGACATGATGTATACTGTCGCCGGCGCTACTGTATTAACTAGTATAGTGTACTTAATTACTTTATTGTGAGGGATTTGAATGAATCGAACTTTACCGCGTGAAATATAAAAGGCAATCCTTAGTTTTATAACTAAATGGATTGCCTTTTATTATTTTTCACACTTTTACATCATCATAATCTTTGTAGCGTTCAAAAGCTGTTACAACATACGAGCAGACAGGCTCCATTTTTAACTCTTGTTCACGCGCATAACTCGCTGCACGGTCCAGTATTTTTTTTGCAACGCCTTGTCCTCGGAGTTCAGGTGAAACGAATGTATGATCCATCACCATCACATCCCCAAGAATTGTCCATGTAATTTCTGCAAGCATCGCTCCATTTTGTTCATAACGGAACGCGAATGCATCCCCGCCCAATTCAACAAATTCGAATTCCATCTAAACTACCCCTTTTCAATAAATTCTCCTTCATAATACAACATTTTACTTCCCGATTACTTAAACCAAGACTGAACGGATTCGAAAAGGTTCGCAAAGAACTCCTTCACACTTTCCCAAAAGCCAGGATCAATATCACCGAGTGTTTCTTTTATTTTCGATGTCATATCCGATAATTGCTCAGATAATTTATTGAAATCGATATCTAAATTTCTAATTCTGTCCATTAAGTCTATGAGCAATTGCCGATCCGCATCACTTAAATTAATATTAAGCTTTTTCATTTGCTCTGTGACAATTTTCTCAACCTCTTCTTTTGTCGCCGGATTTTTCTCTGCGATTTGCTTTTTAATTTCCGTTAGAAGCTCGGCTACTTTGTCACTATCGACACCGGGTTCTTTCGCAAACTTCGTCGCAAGATTCAATTCATCATTTGCGACATCAGTCCGCTCTGTATCAAGTTTCTCACCAGTCACTTCATAGGCTTTGTATATTCCAACTAACGCGGAATGGCCCGTCACTTTTTTCGGTGAGGCTACCTCGACAATTGCGTCTTCGATTCCGGCCGTTAACATTGCCGTTGCATAGATTTCTGGTGTCACCTGTGTAATATTATCCTGTGTAACAATCGTGATGACAAGCCCTTTGCCTTCTTCCTGCCTCGTGATTTTAGCTGAAGAATACATACGTGCCTTGCCATTGCCATCTTTAATATATTTCACAAGGTCACTGCCATCAACGGATATTTCTTCCACTTCCGCTTCTTGTGCAACGCCCAAACTATTCTTCACACTTTCTTTTTCTGCGTCTGATAAATCTGCACCGTAAACAACGATTGGTACACCTAGTTTTTCATTGATGACTGGATCTTCTGCATGTACGGTCGCCGGAACCGTGATTCCGATTACCAGTACAGCCGCCATCATTATTGTCAGTAGACGTTTCATGTTGATTCCCCCTCTTTCTAGGAATTAATACGATTCCCGGTTGATAAAGGTTCCCGAACTTCGGTATTATTTCAACAATGTCCATCCATCATTCTGTTCAATTCTGCCTTCTTTCATGAGTTTACCAAGTGCACGTTTGAATGATGCTTTACTCATATTGAACATTTCTTTTATCTCGTCAGGTGTTGATTTATCCGTGAAGGGCATACGTCCCTTAGCTTCATTCAAATAACGAAGGATTTTTTCAGCATCGTCTCCCTGACGCTCCTCTTTACGAGGCAACATCGATCCGTTCACTGTTCCATCTTCACGGACACCAATAATACGGACAGTCATTTCTTGGCCGAGACGAGGTTCACGTTCCTGTTCTGTATTGTGGATGAAAATACGGTAATTTTCAGGAATGCTAAGCATAAACGAACCAACTGGTAACAAGCGATACGCTCTTGCCTTCAAGTCCATGTTAAAGACGGAAGTAGGTGCTTCAATGATTTGTTCTAATACGCGTTCTTCTGTAGCAAGTCGGCCGAAAATAGTACCGCCCAAATCCATTCGAAGCGTCATATACAATGCATCGTCTACCTTCGGCCATAGAGCCCGCACTTTAGGCATATCATTTTTATTCACAAGCACTTCGATTGAAGAACCGATATCAACATAAACACCTTCATGGTCATCCACACGTATTACACGTGCCCAGCCAAATGTCTCAGCTGTCATGTGTGGAATCTGCATCGTCGCAGAAAGCTCTCCGCGTCTATTCATGTAAAGGAATACTTTTACTTTATCTCCTTCTTGAATGTTTTCGTCTGCATCAGATGCATTCAACATAATATGTTCTTGTTCGCTATCGCCACCCAATATCCATCTTGAACCGTCTTGCTCCAACACTTCTAACTCCACCGCATAACCTGATTTTAGTTGTTCCATTATTTATCTACCTCTTTCTCCTGATCCATTACACGTAATTTTCTAACAAATTCTTCGTCTTGTCCCATCGCTTCGACCAAATCAGTTATTCGATCCATCGCATTCCAGCTTAGGTGATGTTCAATTCCTTCCACGTCCCCATAAATATTTTCTTCATCGACTCCAATAATGCGAAGAAACTGTTCAAGGAGATCATGACGTCGAACAAGTTTTTTTCCGAACGAAAACCCTTTTCCTGTCAATTCGAGACCTTTGTAGCGTTCATAAACAATATAGCCTTCCTTGTCGAGACGCTGAGCCATTTTTGTAACGGATGAAGGGAGAACCGCCAAGGATTCAGCTACATCCGATACACGTGCAACGCCTTTCGCTTCGATATGCAAATAAATCTGTTCAAGATAATCTTCCATACCTGGTGTTGCCAACTGTACCGCCTCCAGTATGTATACCCAGTCTCATTCCCAATCACTACTTTTCAAACGTCCCTAGTTTAACTTTTAATTGGCGGGGGTAAAGATAGAATACATCAGTAAAGGGGGAATTCACATGGGTCGAATTATATGGTTACTCATTGTAGCATTATTCGTGTTTTGGTTGTTAGGTCTCGTATTCAAGATTGGCGGAGGACTAATTCACATTCTTCTAGTCATCGCGGTTATTGCATTTATTTTCAATCTTATTTCCGGAAAACGAAGCGTGTAACGAAAGGGATGTCGACATTAGTCGGCATCCCTTTTTTAGTGTCTAGCTTCAGCGGCCAGACGCTCGGGTCATAAGCCAGACCAGCTAGGAAGGATTGAAGTGCATCCCTCCCGGGTAAAGAACACCGCGTCGCCGGTCCGTCTTATGCCTGTCGCGTCTATGCGGGCCGCTTCCGCTTTTCTTGTCTAGCTACAGGCGCCAGCCCCTCGAGTCGCTTCATTCTTTCAGATAAAGGCAAAGTACGCCTTTTTCTGAAAGACCTCCAGCGCTTTTCGGAGCTAGACGGCGCCTGGAGCTTAGGCCTACACGAAGTAGGTCATGCAGCTGTTGCGACAGAACGTCGCGCACTTAAGCTGCATTCCTTATATTGTCTAGCTACAGCGGCCAGACGCTCGGGTCATAAGCCAGACCAGCTGTGCGGGAAGAGCACCGCGTCGCCGGTCCGTTTTATGCCTGTCGCGTCTATACGGGCCGCTTCCGCTTTTCTTTAGTCTATTTTCGCATAGATGCATGTATTTCGTAAAACATTACCATCGGGTGATAAGGAATCTTGTTTCAAAATTCCTTCGAGGGTGAACCCTGCACGTTCTGCGACGCTACGACTTTTCATGTTTTCTTCATCACAACGAATTTCCACTCTGCGCGCTCCAAGCTTTTCGAAGGCAAATTTTTCAATATGTTTAACGGCTTCGGTCATATAGCCCTGGCCTTCAAATTCTGTAGCTAGCCAGTAGCCAATCTCGAATTTCGGAATCGACCAATCGATTCGATGTAGTCCCGATGAACCGACAAACTTCCCGGTTTCTTTATGGTAAACATGGAAGCGCAGGTCTTGTCTTGTGATGAAATTTGCAACTGCTTTTCGCAAGCTTTCTTCTGTCATATGCAGCTCCGGTTCCGGTTGCGCCCATGGCATCCACTTGCGAAGCGCAGGTAATGAAGCCCTAATCGCATTCCAAGCATCTGTTGCATCGCCCAGTTCAGGAGCCCGAATGACAAGCCGTTCTGATTCGAATGACTCCGCGAAATCCGGGATACGAGGGGATGCCGCAGAACCTCGTGACTTCTCTCCGTCTTCCCAAATCACAGGCGTTGTCGTTCCCGCCATGAAATCTTCCCGCGTAATACCATAGGTCACTGCATCATAATAGGAATGTTCTTTAGGCGAAAACCAAGCTTTCCGAAGATGTGCTTCCTTGACAAAGCCTGCACGTTCGAACGTTTTTCGCATCGCAAGATTATCTTGTCTCGTATGACCTTCGAGACGAATTTTCTTGCCTGGCAATCCGAATACATATTCCGCGACAAGACGAAGAGCCTTCGGGCCGTAGCCATATCCCCTCGACATATCTGCAATACGTAAATCGAACAACGGAATTTCATCTTGCAAGTCGTAAATTTTTACGATTCCTACTTTTTCTCCGGCGTCATTTTCCACCCAAAACGTTTTGACTTCATCCGACTCATAGCCGCCCTCTTCGATTGTTTTTTCAATCAAATGACGTCCCGGATCAGAGTTACCGTGGTAAGGCCACGTATTAGTTGTCATGAAATGAATAAGTTGCTCCTGCTCTTCCATTGTCCACTCTTGTAAATACATTAGAATTCGCCTCCGTATAGAAACTACTTACTTATGAACGCGTAGCAACCGCAACGAGTTCAGCACAACGAGTAGCGTGGCACCCATATCCGCGAAGATGGCAATCCATAATGTCAGCCAACCGGGAATGATAAGAAGCAATGCTATAATTTTTAAGCCTAATGCAAACATAATGTTTTCTTTGATGATTCGCAATGTTTTTCGGCTTAATTTCATTGTATAAGGTAATTTCCCTAAATCATCTGCCATTAGTGCAATATCTGCTGTTTCCAATGCAGCGTCCGTTCCTGCTCCACCCATTGCTATACCAACTGAAGCCGCAGCTAAGGCAGGTGCGTCATTGATGCCATCTCCAACCATGGCAACACGGCCATATTCGTCGCTCAATCGTTTAATCGCTGTTAATTTGTCTTCCGGCATTAGTCCGGCGCGTACATCCGTAACACCGAGCTCAGTAGCAATTGCATCTGCCGTTACTTGGTGATCGCCTGTCAGCATGACTGTATGACGGATACCTATACTTTTCAGTTGTTCAAGGACGTCACGACTTTCCGCACGTATGGGATCCGCCACGGCTAGCAGTCCACTAAAATCAGTACCCGTGACAATCGCCATGACAGACTTTCCTTCTCGTTGAAGGGATGCCGCTTGCTGTAATATTTCTTCTGGCAATGAAGAAAGTTCTTGTGCCCAGCTCAGGCTGCCAATATAAGTCGTCATGCCATCAATTTCAGCATAAGCGCCCTTTCCGGTAACCGATTGAAAATTCGACACAACGACTTTCTGTGCACCATGATGATGCGCGTAATCGACAACCGCTTTTGCAAGCGGATGCTGCGACATTGACTCGACTGCTGCGATTGCGCTTAACAATTGCTCTTGAGCGATTTCTTTACCTACGATGAAATCCGTTACTTCTGGATACCCTTTCGTCAACGTTCCGGTTTTATCGAACGCAATAACGTCAAGTCTTCCTGTTTCTTCGAGGTGGATACCGCCTTTAATCAGCACGCCTTGACGTGCCGCGTTACCAATCGCTGTGACAATCGCAACTGGTGTAGAGACAACAAGTGCACACGGACAACCGACGACGAGTACAGCAAGACCTTGGTAGATCCACGCGTTCCAATCGCCACCAAGTAATGGTGGTATTATGGCCACAAGAATTGCAATCACGATGATTGCAGGTGTGTAGTATTTCGCGAATTTATCAACGAACTTTTGAGATGGTGCTTTTTCTGCTTGCGCATCTTCTACGAGATGGATGATTTTCGCAATTGTTGTATCGCCGACAAGCTTTGTAACCGTAACTTCAAGTGCACCCTCTTCATTAAGCGTGCCCGCGAATACATTATCACCAGATTTTTTTTGGACAGGGATGGATTCCCCTGTAATCGCTGCTTGATTGACCGTAGATGAACCCATTAGAACAGCGCCGTCCATAGCGATTTTCTGACCCGGTTTTACGATTAGAATATCGCCGACGATGATATCTTCTGTCGGAAGTTCCATAAACGCTTCCCCACGTTTTACGAGGGCGGAAGGCGGTGCAATATCCATCAATTGTCGGATGGACTGTCGTGCTTTATTCATTGAATAGGCTTCTAACGCTTCACTAACCGCAAACAGGAAGACGACAACCGCACCTTCACGCCATTCCCCAATAATGGCAGCACCAATAATGGCAATCGTCATCAGCGTTTTCATATCGAATTCGAAACGGACCAAATTTCGCAATCCTGTTTTGAATATGCTTGTTCCACCAATTACAATGGCAATTGCAAATAGGGCAATTGCTGCAGGATGTGTTTCAGCGTAACGAAATGACACATACATCCCTATTAGTAAGAACAGCAGCGAAAAAAGTGTAACGAGATTCTCTTTCCGTTTAAAGAAAGACGTTTTCGGCTCAATCTTCTTATTCTGAAGCGGGACAACTTTAATGCCATCAAATGCACCTGCTGCTTCGAGATCTTCAATCGTCGCGCTGCCACTGAACGCTAATTTTGATGCACCAAAATTCACTTGTACATCCTCAATAGAAGGCAGGTTTTTAACGTTTTTTTCAAACTTCATCGCACAACTGGCACATGTTAGATTCTCCAACCTATATTCTTTCTTCTCAACCGTTGCCATGCTCAACACCCTCTATCGTATGCTCGTGTGCGACTTTCACAAGTTGGTGGACGTGATCGTCTGCGAGCGAATAGTAAACCATCTTCCCTTTTCTCCTTGATTTAGCAAGTGCTTGTTCGCGCAAATAGCGTAAGTGGTGGGAAGCTGTCGCAACGGAAGAACCAATCACTGCCGCAACGTCACATACACACATTTCTTCTTCTAGTGTCAGCGAAAAAGCAATTTTTAATCTGGTTTCATCCGCCAACGCTTTAAATATCGCGACAGCAGCACCCACATCAGGGAGCGCCTTCTGTACCCGATTCACAACTTCTTCATGAACCGTTGTCACTTCACAAACTTCTTTTACCGTCATATTTACACCTCATTCAAATGGTTGTTTGATTAACTTTAGTATATGTAATTCCTCTTGTAATTGCAAGGCTAATCAAACGGTGCTTTGAATGTAAATTTCCGCTTGATTTATTACTCAAAAGAAGGGTTTAACAGATAGGCGTAGAAGACTTATACTTACTAACAATGTAACTTTACATGTCAGACATACGAAAGTAGGGATTCCGATGTATAACCGAATACTAGTCGCGGTCGACGGCTCAGTAAACTCGCACCGCGCAGCCAAACATGCCGCTCAACTTGCCTCGTTATGCCAAGGAGTGGCCGTTGAAATCCTTTATATCCTTGAGTTTGACCGAACACGTTCAGATGTACTTGATAATGCTAGCAGTGATGATCTCCATATCGATCGCAAGAAGCGACTCATGCCCATCGAGGAGGCTTTCGAGCAGTTTCAAATCCCCTTTAAGCTTGTCATCAAACACGGTGACCCTGGACCAATCATCGTTAATTTTGCCAATAGTGGTGAATTCGATCTTGTCGTTCTCGGTAGCCGTGGCCTGAATACTTTTCAGGAAATGGTGCTAGGCAGTGTGAGTCATAAAGTAGCAAAACGTGTGACAGCACCGGTTTTGATTGTTAAATAACAGAGGCTCTTAGCGGTGGATAAGATAATGCATCGGTTTACCCGCGTTTCCAAAGTTTCACCAAATTAAAAACGGGGCGCATTAGCGCTCCGCTTTTAACTTCAACGTATATCCTTCTTTAATGTCCCCATCCAAAACAGTTTCATGGTAATTACCATTCACCCAGTCATCTGCTTGATCGTGGAACCATTGCGATTTTATGTGGCCACTTTGACCCGGCCCTACAATATGATTCGCTTTCGATAAATCGGACAAATCGGCAACAAAGCGCCAAGGTGCACCGTGATTTACAGTACCATCTGCCTGAAATGCTGCAGCCTGGACTGTAACATTCGAACCGCCGATTGCCTGTTTCTTCGGATTTAAGAAATATTCAAAGATTGGAGATGCGCCTGATAGAGCGTGCGGAAACTCCAACTGATGGAAATCTCCCCATTGCCAATCCGCGATTTTATCACCGAACAATCCTTCAATCTCTTCGATTGAATTTACAAATGAATCGAAGACCCACTTATCAACACCGCCATACTCTTCCACCCAGGCGCCTGGTTCACCCGCATAAGCGTCGCGCAACATTTTGTCGGTAATTGTCCCCTTCGCCGGCAGAAGCTCATAAACGTCCTCAGGCATCGTTGCACTGAGCATGCCAATTGGCAATTGTTTTATCCATTTATGAAAGACAAGTGGTGCCGCCGCATCTGCGGAATCATATTGATCCCACTCGCGAAGCATTTTTACAATTTCTTTGTACTTTCCGACAGCGGCGTCTTTCATTTCAATTGAACCAATCATATCGTCCAAGAACTCACGAGCGTATAAGTTCTTCTGATCCATCTGCAATTTCATCATATCTTCCGCCGTGAAATTATCTCCTTCGCGAAGCACTTCCGCTATTCGTTCATAGCGATAAGGCTGTGCCCAAAGTTTTGTAATATGATACGGATATGAATCGTCAACAATTTGATTATTTGCTGTGGCAATGAACCCTTCTTTAGGATTCACGACACGCGGCAACTCATCATATGGAATGTAGCCCGTCCAGCCATAATCGGAAGAGTCGCCTGGTACAGGCAATTGCGCATCCCCTTGTTTCCTGATAGGAATACGACCGTTCGCTTTATAAGCAATAGTGCCGTCATTCGCTGCAAACACAAAGTTCTGTGCTGGTGCATGGAAGTCTTCCAAAGCCATCTCAAAACTTTCCCAGTCGGAAGCTTTGTTCATCTTCATAATCGCTTCGAGTTCTTTTGTCGGTTCCAGTGCTGTCCATTGCATTGAAAACAGCGCGTCTGGATCTTCATCTTTGTAAAGAATGTCCGAAATAATCGGGCCATGTCGCGTAACCATTACTTCAAACGGTACATCCTCCTCGCCTTTTACAGAAATCGTTTCATCTCTTACCTCAGCCTGTTCCCATTCTCCATCATAGAGAAATTGTGTCCGATCTTCAGGATTCGGAGTTTCGATATATAGATCTTGTACGTCAGGTCCAACGTTCGTCACACCCCATGCAACGTCGTCATTATGCCCAAGAATAATTCCTGGAATCCCTGCAAAAATAACACCGCTAACGTTTTGTTCAGGTGATTGCAAATGCATCTGATACCAGATCGCCGGCGTATCAAGCCCGAGATGCGGATCATCTGCTAGAAGCGGTAATCCTGAAGCCGTTTTATCCCCCGACACGACCCAGTTGTTACTACCGTTGAATTCAGGCGGCACAAGATCAGGGTCGAACTGACCAGCCACAGCGACCGGATTCGCAATGTTAGCCTCAATAATAGAAGACGCATTTTCCGGATAAACGGTGAACAACTCCCGCGCCAAGTCTTCCGAGAAATTATTCAACGCCCAATGCCTGACCGCTAAACTATCCCAGTTTCCGCCGAGGTCATAAGCCATATACTTACCTATCGTCAGCGAATCGATTTCTGTCCATGGTTCAGGCGTGTAGCCCAGGACCTTGAATTCATACGGAAACTTCCCATCTCGCTCCGCCTCCTCAATGAATGCATTGACTCCTTCCGCATACCAGCTGAGCACCTTTTTCCCTCCCTCACCATAGCCGTCATAAGACGCTTCGGCCGCCGAGCGCAAACTAAATGTACGGAACTTCTTATCCGTTCCAACAGCTACTTCCCCAACTACTTCGGATAATCGACCACTCGCTTGCCTACGAGCCATATCCATTTGGAATAAACGGTCTTGAGCTTGCACATAGCCTTGAGTCCTATACAAATCCGCGTCCGATTCCGCCGTTATATGCGGTACGCCAAACTCATCCCGGACGATTGTCACATCTTCATCTAGAATTTCCATACTTACTTCTCCATCAATAAACGGTTTCGACTTCGCTATGTAACTATTTACAATAAGTAGTACCACAATAGCCAAAACTATAATTGATCCAAACACCGACAACATAAT
This sequence comes from Sporosarcina sp. resist, assembly GCF_014302295.1. Classification (NCBI taxonomy): domain Bacteria; kingdom Bacillati; phylum Bacillota; class Bacilli; order Caryophanales; family Caryophanaceae; genus Sporosarcina; species Sporosarcina sp. resist. The sequence goes on along the minus strand of NZ_CP060287.1, from coordinate 460,850 downwards.
TTTTGGCCATTTCCCCATCCGTTTCCCCTGTTTCACCATTTCACGCACCTTCCCTATCTCCCTTAATGGTATTCTACTATTTCATTTATATTCCTTCTTTCTCCAAACTAACCTTAGGGCAAAAGTGGTAACTCAACACAACCGATTATATATCCGCGCTACCGAGCATTAACGCATCACAACCAATCATATATCCGCGATACCGAGCATTAACGCATCACAACCGATCATATATACCCGACACCGAGCATTAACGCAGCACAACCAATCATATATCCGCGACACCGAGCATTAACGCAGCACAACCAATCATATATCCGCGACACCGAGCATTAACGCATCACAACCGATCATATATCCCCGACACCAAGCATTAACACAGCACAACCAATCATATATCCCCGATACCGAGCATTAACGCATCACAACCGATCATATATCCGCGATACCGAGCAGAAACGCATCACAACCAATCATATATCCGCGACACCGAGCATTAACACAGCACAACCAATCATCCATCCAAATCCCCTCAACAAAAAAAAGGATAGGACAGCCACTAACGGCCGGTCCCATCCTCTTCTATTTTATCCTTATGCAAAACCTCATATAATTCATCCTCAGTAGAAATATCCGCTAACTTCACATTCGACCGGTAAGCCGCTCGGACGATCAAATGTCCGGCAACCGGTGCAGTTAGAAAGACGAACACAATTCCTAAAAGAAGGCGTACACTTACGAAATGTTGACTGAACAAAAAGTAAATAAAAGCACCTGACAAGGTTAGCAAAACAGCGAGCGTCGAACTTTTCGTCGCAGCATGAGATCTCGTGTAGACATCAGGCAGCCGAAGCAATCCAAAGACACTGATTACGCTCGCAACTCCGCCTGTTAAAATCAGAAATGCGCCTACGAATTCACCTATCGTGTTTACGTTCAACGATAACACCCCTCTCGATGAATTTAGAGAAGGCAATTGTACCGATGAACGATAGAATTCCCAAAATAAGAATGACTTCTAAAAATGCTTTCGTGTTCATCACCACTGAAATTACGGCTATCATAGCAATCAAGTTTACACCAATCATATCGAGCCCGATAACGCGGTCCGGCATCGAAGGGCCGAGAATGATTCGTATGACAGCTATTGCAATCGTTATTGAGAATAATACGAGCGAAGTCGTCAGCATTGCTTGAATCATCAGCGGGTCACCTCCATGATTGCTCTTTCAAAGTTATGCAGTTGCATCAAAAGTCCATCGCGAGATTGTTCGACGTCCATCGCGTGAATAAACAGGACATTTCCTTCAGGGGACACTTCCATGACGACAGACCCCGGGGTCAGCGTCAAAAGCAACGACAGCATCGTCACTTCTGAATCACTCTCTAAGACTGTTTCATATTTAAAAATACCCGGTTTAATTTTCAGCTTTGGGCTAAGTATTTGTTTCAATACAACTACGCTCGATTTGGTCAATTCGGATATGAAGATGAAAAGCAGCTTGAATGTCGCATACAAACGGCGCAAGTAGAATTGCGTGCCGAAAAATCTATGCATGAAAAATATGATTCCTATCCCAACCAGGAAGCCGGCAAAGAAAGTCGTAAACTTTAGCTCATCCTCATCGATTAAGAGCATCCAGAGCAGAGCTATAAATAAATTCAACAGTAACTGGGCTGGCATTAGCCTTCACCTCTTCTTTTCGGTCATTGGACGGGATTGTCTTCGATTAACGGTTATCATTCAAAACCGCGTCTATATAGATATCAGGATTTGTCAGTGTTCGGGCTGCATCTGAAACGTATGGCGCAAGCGCCTCTGCTCCAACTCCCAGCGCAATTGTCAGTACACCAAACAGGACGAGTGGAATAAGCATCCCTTTTTTAAGCGGTACATCGTCGTCTTCATTGATAATCGTTTCGCCCCAAAAGCAGTTTAGGAAAATCCGCAGAAGTGAATACAAAACGAAAATACTTGATAGGAACGCGATTGCAAGCAAGACGAACGCACCCGCCTCAATCGCCCCTTGGCCAACGTACACCTTTCCGATGAACCCGCTAAGCGGCGGAATTCCGGCAAGTGACAGCATTGTGATGAAGAACAGCCACCCAAGTAATGGATAATTGCGAATCAACCCACTCATATTTTCAATCCTTGCAGTTCCAGTTAAGTAGATCATCGTCCCTGCGATAAGGAATAACAAAGCTTTAATAATCATGTCATGGATAAGGTAATAAATAGACCCTTGAATCGCCACTTCTGTCGAGACAGCAAGGCCAACGAGTATAAACCCTACTGCAATGACGACGTTATAGGACACAATCTTCCGGATATCATTGTAGGCGATTGCACCAATACTACCGCCAATCATCGTGATTCCCGCCATAATGCCAATCATCAAATGTGTAACACCAGGCTCGTGATAAAAAATGAGCGTAAACACGCGGAACATTGCATAGATACCGACTTTCGTAAGCAAAGCACCGAACAAAGCCGCAACTACTGTCGGTGGTGCACTGTATGACCCTGGCAACCAGAAATAAAGAAGTAGTCCAGATTTCAAACTAAATACAATGAGGAACACAATGCTAATCACTGTCAACAGCGGCCCTTGCCCGACTTCTGCAATACGTACTGATAGATGTGCCATATTAAGCGTACCTACCGTACCATATAAGTACGCGATTCCAACGAGGAAAAACCACGATGACAGTACATTTATAGTTATGTATTTAATTGATTCGACGAGTTGAACTTTCCTGCCTCCAAGTGTAATGAGCACATAAGAAGATAGAAGCATAACTTCAAAACAGACGAATAAGTTGAACAAGTCACCCGTTAGAAATGAACCATTAACGCCCGCAATCAGGAAAAAAACGAACGGATAAAAGAACATATTCTCATGCGCTCGACCAATCGACGAGAACGCATAAATTAGAAGGATTCCTGTTACAATCGCTGTCGTCAATACAAGTAGCATAGAGAATGAATCTGCGACAAATGAAATTCCGTATGGTGGCAACCAGCCCCCGAAATCGAGCCGTAAAATACCGTCCGCCTGAATCATGTTCAAAATATAAACACTGATCGCTACGGTTGCTACGATTGAAACAAGACTGAACGCCCGTTGAACTTTCACATAAGGCCGGAGAAATACAAGTAAAATCCCTGTTAACAAAGGTATAATCATTGGCATAACTATAATATTATTCATCTTTGAACCCTCTCAATGCAGCGAGATTGTCCGACCCAGTCTCTTTGTATGTTCGATATGCAAGCACCAGTAAAAAGGAAGTCACTGCGAAACTGATCACTATTGCAGTCAGGATAAGTGCCTGTGGAAGAGCATCCGTGTAGCTCTCCGCATTTTCACCTAATAGTGGGACTGCTCCTTTTTTCAAGCCGCCCATCGTCATTAATAGCAAATGCACAGCATGCGACAGGATTGCCGTCCCTAAAATGACCCGAACTAGACTTTTAGATAGCAGCAAGTAGACAGCGACCGTTACAAGGACTCCAACGAGTATCGTTATTAACGTTTCCAACAGCTACACATCCTCACTAATACTTAAAATAATCGTTACAACAACACCGACAACAGTCAGTGCAACCCCTGCCTCAAACAGCACGACCGTCGCTAATTCCGTTTCCCCAAACACTGGCAAGTTGAAATGACTAGCCGTCTGTGTAAGGAATGATGCACCGAATAGAACTGACCCTAACCCCGTTCCGACTGCAAGCAATACACCAAACGCTGCAATCTTCTTGAAATCGAATGGGATGCCCTTATGGACTGTTTCGATATCGAACACCAAATAGAGAAGAACGAATGCGGAAGATAGGACGAGACCACCAATGAATCCACCTCCCGGATTATTATGACCGGAAAGGAACAATTCCACGCCGAACGTCAAAATGATGAAGACAACAATCTTCGTTACTGTCTGTAAAATGACATCATTAATCTTCAACGTCCTCGTCCCCCTTTCCAGCCTTCAGTTTAATCAATGTAAACACGCCAATACCGGCTATAAAAAGTACAACTACTTCGAGCATCGTATCGAATGCCCGGAAGTCACCCAATATCGTATTGACGATATTCTTTCCTCCCGCCAACTCATAAGCATCTTCAAAGTATACTGAAATCGACTCGAACATCTTATTGCCTTGTACGACGAGTGCAAGAACTGTAACAACCGTTCCTACCGAAATGGCAATAATGCCTTTGAAAACTTTTAATGACCTTGTCGATTTCTCCTTGCTCCATTCAGGTAAGAAATAGAAACATAAGAGGAATAACGCAGTCGTCACGGTTTCTACGATAATTTGTGTCAAAGCCAAATCTGGTGCCCGGAACACGACAAAGAGAATAGCAATTGAATAACCGAGAACACCATTTAACAGGATTGCCGTCATACGTGATTTTACAAAGATGATCGCAATACTCGCACCCATCATTACGAAGATGATGATATACTCGCTAACCGTGATGGGAGCATCGTTAGAAAAATCGATTGAAAACCCACCGGTCCATAACAGGCCGCCACCGACAGTTAGGATGAAAAAAACAAATATATATGCAAGATAATCCCTAAGGTATCCCGTCATATAAGTCCGAGTCAAGAAAGATGAAGCTTTCTCCGCCTGCGTCAACAAGCCGTTATACATAGAATCGAGATTCCAGCGCATAGGTGCAAGCGAGTAAACCCCGCGCCAATAACGAAGGAAGAAGTATAGCAACGCGCCCACTACGATAACACCAATTGTCATCATGATAGCTCCATTAAAACCATGCCAAGCAGTTATATGCGGGACAAGGCCTTCCGCACCTTCAAACGGAGGTAAAACCGAAGCCATTGCAGGCTTTAACAAATACTTTCCGACTACATTCGGGAAGAAGAAAATACCTACAACGAACAGTGCCAGAATCGACGGAGCAATCAGCATCCCAACTGGCGCTTCAAATGCTTTTCTATCAAGACGGTCCGGTTGATGTTTCCCAAGAAATGTCTGAAAAACGATAATCATGCTATAAACGAATGTCAACACGCTTGCAATCCAAGCAACAACAGGCAATAAGCTTCCCATCAGCGGCCCCATTGCGAAAATGTCGAGATTACGCACATTCAGTACGGATTCGAAAAACATTTCCTTACTAAGGAAACCGTTAAACGGCGGTAATCCTGCCATCGAAAAACTGCCGATAACAGCGATTGTAAACGTCACGGGCATTAGTGACATCAGTCCGCCAAGTCTACGAATATCTCGCGTTCCAACTTGATGATCGACAATACCAACGACCATAAAGAGAGCACCTTTGAACGTTGAATGGTTAATAAGATGGAACAAAGCGGCAAATGTCGCCTGTGTATAAATAACTGAGTCCGCGCTGTAGCCTTCGTTAAGCGCCGCTGAACCAAGTCCGAAGAGGCTCATGATCAGACCCAGTTGACTAATTGTTGAGTAGGCGAGCAATGCCTTCAGATCCGTTTGCCGCACCGCATTGACGGATCCCCAGAACAATGTAAATATCCCCACGCCAGTAACTGTATAGAACCACACCGCTTCCCCACCAAATACAGGTGTGAAGCGTGCGACAAGGTAAATCCCTGCCTTAACCATTGTCGCGGAATGTAAATAAGCACTGACCGGTGTCGGCGCTTCCATGGCATCTGGTAGCCAGATGTGGAATGGAAACTGGGCTGACTTCGTAAATGCACCAAGCAAAACGAGTAGCATTGCCGGTAAAAACAAACTTTCATTTGTATACTGACCAATTGTTGCAATGATTTCGCGCACACTGAACGACCCAGTCATTGTATGCAACATGATAAAACCAACAAGCATCCCTAATCCGCCAGATACAGTGATGAGCATTGATTTTTGTGCACCATACCTAGACTTTTTGCGGTGGTACCAAAATGCGATTAAAAGAAACGACGAAATACTCGTCAATTCCCAAAAAACATATAGCACCATTAAGTTGTCCGAGAATATTACTCCAAGCATCGAGCCCATGAACATCAAAAGATAAACGTAAAAACGCCCTAATGCTTCGCGTTCAGACAAATAATATATGGAATAGAGAATTACGAGGCTCCCTACCCCAGTAATTAAAAGGCCAAAAATCATACTGAGACCATCTAGATACGTCGTAAAATTGATCCCAGCAGAATCAATCCATTTAATCGTATGTATATATGTTTTCCCTCCTGCAATCGCGGGAATGAAACTGGCAAGATATATGAATAGGACGAGTGGAACGGACATGACAAACCACCCGATATTGCGACTGCGCACCCTCTTATAAATGAACGGGACGAGTAGAGCAGCCAAAAACGGGATAAAAATAGCTATCGTTATCGCCAACAAATGCAAACCTCCAATACTAAACAGATTAAGAAAAGCGCAAGGCGCGGTTTAGCCCCGATAAGTAGAAGGGATTAAGTTCGGACCCTCCCTACTGGTAATCTTAAAGATAAAGGCGTACTAAGCCTTTTCAGCCAGACCAAGGCTAATGGAAGGAAGTCTGAAGTCTAGACATCGGCCCATGTAGAAAAATTTGTACCTTCTTACCTTTTAAAACAGTTGTAATAAACCACCTGAAAATCTACAGAAATACACATTCCATATTATGTATTACTTGTAAAACTCATTATTATATTGGGCAAACTTGACCTTCAGCGTGACTGGCGGGATAATAGGGAGCTATAGATAATAGTATTAGGGGAAGCTCAAAGAGTTTACACAATAAATTATACACTATTACCATACTCTTAGCACTTTGAAGCATTCGCATCTTGTCAAATCGTTCATTTTCATATATAATTGTTTGGTTTTCAATCAGTACTAAACTTCTAACATGAATTCGACTAACCAAAATATAATTAAGAGGTGACTACCGTCATGGGCAAAGTAAAAGGTCGTATGGACGAGAGTATTCTCGTTTGTGTCTACTACGGTCCAAATGGTGAGCGTCTCATTAGGCGCGGACATAAAATTGCAACGATTATGGATTGTCCAATGTATATTTTAACAGTGGATCCGCTTCCTTATGATGAATTTGACGCGGAAAAATCCGAATATATCGATCGTTGGAAAGAACTCGCTGAAGAACTTGAAGTAGAAGATTTCATAATCCGGGATAATGAAAAACGTACTTCCGCAAAAGTTATTAAGGAAGTAGCTCATACACATAACATTACCCAAATCATTCTTGGGCAAACTGCTCAGAGTAGATGGGAAGAGATTACTAAAGGTTCGTTCATGAACGTATTGTTACGAGAAATCACATTCGTCGACTTCCATGTCGTTTCTGTCGATCGCGCCATCAGAGACGAGATTGACGGCATGTTCGAAAAAGGCGTACGTGCCTACTTAGTCGAAGACAGTAACGGTTTCCGCGTCAACTTCACGCTTTCAAAAGAAGTTCGCTTTGAAGGTATTTTCTTCAAAGAAGTTGGAACTGACTTCAACAATGGGATCTTCAAATTCATGAGTAACAATAAAATGTGCCAAGTGCACATTACAGACGACCAGGTAACCGACCCTGCACTGCTCTCTTGTAAAAACGCCAGATGATAAGAAAAGCGCAAGGCGCCTTTTAACCCCAACAAGCGCTGGAGAAAAAGGCGATCTCTGCCTTTAAATAAAGGACTGAAACTCAAAGAAGACAGTCTAAATTTGCGACTTTGTGTTGAGATTGATGCCTGGAGCCTAAACACTGCTCTACGTCAAAAAACATATAGTTTCCTAAAAAAATAAAAAAGCGGATAGCCCAATCATGGGTCATCCGCTTTTTGCTATTCCGTTATTTCTTCGCCGACGATTTTCACTTCAAGTTCCAGTTCAACGCCGAATACTTTTTTCACTTCCGCTTTCACCATGTTAATTGTCTGAATGTAATCGGATGCGGTCGCATTATCTTTATTGACGATAAAACCAGCATGCTTCAATGAAACTTCTGCTCCGCCATGCCCTTTTCCCTGAAGACCGCAGTCTTGAATAAGTTTGCCCGCAAAATAGCCCGGTGGTCGTTTGAACACACTTCCGGCCGATGGATACTCAAGCGGTTGCTTTGATTCACGCTGGAAGGTTAAGTCTGCTACCTTCCCATCAATGACACCCTGGTCTCCTTGTGCGAGTTGGAAATCTGCCGAGAGAACGTAGTAGCCCTCTTGCGATATAATACTCTTCCTATAACCGAGCTCAAGTTGTTCTTTTGAAAGAACTAACCGCTCTCCAGCTTTCGTTAACACTGTTGCCTGCACAATTATATCTTTTATCTCCCCACCATACGCGCCGGCATTCATCGCCATTGCGCCCCCGATGGAGCCTGGAATTCCACAGGCAAATTCGATACCCGACAGTGTAGTCGCTGCCGCACGTTTTGAAACGTCAATGATTAGTGCCCCCGCCTCGGCATGCACAAGTGATCCTTCAATCCTTATCGTGTTGAGTTGTGACAAGTGAAGGACAATTCCTCTTACACCGCCATCCCTGACGACCATATTCGACCCGTTTCCGAGTAATAATAATGGAATATTATTTTTATATGCGTATCGTACTGTCGCCTCTGTTTCATCTATTGTTCCAGGTATGACAAGAAGGTCTGCAGCTCCTCCAAGTTTTGTCATCGTGTATTTACATAGTGACTCGTCAATTAATAATGTACCTGTTGTAATTGTTTTCTGAAGTTCTTCATACCATTGATGTTTCGACATCAACATTCAATCCTTTCAATTTAAAGCTTTTCATCTTTAATAGTATGCTTGCAAACTTATACTTTGACAAGGAATACTAATTAGAATAAAGGTCTTACTATTCACCTTATTCAAATTAAATTCGTTTAAATACCTTGACTTCAAGATACTTATCGAATATAGTAAGAACATAACTTATTCAGAGAGGAAGTTTTTCCAATGACAAAATGGACAGTAGACGCTTCACATACAGGTGTTGGTTTTTCAGTTAAGCATATGATGGTTTCTAAAGTAAGAGGACGTTTTACAGGCGTAGAAGGTACAATCGAAGGGAATCCTGAAGATTTGACGGGTGCTAACATCAACTTCACAATCGACGCTACAACAATTCATACAAATAGCGACGATCGTGACAACCACCTTCGTTCTGCTGATTTCTTCGATACAGAAACATTCCCGACAATCACATTCGTTTCAACAGATATCGTAAAAAAAGGCGATAACGAATATGACGTTACTGGCGATATGACAGTTAAAGATGTAACGAAAAAAGTTACATTCGAAGCTGAGTATGAAGGTACAGGTAAAAACCCTTGGGGCGTAGACGTAGCTGCTTTCGAAGTCGAAGGGAAAATTTCAAGAAAAGAATTCGGTCTTACATGGAACCAAGCGCTTGAAGCAGGCGGCGTTCTTGTAGGTGACGACATTAAAATCACAATCGATTTACAAGCAAACCCAGCTCAATAATAACAAAAGCGCAAGCGCCTGCTAAGCCCCGACAAGCGCCGGAAGGCTTGGAAGGGAAAGGCGTTCTTTGCCTTTATCAGCAAGCCTGAAGAGACTCGAGGGGCTAGGCGCTGGAGTCTAGACGTGAAATCTCTATGTTGTAACTTATCCTAGTTCGAGATTTTATAATTTAATAAATAACTTAAAAAATCGGCCATGCGATCATTATGATCACATGGCCGATTTTTTATTTCTTTTGTTTAAACTTCTTCTTCCGCGGCTTGTCGAAGTGCATTTGCAAATGCTTCTGCCGGCTGCGCTCCTGAGATTGCATATTTGCGATCGATAACGAAAAACGGAACACCTTTCACACCTATTTGCTGGGCTTCTGCGATATCCATTCTTACATCATCTGCAAACTCATCAGAATCAAGAACTGCTTTCGCACGGTCGCGTGAAATTCCTGCTTCTTCGGCAATGCGAAGCAATACGTCTTCTGCACCTATTTTTTCACCATCTATGAAATAAGCTTTCAGTAAACTTTCCGATACAGTCTTATCGAAACCTTCCTGTTCAGCAAGTTTCGCTAGACGGTGTGCATTAAATGTATTCGCTGGCGTCATTACGTCAAAGTTATAGTTCAGACCCACAGATTTTGCCTGGTCAACTACATTATCAGTCATCTTCTTCGCTTCTTCCACACTCATCCCATACTTCTTCGCAAGGACTTCTGTCATCAGTGTATCGGATACTGCGGGCGAATTCGGATCTAGTTCATATGCTTTGAAAACAACTTCAGCCTTTTCCCCAAGACCAGTTTGCTCTAATGCCTCTTCTAATCTGCGCTTTCCAATATAACAAAATGGACAAACATAATCTGACCATATTTCAATTTTCATTTTTCCCGCCACCTTTCATACTCTTCATTTTAAATTCAATCAAAGAAGGGAACAATGAATATGCTTACTACTATTTCAAGCAGACTTGACGGAGGTTATTTTATGTCCAATTCATTATGGCTTAGTACTGCATATCCACGTGAACCATATCCAAAACTTGAGGGCGATGTCACTTGCGACGTCTGCATCATCGGGGGCGGACTAAGTGGAATTGCAAACGCCTATTTTCTAGCTAAAGAAGGGAAAGATGTTATCCTTCTCGAAAAAGATACAATCCTAGCGGGAGCTACGGGCAACTCCACGGGAAAACTGACTGCCCAACATGACTTCGTTTATGCAAAGTTACTAAAACAGTTTGGACGAGACAATGCAAAAATGTATTTTGAAGTGAACGAAGAAGCCGTTCAATTTGGGAAATCTATTGCAATAAAAGATGAATTAAAGGCAGCTGATTCTATTCTTTATTCTCAATCTAAGCTTGGCACTGAATTACTCCGTTATGAGATGAATGCATACAAGGAACTTGGCATCCCAGGTGAACTGGGGAGGAATTCTGAATTACCGATTCAGATTGACGCAACACTTACATTGAATAACGAAAGTCAGATTCATCCTGTGCGATTCGGACAACATCTTGCGCGTCTTGCGGTTGAAGCAGGTGCGCGTATTTACGAACAATCGGATGTTTTATTAATGGATTTAAAGAAACGTCTACTTTCTATGAAATCGGGACATGAAGTTCAATTCAAGGAACTAATATTATGTTCACACTACCCGATTGAAGCACTGCGTGGGCTACAAATTATGAAATTGTCTGTCGATCGATCTTATATCGTCGCGGCAGAAGGTGATATGCCACTTCGCGGGCAGTATATTGCAGTCGATGAACCAAAACGATCCATCCGAACGGCACAAATCGATGGAAAAACGTATTTTCTGCTGTCTGGAGAAAGTCATCAGGCGGGAATGGAAAGCGATACACAGATACATTACAATCGGCTTTACACCGATTTGCAAGATGTGTATAACCTCTCTCCCCTGACTCATGGCTGGTCCGCGCAAGACCCGCAGACACCCGATCTGATTCCATACGCGGGAATTATTTCTTCCAGCATGCCTTACGTCTATTTAAGTACGGGATATCGAAAATGGGGACTATCGAATTCAATGGCGAGCGCCCGGATTATCAGCGATCTAATTGTCGGCAAAGAGAATCGTGCTTCCGAACTTTATTCGCCTGATCGAACAGGGTTTGGTACATTCTTACTGCAAGCTTTGAAAAATACTGGACTTGTCTTAAAAGAATTTACTGGTGGTCATATTACAAGGACGGACTCCCCCATCTGTACGCATATGGGCTGCCGGACGAGGTGGAATGCCGGCGATGAAACATGGGATTGCCCGTGCCACGGCTCACGCTTTCGAAAAGACGGCTCCGTCCTCGAAGGCCCTGCGACGAAACCACTTGATTTGAAATAGGATATGGCTATCATAACTAATCCGAGATACCAGCTCATCCTCAATTAAAACAAAAAGGTTGCAATCCACTTTACGCGGACTGCAACCTTTTCCTATTCACTTCATATCATTTCAATGCTTCAGTCAATACTGGAACAATTTGCATCTTACGGGAGACGACACCTTTCAATGTTGCCGTGTTGTTCACGAGTGTAACATTGAATGCTTCGCTAGCGCGCCCCGCTTCTTTACCAAGTGCCAATACCATTGAGTCGTTGTTCAATATGTCAGTTACGACAAACAAAAACAGGTCGAGCCCTTTTTCAGCAATGACACGGTATAGAAGGTCTTCCAAATCGGCTTGACGATTCATAACATCATTGATGTCAATTGCATTCACTTGTGCAATTTCAATCTTCACTTCATTGATACCAAATTCTTTCGCATCAAGTTTCACAAGATCTTCGAGCGTTTTACCACTTAAATCTGCACCAGCTTTCAACATAGCCAGTCCATATTCTTGTGCATCCACACCTGTGATAGCAATCAATTCTTCAACCGCAGCACGGTCTTGGTCTGTATACGTCGGTGACTTGAATAATAGTGAATCCGAAATAAGTGCAGACAGCATAAGCCCAGCAATATTTCCCGGTATTTCAACACCGTTTTCTTTATATAGTTTGTTTAAAATCGTTGCCGTACATCCTACCGGCTCTGCACGGTAATAGAGAGGATCGTTCGTTTCAAAGTTAGCAATTCTATGATGATCGACAACTTCGATTACTTGCACATCATCAATATCATCCACACTTTGCTGTTTTTCATTATGGTCGACGAGAATGACTTTCGCTACTTCTGGCGCGGCTTTTTCGATAAGACGTGGCGCTTCAAAACCAAAATATTCAAGCGCATATGCCGTTTCATTCGTTACATCACCGAGTCTTACTGCTTCTGCATTCATTCCCAATTGCTGCTTTAAATACGCGTAACTGATTGCCGATGAAATTGAATCGGTATCAGGATTTTTATGTCCAAAAACAAAAACTTTTCCCATGAAAAATAGCCCCCTGTTTTTATATTCTTTTTCATTTTATCATAATGGATGGTCAAACAAAATCGCTTTGAGCTCATCTTTATTAATGATAAAATCTGCCACTGTATAGTTATCTAAAACTGCTAAATAAGCATTCAACGCTTCGTGTAATGCACCTTTTAATCGGCAAACCGGGGAAAGAATACAACTATTCGACTCAGAATTAAAACATTCAACAAGATGAAAATCATCTTCCGTCCTTCGAACTAGTTTTCCAACGTTGATGTCTTTAGGTTCCACTTTCATCCTGATGCCACCACCACGACCGCGTATCGTTTCGATTAACCCCATCTTCCCTAGCTCGTGCACTACTTTCGTCAAATGATTTTTCGAGATATTGTATGTATCTGAAATTTCCTGGACCGTTGATAATTCCCCTGGCTCTTTTGCTCCCAGATAAATTAAAACACGCAACGAAAAGTCTGTGTACATCGTTAGACGCATAACTTCACCGCTCTTTCAAATACCATTATAACGTTTGTGGCAATTACGTGAAAGAAATGTGACTAACTTCCTAACACTTTCTAAAGATGTATTATAAATATATCTTTAAGCACTTTTATAGTTTAAGCTTGAGTTAACAACTACGAAAGGTCGTGCTACAACATGCTATCACAAGAAACCATTACCATTATCAAATCAACCGTACCTGTATTGGAGCAACACGGTAAAACAATTACAACAGTGTTTTATAAAAATATGTTCGAGGCTCACCCTGAACTGTTGAACATCTTCAACCATGCCAATCAATCCCAAGGACGTCAACAAAACGCACTTGCAGGACTGGTTTACGCGGCAGCTGCAAATATCGATAACCTCAGCGCTGTTTTACCTGCTGTCGTTCAAGTTGCGCACAAACACAAATCACTCAACATTACACCAGAACAATATCCAATCGTCGGCTACTACCTATTAGGCGCTATAAAAGAAGTATTAGGTGAAGCTGCAACTCCCGAAATTATTGGTGCTTGGGGAGAAGCCTATGAAGTTATCGCAGGTGTCTTCATCGGTATCGAAAAGGAAATGTATGCCAAAGCTGAGGAAATGGATGACGGCTGGAAAACATTCAAAGACTTTGTAATCGCGGATAAAGTAGTTGAAAGTGATGTTATTACATCATTCTATTTAAAACCTGTTGATGGCAAAAAAGTACCATCATACAAACCAGGACAATACATCACGTTACGTGTCACAATTCCAGGCGAAGACTATATCTTGAATCGCCAATACAGTTTGTCACAAGCACCAACAGGCGACTCCTACCGCATTTCTGTTAAACGCGAAGATGAAGTCACACCGAACGGTAAAATGTCAGTTAACCTTCATCGTGAAATGAATGTCGGTGACACAGTTGAAGTTAGTGTTCCAGCGGGTGTATTCCACCTTGATATGGAAAGTAAAAATCCAGTGACACTTATTAGCGGCGGTGTTGGTATCACGCCAATGATGAGCATGTATGAATCCATCGCCAAAACAACACCAGAACGGCCAGCTGCATTCCTACATTCGGCACGTACACGCAAACACCAAGCATTCGATGCAAAATTACGCACGTTGAATGAATCTATGCCTAGTTCCACATATGCCGTGCTCTACTCAGATGAGGGGGATGGCTTTATCAACCCCGACTTCCTTGCCGCTAACGTCATTGAAGGCAGCGATATCTTTGTTTGTGGGCCAACACCTTTCATGCAAGCTGTCATTAAAGGTCTATATGCACTCGGTGTTCCAGAAGAAAAAATAAACTTCGAATTCTTCGGCCCTGCTGAGGAACTAGAACTTGTAAACGCATAATCCGTGACACCTGTTGTTTAGCCAAGAGTAACCAGTGAATAACATGATCATCTACTGGGTGCTACGTGTTTAGTTGACTTTGGATTGAATGACTTCTATACGATTACCGAGATGTCTGGATGTGTAGGGATGCGACTTTGTCGCATCCCTACACATTTTTTCGGTAATCGTATGGTGATCCTTCATCCTTCGCGCTCCAAATGCATAAGTACACGAAGTGCTAAAGCTTTTTGGGACGAAAGAATAAAGGGGCATCTACCCGGATAAAAGCCGCCAAAGATATAATTTTGGCGGCTGATGCTTTCTTTAGGATTTTCACTTCTTTACTAGTAAAGAAGTGTCGCTTTCTATAAGGTCTCACATAATTACATGCAGAATCTTTGCTAAAAGTAAGCAAGGAACCAATTATACAAAGTGCAAGAGTGCCCGAAATTGCATCTTCGGACACTTACACTCTCCATAGAATGTCATCTATTCTTTTCTTCCAAAACTACTGCATTTTTCACTTGAACATTGAAGGAACGCGACAGGCAACTATTCGCAACAGTATTACTGAAAAGAGTATGGCCCCCTCAGTAAATCTGTCATGAATAGTTAGTCGAAAGCGGGCCGAAAATAGTGCAGTGAAAATGAAGGTCATCAAGCCCTACTCACCAGTATTTCATGCAAATAAATGGTTGTTCAACAGACGTGATCATTCGTCAATCTGCAGAAAAGCCGTCATCCCAGTTGGATGGCAGCTTTTCTTTGTTCGATTTTAGCTATATAATCGATGGCTAACTTATTGAACATTTCCGGTTGGTCGATATTACAAACATGGCCGGACTTTTCAATTTTAACGAATTCAAATCCTTTATTTTTACGAACAACTTCCTCAATCGGCGGAATGAACAAATAATCTTCCTCACCCATCAAAAATAATGTTGGAATGGCCGTTGTCGATGCTTGTAAGCGGGTCAAGTATGGATTTATAAGCTTAGTAAGGGAAAACCATTTGATAAATTCCTTCTGGTACACTTTTTTGGCTTCATTGACGAAAGCCATTCGCGATTCTTCGTGCTGTTTACGCGGCATAATAATATAAGCAAATAATTTATAAAGGAGCATATAAGGGACAAAACGCTTTACGACACGTCCCCCCAATAATAATAACTTTGTTCGGATATCAAAACGAATAATCGCTCCACCAAGAATGAGTGAGTTTACACGTTCTGGGAAGTTATCTGCCATAGTCTGTGCGACGATCGTCCCGAGTGACATGCCGATAACATGCGTGTCTTTTATGCTAACCTCGTCTAGCACTTCAATTACTTCCTTCGATATATCCATAAATGTATCGCCTTTTTTCCACATTCCACCGGCAGATTGTCCGTGCCCCCGAAGGTCAATTAGGAGAACATTATGTTGTTTTCTAAATTCCCGAATTTGTTTGTACCAGACAGAAGAGCTTCCGCCCGCGCCATGTATGAATGTTACCCAAGGGGTTGTCGGGCTAATTTCGTAAGTTCTATAGTGAAGCAAGCTGCTCACCCTTCCAAGTTAACTATGTCTATTAAACCATCATACATGGAACCAACTCAACCTTCATAAGTGTTCAATCGCTTTATTCTCTGAAAGAGCGACTTCTTTTCGACACAAACTGCAGTAAGAAAAGCGCAAGTGCCTTGGAGACTAGACGTGAATTATCACTTTTCACTATATAAGTTGAAATAATGATTCCCTTCAAATCCGCTACGGCGCTCGGGTAGGGCTTCGGCTCCCCCTTGTAAGGCGCCTTCGCTCAGTTAATATAGGTATTCATTTGTTCAACATATATAGAAAGAGATTTTGTAATTTCCCAAGCCACAAAAAACAAAAACGGTCATCGAAGCTCAGCTCCGTGACCGTCCCTGTTTTTGAAATAGCTTTAGCTCTTAACCTTTGCCGGAAGTTTGAATGATGCGTAAATCAGCGCTACAACAAGGAACAGACCAAGATATCCGATTGTTGGATAGAGTTTAGCTACAAGTTCCTTAAAGCCGACAAAGCTCAATCCAAATCCGATAATGAGGGTGATCAAAACGAAAACATTGAATTTCTTCGTACCAATTTGAATGAAACGTGCTCCGAAAGAATAGAACATGCCGACCGCAGTATTGAATATCATGCCGTATAGGATGAACGCCATGAATATGCCAAGTATAGGCGAAACATCGTTGATGATTGCCAACATTGGCATCTCAGCATCTCCAACTGTTTCGATTTTAGCGAAAATTGCCAAGTGGCTAAGCAAGATAAGAATCCCTAAACCAAGTCCTCCGACAAATCCGCCCCATGCCGCTATTTTCTCATCCTTCTCTGTTCCTCCCATGACAATGGTCATTGAGGCTCCTACAGCTATGTTAAACGACACATAGTTGATTGCCGAGATGAACCAGTTTGGCAATGTCGTTTTTACGCCTTGAGCAATTGGATCGAGGACTGCAAAAGAAGTGTCCATGGTTGTTAAACAATAAATAGATACAAGGACAACCGCAAGAATAAGGAATGGTGTAATACTTCCAATTATGCCGACGACCTTATCGACATTAAGCATAACCGTCAACATGACAAGAACAATCATAAGAAGACTGCCGACAAATGGCGGCAACCCGAACTGCTGGTTCAAGTTTGCACCTGCCCCTGCAATCATAACAACCCCTACACCAAATAACGTAATAATTATTATGTAATCAACAATAATCCCTAAGTAACGACCACTTATTTTATAAATGACCTCTTTATGAGAAGTGGTCTGCATACGACTTCCAAGTCGAGTGAGTACCATACCGAGATAAGCAAAAAATGCTGTCGAAATAATTGCCCCCACAATACCAAGAAGACCGAAACTTGTAAAAAATTGTAGAACTTCCTGTCCGGAAGCAAAACCTGCTCCAACGATTATACCGATGAAAGCGCTTCCCATTTTAAGTACTTTTTTCATGATGTCCCCCTAGTTAGTACACGGCACTAAAAATTAGCAACTCCATAAAACCGTCACATTTTTAATATTAAGTGTTATAGTACTCTTCTAATTTATCACTCTTCGGATACCTTTTCAACAATAACAAAAACTTAAGCGCCTAGTCAAGACCGGCAGATATAGGGCAGAACAGCAGAGATGCGTTTCAGTTGGCATATCCCCCACACCCCTTAAGCATTGAAGTTTAAACGTGAAACCTTCTCCACAGTTTGAGTTTTATAGTCTCCTACTAATACAAAAAAGGCCGCATAATCGGCCTTCTTTGTATTATTTGCTATTCTGCTAATACTATTTACTTTTCGAGAAGTTTTAATGATTCACGATTAAACGCTGGTATGTCCTCAGGTGTACGACTTGTCACAAGCTGATTTTGGCACACGACAACTTCTTTATCCACATATTTCACACCTGCATTTTCCATGTCAACTTTTATCGATTTATAACCCGTTGCATCTCTTCCTTCAAGGGTTTTAGCTGTAATTAAAAGCTGAGGACCATGACAGATTGCAAATACCGGTTTTTTATCATCCATGAACGTCTTCGCAAATTGCACGAAGCGGTCGTCTGCACGTAACTGATCCGGGGAGAATCCTCCAGGGATAAATAATGCGTCAAAGTCTTGCGGTTTTACATCATCGATGCCGAAATCCGTCTTAACTTTTGCAGTACCTTGCTTCCCGGTCACTTCTACACCTGCTGATTTTTCAATTGTCACTACTTCATGTCCAGCATCCTTGAATGCTTTTGCTGGTTCCGTGTACTCCGAGTCTTCAAATAGATTCGTGATTAAAGTTGCTATTTTAGCCAATTTAAATGCACTCCTTTTTTTGTTTGTACTCTTGTTCTATACCTCTTTGAGCTACATTTAAACTTAAGGACGATACTTGGAGACATAAGGATTATCTTTTTCATAAAAACGCCATGGATAATGAACTGCTTCCCCGGAGTTTCCAATACCCACTCGGGGACCTGCCATAATTTCTTTAGGTGCAGCACCTGCGGCAATAAATAGCGGTTCATCTGTCCAATGATGACCGTAATACTTCATTGTCACACCAAGTGCTTTCGATAATTTCCCTGGGCCATTTGTCCAATCTGTCATTTTCAAATGAGGACCGCGATTCTCCTGTATCAGTTCTAATCCAGCCACTGGCTCTCCTGCCCTGATAAGAATGGCATGGGGTGTTCCAATTGCTCCGCTCACAACATTCATTAAGGTATGTGTATGCATTTGATAGGTATAAATAAGTCCAGCGGTTCCAAACATGATTTCTGTCCGCTTCGTTCGACGATTATCAAAACTATGCGCCGCTCTGTCTTCAGGTCCATGATACGCTTCCGTTTCAACAATACGAACCACAATATCCCCTTCTGGCTGTTTGTGCACAATATACTGTCCGAGCAAATTTCGGGCCAATTCGAGTACAGGTGCCTCAAAAAATAATTTATCTATAGGTGTATAAATCGCAATCGCCCTCCACTTCATTATTAGTATTCCCTAGAATCACAAGTCTAAGTAACGTATACTCAAGAAAAGCACAAGGCGCCGTCTAGCTCCGACAGGCATACGACGGTTTGTGGAGAGGGCGTTCTACAGCCCTCGCAATAAAACGCCTAATGTCCCGAGGAGTTGGCGCCTGCAGCTGGACATCAAGAAAAACTGTCGAAAGGATGAGATAAATTTGGAAAAGCTACAAACTGAAATACGTGAATTTACGAAAGCTCGCAATTGGGGCGGAAATCATGATGCTCGAAATCTCGCCATTTCAATTTCTTTGGAAGCAAGTGAGTTACTAGAACACTTCCAATGGAAATCTGGAGAAGAAGCAGTCGCTCATAATAAACAGGAAATCGTGGATGAGGCAGCGGACGTATTTATTTATCTATTACAATTCGCTGATCTCATCGGCATAGATTTGGAAGAAGCTGCACGTGCGAAGATGAAGAAAAATGCAGAGAAATACCCTGTATGAATTAAGTAAACCGTTCCCAGTCTTGCGGGAACGGTTTCTTTCTTTAAAAGTTAAAGTATTTGGTTTTCGACCTGGGTCAGCATCTATATACTAGGCACTATTAATTTAGAATTCGATAGAAACTTTAATAATCTCCTTGTATGATGAATGATTCTAGCGAAGGAGCGTCAAGTGTGAGCCGAAGTAATGAGACCGACAGTAATCTTCTGGCGGGCTCATTACGGGAGGCCATCACCAAGCGACGAAGCGGTATCAGAAACTGCTTCCTAGTATCCCATCACAAAAAACCACTTGCTTTCCATTTGTTAAGTGCCAAGTATATAGCGCTTGTGCTTTTCTTATTGTCTAGCTACAGCGCCTAGCCCCTCGAGTCGCTTCAGTCCTTAAGTTAAAGGCAAAAAGCGCCTTTCTCTTATGGTCCTCCAGCGCTTTTCGGGTCTACCAAGGCGCTTGCGCTTTTCTTTATTGTCTAGCTACAGCGCCCAGAGGCTTGGGTCATAAGTCAGTCCAGCTATGCAGCAAAGAACGCTGCTTCGCTAGCCCGTCTTATGCCTGTCGCCTCTACCAAGGCGCTTACGCTTTTCTTTATTCCTTAATTAATTCTTTTTCAATCAAAAACGCGCGGGCAACGTCTTCTGGTTTCTCTTTATCCAAATCAACGCGGGCATTCATTTTCAGCATATCTTCTTCCGTAATTTTTCCTGCTAAGCTATTAAGCACTTTTTCAAGTTCAGGAAACTTCTTCAATGTTTCCTGACGCACGACTGGTGCTGCATCATATTTCGGGAAAAATCCTAGATCGTCTTCCGTTGTGGCAAGATCGAACATCTGAATACGGCTGTCTGTTGTGAATGCTGGAATAACATCAACATCCCCATTTTTCACCGCTTCATACATCACATTTGGGTCCAGGCTCTTCGTGTCTTTGAATGTAAATGGATAAGAAATTACCATATCATCATAGCCATCACCTTTACGCTCATAGAAAGCATGCGGTGCTCCAAATATCATTTCTTCATCTGCGGAAATTCCTGCGAGGTCGGAGTATGTTTTCGCATTGTATTCTTTATCCTTCGTGAAAGCCAACGTATAGCCGTTTTCGAAACCAAGTGGCTCTAGCCATGTCACTCCAAATTTATCTTCATAGCCTTTTTTCACACGTTCCAAAACGCTTTCAGAACTCTCTCCCGCTTTCGATTCTTCTTTCAGAACGTCTTTCAAACCCGTTCCTGTATATTCTACGTAAAGATCGATATCGCCTTTTTCAAGTGCAGGCGTCATGATAGCTACTTCACCTAGACCATCTTTATACTTCACTTTATAATCCGTTTCTGCCTCAATATATTGCCCTAAAATATGCGGCAGTATGAATTGCTCTGTCCATGGCTTACCACTGATAACAATTTCATCTTTTCCGCCGCACGCCCCAAGTAGCAGTGTCAACGACATTAAAATGATTCCTAATCCTTTTTTCATCTTTCTTCCCCCTATCAATGTTGTACGCCTTTTGGAGTTACCTTCTTCTCTACCCATTTTAGGATGAAGTCAAAAGCGATGGCGAGTAATGCAACTGGCAGCGCTCCTGCAAGAACAAGCGCATTATTATAAGATTGCAAACCCCTATAAATAACATCTCCCAGTCCGCCTGCCCCAACGAATGTTGCAAGCGTGGCAATACCTACCGTCAGCACAGTCGCTGTCCGAATACCAGCCATGATAACAGGCAAGGCAATCGGAAACTCAATTTTCTTCAAGATTTGGTTGGGCGTCATCCCCATCCCGCGTCCCGCTTCGACAATCGCCTCATCGACACCTGTAAGACCCGCATATGTATTGCGTACGATTGGTAACAATGCGTAAATAATAAGTGCAATAAGAGCCGTTTTTGAGCCTATTCCGATTAACGGAACAAGAAAACCGAACAATGCAAGGCTTGGTATCGTCTGTAAAATCGCTGCTACACCAATGATTGGCTCTGCAAAACGACGATGACGGGCAACCAGCATTCCAGTTGGTAGAGCAATGAGTATCCCGAGGGCAAGTGCTACGAAAGACAGAAAGATATGTTGGAGAAAAGCTTCTGTAATCATGTCTGAACGACTAGTCACTGTCTCGATAAAGTTCTTCATGATTTCACCCACTTCCCGTTATCCATTGACGCTTGCAAGAGCGAATGATGACCAATATAGCCAATCACAACTCCGTCTTCAGCTACGGCAAGACGACTGCTAGGATGGGCATCCAGGACAGTAATTGCATCATCGACTGTCAGCATTGAAGTCACTTCTCTTACTTCGCCTGTCCATGTTTCATCATAGAATCTAACGAACTCTTTAATAGGTCTCTGACCGAAATTACGCTGTCTGTCAATTCGTTCCTGTCCAATGAATTCACGAACGAAATCATTTGCCTGATTTTCAATCAATTCATCAGGCGAAGATATCTGCTCTATTTGCCCCTCCCGCATCACGATAATTACATCCGCAATTTCGAGTGCTTCGTCCATATCGTGTGTTACAAATACAATTGTCTTTTTGATTTTCTTCTGTAGCTTCTTCAATTCTTTCTGGAGCTGTTCACGGCTGATAGGATCGAGTGCCGAAAAGGGTTCGTCCATTAAAATAATGTTCGGGTCACTCGCAAGTGCCCGGCTTACGCCGACCCGCTGCTGTTGACCGCCTGATAGCTCAAAAGGGTAACGTTTCTTAAATACAGCCGGATCAAGATCCACCATATCAAGTAATTCATCGACACGAACAGCAGTTTTCTCTTTATCCCACTTGAGTAATTCAGGAACAAGTGCAATATTATCTTCAATCGTCATATGAGGAATGAGACCGATTCGTTGAATAACATAGCCGATTGAACGGCGTAGCTCCACTTCGTCTCGTTCGAAGATTGGCAGCTCATCGATATAGATGGCGCCTTCTGACGGTACTTCCAGCCGATTAATCATCCGCATAAGCGTCGTCTTTCCACAGCCAGAAGGGCCAATAATGGCCGTTAACTTATTTGTCGGGATTGTCACGGACACATTCTTCAACGCTTCCGTTCCATCCGCAAAACGTTTTGTTACATTTTCAAAGCGAATCATAGAACTCCTCCTTTTGTATTTCTTTGCGGTGTAGTCGCTAACCATCTTTCAACTTCAACCGATGTCTTCAGCAGTACGACATCCGCTTGAGTTTTCTGCAAAATGTCTAACACACCCGGTCGAACGTCTTTCGGATAGCGCCAAATCCAGCGGACAAAATTCATATCAATCTTTTCGGGACATCCCTCCGCCATATCTGGACGTGTCTGTCCCCAATAACTCCATACCCTCTTCGTGACCCGTGATAAGCAAAGCCAGTTCGAAAAATCAAGAAAGATGATTAGATCCGCATATTGTGCTCTCATTTCAAGTGTGGAATTGAAATGCCCATCGATGATCCATTCAGGCTGCGCTACCACGTCTTTCAACATCTCACGGAATTCCGGTTTTGGTGTAGGTATCCATCCTTCATTCCAAAACAGTGCATCAAGATGATGCAAAGGCAATCCCCACCTCATAGCGAGCTTGCGTGACAGGGTCGACTTTCCAGCTCCACTGCAACCGATAATCAGTACTTTTTTATGATGAATCGCTTCCACTAATTCATCTCCCCCAATATACGGCCAATCTCCAACCAATCTGCATCTAATGAGGGTCTATGCGACGGCCTGTAAAAGATAGACGCGGGATGAAATGTCGGCACTATCCTGTACAACTTCTGTGTCAAGTTGAAGCTCGTATCATCTAATTCTTTTAAAAATTGAATGGGGCGATCCAACAGCTGCCCGTGAAGCTCCGTCACCTTCGCCTCTTTGCCAAGTAATCGTTGCAATCCGACGTTACCAAGCGTGACAATGAGCTTCGGCTCAATATTTGCTAGTTCATAATCGAGCACTGGCGCATGTGCCAAAATTTCTTTCATGGTTGGTGGCCGATTATATTTCCGTTCTGTCGTGGTTCCGTCACGGTTATTTTTCGTTCCCCATCTATATGGCCTGCTGCGGACTGCACTTGTAATATAAACGTCTTCACGTGTTAAACCGATTGTCTCGAGTGACTTCATCAGTTCCTTCCCAGCACGACCGATAAAAGGAATACCATCAACCAATTCGAATTCACCAGGTGCTTCGCCGATTAGCATCAGCTCCGGTTTTATGGGACCTTCTCCGTAAATAAACCCCTCCACAGGAAAACCTTCTATCCGTTCCCGGCCAAGGTTCGCAATCGATTCAGGTATACGGAACATCTAAGCACCCCTCTCTTGTGTTTTCATTTTAACAAAATAAGCCTTTCCATCAAAAGGAAAGACTCTGGACTATGTCGCTATTGGTTTGTTGCGTTGATTATTTTTGCCTATCTCTTCATTCTAACCCACTATATACGATCCCAATGCAGACTCCACACTGTTTGCAAAATTATTTCCAGCGCCCCAATCAAAGCGCAGGAACATCCCTTCTGAACCGCCGGATGCGACCGCATGGACTTTCGTTTGTCCTTCTAAATTATCGATTGTCACAGTAAGCGACGCGCGGTTGCTGGACCTCATATAATACTTTTCCAACACTAGGACATGGACTTCGTAATCGCCTAGCCGCCTCACATACCGATCGACAAGCGTTCCACTGATACTCCCTCTGACTACAAATTGCTCAATAACATCCATTGCCGCCGCTGGTAAAATAGATACAGTAAGTTCGCGTACTGACATATTCTCATCCCCTTTATCCTTACCTTCTTTTACGGATGAATAGCGGTGGAAGTTTCATTTGATTAATTTTAAAAAAGCCTGCCCTCATCACAAAAGGCAGGCCATCATTCATTCCAATTCAGTCTGTTTCGTTTCTGTCCCTAAAAAGACAACGGCTATCACACCGATAATAATCGCGCCACAGAAGATACCGAATACCAAATCGAATCCGTAACCTGCCGCAAGAAGTGTACCGATGAGTAACGGTCCGAATATACCGCCAATACGGCCAACCGCTGCCGCCATTCCAGATCCTGTTGCCCGGATTGCAGTCGGATATTGTTCTGGTGAATACGCGTACAAAGCTCCCCAAGCACCTAAGTTAAAGAAGGATAACAATGCACCCGAAGTGAGAAGCAATGGAAGTGTTTCTGCGTTACCAAAGAACAATGCACTTGCTGCAGTTCCAAGAAGATACGTGGCGAGAACAAATTTCCGTCCTGCTCTCTCGATTAACCAAGCAGCTGTAAAATAGCCTGGCAATTGAGCAAGCGTCATAATAAGAACGTATTTGAAGCTATGAATCAAATCAAAGCCTTTCATTACCATAACACTTGGTAACCACAGGAACATGCCATAATATGAAAATACTACCGTGAACCAGACGATCCAAAGCATGAGTGTTCGTCGTGCATACTTTTTCGACCACAGTGTTTTAATCTTTTCTACAGCTGACTGTTTCGGTTTGCCATCCAGCTCAAACTTCGGAGAATCCGGTAATCTGCGTCGAAGATAGATGGCGTAAAATGCCGGCAATGCTGTAATAATTAACGCAATTCTCCAGCCATAGTTCGGAATAACAAAGTAGGCGATGATTGCGGCGAGCAACCATCCTGCTGCCCAAAAACTTTCAAGGAGCACGACAACACGCCCCCGTTCATGCGCCTCAACGCTTTCAGATACTAATGTCGATGCGACTGGCAACTCGCCACCAAGTCCTGCTCCGACAAAAAAGCGGAGGATCAGAAAAGCAGTAAGCGTCATCGTCAACGCAGATAATCCACTAGCCACAGAGAACAGGACAAGCGTCATCATAAATACGTTTTTCCTACCGATTTTATCCGCAAGCATTCCAAATCCTAATGCACCAACTGCCATCCCAATCGAGTTGACGCTGCCTATCCAACCCATTTGAGATGGCGTCAACTGCCATTCTACTGCAAGTGCCGCGATAACGAACGACAGAATTCCGACGTCCATTGCATCGAACATCCAGCCCGTTCCCGCAAGCCCTAATAATTTATTTCGGGAAATTTCCTGTTTCTGTTTCTTCATAACGTCTCTACCCCTCGTAGTGTAGTGTGTAACCTGGTGTCTTTACACCTGTCATTATACCTTACACACCGAATCCACACAAAGGTTTTTTTACGCGACAAGCACGAGACTAACAGCCATTACTGCCATTCCAGCCATAAAACCGTAGACCGACAAATGCGCTTCGCCGTATTCCCGAGCAGCAGGCAGTAATTCATCGATTGAAATGAATACCATAATTCCTGCTACAGCAGCAAAGATAACGCCGAACATAATACCGTTCAAATAAGGCATCAAAATAAGATAGGCCACAATCGCACCAACTGGTTCTGCCAATCCAGAAAGAAACGATAACTTAAATGCTTGCTTACGATTACCCGTCGCAAAATAAATAGGTACGGCGACAGCAATCCCTTCTGGAATATTGTGTATCGCAACTGCGATGGCAATAGCAATTCCAAGCGTAGGGTCTTGCAACGCCGAAGTGAATGTTGCAATTCCCTCTGGAAAGTTGTGTATGGCAATAGCGAGGGCTGTAAACATACCCATTTTTTTCAGCTTGGCATATTCGTCATTCGTCGGACCTGCATTCACGTCTTCTACACTCTTTACCTCATGCGGATTCCCAATCGCAGGAATCAGACGATCGATAATTGCAATCAACAGCATTCCGCCGAAAAAGCCGGCAATTGTCACCCAATAGCCATTGGTTAAGCCCAAATCTAACACAAGTGCATCTTTAGCTTTTACAAATATTTCGACAAGTGACACGTAAATCATAACGCCCGCTGAAAATCCGAGGGCTATCGAGAGGAACTTTGTATTCGTCCTTTTTGTGAAAAATGCAAGTAAGCTACCGATTCCCGTTGCAAGTCCCGCAAAAAGAGTAAGGGCGAATGCAAACAGTACATTTCCATCCATGTATACATCTTCTTTCTATTTCTAGGTTAGAACTATTGTATGCTATGAGTTTCCCTAACTCAACATCTGGCCTGTACTATTTTCATGTTCAACAGGTATTCTTTATTTTATCAATAGCATTCCTTCATCATCCAGACGAGCAAAAACACCCATTTCATTGGCTGTAAATGTATAAGACCTATTTCCAACATGAATTTCTGTTCCCGCATGCGCATGCCCAATTGTGATATTCCCTTTTTCTCCTGTTCGGACAACTGTCTTAATTAAGTTTACGGACCCTGTATTTTGGAGGGATATTTTATTGGCTGCGATGATTTCCCCACCGCGGCAAACACCACGCACTTTTATATCGTGACCTGCTGTAACCGAACTATGATAAAGCCCTTTCGAGGTCACCTCAATATTGCCATTACTATATAACACGCTATTAATAGCATAGGGTACTGAAAGGTATAATTTCGGAGCTGCTTTCTCACCATACAATTCCACAAGCGTTTTTACTTCCCCGATTAAAAGTTCGAAACCACCCATGTCTTTCAATTGCTTATTTTCAGAAGTTATAAATACCTCATATAATTTGGCTGCCATTTCACTCCATTCTACCGGCAACTGGAGAGAATGATTTTTAACTTTTTGGAGGAAGTGCCTATTCAAATCTTGGAATGCCGTATATTTCTTTTCGAGCAAGAGCCTAATAAGATGGTTCAACTCAGCTGAACTGAGGCTATCGTCCGTCTCTCCCCGTATCAGGAGTATCTGTTGGATTGCAGCTTGAATTAGTTCCAGATACCCCTTAATTTCACTAAGTTGAGTTGTTAGTTCTCCTATTATAAACTCATGTTGCCCGACGCTAATTGTGGAGGAAAAAACATTCCCTTTTACGACAGCCGATTTCATGGCATGAATCGTCGCTTTCGTCACAGACCCCCCTATGTTAACTGTTCCTGTCGCCCCCACGAACATTGAAGGTTGTATATTCCCTTGTATACTTACGTTCCCCTCAAAGCGAATATTTCCGCTCGCCATATCGACTTCCCCTTGGTGATGAAATTCATGATTGATATCAATTTTCACAAGCTTATTTCGCCATTCCACGGATGGTTTCCCTGAAATCGCTGCAACAATATCATTGTCCACCTGCGTTACATTTACACCAAGACGCAGGACAATGTCATTCGCCTTTTTCACAGGAATCGCTTTCCCAAGAAGGCTACTGCCTGGTGTTCCCTGAACTGGTGGTATATAGGTTGCAATGACTTGTCCAGCTTCTACCGACACAATCAGGTTCATCTCATGAAAATCCACCTTTTCCAATTCCCCCGGTGTTTTTTCCTGATAGTCGATATGCATTTCTAAATCGCCATCCAGTCCTTCAATTGGAGGTACCCCTTTTGCCACAATCGTTTCAAACGGTTTGATCGCGTCCGTCACTTTCTTGATAGCCGGGAAGAGCAACCCTTTTTGTATGCCTAATGATTTCAGGTGTTCAACAATTACTTGAGGGTCTAAATCATTGTAGTACTCAATTTCCTCATCTGCTTCAATATGAAGAACTTGTTCGAACTCCGTATCGCGTAAAGTGTGCTTCACCTTTTTCCCAGGTGTGAAAATAAGCATGGCAAGCATGTCATGCTCAATCAATTGAATTTCAAAATGTGGTGGTATAAGCCCATCGCTTACTGTCACTTCTACTTTATCTCCAGGTGAAATAATTGTTTGCCGCTTTATTTGTTTTCCATTGATTGAGAAATTAACATTTGAACCAGGAACGACTATGGGGTATTTTTTACCTAAAAACTGTATATCAATCTTTTCATTGCTAATACGTGCCCCAGCTACTTTACTAATTGCTGATGACAGGCCACCCAGAGGCTGGGCATCGTTCCATTCCCGATTCGTCCCTTCTGTTGGTACTAATCTATCGAGATATTGTTCGATTGCCAGATTCCGATCTTGCGTCTTTTTCGTAGCGGATGGTGATTCTATGATTTGTGTAACATTTACTTCAGCCAACGTTTTTCGTAAGCCAAAAAGATTCTTTCGCGGATTCGACAACACTTCAATATGGACTTCTTCCAATTTCAATTCTGTAATCGATAAGGCTAGCCGAACAGCTTCCTCAATCGTTTCTGCTTTTACCGTAATAGATTTCCCCATATCTTCCCCCCCCATTTCAAATCTAATTTCCGTTTTAGGCTAGTACATTAATCTTATCATATTTTTCTGTATTTTCTATCATTATACCCAGTGTTTAGATAGTAAATGTGTAAATGCGACCTAATTCGCTAAGGGTTGTCCACAGGCCGATAGTTTTATATTTTTCTATACAACAAAAAAAGAGCCGGTTCACTTTTCAGTGAATCGGCTCTCTTGCTATTTTTACAATACCGCTTCGACTTCTTTAATCATTTCTTTCACAGATTGAAGTCCGCCACCAGACAGGTACCAATAGTCAGGATCTAAGTAAATGATTTTACCGTCTTTATAAGCGCTTGTTTTCTTCACAAGGTCGTTTTCAATTGAATCTTTTGCACTTGCATCGCCGCCAATCGCAGCGTCACGGTCGATAACAAAGAGAATGTCTGGGTTTGTTTCAAGGATATATTCGAATGTGATGCTTTGACCATGAGTCGATACTTCAAGTTTTTCATCAGCTGCTTTAAAGCCAAATACATCATGAATAATACCAAAACGTGAACTCAGTCCATAAGCACTTACTTTTCCTTCATTTCCAAGAATGATCAATGATTTCGCATCGCTCTTGCTTGATTTTTCATTAATCGCTGCAATTCTTTCGTCAATGTCTGCAAGTTCTGCTTTCATTTCATCTTCCTTACCAAAGAGTTCAGCAACCATTTCCATGTTTTCTTTGAATGACTCCATGTAGTTTGTTGTATCCACTCCTACAAAGATTGTTGGAGCAATTTCACTTAGTTCATCGTACATAGCAGATTGACGTCCTGAGATGAGGATAACATCTGGTTTCATTGCATGGATTGCTTCAAAATCAGGTTCTTTAAGACCGCCAACGTTTACATACTTTGAATCTTCATATTTTGACAAGTATGAAGGAATGTTCTTTTGTGGAACACCTGCTACTTCAACGCCAAGCTCGTCTAGCGTGTCAAGCATACCAAAATCGAATACGACAACTTTTTCAGGATTTTTTTCGACTGTAGTTTCGCCAAGGTCGTGCGTAATTACCATTGGTTCTGCTGTTTCAGTTTCTTCAACTTTTGGCTCTGTTTTGTCACCAGTTGTTTTATCGTCTGTTGCATCTTCGTCTTTCGATCCACAAGCTACAAGTACAGCCATTAATGCGAACAACATCATTGTCATTAGTATTTTCTTCATCATTACCATCCTTTTAGTTGTATTGTAAGTTTAAATCTCTTTACTTGAATCGATTTATAAACTCCAGGTAACTACACTTTTCTTGATTAAGAGTCGAAGTACACACATATACGACAATTAGCCATTTGTTTAATTGGAATATCCATATCGTAGATATCCTTTAATGCATCAGAAGTGATGATTTCATCTGTCGGACCGTCTTTGACGACACGTCCCTCTTTAAGCGCAACAATCCGATCCGAATAAACGGATGCGAAGTTAATGTCATGTAAGACGATGACAACTGTTTTCCCTAAATCATCTACAAGTCTTCTCAATATTTTCATGATCTGGACGGAGTGCTTCATATCCAAGTTATTCAGCGGTTCATCAAGCAATATATAATCCGTATCCTGCGCGATAACCATTGCGATGAATGCCCGCTGGCGTTGTCCACCTGACAGTTCGTCGAGGTAATCGTCCTGCATATCCATTAGATCCATATAATCCATCGCTTGATTGACGAAACGAAGATCTTCGGCCGTCAGCCTCCCCCTTGAATGTGGGAATCGACCAAACGACACTAGTTCACGAATTGTTAAACGGACGTTCATGAAGTTCGACTGTTTCAAAATCGAAACTCGTTTTGAAAAATCGTTCGATTTCATCTGTTTTACATTGTCTTTATCAACCAGCACTTCCCCCGTATCTGCATCTAGCAGACGGCTTACCATTGATAGAAGTGTCGATTTACCAGCACCATTCGGTCCGATAAAAGACGTGATTTTTCCGCGGTGGATATTCACGCTTACTTTTTCAACGACCGCTTTTTTACCATAAAACTTCGATAGCTCACGGACTTGGATCATGTAGATCGACTCTCCTTTAATAGTAAGTAGATGAAGTAAATGCCGCCGATGAAGTTAATAATGACACTGAGAGTCGTCGAGAACGTGAATATTCGTTCAACAACCCATTGTCCCCCGACAAGCGCGATAATACTCATAATAGACGCACCCGCAATAAGGATGCTATGCCTATACGTTTTGAAAAACTGATAGGACAAATTCGCAACGATCAAACCAAAAAATGTGATTGGACCTACTAGTGCAGTCGAGACCGCTATTAAAACAGAAGATAGGATTAGCATGGTCTTGACGACTTTGTCGTAAGAGACACCTAAGTTAAGTGCGGTGTCCCTTCCAAGTGACAGAACATCAAGTTGGTTGAAGTATCTCCATCCAATGACGAGACTGATGATAACGATGGCAAATGCCCACCAAACAAGTTCACCGCTGACGTTGTTGAAACTGGCAAACATCCTATCCTGTACAAGCATGAATTCGTTCGGATCAATTAACACTTGCAAAAATGTCGATATGCTTCCGAAAAATGTCCCGACGATAATTCCTACAAGAAGCAGGAAATAAATTGGGCGTTTGCCCCCCTTGAATAAAAATCGATAGAGGATAAGCGCGAATACAACCATTGCAGAAACAGATATTATAAAATTCACCTGTTTATTGACGATTATCACATGACCCGAACCAAGGAAGAAAATGATTGCGGTCTGCAACAATAAGTACAGTGAGTCAAGACCCATAATACTCGGTGTCAAAATACGGTTATGTGTAATTGTTTGGAAAATGACCGTTGAGTACGCGATTGCAACACCCGTGATGGCCATTGCCATCACTTTGATACCGCGGCGCGGTAACGCATAGTCAAAGCTTCCATTTAACCCTTGGAAAAGATACAGAATACAGAATATAGCTGCGATTACAGAGAGAATGATGAGTTTCGTTGAGTTACGCATAGGCCTTCCTCCTAAACAATAAATAGAGGAATATTCCACTGCCAATAACGCCTACCATCAAACTAATTGAAATCTCATACGGATAGATAAGCACTCTACCTAAAATGTCACAGACAAGCAGGAATATCGCGCCTAGCAGTGCTGTATGAGGCAATGTCTTCTGTAAATGATCTCCTTTAAAAATAGAAACGATATTCGGAATGATCAATCCAAGGAAGGGAATCATTCCGACCGTCAAGACGACGGTAGTGGTAATAAGCGCAACAAGGATTAGTCCGATATTGACGATCCGCCTATAAGCAAGCCCGAGGTTTTTCGAGAAATCTTCACCCATTCCCGCAACAGTAAACCGATTTGCGTACAAATATGTGATGATTAGCACGGGAATGCTTATGTATAGAAGTTCATAACGTCCTTTCATAATCATCGAAAAATCACCTTGTAACCATGCCGACATATTTTGAATGACGTTCGCTTTGTAAGCGAAAAACGTCGCAATAGATGACAAAATATTACCGAACATAAGCCCAACTAACGGAATGAAAATCGCATCCTTGAATTTGATACGGTCAAGGATTTGCATAAACAGTAGCGTGCCGGCAAGCGCGAATACAAATGCGACAATCATCTTTTCAATTGTGGATGCGTTTGTGAATAACAGCATCGAAACAAGAATCCCGAGCCGTGTCGCATCCAAAGTTCCTGCTGTTGTCGGTGAAACGAATTTATTTCGGCTCAGCTGTTGCATAATGAGACCTGCTATACTCATCCCTGCTCCTGCAAGAAGAATAGCGACAAGTCGCGGCACGCGGCTGATTAGAAAAATTTCGGTTGCTTCCGATTTAAAATCAAGCAGACCCATTGGCGTAATATGGCTCACTCCAACAAATAACGATAGGAATGAAAGACTGATAAGTGCGATGACTAAGTAACGTATCTTCATGGGTATCCCCGATATCGATTATTTACTACCAATTGAGAATCCGTTAATGAAAACAGTTATCAATTAGCGCAAATTCAATTATAGCATGCTAGAAACAACTGTCAATGAATAACTGAAAATCATTATCAGTGAGAATACAAGAACAAGTAGGCTACCCTTGGCTACCACTTTTCATATTGTCAGTCATGCGAGTTTATGGACGGTTTGGGATTTGTTGTTATTAATCTTCCGGGTTTTATGATTGGTCTGAGTTTTTTACTGGTCTGGCAGTGTTTCTGATAGATTCCCTTGTTTTTACTTATTGCAATAAAAAAAAACACCGGAGTGGATAACCGGTGCCCATTGTTTCACTGACCCATCGATTCATTGATATCGACAGCGTTATCTAGTATTTCTTGTGGAATTTTAATTGTGTCGATTTCGTTAATTTTACTGATGTCGGCTTTTACTTTCTGGTCAATATGCATTTCTTCGCCTTCGACTTCCATCGTCATATCCATATTCATATTGAACGCATTTGTGTAGAATGTCTTTTTGTCGATGAAGATTTCATACTCGAGTGATTTCACTTCCATATTTTCCATCACTTCCGCCTGTTCTTCATTCATTTCCATACCAGCAGGCATGTTTTCAGTAGCAACTTTTTTGAATAGCTTGCTGAATTTATCGCCTGCTGCGGATAATGTAAGGATGTAAGCATCATCCGTTTGCTCAAACTTGAAGTCATCTGTAAATTCTTTGAACATGTTCATGTCAAGTGTCGGATCCGCTCCTCCGGACAGTTGGCCACTCATTTCCTCATACATTTCATTTGGTAGCTTAATCCAATCACCCGACTCCGGATCTTTCATGAAGAAGCCTGCATCTGTCATATAGATTTCCATGTCCATCTTCCCTTGCTCACCCATGTCCATATTCATCTTCTGATACATCGAGAGTGGTTCCATAACCATATCCATGTCCATATTTATCTTACTGTTCATTTCAAACTCTTGGCTTGGTACTTTAATCAGCTGATCGATATCCATTTTGGCGTGCATACTCTTTTGCTCTTCCGAAACTGCCATCACCTTCTCATAAACTTCCTGCGCTGTCATGTCGCTCTTATTCTGGACTTCTACCTTCTTGCCCGTATCAGGATCTGTTTTCGGCTCCGCTGTCTTACCGCATGCACCAAGTCCAAGTACAAGAATTCCTGCTGCAATACCCTTCATCAAATTGTTCATATTATCCGCTTCCTTCCAATTGCTAATTTTATCTACATATACTCATACGGCTCAAAACACAAAGAGTTCCACATTTCAAAGTAATTGAATATTATTACTCAATTACTTATTCACATCTATTGAACTACATGAGTATTATTTCGGTTTCAGAAATTAATTATCGTCTTCTGTCGCTTTTTCCGCTATACTAGCAATTATCAGACTAAAGGGGATTAAAACGATATGCTCAAAAAGTTCTTTTCATATTACAAACCACATAGGCGACTTTTCATCATCGACTTTTCAAGTGCTATTTTCGTAGCATTGCTCGACCTTGCGTTCCCAGTCGCGGTCCAGTGGTTCATTGATGATTTGCTGCCTAAAGGCAATTGGGGACAAATCACGACGATAAGTATTCTATTATTGGTCGTTTATTTACTGAGTACATTCCTTCAATATATCGTCAGCTATCTTGGTCACAAACTCGGCATCAATATCGAAACCGATATGCGCCAGCAGCTATTCAACCATGTACAGCGGCAATCCTTCCGATTTTTCGACAACACGAAGACCGGACATATTATGAGCCGGATCACCAATGATCTGTTCGACATCGGGGAACTCGCCCACCATGGTCCAGAGGACGTCTTCATCGCGATCATGACGCTTATTGGGGCATTTGCCATCATGTACAGCATCAACCCTGAACTTGCACTGATCGCAATTATTATGGTTCCATTTCTCATTATCCTCGTCACATTCTGTAACATCAAAATGAATGCGGCATGGCAAAACATGTACGGTAAAATTGCTGACGTCAATGCACGCGTAGAAGATTCCGTGTCAGGTTCACGCGTTGTCAAATCATTCACGAACGAAGACTTCGAAATTGCACGCTTCCGCATAGACAATGGGAATTTCAGAATAGCCAAGCTTGTTGCCTATAAAGTGATGGCCTGGACCCATTCGAGTATGTTCATGATGACCCGACTTGTTACTCTTATCGTACTTGTTGTTGGAGCGTGGTTCACACTCAACGACAAATTGTCGAGTGGAGAACTCGTGGCATTTGTACTGTTTGTCAATGTGCTCATTAAGCCTGTCGATAAAATCAGCGCGCTATTGGAACTGTATCCAAAGGGTATGGCAGGATTCCGCAGGTTCCGTGAATTAATTGAACAAGAGCCTGAAATTAAAGATCGTCCAGACGCAGTGGCTGTTGCCCATTTGAACGGAGATATTATCTTCGATGATGTAGATTTCCACTATGACGATAACAAAGCCGTACTAGAAGGTATTAATTTAAACATACGCGCGGGTCAAACGGTTGCATTTGTTGGGCCATCTGGAGCCGGAAAAACAACGATTTGCTCGCTTATTCCGCGTTTTTACGATGTAACTGAAGGTGCGATTTCTATTGACGGCATCGATATCCGCGATATGACGCAGCACTCCTTGCGTTCACAAATCGGTATCGTTCAGCAGGACGTCTTCTTATTCACCGGGACCATCAAAGAAAATATTGGCTACGGAAAATTGGATGCGATGGATGATGAAATTATTTCAGCAGCGAAAAAAGCGCATCTAGAAGACTTCATCGCTTCACTTCCTTATGGCTATGAAACACAGATTGGAGAACGCGGCTTGAAATTATCCGGCGGCCAGAAACAACGTCTTGCCATTGCCCGCATGTTCTTGAAAAACCCGCCAATTCTTATTTTAGATGAAGCGACATCCGCTCTCGATACAGAAACGGAACGCATTATTCAGCAGTCGCTCGCTGAACTTGCTGAAAACCGGACAACCCTTGTTATCGCACACCGATTGGCGACAATCCGTGATGCTGACCGCGTTGTCGTTGTCACAGAAAACGGGATTGCGGAAGATGGCAAGTACGATGAGCTTGTGAAGAAAGGCGGGATTTTTGCCCGACTGCACAACAATCAATTCCAAGAGGTTTAACTTTCATTTAAGCGGGCATACTAGAACTATTCCACCCCCTTTCTCTTAGATAGAAAAAACAGCACTACATGACCTCCCTAGTCACGTGGTGCTGTTTTTTGTTTTTTAAAAGATAAGAAAGTATGAGTTTTTTGGACTTAGAATAGTGTCTAGCTCCAGCGCCTAGCCCCTCGAGTCGCTTCAGTCCCGAAGTTAAAGGCAAAGTGCGCCTTTATCTTCAGGCCCTCCAGCGCTTGTCGGGTCTACCAAGGCGCTTGCGCTTTTCATTAGTGTCTAGCTCCAGCGCCTAGCCCCTCGAGTCGCTTCAGTCCTGAAGTTAAAGGCAAAGTGCGCCTTTATCTTCAGGCCCTCCAGCGCTTGTCGGGTCTACCAAGGCGCTTGCGCTTTTCATTAGTGGCTAGCTCCAGGCGCCAGCCGCTCGGGTCATAAGCAATCCAGCTATGTGGCAAAGTGCGCCACGTCGCTGGATTGACTTATGCCTGTCGCGTCTAAGCAGGCGCCTTTCGCTTTTCATTAGTGGCTTACGATAAATTCTTCAATCTTAGCTCGCTCTGAAATATCCATTTCCACAGTCATCAGCGTTCCATCTTCTTCATACTCCGTACTTTTGACGTTTGCTTTGTCATTCAAATAGGACACGATATCACCACGGTCAAATGGAATAAGTAGCTTGCATGTACTATATTGTTCAAAAATCTTTTTCTTGATCAACTCAATAAGTTCATCTAATCCTTTTCCTTCACGTGCAGAAATCCACACACTATCATCGCTCACTACTGGATAGGGAACATCCGCAAGATCAGCTTTATTGTAAATATTAAGCGTCGCTACATTCTCTACTCCAACTGCCTGCAATGTGTCATTTGTTACTTCCATCATATAGCCGTGTTCCGAATTCGACACATCCACTACATGTAATAGGAGATCCGCATCACGCGCTTCTTCTAATGTCGAACGGAATGCTTTTACAAGATGGTGTGGCAGTTTCGAAACAAAACCGACTGTATCCGTCAAGATGAATTCTTTGTTATCCTCAAGCTTCACTTTCCGAATTGACGTATCGAGTGTCGCGAATAACATATCTTCCTCATACACTTGCTTCGCATTGTCTACGTCCATCTTCAGCAGCAATTTATTCATAATCGTCGACTTGCCAGCATTCGTATAACCGACAATCGAAACAACAGGGATACCACTCTTTTTACGTTGCTTGCGCTGAGTTTCACGCTGATCCTTCACATGATCAAGGTCACGGCCAAGTTTGGAAATCTGGTCTTCGATTTTTCGACGATCGAGTTCAAGTTTCGTTTCTCCTGCCCCTTTATTCTGAACACCGCCGCCTGCTCCGCCGCCCTGTCTACCAAGGGATGCACGTAAACCGACAAGTCTAGGAAGCATGTATTGCAGTTGCGCAAGTTCAACTTGCATCCGAGATTCACTCGTTCTCGCACGCCGTACGAAAATATCAAGAATGAGCATTGTCCTGTCAATCACTTTACAGTCCAGTTCCCGCTCCAAATTACGAATCTGAGACGGAGACAATTCATCATTGAAGATAACAAGGTTAGCATCTAATTCTTCATAGAAGTTCTGAATCTCTTCCATTTTCCCTTTCCCGACATAAGTAGACGGGTTACGCTTTTCCATGTTTTGCGTCACTTCTCCAACGACTTCAACATCGATTGCTTTAGCAAGGTTTTTTAATTCTTCCATTGCATATTCAAAGTGCTGATCCTTTTGTTCATGGACCCCCACAATTACTGCGCGTTCGACTAAAAATTCCATAGAACTACCCCTTCCAGACAAGCTATAAGTATGTTTAGTCTACCATATGTGACGAAATTGTATGTCAGACAGGTCGAACTGCACAACTACTCTGTCACTGTTGGTCAGTTTGCCCAACGATAACATCCGTCAATCTATCTTTGTCGCCATCATGTGCAACAAATTTCAGCACAACATTCGGCAAGACGATGTCATCAGTATTGCCAACTTTCTTCGACAATAAAATGGCCCACTCCGCTGTTACTCTTAATGGATCTTCGACACTAAAAACACACTCCGTAATTTCCAGCTGTTCATTGTCCAGGGAAAGCGTTCCCTCTTCACGTAATTTCACAAAACGTGTTTCTTCTGGCTCCTCCCATTCGATGAAAAATGGATAGGGTAACTCATTCGATACGGGTTGATCGATGAACAACATTTTCCACTTCCGCAATTGGCCATCAGCCGTTCTTCGCTCAGCATCGAGCACACCTGACGTTCGGAACCCTTTATTTTCAACTTCATCATTGAATTTCTCAATACTTTCGACAGACAGACAAATCGTCCCCCACCCATCGCTTTGTTCAAGATCATGCAGCAATAACTTAGTCAGCGGATGCTCCACTTGTTGCGCAATTCCCATTTTCTCGACTGACAACCATTCAATATAAGCATTCTTCGTATAG
Organism: Sporosarcina sp. resist; assembly: GCF_014302295.1. Classification (NCBI taxonomy): domain Bacteria; kingdom Bacillati; phylum Bacillota; class Bacilli; order Caryophanales; family Caryophanaceae; genus Sporosarcina; species Sporosarcina sp. resist. Next base: position 422,538 of record NZ_CP060287.1, on the reverse strand, counting down.
AGTAGTGCATTATGCGTACCCCATTGCTCATGACGACCACCGACTACAGCGTGACGTCCACTCGCTTGCTGTTCCACTACGATTTTCTCCGGTTCTTTATTCGTGAAATAGACAGTATGATCAAGCTTCATAGTAATAACCCCACCTTCTTAATTTTAAATAAATGAAAAGCCTGCAGTAGTAGATACCGCAGGCTTCCAAATTACTTATCTTCGTTAAGGATTTCAAGTGCTGCTGAGAATTCTTTATCAATCTCGGCATTTGGTTTATATGTGATATTACTAACGACAACTGTAACAATCAGGCAGAGGAGGAAACCAGGTACGATTTCATAAAGGGTGCCCGATAAAGCATCGACGTTCCCCCAAATCATAACTGTTATTGCTCCAACTATCATTCCCCACAGTGCACCTTTCGTTGTAAGTTTGCGCCAGTAAAGAGATAGCAAGATGATTGGACCAAATGCAGCTCCAAATCCAGCCCATGCAAACGATACGATTTTCAAAATGGATTCATTGTTAGGCCAAGCAAGTACCATAGCAATTACTGAAACTGCAAGGACGGCCATTCTACCTAAAAACACATAATGCTTATCCGTTGCGTCTTTTTTCATAAACGTTTTGTATAAATCTTCAACTAGCGCAGAAGAGGATACAATCAGTTGCGAAGAAATTGTACTCATAACAGCTGCAAGAACAGCCGCAAGCATGATTCCCGCAATGAATGGATGGAAGATAATCTGCCCTAAGACAATAAATACCGTTTCATTATCCACCAGTGTTGCATTCGTGTTCTGCTGATAATAAGCAATTCCGATAAGTGCAGTTGCAACTGCACCGAATAAACTCAAGAACATCCAACTAATTCCGATACGACGTGCTTTTTTCGCTTCTTTGTGCGAGTTAAGCGCCATAAAGCGGACGATGATATGCGGTTGACCGAAATAACCCAGTCCCCACGCGACTGCAGACAAAATACCTAGGAACGTTGCACCAGATACGAAATTCAGCAATTGTGGATCCACAGCACGGATACTTGTCGCAGTTTCTGTAAATCCTCCTGTGATGAAGATACCGACAATCGGCACAAGTAGGAGCGCAAAGAACATAACGATACCTTGGACAACGTCCGTGTAACTAACCGCCAAAAATCCTCCGAATAGTGTATAGAAAATAACGACACCCGAAACAATCAATAGGCCTACGTGATAGTCCAACCCGAATGAGCTAAGGAAGAACTTCCCGCCTGCAACCATTCCCGAAGACACATAAAACGTGAAGAATATTAGAATAATAATCCCTGAAGCAATACGTAAGAGACGGGATTTATCTTTCAGACGACTTTCCAAGTAACTTGGAATTGTAATGGAGTCACTTGAAACTTGTGTATACACACGTAAACGAGGTGCAACAAAGACCCAGTTCAAATATGCTCCAACTGTCAAACCGACCGCAATCCATGCTTCAACTAAACCGTTGAGATAGATTGCACCCGGCAACCCCATAAGCAACCAGCCCGACATGTCAGCAGCACCAGCACTGAGAGCGGTTACAGCCGGCCCAAGCGAACGCCCACCTAACATATAATCCGTGAGATTGGATGTGCGTTTGAATGCATACCATCCAATGAAAATCATCGCCGCCATGTATATAATAATTGCAATTAATTGATACCCTTCATTTGACATGATGAATCCTCCTTTTATTAGATTGCCTCTATCATATCACCTTTTTAATAAATAAAAATCTGTTTTTTAAAATAACCGATAGTAAATAATGTATATTGAATAGACAGAATACGACGAAGTTATTTCATTCACCTTACATTTCCCAGGAAATAATGCATATTCGACAAGCAACCTTTTTATAACACACAAAAACAGGCGGATACCCCTATGTCTAGAGGTATACACCTGTTTTTTATGAGGGCACTGAAAAAGTACGATTTCCTTCAATCCCGTTGATTTCCGGTCCGAGCGAGGTCTTCAGTTCGCGCTGTTCCCACTGGAGTCGCCGCTCTTCACTACAATCAATTAGTTCTAACTATAAAAAGAACTTTTTCAATGGTTTCGTTTTTTATTGGTATGACTTTTCTACGGACATTTCTCGCAGTTTGAACTTTTGTATTTTCCCCGAAGCAGTCATTGGATATTCTTTTATAAACTCAATGTACTTTGGTATCTTATGATGTGAAATACGCCCCTTACAAAATGCGCGTACGGACTCTTCATCAAGATTCAGGCCTTCTTTCAGAATAACCCACGCCATTAGTTCCTCACCGTATTTCGCATCTGGCACACCGACGACCTGTACGTCTGCGATATCAGGATGCGTATACAGAAATTCCTCAACCTCTTTCGGGTAAATATTTTCGCCACCACGGATGACCATATCTTTGATGCGCCCCGTAATATCGATGTAGCCATCTGCATCCATCACTGCAATATCGCCCGTATGAAGCCAACCTTCTGCATCAATCGCTTCACGTGTTGCTTCCGCATTGTTGTAATACCCTTTCATAATGTTATAACCACGCGTGCAAAGTTCCCCTGGCACGCCAACCGGCAGCTCTTCACCCGTTACAGGATCAATAATTTTGACTTCAACGTTCGGATGCGGCTTGCCTACTGTCGATACGCGTTTTCCGATTGGATCATCTGTCTTCGTCTGTGTAATGACAGGGGACGCCTCTGTCTGGCCGTAACAAATCGTAATTTCACTTGCTCCCATATCTTCAATAACACGTTTCATAACTTCAATCGGACAGACAGATCCAGCCATAATACCGGTACGAAGCGTAGATGTATCGTAGTTCTTAAAGTCAGGGTGATTCAACTCTGCGATGAACATCGTCGGCACCCCATGAAGTGCTGTACACTTCTCATCTTGTACCGCTTGAAGTACACGCAATGGATCGAACTGTTCGAGTAAAATCATCGCAGAACCGTGCGTAACCGCCGCGAGCGTTCCTAGTACACAACCAAAACAATGGAAAAATGGAACAGGAATACAAACGCGGTCCTGCTCTGTCAGTTTCATGTAATCCCCAATTTGTTTACCGTTATTCACGACGTTATAATGTGTCAGCATGACCCCTTTAGGAAAGCCTGTTGTGCCAGAAGTATATTGAATATTAATGACATCATCGGGATCAAGCGATTGAAATTGTCCCTCAAACTGCTCATCCGTTACTTTATCAGCTTGCGCCATGAATTCCGACCATTTGTACATACCTTGTTCTTCTCGTTCCGTCATCAGGATGATTCGTTTGAAATGAGGCAGTTTGACACTTGATATAGAGCCCCTCTCACTCGTCACCAGTTCAGGACAAACCGTACGGATAATATCTATGTAACTCGTTCCTTTAAAGCTTTCATCCAGAATGAGCGTAGTTGCATCAGATTGCTTCAGCAAATATTCCAGTTCTGTAGCTTGGTAATTCGTATTTACGGTAACCAGGACTGCCCCCATCTTCCCTGTTGCATATTGGCTAAGCAGCCATTCCCTTTTATTGTCTGACCATATGGCAATGTTTTCCCCTTTTTCGATGCCCATAGCAATAAATGCTTTTGCAAGTTTGTCCGTTTCTTTATCAAATTCTTTATATGTTCTTCGAATTCCATGTTCCGGATAGACATAAGCTTCCTGGTCCGGATAAAGCTCCGCTTGTTCCCTTACAATTTGCCCCACTGTTTTACGTAGCAATGTCATGTCCATTCCCCTTTTCTGAAACAATCATATAGCAATATGTTATCACGAAGTTCAGATTATTGAAAATTAATTTCAGGTTGTAGTGTATTTGTTGTGAGGTTCCGATGGAGTGTTGTTTTCTTTTGGCGAAACGTTGCGAACACCATAAAAAATACCGTTCCACCTCTCAAGGCAGAACGGCATACTTCAATTCATTCCACAGGGAAGACGCGTCCCCGTTCGTCTTTGTAAACGACATGATGTCGTTCGAGTTTCGTTGGTGAATCCAGACCTGCCGCTGCAGCGACACGGAAAAGTCCTTCTCGCATCGTCAAAATATAATTCGTGACACGGTACTTTTTCTCTTCGACGACGAGGCCTTGCTGTAATTTCTTATCTGTTGTCGCAACGCCCGCTGGACAATCATTCGTATGACAACGGTGCGCCATAATGCAACCGACCGAGATCATAAAACCACGCGCAACTTGAACAAGATCTGCTCCCATTGCTAGAACTATTGCTGCTCGGTCCGGTGTCGTAATCTTACCCGATGCAATAATTTTCACGCGGTCACGTACTTCAAATTTTCGAAGTGCATCGTCCAGAAGAATAATTGCTGACCGCAACGGTAATCCAACGCTATCAGCAAGATCCTGGTATGTAGCGCCCGAGCCGCCCTCCCCACCATCTAATGAGATAAAGTCGGGACCCATACCTGTTTCATGCATGAATGACGCAAGTTCCTCTGCATCCTGTTTCCCACCGAGGACAACCTTAATACCAACCGGTTTACCCGAATGCTGACGAATTTGATCAATGAATTCAAAAAGTGTTGGGTAATCATCAAACTGGTGAAAGCGGTTTGGACTATTAATAGAGACAAACGGAACAACATTACGAATTGCCGCAATTTCTTCCGTTACCTTCGCCCCTTCAACGTGCCCACCACGCATTTTCGCACCTTGCGCTAATTTAATTTCAAACGCTTTGACTTGCGGAATATCCGCTTTTTCACGAACCCGCTCAAAACTGAATTCGCCATCCTCCGTTCTAAATCCGAACAAACCCGAGCCAATTTGTGCAATTATATCTGCACCGCCCGCCAAGTGATGCTGGGACAGACCTCCTTCGCCGGTATTCATCCAAGCCCCTTGCGCCATGCCAATCCCTTTTGACAATGCAGTGATTGCATTTTCCCCTAGTGCCCCATAACTCATCGCGGATTGACCAAGCATGCTGCGGACATGAAATGGATGCTCACAGTTCGGACCAATGACGATTGCATCCTCTTCTGGCAACAACCAAGGCAATGTCGGAATGTCTTCGCGGTGTTCTTTACGTGAAAAGAGATTATCTTCATCAACGACATAACGCATCGTATCTATAAGGTTTGAATTATCAACGCGCATTTCCTCATTTTGCTTCGTAAACATTGCGTTGCGGATATAATAACCCGATTCTTCAAAATCACGTTTCGAGCCAAAGCCAATGACACTATTCAAATATTTCCCTGGCATAACCATGTGTAGGTATTCTTCACGATTGAATGGTTCGCCGTCATTATCGTCGTCAAACAGATATTGACGAAGCTCAGGACCCGTCTTCTCCATCACATAACGCATCCGCCCTAAAATCGGGAAATTCCGAAGAATCGCATGTTGCTTTTGGCTTTTGTCATAAAAGTATAGATATATGGCAATTGTAATTGGTAAGATGACTAGAAATAAAATTAACAACGCCGTGGTAATTGAAATACTTTCCGCCCAATTCATAACAACACCCCTTTGTTAAGCTTTAAAGGTAGTTTACCACTATCACAGTCTGTTAATCTTAATTAATAAAACATTTTTTGGAGGGATTCCATGGTTATCGACTTATTATCTGCCCACGCATCTGTGCGAAAATATAAAGACATTACACTATCAAAAGAAGAAGTACTTGAACTCATTCGGGCCGGGCAGCATGCCGCAAGTTCGCACTTTGTCCAAGCATACTCTGTCATTTATGTAACGGATGTTGAAAAACGCAAGAAACTAGCGGAATTCGCAAAGAACCCGCAACAGATTTTATCAGCTGGCGCCGTTTTGGTCTTCTGCGCGGACTATTGTCGATTGAAAAAGGCAGCTAACTTAGTCGGAAAAGACATTGATTTCTCCTCTGCTGAAAGTGTCCTTGTCGGCTCCATTGACGTTGCTTTATTCGCCCAAAATGTAGCGATTGCGGCCGAATCAAAAGGTTACGGCATCTGTTATATCGGGGGAGTACGTAATGCACCTGAGGAAATAAGCGAATTGCTATCGCTTCCCAACGGTGTTGCTCCACTATTCGCCATGACAATCGGCGTTCCTGACGAAGCGAATGAAGTGAAACCGCGCTTACCGGTAGAAGCAATTATTCACGAAAACAGCTACAATACCGATAAATACGACGAACTTATACCTAAGTATGATGAAACAATGAACGACTATTATTTAAGCCGTGGCTCAAACCGTAAAGACGCCGCCTGGTCCGATTCCATGGCAGACTTTTTAGAAGTCCCTCGTCGAACGCATATGAAAGATTTTTTGAAGAAACAGGGATTTGAGTTTAACTAGGAGTGATGACAATGCAATTTGAGGAATTAGTGGACGAATTCACACGACGGATAACAGACGGGTCTTTCATTGGCGGGACAATCAGCCAATCCCGCACAAAAACAGATGAATTAAAACGGGTGAAAGTAAAACCTGTGGAAATAAAAGGACAGCTGCATATTCAATTTGAATACCAGTACGAACGAGTGCTGAACCATGAAAATGTTACCCCTGATGCATTGCGAGCACATTTACAACAACTGCTCGAGCGTTTCAGACAAATACACGCTGAGTTTTCGGATGAAAAAGTCCAGGTTCAGCTGACGAAAAAATTTAAAGTAATGTGGAAGTCTGAAAAAGTAGCATCTGAAAAAGTAGTTGACCTTTCACACAACCGCAAGAAAAATTATTTATTGGATGAAAATACTCCCTATCCATTTCTAGTACGACTTGGCGTCCAAACGCCCGACGGCAAAGTGAAAAAACAAAAGCACGACAAGTTTAGGCAAATTAACCGGTTCGTCGAATTCATCGACGATTCTCTTGCGCACTTACCGAAAGATCGAACTGTACGTATTCTTGATTTCGGTTCCGGTAAATCATATTTAACATTTGCGCTCTATCATTATTTACGTATCGAAAAAGGACTGGATATCAAGGTAACTGGTCTTGATTTGAAAAAAGAAGTGATTGAGGAATGTAGCACCATTGCGAAGGATCTTGGTTACGATAATCTTGAATTTCTAGTAGGAGATATCAATGATTATAATGACGAAACGTCAGTTGACATGGTCGTCACCTTACATGCATGCGATGTTGCGACAGATATGGCGCTTGCCCGTGCGGTGAAATGGGGAGCGAAAGTCATTTTGAGCGTTCCATGTTGCCAGCACGAACTATTCTCGCAGGTTAATTCCCCCGCGCTCGACGTTATGCTTCAACACGGACTCATCAAAGAACGGTTCTCAGCACTTGCTACTGATTCCATTCGTGCCGAGCTGTTATCACTCGTGGGTTACGAGGCTCAGTTACTCGAATTCATCGACATGGAGCACACACCCAAAAACATTTTGATTCGAGCTTATCAGACCGGACGAGAAGCTTCTGCTGATGAAGTGAAACGGTACACTGAATTTAGGAAGCTGTTGAATGCAGATCCTTTTTTAGAGAAAGAACTGGGCGATTTATTGAATATATGATTAAAGCCATCCACATTTGCCTCATGCGAATGTGGATGGCTTTTTCAATTTAAAGAATCACATGTTATCATTTAGAATAATTAGATTTAGTGATTAAAAGGAGACAACAACATGCCGATATATAATAAATTAGTACGCGACCGTATTCCCGAAATCATCGAAAAGTCCGGTCTGATTTGCAATACACGCCTTTTGAATGAAGACGAATACATTAACGAAATCAACAAAAAAATGCACGAAGAACTGGAGGAATACGAATCAACCGAGACGACAGATGACGCCATCGAAGAACTTGCGGATTTGTTGGAGCTCATCCATGCAGCCGTTTCATATTACGGGGTATCATTTGAAGATCTAGAAAAGGTAAGAGTAGAAAAGGCTGAGAAACGCGGCGGATTCGAAGAGCAGATTTTCCTTATGGATGTTGAAGAAGACTGATACCCGATGGTTCACCCTACTTAATAATGCAATGCTGTCCGCGACATTAAGTTCGCGGACTTCTTCCCTTACGAAACTTCCCATCCACACTTATTTCCCCAATGATACATCCAAAAACACATAGTCATCCCGTTTATGCTGCCCTGAAAAAACGACCGGGACCCGTTCACTAAAAATCGGTCCGTCTACAACCACAGTGTGAAATTCTCCAGATTCCCCGCATGAATCAATGCCGAGCGCATCGAGTTCATCCATCAGTTCGATAGTAAATTTACGGCCTATGAAGTGGGCAGGCATCATTGTTGTATTGACGACAACGATGTATGCCTCGAATCCGCCCTCTATAAACTCTTCCAATATCTTGCGACGCGGCTCCATCCATAATGGATGAACTGCTTTCATATTGACTTTCGCACATGTTTCTTGAACCCACTCCAAATGGTCTTCAAGATCGATATCCCCGAAAACCCCGTGGCTGATGCCTGACTCAACACATTCTTTCATCGCGTCTAAAAATTGCTCTTCATACCCTTTCCAGCTTGCTCCCCGTATCATTAAAGGGACGCCGATCCTTTCAGCTTGGGCTGCTACGACTTCAAAAGGCAGCGCATGTGATTTTGACCGTTCTTCATCCTCTTCAAACATTGTCCATAACCGTTTCGGAATGCCACCCGCTTTCATTGCGCGGTAATAAGCCATCGCAGAATCTTTTCCGCCGCTCCATGATGCAACAAATAATATATCCTCCATCTTGATTTCTCCTCCGTATAGCAGATTTTTTTGTTTTTAAGCATCAGTACTTCTCTCTCAAGATCAGCAATTTTTTCGCAGTGCTTTTCAAGATCCGAAAACTCCCTTACAAAAAAGAAATAAAACTTTAAAGAACTATAAATCCTCCTAGAAACACAATACTAAAATCTACATTATCGCCATGGCCTACACCCTTACGTTATATTTATTTTACCATGAATTTTCCAATGTTTCGTAAAGGATTCTTTTAATTGATTTTTTTCAGCGAATGAAAACATAAAACTTTTCAGACATGTACCCCGTCAAATAACTATAACGTGTTCGCGACATGTTGGAAATTGGAGAAGGTGAATCTTTTGTCATGACAAAAAATGAGAAGTTTGAGCTTGTAGAAAAATTTATAGTAGAGAATCGTGAAGCCCATTATCGCCTTGCATACAGCTATGTTAGAAATAAAGAAAATGCACTTGATATTGTACAAGATGCCATTTTAAAAGCCCTCAATTCAATTGATCGACTTGAAGAGATTTCCTATTTGAAAACTTGGTTCTACCGGATCATCGTTAATACATCCATTGATTTCATCCGAAAACATCAGCGTATTACAGTGATGGACGATGACATTCTCGGCATTCATTTGCCACAGTTAGAGGATGACATTATCGACATGGACTTACATGATGCCATTGACCAGTTGCCTCCTAAATACAGATCTCTTATTATTCTTAGATTTTTCGAGGATTTGAAAATTGATGAAATCGCTGTAGTGATGGATGAAAATGTGAATACGATTAAAACAAGATTATATGCAGCATTGAAAAAGTTACGCATTGAAGTTGGGGAGGAATTCAGGTTATGAAAGAATTGAAAAAGTTGAAAAAGAACTATGACGAAACGGAGATTCCGTCTGAGTTGGAAGACGTCGTAAAAGCTTCGATTCGTCGAGCAAAAGCGTCACAGAAAAGACGTCCATTTCTAAAACAATGGACGATTGGAGCCGCCGCTGCTGCTGCTCTATTCATCGGTAGTATAAATGTCAGTCCATCCTTCGCACAGGCAATGGCAAATGTTCCGCTTCTTGGAGCGATTGTGGATGTATTTACCGCACAACAATTGACTGTCGATGAAAAAACGTACCAAGCAAATGTCGCCACACCAGCAATTGAAGGATTGACTGATGAAGGACTGCAAGCTTCTCTGAATGAGAAATACCTTGAGGAAAACAAAGTACTTTTCGAACAGTTCCAACAAGAGGCCGCGGAATTGGAAAAGGCAGGTGGCGGTCATCTTGGCATCGACACTGGCTATGAAGTGAAAACAGATACTGACCAGCTTCTATCGATTGCTCGCTATGAGGTGAATACGGTCGGATCCTCTTCAACAACAATGAAGTACGACACAATTGATAAGCAGAACAGCGTGTTAATCACATTGCCAAGTCTTTTTAAAGATGATAAATACGTCGATGCTATTAGCTCATATTTAGTAAGTGAAATGGAGCGACAAATGGCAGCAGATGAAGAGGTCTCTTACTTTTTGAATAGCGAATTTTTCGATGACTTCAAAACAATCCAAGCCGATCAGTCATTCTATATTACAGCTGATAATAAGCTTGTCATTTCATTCGATAAATATGAAATTGCACCTGGTTATATGGGTGTCGTGACGTTTGAAATTCCGTCAGAAATTTTGAGTGATTTACTGGTCAGTGACACATACATTAACTAATCCCTTTCCTATATAAAAAAGCAGACACTTTCGCGTGTCTGCTTTTTATATTTCAATTATGCTGGCATCGGCGTTTTTGTTGGTTCCGCGTAGCCTTCTTTATAATTTTCATCGATGAATTCACGGATTTCTTTTAACGATTTACCTTCTTGCTTCATCATTACAGATTGCACGGCGATATCCAGACAAACTTGGCAACGTGTGCCATGGTCATCCCAGACAACAGAACCGTCTTCACGAACTTCGTCGATGAAACAATTCAAGTTACTGTCATGACCTGCGCTTTCACCACACCCACAATAACAAGGCATCCACTCAATAATATCCGTTGCAGTTCCCGCCATTTGATAGACAAGACGCATATCCTCCGACTTGTCATCTAGGAAAGACGGTAAAATATCGGCAGAAGCTGTTACTTCTTGCAAGTCACCGTTTGGTACATGCAGCTGTTCCCCATGTGCCATATCATGTTCTTTCTCGCTTGGCTGTGCTTTTTCTCCGCATGCTGAAAGGACAAGAATTGCCGCAAGCAAGATGAATATCCATTTCTTTTTCATATACTGCCCACCCCTTATTCGCGTAGTTGTCCTTTCATCATAACCCAAAACAACACGTTTATAAGTTACAGTTTGATGGACAATAAAGTTAATCTTCAATCAGAGGTGTCTTACTGCCCGTTAATGAGGGATCAAACACGACGGTGATTAGCCTCTTGCTTAATCCAATGCCTGATACCCTTCCCGGCATACGGCTCATCCGCAAATCTCGGAATCACATGTAAATGCGCGTGCGAAATCGATTGCCCGCCTGTTTTTCCCGTATTCCAACCAACCGAATAACCATCGTGCCCGTACCGCTCTTCCAAATAAGCTTTCGCTTTCATTAGCAGTTCCTGTGTATCAATCCATTCCTGCGCGGTTAATGAAAATACATCGACTGCATGCCGTTTCGGAACGATGAGCCCGCTCCCTTCCAACACAGTTTGCTCGGAAGGCTTTTGAATATAAGCGCATGTCGCATTTTCAAAGATAATTTGTTGCTCAGGATCCGCTAGCAAATTGCAATATGGACACTCTTTTTCGTACATACTGAAGTCGACTCCTTATTTCCCAATCATTTTTGAAGGAACGACATACTCGTCAAATTGTTCTTCTGTCAGCAAGCCAGATTTAAGTGCCGCCTCTTTTAGCGTTGTTCCTTCCGCATGTGCTGTTTTCGCGATTTTCGCTGCATTTTCGTAACCGATATAAGGATTAAGTGCCGTCACAAGCATAAGTGAGTTTTGAACTTTACGATCAATTTCTTCACGATTCGGTTCAATTCCAACTGCACAGTTGTCGTTGAAACTGATCATCGCATCGCTCAACAACGTCACAGATTGAAGGAAGTTGAATATGATAACCGGTTTGAAGACGTTCAGTTCGAAGTTCCCCTGGCTCGCTGCGAAACCGATTGTTGCGTCATTCCCCATCACTTGTGCGACAACCATCGTCAATGCTTCACTTTGAGTCGGGTTCACTTTTCCAGGCATGATGGAACTGCCTGGTTCGTTCTCAGGAATTGTAATTTCACCAATACCTGAACGTGGTCCACTAGCCAACCAGCGCACATCATTCGCAATTTTCATTAGGTCTGCTGCAAGTGCTTTGATAGCGCCATGAACGTAAACAATTTCATCATAGCTCGTAAGTGAATGGAATTTATTTACCGCAGACGTAAATTCGATTCCTACTGCTGTGCTGATTTCAGTAGCAACACGGTCCCCAAATCCTGCAGGTGCGTTAAGTCCTGTACCAACAGCCGTTCCACCGATTGCAAGTTCTTTCATCGACTCGACGCTGTCCGTAATCATTTTTTCTGTTTTCTCGAGCATCCGGTGCCAACCGCTAATTTCCTGGCCAAGCGTTAAAGGTGTCGCGTCTTGTAAATGCGTACGACCGATTTTAATGATATCCATGAACTCTTCGGATTTCTTGTTAAGTGTTTCTTTCAATACACCAATTGCCGGTACGAGTTGTTGTTGTACTGCCACGACGCCTGCAACATGCAACGCTGTAGGGAATGTGTCGTTTGAACTTTGTGATTTATTGACATCATCGTTCGGATGAAGGCGTTCTTCCTTGCCCCACTCTTCAAGAAGTTGATTTCCACGGTGTGCAAGCACTTCGTTCATATTCATGTTTGACTGCGTACCGCTTCCTGTTTGCCAAACGACAAGTGGGAAATGATCATCCAGTTTGCCAGAGACTACTTCATCCGCCGCTGCAGAGATAGCCTTCATTTTTGCTTCTGAGATAGCACCGTGTGCATGGCTCGCGATTGCTGCAGATTTTTTCAAATGGGCAAATGCACGAATAACACCAATTGGCATTTTTTCTCCGCCAATTTTAAAATTTTGTTTACTCCGTTGCGTTTGCGCTCCCCATAGCTTGTCCGCAGGTACTTTAATTTCACCAAATGTGTCGTGTTCAATACGATAATCCATCATTCATCCCTCTTTCAATTGTAAGTATTTCCATTATCGCATGATTGGCACCTTTTTTTCATCCGCCCAGTCTTGGATAAATGCTTTTTGCCTAGGGTTTAGGTTCGTCGGCAATTCATCTTTTCCGAAAAAACGATGTGCTTTGCTTTCTATACCGCCCTGTTGTAGTTCGCCTGAATAGTTTTCTGTTTGAAAAATAACTTGCACGCTATACACTTGATCACCGTTCGGATACGTCACAAAACAGGCCTCTCCGGAATAAAGACCAAATAGCTGAAGCCCCTCCACATGCAGTCCAGTTTCTTCATATGTCTCCCTTTTCGCCGTTTCTTCAAACGTTTCTCCAAGCTCCATCACACCACCAGGAATACACCAATTGTCCTCATCTGTGCGGTGTTGAAGCAAGATTTTATCTTCATTTGTAATGATGACGCCGCAACCCACTGTAAGTAGTGATTCCTTACCAATCATTTTCCTCATCGTTTGAATGTAATCCATAGCATTCCCCCCTTTTTTTATATAGAAAAGACCCGGTTTCCCGAGTCTTTTTCCATTCTTCATTTCCAATTGAATTGGTTTTTCTTTAATATCTCTATAAATGCATCGACTACTTCAGGGTTAAATTGTGTCCCTCTTCCGCCCTCTAGTTCTTTCACAGCTTCTTGTATAGAAAGGGCCTTCTTATACACTCGATCGGTTGTCATTGCATCAAATGCATCAACGACCGATACGATGGCGGATTCTAGCGCAATTTCATCACCTTTGAGACCATACGGATAGCCTTTTCCGTCGTGTCTTTCATGATGTTGTTCGACAATGAATGCAGTATCTGCTAGCCATTCGACAGCATGCTCACGCATAATCTTTGCACCTTCTGTCGTATGAGTCTTCATAATTTCCCACTCTTCAGCTGTCAGTTTCCCAGGTTTATTAAGAATTTCTAGCGGGACAACGCGCTTGCCGACATCATGAAAATAGGCGCCCCATCTCAAAGTGCTAAGGCTTTCTGTTGGGAGTTCCAACTGTTTCCACACTTCGATTGAATAATCCTTAATTCGGTTGCAATGCATATAAGTATAGCCATCGACCGATGCAATCGCATCCGCCTCTTCTTGGAGGATTTGCGTTTCGAAAAATCTGTACTCAAAACTTTCAGCTTCCATTTTAATTAAAATATCTGCTTCCGTTTTCCCATAAAACGAAATAATATGTTCATAATTCGATGCTTCAACTGTCTCACCGATTTCCAACAGACGGCGCTTTCCTTCGTATTCCATTTCTACGACCCCGTTAAGAAGCTTATAGGACTCTATGAAGGCGTCTTCGGCATCGTATTGGACCCAAAACGAGCCATTCTTGTGCAATGAATAAAGCGCATTTGACAATCCGTTCCATCTTCCGAGCAATACGACATCCGCATAACCGAGATGAAGTACCGGATATCCTTCGCTAGTTTGATTGCTATACGACTGGTTTAAAATAGTGTACATAAGCGTACTCCTAGGGTTAAGGCATATGATCATCAAGGCATGTCTGAATATTACCATTATAACAAGTCACGCCAACGTTTCATACACCTTTACCCGATTGATGCAAAAATATGTCGATTAGAGTTCCTGCCTCAACGCATTGATGACATCAATTTTCGTCGCTTTACGCGCTGGTCGCCACCCTGAAATCATTGCGACGCCTATGCTGATCGTAGAAGCGATAACCACAAGTTGCCATGGAATAACGGAGAACGTAACAGTCATATCTCCAAAATCTTCTTCACCGAGCGCCGCCGTAACAATTATCGGCAGCACATAATTCGACACAATGCTCACCCCATAGGAAATAACAACTGCAAGAACCGTCCCAACTATACCAATCCACGCACTTTCCATCAGGAATAGTCGTTGGATTAATTTCGGATCTGCCCCGATTGCTTTCATAACTCCGATTTCACGCGTCCGCTCTGTCACAGCCATTGTCATCGTGTTAAATATTCCGATAGATGCAATTAAGATCGCAATTGTCCCAACGAATACAAGTCCAGCTTTCAACGCTAGGAAAAAGACATCTAATTGATCAAGTTCTTCGGATATGGAATACACACTATATCCATCGTCTTTTAATGCAGTAGAGATTGCTTTCACATTTTCTAATTTATCCGCATAGACGTTTACATTGCCATAAAATAATTGCTGTGCGTCTGTATGATCATCCACTGGCTTGTCTACATGTGCATAATAGATTTTTTCTAACTCTGGAATAATAGATGCGTCAGCGTATACTTTTTGATCCTGCTCCCAATCTTTCGCAGGTTTCTTTCCGATTCCCACTATCGTGAGCATCATTTTATCCTCAATCATTTCACCTTCATCGTCACCGATTTGATAGTTGAACTGTTCTCCAATCAATTTTCCGTCATACGTAGTAAATTCACCATCTTCATTTTCATCTTGTTGATTCATTAAGGAATCTGCAAAATTGCTTCCCACGACGACTTCGTTCACTTTTTCAGGTAAACGTCCTTCCTGAAGCTCGAAATTCGCTTTCTTTTCTTCTGTAAAATCCGTCACAACGAGTTGACTATTCCCAGTGAAATCACCAATTGAAGACTGCTGTTCTGCCCCTAAGTTTTGGCGGAATACAACTGCTTTTACATGATCCCGTTTCTTCAGCTCTCCAACTTTCTCTTCATCCATCTCACTTGAGAACACTTCAATTTGTGTCACAAGTCGGTTCGATAAGACCTCTCCCCGAATCGTTTCGTGTAGGCCGAATCCAACGGACGCGAGCACAATCAAAAAGGCTGTTCCCATCGTGGCCGCAAGCACGGTCATAAAAACACGCATTTTATTTTTCTTGATATGTTGCCCTACGAAACTAATCTGGTCCTTAAATTGCATGCTGTGCACCGCCTTCCGTTAATACGCCGTCATGCATTCTGTATACGCGATTCGCTGTTTGTGCCACTTCATCGTCGTGTGTAATGATGACGAATGTGATGCCCCGTGTTTTATTGAGCGACTGGATAAGCAAAAGAACGTCCTGTTCGGTTTCCGAGTCGAGACTACCTGTCGGCTCATCGGCGAAAATGATTGGCGGATCCGTTATAAGCGCACGCGCAATACTGACTCGCTGTTGCTGACCTCCCGATAATTCATTTGGATAATGGTCTTGCACATCCGTGAGTCCAACGCTCTGCATCAGGTCTTTTACTTTCTTCTGTCGCCCACTTTTGTTGATGCCCTTTAATGTCAGTGGCAGTTCAACATTTTCAAATGCTGTCAATCCAGGCATGAGTTGAAAGTTTTGAAAGACGAAACCGAAATGATCTAATCGAAACTTCGCACTTTCCACCTCGTTGAATGCAGAGGTCTGAATGCCTTGCACACTGATTTCTCCACTTTCAGGCGTTAGGAATCCTGCCATAATATGAAGAAGCGTTGATTTACCCGAACCACTTTTGCCAACAATCGATACAATTTCACCCTCCGCAACATCAAACGTTAACCCCTTCAACACCGGAACTCGCTTTTCTTTACCTTTCTTGCCGATTTTGAATGAATGATTTAAATTTTGCACACTAATCATCTGTTCCCCTCCAACTTTCTTTATTTCCTTCATTATATAGGGAGAATCTTAAGGGTTTGTAAGGATAGATATGAAGAATTTCTTAAGATGTTGGAGGTGGATGCTGGATATATGATTGGTCTGGCAGGGGTTATGATCGATCGCGCGAGAGTTATGATTGGTTGCAGGCTTTTATGATCGGTCGTGCGAGGGTTATGATCGGTTGGCGGATTTTATGATTGGTCGTGCGAGGATTATGATCGGTTAGGGAGTTTTATGATTGGTCGTGCGAGGGTTTTGATCGGTTGGCGGATTTTATGATTGGTCGTGCGAGGGTTATGATCGGTTGGGGAGTTTTATGATTGGTCGTGCGAGGGTTATGATCGGTTGGAGGCTTTTATGATTGGTCGTGCGAGGATTATGATCGGTTGCAGGCTTTTATGATCGGTCGTGCGAGCTTTATGATTGTTTCCTTACTTTACGCTCGCTGAGGGGGCCAACAACATAAAAAAAGCCCCGACGCACTACTGCGTCGGGACTCTCCTCTAGTTAGATATTATTCAGCTTCGTCAGCTGCAACTTCTTTTCTTGCAATCACTTGTTGAGTGGGTTGCTTCGTATTTGTTGCTTTTATCTCATTTGTCAGCTGGTCAATACTTGGGCGGATATTGCCTTTGCCCGTGTAGTTTTCAAGCATTTCCTTAACGTCGATGCCCGATGATGCTTTCAAGGATTCTTGCAATGTTGCCATTAAGTTAGTCGCATACGACGTTACTTTATTGGCTCCGCCGCCCTCACCACTACCCGTGTCAACAACAGTAATTTTATCAATATTCGCAAGCGGGCTTGCAATTTGTTTCGCATATTCTGGAATCATTTTAACAATCATATCAAGCATGGCAGCTTGGCCGTACTGTTCAAATGCTTCAGCAATTTTACGTTTCGCTTCCGCTTCCGCAAGACCTTTCAGACGAATAATGTCAGCTTCAGATTCCCCTTGTGCGCGCATTGAATCGGCTTTCGCCTGCCCGTCAAGACGAACTTTTTCTGCATCCGCAAACGCACGTGCTTCAATGCGGTACTTTTCAGCATCGGCTTCCGTAATTTGTTTCGATTTTTGAGCTTCTGCATTTTGTTCGATTGCATAGCGATCCGCGTCAGCTTTTTTCTTAACTTCAGAATCATATTGCTTCTCACGACGCAGAATCTCTTTCTCTTCAAGTTCAATCTGTTTTTGACGTTCAATGATTTGAATTTGCATTTCCTGTTCCATAACTTCCTGTTTCGAGACGGCCGTTTGAAGTTCGTAAGCTTGGTCGGCACGTGCTTTTGCAACATCCTGATCACGACGGTAATCCGCAACCTTCAATTGATTCTCTTTTTCAGCTTCCGCAATTTCAGTCGCACGTTCAATTTCCGCTTTTTGTGCTTCTTTAGATGCTTCCGCATTTTTAATACGCGTTTCTTTTTCTGCTTCAACTGTTGCGATATCCGCATCACGCTTCACTTGTGCGATACGTGGTTTCCCGAGTGAATCGAGATAGCCATTTTTATCGCGCACATCTTTAATTGTAAATGAAACGATGATGAGTCCCATTTTGGAAAGATCCTGTGAAGCAACACGTTGCACTTCCTGAGAAAACATATCGCGATTTTTGTAAATTTCTTCTACTGTCATTGAACCAAGAATCGAGCGCAAATGACCTTCCAATACTTCTTTTGCTTCATTTTCACGGTCAGCTTTTGATTTCCCTAAAAATTGTTCAGCAGCTGTTGCAATCTCTATGATTGAGCCACCAATTTTAATAATTGCTGTTCCATCTGCCATAACAGGAACGCCTTGCTCCGTGTACACTTCCGGCGTTGTAACCTCAAGCTTACTTGACAAAAGGCTAAGCGGTGCCGCTTGTTGGAACACTGGCAACAGGAACGTCCCGCCGCCGCGGATGATTTTAATACGATTTCCCGAATCATCCTTATGTACATTTTTAGAACCAAGATAACTTCCTGTCACGATTAGTGCTTCATCTGGCCCGACTGTGCGGTACTTTGTGATGAAGACGAGAACCAGCGCCAGTAAAACAAACGCGACGACTCCAATTGCAATCCAAATTTCCATCTGTTTTTCCCCCTTTTTTATTTGAAGCGGAATGGTTCATACTCTTTAACGATGAATGTTCCATCTCTCACTTCAATAATCAATACTTCTTTTCCGTACTCAATTGCTGTGTTTTCGTACCCTACCGCCCTCTTAGAAATCATGCCATTTACCGATTCGATAACAATTTCACCGAATCCATCAACAGGGACAGGTACAATCACTTTTCCAACCCTACCCATCAGCGACTCATCCGTATACGCGAGGGACACTTCAGCCGATTTCAGTGGAAGAAGGACAAATAAGTACAATAGAAGATCGAGTACAAAAGCAGTAACAAGTGCAATTACCAAAATGATTCCGCTGCCCCATGTTGTAACAAGTTCTAATATATAACCGCCAGCCGCTACAAATGTTATGAATGCAAGTATCACCGCCGGATCCAAGAAAGGACTAGCATCGCCGATTCCTTCCGCCATGTCACTAAATAAGATATAAAGTAACGTTGCAAGGCCTGCAACAATTAGCCCAACCATATAGACTTGCACAATTGGCATCCCAAACAGTTCCATTTCAACACCCCACTTTCACCTTTTTTGTCTCACCTATATATACGTCCCATCATCCCGAAAGTTTCAATTTACTGAAAATTTTTCACAAATTTATTCCATATCAATTAAACCGTTTTTCCTGGCAACGTGAATTGCCTCTGTCCGACTTTTTACTTGCAACTTTTGAAAGATGTCCGAGAAGTAGTTTCTTACTGTTCCCTCCGACAAAAATAACTGCTTGCTGATTTCTTTATTCGCCAAACCTTTTGATGCCAGCATAAGAAGCTCTTGCTCCCGCTCGGATAACTGATCTTTTTCTGTAAATAGTGAAAAGGCCAGTTCTGGATCGACAACTCGCTGACCCGCGGCTACTATGCGAATTGCTTCGGCAAGTGCACTACTCGGTCCGTCTTTCAATAAGAAACCTTTTACGCCTGCATTCACTGAACGCTGTAGATAACCAGTTCGGCCAAACGTTGTCAACATGATGATCGCCACACCGGGGTATTTCTCCACTAATCTTTCTGAAGCTTCCAAGCCGTTCATAATCGGCATTTCAATATCTAAAATACAGACATCGGGCAGTAATCGCTCGACTACTTCAATCGCTTCCAAGCCATTTGCTGCCTCACCGATGATTTCTAAGTCCTCTTCTATAGAAAGAAGTGCTATTAAAGCCCCCCTCACCATCGCCTGATCTTCTGCAATTACGACGCGTATCACGAGACGACACCCACCTTTTCAATACTTTTCGGTAGCGGAATGAATAACTGAACGACTGTCCCTTCTTTACCGCTTTTCCATCCAATCGTTCCATTAATAAGCCCAATCCGGTTTTGCAGGCCTGTCATACCATGATTTGGAACCGCTTCATCGATACCTTTTCCGTTATCAGCGACTTCAATTAATACACCTTCCACTGAACGTGCAATGTTAATTTGACACCATGATGCAGCGCTATGTTTAACGACATTGGTCACAAGTTCCCGAATTGCCATCACAGCAATCTTTTCATACCCACGATTAATGGAATGGATTTCTCCGTTTACTTCAGAATTGATTCCTGCACTGTGTAAATGTTGCCGGCTGGCAGTCAATTCATCGACAAGCGTGCCTGTATCAAGGTCTTCCACAAGCTCCCGCATCTGTGTTAATGTTTCGCGCGAGATTGTAATCACTTCCCGTAACTCCCCCGCAGCTCTTTCTGTGTCTGAAACGAGTAGCTTCTCGGCAAGCTCAGTTTTCAATGTAATCATCGACAGCTTTTGTCCAAGTGCATCATGCAAATCACGCCCGATTCGCTGGCGTTCTTGCTGCTTCACCAATTCATCAATCCGACTATGTGCTTTCTCCAATTCTCGCTGGGATTCATTCCATTTTCGTCTTGATGAAATCATATAGGCATTAAAGATGGCGAGCAGAATAGGTACAAGCGACATGGATGTTTGCACTATATTTAAGTCCTTAGCCACGCCATAGACAATCCCAACCACTATATAGACGCCAACAGCCGCGATGCGCTTGCGTCCGGACAATAACGAAATCATATTTGAAGAGAAGGCACTCAGCCAGAAAAAAACCGGTCCGAACATATACACCCAAAAACCAATAATAATCGCTTGCACAATGACGAACACTAGATAGCTGTTACGCCAATAGGACTGGCGATAGACGAATAAAAAGGGAGCAAGTAGAAGGATTGAAAACATACGCTCCATGCCCTCTAAAAAGAACGCCCCTATGAGCGGAAACAACATATAGATTAAAATAGTATACGGTTCCCTACCTAAACCTTCGGGAAATACTGCAAATCTCCTGCTCATTAATTCGCCGCCCTTCTATTTATATATCCTCCAACCCAGTAAACCCCTATAAATAGCATCGAATAAAAGATAAGTCCACCCATTTGACCAATCAAGGGATAACCTCCACCCAGTAAACGGAAGGCACCCGCTATCGCGATTGCTCCTGGAGACCCGCTTGCAATAGGTTGCACCCAGCCCGGAAACTGTTCAATCGGAATCCACGTCCCTGCAGAAAACATCACAAATATCCACGTAAAGTTTGCAATACCAGAAACAGTACCCTGTTTCCCAAATGAACTGATGGCCACACCCAACGTCATGAACACCGCGGACACACCGATAAACCATACCGCAATCATACACCATTGCCCTACACTGCCTGGGAGCCCGTGAATCGTCTGAACAAAAACGATTAAGATCACAACCGTGATACTATTCAATAAGAGCTGTGCCATCAGTTTCGCACCTGAAACGACTAATTCGGAAACCGGCAATGCCTTCATAGATGTACGCCAAGGTCTGCTGTTGTCGTATGCAAGTCCAATAGCAAATGTCGTGACAGCTCCCGACAACAAACTGAAGACAAGCATTGCGATAAGTAGATATGCATAGTGCTCTGGTTCATTCGAAAGCGAAAAGATTAGGTAGTAGACGATGGGAAGAACGATGGCATAAATGACAAAATAGCGGTTTCTTAGCATGCGCAACACTTCAATTTTTGTCAACAATAAAAAGGGTTTAGTCATTGCACAACCCCTTCCTTCAACAACACAATTCGATGTGCAAGAACTTCTCTTTCTTCCCTGGAATGTGTAATCAGTAAAACGGCAAGCCCTTCATCAACAGCAAGCTTTAGTTGTTGATAGAAATGTTTTTTCATTTCCTCGTCCATTCCCGCAGTTGGTTCATCCGCAATCAGCACGAGTGGTCTACCTGCCATCGACAATGCAAATGACAGCCGCTTACGCTCACCGCCTGATAATTCATGTGTCTTTTTAAGGAGCATATCTTGCAATAATCCAAGACGGACAAGCTCGTTGAATGAGTAAGGACTTCTATAGAAGGATTGAAATAAACAAAGCATCTCCTTGACCTTCACATTATCCATGAATTCGGCGTGTTGGAACATGAAGCCTATTTCCGATTTCATTTTCCTTCCTAGTGGTTTCCCTGCCAGTAGAATTCTCCCGCTTAAAGGATGGACGATTCCTGCTATAACGGATACGATTGTTGATTTCCCCGCTCCATTTGCTCCACATAGCGCAACTACTTCCCCAGATGCAATTTCCAAGTTAATATCTCTTAACACGTTTTTCCGTTTAAACTCCACAAAAAGATTAATAATTCCCAACATACTCTCACCTCTTACGTTAACTTTACTGATAAAGAGGGTATTCTGTGGAGTACATTGAGTCATTTTTCCTTCATGACAATTGTCACTTTTTCTATACAGATTTGATTTTTGTGAATCCTTTGTAGGGTCTTTGTAAAGATTGTGTAAAGTTTGTGCAGATATCGTCGAAATTTGTAGGTATCTCAAATTGTTTTTGATATGATGGGATTGTTAAAAAATTATTTCCCATACTGGGACGGAGGTACAACAATGTTCAGCTCACGTAAACCTGACCCTTTTTTCATAGCATTATTAACCATTGCTGAAAATGTGCAAGAAGCGGTTCATTATGCCAACGACTTTAAAGTGGTGACAGTTGCCGACTTGAAAGAAGTAAGCATTAAACTTAAAAATTACGAGACGGAAGGTGACACGCTCATCCACGATCTCATTACTAAGCTTAACAAGTCGTTCATGACACCAATTGAGCGGGAAGATATCATGAATTTGGCCATTAAGATGGATGATGTTCTTGATGGTATTGAACATTTTGCAGCACATCTTGAAATGTTCTCTCTTACTGAAATTGATGAGTATGTACAGAAATTCATGGAAAACATTGTGAAAAGTACCGACGAAATCGTTAAAGCGATGAAATTGCTTGCGAGGAAAAAACTTGAAGCGATGCACGATCACGCAGTACTTATTAAAGATTACGAACGAGTTTGTGATGAAGTTTTCCGTACATCGGTCAAACAACTCTTCATTAATGAAAAGGATCCAATTCGCATTATCCAATTCAAAGACATATATGAACAGCTTGAAGATGTCGCCGATTATTGCCAAGATGTTGCCAACACAATCGAATCAATTATTATGCGTAACGCATAAGGGGGAGCCAAATGGATACAATACTTCTCCTTACCATACTAGTCGTTGTTTTCGCACTCGCTTTTGATTTCATCAACGGATTTCATGACACGGCGAATGCCATCGCAACATCCGTTTCGACTCGTGCACTGAAACCGAGAACCGCTATTATGATGGCAGCTGTCATGAACTTCGTCGGCGCTCTCGCATTTACAGGAGTCGCAAAAACGATTTCAAAAGACATTGTCGATCCATTCGTTCTCGAAAACGGTTCGCTTGTCATCTTAGCGGCACTTATATCAGCAATTGCGTGGAATCTGATTACCTGGTATTTCGGAATCCCATCCAGTTCATCCCATGCTTTAATCGGTTCAATCGCTGGCGCGGCTATTTCAGCAGCAGGTTTCGGCATTTTAAATTACAGCGGTTTCCTAAAAATATTACAAGCGCTTCTTATTTCTCCGTTCATTGCACTTGCAGGCGGCTTCCTTGTAATGTCGATATTCAAAGTGACCTTGAAGAACAAGAATTTATTTAAGGCAAATAAACGAATTCGTTATATGCAAATCGGAACAGCAGCGCTTCAATCGTTTACACACGGTACAAATGATGCGCAAAAAGCCATGGGTATAATTACAATGGCATTGATTGCAGCAGAATTGCAGACGTCGGACGATATTCAGCTTTGGGTCCGGATTGCTGCAGCGACAGCGATGGGGATCGGAACATCAATCGGTGGCTATAAAATCATTAAGACTGTCGGCGGCAAGATTATGAAAATCCGTCCAGTGAACGGCATAGCAGCTGATTTGTCATCTGCTATGATTATTTTTGGAGCGACACTTATCCATTTACCGGTTAGTACAACACACGTCATTTCTTCCGCAATCATGGGTGTAGGTTCAGCTCAACGTGTAAAAGGTGTCAATTGGGGAGTCGCTAGAACGATTGTCACGACATGGATTATTACTTTACCAATTTCAGCAACAATCGCTGCGATTGTCTATCAGATCCTTAACTTGTTTTTTTAATTCAAACATTTCTCTTGCAATGTGCTAATATCCCTGTTATGATAAAGAAGAATTATTTTTGTTCGGCATGATGGTCTCGAATAAATCTTGACCGCTTCAAGACTTGAGCAAGGATAGTAATACAATGTATGCACAAAGCATACGAGGAGGAAACACACATGGAACAAGGTAAAGTGAAATGGTTTAACGCAGAAAAAGGATTTGGCTTCATCGAACGCGAAGACGGAGACGATGTATTCGTACACTTCTCAGCTATTCAAGGAGAAGGCTTCAAGTCTCTTGAAGAAGGCCAAGATGTAACGTTTGAAATCGAGCAAGGCCAACGCGGTCTTCAAGCTACAAACGTAAACAAAAACTAATTTGAATTAACCATTCAAAAGCCATTTCCTTCGGGGAATGGCTTTTTTCTTTGTCCAAAATTAATTGTGGTGACTACTAAGTACTTATAATAAACTGAGCATTGGAGCCTTACTAGGGGTATCAGAAACCCTAAGACTGGAGGGTAGCATCCCCTAGCGAATTCAATGTAATTCTTAATTTCAACCTATATACGATGAACTTCCCTCCAGGATGCAACCTATTATTACCTACATAGACTCGTTTAGTAACCGCTTGCGGATTTTCACTCATGCTAGATTCCCTAACCTGTGCCGCCTCCTTCGATAAAAGACATTCCCATCATTTTCCGTTATTATAGAAGAATAGAGTCAATCTATACACAGGAAGGAATGATTGTATGCGTACACTTGCGCGTTTTGTAACAAGCGCACATAAATATATTATCTTTGCATGGATTGCAATCTTCGTCATATTGACGCTATTCGCGATTAAGTTGCCCGGACTTTTAGAAGGTGACGGCTTCCAAACAGATGGCGAACATGCCGCAGTCATGGATATTGTGTCTGATGAATTCGATATGCCGGCAGAAACCATGTTCCTAGTTTTCGATAATGTACCAGATGAAAAAATAGCATCTACACTCACTAACGTAGATAAACTTAAGGTCGCTTCAGAAATTGTGTCACCGCTAGACATCGA
This sequence comes from Sporosarcina sp. resist, assembly GCF_014302295.1. Lineage (NCBI taxonomy): Bacteria > Bacillati > Bacillota > Bacilli > Caryophanales > Caryophanaceae > Sporosarcina > Sporosarcina sp. resist. The sequence continues at coordinate 397,389 of NZ_CP060287.1, read as the reverse complement.
TACACAGTATAAAAACACTACTTCCTATGCACTTCTTCATTTTGATAACGCGGAGAAAGATATGTCTGTTGTCGTCACGGATATCCGAGAGGCTGTCGGTAATGAAAAAGGAATCACACTTACAGGTGCTTCCGCTATTTCAAAGGACATTAACACTGCTAGCCAACGTGACTTAATGACAGCAGAGGCAATCGGGTTACCGATTGCAATTATTATACTTCTTTTCGCTTTCGGAACTGTCGTCGCTTCATTCGTACCATTAATTATTGGTATTGTAACTGTCGTATCCTCGTTCGGTGTATTGGCCATTCTTGGCGGGAAAATGGACCTGTCCATTTTTGTCTTGAATATCATCCCAATGCTGGGACTTGCGCTTAGTATAGACTTCGCTTTGTTGTTCATCAGCCGTTATCGTGAAGAACGCAAAAAGAGCGACATGCATGAAGCTATCTCCACTACGATTCGAACAGCAGGAAGATCCGTCATCTTTTCCGCTTTCTGTGTGTTCATCGGACTTGGCGCAATGATGCTTATACAGGTCGACATTTTCCAAAACATTGCAATCGGCGGTATGATTGTCGTAGCAATGGCTGTCCTGGCATCTATAACCTTGTTACCTTCCGTACTTATTGCGCTTGGCGACCGGATTGACAAATGGCAGCTATTGAAAGAAAAATCAGCTGAAGCAAACGGTTGGCGCAAATTTGCCAACGCAGTTATTAAGCGTCCCGTTATGATAACAATTGTTGCGTTTATCCTACTCGGTATCGCAATAATTCCAGTGAAAAATATGGATTTAACAATTCCAGCAATTGATTCATTGCCAAAGTCGTATGATACGCGCCAAGCTTTTGAATTGATTGATAAAGAGTTTGGGCTGGCTGACCAAGCCGCTGTCTATGTCATTGCAGAACGTGCGGACGGCTGGGTGGATGAAAAAGGTCTCCAGTCCATGAAAGAACTTGAAAAAGAACTTTCAAACGATCCGCTTGTGGATAAAGTAACGACAATTTTTACTGCAAGTGACATCGATTCCGTCGAACAATGGGAGCAAGCGATGTTGGCGCCTGAAATCGCCGCCGGACTCTCCCCTCTTATTGAAACATTTGTGAAAGACGACAAGCTGATGATTCCTGTGACACTTAGAGCTAATGGTAGTTCAGATGCCGCACAAGATTGGGCGCGCGACTGGTCCGACAAGGAAACGGAGTGGAACTTATCCATCGGTGGACAACCAAAGTTCAATCAGGAAATCTTCGATGAAATACTGGATAAGATTTTGTACGTTCTGTTGGTTATCCTTGTCTCGACGTTTTTCATCCTAATGATTGCTTTTAAATCTATTTTAATACCGATTAAAGCAATTTTGATGAACATCGTCGGATTGGCTGCCACATTCGGTATTCTCGTCTATATTTTCCAGTATGGTCATTTCGGATTGGAAGCAGGCACAATTGCGCTTATCATCCCTGTCATCGTCTTTAGTCTTGTCTTTGGACTAAGTATGGACTACGAAGTGTTCCTCATCTCAAGGATGCAGGAAGAGTATGCGAAGACATTGGATAATGACCACTCAACTGTTGAAGGTCTTGCAACAACAAGTAAGATCATCACGTCTGCGGCACTGATCATGATCGTTCTGACAGGGGCATTCGCCTTTACGGACGTTATGCCAGTGAAACAGATTGGTGTCGGCATCGCGATAGCAGTCGCCATTGACGCAACGATTATTCGCCTATTGCTCGTTCCAAGCCTAATGAAACTGTTTGGCAAATGGAACTGGTGGTTACCGTTTAGAAAAGGGCCCTATAAGCCAGGAAATTGGCATTAAGAAAAGCGGAAGGTGCCTAAAAGGAACGCAGCTTAAGTACGCCACTTCCTGTGGCAACAGCTGCATGACCTACATCCTGTAGGCCCGCGATAGGCATAAGACGGATCGGCGAAGCGGTGCACTTTACCGCATAGCCGATTCGACTTATGACCCGAGCATCTGACCGCTGGAGCTAGGCATTAAAGAAAAGCGGAAGGCGCCTAAAAGGAACGCAGCTTAAGTACGCCACTTCCTGTGGCAACAGCTGCATGACCTACATCCTGTAGGCCCGCGACAGGCATAAGACGGATTGGCGAAGCGGTGCACTTTACCGCATAGCCGGTTCGACTTATGACCCGAGCATCTGACCGCTGGAGCTAGACATCGACCACAGTGGAAAAAACGTATATATTTTAGCTTTAGAAAAAGCACACCAGGGATTAATCCCTGGTGTGCTTTTTCAATTAGCGATAATCAACTTCTTCTATCAATTCAACAACCGTCACAATCGGCGCCATCCCATTTTCCATATTATTGACTGTTGCCTTCATCGTGAAATAAACAGCAATAATACTTAATAACGTAATTAGCACAAGGCCGATGACAAGGTTTTTACCTTTCACTGCGCATCATCCTCGTCTTCAACTCTGACGAATTCCTCTTCAATCAAATAGACGTCCGCTTCGTTATAATCCCCGAAACTTTCTTCAAGATTCAAGCCGTGATACAAATTCCAGAAGCCTTGCTCTTCCATAAGGATTAGCTCTTCACCTTCATTGTTCACAAACTTTTGTACAATAGCCTGCGGTTCAGGTGCTCCTTCAGATAAAGCCTTGATAGAATCTGCAATAATTTTCCGTAGTTCCTCTTCTGAAGCTTCACGGATATTGACGAGACCACGTTCATCCGTATCATAACCAGGAATTCCCGCTACATAGATAAAACCGTTACCGTTCGGGTGAAGATGCTGAACGACGACTGTTTTTTCATATAAGCTTTCTTCATAATGATAGTTGACCCGTTTCATTGACACATCTTTACGTGTAAGTTCGGGAATTGTTTCGATAATCTGTTGTTTCTCTTCAAATGTCAACATATATGTTCACTCTTTTCCACTCTGATTTCGTTTAAGTATACCATTATTCTTCTTTCACGGATAATCCAAGCACACGTGCGAAGCCAATTGCCTGATCTTTTGACACAATACAGCCTGCAATTTTCGGGAGCGTGACTTCAATCCGGTCATATGTACTATCCGACAAGTCAACACCATTCAAGTCCGTTTCAGTGAAGTTAATATTATCCAGCTTACACAACTTAAATTGCACGTTATTAAATGAACTTTCATAAATATCGCCATCTGTTAAATTACACTCAGCGAATTCAACTTCCTTCATGCTAGAGAAGCTGAAGTTAATATAGCGCCCATCACATTCCTTGATTAACGTATGCCCCACTTTCGCATTCGCAAAGTCCGCACCCGTCAGTTTCGAATTAACGATTTCACACCTATGGAACATAGCACTTTGAAAATTAACATTGGATAAATCGCACGTATCAAACACTACATCAACAAATTCTGCTCCCGCTAAATCACTACCCGCAAACGATACATCTTTAAAGATCACGTCATCGAAAGTCAGTCGTTCACCTTCCGCACCTGTCATATGACCTCCGTCAATGCGGACTTTTTCAATGTATCCTTCATTATCGAGAATCGCTTCCACTTGCATAGCCTTATGAGTAACAGACAACTTCGGTTTCTGTCGTTTACTAACCTTTTTTTTAGTCATAAATGAATCCCCCTTTAGCGCGTCTTCCATTCCATAATAATAATAAATAGTATAACTACCGCAATCGCGAGAATATAAAACCAGCTTGGAACACTGCTAATTCCACCAAACATCTTCCTCGCCCCTTTCTTTACTCAACCCGCTTCACACCTGAAATGACGGTGAAGTCGATTGTAATGTTCTGTATATCCATTCCTAGCGCTTCTTCAATCTTTTCCTCACTCGCGCCCCACGTGAGCGGAGTCATGCGGATAAGCGGCGCAAGAAGCCCCGACGATAACGGGAAAACATACGTAATCCGTTCCGTTGTGACAGCGTCATAGTGTTGCGCAAAGCGCGCAACGGGATCCGTATCGTCTGTGCGCTCTTCATCATCATAAAAAACAGCTCGTAACTCCTTTAGATAACCGCTTTCCGGTACTGCTTTCACAAACATTCCATTTGGTTTTAGAAGACGCGTAAACTCGGCGTAATTTGCCGGCGATAAAATATTTAAAATAACATCGAATTGGCTTTCTTGGAACGGGCAATTCGCCAGGTCCGCGACACTCCAAATTGAACCTGGATACTCTTTCGCCGCCGCAGTAATCCCCTCTTTTGCAAGATCAATGCCTATTCCAGTTGTTTTGCTAGGCAGCTGTGAAAGAATTGCCGACAAGTGCGTGCCTTCCCCGCAACCCGCGTCCAGAATGAAGGCCTGTTCCCGCCCTTCTATATGCTCACGAACTTTATGTGTAATAAATTCCAGAACCTGATTGAAAAACCCACTGCTCATTACCGTTTTTCTTGCTTCAAATAGCGATTTATCATACTTCGTCACATGTGCCTGCGGTGCTAAATTGACATAGCCATTTTTTGATAAATCGAATGAGTGATTGTCTACACAAACGAGCCGTGACTTGTCCTCCATGACCATTCCAGATGCGCAGATTGGACATCTAAATAAATGCGAGTTGCTCTCCATCACTTGTGCATTGAATATTTTTTTTGATATAGTCATACGTTGAAAACCCCGTTCATCAGTTGTTCTATTAGTATACAGCTTTTCGACGAGTACTGGAAATGGAGCGAACCCAGTTTATTACCGTCACCATAAATACCTTCATACTGTATTCAACTAGTCCCATGGGGTTACAATAGCAGGTAGGAGGCGATTCCATGAAACGATTATTCTTTTTCATCCTTTTCATTGCTGCACTTTATTTCACAAAACCGTACTGGGAAGAACCAGTCTCACAATATGTCGACATCTCTTTTCTTGAACCTGTCGATGAAAAAATCGATACTCTTTTGACAAAGGAATCCCTCGACACAACAATCCGTTCCATTAGCAACACCATAGATAAAGCGCTATCTTACCTAACTTCAAAGACAGCTGAACCCGAAGAAACTATCCCTGTTGCAGAAAAACCAGTGTTGGATAAGCCCGTGAAAACACAGGTCTCAATCCATAATATCGAACTTGGTAGTCCACAAGAAAAAGTGTCAGCTGAACTTGGGGAACCAAAAAATCAATCCATGAACGAATACGGTACCGAATGGTTCACTTATCATGATGGCTATCAAAACTTCGTCATGGTTTCGTTCGATGATAAACAGATAGTGAACGCTATTTATACAAATGACGACCTCATTTCATCAACTGCTGGCATCAAATATGGTTCTTTAAAATCAACGGTGCGCGAAACATTCGGCGAACCGATTAAAGAAATCCGAAAAGGTTTGAACATTTATATGCTCCAGGAAAGTGAAGGTTTTGACGTCTTCAAATCAGGCGATACCTACACTTATGTTTTTTATGATTTACATCAAAATGACAAAGTTACAGCCATTCAGCTAATTAACGATTCATTGGAAAAGAAAAAAACCGGCATCTATGCCGGCGGTGATGCAAACTTACGAAACGGGTTCGAACAACAACTTTTCGACTTAACAAATGCAGCGCGCGTCCGTCACGGACTTTCCATCCTAAAATGGGAGTCAAACGTAGCAGTTACAGCGCGCAAACACAGTGCGGATATGGCAGACAATGATTATTTTAGCCACGAAAACAAGCAAGGGAAATCCCCATTCGATCGAATGAAAGATGACGGCGTCAGTTTCCGGGGTGCAGGTGAAAATCTTGCATATGGCCAATCAAGCAGTATTTTCGCGCATGAAGGCCTTATGAATTCCGAGGGACATCGTGAAAATATTTTGCTAGATACTTACAGCCACCTGGGTACGGGCGTTTCGTTCAATGATAAATTGCAGCCTTATTATACAGAGAACTTTTTGCTAAAATAAGCTCCATTTAGGATTAATGGGTCATATTCAAGGAATTGGATAGACTATTAAGCATAATGGAGGGGATTTATCAATGAAAGCTGTTACATTCCAAGGTGCAAAAGATATTAAAGTAAAAAAAGTGGATGACCCAAAAATTGAAAAGCATGATGACATTGTCGTCAAGGTAACTTCTACTGCCATTTGCGGATCAGATTTGCACATCTATTTGGGCGCTATACCGACGCATAAGGACTATGTCATCGGACATGAACCGATGGGTATTGTCGAAGAAGTCGGGCCCAATGTGACGAAAGTAAAAAAAGGGGATCGCGTCGTAATCCCGTTCAATTTGGCATGCGGGCATTGTTTTTATTGTGACCACGAAATGGAAAGTCAATGCGACAATTCGAATCCGAATCCCCATGTGGACACGGGCGGTTATCTTGGATTCACCGAACGCTACGGCAATTACCCAGGCGGACAAGCCGAGTATTTACGTGTTCCTTATGGCAACTTTACACCGTTTGTCATCCCTGAAACATGTGAGCTCCCTGATGAAGCCCTTCTTTTCATGTCGGACGTCCTGCCGACAGCTTATTGGAGCGTAGAAAATGCGGGTGTTAAAAAAGGTGATACGGTCGCTGTCCTCGGATGCGGGCCAGTCGGTCTTATGGTTCAGAAGTTTGCTTGGATGAAAGGCGCTAAACGTGTGTTGGCAATCGATCACGTTCCATACCGCCTAAACCATGCTGTTAAAATGAATAAAGTGGAAGCACTGAACTTCGAAAAATTCGACGATATAGGCAGCCACATTAAAGAGATGACCAGCGGCGGGGTCGACATAGTCATTGATTGTGTCGGAATGGACGGTAAAAAGAACATGCTTGAGAAAGCTGGACAGAAATTGAAGCTGCAAGGCGGAACATTAAGCGCTATTGATATCGCTTATAAATCCGTTCGAAAGTTTGGGACCATCCAGCTAACAGGCGTTTATGGTTCCCTTTACAATATGTTCCCTCTCGGCAATCTTTTCGAACGCAATATTACGCTAAAAATGGGACAAGCGCCTGTCATTCATTACATGCCGATGCTTTTCGATAAAATCACGAAAGGCGAATTCGACCCGACAGAAATCATTTCCCACGTGGTCCCACTTGAAGAAGCTGCCACCGCTTATCAGCGTTTTCACGATCATGAAGATGAGTGTATTAAAGTCATATTGAAGCCTTGAATGAAAAACCGGTGGATGCACATCTTAGTGATGTATCCGCCGGTTTTTTGTGGTCTAAAGTATACTTTTTATGACTATCCCTTACTACTTTTTAATAACCGCACAGGCAATTCGATCACCTGAGTTACCCGATGGATCCGTTTTGTAGTCATCTACTTTTTCATGAATAACAAGCGAACTGCCGTCAGCATCAAGAAGTGAGTTCTTAACGTCTGGCTTTAGCGTAACTAATGCAGTCGTCACTTCAGCAGTGACCTTACCATCTGCATCGACTTCGAGGTTCGGTAGATCACCTAAATGAAACCCTTTTGGATTATCAAACCCGTGTTCTTTATGTCCCGGATTGAAATGGTCTCCTGCAGATTTAAAATCAGGTGGTGTACACACAGCCATTTCGTGAATATGAACGCCATGTTTGCCTGGCGACAATCCTTCAGCCTGGATATTGATTGTCACACCGTCGATTCCTTCAACAAAGCTGGCTTCACCAATTTTATCCCCTTTCGTGTTCAAAATCGGCGACATCACCGACTGGACGCTTTCTCCAGTGACTGGTAATTTCACTCCATTCTTTCCACACCCACCAGCAATCAATAGCGCAGACAACATAATGGATAGTACAATTTTTTGTTTCAATATAATTCCTCCTCACTATCTCTTTACTAAGGAGGATGGCTTTAATTCATTTTAATATGTATGGAAAGTAGAATTATTTTCCTATCTAAGTTGAAATAATGATTCCCTTCAATTACGCTTCAGCGCTTAGGGAGTGCCTTCACTCCCTTTTTACACGTATTCATATGTTCAATTATCTATATCTTATAGTTTCTTCTGCGATTGCTTAAACACAGATCGGGTTAACACACCAGGAAACTAATTCCATATCACTTCGTCTTACCTTTGACAGAAAGGGTGGAAATCGCATGTCTTTCTTGACAATTACAATGTCTTCAGCTGATTTGCAAAGTTATTTGAATAAAATTGATGAATTGTTAATCATCGGATTGCTATCAAGTATTGTCTTTATTTGGAGAAGTAAAAAGCTTGGAATAGCTCAGTATTTACTTTACATCATCTCAGTTATGTCGATAGGTGTTGCTGGCTATACTGGAATTCTTGGTGGAATCCTAGCCGATGAATTAAATTTGGGTGGAACCATCGTTCGTGAACTAATCGTTATTTCACTAGGTATCTTCACTATATTTTATACACTTGAGAAATCGGCAAATGATACAAACAAGTAAAAAAACCGCTACCAATTCCAGTTTACGTCGAATTGGCGGCGGTTTATCTCTTTTATTTAATTAACTTTAAAACAGTTCCTTCGCTAATAAACGATAAACATCCAAGCGTTTCTTTTGCGAATGAGGAATGCTGCAAATCATGGCTTCATCAAATCCGTAATGCTCCTGCTCTGTTTGTAACAGCGTCGCAATCTCTTTAGCTGTTCCCACTAAATGCAGTTTACGATTTTCTTTAATGGTCATACGATCCATTTCCGTCAACGGATAATCTTGGGCCTCTTCAGGTGTTAAGGATTGCCCGAGGTGACCTTTCATTAGCATTAAACGGGCAATGTCCTGAGGTACAGCTTCGAATTCAGCCTCTTCTTTTGTTTCAGCTACCGTTACCATATAGGACACATTGATTTCCGGTTTTTCCAAGAACGCCGAGGGTTGGAAATTCTTTTTATATGCATCTAAAATCTCTTTAGTCATACCGCCGTTGAAGAACTGCGCAAACGAATAGCCTACACCCATCCGACCTGCCTGGATTGCGCTGTTGCCGCTCGAACCAAGCAACCATGCTTCCGGTAAAACGATAGTAGAAGGGGTTGCGATTGTTTTGTTGTACAAATTGTCTTCCGGCACTTCATCGTTAATCAATTGGAGTGCCGTCTCAAATTTCTCATACATATCATTGACCATCGGTTTGCGGCCTTCTGATAATGCATAAATGGCTTGGTTATCCCCGCCCGGCGCGCGACCGACACCAAAGTCAATTCGACCAGGAGAAAATGCACTCAATGTTTTAAACACTTCAGCTAGTTTCAATGGCGAATAATGCATCATCATTACACCGCCTGTACCAATACGAATGTTTTTCGTTTTGGCAGCCAAGTGAGCTGCTGTTACTTCGGGTGCTGAACTTGCAAATGATTTTGTTCCATGATGTTCAGCCATCCACATCCGATGATAGCCTAATTCATCTGCCAAGATAGCCAGTTCTTCTGCTTTTTTCAAAGCACCTGGGGCAGTATTTCCACTAGTAACAGGTGCTTGATCTAGTATACTTAATCTCATATGTTTAACGTCCCTTCTCTTGGCGAAGCTTCTCAGGTGTGACATCTTCCCCAAGTGGGTCAATCACAGTTATACCTGAAACAGTGTTCAGAACTTGCCCACGAATTTCTCGTAAGTAGTCTTGCTGCAATACTGTTTGTTCAACCATTTCGGCATTTGTCAAACCTTCTTCACGTTGTTTTTTTGCTAGCTCATTAATGCGGTCTAAGTCTTTAATCATTTTTTCTCCCTCTTCCCCTATCATTTACTTTTCAATGGCTTCACTTCTCAATTGATGGAAAGTGAGGAAGTACATATTCCCCTATTTCCTGAATTACATCTTCCACGGGGCGGTTACCCGTTTTCAAACCCAATATGACATGATTAACACCAATATTTTGTAAAGCATACAAGTAATCGATTAGAAACTTATGACCTGACCTAAAGCCTACTTTTATAGGTACTGGGTTCGGTGCGGCCAACGGATTCTCTGATAAGTCGATAACCAATGGTTGTATAAATGGTTTAAACTCACCCGTTGCCTGTCGCCAAAGTTTGATCATTTCACGCTGGCGATTCGCTTCTTGCGCATAAAACATCCAGCCATCCATATGTTCTGCCAGCCATTCAGTCGTTTGACCAGAATAGCCTGTTGCTAAAACGGGGATATCGGCTAAGACAGGCTTGGGAATAATATCCCCTTCTGTCATGCCAACCCTTTCTGTATGAACCTGTGGGTATGATTCTTCCCACACTTTTTTCATGACCGTTAACGACTCCCGAAACAATTCTGCCCTATCATTACGCTCCACTTTAAATGCGGGAAATTCGATTGGGCGGTCACCAGTTGCAGCGCCAAACAAGAAACGTTGATTAGACATTTCATCCAAAGATGCAGCTGATTTGGCTAAGTGCAGGGGGTGACGTAATGTTGTGACAACACTTGCAGTACCAAGCGCGAGTTTATTCGTATGTGCTGTTACATAGGCGAGAAAAATAAAAGGATCATATATAACACCTGCATCTCCAAATTTAGGATCGAATAACGGAGAATCTCTAACAAACAAAGAAGCAAATCCTAGATCTTCTACTTTTTTCACAAGCTTCATTTGCTCTTTCAAATCCATCTTGGGGAGACTTCCTGCATCCGGCTCCAAAGGAAACATAAACCCAAGCGTTAATTTGTTTTCCTTAAACGTTCGTGCAAAACCATTATGTGATTGGAATTTCCCCATAATGTCATCCTCCTAGCTGCCACACTTTTCAATCACAGAACCATTTTTTCGCGAATCAATTCTTGTAGAAATTCCACTTTCTCTTGATAGCGCTCTGTCTGAATTCCATCTGATAGGGATGCGATTGTTTCACGCTTCAGTACGGATTTCCAAACCGATTCAGCTTCTCCCATTAAGTCCGTTAACAAACAACCTGTATCTTCTTTTTCCAAATCAAGCATGTCGTCGAGAATCCCACTCGCGGAATAAAGGGATTGCTGACCCTCTATTGCGAGATAAATATCGTATATCCGAATCTCTTCGGGCTTTTTCTTTAATTTGAACCCGCCTTTTACACCTGACACAGAAGTAATCAAGTCTGCACTGACCAGTTTTCTCAACAACTTTTGAAAATATGTTGGTGAGGTTCCCAGTTGCTGGCTGATTGCATCTCCTGGTAGTACTGCTCTATCCGGCAGCATGTTTAGCATGAGAATCGCATAAACAGACTGCTCAACGCCTGTTTTCATTTGCATAAAATTCGCCTCTTTTATTAATCTAATGTAGATATTCATTATCCTCTTTATCGAATTTTATCTTACAGTACTCGTAAAGTACATTTATTTGATTGTAATAAAAACCGCTGCCAACTCCAGTTTCGTGGAATTAACAGCGGTTTGTCATTTATGCAAGTATCAATTTTTCAAGATCCATTGGTGCAATATATGTACCGTCTTTATAGACGCGCATATTCCCACCGGAAATTTCGTCAATCAGCATGATTTTACCTGATTCAGCGTCGCGTCCAAACTCGAGTTTAATATCATACAAGTCAAGACCTTTTGCTGCAAGTTCAGCTCTAACTACGCCTGAAATCTCTTTCGTTAATGCTTCGAGCGTAACGTATTCATCAGTTGTCAATAGACCAAGTTGTGCTAGTCCATCCTTGTTTATCGGCGGGTCGTTACGGTCATCGTCTTTGAGCGTGACTTCTACGAAGGCATCCAAAGGTTGTCCTTCTTCACAGTACGCACCGTATCTACGCAAGAAGCTTCCAACAGCGCGGTATCTGCAAATCACTTCAAGGCCTTTGCCGAATACCTTCGCTGATCGTACTGTCATCGTTACTTCATCAATATTAGCATCTACATAATGAGTAGGAATATCTTTATCCGCCATTTTTTCAAAGAAATATTTCGTCATCCGAAGTCCGGATTGCCCCGCGCCTTCAATCGATAAGCCAACTGTGTTCGCGCCAGGATCGAAAACCCCGTCTTCTCCGGTTACATCATCTTTAAATTTCAGTAGTACATTGTTGCCGTCCAATTTGTATACATCTTTCGTCTTCCCTTTATATATGAGTTCCATGCGTCTGTTCCCTTCTATAGTAGGATGAACGTTCACCTTTAGTATAATTGAGAATCGTCATAAGAAAAAGAGTTTTTCTTAAATATCGGATAATGTTCTTTCCATCACGCCAAAACTGTACGATAGTAGACAAATTCTCATAATTGAAAGACAGTATATATGTTGAACAAATGAATACGGCGTATGCGCTTTACAAGGGCTTTTGGGAGGCTACTGAAAAAAACCTTGTACTTGAAATGAATTAGGATTCCCCCTAATACCGCTTCGGCGCTTTGTGGATGCCTCCCGCGAAGACGCGCCTGCGCTAGATAGTCTATGTGAGAAAGAGCTTTTCATTATCTGCGATGAAAACTGCAACCCGGAGTGTGTCTTTCTTGAATAGAATTAGTAGCAAAAAATAAGCACATTATTATCTCGGCGTATACATCTCAAAATCACATTTCTCTCGATAATGAACATCCTAGCGCAGGCGCGGCAAAGGCATCCCCAAAGCGCCAAGCGTTCTACAATCCCCCCCCCCGAATTAATACTCTCTCCTTATTGAGCGCCACAGTAAATTTAGTGGGATTCTTTAATTCAACATATACAGGTAAAAAATTTCTCTCTTATACAACCTAACAGCCCATTTTTAATAATTCCCACTCGTCTACTTGCATATAATTGTTGTATACTTATTGTAGTAAATCTATGCTTAATCGAAAGTGAGTGGAAATTCATGGGCCGTAAATGGAACAATATCAAAGAGAAAAAAGCGTCAAGAGATGCGGACACGAGTCGCATTTATGCAAAATTCGGACGTGAAATTTATGTAGTAGCGAAGCAAGGCGAGCCTGATCCTGAATTGAATCAAGCGCTAAAATTTGTCGTAGAACGCGCAAAAACATATAGTGTACCAAAAGCGATTATTGACCGGGCAATTGAAAAAGCAAAAGGTGGTTCAGAAGAAAACTTTGACGAGCTTCGCTATGAAGGATTCGGACCAAATGGCTCGATGGTTATTGTCGATACACTGACAAATAACGTAAATCGTACTGCATCAGAAGTACGCGCCGCATTCGGTAAAAATGGCGGTAATATGGGTGTCAGCGGATCCGTTTCCTATATGTTTGATGCGACTGCAGTTATCGGAATTGAAGGTATGTCCGCCGACGACGTTCTCGAACTTCTAATGGATGCGGACGTCGAAGTGCGTGATATTCTAGATGAAGAGGAATCGGTCATCATCTATGCTGAGCCAGACCAGTTCCATGCTGTTCAGGCAGCTTTAAAAAGTGCCGGTATTACAGAGTTTAACGTCGCTGAAATAACAATGCTTGCACAAAACGACTTGACTCTGTCACCAGAAGCTCAAGCACAATTCGAGAAAATGATTGACGTACTGGATGATTTGGAAGATGTTCAACAAGTGCATCATAACGTCCACTTAGACGACTAAGCGCAACTGTTCATCCTTTCATTCATTCCATTGACGTGCTATGCTACTAATAGATTGACAACTTCATAACATATTCGACCATTAGGGGAATCCTTTTAAAGGACTGAGAAACGAGTTCCACTCCGCTACCCTTATCACCTGAACAGGTTTGTACCTGCGTAGGGAAGTGGCGTGTCTTCCTATCAGTGCATTCTAATGCCATCGACAGACCACTTTCCATACCTGGAAAGTGGTCTTTTTTTATGAAGAAAAGCGGAAGGCGCCGTTTAGCCCCGAAAAGCGCTGGAAGGCTTGACGATAAAGGCGCTCTTTGCCTTTTCGGCAAGACTGAAGCGACTCGAGGGGCTGGCGCCTGGAGTCTAGACAACAAGAAAAGCGGAAGGCGCCGCTACAAATGAACGCAGCTTAAGTGCGCCACTTCCTGTGGCAACAGCTGCATGACCTACATCCTGTAGGCCCCCGACAGGCATAAGACGGTTTACGAAGAGGGCGTCCTTCAGCCCTCGCAGTAAAACGACTTATGACCCGAGGGGTTGGCGCCTGAAACTAGACCCTATTCCCAGGTGAAAACATATACTATTTCTTTTCGATAAGGAGGAGTTCGATGAAGATAATTGCCGTAACAGATGACAAAATGGAACGTAGCCAATTGCTTGATACCCTGCTAGCAATCGAACCTTTTATCGACGCAGCCATCTTACGTGAGAAATCGAAAATGGATTCAGAAATAATAGCGTTGATTCGACAATTAATCGAATCTGGCTTTAATTCAACTAAACTAATTGTCCATGGGCGAACGAATGTCGCTTCAATTACCGGGATTAACAAAGTTCAACTTCCCGGATACGGCGAACCGCTAACGCTACTCAAAAAAAAATTCCCGGCTATCTCCTTCGGCAGATCTGTCCACTCTTATGGTGAAGCTGAAACTGCTTATAAAGAAGGTGCTGACTGGATTCTTTATGGTCATTTATTCGAGACAAGTTCAAAAGTTGGCCTCTTCCCCCGTGGAACCGATGAGCTTTTTCAAATCGTTGAATCGCTAGCAATTCCTATCTACGCAATTGGTGGAATTCAGCCGCATCACCTTCCGCAATTAAATCAAGGCGGAGTTGCAGGAATTGCATTGATGTCGTCCATTTTTGGCAGTGACAATCCTGAAGTTGCAGCAACAGCCTATAAGGATGCGAACCATGTCACAACCAGTTGATGTTGTCGTTATTGGGGGAGGGATTATTGGTTGCAGTACAGCTTATTATTTAGCAAAAGAGGGTTTGTCAGTTCACCTTGTTGAACGCGATAAAATCGCTCAAGGGACTACCCGTGCAGCTGGCGGAATGCTCGGTGCTCACTCTGAATATTTGAATGATACCTTTTATTCATTCGCGCAAGAAAGTCAGGTACTGTATTCAGAATTCCAACGTGATGCAGGGGCGGACTTCGGTTATACAGCTGGCGGTATTGTTCAGTTTGCTTGTTCCGAAGAAGAACGAATTGCCCTCTCCCGTTGGAAAAACGCAGTTCATCTTTCAGCTGAACAAGTTCGCGAACGAATTCCACATGTCGCCCCTCCTGCTTTTGGTGCGTATCTTTTTGAAGAAGACGTTCATGTTCATCCTGAAAAGGCTTGTCTGGCATATTGCGCAGCGGCTAAAAGTTTGGGCGCTACTGTTTCAGAACAGGCCACAGTCGATGAAATCACACTGTTAAATGGCGGCTATCAGATACGCATTGCGTCGTCCGTTATCAACGCAAAACATCTAGTCATTGCAAGCGGTGCAGCGAGTGCCAAGCTTGTGTCAGGGCTGCAAATGACCGCAGTGAAAGGCCAATGTATGCAACTCAATGCGGTAGGCATGCAATTACCTTATACACTTTTCCATAAAGGCTGTTACGTAATTCCACGCTCGGGTGGAACGCTCGTCATCGGGGCCACGATGGAATACGGACATACAGACTTGCAGATAACTGATGCCGGTAATTTGGCATTAAGTGCTATTGCGGAACGTTTTATACCTGGTCTTTCCCGCCTTCCTGTTATGAACAGATGGGCAGGTCTACGTCCAAAAACCGTTGACGACTTACCGTATATCGGTCGGATTCCAGGGAATGAAAATATGTATATTGCAGCTGGTCATTTCAGAAATGGGATTTTATTGGCGCCCGCAACCGCCTGCTTGATTCGTGATTTGATCATCGAAAATGAAGTGAATACAGAACGGATTAAGGCATTTGATCCGAAAAGGGGGATTTTTCATGAAGCGAACAATCGAACTGAACGGCAATCGGTATGACATGCCCGCAGAAGTTGAAAATGTGCAGGAACTGCTTGGGCATCTGGAACTTGCGGAACGCATCGTCATCGTGGAAATGAACCGAGATATTCTTGCGAAAGACGCATATGACAAACCGATCAACGACCGCGACCAAATAGAAATCATTCACTTTGTAGGAGGAGGATAATTATGCTAACAATCGGCAATAAAACATTCAATTCAAGACTATTACTAGGTACAGGAAAATACCCGTCATTTGATGTGCAAAAAGAGGCAGTGCGTGTATCGGAGTCAGAAATTCTTACGTTCGCAGTAAGACGTATGAATATCTTCGAGCCATCACAACCAAATTTCTTGGAACAACTCGATCTTTCGAAATATACACTATTACCAAATACAGCGGGCGCAAAAACAGCGGAAGAAGCGGTACGCATCGCGAAACTGGCGAAAGCATCAGGACTTTGTGACATGATTAAAGTTGAAATCATCGGTTGTGACCGATCATTACTCCCGGATCCAGTAGAAACACTTCGGGCAACTGAAATGCTGTTAGATGAAGGATTCATCGTCCTGCCTTATACGTCAGATGATGTTGTGCTCGCACGTAGGTTATGCGAAATGGGCGTTCATGCAATCATGCCAGGCGCATCCCCTATCGGATCAGGGCGCGGTATTTTGAATCCACTTAACTTGTCGTTCATCATTGAACAATCCAATGTACCCGTTATTATCGATGCAGGAATTGGCTCGCCGAAAGATGCAGCTTATGCAATGGAGCTTGGCGCTGACGCAGTTTTATTGAACACAGCGGTATCAGAAGCTGGAGATCCGATTAAAATGGCCCTTGCCATGAAGCTCGCGATTGAAGCGGGACGACTCGGCTATGAAGCAGGCCGGATGCCGATGCGCGATTATGCGGTTGCAAGTAGCCCACTGGAAGGACTTGTAACGAATTGATTGAAAAATATTCACGTCAGGCATTATTCGCTCCAATTGGCGATGTCGGCCAAAAAAGGATTCGTAAAACTAGTATTTTCATATTAGGTGCCGGCGCGCTTGGCTCATCCGGTGCTGAAATGCTCGTCCGTGCAGGCGTTGGACGTGTAACGATTGTGGACCGGGATATTATCGAGTCGACCAATCTGCATCGCCAGCAATTGTATACGGAACAAGACGTCATTGAGCAATTGCCAAAAGCAGTTGCGGCGGAGAAACGATTGACGGCGATTAATAGCGATGTAGCTATAACAGGTATTGTAGTCGATGTAACGCCACAAAACGTCCTCGATCTAATGACCGACCATGATTTAGTATTGGATGCAACAGACAATATTGAAACACGGCTGCTAGCGAACGATGCAGCGCTGAAACTCGGCATCCCCTTTTTCATGGGGGCATGTGTCGGAAGTTATGGCCTAACGTTTCCGATTGGCATTCAAGACAACCAGCCGTGTCTACATTGCTTGCTAGAAACATTGCCATCACAGACATTAACATGTGATACAGTCGGCGTCATCAGCCCGGTTGTGGTTACTACAGCGGCTCGGCAAGTTACTGACGTGTTGAAATATATAACGGGAACACCTTTTGGACCGAAACTCGAATCTGCTGATTTATGGACAGGCGACCGCGCTTCAATTGGAGTTGCAAGCATGAAGAAAGCCGGTTGCCCAAGTTGTTCCGAAAATGCAGTATATCCGTTCCTTTCTGCTCGTGAGTCTATGAAAACAGCGGTGCTTTGTGGACGTGACACCGTTCAATTATCTTGGCCTAAAAGTAGAAAGTTTGAACTCCTCCCTTTTGCCGAATCAATTCGCGGAAGCGTCTCAAAATTAATTCACAACCCGCATCTAGTCGCCTGTGAATACAACGGTCACCGCATCGTGCTGTTCCGTGACGGTCGCATGCTTGTACATGGAACGAAAGATATTGTAACTGCGAAGAAAATTGCTGCCGGGTTGCTAGGATAATTGTTGAATGAAAAAAGAGCATAGCTTTTATGCTCTTTTTTCAGTTCCCCCTCGTATAGGTAAACCAAATGGTCCCCCCTAATTGCGAAAACTAAAAATGGTGAACAACTGAATACCTACATAAACTAAGCGAATGCGCCTTAACAGGAATAGCTGGAGCCACGAGATCGGCTAGTGGTTTTTCTACTGGCTTATCGTGGGGGGCATCCCCGAGCGCCACAGCGAATTCAATGGTATTCTTTACGTCAACTTATAAAATACAATTCCCGCCATATACATGCTTTAAGGACAGCTTTTTAATAATGCTAGCAGTACTTCCCCTCCCCACTCTCATCAAACACAACATAAATTCCCTCCAACAGGAATTTCATCAAACGTTTAAGGGTACCATTTCTATATATGGTTCGTTACAATGGAAGTTCTAACAAGTTATTTCATCTTTATTGAAAACAACAGGAGGTTGTCATGTTTTTCTTAGAAGCAAAACGCATTATTGTCGTTATCTTCGGTTCCTTGTTACTTGCAATCTCGCTTAACTTCTTTTTAATCAATGCAAATGTCTATGCCAGCGGATTTGCGGGTGCTGCGCAACTGACATCTAGTGTATTAAATGATTTCATCGGCGTTGAGATTAGTACAGGAATATTATTGTTACTATTCAATATTCCCGTCTTTATATTAGGATGGTACAAAGTAGGTAAAGGATTTACCATCTATAGCATCGTTTCCGTTATCTTTGTTACAATTTTCTTAGAACTCTTACCTGTCCTATCTCTATCAAACGATATTATTCTAAATGCCGTGTTTGGCGGTGTAATTGCAGGTGTAGGAGTTGGGATTTCGATGAAACTTGGGGCATCTACAGGCGGAATGGATATTATCGCTATGGTCCTATCACGCTTACAAGATAAGCCTATTGGAACCTATTTTTTACTGCTGAACGGTATCATAATCGTCTTGGCAGGTTTTCTGTATGAACCGGAAAACGCATTATATACGATGTTAGCATTGTATGTAACTACAGTTGTGATTGACGCACTCCATACACGTCACGAAAAAGTGACCGCAATGATTGTTACACAAAAGGCAGACGAATTACAGCATGCGATTCATCAGAAAATGGTACGTGGCATAACGATTCTTCCCGCAAAAGGTGCGTATTCAAAAGAGGATAAGCATATGCTTTATCTTGTGATCACTCGTTATGAATTATATGATTTGGAAAAAATAATTAATGAAATAGATCCAAATGCGTTTACGAATATTGTTCAAACTGCTGGTGTTTACGGATTCTTTAGACGTGAAGGCGATCAAGTTAAATAAACCTATAACACTGAATTCCATATAAGTTGAAATAAAGATTCCCTTCAACACCGCTACGGCGCTCGGGGATGCCTGCCCCCCCTTGTAAGGCGCCTTCACTCAGTTAACATAGGTGTTCATTTGTTCAACATATACAGTACTAAAAATGACCAGACATCAATTGATGTCTGGTCATTTTTAGTAGATACCGATTTTACTTCGAACCAGCTTGCCAACTCATTCCCCATCCATAAGCCTGGTCCATCTTGGCATGCCCTGGAAAATAGTCGACAAGTCTTTTGACGCTAAACGTCTCGTTTTGTACATTTTCAATCATTGCAATTGCGCACATAATTTGCCCGTTACGATGCTCATCAAGCTTGACGGCAATATCTTCTCCACCGCCGTATGTCAACTTGACGATCCCGCCCGCTTCTGACCAATTTGCAGCGCCCTCATAAATGAATGCATACACAAGCACGCGTTTAATATCTTTAATACGGGAACCGTTGATACGTAGATTTTCTCCGCCTGTCGAAGCCCCCGTACGATCGTCATGGTCAAGCTGAATATATGGACCATCTTTCAACGAACCAAAAGCATTACCTAGTGCCTGAACACAGCCCTTTTCTCCTGAATTCAATTCATAAAGGCAACCAAGATCTAAATCAAAGTTTTTCTGTCCGCCACCAAACAGCGAGGATAGGAATCCGCCACTTTTAGCCGCTTTGGAGTTTTGATTCCAGTTCAAGTTAACTAGAATCTCACCTACATCATTTCCTTTTTTCGTTAAATTTATGGACTGCCCTTTTTTCTTCAGTTCGATCATATCGGTTCCTCCAGTCACTTACCGAAATTTTTCATACTGTCCTGTAGCTGTGCAATCCGTTTCATGCCATCTTCCCTTGTACGTTTGTTTTCATCTTCAATAGCTCTCGTTTCCTCGAGCCCTTTCACGATTGTGCTCCAACTTTCTTCAATCGTTTCAATTTTAATACTCGGACCTCCTGCAGTACGGGCAATTTCCACACTTTGTCTAGCGATATTCTGCGAGTTTTTTAGTAACATTTCATTTGTTCTTTTATCAAGTTCATCCATAGAATCTGCCACAAGTTTTTGACGTTTCGCAGCAACCGCTTGGATGATACCGTTTTTAAATATTGGAATCGTTGTAATGAATGCAGAATTGATTTTCCCAATAAGTTTCGTATTACCGCGTTGTAAGACCCGGAGCTGGGGTGCTGTCTGCAACGCGACCATTCTTGCCATTTCAAGGTCATAGACCCGCTCTTCAAGCGACTGTATCGCATTATTCATAGTATCTAATTCCATCTGCGCTAATTGATCGCCGCCTGCTGATCTTTGTTCAAGACCTGGAACGAGCGCCCGCAGCTCTTCAGCTTTAATCTGCCCAGCTACAACATACTTTTCAAGTGCCATGTAATAGTTATAGTTTTGGTCATACATTTCGTCCATATTGGTCGTTGAACGAATCATTTCGTCTTTATACTTTGAAATTTCGATGTGTATGCCTTCGATTTCCTTGCCGAGCGTTTGGTATTTGCCGAACACTTTTTCAATTAATTTATCTCCACGCTTGAAAAACTTGCCCAAAAAACCTTTTGGCTCGTCAAAGTCATTTTTATCGAATTTATCCATCGTTTTCCCAAGTTGTTTCAACATCTCGCCTGAATCAGTTACACTCGATGAACGCATGGAAGCCAATATGCGATCAGCAAAAGTGGAAATTTCAACGGCCGGTTCTTTCCCAAATTCTAATAATCCGGTCTGGTTTCTAGTATCGATTGACCGGACTAAATTTTGAACCTCTGGATCCTGTCGTAACTGTAAGCGTAGTGCTTCCGCTTTGTTTTCCGTCAATACTTCCACTTCATAATTCTTTGTTTCTTCCATGCCATTCAATCCCTTCCGTTAAAAAGTCGATTTAAAAAACCGCTTACAATTGATGCATCCTTTTTATTCTCCTGAAAGGATAGATCGAACACCATGTCTTCCAGCATATGATGATCAAAATATTCTTTCCCAATAAAGTGCTCCAGATCATTGTGACCGGGTGGATTATATAAGATAATATCAAGTCCAATTTCATTCAACAGTAACAGTAATGCTGCATCTGCCCTAGACAAAATACCATTAACTTCATTGTTATATAAAATCACTTTTGGAACCTCTTGCGCATAATCAAACGTTTGCAAAAGATTGATCAATTCTTCCGGTATGGAAGTTGCCTGTGTGAACAAATAGAGAGAGACTTGTTCCGGTGTTTCCCCCGGTTGTGCCTTCATTTTCGAATGGGCGCAAATCCTTGAAATGGCCGCCGCGAGTCCTAGTTGAGCACCGTCATGTAGTTGACCGTACTGCCACCAGTTGCTTTGCATCATTTTTTCCGGGACCAAACGACCATCTTTGCCAAGTGCATGCTGGTAATGATATTGGTTATTCGCTTTCGTTTCTTGTATGAATGGGAATTTTTTCACTACTACACAATTCGGTTGGCTAGTGAGCCGATGCATTTTATCCCAATATTCTTTTCGGCTGGTTGAAACGCCGGAAACTTTCGCGAACAATGCGGGTATCTTCACTTCATCCCCATTGGCAGAGAAATTTGGTCGTATAAATGCCTTTTCTTTCGCCAATAGAAAAATCTCGTCATATGTCGTTTTTAATGTAACTGCCACGGGGAGATGGTTGCGGAATTGCCATGGCTTATAATAAGCAGAACCTTCATGGTGAAGTACGTGATCGATTTCTTTCGAAGCACGGTATGCGACTGTCCCTTGTCGTTTCGGTTCTTCTTGCGGAAAAGGTTGGATTTTCATGGTGGTCGGATATTCCGTCAAGAAGGACCAGTTGTTGTCAGGATCAAGCTCTTTAAAATCGTCTTTTCCTTCCGGATGAAGAATGACAACATCCATTCCCAATAAGATTGTATAGAACAGAAAATACATCTGACTTTTGTTCATATCGCCGTACCAGATAATGTGTGGGATATCCTTATCGATCGGTGTTCCCTTGACCCATGGATCAATATGATTCCACGTCCATTTGATGATATCAAGAAAAACTCGTCGGAATTCCGGATGATGAAATGCACCCGCATGATTTTTCTTGAATAGTTCAAATACCTCAATGAGTGTTGACCGGATTAATCTATTGAAATCAGGGTCTTCGCCGTATTTTGGAAGCAACTGTGCCCCCTCCAAAAAAGCTACAAAGCGGTTAATCGATAGATTCGGTTTTTCCTGAATAAGATCATAAATTCGCTGGATGGCTTGAAATCGTTCTGGTGGCATGTTCTTATCAAGTGTTTCAGATAATACATACACACCAGGGGCCTGGCTCGCTGTGTATAATTCAATCATATATTCTGTTTCATCAAAACCTGATCCGACAATACGTGTAGCAATCTGACTGTATTGTATACGTTCTTCTCCCAATTGATAATCAGGGCGGGTAGCAATTGGCTTGCTGAGTTCGGTTGCCCAATTCGAGTATTCAACCTTCTTAAGTATCAGTTTCCTTATCATCTTCACTCCCCCCAATCACCTATTTTTTTGCGTCAATGGAAGGGGCGTAGTCCGATATCGTCAACGGATTCCAGGAGTTAATTGGAGACGCTTCGAAAGAATAGCTTCAATGATTTCCTCCGATGCCAAAATCCCTGTTTTTTGTGTCAGTCCTAGATGACCAAATTTAGCTGCCGCTTCCCCGTGCCGTGGTATCAGACCAAACTCCGCCTGTTCAATCAAGCAGACATCCAAATTGGAATCCCCTGCCGTATAAACCGTTTGCTTTCCTTCTTTTTTTGCAACATAGTCCACCGCATCCCATTTATTGATGAATGATGGAATGAAGTAAACTTTTCTGCCTTGAACTGAAAATGCCCAGTCATGCGCTGCCGCCCACTGTGAATAATAATTGATCCGCTCAGCTGATAGCGGTGGTTCAATAATCAAGTACACAAAAAATCGCTCTACCACACGAATGGATTTCAACCAAGACGCATCCGCAGTCTCTTCTATTTTCCGCTTCACATCATCCACTGAAGCGGTACTTCCATCTATTTTAGTACGGATATAATCCTGCCAGTGCGTATCTATATGTCCATCTTTCAGCACAACGCCGCCATTACAAGTAATCGCGTATGTAGGACGTATTTCTTCATGAAATAGTGAGACTCGATTATACTGTTCAATTGTTCTTGTCGTTACAGGAACAAACATCATCTCATCGGACAGTTCGCGTAATAGCGCAATCGCTTTTTCTGTCATGAATGAAATGTCTCTTCCATTATATACTTCAATATTACGAACAGATACATTCAAGGTTTCCTCGCCAAAGCGCCGTTTCGAATAAATAAGTGTTCCATCTAAATCGCTTGCGAACATCATACTTTTTTCTCCAACGGTTTAATAAGTCCACAACAAGTATAAGTCATCTGTTCATAAACCTCCACAGGTACAGCTCTTTCCTTTGCAAGTTGGAAAATATGTTTAAGCCGCACATCGTTTAAATCCTTAACTAATATCTTCCATGGTAGACGTCGTAAAAGAACACGTGTCGTCTCTCCAACACCAGGTTTGATGAGATTCACATTTTCAATGCCGTAGTGCTCCTGAATTGATGCAATTGTTTTCATTCCCTGCCATGTCGGGCTCATATCTGTTTTCTTTAAAGCTTCTTTCGCCGCTTCGATTAACATTGCTGCCGCTTCAAATTCTGCCGTAATGACATCAATATGATGATTCGATACATCTTTATCCTGAAGTTCCGAATAGAATTTCGCTCCGTGGAAATCCGTCGCTCCTATCCAGCGGCTGTTCAGAACCGTTCGGCTAACTAGGCCTGATACTGTTGAATTCAAACAGGCGCTTGGGATTAGAAAGTCCTCCCGCGTCCCATATAAGGAAGAGCAGTGACCCGGATCCGCCAATACAACGAGTTCGTCGTCCAGTAGGATACCATATTTTTCTTTAAACGACTCCACAGACTTTGTCAGCTCCATAGATATCGCACCTTTACCAGTCCAACCGTCGACAAAAACGACGCGCTTATCAGGATGTTGACTCGTAATATACAGCATCGCATTTTCATCGATGCCACGTCCTCGAATGATGGATATGCTATAATGCGGTAAATTCAACTCATATACCGCATTAATATAACGTTTCATCAAGATACCTATCGGCGTCCCAGCCCTCGCAAGGGAAACAAGAACAAGTTCCTTCCCTTTTTTCTCAATGAGGAGTTCCGAAACTGCGCCGACCGCTGTTGCTACTTTTCGCTTTGAAGTATTGAGTGACTCGTAAAAAAGAGTTAAATAGGCTTCGGTTGGCTCATATTCAATGGGAAGCATTTCCGAATAATGGGCGCCGCCTTGAATAGCCTCTTCCCGTTCATTCAGGCTTCTTTCAAGGCTCGCATCTGACAGATCTTTCAATAGAAAAACGACATCTTCAGATGAATAACTTCCAGTCACTGTTTTAGTCATTTGTTGCATTTTCTACTCACACCTTTCAAGTGAAGTCTACAATATAGATTGCAGGTAATCCTTTGAACTGGCGTAATATCGGTTCAAGCCTGTTGTCATCTATAGGACGTTCAAAAAATAAAAAGACTTCATCGTATTCCATGTCGGATACATTATATGCATAATTCATAGTTGCTGGATCTTCAGGACTTTCAAAAGCCATTCGACTTTTTATCGGATAACCTTCTCGGTCAATTGGGAATATCGGGCTTCTCGTTGTTGAATGATAAGATACACCTTCGCCCATGTAAACAGCCGTTTTCATGGGGATATGCATGAATTCCCCAGTACCTAAACATAATGTCCGTTTTCCTGTCCGATACTTTCTCAAATATTCTCCTGCACTCTGACAGTATGCTTCAACATCCTCTTTGTTGTCCGACGAGATACCGAATCTACCAGTCAGAGACAAATAATTTGAATCATTTTTAAATCCAAAAGAATCAATTGAAGAATAAGGATAGTGAGGAAGAGGGATAGGCAATGACTTCAGACTGATTCTCTCAAAATCGGGAACTTTAACAACCAATTCGTCAATGACACTGGCATCTTCAGCTAAACCAGGTGTGCCTTCTAATTGGATTGTTCCCGTCAATAAAGCATACGTCGTGATGCGTACATCATGCAATTTCTCAAATGCCTTCAATCGTTGCTGATCTTCTACACTTCGCCAGTCCAACAGGGATAGTATTGTGTATTCCTTACGTGGAAAACGCTTTTGAATAGAAGCGATGATATTCAATGCTGTCTTGCCTGTCGTAATTTCATCATCTACCAGACAAATCGAGTGGTCATTATTCAAATACTGTTCCGGTGCATAGCAACGCTGATCTGTAGCGTGGGAATGCTCTTCTTCAAAGTAGAGCGTCACCTCTTCATCAGCAAGCATTTCTCTAGTCGAATGAATGTAGGTAGCATCCGAAAAACAGTCAAAAACGCCATGACCGAGGGCCGTTGCCGTTTCCGCAAAACCGATGAACACAACCGGCTCATCAAGTTGACAGTGTAGTTCCTGTACAATTGAATATGCTGTTTGCAAGTTTTTAGTGGAACCGTCCTTAACTGCTTCGATGAGCTGTTCTTTTCCAGGCATTTGTTTGCTTGTCTTACCTTCATAATAAGCAGACGCCAGCAATGCTGATGCAATCAAGGGCAGTTGAGGCGGAATAGAAATATGTTTCCCGAGTACTTTACTGACGAATAAAAAAGAACGTTTTTTGTTAATTCTTGCGGCCATCTCATATAAACTTTCAACTGAAAGCTCATATGGATTTTGGTCAATTTGTACATGTACTTGCATAGTTTCGCAAACTTCATGCGTGTACCTACTCGGATAATAAATCGATGAATGTAATGTTTTCATTGTACACCCCGTATATATCAGACTTAATTAACACTTTTTGTGCCCAGTATAAATGGGGCTTAATCTCATTCATTTTGTTCATAAATTCACTTTTGAACACACCTTTTTCACCTGTGGCCTGCTGGAAGATACTAAGTGCGTCCACATATTCTTCCTTCGTGACGACATGCAATGCCTGCACAGGCAAAAGGTGAGACGGATGAATGATTGTTTTCCCAACTAAGCCGTTCGCTCTATCTAGCAACGTTTCCTGAATTAGCCCGTCAAAATCTTTCCGTATCAATTCTTTTCTGAGAAGAAGACCCACTGAACCTGAACTTTCTTGAAATGGCGTCTCACGCAGTTGTGGTTTTAAGATACGACCGTTTGATGAGAAATGTTCCCACACTGGGCCCGATACCACGAAACCGTCATGTTGCCTGGCAAATATATTGACAACATCCGTAATTAGCTCATTGACAATGGAAATCTCATAGACAGTCGTCTCACTATCCCTCCTCAACCCGTAAAGTCCACATAAATCCGTAGCACCAATCCGGATATTCAGAATGAAGTCAGCATACCGATCAACTATCTCCTTTAAACTAAGCAACTCTGCCAAGCGACGCTCCTTGTAAAGAACATTCGGCGATTCAAGAATTGGCATACCATATAAAACTGTATTCGCTTGCTCATTCAACTGTCGCAGACCCGATAAGTAGTCCTCCGCATTATCCGATGCAAACTTAGGAAACACAAAGCCTACGAGGTTCTTCAACGAATCACCGAGCCGCTCCCCTATGTCCAGCATCTGTTGTGCACTTCTTACCCGAACAAAAATAAGTGGAGTCGTTTCTTCCGTAAGTCGACCATCCTGAACTGCAGCACTAATTTGTTGCATATGCGTAATCAGTTTATTTTCCGCCCGTTCAACTTCATGATCACCTATTGCATCTTCAAGACAGATCGCTACTGTGACAAGCTCCTTAAATTTGTTGGTAATAATGAGATGGGCTATATCCTCACGGGTTGCTGGCATATACAATAAAGCCCCCAGACTGTATGATAGCCGTTGTTTATCGGTATGCTTCGTAACCGTCTCCGGTTTCCGATAAAATAAATCTTCTAAGCCAATAGCAGCTAAGTCATTAAAATACCTCAATCTGAGCACCAACCTTATTTATTATTCGATTTAGGGTAAAAGAAAAAAGAAGGGGCTAGCCTTCTTTTTTTCTTTGTATTAAGCCATTTTCTTTTTATTCATGTTGTGAACAACGAATGTGGCAATGAACGTAAGGATTAGAATGATAAAGAATACGTAGTGGTGGACGTCAATTCCAACAACGCTCAATCCCATTTTAATCGCTATTAACATAATCAGCACATATGCTGACGTTTCAAGTTCTGGTACCTTGTCGATTAACTTCAAAAATACGCCGGCAATTCCACGCATCATCAAGACACCGAGCATTCCTCCAAGAAGAAGTACCCAAATCTGTTCACTTACACCGAAAGCAGCAAGAACACTATCTACTGAAAAAGCGATGTCCATAATCTCTACAGCAGCGATTGTTCCCCAGAATGTACCGAAAAGACGGATTAGAATACCTTCTGTTTTCATCCCAGCAATTTCTTCGTCATTACCTGCCTCTTTAGACTTATCCATAAAGTATTTAATCGCCAACCATGCGAGATAAGCCGCACCTAATGCCTTGACCCACCACAATTTAATGAGGAAAACACCGACCCCGATTGCGATAAAGCGGAAGACATAAGCACCAAGAAGCCCGTAAAACAAAGCTTTTTTTCGTTGCTTTTCTGGTAAATGTTTAACCATGACCGCCAAAACGAGAGCATTATCAGCTGACAATAGCCCCTCAAGTATGATGAGAGTACCGATTAAGCCCCAACTGACTGGATCCGATAATACTTCCACCCACATACCCCAATCAAAAAAAGCGGCATATGTATCGATTATTCCATTAAGTATCTCCATTAGTTCCTCCTGATAATAAAACAATAAAAGACTCCGACCTTTTATCAGCCCGTAAATTTATACTTCTAAACCATAATTCCGGCAAAGTGCCCCTAGCCCTCCAGAGAATCCACTACCGATTGCATTAAATTTCCAATCGTTACCGTGCCTGTACAGTTCGCAAAAAACAACTGCCGTTTCAATCGAGAAATCCTCTCCTAAATCGAAACGTAGCACCTCTTCTCCGGTCGCTTCATCCGATAATCGAACAAAGGCATTTGATACCTGACCAAAGTTTTGACTTCTTCCTTCTGCATCGTGAATCGTAACCGTAATACCAATGCGGTCAACGTACGCAGGGATTTTAGGGAAATCAACGATTACTTGCTCGTCATCCCCATCTCCTTCGCCCGTCCGGTTATCGCCAGTATGTAGAAGAGCGCCACTCGGATGCTTAAGATTATTATAGAAAATGAAGTCATGATCATTCTGGCAACGATTGCTTGCATCGACAAGAAACGCCGATGCATCAAGGTCAAACTCCTGACCGCCAGAGTATTTATTCGTATCCCAACCTAGTCCGATAACACCTCTTACAAGGCCGGGATTTGTCTTCGTCAAATCGATTTTTTGACCTTTTGATAAAGTAATCGCCATCTGAATCACTCCTGTTTATCATGATTAGAATTCAAAACTTCCATAACTATATAGATTGAATAGATGATTCCATTCAACTCCGCTCCGGCGCTTAGGGGATGCCTCCCGCGCCATAAGCCAGAAAGCGCCTTCGCCACCAGTCTTACGGCTTCGGCTACCCCTGTAAGGCGCCTACACTGAAGTTCAAATACAAACCCGATGTCATCAACTGGCACCGGAAACAACATATATAGTTATATCAATTAATTAAGCTTGTAGTCCGTAGTCCTTAACAAGTGAACCAAGTCCGCCCTGATAGCCGCTACCAATTGCATTGAACTTCCACTCACTACCATGTCTGTAAAGTTCCCCTACAACAACAGCCGTTTCAATAGAGAAGTCTTCGCCAAGGTCATAACGGATTAACTCTTCACCGTTTGCATCGTTGACGATTCGTACATAGCTATTTGAAACTTGCCCGAAATTTTGGCTACGTTGTTCTGCATCATGAATTGTAATTGCGAATGCAATTCTTTCAACAGTAGTTGGTACAGTTGAAAGGGAAACTTTGACTTGCTCATCGTCTCCATCACCTTCACCAGTCAAGTTATCACCAGTATGAACGACGGAACCATTTCCACCCTCAAGGTTATTGAAGAAAACGAAATCTTTTTCATTTGCACATACACCCGCTGCATTCAATAAGAAAATAGAAGAATCTAGATCAAAATCTTGTCCACCGTCATATTTATTCGTATCCCAGCCAACACCAACCGTAATATTCGTTAATCCCGGGTTACTTTTCGTCAAATCTACTTTTTGTCCTTTACTCAATGAAATAGCCATTTATGTCATCCTCTTTTCTGTTTTTTATAGTTTATGAGTACCTTTTAACCATTTCGCCAAGACCTGCATCAGATGATCCTGATCCAACAGCGCCGAATTTCCATTCACTGCCGTGACGATAAATTTCTCCAACAGTTAAACTAGTTGAACCTGCATAGTTTTCGGACAGATTGAATTTAAGTAATTCCTCATTGTTCGCTGAATTCATGACTCGGATAAACGCATTTTCGACTTGGCCGAAGTCTTGCTTACGTTTTACACAATCATAAATATTAACAACAAATACAAGTTTGTTAACGTTTGCGGGTACCTTTTTCAAGTCAACAATCACTTGCTCGTCGTCTCCGTCGCCTTCTCCAGTGATATTATCACCAGTGTGCGTTACGCTACCACATTTACTTTTCAAGTTACCAAAGTAAACCAAGTTGTCATTGCTCGCAAATTTATCGTCTTGAAGCATGATAACAGAAGCGTCTATATCCATATTTGTAGCACCGCTACCGCCACCACCGAAAAGTCCGCCGAGTAATCCGCCAGCTTTTTTCTGACTTTGAATTGGGTCCCAACCGAGGCCTACTATAATCTTCTCAAGACCTGGATGACCTTTTGTTAAATCAATTTTTTGACCCTTTTGTAAAATAATCGCCAAACCAATCACTCCTTTACATTTTAATGAATTTTTTATCTTTTCGTAAAAACACCATCATTATATATTTTACTACATCTGATACCGAACTACCAAAATGATGATTACCTATAGCCTTTTCCACCCTGCAATGCCAAATTCAACTTTCATGAATATTCTAATCGTCATTGGATAATGAATAGTAAACCTCAAAGATGACCTGACGAACCATCCAAACATCTTGGATTCCACAATGCTTGTGTTGACAGCAATATCATATAGCACAGATATTATGCAATAATGACTACTTTCCAGTTCATCACAATCATCTCTTGTTACTAGTACGTACGAACATGCCAAATGGTTTCAAAAAAAAGAAATCCACAGCACTTAAGTTCCTACATCTTCAATGCACTACTCATTTCAAACACATCAAAGACATTTTCCTTAAAAATAAGTGACATGATTTTCCCTTCTTTTTCGTAGAAGTGGATATTCCCTTTTTGTTCATCTTCAAGTTCCGTCCAGCCCCACTTTTTTATTTCCTCCAAGTAGTGCTCCGGCGGTTCTCCCTGCTCCCCGCCAATATCGTTCAACTTGTACTTTGCCGATTTCGAAATTTCCGTCGTACACGCTTCTGGCTTTAGTTCACTCGCATTTTTCGGAACCGGGAAACCATGATTGATAACCGCCATGCGATAGCCCTCTTCTGCGCTATACACATTCGAACAGCCTGCCATCATACCAACAATGAAAAGAAGTATGAGTATCCGTTTCATAGCGTCATCGCCCCTTACAGAAAATTCACAACATATCACTTCTATTTTACTAGATGGATAGAGACTTGTCACGGGACGTATTTGTGACAAAGTAGATGAAATGGCTCATAGCTGTAATCAAGCATAGATTACTTTATGATTATACAATTTCCATCGACAGTCTAATCATATCCCTGCACTGGATACCGTTTTCAATGATCTCTTCCTCGTAGTGATCAACGAAAAAGTCTTTTATAACACCATCGATACGAAACCCAGATTTCTGATAAAAAGCCAATTGACCAATGCTGGAGTTACCCGTCCCAACTTCCAGGAACTTGCAGCCCAACACCTTTGCGGTCTGGATTGCGTCACTCATTAACTTCTTCCCAATCCCGCGACCATGTATACGCTCATCTACAGCTATATTTATAATCTCCATCGTTGTTATACCTAACTTCACTAGCACATAGACACCTACGATTTCGCCTTCCTCTTCAGCAACACGGCACTCCCCATTAGCTATATACAGCTCTACCTGTTCTCGCGATGGGTCGGCAAGTAGCAAGAGTTCGAAAGGTGGGGCTTCATGTTGTAGTAATTTCCTGATTTTCATTTAGGCACCTTCCTTGCACCTCACACATAATTTTTTCATACGTTGCATGCCAACCTTTATAGTATTTGGAGACGTCTTCAAAGGGGATGAAAATTCTTCTGCTTGATTCATACTTCGCTTCAAAAGGATGTAATTCAGTTATGTCCATTTTGTAAAAAACCTGATAACCCACTTTCGGATAAGGACTGTGTTCATTCCACAAAGGATTTTCATTATGGTCGATTTCTATTGAACCGAGGAGTACACAATCTCCCGTTACATAACCTTCTTCCATTGCCTCACGTCTAAAGCACACCTCCGCAGTTTCATCGACTTCAATATGACCGCCCGGAAAATCCCAACCCCGATCATCCAAATCGACCATCAACAGTTGCCCGTCCTTAAAACAGAAGCCATGGACACTCGTGATCAAATCCCTTTCCGGCAAAAAACCACTTTCCCATGTCAGCTTCAGCTTATGGCCCCCCCAATCTACATATGTACTTGTCATATACGGTCTCCTTTCCCCATTGAATACCCTTCAAATAGCCTGCCACCATATGGTTTCAACACTTCATCTGCAAGATCGATGATTGCATCTTTATTACCCGTTTTATAAAATGCATCGAATGCTTGTACAAACGTTCGCGCAAAGTTCTTATCAAATTGATTTAAAGCACGCATAATCCATTTTGACGCACCAATCCATTGAACATTTGTCCGCAAGAAGAATTCATGTATGGCATCGGCAAGTGTATTCGCTATGAAGATTTCTTCCGCACGATTGGTTGAACCAATGAGATCATCGAGCGCATCCGTTATCATATACCGTTTCATTTCTATCGTTTTTATCGACCATACTTCAGGACCTTTTTTCAATAGTTCATTAGCTTCTTCCTTTATTAAAGAAACAACTCCTGAATCGAATAAGATGATTCCTTCAGACACCATTCGTGGCAATGAAGGTCGAGCCCTTTCACAGTCTTCCATAAAAAACACCTTGTAAGACGAAAAGTTATGAACGAACACTTCGATTGGCCATCCATACTCAATAAGCGACTCACGATACGCTGATTCTATCTTTGCATCAAAAACAACGATATCCAAGTCTGATGTTGCTGTTTCTTCGCCCCTGACAACACTTCCCGCAAGCAATGCAGCTTGGCAATCCGCGAAGTGTTCTGTTATAAACCTTTTTGCGGCTTCGACGGGCTGTAATCTACTCCTGTTCATAATCTCACCTTTCTCCTAACAATTTAAAGTTCTATATAAGGAATACACTTTTTCTGCAATCTCAATCGGATGGACATCTAACGATAACAGGTTATCTAACTCAATCCACGTCGACTCATAGGTCCCCCTATCCCTAACTTTCCCGCCAAACTCTTTGCCTTGCCCCGTACCGAATGTCCCCCCAATAATTTCAGCAATGAAAAAGTACTGTATACCAGTATAATTAACTGTTCCAAGGCTATCTTTAATGCTAATGTGAACGCCTAATTCTTCAATCGTTTCTCTAACTGCGGCTTGTTCGGGACTTTCCTCGTTTTTAATCCCACCGCCTGGAAAAACATAATACTCTTGTCCTTCTCTAACTCGTTTAATCAATGCAACCACGTCTGTTGATTAACCATTTTCTTGCATAAATAACAAGTTAGGAAGAGGCTTGAAAACCTCCATTTTCACTGGATCATTTCCGGTTCGCTTTCGGCACACTATTCACGATATGATTAACGGGGGAGCGGGTGTGGCTAGAAATGACTTCGTCATTCCTAGCCACACCCTTTTCGGTCATCTTATTGTGAATAAGTACCTGTCGCAAACCTACACTGTTTAAGTGAAAAATGCAGTTGCTTTAGAAGTAAAGAAGAGCATCCTTTTTCACAGGTTATCAGTGCCCGAAGATGCAATTTCGGGCACTCTTGCACGTTATACGATGCGTTCTTTGCTTATCTTTAACAAAGAGTATGCTCCTTATTATGTGATGCCTACTAGAAAGCGACACTTCTTTATTAGTAAAAAAGAGAAAACCATATAGAAAGTTTGAGCCGCCAAAATTGCATCTTTGGCGGCTTTTCTCCAGTTAAGAAGCCAGCTATTCTTTCGTCCCAAAGAGCTTCAGCACTACGTGTACTTATGCATTTGGAGCGCGACGGATGAAGGGCCACCATACGATTACCGAAATAAGTGTGTAGGTATGCGACTTTGTCGCATACCTACACATCCAGACATCTCGGTAATCGTAATAGAAGTCATTCGATCCAAAGCAATCCAAAAACGCAACTACACAAGTAATGCCAGGGGGGATCAATTTTTTGGTTATTTTTGGTTAATCAACACGAATGCAATGCAACTTTATTATTTTCGATAATTACGGCAGAACCCCGATTTCTCATACATCCACACCCGCTTTAGAGAGATACTCAATTAACCAACAATCCCTGTATTCCCCTTCATGCAATTCATTTTTCGGGAGCAATTTCACTTTTTCAAACCCGCATTTTTCATAACAACGAATGGCTCGTTCATTCCACGTTTGTGGGTCCATCACAATCCGGTCCGCGCCTTTTTCTTGAATTAAATAAGCCACCATCGCACGGACAATTTGTGTCCCGACGCCTTTATTCCAATACGCTGATTCCCCGATAAACTGATCCATCCCATAGAGTGTTTCTATTGAGTCGCTGTAGCCATAGGTTTGTCTTTCATCCTCATCGACTTCATAAAACTGGACATAACCTATTGGGCCCTCATCGAATTCAATTATGCAGCGTGTAGCATCGGCTTCTGCTTCGAAAAACTTCTGTTCCACTTTCTTCACATCAAACGGATTATCCCGCCCTTCGTAATACTGCAAAATTTCTGGATCTGAAAGCCATTTGGAAAGGAGGTACTTATCCTTCCATTCCAATTCGCGGATGAGTAGATTTCCTTTTTGAAACAGCATTTCATTCACCTCTTTGCTTGGAATTCAAAATCATTTACTAACCACACCAAAATCAATTTAAATTTGTTGCGGCTCTTTTTCACCCTTTTAAAACCTTCTCTTATATCCAATATGAAAACAGTTTTAAATATCCACACTCTCATATATATCGCATGAATTTTTAGCGGACCGATGATGCCTTATTCTTCGAATTCAGTACCATCTTCTAACTCCGTTTCCGTCCTCAACAACCATCTGTTCCCAAATCCAGGCTCAACGAATTACATCAATCTCCCCTTCTCGCAAGAGTATTATCCTGTCTACAAAATCCTTTTTACCCTCTGCATAGGAACGCTCATTAGTAGGAAACGCTTCCGCCATTTCCTTCTTCAGTACTTCATATTGTTTTGCGACTTCGGGATGGTCATTTAAATAATCTCGGAAAAATATGTGGTTTTGCCACCAGTCCCCACCATATTCCACAACATGAAGGACATGTGTCTTCGTTAAGTTCTCCAAATTTGAGAACTTGGCAAACACTTCTTTCCCTTCGATTTGAACACGTCCTAAATGGTAAATGTTCGCCTCTTTCAACTTGTGCTTATCAAATTTCTTCGCGTCTCCTATCGACTTAACGCCCACGAGTATATCGAGAAGTGGCTTTGCAACAATTCCGTCAATCGCCGTGCTACCGATATGTTGGATATCTACTATATGCTCACCAACCAACGAGTTCAATAGACTTTTTTCCACCCTGAAAAGTTTTTTCCAGTTATTCGTGTATCCCACTAATTTCACTACGTCTTTATTTAAACCTAACATTCCAAACCCACTCCCAATTTTAGACTTCACTTGTGGGATCAACCGAATATCCCCGCTTCAGTTCTCATATGTCAAAAATGGCTCATACATCGTGATCGCGTGGTTTTCTGTGATGAATTCGTCATCGATAAGTTCGCCGTTCAGGTTGTACGCTTCCCTATAAATTGTATTATGGCGCACATAACCACCCCATGATTCACGCGTGAAACTGTGGTCTTTTTCGTATACTTTATACGTTCGATTCGTAGCCATAGGCGCACGCCATTCACCAACAAGCGATGTGTCCGTCAAATAGATGAGGAGCTGATACGGCACATTCATTTCGTTCTTTATTTGTAAATCTAGGTAGTTATAAGCGCATGTTGCACCACTTCCGAATGGCTGTTTCCGTTTCGAGTCTGGGAATACGTCATAACTATGCCGGTATCGCTCAGTAATCGTGAGCGGCGTGTGAAGTGTCATCCAGTAAATCAGGTTCGACAACTGACACAAACCGCCTCCAACGCCTTTCGTCACTTGCCCGTAATGCAAAATCATTCCGTCAACGTAACCTTTTCGCTTCGTCGTACTGCCTATCAAGCGCCAATAGGAAAATGTCTCTCCAGGCTGGAGCATAATTCCGTTCAATCGTTTTGCTGCTATTTTCAAATTCGTAATTTTGTTTGTTTCCAATTCCATCTCTACATCTTTCAATTTGCGGAGTAACGGCGTTCGATGTTTGAAGATGACATGGTTTAATTTCTCCATTGACCGCCTTGTTGCATACTTTTTTCCGTCCATGTACCACTCCGAATACCGCCTCAATCGGTACACTTTCTTCCCGAAGAATATTCGCAACTTGCTGCGCTTTTTTGGTTGCAATGAATTCAATCGCGTCATCCCCTCTTCTACTTATTCTCTTCTCTACCAGCTTTGTCCTTTTAATTTATCGGAAAACCAAATGCATTTCATAGGACGTTTTCTACAAGTCACCTTCCTATTATTGCGGTTCACGGGAATACCGAAGACAGCAAGACCGAGACAACATACACTTTGGTTACAAAGAACTTTCAAACGGAGGGATAGCAATGAATATCATCAACGTTAGCAACTTGAAAAAAGCTTACGGAACAAACGTCGTTTTAAAAGGGTTGGATTTTCAAGCACAAGAAGGCGAAGTAATTGGGGTTATCGGGAAAAACGGGGCGGGCAAATCAACGTTCCTTGAAATTATTATGACCATTAAACAATACGACGCTGGAACAGTCTTCGTTTTCGATGAAGATATTAAAGCACTTTCTATAAACCGGATGGAACAAGTTCGAAAACAAATTTCCGTCGTCCTGCAGCCTACACAGTTCTATCAGACACTGAAAGTACAAGAGTTACTACGGTTATTTAAAGCCTATTACAAATCCCCAATTGACATCGAAACAATCATCTCTGACTTTAAGTTACAACCGCATCGAAAAAAGTACTTCGATAAACTTTCTGGAGGATGGAAACAGATTGTAAGCTTAGCCATTGCCTTTTTATCACAACCAAAACTTCTAATTTTAGATGAACCGACAACTGGTCTGGATCCGCATATGCGCAATATCCTTTGGACGTATATTACCGATTACAACGAGAAAACAGGCGGTACAGTCATTCTGACAACACATAATATGGATGAAATCGAATTGTACTGCGACAAAGTAATGCTTATAGACAATGGTGTGAATGAAGTCTTCGATACGACAGAAGCTATTTTGGCATCAGGCTATAAATCCATCAATGAATTTTATCTCGAGAAAGTATCCATATAAGGAGGAGAAAATATGTTAGCGACTCAGTTAAAATACGACTTACTCATGTTTTCAAGAGAGTTATTTCACTTAGTTTTCACGATTGTAGTACCGCCTGTTACGTACATTTTCATGGGGCAATTGTTCGGAGACCAAACCTACGCGGGTAACTTAAGTTATGCACAAACATATACACCCTCGTATATTTTACTTATCACGTTCACCACTGTATTTTTCGCTTTCGGGTTCGACCAGGTGACGCATCGTACGACGGGTGTCGAAAAACGAATTAGACTTTCTCCCGTTTCTAAAAATATGCTTCTGCTATCCAGTATTATCCGCTCCATTATCATTACAAGTTTTGGCTACCTGTTCGTTTATGCGATTGGTATGCTCTTGTATGATTTGCAGTTTCACGTACTGAATTTCATCTTGGCCTATGGATTTTTCATCGCACTCAATGCTGCTCTGCTCGTTATCGCATCTGCCATCTACTCTTTTTTCAACGAGATGAAAAGTGCATTAGTGTTCTCCATCGTTATTTTCCAAGTCGTTATCTTTACAGGTGGCTTTGCATTTCCAATCAATATGATGCCGAAATTTATACAAGTTATCGCCGAATTTAATCCGCTCTATCATATGAATAATTTGTTCATTGGTGTTTGGAATGAACAGCTTACTTTTGACAACAGTACGCTTATATCCGTCGTCTATATTTCTTGTTTAGTGATTGTCGCATTGTTCGTTCTCCATATTTCTACTAAAAGACGTATTTGACAGACTACCAGGCAATGGTAAATTTAATGTATAGACTATTGCCGATAGGGGTGCATCGCAATGAAAGTATCATTAAACATTGATCGCGATTATGAAGAAACCAAGGTGACGATTGAATGCCCGACATTGGATGATTCCGTACAAGAAATTCTAGATTTTATCAAAGGGCAGGACACAGAATTCCTCGTCGGAAAAGACGGCGATATGCAACATATTTTAAAACCGACAGAAATTCACTTTTTCCATACAGAAAAAGATAGCGTTATCGCCGTGACTTCTGCTGGCTCATTTAAACTAAAAGAAAAGTTATACGAACTTGAAAAAATTCTTCCGGCGAGTAAATTCATTAGGCTCTCTAAATCTGTCATTGCAAATCTACATGAATTAAGCCGCTTCGAAGCGTCGTTTAATGGAACACTTTGTGTGTATTTTAAATCAGGTACAAAAGAATACGTCTCTCGAACATACGTCAATGCCATTAAAGAATCCTTGAAAATGAATAGGAGGAAAGGCGAATGAAAACCTTTTTATATAGAAGCTTCATCGGTATTCTGTTCGGTGCATTTATTGCAGTCATATTGACGAATTCTGTTGTGCTATTCAGCGGTAAAGATATGCTAGACGGACAATTATTCTTAAAAAACTCACTCGGTTCCATCTTCTGTGGTTGGTTTTTCACAGTCACACCGCTCTTTTTTGAAAATACGTCTTTGCGTTTGTCCCAACAGACCGCATTACATTTCGTTACGGTAGTTATCCTTTACTTCATCCTAGCGTTCGGAATCGGTTGGGTTCCATTTACAGTGAAAAGCTTTTTACTCGTATTCGGAATGTTTGTTGTCTGCTATTCCATATTTTGGACTTCCTTCTATCTGTATTTCAGAGGGCAGGCGCAGAAGTTGAATGCGGAACTCCAGGAGCTTTGATATATTACTATTCATTCCTATTCTTTGTGTTATGACCAGCATGGAAGTAGTTATGCTCGATACGATGCACGTTATGACCGCCATGGACGTGGTTATGCTCTCCATGAGGCTGATTATGACCGGCATAGGTTAAATTACAGAAAAACCGTGCCAGTTTGTTACTCGGCACGGCTCTTACATCATATTCTTGATAAGTCTGATTGCCATATACACAGCAACTCCCCAAACGACTAAAGCGGATACTTTATTCAGCAGCGCCATTAGTTTCCCACTCGAATCCAACTTTCCGAAATAGCGTCCGCCCGTTGCAAGCCCGATAAACCAAAGCCATGAAACGATGATTGTCGTCAGCGTAAATGCAATTCTTACGTCCCCCTCGTAATTGAGTGAGCTTGACCCGATAACTCCAATCGTATCGAGGATTGCATGAGGGTTCAATAAAGAAACCGATGCTGCAAAGATGATTTGCTTTTTTGCAGAAAATCTCTCTCCATCCATCTTCGTCGACATCGCATCACTTTTCCATAAGACAAAACCGATATAGAGTAAAAAGAGAATACCGATACTGAAGATAATGTTTTCCAACCAAGCAAACGTTAGGACAAGAAGTGATACGCCCGACACCGCCGCAAC
Organism: Sporosarcina sp. resist; assembly: GCF_014302295.1. Classification (NCBI taxonomy): domain Bacteria; kingdom Bacillati; phylum Bacillota; class Bacilli; order Caryophanales; family Caryophanaceae; genus Sporosarcina; species Sporosarcina sp. resist. Next base: position 358,262 of record NZ_CP060287.1, on the reverse strand, counting down.
AATCAAGATTGTGTCACAAATACCCGCGGTCACGACTACAGGTAGGGCTCTCATGAATGTCGGTTGCAATGCCCCCTGATTAAAAACAAACACATTTTGGACACCTAATGGCACAATAAGTCCAAATGCAAGGATAATTCCATGTAAAATTGCCTCAGTCACATGCCCACCCCTATTCAATCTCAATCCTAATCAATTCTCGATTGAAAGGCTTAGTCCTCTTTTATGAATAAAAAAAAGCCGCACCAGAAGAATCCTAGCACGGCTTTTGTATTCCACATTTATTTCGTCTTCTGCACAATAACAACTTTTAAATAGTTGAATTCAGGGTAATCACGGTTTGTCCGGAAGTCTTTCGGCAATGTTGATTCCTCAAGAATTTTATACCTAGATCCTGCTTCTTCGAAGGCCTGCTCGATGAACGTTTTGAATTTCTTCATTCCGAAACTCGCATTATTTGTCGATGCAACAATGATGCCGTTTTTCTCAGTAATCGCAATCGCATCCATAAGAAGTGCCGGATAATCCTGCGCTGTACTGAACGTATACTTTTTAGTACGAGCGAAACTAGGCGGGTCAAGAATGATTAGATCGAATTTCAAATCATTCCGTTTTGCATAGCGGAAGTAGTCGAAGACATCCATCACTTTAATATCCTGCTGTTCATAATCTATGGCATTCACACTGAACTGCTCGATTGTTTTCGCATTGCTACGCTTCGCCAAGTCAACGTTTGTCGTCTTAACTGCGCCACCGAGTAGTGCTGCAACGGAAAATGCGCCCGTATACGAGAATGTGTTCAACACATTTCTTCCCTCGGAATACTTATCGCGAACCGCTTTACGCATATCACGCTGATCAAGGAAAATCCCAGTCATTGCGCCGTCATTTAAATTGACTGCGAAATTCATGCCATTCTCTTTGACGATAATTGGGAAATCACCTTGCTCCCCTTTAACGAAATCATCCTGTTCGATGTATCCGCCTTTTGTGTCAAAGCGTTTCTTCTCATAAATACCTTTGTAATCAATGATTTTATCAAAGACGCTGTAGACATGATGCTTCAGCGAATAAATTCCTTCGCTATACCAACTCACCATAAAATAGCCGTCGAAATAATCAATTGTCAGTCCGCCGATGCCATCGCCTTCACCATTGAACACGCGGAACGCTGTCGTGTAGGCATCCGCAAATAAAGCTTCACGTCTCGCAAATGCTGCGGCGATTCTTGATTCGAAGAAGTCAAAGTCGATTACTTCTTCCTCTTTCCTCGTCAGTACCCAGCCAAGACCTTTATTTTGCAAGCCGTAATAGCCTTTCGCAACGAAGCGACGGTCTTTATCCACTAATCGTACAATCGTTCCTTCCGCTTCCGTTGCAAGCACGCCAGAATTAATAATCGCATCTTTTAAAATTAACGGATAGCCTTTTTTGAAATCTTTAATATTTCTTGCATTTACTTGTAAATCGATTGTTTTTGTCATTTCGTCATCCTTACTTGATCGTTTTCTTTATTATCGCACGTTTTATCATTAATTGCGAAATTAGTAAAGCCTTTTGCTCTTTACACCGAATTGAAACAACCTGCTCGGTGTCCTCAGTAAGAGTATATACTTAATTTAATCAGTCTTCGTCGCCCGAAAATCTGCGGCTCTTCAAACAAGTCGTGTATTGTGTCCAATACACCTGACACAAAGTAGTTTACAATTTCCCTCATTTATATGAAAAAGCAGCGGAACTAATCATTCCGCTGCTTTTTCATATTGCTTCTTTTTTTAGTCTGCCTTCAATAACGTCCGTGAATATACCAGTCCGACAACACCAACGATGGTGAACAATATTGCCCGAACAAGAATGGATATGCTTGATAAGTCGACGATGAAGAGCTTCAGCACACAAATGATAATGAGCACAGCTCCGATTATTTTGACATACTTCCAATTCATTTTCCCACCGATACTGATGGACACAAACGCAAAAGCAAACAGTAAGAACGTATGCGCAAACAACACATATTCCAAATCCCATTCATAAGCTGTCGTGAAGGCAAAGTACCATTTATTTAGGACGATGAAATAGATAATTTGCAGTACAATCGCCAGTTGCGGCGTCTCCCACTTCAGCTCTTTGCTCGAAAGATAGAAACGGTCTTTTACAATCGCCCACACTACAGCCGTAAAAGCGGCCACAAAAGCTAATTGCACAAAGAAATTAAATAAAAACTCGCCGTGTTTATAATATGAACCCAAGCCCGTCAGCAGCACTATCATACCTGCTATCAGAAACAGAATAACTGCCCCATGCGTCAAGTACAGTCCTTTACTCCACTTGTGGAAGAAATACATAGCACTAAGTACCACCAATAATACAAACGCATGAACATGATTAGCTGTGTCAAACGATACATAAGTATTCGCAAGCCCTAGCTTTGTTAATTTAAAAATATAGACAAGAACAAGTAGTTGACCAACAATCAAACTTTTGTCAATTGACTTCGTTTTCCCCAATAAACGAGAAGGCGTAAATCGGTAAAGCGTGTAAAATATCCAACTGAATGAACCAATAAAGACAAGCCACACCGCATTCTCCATGGACCAAAATACATTTATTTGCATTGTAGTCAGGACTGCTGGAACCGTAAATAAGTAAATTACTGAACCGGTCACAATTGTCCTAAGTGTGTTGAAACGCAAACCTACCCAAATTCCAATTGCCCCATTCACTAGAAGCAATATTAGAACAACCCGAGTATCATCCATGTCGAAGGATAGGATGAATACAGTGACTGCAAATACGGCTACAGCAGACAAAATACCTCGTAGCGCGCTTTCTTTCTTCCAAAAAGAATATACCGCAAGCAGACTATACAACAGCGCCAACAAGCCGTAAACAGTCACTTCCTGCATATGGTCAAGTAGTTTTATCCAGCCGATTGTTAAGACAAAATTCGAGTAGAGAAGTGCTTCTGAAAATACATCCCTTGAAATTCGACCTTTTAAGTAAAACAATAAAATCACACCATGCTGAATTAACACCGTCGCAACAAGTATCGATTCTTCCGCAAACGCACTCTCGAGAAGTGCATAAACGAACAACGTTAAATGGAATAGTGAGAACATGACGTAGAACGTATACTTATACTTTTGACTGAGTGACACATAAAACAGTGATAAAAATAACAACAGGATGTACGCACAGAATTGAATGGAAGTTGCTCCTTCTCCTTCTAATAAAAAAGGAAGTAAAAATCCTGCAATCCCAGAAAATATCGTCAACGTTTCCGATTTTGTTTTTCTCGATAACAACAACCCTGCGATAATATAAGCCACGCCTATCACAAATGCAATCGTGAAATTCAGATAGCCATATAAAAGATGTGCCGCGAATGTCGTCAAAATTCCGAGTCCGATAAAACCGCCAAGTAATGTTAGACCAAACCCTTTTTTTCCACCATTGTAGTAATGCATCCCAAGAAAATAGAGCAAAATTGTTCCTGTGTAGCCCATTCCAACTCGTACTGGATTGGTGATAAATCCATTATCCATTCCAACTTTCAATCCCCATAAAACTCCAAGTAGTAGAATAAACATAAATATTCGCGGAAGCCAGTTGCTTAACGCTTTCTCAAGATCGAATTCTTTCCTTATTTTCTGCTGAATCGGAACTTCTTCTCGAACTGGTTGCTCAGGCAAACGTGCCATTATCGAGGCTAAATGAACTTTTTCCACTTTCTCCGGAACAGGGCTTGGAGGGGTTTTCATTTCAGCCAATTGCCGCTTCAACGTGCTTACTTCCCCTTCTAGATCAGACACCCGTTGCAAAATAACCTTCAGTTCTTCATCCAACTTCATCCCTCATTTCCTACTTACTAGTTTCAAAGAACTTAAACCGGGTATAAAAAAGAGAGTCCCCTCGATAAACCGAAGTACTCTCACGATAAATAGGTTACTTATTTAGGCCAGTAATCGAAATGCTAAACTCTTCCACACACTCATACGGATAGGCTGTCGTTCTTGTTGGCCCCTCGTCTGATCCAAATACGTCTGTAAATCACCTTCAAAAACAGGCTCCAAACAAGGCAATTGTGAAAAATGATGTGGCTGCACTAAACTTGGTGAAATATTAAACATTTGTAAGCCGCCTTCATTTACGACCATCGCCACAAATTGTGAACAGAAAAATGCATGCTTGCGTTGAATTCCCTTATTCAGAGCCACGCCAAATAAACCAATGAAATTATATTTATAAAGTTCTTTATTCTGTTCAATTAAGCGGATTTTATCAAGCATGCGTGTGTATTCTTCAATTGTCACTTCACAACTATAAACCTCACATGTTGCTTGCCGGAATATGCCCTCTGTAGCACTTTCTTTCACAAACCCACCTACGAAAGGATTATGCCGCTGCTTTCGACCGAAACTGTACATCTCGTTCAGCTGTTCATCAAACGCGATTGACGTATGATTTAAATCCTTCCGCGTATACATCCCAATCGCTTTTGACAGCAACGTCCCCGTATCCGTAAGCACGATATATATTGTTTTTTTCATGACTATCAACCCCTTGCGATCTCTTACTGTTACATCCATTATGTACGTTCCGATAGGTTAACTAAACCGGCTGTGGATGGAAACTGTCTAAGACCCGGGACCTAGATAGTAACGGGTATTTAAGACAGTTGATAAAGTTAATCTTCAATCAGAGGGGGGTTATCATCCCCCTCTGATTGTTAGTTTAACCATTCGGGCTTTTACGGGCAGTTGATCCCCCACTTATTCTTCTCGTGTCCTTGATGACTTGAAGTGGGGATCTTACTGCCCGTTAATGCGGGATAAACTAAATTTCTTTATACTTACTATACGTTTCATAAGGGGCTGGGGTTTCATTTTCCCGAGAAGGTTCGGATACCGAATCAAAAAAAACAGAGCGAACGAATTTGTTCGCTCTGCGAATTAGTACAGCCATAATAGACACCCATTTGTTCGGGTGCCCCCATTTTAAAGTCCTTGTTCTACTATACGTCTCTCGTGAGCCATTATACATGACTTTAACACAGACCTACAGAGATGCAAAGTTATATCCTAGACTCTCTGTCTTATTTTCCCTTTTCGACATAAACCGCCATCGCATCCCTCATAAACAGTGCAAGGCCATCTCCAAACTGGTCGATATTCTTCGTAAATCTTTCATCCGCAACATACATTTCACCAAGTCCTTTAAAGGCCTCAAGCGAGTACGTTCCAAAATTAGTATTCAGCATATTGAACCAATCGCCGATTGCTTCTTGCGCTTCGTCCGAAGACGGTGAAGTATTGCGGAGCTCCGCAAGATTAAAGTATATGCGATTCATTTCCTCTTGAATTTCCGGTCCGAACTGTGCAACCTTCTTTTTAGATGCATCTACCGCTTTATCGCCCCAACGCGCTTTCGCCTCTTGTTCATATGGGTTCTTGCTGAAATCGAACCCTTTAAATTTCTCTTCGTTTGTCATTACTAATTCCCCTTTTCCATGTTGAATTGTCTTCTCAATCGTTTTGATCATACTATCAAGCTGCTTGCGCTTTTCATGGAGCATTTTACGCTGCATTTCAAAAGCTTCCTGCCGACTAAATGCAGGACTCGTAAGCAGTTCTTTGATTTTTTTCAAAGAGAAGCCAAGTTCACGAAAGAACAGAATTTGCTGCAACGTCGCCAAATTATCGTCCGAATAAAGCCGGTACCCTGCTTCTGTCGTACAATCCGGCGTTAACAAACCGATGTCATCATAATGATGGAGTGTGCGCACACTAACACCGGTCAACTGCGATACTTCTTTCACTTTCATCGCTACCCGCCTCCCTTCAAAACTAACTATAAAGTATGACGTAACGTGAGAGTCAACACCTAAAAGAGATTTAATTCATCCTTTGAGCCATAGGAAAAACACCATTGTATACGCCAGCTTTTCATCGGATGAAATATGTGCCCCGAACTGGATATGCTCATGATGGGCATTACTTTGAAAGATCGGTCTCATTGCATACGGAAAAATACCAAAACGGTATCTGGCCGTCAAACGCCCCTCATCATCTTTCACGTCGAGATCGCCCGCTATTGACTTCGCTTCAAGTTCTCGCCAGACCGAACCATCTGCATGATACAAAACGCCTTGATTTTTGAGTTTTGCTTTCCAATGTTGCTGCACGTAAGCGGCCATGACTGTACCATCCGGTTCCTTTAATGTAAGTTCGTCACGCTTTATATTACTTCGGATTGTGATTGTCGCTAGCAGTTGTCCGTTTGTATCTAAGATGTCGTAGTGCACCGGAATGATAAACCCCTTCTCAAATAGCTCGAAAAATGTTAGCCATCTCGATAACCGCCCTTTGGATGGTTCAATGACAAACAGTGGATTGCCATCTGAATCGACGTTATACATTTTGAACAAAAAAGAAGGAATTCGTTTGAGAATCAATTCATCTAAATTCTCCAAGTTCAATGTGCTCACTGATATGTCGATTGTTTCATTGACTAATTTCTCATGTACGCTTTTGAATCGAAATCCCGTCCCGATCGAGCATAACGCAAATATGCCGTTTATAACTAGCACATCTCCATTTTCCATGAAACTTGTATAACCAATGAAGTAAAATAAAATACAAAAAATCGCCAACCCTATCCCGATAACAAATCCGGAAATCCATGTCTTTCTATAGATTTCTATCAAATTTCCCCCTCACCTTCCCCTCCCGTCATGTTGATGGTTTAGACTACCAATTGTCAACTACTATCCAAATGTTCTAACAATAAAAAAGAGATCCACGGACTGAACCGTAATCTCTTCATTACACACAATTCGTTACCTTTTTTTCTATCACTCAATCGGTAGCCAAACCTCAATGTCATACCCGTTCGAACCTTCAGGATGAACATATCGTTCAAAACTAAAACAATTTCGCAGTTGAATACCATCCGTTTTCATAAGTGCATTAAACGCGGTTGGTATCGCGTGGACTCCACCTTCTACCTTTGCAACGACGAACTTGCCAGCTGGGACCACAGCTTCTTCTGTATTCTGCAATCCTTTGGCAAGATTCGATTTGACGCCGGCGATGTAGTGAATTTCCCCATCTTTCATCGCTAAGCAAAGTCCAAATGATTCTTCTGCAACGATTCCTTTCTCGGCAAGTTCCATATTCAGCACATCCCATTTACCCGGAATTTCTGACAGCGGTCCTTTCAATCCATACCCTTTAACATTGAACTCCTCAACTTCAATGACGCGTGTTTCCATGTGAATCTCCTCCTTTATTCAACTATACAATGATAATTCAATCAGAGGAATTTTTGCTGTCCATAAAAAAGATGAACTCAATTGAGTCCATCTTTTTATCCTTATTCAATAATTACATCTGTCTCTATCTTATTTGCTTTATTTTTCTTAGCTTTCACAAAGAACATCACCGCCAAAATAGCAGTTAACACAATCCCAACTATAAACGATAATTTTAAATCTAAATTAAATCCGATCTTTTGATTTAAGATATAAACGAATACCATATAGGTGATAAACAACGCGGGTACTAACGACACAAAGTAGTTCTTCCCTTTAATAAATAGATACATGGTCGCTATCCATAATGCGATAGCGGCAGTCGCTTGGTTTGCCCAAGAGAAGTATCTCCATAACAGGTTGAAGTCAATTTGTGTTAATAAAGCAGATACAACAAACAAAGGAACAGCAATCATTAAACGTTTCACTAATTTTTTCTGATCAATCTTCAAGTAATCAGCAATAATAGATCGTGCGGCACGGAACGCTGTATCCCCTGACGTAATGGGTAGTACAACAGCGCCTAATACAGCAATCGTTCCACCAACAGCTCCTAATAATGTCATGGATACTTCATTGACAACAGAGGAAGGCGTACCTGTTTTGATGAATTCGCTTAATGTTTGCCCATCCAACATACTCATCGCTGCAGCTGCCCAGATCATCGCAATAACAGCTTCAGTAATCATCATGCCATAAAATACATAACGTCCCTGTGATTCTTTTTGCACTGTTCGAGAAATAATTGGTGATTGTGTCGCATGAAATCCAGATAAAGCACCACAAGTAATAGTGAAGAAAAGAATTGGGAAAATCGGTACATTATCTGGATGCAAATTGGCTAATGTCAATTCCGGAATCGTATAATCCGAGAATAGCAAAGCGCCTCCGACCCCAACTGTTCCGATCAACAGAACAGCACCAAAATACGGGTATAGTCTACCAATTATTTTATCAATCGGAAGAATTGTAGATAAGAAATAATAAATAAAAATGACAGTTATCAAAATCCATATAGCTACTTTACCATTTAATAATAAACTTAATAACGATGCTGGAGTCGTGACAAATACAGTTCCAACTAATAGAAGGAGTAACAAAGCGAAAACGTTTACAATATGTTTAGAAACGTTACCCAAGAATTTTCCTGCCAATTCCGGAATATGTGCCCCTTTATTCCGAATTGAAATCATGCCCGTTAAATAGTCATGCACTGCCCCAGCAAAAATCGCTCCAAAAACAATCCACAAGAACGCAACTGGTCCAAATAAAGCACCCATAATAGGTCCAAAAATCGGGCCTGTTCCTGCTATATTCAGGAGTTGGATTAACGCATTTTTATGTTTATTCATCGGCACATAGTCAATGCCATCTGCATTTGCATAAGCAGGTGTCTTTCGAGCATCAGCAGGATCAAAAATCTTTTCAATGAATTTTCCGTACGTAAAGTATCCGACGACTAACAGTACAATTGCGCTAAAAAATGTAATCATTTATACACCCCTATTCACTTTTGTTAAATCTACCGTGCCACACTACCTACTCTTCATTCCCCTTTTCAGAATGTAATCCCATATATTCAGTCTATGGCAATTTTTCTGAAATAGAAGCTTTTCAGCGTAACATGCTAGTTTGGCAGAATAACAGGCAAACAAGGAGGCTCAACAGGTATATAATGAATTAACAAGTTAAACCACTTCAGACTTTCACGCGGTGATTATAGCTAACAAGAATTAGAATCAGTTGAAAATCATAATTCCAACCTTTCCCGCAAATTCTTCACATAATTTCTACTGACGGAAAGTTTCTCATCCAGACCTTCCAGTTCAAGCCGATAAGCACCGTTAAACCAGGGCGTCAATCGGCTGACTTATATCAAATTAACGAGGTAGCCTTTATGAATCCTAAAAAATGAAAACGGTACCAATCGACTTTCAAGTTCTTTTAATGTTGTCCGTATTTCATAGTTATCCGTTCGAGTAATGATTTTGGTCACTTTTTCATCCCGATACATATACAAAATATCTTGTGGAAGAATATAATCAATCTCGCCACCTGCTTCTACTGCCAATTTTCCAAGTTTTTCTGCGGTATCAGGTGGTAGAGATGGATACACTATTTTTTCAATCCGATGAATCGTTTGCTTCAACTGCTCTTCATCATACGGTTTTAATAAATAATCAATGGCATTAATTCGAAACGCTTCCGCTGCAAATTGGGGATAAGCGGTTGCAAAAATGATAAGCGGGACTTTTTTTAATTCTACCAGTACTTTAGCTACCTCAACCCCATTCATTTTGGGCATCTCCACATCCAAAAAAACGACGTCTGGCATTAACTGCACTGTTTTTAATATGGCAGCCTCTCCACTTTCTGCCTCCCCCACCACTTGCACATCGGGAAATTTGCTGAGTAAATATGTTAATTCTTCACGGGCATATCGTTCATCATCTACGACTAAGGTACGGATTGTTCGCATCACACGCCTACCTCCAATTTGGGAATACGAAACGAAATTGTTGTCCCCTCATTTCGTTCACTCTTGATTGATAATGCGGCTTGGTCACCAAACGTCATCATTAAGCGGCGATTGACATTGAATAGCCCCACTCCAGTTCCAGTTTCAGACTCAATCTGGGCCGAGCCCAAAATCGCAATCCGTTCAGGAGTGATTCCTTTCCCATTGTCTTCCACTCTGATTTCGATTTCTGTACCTACATTATGCACGGTCATTTTGATGATACTGTTTTTCTCCATATCATTAATGCCATGGTGAATGGCATTCTCAACAATTGGCTGCAATGTGAAAGGGGGAATCTTTTCAGCCAATAGATTGTCATCGACATCATACAAAATCGTCAGTCTATCTACAAATCTTGCTTCTATAACTTCCAAATATGATTTTACATGCGATAGTTCTTGCTCTAGGGATATTTGAGTTGCCGTTGTACCTGTCACGTTTTGCCGTAAAAAGTAAGACAAAGACGTCAGTAACTTTCGCGCCTGATCGGGATCTGTGCGAATCAAGGATATAATCATATTTAGAGAATTAAATAAAAAGTGAGGACTAATCTGAGCCTGCAATGCCTTGATTTCCGCTTCTTTTGCCAACTGATACGCACGATCTGTTTCCGCGATTTCTAATTGGTTACTTAATAGTGAACTCAGTCCAGCAATCAGTTCGATGCTGACATCCGTAATCACTTTTTCAGTTGGATAATACAGTTTTAGTGTCCCAATCGTTTCTCCACGCCTTATGAGGGGCGCAATTACTGCTGCTCCTAATCGACAGCCCGGATAATCACAGTGGATGGTACCATCATTGACAACAACCAACTCGCCATGATGAATGACATCTCTTGTTTCATCCGTACGAATCGGGCTGCCTATCTTGTGATGATCACTCGCTATTCCAACATGGGCAAGGATATCCGTTTTATTAGTCATGGCGACCGCACTGGGTTGTAATTCGCGGAATAAAATCGTGCAGACAGCTTGCGCCGTGTCAGTGTTCATGCCAGTTCTCAAGTAGCCGAGTGTCTGGTTCGCAATGCGCAGCGTTTTCTGCGCCTGCATTGCCGTCACTTTCTCCTGTTCACTGATGACATTATGGACGATCAACAGAAAAAGGGCCGTACCGACACCATTGGCCAGAATCATCGGCACGCCGATTACCTCAACCAAAGTGAATGCTTTCTCAAACGGTTTGGAAATCAACAGAATCATGCTCATCTGCATGGCTTCCGCAAGTGCACCAATGCCAAAAACAGTAAGCGGTTTAAGTGCTTTCCCCTTCCGATAAAAAGCACCAGCCACCACGCCTGCAACGATTGTTGACAGACCGCAAGAGATTGCAGTAAACCCACCCAATGTCATGCGATGAATACCGGCAATCAGTCCAGCCCCAATCCCCACACGATAGCCACCTAACAAACCCGCAACAACAACGCCAATAACACGCGAGTTCGCAATTGCCTCATCCGAAGTCAATACCGTTGCAACACTATTAAAATGCAGTGTATTCATATTAAGCGCAACCCCAAAATACGTACCCACAATACCGAAAAAACCAAAAAACAAAATCGCCGTAAGCTCCTGCTTGCGATTCAATTTGTCATGATGAACCAAATCTTTAAAAAACTGAAAACGAGTTAAAATGAAGGCAACTGCTACAATCATACCCACTCTTTCCAACATTATGACAAGCAAGTCTAACAGCGAAATCCCCCCAATTTAAAAAGAACATTCCCTAAATTATACTTTAAACTCACTTGTATACATATCTTTATTTTCAGTTTTTAGTAAAGCAGGGAGTGAGTTTATGATTAGCAAAAGCAACACCGTTCCCTGTAAATAACCGAGGATAATTTCACAAACCTTGTCCACAACTACCAATGTCATCTATCCACTTCCTCACTGTCAATACTGGTTATTTATGGTATACTTTCATAAACAAAGCCATTATGGAGGATGATTAAATGACGACTATGCAAACAATGTCGATCCATCGCGCTTTATCAGAATTAAAAACCTTAAACGAGCGCATTGCGAAAGCTATTAATGAAGCAGATCATGTGGCAACAGACCGCAAATCTGCTCAAAAAATTAAAGGCCTTTCCATCGAAGACTACGAAAAAACAATCCAATCAGGTTTTGATAAAGTCGTTTCATTAATCGAACGACGCATCCACATTAAAGATGCAATTGTACAATCGAACGCAATGACAGAAGTAATCGTCGCTGGTGAAACTATGACTGTTGCCAAAGCAATCGAGCGTAAAACCTCTATTGAAAATGAAGAAAAGTTACTGACCTCCATGATTGAAGCCCGGAGAATAGCCATCAACAAGCTCACAAAAGAAAATGAGTCCCTTCCAAAACGCTTAGAAGAGTACTTAACGGCTATTTTAGGTAGCAAAGAAAACGCAAAAAAAGAAGAAGTTGAGCTACATACAAAGGCATTCATGGAACGAAATGAATATATTTTAATCGATCCACTCAAAATCAGTACACGAATCGAAGCATTAGATGAAAGAATTACAAACTTCAAAGCAGAAGTAGACGCAGTGCTTTCTGAATCGAATGCACTTACAACAGTTAACGTATAACTAGCCTTGCATGAGTATTCGAAAACGATATCCACAAGACCCTTCTTTTGTTGGTATTTCTTTGGGAAACAGTAAAACCAACACCCAACTTACAACTTAATCTACAAGTAATGATGATAAAAGCTCAAGGCTTAAATCTCAAAGCTGTAAAACTTACGCATTAAAGTTCTTTACTGTTTAAAGGTCAACGTTCAGCACTCAAACCTCTTTTAAATCTTGGACAAACAGTTACGGGATTCTTGTGTTCGCCCATCGTTGTCTGCCAAGCTGAATATATTGTGCAAATTAAAATCGGTTAGAGAAATGATTATTTCTCTAACCGATTTTTTCTTCGTATTATGAATCTACCCGCGTTTCTCAAAATCCGCTGAATTAAGTAGGCGTCCCTCTACATCAATCTCTTTAATAATTTTCGCCGGGTTCCCACCTACAATCACATTATCCGGTACATCTTTTGTCACAATCGCTCCTGATGCGATCACTACATTATTTCCGATGGTTATTCCAGGGTTAATAACAGCTCTCCCGCCAATCCACACATTATCACCAATTGTGACTGGCTTGCCATACTCTACACCCGAAATTCGTTCCAATGGATTTACTGGATGTGTAGCTGTGTAAATATGTACACCGGGAGCAATCATACAATTATCACCAATCCTAATTTCACATACATCCAAAAACACGCTATCAAAATTAGCGTAGAAGTTATCACCGACATGAATATTAGATCCATAATCACAACGCAAGCTAGGCTCAATATTAAGTTCCTTACCAGTTGAACCAAATAGCTCTTTTAATAATTTAGTCCGTTCCCTATGTTCATTTTCCATCGTCCCATTAAATAACCTCGTTAAACGACGAGCGTTTTCCCGTTCTTTTGTTAATTCAAGATCCGAGGGACAATACAATTCGCCAGCTAGCATTTTTTCTTTCTCTGTTTTCATTGTGATTCTCCTCCTCTATTACGAATGAACCCTAACCTTCATCACTTTCGTAACCTTTCCAGCCGCATCACTCACGGTGATATTTGTAACACCTGGTTCCAAAGCTTCCAAAGAAATCGTTGAATCATTCTGCTCTGTGATTCCCACTACATGCGACTGTTCAACTTCCCATGTATAGCCCTCATCATAATCATAACCATTCGGCTTCACCTGCGCATGAATGGTTGTTGTTTCTCCAACTTTTAATGTGGCATATTCTTCGCTAACTACAATACCCGTCATTTCATCCGCCTGTGAACGTTCTCGCCATGTCGAATGCGACTCAAAGAAGTCCAATAGCACGACATCCACGCTGCCACCCTTTGTATACAATTCAATGGCATTATTCGTCGGCTTTGTATAAATCAATTTAGTAAACGCGAATTCACCTTCATTAATAAATAACTCAATGGAAGATTCATCTACAAGACCTCTTATTTTAATCTGTTTTCGCTCCATTGGATAATCTGTTTCGTGACGGTTACCAAACTGATACATATTTCCGTTCCGATCCGTCAATTGTTCCAGTCCTGCATTTGAACGATCCAAGAAGATTTTATTCGTTGCTGTATCGACGCCAAATACGGCTTCTTCCTCTTCGGATTGGCGAAGGCGAATACCGAACTCCTCTACATCATCCCATTCCACGATCATTTCAAATTCAAATGTTGTACTCGCAAATGCATCAATCGGATGATCGCCCTCTAACCGGAATGCCTCCACATGATGAGCATTTGCCCGCAAGCTTTCTATTTCCTTAATAGGTCCTTGGAAAAGCCGAATACTACCACCTTCGATTGTCCGAAGTGATAACTCACGCGGAATCGACATGGAGCCCATCCATGGATCTGTTGGAGATTGGTATGGATAGCGCCAATTCGCCATCCAGCCTAGCCAAATTCTTCTGCCATCCTCATCGGGGATATCAGAAAATGACTGTGCCGCATAAAAGTCTTGTCCGAAATCAGTCGTTAGCACTGTTTCTGGGGAATTGTCATTAACAAACTTCGTTCCATCAAACTCTCCGATGAAATATTGAGCTGTTGAACCATTCGTTACATCATTATCTCCAACACTCACATGCAGAACCCACCTCTGATTCCCCAGATCTCCATTGATTGGTAGCTGGAATAAATCCGGACACTCCCATACAGCAACATGTGAGCCTTCATCATCTCCAAATTGACTTTGAAACGTCCAATCAATCAAGTTATCAGAGTTGTAAAACGCAACACTCTGATTCGTAGAAATCACCATGACCCACTTATTTGTATCCTCATGCCAAAATACTTTTGGATCGCGGAAGTCTTTGATACCGGGATTTTCAATGATTGGGTTGCCTTCATAGCGCTCCCATGTTCTCCCTTTATCTTTACTATACGCCATCCCCTGCGCTTCGCCGCCCTCGGTACTCGTATAAAAGGCAACTAAACCAGAATTCCCATCAAATAATCCACTGGAATCATTCCAGTCTACAACTGTACTCCCCGATAAGGCTTGTCCAAGAAAATCATGCTCCAAAGCGACAGGAAAGTGTTCCCAATGGAGCATATCTGTACTAATGGCATGCGCCCAGTTACCATTCTTTTGATGAAATAAATGATATTCTCCTTCAAAATAAATAAGTCCATTTGGATCCGCTAAATTCCCTGATGGCGTTGAAAAATGATATTGTGGCCGATACATTTCCGTATAATAATCAGCATTCGCTGCCTGCTTCTTACGAAGACCCACTGCCTTCAAATCTTTATCCCCCTTTACATCTGGTTCAACTTCACTGCATCCGACTAGAAAAACCAACATCCCCATCATCGTAACAATTAGTCTTTTCATTTTCAAAATATCTTCACTCCCCCTAATTTAAGCGCTTTTAAGCAAAATTTAAGACCAAACCAATTGCAATAAAACAATCGATTTGATCTCTTATTTTGATTCTAGATAGGTTAAAATAAAGAATGTCATTGAATTCACTGCGGTGCTAGGGGGTGCCTCTCGTCAAAGCAAGTTCAAAGGGTCCCTATTGCAACTCACCCTTAGCCAAATAAAACGCACCTTTAATCGCCGAAAACCCTTCAATGCCAGGTGTTACAATATAATTAGCCATCTGGTCCTCCAGCTGCGGGAAAACCAAATAATGATTATTCATCGCCTGCAAATGTTTGTAAATAACGGGCAACAATTGTCTTTGCCTCATGACCCCACCACCTAGAATAATTCTTTCGGGTGATAGCGTTAGAATATACGTCATTAACGCTTGAGCGATATAATAGCCTTCGATTTCCCACACTTCCGGTCGACCTTCAAGCAACATAGCTTTCTGGTTCCATCTTTTTTCAATCGCTGGTCCAGAAGCTAGTCCCTCCAAACAATCTAGGTGGAATAGACAACCGCCCTCGAAATGATCATCTGGATGTCTTCTGACCGTGACATGCCCCATCTCAGGATGACTAATTCCATGCAGCATTTTGCCATTATTCACCGCGCCCACGCCGATTCCAGTCCCAATCGTGATATAGATACAGCTATCAACATCCTGAGCAGCTCCAAACTCCGCCTCTCCCAATGCTGCAATATTGACATCCGTATCGAACACTATCGGGACATCCAAGTACTCTTTTAACGAAGACAGGATATTAAAATGCTGCCATTGTACTTTAGGCGTCGTTGTAATACAACCATAACTTGCAGAGTTCGGGTTAATATCAGCCGGACCGAATAAGCCCACTCCTAATGCTTGAATCTCAAATTGTTGAAAGAATTCCTGAACTTTCTCCATAGTCATAGTAGGGGTTGTTGTTGGAATTTCAATCAGCTCAATTACATTAAAATCCATATCCCCCACAGCACAGACAAACTTTGTTCCACCCGCTTCAATTGCACCTAGCAAGATACATTCTCCTCTCCATACTTATAATGAGTGAGATACTGAAATATAGCTATTTGTTAATTGGATAGCTCCACCTGATGCGAATAGGGCAATCTCTTCACAGACCTTATCTGGATAAATCAGGCTCGTTACAGCATAAGCACCCTCATTCAAGAATATTTCAATAGAAGAAGAATCTACAATAATACGCAATTTCATCTGATTTGTAACTTGCAGGTTCAACTCTTGGCGATTCGAAAAGTTTTCCGAGAATGTAATCTCTCCCGAATTCTTTCTATCCAACGTGACATAATTCGTCTCTGCATCTATCGTTAGCAACGTTTTTTGGCTTTCCGTATGGGACAACTCGACACCGAATTGCTTCGCATCATGATTATCAATCGTTAAAACAATCTCCACACTCGACTTATCCACCGCAAACGTTTTTGTCTCTTCGCCGTTGATTAGCACATCGTCAATTTCAACAACTTTCGTAAAGTATGAATCTAGTTCCTTGACGGGATTTTGAACGACCAGTAGCTGATCTCCAACATGTTGTAACGCTAACGTTCTCGGCAACGTCATCTGGCTTCTCCAACCCTCAGTCGGTACTTCGTTGGCATAGCGCCAATTACTCATCCAGCCCAGATATATTCTTCGACCATCCTCAGTAGGAATATCTGAAAAACTAACACCAGCATAATTGTCTTTTCCAAAATCTAGCCATTGAATCTCTTGATGGTCAGCTGTAAAAGTAGAGCCATCAAAAGAACCTACAAAGTATTGCGTTCTTGAGCCACTATCAAATTGAGGGTTGTCCCCAATACTGACCAATAACACCCACTTCTTCTCTTCACTATTATCCACGACTAATTCAAATAGATCAGGACATTCCCAAACACCATCATGGGAGCCAATATTATCCCCAAACTCACTTTCAAATTGCCAGTCTATTAAATTCGGTGACGAGTAAAAAGTCACCGTTTGTCCTGTTGCTAACGTCATCAGCCACTTTGCCGTTTTAGTATGCCAAAACACTTTCGGGTCCCTAAAATCTACTTTTGTCGGGTGCCCGAGTACAGGATTCCCTTCGTACTTCGTCCATGTTCGGCCTTGGTCATGACTATAGGCAAGACTTTGCGTTTGAATAGCCGTCGTTCCATCAGCCTTATCCAAATGATGCGTAAAAATCGCTACAATTCCTGGCTCATCCGGGAAAAGACCCGTTGTATTATGCCAGTCTACTACAGCACTTCCTGAAAAAATGGTCCCTAGTTCATCTGGATAGAGGGCGATCGGCAATTCCTGCCATTCAATCATATCCCGACTGACAGCATGGCCCCAATGCATGGGACCCCATATGCTATCATTTGGATTATGCTGAAAGAATAAATGATATTCACCTTTAAAATAAACCATTCCGTTCGGATCATTCATCCAATTTTTCTGTGGTGCAAAGTGCAAGGTTGGTCTATACTTCTCAAGATTATAAGTCGGCAATTACTATTTCCTCCTCTGTTAGTTTGAATTTCGGTCATAGCCATCTTGTTTAATTTGTAGCCAAGTAGGGAAATTCAATCGATCTAGCTCCGCCAAATACTCGCCCCACTCTTCTTCTGCCTTTCCATTTTTAATCCACTCCGCTCGTTTTCTGTGGACATAAGCGAATAAATCTGCTTCGATTGTCGATAGCTCTTTTAACTCATCAAGAGAGAAAAATACTTTCGGATAAATATTGTCGGCATTCATATGCGGTGACATGACTTCCTTCATTAAATCCAATCTTTCTATTGCGTCATCTGGCTTTGTCGTAACAGTGCCATAGTATTCATCAAGAATAGCCAATGGTCCGCCAATATTTGTTTTTTGTCTTAGCTCAACGGGGGCAGTTCCTTCCAGTGCAAGATGTTTTAGCTTATTGGTATTCTCGTCAAACTCAAAGATATTTTGTTGCTCTGTATCTCCATAAGTTCCCCAGTTATTTTGCACAGATTGCACAGGATCATAAAGTTGGTCAATCCATTTAGCTGTTAACTCTAAGTTTTCATTGGCACTTGTGATAACCATTTTCCCTCTGTCAAAGCCCATGCCATTTGTGCGCGCAACATGGATATTACCTTCAGCATCAGCAAGCGGAGGCATCAGTTCATAGTGATCGTTGTCGCCACTAATGTTCGCTTTATCCCACGTGAAATATAAACCATATTTCTCGTCTTTTCCTTTTGCCACATACGTATTGAAGTCTTGTTCAAAAGCTTCTTCATCAATGAGGTTATTTTTATACAGGTCCGCAAAGTACATCATGGCATCACGGTAACCTTCGTCTGCTGCTGTAAAGATTACTTCACCGTCGTTGGAAACGACCGTGTGATCCCAATTATCCCCCAAGCCAAATGGATTGAACAAAAATGCAAGATCCTCCCCACCTTTGTTAATGATGAAAGAAAGCGGGATTTCATCGGCTTGTCCATTGCCGTTTGGATCGTCATCTTTGAAGGCTAGCAACACTTCTTTTAACTCTTCTACATTGGTTGGCATGTCCAATCCTAAGTTGTTTAGCCAATCCACGTTAATCCATGGAAACGTGTCAATGGAGTGAATGTTTTCTTTACCTGCTCCTAATTCCTCAATCCAAGGGAATGCGTAGATATGGCCATCTGTTGCCGTAATCATAGACCTGTATTCCGGTTTTGCTTCTAATACCTTTTGCAAATTCGGCATATACTGGTCGATGAGATCTTCCACGGGAATAATCGTGCCATCCTTCCCTAATTTTTGAAGATCATAGTCACTGTAAGCGGCGTCTAGAATAGCATCTGGCAAATCACCACTCGCAACCGTCAAGTTTCTCTTTTCAATAAATGAATCAGTCGTATAGTTTTTCCATTCAATATTGACACCCGACTTTTCTGCTAATCGTTTGTAAATTAGCTTTTCATTCGGGTCTGTCGGTGCTAAAGGTGAGCTTTGTGTCATGAATTTTAAGCTCACTGCTTCTTCCAATGGAAATGTGATATCTTTTAGCTCATAAGCTTCAGATGACGTGCCACTATCTTTGCTACATCCCGCAAATAATAATCCCGTCACGAGTAAAGCTGATAGTGCCTTGTTGCTCTTTTTCATACTAAAACCCCCATTTTTTTATTTTATTGAACCAACCATTACGCCTTTTTCAAAATACTTCTGGAAGAAAGGATACATAATGATTAGAGGTAAACTAGAAAGAATAATAGATGAGTATTTAATCATTTCCGACATCTTTTTCAACTCTGCCATGGCAAGCTGATCGCCAATCATACCAGGCTGTACTTCATTTTGGATAAGAATCGAACGTAACACCAATTGCAATGGATGCAATTTAGCATCCTCTAAGTAAATCATGGCGTCAAAATAAGAATTCCATTGTCCTACAAAGGCATATAAGGCAAGAACAAAAATAATCGGTTTAGATAGCGGTAAAATAATCTTGAAGAATATAAGTAAATCAGATGCCCCGTCGATTTTTGCCGCTTCCTGTAGTTCCTTAGGAATGGCTTTGAAATATGTTCTAGCTAAAATAATATTCCAGACACTAATCGCACCTGGCAAAATAATAGCCCATATGCTATTTAACATCCCTAGATCCTTGATCACTAAATACGTCGGGATTAAACCACCACTGAAAAACATTGTGATAAGGAAGAAAATCATAATGACTTTCGTACCCCTAAAGCCCTCAACCGATAATGGATAAGCAGCTAGTATGGAAACAATAACTGTCACCAAAGCAAATCCAACTGAGTACAGAATCGAGTAAAAGAACCCTCTAATAATCGCTTCGTTTTGCAAAATTTTCACATAGCCTTGCACACTCCAATCGTCCGGATTGAACGATATGCCTTTACTTAGCAAAACGTTAGGTTCTAAAAATGAGGCTAACAGCACATAGAGCAAAGGCAACAGAATAATCAACGTCGCAATAATGAGGAAATACTTATTTATCATGAGCAGAAATCGATCTTTTTTCGAATAATTCATATCTCTATCTTGTCCCCCTTTTAATAAAGACCTTCACCTTCATTTAGTTTTTTAACTACGTAGTTCACAAAAATAAGCAAAATCACATTGATAATGGAGTTAAATAATCCAACTGCCGATGAGTATGCATAGTCTCCGGCTTGTAGCCCCACTTTGTAAACATAGGTTGCAATAATTTCAGACGTTGGAATATTCATGGCGGTTTGCATCAAATAGGCTTTCTCAAATCCAATGCCCATGATTCCACCTGCCGCTAGGATAAATAGAACAGCCATCATAGGTTTTAATGTCGGAAGATCGATATGCTTTACTCTTTGCAACAATGATGCTCCATCAATGGTTGCTGCATCATGTAGCTGAGGATCCACATTAGAAAGCGCTGCCACATAAATGATAGAAGCCCAGCCTGCACCTTGCCAAATACCCGAAAGAATATAGATGGATACAAATGCATCTGGATCAGACATGAACGAAATCGGCTTGTCCATGAAAAACGATAAAATCGTATTAATAGGTCCCGTTGGTGACAAGAAGATAAATAGCATCCCTGTAATAACAACAACCGAGATAAAATTCGGTGCATACAGAATGAGTTGAATATTTTTCTTAATGGATGCTCGTTTCACCTGATTTAACATTAATGCCAGAATAATCGGTACCGGAAATCCTAACACTAACCCGAAAACACTTAGTTTAAGCGTATTCATAAAAATGTCTCCGAAGTTGGGGGACGTTAAAAATTTTGTAAAATGCTCAAACCCTACCCAATCACTTCCCCATATCCCTTTCATAGGACTAAAATCTTTAAAGGCAATAATTGATCCGTACATTGGAATATATTTAAAGATAATTGTCAAAATAATCGCTGGAGCTAAAAATAAATACAGCATATAGTTTTGTTTCATATACTGAAACAAACTTTTTCTCTTACGGTTTGTTTTTGAATCAGTAATCATCTCTATACATAGCCCCCTTAAGTATTTTTTGATTTGTGAGTTAATAGTATGTTAACCGCTTTCATATGTCAACCGCTTGACATAAAATAAAATAAAAAAACCTAATCCCATGAAAATTAGGTCGTCTCATTGATTAATAGCTGAACTGGCAACACCGTTTCATACGGACCTGAAAGTTCCGAGTTATCAATCATATCCATCAACTTTGTCACAGATGTTTTAGCAATCTCCTCGATCGGTTGTTTAATTGTCGTGAGCTGAGGTAATAAACTTCTGGTCGTTTTCGTTCCATCATAGCCGATGACCTTTAGTTGCTCAGGCACTTGGATGTTCAATTCTCTAGCAACTTGCAAACAAGCAGCCGCCATCAGATCATCACTGGCGAATATACCATCTGTTTCGGGACGTTCCAATAAAATTTTTCTGATTGATAATACAATATCTTCTTCATCAAACTGCAGTTCATATGTAACGGGATTATCGACCAGATCCTCATAAGCTTTTCTTCTATATTGGGTGGGGGTTTCTAATTCAAGAGGACCATTAATATGAATAATTGACAGACATCCTCGATCGATTAAATGCTGAACCGCCAATTTTCCACCCATATAATTATCAGAACCGACTACAGGTATTGTCGGTGCCAAGTAATGGTCAATCGCAACAATCGGGAGCTTCGGATACTTATACGTATCGATTCCCCGGTTATACGAACAAACAAGAATACCGTCTACTTGATGTCGAATCAGCATCGTCGAATAAGCCTTCTCTTTTTCAAATTGCCCTGAACTATTACAAAGAATAATTTTATACCCTAAAGATGAGCAGATATTTTCAATATACAACGATAATTCTCCAAAAAAAGGATTACTAACCGTCGGAACGATTAGTCCGATAAAATTCGTTCTCTTTTTGAACAGAGACCTTGCAACGTCATTCGGGTAATAATCCAATTCTTCGATGGCGTCCTCTACTTTTTTCTTCGTCAGCTCACTAATGTAACCTCTATTATTCAATACCCGAGATACAGTCGTTGGGGACACCCCGGCTGCTTTCGCAACATCTTCTAATTTAACTTTCATAATATGTCTCCTCATATATAAAGTATATTTATTCCCAATATTAATTACATCTTAGCATATATTACTATTTAGTACGGGCCAAGGAAGCCATTTACAAGCAAAGTCGTAAGATAAAACGCAAAAACCCCGTCCTTCTTCATCGACGGGTTTTCTTGTCTATGCTGCGTTATATAGGTTGAAATAAAGAATTCCATTGAATCCGCTATGGTGGGAGGCCCCCCTTGGAAGGCTTCTTCGCTCAGTTTTAAAAAAGGCACTGGCACTAAAACAATCATGTCATTTCAAACAAATGGGATTGTTTGAACATTCACGACTGAACGAGTGCCTGTCACCTTTTTTCTGCCCCCTTGGAATACAGCTCTTTTTCAATTTGCACCCACGCTTTTAACTGTTCCCGCCCTGGGTATGATTCTTCGTATTTTTTATGTTCTTCCAACAACTCAATTCCTTTTTGAGTTAAACGGGCTGCATTTAGAGAGAATTCATCATTTATCCTTAAAACTCTCTCTAGATACCCTTTGTTCTCTAAAAAAAGATAATGTTTTCAAACTCTCTTTCTTTTAACCCGTAATCATTTGCTTTAGGTATGAAACTTTTCCTATGAGTTTCCCTTAAAATGCTATAACCCGCTCTCAACCAAGTCCCACCTTTGATAAACCGTAATGACGGTACGAAAAATGTATACTTTTCACTTCAGCAGGCAGAAATTAAAGTGCTAAAAGAGTGAATACATTTTCGGTGTATTTTTATTCTCCCTTCAAAAAAACTTCTATGCATTTAGTTCTTCAATTGCTTTTTTACTGCATTAAATTCGATTGGATATATTGTCTCATTTCGTCTACATTATCTATCTCTCTTTTAGGCAGGATATAGGAACTCACTGAACTATTGTAAAGAAAGAAATATCCATCGTCTTCTTGAAAACTTGTAATGCCTAACCAAGTTACTTTTGTTTCTTTATTTGAAGACGTATCCATTAATCCTTCTTCCGTCAATTTCAGTTGATGATTCCCTATTAGGCCATCATTGTTACCTTCTTTAATCATTTTCTTAGCATTACGGGCAATGAGGCCATAAAAATACTTCGGATAAAACATAACCCATAGAATACTCGTTACTAAAAAAATGATAAACAGCGGTAGAAACGACATGTCACTTATCAAGGAGTAAATATAGGAAATAATGATAAAGAATAATGGCGTTATAAACCTTTGTAACGCCAACGCCCGCTTACCAGTTTTAGAATTTTTGATGTGATACAAATTGAAGTGTATGTAATCTTCCTCAGTTAACTTGTAGTGTATTTCCATTGTAATCTCCTTTTTCTTTAAACCATCTTTTCCGTGACTGCCACCGAAAATTTACTGTCTAGGATTGAGAGGGATGGACACTCCCTATCTACTTTTCCAATTTTCTTTCAAACCTAAAGTAAGAATATATCCTGTATAACACTGGAAGTAAGGCTATAATTGAGACCCACTTCATCGAACCAAAAGCAAATCCGATACTCACCAAGACTGCGGCGACAAACAAAAAGTTACCCGGAAAACCGTTAAGCGGTTGATTATCTAAGAAAAGTCCTCTGAACCCTTTCAAGTCTTTTACATAACAATCTTCATGATAAGCGACTATAACAAAAAATAAAGTTGCGGTTACTAAATCTCCCCTAAACTTAATTTCTTTAGAACACTTTTCACAGTAAACAGCCTTAGACACCGTCATCCCACCTTTCAAGCATTCCAGTCACCTGTTTCTTTTTCAAAAAACTAAGCTTTGTCTCGGATAATACAATCGCTCCAAGAATAAGAATCGCTCCAATACCCATTTTCACCGTCATCACTTCACTTAAAATCGCAACGGAAAATGCCATGCCCCAAAATGATTCGGTAGATAGAATGATTGCTGCTTTTGTTTCTGTTATGTACTTTTGGGCAACTGTCTGTAATAGAAATGCGATTGTTGTCGAAAAAACTGCCAGATAGAGGAGTGGAATCAAACCTTCCGTTTGCGT
This sequence comes from Sporosarcina sp. resist, assembly GCF_014302295.1. NCBI lineage: Bacteria > Bacillati > Bacillota > Bacilli > Caryophanales > Caryophanaceae > Sporosarcina > Sporosarcina sp. resist. The sequence continues at coordinate 333,924 of NZ_CP060287.1, read as the reverse complement.
AGAAAAAGTTGTTTCACCTTTAAATACTACAAACAGACACCCGATGACTGCTGCTGCCATCATTTGAATAATCGTTAGCTGGATAGGGTCCTCGTCTTTTACAAATTTAGAGGTGTAGAAAATATGGAAAGCAAATCCAACTGCACAGCATAATGTTAGTAGATCCCCTACGTTGACTTCAGAAGAGAATTTAAGTGATAGTACCGCTACTCCGATTATCGCCATAAATGCCCCACCGAGTTCAAAAATATCGATTTTCTTTTTATAAATGACGAGCCCTATAAAAGGAACAATAACTACATTGGTAGAAGTTAAGAATGCATTCTTTGAAGGAGTCGTATATTGTAAACCTACCGTTTGAAGAGCAAAAGCGATATAGAGGAAAATCCCCAATATCGACCCTTTTATAAATGTGCTTTTCTTTATCGTTTTTAGCCGTTTATTAAATACGATTCCTAAAATGAGTACGCCGATTAAAAAGCGCCCTGCCAGTATTTGATACGGCGTGTAGTATTCCAAGGCTACGGCACTGCCCACAAACCCGCTGCCCCAAATAATTGCTGTAATGATAAGTCCAATTTCCCCAATATATTTCCGCATATGATGCACCGCCGTTTTTATATCTAGTGTACCAAATCAGATTGATGAATGGACTATGTTGTTAGACAAATCTTTCAATAATGTTCTTGAGTTTTCCACTGGTGCTTAAATGCACACTTTCACCCGCCCATAATGACATGAATTCAGTATCCCCTTGCTTTGCCGCCTCTTTACGAATCTCTTTTGTTAAATCATTCTGAAATGGGTACGGAGCAATGATTGCTTCATTCATTTCACTGATGAAGCGGTTGCTAATTCCGCGTGCCATTTTACCGGAGAACGCCTTTGTTAACACTGTACATCTTTTATCCGCGTCCAAAACTGCCTGCTTATAAAGCGGATGTGCACCACTTTCGTCAGCAGCTAGAAGTACAGTTCCGATTTGAACAGCTTGTGCCCCGCTAGCTAACACATCCACCATTTTTTCTTTACTTGCAATGCCGCCCGCTGCAATAACTGGAAGTCGAACGGAGGAGACTACTTTCAGCAGTAATTCATTCAATGAAATCAATTTTAATTCGCCTACAAAGGAACCACGATGCCCACCTGCTTCACTACCTTGTACTACAACCGCATCCATTCCCACCTGCTCCGCCAGTTCTGCCTCTTCTATTGAAGTCGCTGTCCCTATTAGAAATACATCATTTCCCTTCAATAATTGCACAGTTTTTTCGTCCGGCAGTCCGAAAGTAAATGAACAGACTTTCACACCTTCTTCTATTAGTACCTGAACTTGCCCTTCAAATTCCGTTTTTGAAAATGGCGTATTCCACTGAGGAATCCCGAGTTCCTTACCTATCGGTTGGAGTGCTTCATATGCCCCCCGTAATTGCTCCTGACTCGGATTCACCGTTTCTGGAACAAACAAATTCAACGCAAATGGCTTCATCGTAAGACTTTTCACTTCACGAATGAAATTCCGCGTCTCTTCGGCCGAAAGATACCCAGCCCCAATTGAACCGAGAATCCCCGCTTCTGCAGATGTTGCTACAAACTCTGGCGTCGTCACACCCGCCATTGGTGCTTGGATGATTGGATGCTCGATTCCTAACATTGCCATCAAATTCAGCTTATTCATTCGACTCTCCTCCAATTCTCTGCGTTCAACGTAAATACCGCTATATATGTTGGACAAATGAAACCTATATTAACCAAATGAAGGCGCCTCACAAGGGGTAGCCACTGAAAAAGTTCTTTTTTATAGTAAAAACTAGTTGATTGTAGTGAAGAGCGGCGACTCCAGCGGGAACAGCGCGAGCTGAAGACCCCGCAGGAAGAGCCGTTACGAAGAACGGCTTTTGCGAGCAAAAGCGCTAGCGTTGGGAGCACGGGGCAAGAATGCCTTAATTTCTGCAAAGAACGCAGAAATACGGCAAATCGAACCCTTTGCTGTTCGATTGGCTGAAGCCGTGCCCGCGGAAAGCGTCCGCTCGGAACGGAAATCAACGGGATTGAAGGAAATCGTACTTTTTCAGTGCCCTCGCTTAGTTCAAGAGGCATCCCGAAGCGCCGAAGCGAATTCACTAGAATTCTTTATTTTAATCTCTATAGTACCCATTATATAGAAAAAAAGGTAGCTAAGTCAGCTACCTTTCACTTTTTCTATTGGATACTAAGTAGTAAAGCTAAATAACTTGTAAAGATGAAAAGAATACTCAAAATGAAAGTTACGATTACCGGTGCTTTCTTAATAAATGAGTACACAGTTAAAACGACGAAAAGAATCGCTAACAGTAGAAGAGAGAGACCTGTGGCATTTGCTACAAGTTCGACATTCATTCCTTGCTGAAACTGACCTTGATAAAAGAAACTGAACAGCTTGGAAAGTCCTTCATTTTTCAATATGTTTTCGCTAGGCGGCGATTGTTGACCTAATGCAGCCGTTATCGAAAAAACAACCAAAATAAGTATGCTTTCCACTCTTGTCCAAGGTATTGGATTAAAGTCATTATCCTTAAGTAACTTCTTTCTAATAAGTATGCTGTTGATCCCTGCATATACCAGTAATGGAATGATCGTTAAATGTTTTAATAACAATAATTGACCATACGGAAGCATCCACGCATTGGCATATTCATTAAACTCCACTACAAATGTCATTAAAATAAGTCCTGACACAATGGTGATGCTAAAACAAATAATGGCAACAGGCGAGAACCATTTCAAGAAATTCAACCAGTTTGAATGATCTTTTGAAAACCAGCTAACTACAAGCAAGATTCCTACCCAAATACTCACCGCTGTAAAATGGCTTGTATGCGTTAAAAATCCTTTGACATGATCAAGGGAACTAGCGTGACTAGCCCAACCAATTCCCATGATTAAAATGACAACAAAAATGATTCCTATATAAGAGTAGATTGGTTTCTCACGATCATCAAACCAAACGATAAAAATGAACAAGACATTGACAACTAGAAAAGTGAAAATCCATGCTTTGCCGACTTCAAAAGTAAGTAGAACTGTCTGTAGTGTTTCAGAAAGTCCCATATTCTCGTACAAATATATGATTAGCACTAAAACAGGCGCAAATGAGAACACTGCGATACCGAGTGTAGCTATAATTTGTACACTTCTTGGTATGTTTACTTCCGGTCGAAAAGAACTCGGTACTAGAGCTATAAGAAAACTTCCTATAAGAAGCGATACGCAAAGATATAAAAGTATTTCACTAACAATTACCATAAACATTTATTATTTTTTTCTCCTTAACCCGACGAAAATCCCCACAATAATTGCAATTAAGACAATAACGATTACAGGAATGAGATAAGAAGGTAATTGACTTTGTTCATTTGTTTTAGTATCTTCAACATTTTCTAATGGTGTTTCATCTTGATTTACATCCTGTGAATTGGCTTCGGATTCATTTTCAACCGCTGTTTCAGATACAGGAACATCTACAGTGAAAGAAAATTCTCCTGCAATCGGATGACCATCTGCTCCAATAATATTCCAAACAACTGTATAGTCACCATTTTCCAAGGCATTTGTAAACGTCCCTGTCATTTGCGTATCTGCTATGGAAATATCTTCAACTGGAATAGATTGGCCATTTGAATTACTGACCTCTAACGTTCCTCCTTGTTCGATTTTCCCTTCGTAGGTTAAGGCTATCTCGCGCATTTCTTCTGTAACAACTTCTCCATCTTCTGGGGAAGACGTTTCTAACCCTGTATGTGCCAGAGCACTGGTAGTAAAAATAAACATGAAGACAAATGTAATTAATAATAACTTTTTCACTGTAATACCTCCTAATTTAATTGCTGATTAAAACTACGAACTTAAAAACTTGAACATAATCAAATCAATTTCAGTGTAGCTTTTCGTTGTGAAAAATTCGTGAAGTGTTTTTATTCCTTATACTATTACGAGTAAAGCAATCCCGTTTTCAGCCTATCGGTTTGTAACATACCCCGTCTTCTCGATGATCGCCTGTCCTTGGTCAGACAAAATCCAATCGATGAATTTCTCGATATGCGGATTATCACTGCCCGCAGTCACGGCATAAATATCAGCCGTAAGAGGATAATCTTCAGACTGGATTGTTTCTAATGACGGTTCAATTCCTTCAATTTGAAGCAATCGGATTTTATCGTTAGTGACCATTTCGGTTGAATAATATCTGAAAGTAAAGCCTAATGCATTGCTGTAGTTCGTATAGTCCGATACCTCATCAATAATTCCTCCCATAAGATCAATCACATTTTCAACCGGAGGATCCATGATCGACACGTCACCCATCAGGTTTTGAAGTGCAGTCTGACTGCCGCTGTCTTGTGGCCGCTGGAATGCCCGTATCGCTTTTTTCTTTCCGCCTACGTCTTTCCAATTTGTTATTTCTCCGGAATAAATCCCTTTGATTTCATTCATCGTCAAGGTTTTTACAGGGTTTTTCGCATTGATAAAAAAAACGAACGCTTCTTTACCGATTGGTGTCAGCGTTAATTCTTTGCCAGCTCGTTCTGCTGATGCCAATTGAGTAGAAGAAGGACTTGCTACAAAAATTATATCGACTTCCCCATCAATGAGCTTTTCGTAGGCTACGTTTGTCATATTCGACATCACTTCACTGTTATAGAGATTGTATTCCTTTTCTGGATAGACTGCCTGTGCGAATCCAGCATACATTGGGTAAAGCGCGGTCGCACCATCTATGACAGGTAAATCCGATTCCAGCTTCAAGGTCGCTGGCTCGTCCAGTTTCATAGCTTTCGTCCCAGATGCGAACGGACTGTATTGTTGCAGGTTCACTTCTGTATCCTCCAACCTGTCCAAGTTCTGCTTATATATACCGGAAGCCGAGAAAGACAATGCCATAACGGCTATCAGCGCAGCAACGCCATAAAAAGCTTTTTTTCCGTTCGGATATTTCGTCCAACCTATCGTTTTGAATAGAATCAAAATAACCAGTATTACGTAGATTGCAATAAGCAAAGGTACTATATAATACATATTCGGCGTTATGAATAAAACAGATATAAAAGCCAATGGCAACGCCACTATCGTCGCCGCTACAATAATCATTAGGATGGTTGCAATCATTAGGATGTTTTTCAAGCTGAGTCCCCCTTAGTATTAAAGCATTTCTGTATAGCGAACCTCATTTGAGCCCGTTACTGTTCTCTCCAATCATACACATCTTTTTGCACATTAAGTTCAACACCGTTGATTGAAACTGTATTACTATTAATCCAAACGATTTTCGCTTGATTTTCCCGGTTACTTTTAGAACAATCTTCATTGTGCACCCACTCCTATCGAGACGTTTCTTTCCATACAAATGTTTCCAATACACATCTGTTGATGAACCAATAAATGACTGTTTGCATTTGTGTTTAAACACTAGAAGCCCTATACACAGTTGCTCTCGGATCACTTTGGCCTGAACAACTACTGCATCATTATTGAGATTTCTTACTGCGGAGGGTGAACGCTCGTCCATCACTCTCAAACAACTCTAAAACAAACGTGATTTTTTAAACTTTCACGTTTGATGGATAAAAGTCACAACCTATCTATTTATGATTTATATGTCATAGTTCAAAATTAATTGAACAAAATATTCTAAAATTATTGAACTTCGCATTCCAAATAGGTATACTTTACCAAGTAGGAGGCGAATTAGTATGAATACACTAACAATTACAGGTAGAAAAAGAGAATCGTACAAAGTGGAGCTCGAGTATTCTCTATTATGGGAATGTGCATTAGGTATTGCAGCGATCACAAATACACCGCTGCTAGACACGCTCGAGAAAAAAAGTGTATTTGAATTACTACGAAATGAAATGCCTGACGAGTTAGTTATCGAACTGAATTACGTTGAAGAACACAATACATGGAAAAGTATACTTCAACTTTTACACGCTTTTGAAAGAAATTCGAATGACATTGAAAAATTCAAGATTTATGTCAACAATTTAAGCGATGTGGAACTGAAGTATACTTGTCTCCCATACTTCGGAACAGATTTACAAGAAAGTAGGATGCTGGCGGCGAATGGTGATAAAGTTGCTGTCGATTTAATAAAACAAGTAGCAAAGGAAAACCCTTTTCTACCTGCTTATATTGACTTTATCAGCAATGTAAATGGCGTTGACTTTAAAAAGCATTTACTAACTGTCATGTCTTTGTGGACTGAAACAGTTCTTGATGCAGATACGAATCCCTTGTTAGCCATCTTGGAAAGAGATCTCGATGAAAAAATAAATATGAAAGAGAAACTGACGCCTGAAGAATTTGTTGCATGGGCCACAAATGGAACAGAGTATATTCCTGAGCCAAGCGTTCATCGTGTTTTATTGATTCCCCAATTGACGTACCGGCCTTGGACGATTGTATCGGATATTGAAGAAACGAAAGTTTTTTATTATCCGATTCCGAACACAAGCATTGATCCAACTGATAAGTACCTTCCCGATTACTTTTTAATTCAGAAACATAAAGCATTGGGAGATGAAGTCCGGCTTCGCATGGTTAAGCTTTTATCTGAACAAGATTGCACGTTAAAGGATATAACTGAGCAGCTCGAATTAGGGAAATCAACTGTTCATCATCATTTAAAAATTTTAAAGGCCGCCTCTTTAGTTGGTCAAAAATCCTCCAATTATTATTTGAAAGAAAAGTCTGTTGCTTCCTTGCCCAAAGAGTTGGAACTCTATTTAACCCAATAATACTTGAAGGAGCCGCAGCTTATGAACACTACTGTCTTAAAAAATAGGGGCTTCGTTTCATTGTGGGCGGGGAGTGCCATATCCGAACTGGGCGGCTCCTTTGGCACGTTTTGCAATTCGATTATTGTTTATGAACTCACAGGGTCAAAACTGGCGTTGGGCAGTATGTGGTTACTGTATTTTCTCCCCTCAATCGTGTTTCAACTCGTCAGTGGGCCGTTCATTGATAAATGGAGTCGCAAATGGATTATGATTTTCTCCCAGTGGACACGGGCATTGATTTTTCTGGTGCCACTTTTATCAATGTTCCTTGGCCATTTGGAAGTTTGGCATATCTATGTAGTTCAGGTCATCATTGGCCTTGTCACCCCACTTTACGTTCCTGCAAGTCAAGCGATTACACCGACAATTGTCGCTAAGGAACAGTTAAGTACGGCCAATGCTTATCTCGATGGTACAACGAGGCTTATGATGTTCTTAGCACCCATGGCTGGTGGAGTTGTTATTAATTATATAGGGACAGATTTCACTTTGTTACTCGTGTTTATATTGCTTGCGCTAAGTGGATTTTTGCTGTTACGGATGGACGAGCAACGAGTTCCTCAAGATATACGGAAGACTTGGTTGGAACAATTCAAGGAAGGCATCCATTACTTTTTTAAAGAACGAACAATCGTGTGGCTAGGAATCTTCCTTGCATTCGTCCAATTTGGCGTTGGTGTCACAATGGTGATTAATTTACCGTATATCACGGATGTGCTGAAGGGGAATTATGAAGATTATGGCCTCTATATGGCTGGCTTTCCATTGGGTTATGTCATCGGATCTCTGTTAATTGGAAAGATAAAATTCCGAAGTCGAAGAATGTTCATGTTAGGATCCCTAGTAATCGGTGGATTAACCTACATTTCGTTAGGAATTATTAATGCAATCATTTTAGCGATTATCGTCGAAATTATTGCAGGAATTATGATGGCTTTCTTCAGTATTCACAACATCACAATTTGTCAGCGGGCGATTCCGAATCATATGATGGGGAAAGTGATGTCGGTTAGATTAGTAATTAGTAGAACGGCGATGCCAATTGGGATTGTTTTTGGAGGAATTATTAGTGAGTTATGGGGAATTAGACCTTTATATATAATGATTGGATTAGCGATAAGTTTGGTATCTATCATTGGTATCGTCTTTCCTTATTTCAAGTTCATTGATGGTCCACCCCAACCTGAATTATTACCTAAAAAGAATAACTACGCGCGGCAATAGACTGCGCATGGTTATCCTTTTTAGGCCTTTTCTTATTATAAAATCTCGCAAACCCGTCCAACTTGTCCGTCTTCTAAGCGTACTTTAATGCCATGCGGGTGGAAACTTGAGTTCGTCAATAAATCTTTAACGACACCTTCCGTTTTCGAGCCCGACCGCTGATCTTTTTTCAAGATAACTGCTACTTTTAAGCCTGGTGTTACATCTGCACGATTCTTTCCATTCATATATTATTCTTCCTCTCTTTTTTGAAATATACTTTGCACGACGTGTGCGGTTCCTGTATGAAGTTGGCCTTCCACGCGATTGACTTCCCCGATATGGAAGTGTTTGACGAAATAACCATCGAATTGTTCGAGCATCTTAATAGGATTACACAGCATTTCTTCGACCCGTGGGCCGCCTGTTCCGTACTGGAGCTGTTCTTTCGTATACAACTCACTTACATAGCATCCACCAGGTTTTAATGCCTTTTTAATCCCTGCTAGAGTACGGTCCATAACGTTTCCCGGGAAATGTCCGAAGATGTGAACGATGGCATCCCACTGCTCTTCTTCCCATGCCACTTCTGCCAAATCGTGCAGTTCCGTTTTTACAACGACACCTTTTTCACCCGCCAACTGCTTTGTCTTCTCCAGTCCTGCCGGCGCATAATCCCATGCTGTCACATCAAAGCCAAGCGTTGCCAAGTAGACCGAATTACGCCCTTCACCTTCCGCGATACAAAGCACTTTACCCTTCGGTAATTGCTGTGCCGCCTCCACAAGAAATCCGTTGGGTTCTTTGCCATAGACGTATTCTTCAACGGAAAAACGTTCATGCCACATATTTGTCATAGCTTCTCAGTCCCCTTTGTATCTACTTCCTTCAGTTTATCATAAAATGGCCGATTACTTTGCCGTTGACATTTATTCGTTTACCCCCTAAACTACTATTATTGGTTTAGGGGGTAGACTATATTGAGAGAAAAACTACTAGAAGCTGTTGATTTATTCGAAGAAGTAATGATTTTCGGGACAGAACATGTTATTAAAAACATGGATATTCCCATTTGGAAAGAGTATTCTCCTGAGCAAATTCAAGTACTCAAAATCCTTTCTACTTATGGAGCACTTTCGAGCGGAAAGCTTGCCACAATTCAAGGTGTACATAAAAGCGCCGTCTCGAGCCGTTTAAAAAAGTTGGAGGAAAAAGGACTTGTGACATCCGAGCGTGACGAAAACGATCAGCGTGCCAAAATCATACGACTTACATCGGAAGGTATCGAGGTTCTTCAAACGTCCAATAATGCGGTCTATGAAAATATTGAAAAACTTTTTAAAGATCGAATTGATGAAAAGGAACTGGAGACATTCGTTGAGACCTTCCGAAAACTTAAAGAGATTTTACAAATGAAGGAGATGTAATTTTGAGAGCTATTTTAAAATTCAAATGGCCGATTTTCATCGGCTTACTTACATTGACAATTGCGTTATTCATTTTAGCACCAAATTTGGCAAAACAAGCAGAAGAAGCGGGCTCACTACAACTTCCAAGCAGTGCTGATTCGCAAAAAGCGGCTGATATGCTAGAAAAAGCCGGTGCTTCCGAAGATACGATTTCACTCGTCTATCCGCTGAAAAAACCAGTAGATGCTGCGATGAAAAAAGAAATTCAATCGGTTGTAGACAAACTTGAAGCCCTGGGCAAGCCAGTTTCAGCAATACTTAACCCTTTTGAAAGTAAAGAACTGGAAGCGCAACTTGTTTCAAAAGATCAGAAGACAGTCCTCGTACCAATTACTGTGGACGGTACATTTGATGAAATTATTGCCCTTGCTGATAAAATTCATAGTGATATTTTATCCAAAAACCAGACAGTCTATTTAACAGGTGAAGCGATTATCGGCAATGATGTAAACCAAAGCGCACAAGACGGCTTGAAAAAAACAGAAATTATTACCGTCGTGCTTATTTTCGGTTTGCTTCTCATCGTATTCCGCTCAATTGTCACACCATTTATACCGCTTATTGCGGTAGGGATCTCCTATTTACTCAGTCAATCATTTGTTGCCTTTTTCATTGACTGGTTCGGATTCCCTGTTTCTAATTACACACAGATTTTCCTTGTAGCCATCCTCTTCGGACTAGGAACGGATTATTGTATTCTGTTGCTCAGCCGTTATAAAGAAGAATTGCTAGCAGGTCATAGCGTCGAGGATGCAGTCGTTAATACGTATAAAACTGCTGGCCGTACACTGTTCATCAGCGGTCTTGCCGTCTTTATCGGATTTGCAGCAATCGGATTTGCAGACTTCCCGATTTTCAAATCAGCTGTGGCTGTCGCGGTCGGAATTGCCGTGTTGATGGTCGTGCTATTTACAGTTGTTCCATTGTTCATGGTTTTATTGAAAGACAAATTGTTTTGGCCTTCAAAACAAGCTGCATCGCATAAAGACAGTAAAATATGGGTTGCCTTCAGTAAAGTTTCGGTCAAGCGGCCGCTCATTTCTATGCTAATTGTGGCCGTTATCACAGTCCCTCTTCTATTGACATATGATAATGATTTGTCATTCAACACAGTCGATGAGATTGATAAGAGTAAAGAATCGGTCATGGGCCTCAATGCTATTTCTGAAGCATTCGGGAAAGGAGATTCGTTGCCAATTCAGGTTTTATTGAAAAAAGACGGCCCGATTGTCAACGAAACTGACGTCACCTATCTCGAAGCAATCAGCCGGGATATCGAGAAGATTGACGGCGTGAAAACGGTCCGGACGATCACGCGTCCAACTGGTGAAATTATCGAAGACTTGTATGTCGACCATCAGCTTGGTCTCATGTCAGAGGGTCTTGGTGATGCGACTGACGGACTGGATAAGGTACAAAAAGGACTGACAGAAGTTCAAGGCGGACTGGACCAAGTGACCGGCATGTTTTCTACCGGTTCTGCAGCTGAAGTCAATGGTGCTGGACTTGCACAAGCCGCAGGTGGTATCGGGCAGCTTTCTGCAGGTGTTGGTGCTTCTACTAAAGGCCTGGATGAAATCGGTTCCGGTCTTGGCGAATTATCCGCATCATTAAAAGAAATGAGTGAGTTGGACAGTGTGCGTGCTACCGGTTTGTTCATCCCGTCAGGCACGCTCAGCAATGAAACGTTCAAGCCGGTGATTGACCGTTATACGTTCGGAGCCGAATCAGGGATTTTACTTGAAGTGATTTTGGACTATGATCCTTATTCAAGGGAAGCGATCCAAACGGTGCATGACATTAAAGACAGCGTAACCCGTTCAGTTATCGGAACACCTTTCTTTGACGCAGAGCTTGCATTTAGCGGTGTATCCAGCATGAATTCGGATCTGTATGATATTTCGTCAAAAGACTTCAAGCGCACAGTCATTATTATGCTTGCCAGTTTGTTCGTCGTCTTGACGTTCTTATTCCGTTCTGCAATCATGCCTTTGTATATGATTGGCTCCTTGCTGCTCACATATTACACATCTATCGCTGTAACTGAACTCATCTTTGTCAATATGTTGGGTTATGATGGTATCAGCTGGGCAGTTCCATTCTTTGGCTTCATTCTGCTTATTGCGCTCGGTGTGGATTACTCCATTTTCTTACTCGACCGCTTCCGTGAGGAGAGCATTAATGGGCTGAATATACGAGAGGCCCTTACGATGTCGATGGCTAAAATGGGTACGGTCATCATTACTGCATCCATCATACTCGCCGGAACATTTGGTGCAATGATGCCTTCAGGCGTGTTGAGTCTCGTACAAATCGCTACAATTGTCATTACAGGACTCCTTCTGTATGGACTCATCATTCTTCCATTACTCATTCCGGCGATTACTGTATCGTTTGGCAGAGGGGTATGGTGGCCGTTCAGAGGTTGATATAATACGTAAAGCGTCCGTTCCTTTTGTGGGGAACGGACGCTTTTTTAATGATTCTACTCTTTGTTACTGATACTCTCCAAATATTGATCCAATCGTGCTGCCATCATTTCATCCGTCAAACCTGTAACACCAAACGCCGCCCAGCCACTATATACAACAGGAGGTCCGTCCAAGAAATCAAACACGGAGACAATATCCCAATAGGGCTCATACGAAAATGAGGGTTCAGCATGTCTTTGATATGCTTGTAAAAATAGGTCTGCCACTTCGACGCTATGCAACAGCGCGAGGTTCACACGACAATGACCCACGTCGATACCCGCTGGACCGCGGCATGCATTCGGCCAATCGACAATCCCACTGACTTTCTTTGTTAGTCCACAACACGTTTGCAGGATGAAAGTCGCGGTGAATAAACGTCTCGAGAAATTCAGGCTCCGTTCCATGGAAACGTTCAAATGCCGCCTGCCACACATCCCGTTTCTTCGTCCATTCGGGGAATTTGACGTCCGCCCGTTTTGTATATGGTGCATATTTCCATGTAAAATCATTCGCTTTAACTTGATGAATTTGCACAAGTGCTTTTGCCAACCCATCCGTCCATTGGTTGAAATCATCTGGCAGAAGCTCTACTTTCCCTTCAACTTTCGTCATAAGGATAGACGGCAACCCGCTCAGCTTTCCTGTTTCATCAGACCCAATCAGCGCTGGAGTCGGCAGCCCACTATACGAAGCTTTTCGAAGGCTCGCCGCTTCGTGCTTGACGAGATCAGGTTCTTCAAGAAGCCACTCCTCATTGTCAAATTGTCGTAAAACCATTTCCGAGTCTTCCGTCTTCACTTCATAAAGAAGTGAGGACGTACTGCCTGGAAGCCGTTTCATCCAATGGACGGCACTCCCAACTTCTTGCTGCACCCAGATTTCTACTTTTTCGATTGGTCGCAAATTCCACCCCTCCTTTAAACATGAATTATGGATTAGACGAGTCCCATTTCACCCTCTATACATCACTTCACCCGCAATAACGGTCATCACAACATTCGCGTTCACGATCTCTTCATCTTCCACTCGGAATAAATCCTTGTCGAGCACTGTGAAATCAGCATCGAACCTGGGCGCAAGCTTACCGCGGACGTCCGCTTTTCCGATTGTTCCCGCACTCCCCGTCGTAAAGAGGCCGACCGCTTCAAAGCGACTTAGTTTTTCATCTGGCAAATAGCCATCGTGGGTTTCCCCAGGCTTCCGACGCGTTGCCGCTGCATAGATGCCAAGCAATGGGTCGACCTCCTCGATTGGCGCATCCGAACCGCCGCCGCAAATGAATCCACGGTCAAGCAGCTTTTTCCACGCATAGGCCCAATCAAGACGGTCTTCCCCTAAACGATCCATGACCCATGGGAAGTCTGATGAAACAAACACCGGCTGTATATCAAGGATGACTGGCAACTTTTCCATCCGCTCGACTAGATCTTCACGCAAGACATTTACATGGATAAGTCGATCACGTTTGCCAGTAGGTACCGGGTACTTCTCTATCGCATCGAGTGCTTTTTCAACAGCTGCATCCCCAATGACATGAACAGCAATTGCTTCGCCATACTTGCGTGCGAGCGACACTATCGCACCAATTTCTTCATCCGTAATGACTGTCATGCCGAATGTTTCGGGCGTATCTGCATACGGTTTACTTAACAAAGCCGTTTTACCTCCAAGCGCTCCGTCGATGAAAAATTTCATCTCGCCAGGCTCAATCCAAGGTTCATTATAAGTAGCTTGCTCTTCCTTCAATTGCTGGAAAACAGTTGACCGTCGCAATAAATGTGCGCGGAATTTCTTCTGTTCACCAATAACGTTTTTGAATGCTTGTAGCGGGTTTTTATAATCCCCATAATACCCGAGGTCATCCGTCACTCCCCCTGTCAGTCCAAGTGACAGCAAATCATCGACTGACTTTTGTAAGGCCCGAGTCAATGATTCCTCTGTCGGCTCTGGAATAAGGGCAAGTACAATCTCCTGCGCTCCTTCTTTCAAGTAGCCCGTAGGTTCCCCGTTCGCATCACGCATAATGACACCATCTTCGGGATCAAGTGTATCTTTTGAAATACCTGCCAGCTCAAGCGCTTTTGAATTGGCGAGCGCCGCATGTCTACATGTCCGTTTCAAAATCATAGGGGAATCCGTGACCTTATCCAATTCATGTCGCGTGAGGATCTTTTTATCTGGGAAGTTATTTTCATTCCATCCCTCTCCGATAAACCATTCGTCAGATTTCAAATCAGGATGAGCATTTATCAGCATATCCATCATGTCATCAGCGGACGTTGCCTTCGATAAGTCCAAACTTAGTAATTTTTCGCCGTGACCAATCATATGCATATGACTATCGACGAATCCTGGATAAAGAACGGAACCCTGTAAGTCAATTTCATTATCTGCTCGTTCTTTTAAATCGCCATATGTGCCAACTGCACTAATCTTACCGTTTTCTGTGAGCAGCGCCTCAACTTGGTCGCCTTCTTGCTCCATCGTATACATCGTGCCATTATGCCAAAGTGTTTTCATCTCAATTCCCCCTATCTCTCTAGTTATAGTCTAAACTTTCGGTCATTCACGAGCAACATTTTGATTATCAATGCTACAATTAAGATTAATGATTAGGAGGGATTAAGTTGAGATTAACTGTTTACCTGGCAGGGGAAATCCATAGTTCATGGCGTGAGGAAGTAAAGATGAAAGTGGCTGCACTTAAGTTGCCAATCGATTTCGTCGGTCCCATGGAAGACCATGACCGTTCTGATAACATCGGGGAAGATATTCTAGGCAAGCAGCCGAATGCAATTTCCAAAGATGCTGCGGCATCTAGCTTTAATAATTTGCGTACGGAGCTATTAATGAAGCAAGCCGATCTTGTCATCGCTTTATTTGGGGAGAAATATAAGCAGTGGAATACCGCGATGGACGCGAGTGCCGCCGTCGCATTCGGCAAACCACTCATCCTAATTCGTAATGAAGCACATCATCATGCACTAAAGGAATTGTCACGCAAAGCAAACGCTACCGTCGAAACTGTCGATCAGGCTGTAAAAGCACTGCATTATATTTTCGAATGAACTAAGAAAAGCGCAAGCTGCCGTTTAGCCCCGACAGGCATAAGACGGTTTGCGAGGAGGCGTACTTCAGCCCCATAGCAAAACGACTTATGACCCGAGAGTTTGCGCCTGGAGCCTAGACACTGCTCCAGGTTGAAAAAACTTATACCTTTTTAAATACCATCCCACGGGCTGTCCTCATCAGGGCAGTCTTTTTTAATGGCGTTCCTACACCGATCATACAACCGCGAAGAACAATCATATACCCTTCCACACCGATCATATCCCCCTATCTCGTTTACAAAACCTTAACGATTCCTTCATACCCGCTCAACAATTCTCCTCTATCATTTGAATTGTAGTCAAAACACTCTAGGGGGGCAACAACAGATGAAAAACATGAAAACACTCGCAACACTCGGACTTGCATGCTCGATCTTTCTCGCTGCTTGCGGTGGAGCGGACGGTAATACATCAGCTAAAACTAGCGAAGGCTTAAGCGGTAGTGTAGCAGGGGACGGATCGTCGACTGTTGCGCCAATCATGGAAGCGATTGTTGAAGAATATGCACAAGCTGAAAAAGACGTTAAAGTATCCGTAGGTGTTTCCGGTACAGGTGGCGGATTTGAAAAATTCATCGCTGGTTCAACAGACTTCTCAAATGCATCCCGCCCCATTAAAGATGAAGAGAAAGCAAAGCTTGACGAAGCAGGCGTTGACTATACAGAACTTAAAATTGCAAACGACGGTTTAACAATCGTTGTAAATAAAGAAAACACTTGGGTCGATTCACTTACTGTTGAAGATCTCGCGAAAATGTGGGCAGAAGATGGATCAGCAAAAAAATGGTCTGATATCAACCCAAGCTGGCCAGCTGAAGAAATCGTCTTCTATTCACCAGGTACAGATTCTGGCACATATGACTACTTCAATGAAGTTGTCTTGGAAGATGCTGACCTTGTAAAATCTGCAACACTTTCTGAAGATGACAACGTTCTTGTTACAGGAATTAAAGGTGACAAAAATGCAATTGGATTTTTCGGTTATGCTTACTACGAATCAAATAAAGACGCGCTAAATGCAGTATTAATAGATGGTATTGAACCGAATGCACAAACAATCGAGTCTGGCGAATACACTCCATTCTCTCGCCCACTATTCATTTATGTCAGCAACGATGCAGTTAAAGAGAAAAAAGAAGTTCGTAACTTCATGGAGTTTGTTATCGACAACTCAGCAGAAATGGCCGAAGCAGTTGGTTATGTACAACTGCCTGAAGCAGACTATGAAGAAGGACGTAAAGCATTGGATTCTCTGAAATAATAGAACGATTCCTGGCTGTCCTGCATAGTAGGGCAGCCATTATCCTTTCAACACCGTAACTAAACAACGTTATCCAATAGGAGGTCCATAGATTGACTTCAATAAAACCGACAGATAAGTTGCGAACACGCGATGTCATTGCTGCTGCTAAAAAGAATGAGAAGTTCGGCAAACTCATCCCGCATCTGTTACTCGCTGTCACTTCCATCACTGTACTGGCAACATTTGGGATTATCTACACATTACTGAAAGAAACATTCATCTTTTTTCAAGAAATAAAGATCACTGACTTCATTTTTGGAACTGAATGGGCACCTTTCTCCAATGCTGATCAGGCATTCGGTGTACTTCCCTTAATCGTCGGGACTTTAAAAATTGCAGGTGTTGCGCTTCTTATCGGGGTCCCTTTCGGACTTGCGTGTGCAATTTTCCTCAGTGAATATGCGTCACCCAAAATCAAAAAGTTCATCAAACCAATTATTGAGTTACTGGCTGGAATTCCAACGATTGTTTACGGATTTTTTGCCTTAACAGTCGTGACACCATGGCTCCAGTCTTTCATTCCACAATTGAAGTTATTTAACGCACTAAGTGCCGGTATTGTAGTCGGTATTATGATTTTACCAATGATAATCTCACTTTCGGAAGATGCACTTTCTGCTGTTCCTGCCTCATTCCGCGAGGGGTCTTACGCGCTTGGGTCTACAAAATTTGAAACAGCTATCAAAGTCGTCTTTCCAGCAGCAATTTCCGGTATTGCAGCATCGATTATCCTTGCTGCTTCACGGGCTGTAGGAGAAACAATGATTGTCTCACTTGCCGCAGGTTCCACGCCAATATTCAATATGGACTTTACAGGTTCAATTCAAACGATGACTTCTTATATCGTTCAAGTCGCAACAGGCGACGCAGGCTATGGCACAACAATCTATTATTCCATTTACGCTGTCGGGTTCATGCTATTCTTGTTCACATTCCTAATGAACCGGGCCGCTTTGTACATCAAGACGAAATTCAGGGAGGAATACTAATATGGACCGCGTTCTTCAGTCAAAAACAAATCGTCGACTTACAAAAGATTCAGCGATGAAATGGCTGTTCGGTGCAATCGCTGCCGCCGTCCTCGGAATTACATTCTTCCTGTTTTACGGCATTGGTGCAGATGGCGTCGGACGGTTGAACTTTTCATTCTTTACGAATTTCGGATCCCGCTTCCCTGAAAAGGCGGGCATTAAAGCAGCTCTTGTCGGTACACTGGCTCTCATGGCCGTCGTTATTCCGGTATCCATGTTCCTAGGCCTTTGTTCCGCTATTTACCTTGAAGAATATGCTAAAAAAAATAAATGGACCTCTTTTATTGAAATGAATATCAGTAACCTTGCCGGCGTTCCTTCCGTTGTCTTCGGACTTCTTGGTCTAACTGTTTTTGTCCGTGCATCATCATTAGGCAATAGTATCTTGGCTGCTGGATTGACGATGAGTTTGCTAATCTTACCAATCATCATCGTAGCTTCCCAAGAAGCACTTCGTTCCGTTCCAGACACACTTCGAGAAGCTTCATATGGCATGGGTGCAACAAAATGGCAAACAATCATTCATGTGATTTTACCGTCCGCAGCAGGTTCTATTTTGACAGGTAGCATCTTATCCTTCTCACGTGCCATCGGTGAAACAGCACCGCTCATTGTTCTTGGGATACCGGTGATCGTTCAATTCCTGCCAACTGGACCGCTTAGTACATTTACAGCTCTTCCGATGCAAATTTACGACTGGGCTAAACGCCCACAACCCGAATTTGCAGATGCTGCCTCAGCAGGAATTATCGTGCTTATGATCTTACTCATTACAATGAACGGATTTGCGATTTACTTTAGAAATAGATCACAAAAAAAGCTTAAAAATTGATAGGAGGATTATTATGACAAAAACACTCGTTCGACCTACTGAAGATGCTAAGCTGCGTGTCATGAAAAATGAAAATTGGACAAAAGCAGTTTATGAAACAAACGGTTTAAATCTCTGGTATGGCACGGCGCACGCGCTTAAAAACATCGACTTGTCCATCAATGAAAAAGAAGTAACAGCAATCATAGGTCCTTCTGGCTGCGGAAAATCTACGTATTTAAAAACACTAAACCGTATGGTAGAAAACGTAGGCGACGTCACCATTTCTGGTAATGTTACATTTATGGGCAATAATATTCTTGGCAAAGCGATGTCCGTGGAATTGCTTCGTTCAAAAGTCGGCATGGTATTCCAAAAACCCAATCCATTCCCGAAATCCATCTATGAAAACGTTGCATACGGGCCGAAGATTCACGGTATCCGTAACAAAGCAATGTTAGATACAATTGTTGAAGACAGCTTACGTAAAGCAGCCTTATGGGATGAAGTAAAAGACCGTCTGAACAAAAGCGCATATGGACTTTCCGGCGGACAGCAACAACGGCTCTGTATAGCACGCTGCCTCGCAGTTGACCCAGAAGTAATCCTAATGGATGAGCCAACTTCAGCACTAGACCCGGTATCGACACATAAAGTCGAAGAATTGATTCGCAACATCAAAAACGATGTAACAATAGCAATCGTTACACATAACATGCAACAGGCAGCACGAATTTCCGACCGCACTGCATTTTTCCTAAACGGAGAAATCGTAGAATGCGATCGTACATCCACACTATTTAGTACGCCGACAGACGAACGCACCGATGACTACATCAACGGGCGATTCGGTTGATAATCTCATTTGGTAAACAAAAAGGGCATCTCGAGTTAGTGTTTTCCTCACTATCTTGAGATGCCTTTTTGTTTTCGGCAAAATAAAAAACCGAAGATATCGTCAATAACGACATCTTCGATCAATGGTTTAGTCTCTTATTCAGTTCCCATTTCTGCTTGCACAACGTCAACAATACGCTGAACAAGACGTACACAATCTTCTTCAGAAGGCGCTTCTACCATGACGCGCACAAGCGGTTCAGTGCCCGAAGGACGAACCAAAACGCGGCCATTGCCTGCCATCTCTTTTTCTACTTCTGCTATTACTTCTGCTACTAATGCATTATCCGTCACAGCATTCTTATCCGTAACACGTACATTAACAAGTTTTTGTGGATAAATTTTCATGCCTGCCGCAAGTTCAGATAGCTTACGTCCAGTTATTTTCATAATGTTAACGAGCTGAAGTCCTGTAAGAAGCCCATCGCCTGTTGTATTGTAATCGTGGAAGATAATATGGCCTGATTGCTCACCGCCAAGATTATAATTTCCTTTTCTCATTTCTTCTACAACATACCGATCACCAACGGCTGTCTGAATGCTCTTCATGCCGTGTTCCGTCAATGCTTTATAGAAACCTAGATTGCTCATAATCGTTGAGACAATCGTTCCTGATTTAAGGCGGCCTCCTTCATGTAAATGACGTGCGATGATGAACATAATCTGGTCACCATCAACAACTTCTCCACGTTCATCTACAGCGATAAGACGATCTCCGTCTCCGTCAAACGCTAAACCAATATGGGCACCTTTTTCAACAACGAGTTTACCCAATTCTTCAGGATGAGTCGAACCGACACCGTCATTAATGTTCAAGCCGTTTGGCGATGCTCCCATTGTTGTTAGGTCTGCATCAAGATCAGCAAACAAATGTGTTGCCAGTGTAGATGTCGCACCATGTGCACAATCGAGTGCAACATGAATTCCCGCGAATTCCTCGTCGACCGTCTGTTTTAAGTACTGAATATATTTATGTCCGCCTTCAAAATACTCTGTTATAAAACCAACGTCTGCTCCAGTCGGACGCGGCAACGAGTCTTCTTGTACGTTTAACAGTTGTTCAATTTCTTCTTCCTGTTCATCCGTCAGTTTATAACCATCTGCACCAAAAAACTTGATGCCATTGTCTTCGACAGGATTATGTGAAGCTGAGATCATGACTCCGGCCTGTGCATTCATGACGCGCGTCAAGTAAGCGACACCTGGTGTGCTAATAACCCCAAGAGTCATCACTTCAATCCCCGTCGATAAAAGACCCGCAATTAGGGCATTTTCAAGCATCTGACCCGAGATACGCGTATCCCTGCCGACGAGTACTTGTGACTTCCCTGATGATTCTTTTGTTAACACATGCCCACCAATTCTACCCAATCTAAATGCGATTTCCGGTGTCAATTCCTTATTTGCAACCCCACGGACGCCATCGGTCCCGAAATACTTTGTCATTTTCATTCTCCCTTTCAATCCTGCACATTCAACTGTATGTCAGGCAAGTTCAATATGCATCGTTACTTCTTTATCTGATAGTATCCATTTCACATCTAGGGGTCCTTCAACCAAGACTGAGAAATTCTGTTCTCCTTCGTCCGTGGTTTCAGACGCATCGATATAAACGGTGAAATCTGATTTCTCCAATGTATCAATTACATCCTGTTCCGCCGTGACAGTTAGTACAACCAAACCGGCCGCCGGTTTCTGAAATGAACTCGTGAAACTTTCATCAAGTCCTTTTACAGTAACAGGCATGTCTTTAAATTCCTTCGTAACTACTTTTACATCCTCAACAGGCGGCTCCGGATTGATTACTTCCAAGTCTGAATCAATCACTGTTGCATCTATTTTCACTTTAACTTTATCTAAAGACATCTTTGTAACACCTTTAGGTTTTTTCAAATCAATCGCCATTGTTCCTTGTCCTTTTACTTCGGATACATCCACATCAACGCTGAATTCTTTAATTTGATCCAGTACTTTCCGTGGACCGAATAAACTAATCGTTTTATCCTGAGCAGAAATGGCATCGACAGTGACACCAGTAACAGGAACTCCACGCGATTTAAGTACGATTGGCACTTCTTTACTATATTCGGAAATCTCAACTTTGACAGTCACTTGTTCAGGAACAATCGTCACATTCAGCTTCGTTAAATCTTTAT
The DNA here is from genome assembly GCF_014302295.1 of Sporosarcina sp. resist. NCBI lineage: Bacteria > Bacillati > Bacillota > Bacilli > Caryophanales > Caryophanaceae > Sporosarcina > Sporosarcina sp. resist. The sequence continues at coordinate 312,653 of NZ_CP060287.1, read as the reverse complement.
CTAAGACCCGAACCCGTGCTTGCTGCTCGAATGATTTGTTAATTTCCTTGTCTCCTGTTATTGAGGCTTTTACAAAACTGATCGATTCAATAACACTCTTCGCCCCCGTCACTTCGATAGTTGACGGATCGACATCTATCTTAACGACATTGAACTCTTCAGCAAGCAGACGTTCATTCAGTTCAGGATCAACACGGAATGTTTGTGTGATTTTCTCTTCGATTACGACTTCGATTGTCGCGGGATCGAAGATGACTTTCAGCTTCTCAGAAACATTCTCACTTTGAATCTCAACTGTATGCTTACCCATTGGCAAACTAGACAAATCGACTCGTAGCGTAAAGTCTTTTAATAATTTCGTTGTCTGGACAATATTCGCTGGGCCTTCAATGGTCATATTGACCGTTTCTGGAACTCCAGTCACGACAAGATTTTCATTGTCATAAAACACTTGTACAGGGAAATCCTGAATGATGTCCCTCGCATCTCCAACTGCTTTGCTACCCTTTTTTTCTTCTGCCTGCACAGTAAAAAAAAGAATAATTGCAAGGAATAAGGCTGTCAAGCGAAGAAACCATGGGCTATTCATAAACTTATCCATTTTTTCTCCACCTCCACTTCCAGATGGAAGAATCCTGCTTTTCAGTTGTTAAACCGAACCAGACTCTCCGCAACCGCGCTTCAAATTCCTCCATATCAAGATTCCGATCTATATCCCCATTTGCAGTAAGGCTTACTGCTCCAGTTTCTTCTGACACGATAATCGTGACAGCATCCGTTACTTCACTAATTCCAAGGGCTGCACGATGTCGTGTTCCAAGCTCCTTTGAGATGAACGGACTCTCCGACAGCGGCAGATAGCATCCTGCTGCCGCAATGCGATTACGCTGGACAATGACTGCACCATCATGGAGTGGCGTATTCGGGATGAAGATATTGATAAGAAGTTCTGACGTAATCAGCGAATCCATACCTGTACCGGTTTCAATATATTCACTTAGACCTGTTTCCTTTTCAATTGAAATAAGCGCTCCAATTCGCCGTTTCGCCATATAGCTAACAGATTTCACAAACGCTTCAATCAGACGATCACGTTCCTCTTCTTCCTGCATCATTGTACGAGCAAATAGCCGTCCTCTACCAATCTGTTCAAGCGCACGCCGTAGCTCGGGTTGGAAGATGATAATAATAGCCAGAAATCCAAACGGAAGAACCTGATCCATCATCCATTGAAGTGTATCAAGTCCAAAAAACTCAGTCAGAATACGAGCAATGAGAAGGACAAAAATCCCTTTTAAAAGTTGAACCGCTTTCGTTCCTTTTATAATCGTAATCAATTTATAAAAAACAAACCAGACGAGAAGCACATCTACAATATTAATAAATGCCGCTACTGGACTGAAATCAACTAATTCTTGCCATTTTGGCATGTGCTTCGCCTACCTTCATAAACAGTTTCTTATGCGTATAGTATAGCATAACAGCACTGCACTGTCCTTTCTTAGAAAAGAACAAAAGCGCAAGCAGCTGTTATAAATGAACACAGCCAAAGTATGCCACGTCCTGCGGCAATGTCTGCGTGAAGTCTCTATATTGCAGCCAATCCACTGTACGTGATTTTATAGTTTTCTAAGCAATGAAAAAGAGCGACCGGTTACCAACTCTAAACGGTCGCGGGTCGCCCTGTCTATTTTCCATCTTGCTTGTCATCTTTTGAAGATGGAAAGATGTCTTTAGCTGTTGTTTTTATTTTATACCAAAGCCAGTCAAACACTTTGTCAATTTCCTCGCTCTTACCAGTTACAATCGCTGTAGAAGCCATGTATTTAGAACCTCTAATAACTGTTACGTTGCCATCCACTTCTCCTTCGATACGGAGGGTGCCATTTTTAACGACTATATCACCTTTAACTGTTTCACCGGCGGGCACGAGTACCGTTTGTCCTTCGACAACAAGATTCGGCTGTTTCGTCACCGAAAACTGCTGGTCGTTTCCATAACTTGAAAATAGTGTTGCACTCATAAGGATTAAAAACATGGCTGCAGCTGCCAAAAGTGGATGGCTACGCAACCAGCGTTGAACACCCGCTTGGGATTTTTCTTTGGGAAGTCGTGCCATAACACCGTTGACAAAGCTGTCCGGTGCCTTTATTTTTGCAGCACTTCCTATAAAAGCAATAGACTCAGTTAATCCATTCATAATTTCCTTACATTCTTTGCAGCTATCTAGGTGTTCTTTCAATAGCCGCTCTTCGTCACGGCTAATATCACCGTCTAAATACGCGTGCATATAGTGAACGATTTGTTCCGGACACGTATTCATATTAATTCCCTCCTACATATTACCTATCTGTTTCCGAAGTGCTTCCCGCCCTCTATGGACACGGGTCTTTACGGTCCCTAGTGGTAATTCCAAAATGTCACCAATTTCTTGTAGCGGTAATTCCTCGATATATCTTAAAATAATGACGGAACGGTATTTATCAGGAAGTCTTCCGATTTCGTAGTGGATTCGTTCCTGTAATTCCATTCTTTCGACTTCATCTTCAGGTAGCTCGCCGGATGCGGCAATTTGTGAGTACATATTCAGACCATCTGTACCCGGGACATTTGCATCGAGATAATAATCAGGTTTCTTCTTTCGAATTCGGTCGATGCATAAATTCGTCGCAATCCGAAACAGCCACGTTGAAAACTTCCGTTTTTGATCGAATGTATGAATATTGATATAGGCACGGACAAATGCTTCCTGCGCAATATCCTCTGCTTCTTGTGCGTTGCCAAGCATCCTGTAACATACTTGGTATAGGCGATGCTGAAATAAAGTCACTACTTCTTCAAATGCATTTTGATCGCCTTTCAAGACTTCATTTATTCGTTTATTGATCAGTTCATCCAATGTATTTCACCCTCCGCTCTATGCGGCTGTCCCTTCTATACGTTTGAAGGTGTCGACAGGTTTCATTTTTTTTCATTAATTTTATTTTAACAGATATTGTTAGTTATTTCCTCACTATATTTATGATTAGAAAAGTAAGTGGCTTATGATTGAAGTGAAATGCAGGATTCGAAACGGTTGTCCCGTGGAATGCATGGCTCTTTCAGTGTTTATACTCGCTCCCCTCAAAAAAAAGCCCATCTAAGTTACCAGATGGGCTTTCAAGAACTGATTAAATTAGTTTTTCTCCAAACAGTGAGCCCATTAAACCTACCGCAACATCAGCTGTTTTATTCTTCTCATCCAAAATCGGATTTACTTCTACAAATTCAGCCGAAGTAATCATGCCTGAGTCTTCCAGCATTTCCATCGCTAAATGGCTTTCCCGATAACTAATTCCCCCCGGTACCGGCGTTCCGACTCCTGGTGTATACAGCGGATCAAGTCCATCTAAGTCAAGCGACAAGTGGACACCGTCGACATCACGTGAACGTAGATAGGCGAGAGCGTCTTCCATAACCGAAGTCATTCCGTAGCGATCGATTTCATGCATCGTGAACACCTTGACACCTTGCTCCTTGAGCAATTGACGTTCTTCCGGATCCACAGAACGTGCTCCGATGATGACAACATTCTTCGGTTTTACTTTTTGACCTTCACTATGTATATTAACGAGACTTTCGTGCCCTAGCCCAACACTTACGGCAAGAGGCATTCCATGAATATTACCGGAAGGCGATGTCTCTGCAGTATTAAAATCTGCATGCGCATCATACCAGATGACACCGAGATTTTTATATTTTTCCGACAAGCCAGCAAGTGTTCCAATAGCGATGCTGTGATCGCCTCCTAAAACAAGTGGGAATCTACCCGCATCCACAACTTCAGCAACTTTTCGCGCAAGCTCCGTAGTCGCTTGAATGACTTCATCTAAGTTCTTCAAATTCGTATCACTATGTTTTTTTCTTTCCACAGCACTTACCTGAACATCGCCCTCATCCGTAACCTGATGGCCAATCGATTCAATTCTCCCTACAGCACCTGCATATCGGATTGCACTTGGCCCCATATCCACCCCACGACGACTTTGTCCAAAATCGAGTGGTACACCGATTAATGAAATATTCAAATGTTGCATGTCAAATTACCTCCCCTTATCTATATCTCTAGTATAAGTCCATGAGAAGGTTTGGCTCAACTCAACAAGTATCTGAATATTTATTCGTTTACAATCTTTTCCCCATGAACTGTTCACATGCATCAGGAGAGTTTGGTTTGCTATAGTAATAGCCTTGACCCTCACGACAACCTAAATTCATTAGGATAACGGCTTGTTCTTCATACTCCACACCTTCCGCAATGACGTTTAAGCCCACAGTATCTGCTAAAGTTACAATAGCCTTAACGATTGCCTGGCTATCTTCATTCAGGTGTATATCGCGCACAAAGGACATATCGATTTTAATCGTATCAGCTGGTAGTTCTTTGATATAACTAAACGTACTATAACCTGTTCCAAAGTCATCGATAGACACCGTAATACCCAACGCCCTTATTTCACGAATTCTTCCCTGCATATCTTCCCGGTCGGCAAATGCACTTTCAGTTAATTCGATTTCAATCAAATCTGTTGTGACACCCGTCTCTTCAAGAATTGTTTTAATCGTATGCAAAATAGTTGGTTCTTCCAATTGCACGGCTGACATATTGATAGCCACCCGAAACGGTCCATATCCATTATCTTGCCACTTTTTTGCCTGCCCGCAAGCTTCACGCAGTACCCATTCCCCGAGAGGTATGATGATTTTCGTCTCTTCCGCCACGGGAATGAACTTATCGGGTGGTATTCTGCCAAGATCGGGATGATTCCACCGCACTAACGCTTCAACACCTATCAACTTCCCTGTCTTCAAGTTCACTTTAGGCTGATAATCAAGATGGAGATGACCCAAATGAACGCTTTTCCGTAATTCATTCTCCAGCAAGATCCGCTCCAATGTTTTGGCCGCTGTTCCGTGCTGATACATCTCACATCCTCCGCCGCCATGCGTTCTGGCGATAGAAAGAGCTTTTTCTGCTTTCATTGCAAGCTCTGAAGGTTTTTTAGCATGCTCCGGATACAAGGCAATCCCGAAACTTAAAGATGGTGTGTGCATTTGGTCCTTTACTTCAATAGGTTCCTCAATATATTGCTGAACTTCTTTTGTCAGTTGTTCAGCGTGTTGTGCATCACGTACATCTAAAAGAAGGAATGCAAATTCATCACCTGAAAGTCTGCCAATAACAGTTTTTTCTTTTAGAATTGTCCTTAACCTCTTCGCAATAACAGACAAAATATAATCACCTACCTCGTGTCCAAGCGAATCATTCACATAGCGAAGACGGTCGACATTCATATAGATACAGGCTCGTTTTGTTCTCTGTTTTTTCGCTACTTCTATTTCTTGATAAAACATTTTCCGAAATGAAGTTCGATTAGGTAAACTGGTCAATTGGTCATTATAAGCAAGGTCGCGTATCATCCGCTCAGACTCTTTACTCTTAGTGATGTCATAGCGGATGGATATATATTGATAGGGCTTTCCGTTATCATTTAAAAATGGAACTATCATCGTGTCGACCCAATAATAAGATCCATCCTTGGCTTTATTACAGATTTCACCACGCCATGTATTTCCCCTGCCGATTGTCGCCCATAGCTCTTTGAAAAACGAAGAAGGATGAAAGCTTGAATTGATAATCCGATGGTCTGCCCCCACAAGTTCCTCCACACTGTATTGCGCTATTTTTGTAAACAACTCATTCACATACACTATTTTCCCAGTCTGGTCTGTGACAGCAACAATAGCTGACTGATCAAGTGCATAGGCAATGTCCCTAAGCATTTTTTCCGGACTATGACTACCATCATGGCGAATTAAATCATCTACCATTTTATTATTTCCTTGCATAAAATCACTTCTTTCCTAAAAACCTTTTTCAACCTACGTGGGCCTGCAAAAATAATTATAACCCCATTTACTCTACTATAAATTCGTTCTTTCGGGCTATATATGATGAAATAAAGAACTTCAGTAAATTCGCTTCGGAGCTAAGGGATACCTGCCGACTTCAGCTATCTTTTTTATGGCGCCTTCACTCAGTTCATATCGGTATTTCATTTGTTCAATATAGAGAATTATATCTAGTTGAAAATAGAAAAAAACCCTTTCACTTTGGCGAAAGGGTTAATAAAGCTATTTGCAATTCACATGGTTTGGTAAAGCAAGAAAATGGCTGGGGTAGCTGGATTCGAACCAACGAGTAACGGAGTCAAAGTCCGTTGCCTTACCACTTGGCTATACCCCATTAGTATTTAAGTTTAATTCTTTTCGGTGCTTTGCATTAAAGTAAGATCTACTCTATTCAATGCTTTACATAACAACCTTAAAGTAAACTCTTTTTAACGCGAAACGTTAAAATCAAGGAATACTGTTTTCAACGCAAGCGTTGAAAAAGTAATGGTGGTGGGGGGCAGATTCGAACTGCCGAACCCGAAGGAGCGGATTTACAGTCCGCCGCGTTTAGCCACTTCGCTACCCCACCATGTTAAAATATGTATTATTAGATTCAAAACCTTAAGTAACAAGCAAACTTCTTTCAACATTTCACGCTGAAAAAGTTTTAATGACCCCTACGGGATTCGAACCCGTGATACCGCCGTGAAAGGGCGGTGTCTTAACCGCTTGACCAAGGGGCCTCATTCTTAAAGTTGCTCTGGAGCTTCCAACCGGATTCGAACCGGTGACCTCTTCCTTACCATGGAAGCACTCTACCTACTGAGCTATGGAAGCATATGGCTCCGCAGGTAGGACTCGAACCTACGACCGATCGGTTAACAGCCGATTGCTCTACCACTGAGCTACTGCGGAATAATAAGTATTCATTTAAATTTGTTCATGTCGTTCAGGACAAACTCCATTATAACAAACATTAAATATTTTTCAAGACCTTTTTTAAAGTTTGTTTTGTTCCCGACAGCAACTTATATATATTATCACGTCTTTTGCATATTTGTCAACACACTTTCATAAACTTACGGTAGATTGTGCAAAAAGGGGACAACATATGCGAAACAAGTACATGATCACTGCCATTATTTGCTGCGCGCTCTTCCTGCTCCTTCCCGCTTTACCTAAACAACTATCTCTTGTATCCGTGTTCCGCGTAACGGAGGAACCTGCTGTTATTGTACGCGGCGCTAGTGGTTCCGCACTGACCGTAAATATTTCATTCGGGGATATAGAAGTGGAACAATGGATCCAAGAACTCAGTAAACCTTATCCACTTCTACTCGTTGATATGAAATGGGCTGGTCGTTTTCCAGAAACCGTGCAACTCATCAAAGAAAAAAATATTTCTATAGGGTTACTCGGCGATAAGGGTGTAACCTATGAACAAAACACAATTTTGTTCACAGAACAACTTGAGCAGTTCGAAAAAACTTTCGGGGTAAAACCTCTTTGGTTTCGTACCATTGATGAAGTTTTTCCAGCGAACTTGCATAGTATGCTCTGGGATGCGGAAGTTAATGCACTGGGTTCATCTGTTGTTTGGAATGGTGGCGACCTCCCTTCTGTCACTAAAGGAGAAATTATTTCTGTCCCCCATCACCGGGAAAACCGTGTTAATTTGGCTGAGTTAAAAAAGTTAGATAAAGATCGAACTTTTATATCCGTCGAAGCCATGTTATTCGGAACGAAGGTGAATGTCAAAAAAATACCCGAATAACCCAACCGCCTCACCTACTCTTATAAAAAAACAGCACAATCCGCCATTATCAACTGGCTGGTGTGCTGTTTTTTTATTTTGCTTTAGCAGACTTCGTAACTTTGCCTCGTGCTTTTCTGCGTGCTTCCAGCTTCACCTTATCTTCATCAGACTGCTTGTTGAACTTCGGTAGTACTAAGATTTGATACGCATTCACTGCAAGAAGCGGGAAGAGCAGGATTGTGACCCATGAATCGATATTACCTGAACGTACCATCAACGCAGGTAACCATTCAAGTGTTGTAATAACGATCATGAAGAATAGTGCTGAAATGAGCGTGTGTTTCTTCGTCCATTTCGCCTTGAAATAAGCGGTTACCGCGGAAACACCTACTAGTGTTGCAAGTAATCCTAGGTACAGAACTGTACGACCTGTCTCATCTGACGTCAATTGGAATCTGAAGAAGATAAGGTCAAATAGGACAATCGCAATGATTAATAGCTGAACCCAATTCCACAATGTGAGTGTTTTAAAGATATTCACACCGAATTGATGGACCGTTAAATAAGCAAAAAAGCCCATTTGCGCAACGACGCTCATCGTAAACCCAAGGAAGATCATCCAAAGAAATGCACCTATGAATTGACCGTATTCACCATTGGATAAATATTGAGAGAAGAACTCCCAGCGGACAATTAATCCTACAACCGCCGTCATGAAGCCTCCGATTAGTAATGCTGTAAAAAAGAATTTGACCCAATTTCGTATTGTCACGATAGTGATCCTCCGTTTTGTTTTTCCTTCCAATAGTGTAACAACGTTTTGATGAAAAATCTATTTCATTAAACGATTCATGCATATTCTACGTCGTATTGTGAACAATAAATGAAAATGCATCTGGAAGGGAATTTGATTTCCATGAAAAAAAGAATTGGTCTATTCCTGTTTTCGGCCCTTTTATTGACTGGATGTAGCATGCAGCAGGCTGCTCCGACATACGACGAAACAAAAAAAATGATGACCGATGCACTCCAGACGGAGGAGGGGAAAAAAGCGGTTCGGCAAATGTTCGCAGATCCGGAATTTAAGGAACTACTTATTCTAGAACAACCTGAAGTAAAGAAATCCGTCGAAGACACTCTCCTTTCTAAAAAAGGGGAAGATTTTTGGAAAAAAACGTTCGAAGATCCAAAGTTCACTGAAACCATTGCAAAAAGCATGAAGGAACAGCAGCAAGATATCATGAAACAACTGATGGATGATTCATCATTCCAAAAACAGTTGGAAGAGTTTTTCACCCAGCCCGATATGTTAAAGCAGTTAGAAACCGTTACCCAGTCGGCAAATATGAAGAAACATCTTGAAAAAGTTGTTGAAGAAACCATTAACAGCCCTTTACTGCAAACGAAATGGCAAGAACTGATTTTAAAAGCCGGTGAACCGAAACCAGAGGAGAGCGGTGGAGGTAGTGGTGGAGGTGCTGGCGGAAGTAGCGGAGAAGACAAGCAGGAAAAAAGTAATGGCGGAGGAGGCAAATAGCCTTCTCCACCTTTTTACATCCATTATTGTTTCGTAGTTTTTTTAATAATATTTTCCGCAATGTCCATGTAAATTTTCCCGATAGGATGATCTTCTGCATAGACGGAAGGTGCAAAATCTTCTTCATCCCAGTCCGGTTGGCCAAGAGGAATTTGCCCAAGTAACTCTGTACGAAGTTCCTCAGCTAATTTTACGCCGCCGCCTTGACCGAATACGAATTCACGTTCACCTGACGTTTTCGATTCGAACCAAGACATATTTTCAATTACACCAAGCAATTCATGGTCGGTCTGAAGCGCCATTGCTCCTGCACGCGCAGCAACAAATGCAGCTGTCGGATGCGGAGTCGTTACAACGATTTCTTTAGACGTTGGAATCATCTGGTGGATATCAAGCGCAACATCCCCTGTACCTGGCGGCAAATCGAGGAATAGGTAGTCAAGATCTCCCCACTCAACGTCGCGGAAGAACTGGTCGAGTGCTTTCCCAAGCATTGGACCGCGCCATACAACTGGTGCGTTATCCTCAACGAAGAAGCCCATAGAAATAACTTTTACGCCTAGACGTTCAACTGGGATAATCCGGTCACCCCGAACAACCGGCAAATCAGTTACACCCATCATATCTGGTACACTAAAGCCATAAATATCAGCATCAATTAAACCGACCTTTTTCCCTAGACGCGCAAGCGCTACAGCAAGGTTAACCGACACAGTCGATTTCCCTACGCCACCTTTACCAGACGCTATTGAAATAAATTCAACGTCATTCAGCGGTGACAATAAATCTTGTGCTTCCGATTCCGTCACTTTTCCACGGAACTGTTCCAGCACTTCTGCCGGTAATTCTTCGAAACGGATACCAACAGAATCAGCACCTGCTCCTTTCAATGCATCGACCACTTGTGTTTGAAGACCCATCTGTTCAGCAGTATTAATTTTAGCGATAGCTATCTTCACGCTAACATGCTTCTTCTCTGGCTTGATTGTTACGCCTGTAATTCCACTCGTCTCCGCAAGCGTTTTATGTAAAAACGGATCTTTCAGTTGCCCCAACAATTCACGTACTGTTTCTTCATTCATCAATGTAGACACCCCTTGGAGGTTTATTCATTCACCTCCAAGTATACCATAATAAGCTACCCGCAAATCCCATTAAGGCTCTCACTTTTCATCTGCAGTATGAAATTCAACGATACCTTCCATGATCGCATCAGCTACCTTGCCTTGATAAGCAGGGTCAATTAGGAGGGCCCTTTCTTCATTGTTTGACAGAAAACCTGTTTCAACGAGAACTGCTGGAGTCGGTACTTTTTTCAGCAAATAGACACCCTTAATTGCCATTGCTACTCGTTCCGTATTTTTTAAATTAGTCTGGAATGATTCTTGAATAGCTTTTGCCAGAAATTCACCATTAGGATCTCCCCCCGGATGATAAAAAACTTGAGACCCGCGCCATCTTTCCTCTGGTATTGCGTTAACGTGAACGCTGATGAACATATCAGGTTTTTCACTGATTGCAATGCTTTCCCTCAATTTCAAATCAGCCATTTTGCGTTCGCGAGTTGTTCCGAATTTCTCAGCCGGGGCATGTTCGGCCAACGCGTCGCCATCTTGTGTCCGCGTCATGATAACTGTCGCCCCTTTCTTTTCAAGCCGCTTCTTCAATTCATGAGAGATACTCAGTGTAATATCCCGTTCTACGACATCTCCGGATGAAGCGCCCCCGTCCATACCTCCATGTCCCGGGTCGATAAGTATCTTCACCCCACCAAGCTCTGCGGGCATGAAAAAATTCCGATCTGACGAAGCCTTAACGCCATACATGACAATTCCAAGAGAACACACAAATAATAAACAGATCACAAACCACCGTTTCATATGGACACCGCCTTTTTCCTTCACTATACGCAGATTCAGCGGCAGATATGTCCTACTTTGAGTAGAGATTGGGGGTAGAATTAGTTTTTACTGAACGAAGCAATGCTTTGCCAAAACCAAAAGAGACTACAGCAATAGTTCACAACACTTTCATAAATTTCCACAACGCTTCCCTTAAACTAAACAACAAGCCAACTGTACCCCTATATTCCTAAAACCAAAAAAGGAACCCCGCAAGGTTCCTTTCCAAAAGTACTTATTCAGTAGCGCCTTCCCATTCCAGCATGCCGCCTAGCATGTTTGTAACATCATAGCCTTCATCCGCTAGGAACTCTTGCGCACGCCCACTACGGCCGCTTGAACGGCAAATCAGTATATATGGCTTAGAGCTATCAAGTTCACTCATACGCACCGGTACGTCGCCTAGAGGGATGTGAATTGCACCAGGGATCATCCCTGCCGCTACTTCATCTGCCTCGCGCACGTCGACCAAGTTAAGCTGCTCACCTTTTTCTAGCCGTTCTTGTAATTCGGTAGTTGTGATTTCTTTCATAGCAAATCCTCCTCACATTTTATCCTTTCTACTTTACCATAGAAGCGGTGATATTCACGAAAAACAGCTGCCTTCAACGACAAGTTCCAGCTGAAGCTCAATTAGGTTCTACCTAAAAGCTTTGGTATACTACATATATTGAAATGAAGAATCCCATTGAATCCGCTTCGCCGCTCGGGGATGCCTCCCGCCCTAAGCCAAGCAGCTTCGCCGCCAGTCTTAGGGCTTCGGCTACCCCTTGTAAGGCGCCCCCGCTCAGTTTATATAGGTATTCATTTGTCCAACATATATAGTTAGAAATGATTTGAGAACTAGTATAAATTGAAATTATGACTCCTTTCAAATCCACTACGGTGCTTTAAAGAGGCTTGCACTCTATTTATACCCTGTCTTTAATACCTCGGTGGAATCTAGATTATCATGCAACACGAAGGAGGACGAATCGAGCATGAAAGAAGATATTTCATACACGACCGAAGAAATTGCTCAGATTTTGAAAGTGTCCAAATTGACGGTCTACGATTTGATCAAAAAAGAACAATTGCCCTCGTACCGGGTTGGACGCCAAATACGAGTAGACGCCCATGACTTGGCTGATTATAAAGAACAAACTAAAAGTAGAAGAAACGTAAATAGAGTGGACGCGCACTTTAACGGAAACCCTCCCGATGAAAGTAAGTCATTTACCACACCAACTAGACAAATCATAATTAGCGGGCAGGATTTGAGCTTAGACATATTGGCTAATTACATTGAGAAGAATTCGACTGGGTATCGTCCACTTCGCTCGTATACAGGCAGTTTGAATAGTTTAGTTTCCATGTACCAAGGGGAGGCAGATGTCGTAAGTACTCACCTGTTTGACGGAGACACAGGGGAATATAATATTCCGTACATCCGCAAAATCCTCGTCGGACAACCTTACCTCATCATCAATTTCCTATCACGCTGGGAAGGCTTTTACGTGAGAAAGGGAAACCCTAAAAACATTCAATCTTGGACCGATTTAACGAAACCAGGAATCACAATGGTCAACCGGGAAAAAGGATCTGGTGTACGGGTATTAATTGACGAGAAGTTTCGGATAGAAGGTATTTCTCCTCAACATGTACTTGGCTATGAAGTAGAAGTATTGAACCACATAGGAGTTGCCAGCAAAGTTGCAAGCGAAAAAGCCGATGTAGGGATAGGCACTGAGAAAACTGCCCACCTCGTTGACGTTGACTTTATTCCCCTCATCCAAGAACAGTATGATCTCGTCATATTGAAAACTCCACAAAATGAAGGGCTTATTAATTTGATAACACATATTTTACATTCAGATTCATTTCAGAAAGAGATCCAATCAATTGGCGGTTACGATTTATCCAAAACAGGGAAAATCATCTATGAAACATTTTAACGAAGTCTAAAAAAGTTCCACCCTTCAACGATTTGACTCAGTTGAAGGGTGGAACTTTTTTCAATTTGAAACAGCTATCCTTTTATGCAAATTATCGACAGTCTTTATTACCGACCCCTTTTCAAGATACAGGATTGTATCTCCAAGCTTCTCCGCCTCATTCATGTCATGCGTAACGATAATGAACGGAATTCGCCAAATCTCATGGAGTCTTAACAGTTCGTCCTGGCACTCAATCCGCGTTTCATGATCTAACGCAGACAAGGGCTCGTCAAGTAATAAAATGGATGGTTCTGTTGCTAAGGCACGCGCAAGTGCAACTCTTTGCTTCTCTCCGCCAGAAATTTGGTGGGGATATTTTTGTAACAAATGCTCTATCCCTAACACGCTTACTAAGTGTTCAATCCGAAACGGGGGCTCACCCTCTTTTTTCTTTTTCATTCCATAGGCAATATTTTTTTCCACAATCATATGAGGGAAAAGTGCATAATCCTGAAAGAGATAGCCGATGTTTCTGTTTTTAGTCGGTAGCGGTTTGCCTCCTTCACTGAAGTACGTTTTTCCATTTAACTTGATATATCCTGCGTCGGGTTTGTCCAACCCTGCTATATTATTTAAAATTGATGTTTTCCCGGATCCAGAGGGTCCAAATAAAACAAGAATTTCATCTTCTACCTTCAATTCAATATCCAACAAAAAGTGAGGTAGCTTTTTTTTGATGTGTACTTCGAGCATACAATCATCCTCTTATCCATTGTCATTTTTATAGCGACGCATGTTCCGCCTGCTCCACCAATTTAACCACATGATTGTACTAAATCCTAAAGCAACGATAATAACTACCCAAAAGGTAGCCTTCTCCATTTGCCCCGATTCTACCGCAAAGTAGATGGCCATCGGAATCGTATCTGTTTTTCCAGGAATATAGCCCGCCAACATCAACGTAGCCCCGAATTCCCCGAGTCCCCTTGCAAAAGAGAGGACTAAACCAGCAAGAAGACCCGGCCAAGCAAGACGAAACGAAATGGTCCAAAAAACACGCCACTCCGAAGCTCCCATTGTTCTAGCCACATTCTCCAACTTTGAATCCAAGTTTTCGAAAGCCGCACTTGCACTTTGATACATCAAAGGAAATGAGACGACAATTGAAGCTATAACCGCGCCAAGCCACGAGAAAATGATTTGAATACCGAACACGGAATATAGCCAACTTCCGATAAACCCATTCTTCCCAAAAAGTATCAGTAATCCAAACCCAACGACAGTCGGAGGTAAAACGAGTGGCAAAAGGAATAACGTTTCGATAAACCCTTTTCCAAAGAACGTTTTGCGTGCCAGTATTCGTGCGAAGAAGACTCCTCCTATAAAAACGAAAAGAGTGGAGATGCCCGCTACTTTTAACGATAAAAGTAATGGCGTATAATCCGTCTCATTCACATGCATCCCTCTTTCTACTTACTTGAATCCGTATTTCTTCAAGATTTCTTTGCCTTGCTCGCCTGCGAGAAACGCTAAAAATGCTTTCGCTTCTTCAGGGTGCTTCGAGTCGGCAATGACGGCCCCCGGATAAACAATTTGATCATGCCATTCAGGTTTAGCCGTAGCCACTACTTTTACCTTATCTGAAATCAATGCATCACTGGCATACACAACGCCAATATCCGCATTGCCCATTTCAACATGTGTCAGAACTTGGCGTACATCCGAACTCAAAACCAACTTACTTTGTAACGGCTCCCAAAGCTTCAATGTTTCAAGTACCTCTTTCGAATAACGGCCAACAGGCACGCTTTCTGGCTCGCCGATAGCAAAATGATCAATAGTTGCTGGATCTATATCTTCAAATGAGGATAAATTGAACGGTTTTTCTTTATTCGTAATTAACACCAGCTCGTTTGTAGCAAAATCTATTCGTGTATCTTCAAGTAGCAGATTTCCCTCCTGCAGCTTATCCATATCTATTTTACTTGCCGATAGGAACACATCTGAGGGTGCACCTTGCTCAATTTGTTGCGCTAATTTACCTGAGCCCCCGGGATTGAACGACAAGGTAATGGTCGAATGTTCACTTTCAAAACTAGTTTTCAGTTCATTCAATGCATCTGTTAAACTGGCCGCGGCCGAAATTATTAATTCAACTTCATCATCTGAATCACTGACAATTGGTTGTTGACCATTAGAACACCCTACCGAAATCAATAGCAAGCATAGTAAAACAAGGAAATAACTCATCTTTTTCATCATCATAAGCCTCCCTTTTCTCATGTCTATTATAACTGGATATAACTAGTTATATCCAGTTATGCTCCAATAGCTCTAATTATGAATTGCCATATACTGTAGGTCAAGTGATTTTCTTAATTAACTAACTACCTTCTCAGGATACAACCATAAAAAAGCCCTCTTCCACGAATGGAAAAGGGCTTTTTTTAATTGAAAGATTAACGTTTTGAGAACTGTGGTGCACGACGTGCGCCTTTAAGACCTGGTTTTTTACGTTCTTTCATTCTTGCATCACGTGTAAGAAGTCCTGCTGATTTAAGCGCTGGACGGAAGTCAGGGTCTACTTGAAGTAGAGCACGTGCAACTCCGTGACGGATTGCTCCTGCTTGTCCAGTGTATCCACCACCATCAACGTTTACAAGGATATCGTAGCTTCCAAGAGTTTCCGTAATTACAAGTGGTTGTTTGATGATTTCGCGAAGTGTTGCAAATGGTACGTAGTCTTCTACGTCGCGTTTGTTGATGATAATTGTGCCATCTCCAGGAACTAGACGTACACGAGCTGTTGAGCTTTTACGACGGCCTGTGCCGAGATATTGTACTTGTGCCAAGTTGTTTCCTCCTCTTTAATTAACCGCGAAGTACGAATACTTCTGGTTGTTGTGCTGCGTGCGGGTGATCTGGTCCAGCGTATACATTAAGTTTTCTATATGTTTGACGGCCTAAAGGACCTTTTGGAAGCATTCCTTTAATTGCAAGTTCAAGCATTTTTGTCGGGAAGTTTGTACGCATTTCAAGAGCCGTACGTTGTTTCATGCTACCCGTGTAACCTGAGTGACGGTAGTAAATTTTGTCTTTCAATTTGTTACCTGTAAGATGAATCTTTTCTGCATTGATGATGATGACGTGGTCACCTGTATCAACGTGTGGTGTGAACGTAGGTTTATGTTTGCCGCGCAAAAGTGATGCAACTTCAGAAGCAAGACGACCAAGCGTCTGTCCTTCAGCGTCGACAACGAGCCATTTACGCTCTACTTCGTGACCTTTAGCCATGAATGTTGTACGCATAATTTTATCCTCCTAAATGAATCTCTATTAGTTCCCGTTTTCTCTATCCCTAAACACAAGTTTACCTTCCGGGGCTTATTTGTGGGGTTATTGAAATACCATTACTCATCTTATACTGAATTCCACATTAAGTCAAGCGATTCCTCTAAATACGCTAGGAAAAGTTGCCTTAGTCTTTGTAGCTCACTTCATCTAGATACAAACCGTGTGCTGGCGCGGTTTTAACGTTCGCTTTACGGCTGCAAGATTCAAGTATTTGCTTGACGTCTGCCGGCGTTTTCCAGCCGTTCCCTACGACAAGAAGCATACCTGCAATGCTTCTTACCATATTATATAAAAAGCCATTTCCTTCAATTGTCATGATGAGATAATCGCCTTTTTTTTCGAGTGTCAGCATTCTCACCGTTCTGACTTTATTGGAAGTCGCGGTTTTTGCTGAACAGAAACTTGTGAAATCATGCGTCCCAATTAAATAGGCAGCAGCTTCCTTCATCAACTCAATATCAGGATGTGATCTACCGAGATGAACGGAAAAATCACGCTCAAACGGACTATGCACTTCGCTATAGGACCACTTATAAACGTACGTCTTGCCAGTAGCAGAATAACGCGCATGGAAATCTTCGCTGACGTATTCAACTTCAACCAGTCGGATATCTGTAGGTAAAAGGACGTTTAACGCCAGCTTCCATCGATCTATCGGCAAGTTCAGCGGTGTATCAAAGTGAATCACTTGGCCATTTGCGTGTACACCCGAATCCGTCCGGCCGCTTGCGACCGAAAAAATTTCCTTGTCTTTATGCATTTTCACTAATGCTTTATCAATTTCCAATTGCACCGTTCGCATTCCCGGCTGTATCTGGTATCCAGAAAATCGAGTACCATCATACGAAACAATTGCTTTAACACGTTGCATTTGTATCCACCTCCTATGCCCTAAGCAGAAAGAGGACGACAACTAGAACAGCAAGCAATACCATTATCGTGGTATCACGCCAGTGCCACTTCAGCTGCCTGTACCTCGTCCTCCCCTCGCCTCCACGATAGCCACGAACCTCCATGGCGACTGCAAGGTCTTCAGCGCGTTTGAACGCACTCACAAAGAGAGGTACGAGCAAAGGAATGACTGCACGAATTCGCTGCTTAATAGAACCCGTACTAATGTCCGAACCTCTCGCCAATTGCGCTTTCAATATCTTATCCGTCTCATCCATCAATGTGGGGATGAAGCGCAGGGAAATTGACATCATCAGCGCAAGCTCATGAACAGGCAATTTAATTCGCTTAAATGGTCCCAGCAAGTCTTCCATACCATCCGTGATTGAAATCGGCGATGTCGTCAACGTCAAGATAGACGTCAGCAAAACCAATACAAGAAAACGAATGGAAATAAAAATACCTTGCCTCAACCCTTCTTCATATATCTTGATGAACTTCCAATCGACGAGAAGTGCTCCTTCTTTCGTAAAAAAGATATGCATGAGTAGCGTGAAAATAATCAAGAAAAGAATTGGTTTCAATCCGTTAAATAGGAAATACAACCGAATCCTTGAACTTAAAATTACGAGTAACGTAAATCCTAATAACACGGCGTACGTAACAGTATTATTTGCAAGGAAGACTCCAATGATGAAAAGAAAAACAAATGACAGCTTCGAACGAGGGTCGAGCTTGTGGACAAATGAATTGCCTGGAATATAGCGTCCGAAAATCATCTTTTCCAACATTAACGGCCACCTTCTTCCGTAGCGGCAAATGCAATTGCCTTGGCAAGCTGAGCTTCCGTTAATGCCAGTCCCTGGAGAGGACGACCAATTAACTTCTCAATGTCACGCTGGAACTTTACTGAGCGCGGTAGACCTAATCTAAAGGAGGTCAGCTTCTCTTCGTCAGCGAACACTTCCTGAGGCGTCCCAGACATGACTGAACTTCCGTTATGCATAACGATAATATTGTCCGCATAACGTGCAGCATCTTCCATACTATGCGTCACAAGAATTGTCGTTAGTTTTTCTTCCACATGGAGACGTTTGAAAAGTTCCATAATTTCAAGCCGCCCCCGCGGATCAAGTCCCGCAGTCGGCTCGTCCAATACGAGCACAGAAGGTTTAAACGCGAGTACACCCGCAATCGCAACCCGGCGCATCTGCCCTCCCGAAAGATCGAAAGGAGACTGCTGGGCAACCTCTGGAGGAAGTCCTAGCAATTCTATCAGTTGATGCGCTCGTCTCCTTGCCTCTTCTTCAGGTACACCAAAGTTCATAGGACCGAACATAATATCTTTTTCAACAGTCTCTTCAAAAAGCTGATGCTCTGGAAACTGGAATACAATACCCACATGCCTCCGGACATCTTTCAGTCCTTTCGCTTTCGTACCGGCAGTAATTGTCGTATCTCCAATTTTCACAATCCCTTCTGAAGGCTTTAACAAACCATTCAGATGCATAAGAAGTGTCGATTTTCCTGATCCGGTATGTCCAATTATTGCAGAATAAGAGCCAGAATGTATTGTCGCATCTACACTCTGCAATGCCCTTTTCTCAAAAGGAGTATCTTTTCCATACAAATATCCTACTTGCTGAAGTGAGATGTCCATAATTCATTCACCAACTCTTCTTCCGTCATATGCTCACCGACAAGATCCAGCCCATTTTCACGTAACAAACTGGATACTCTTAAAGCGAATGGTAAGTCCAAACCAATTTCCTCAAGTTCATTTCCCCGAGCAAATATCTGCTCCGGCGTACCAACAGTCAGAACTTTCCCCTTGTTCATGACAATAATACGATCTGCCAACAGCGCCTCTTCCAAATCATGTGTAATGGAAATGACCGTGAGGCCCGTCTTACGCTTTAATTCTTCTACTAAATGAATTACTTCATTACGTCCTTGTGGATCAAGCATCGACGTCGCTTCATCCATAATAAGAAGCTTTGGATGTAACGCGAGCGCCCCAGCTATTGCAACTCGTTGCTTTTGTCCGCCTGAGAGATGGTGAGGCTCCTGGTCGAGGAAATCACTCATGTTTACTTGCGCAAGTGCCTCATGAACCCGAGTCACCATTTCTTCGAAGGGAACTCCATTGTTCTCTAGCGCAAATGCAACATCATCTTGAACTGTCGAACCAACAAACTGGTTATCTGGATTTTGAAAAACAAAACCCATCCGTGAACGAATTTCCCATATATTGTTCTCAGTCAGTTTTTCAATAAATACGTTAACGTCCCCTTCTTCTGGGAACAAAAGTCCAATCATCAATTTCGCAAGTGTCGATTTACCGGAACCATTATGGCCAACAATAGCAATCCATTCATCTTCTTGTACCGTAAACGACACGCCGTCGACTGCTTTCTTTGCTACCTCGTCCTCAGAGTCATAGGAATAAGACACATTATCCATCGACAGAATTTCCTTCATCGCCTACCACCTCCGGCTACATTCACATTATGTATACTACGAAGGATCCCCTGCCAATTGACAAGGAATCCTTTTTTAAAAATGCGCTAGGCACCGTCACAAATGAACGCAGCTTAAGAACACCATTTCCAGGGGTAATAGCTGCATGACCTACATCTTGTAGGTCCGCGGCAGGCATTAGAGGGACCGGCGAAGCGGCGTTCTTTGCCAAGGAAGGCGTAAAAGAAAAGCAAGTTTAATCCTTCCTAGCTTACCCTCTTATGACCCGTGCGTCTGGTGCCTAGACATCATATTAGTCAAAAACTTATATATTGAAAAATCTGGACATTATTTTTGGATAAAAAAAAGCGCGCACCTCATCCGAAGAAATGCGCTCATATCTATGACTGGTACCAGGTGCTCAATCCGGTACCGCGGATGAGGTGCGTAGAGCTAGACCAGACGGTATAAACCGACGATCGTAACACTCAGCTTTTAAAGTTGTCGTATAAATTTTTAAAAAAAGGGTGCGGCTCTGGGTACGCCAGACACACCCCTTGAAGATTTAATCAATTGCCATTGTATATATTAAACGAGTTCGATTACAACGACAGGTGCTCCGTCGCCGCGACGAGGTCCCATTTTCATGATACGTGTATATCCACCTTGACGCTCAGCGTAACGTGGTGCAACATTATCAAAAAGTTTTTGGATTGCGTAGATTTCTTTCTCGTTGCCTTCACCGTCTGCCACTGTAACCAGTTCGCGACGGATAAATTGTGCAACTTGACGACGTGCATGCAAGTCTCCACGTTTACCAAGCGTAATCATTTTCTCAACAACTGAACGCAATTCTTTCGCACGAGCTTCTGTCGTTTGAATACGTTCGTGTACGATTAGATCTGTCGCTAGGTCGCGAAGCATTGCTTTACGTTGTGAACTTGTACGTCCAAGTTTTCTGTATCCCATAGAAGTTTCCCTCCTTCAATCTATAAATTCGCTCAATCTTCGGTGCGTAACACTAGGTTAAGCTCGTCCAATTTCGCTTTCACTTCTTCAAGTGATTTACGGCCAAGATTTCGTACTTTCATCATTTCGTCCTCTGACTTGCTAGCAAGTTCAAGAACTGTATTGATGCCTGCACGTTTTAGGCAATTGTAAGATCTAACTGAAAGGTCAAGTTCCTCAATAGTCATCTCGAGTACTTTCTCTTTCTGATCTTCCTCTTTTTCTACCATGATTTCTGCAGTTTGTGCTTCATCTGTCATGCCGACAAATATATTTAGATGCTCAGTTAGGATTTTTGCCCCAAGTGAAACAGCTTCTTTAGGACCGATGCTACCATCTGTCCAAACATCAAGTGTCAACTTATCAAAGTTCGCCATTTGGCCAACCCGAGTATTCTCCACTTGGAAGTTAACTCGTGAAACCGGAGTGTAAATAGAGTCGATTGGAATAACGCCAATTGCGAGATCCTCACGTTTGTTTTGATCAGAAGGTGCGTAACCACGTCCACGTACAGCATACATACGCATGCGCAAGTGACCGTTTTTACCAAGTGTCGCGATAGGAAGTTCAGGATTCAACACTTCTACGTCACTATCATGTGTAATGTCCGCAGCTGTGATAACACCTTCGCCTTTCACGTCTATCTCAATCACTTTCTCTTCATCTGAATAGATTTTGAGAGCCAGTTTTTTCACGTTCAAAATAATTGATGCGACGTCTTCGACGACACCTTCAATTGTTGAGAATTCATGAAGCACACCATCAATCTGGATAGATGTAACAGCAGCTCCTGGCAGTGAAGATAGAAGGATGCGACGTAGGGAGTTTCCTAACGTATTTCCGTATCCGCGTTCAAGTGGTTCGATGATAAACTTACCGAACTTGATGTCTTCGGCGATCATAATTGTTTCAATCTTCGGTTTCTCAATCTCGATCATTCATTTACCCTCCTTCAAAACATCAATGTATAGGCCGTTCCATATTGAAATCGATTTTCATAGACGGCAAATTGCAATCGCACAATCATTGTTGACATAAATTGTGTTTCTCAATCATATGGAGAAGAAGCCATTATACACGACGGCGTTTTGGCGGGCGGCATCCGTTATGTGGAACCGGGGTAACGTCTCTGATTGCAGTAACTTCAAGACCTGCAGCCTGTAATGAACGAATTGCTGCTTCACGTCCACCACCTGGACCTTTAACAGTAACTTCCAAAGTTTTCAGACCGTGCTCCATAGATGATTTAGCAGCCGCTTCAGCAGCCATCTGTGCAGCGAAAGGTGTTGATTTACGAGAACCCTTAAAGCCTAATGCACCTGCACTTGACCAAGATATTGCGTTCCCTTGCATGTCAGTGATTGTAACAATTGTATTATTGAACGTCGAACGGATATGTGCAATACCGGATTCAATATTCTTTTTCACACGACGTTTACGAGTTTGTTGTTTACGTGCCATGTTAAGAAGATACCTCCTTTACCTATTATTTTTTCTTGTTCGCTACTGTCCGTTTAGGACCTTTACGAGTACGTGCGTTATTTTTCGTGTTTTGTCCACGAACAGGAAGTCCGCGACGATGACGGATACCACGGAAGCTACCGATTTCCATCAAACGTTTGATGTTAAGGGAAGTTTCACGTCGAAGGTCACCTTCAACTTTAAGCGTGTCCATTTGTTCACGGATTTTATCAAGCTCTGCGTCAGTAAGATCGCGAACTCGTGCGTCCTCAGATACTCCAGCTGCCGCCAATACTTTTTGAGCAGTTGTTTTTCCGATTCCGAAAATGTAAGTTAATGAAATGACTACGCGCTTATCGCGCGGAACGTCTACACCAGCAATACGTGCCATATATATTGTGCACCTCCTTCAGAATTAGCCTTGTCTTTGTTTATGTTTTGGATTTTCACAGATTACCATTACTCGGCCGCGTCTGCGAATAATTTTACATTTTTCGCACATCGGTTTTACAGATGGTCTAACTTTCATCTTACCCAACCTCCTTCAGTATTCCGGAGTTACAAAAGTTTATTTAAAACGGTATGTGATACGACCACGTGTTAAATCATAAGGCGAGAGTTCCATTGTCACTTTATCGCCAGGTAGAATACGGATAAAGTGCATACGGATTTTGCCAGATACATGCGCAAGAATCGTATGGCCGTTTTCCAGCTCTACTTTAAACATTGCGTTTGGCAGTGTTTCGAGTACGGTTCCTTCAACTTCAATTACATCATCTTTCGCCATCAACCCAGTCTCCCTTCTATATCCAATAAAGGTTCTCACCATCGAGCGGCATCAGTCGCCTTTAAAGCTTCCTTCAACATATGTCCGGATTGCATGAGTGATGTTCGAAAGAGGTCTGCCACATTCCGTTTCCCTTAAGTCCGTCCTCGACTTCTTGTTATGGAAAATCGCGTCGAAATGGACACGACTGTCCAGAATGCCGTGGATGAGTTCCCAGTTACGTTATACAGTTCTTTCCACGAAATCCATTATACCTACCAAAGCAAGAAAATGCATTTACTATGTTTCAGAACCATAACCCTGCTAAAAACCATCTAGTTGTTATACCGGGCATCATATGCTTTTGCAGCTCGTTGAAACGTCCTTCTATGCTTCTATGCTATACTGCCCAAAAAATGCGTATAATATCTAAGTTCGAAAAGGATTATTGTCCGCTTCCTTGCAGAATAACGTCCAGATCCTTGAAAACGTCTTTGATGTCTTTTTGTCCATCGATATTTACCAACACCTCTTTGGAATCGTAAAACGCCAAGAGTGGTGCGGTTTGTTTCATATTTACTTCCAGACGGTTCGTGACAGTTTCCGGATTGTCATCGGCTCGCTGATAAAGTTCTCCGCCATCCTTATCACATTTACCTTCAACCTGTGGAGGATTAAAAAGCAAATGATAGGATGTACCGCAAACTTTACAGATGCGGCGGCCTGTCAGCCTCGCGATAAGTTCTTCTTTCTCGACTTGGATATTGAGAACATGCTCAATTCTCCGACCCATGTCAGCCAAAAGCTGATCAAGTGCTTCAGCTTGTGGAACTGTACGTGGGAAACCATCGAGTAGGAATCCATTATCGCAATCGGATTTGCTTAGTCTTTCACGAACAATTCCGATTGTCACTTCATCAGGGACAAGTGCTCCCTGATCCATGAACGATTTTGCTTTGACTCCAAGTTCCGTGCCTTCTTGGATAGCAGCACGGAACATATCGCCTGTAGAAATATGAGGGGTTCCGTACTTTTCGACAATTCTGTCTGCCTGTGTACCTTTACCGGCTCCTGGCAGACCCATTAATACGATATTCATACGTATTGCACTCCCATTCATATTCACATCACATAGAGATGAACCTTTGTGATTATTACTTCATGAATCCTTTGTAATGCCTTTTCACAAGTTGTGATTCAAGTTGTTTCATCGTTTCAAGTGCAACCCCGACGACGATGATTAAACTTGTTCCTCCAATTTGCGCAGACTGTGGAAGGTTTGCGATATTGATGAAGAATATCGGCATGATTGCCACTGTAGCGAGGAATATTGCCCCCACAAATGTCAATCGATACAAAGTGCTCGTTAGGTAATTTTGTGTATTTTGTCCTGGACGAATGCCCGGGATATAAGCGCCTTGCTTTTTCAAATTATCCGCAATATTCTCCGGATTCACCTGGATGAATGCGTAGAAGTATGTGAATGCAATGATCAGTATCAGGTAAAATACCATTCCAACCGGTTTCGTATAATCGAAAACGTTTGTAATTGTAGTTGTTACACTGTTAGTGCCAAAGAAGGTCGCTATTGATTGTGGTGTAATAAAAAATGCAGAAGCAAAGATTACCGGGATAACCCCTGCCGCATTAAGTTTCAAGGGCAAGTGTGTCTGTTGGCCTGCAGTCGTTTGACCTCGTCCAGTGACACGTTTCGCATATTGGATCGGAATTTTCCGTAGTGCTTCTTGGAAGTAAATAATTCCGACAGTAATCGCAATGACCAAGACGAGTAGAAGAGCCATAACTGCCAGTTTAATGAACAGTGCGTCGCCCGCATCTTGAATCTGAGTTGCGTAAAGTTGGTTGACTGCATTTGGGATTGCTGCGACGATACCAGCGAAGATTATGATGGAAATACCATTCCCAACACCTTTTGCTGTAATCTGTTCACCAAGCCATAAAAGAAATGCAGTTCCTGCCGTCAATACGATCGCGATAACCACGTATGTCGAAACACCTTCGTCTTTTATCAGCGTACCACCATACATTTGGTTGAAACCAAATGACATAGCAATTGCTTGAATAAAGGCTAGGATTATTGTGAAATACCTCGTGAACTGCGCAAGTTTCCGTCTTCCAACGTCTCCTTGTTTCGCCCATTCAGTAAATTTAGGTACGACATCCATCTGCAATAATTGCACGATGATAGATGCAGTGATGTAAGGCATAATTCCCATTGCAAGGATCGAGAAGTTCGCAAGGGCACCCCCACCAAACACGTTCAGTAGGCCAATAAGATTATTATCAGTTTGCTGTAGTGCAGTTGCATCAACGTTTGGGACTGGAATAAATGTTCCTAGTCTAAAAACAATGAGTACCAGTAGTGTGTAAAAGATTTTAGACCGTATATCTTTTACTCGCATAAAGTTGGCGATTGTCTGAAACATTAAACCACCTCGGTCTGTCCGCCCGCCTTCTCGATTGCCTCTTTAGCAGAAGCAGAGAATTTGTGAGCTTTGACAGTGATCTTTTTCTCAAGAATTCCGTTACCCAGAATCTTAATACCTGATTTAGCATTGCTCACGATGCCTGATTCAATTAGTAGCTCAGGCGTAACTTCAGTACCTTCGTCGAAACGATTAAGTGTGTCTAGGTTTACGATTGCATAATCCTTACGGTTGATGTTCGTAAAACCACGTTTAGGAAGTCTTTGGAAAAGTGGAATTTGACCACCCTCGAATCCAAGACGTACGCCACCACCCGAACGGGAGTTTTGTCCACCGTGACCTCTACCAGAAGTTTTACCAAAACCTGAACCGATTCCGCGACCAATACGCTTACGCTTAGTACGTGAACCTGCAGCAGGCTTCATAGTGTGTAATTTCATCTCATTGGCACCTCCTTATTCAAAAAATCGTAATTATAGTTCTTTAACTGTTACTAGGTGGTCTACTTTGTTGATCATGCCACGAATTGCAACATTATCTTGATGTTCGACCATTTGGTGTAATTTACGTAGTCCAAGCGCCTCCACAGTTTTACGCTGTGCTGGCTTCGAGCCGATTACACTTTTTGTAAGGGTGACTTCAAGTTTGTTCGCCATTGCATTTCCCCCCTTAACTATACAGTTCTTTCAAGGATTTACCGCGCAATTTAGCAACATCTTCAGCGCGTTTCAAATTCGATAATCCTTCGAATGTCGCACGAACCATGTTGATTGGTGTGCTTGAACCAAGTGATTTCGAAAGGATATCCGTGATGCCTGCAAGTTCTAGTACCGCACGGACAGGTCCGCCTGCGATAACTCCAGTACCTGGAGCTGCTGGTTTGATAAGGATTTTACCTGCTCCAAAATGTCCAAGCACTAGGTGCGGAGTAGTTCCTTTAACCATTGGTACAACGATTAAATTCTTCTTCGCATCTTCGATAGCTTTACGGATTGCATCTGGAACTTCTTGTGCTTTACCAGTACCAAAACCGACACGGCCATTTTTATCTCCGACAACTACGAGAGCAGTGAAACGGAAACGACGTCCGCCTTTCACAACTTTCGCTACGCGGTTAATGGTAACTACGCGTTCTTCGAATTCGCTTTTATTCTGATCATTACGACGCATGAAATGTATACCTCCTTCTTAATTAAAATTCCAGACCGTTTTCACGTGCTGAGTCTGCAAGAGCTTTCACACGGCCGTGAAATAGGTATCCGCCACGGTCAAATACTACTGACTTAACGTCCTTTTCAACAGCTTTCTTTGCGATCATCTCGCCGACTTTTACTGCTGCTGCAGTGTCTGCTTTGGATTCAGATCCGAAATCTTTTTCCATTGAAGAAGCACTTACAATCGTTACTGCATTCACGTCATCAATCAACTGAGCATAGATATGCTTGTTTGAACGGAATACGTTTAGGCGTGGACGAGCTGCAGTCCCGCTGATTTTACGACGTACGCGTGCATGACGTTTCTTACGAGTAGCATTCTTGTCTTTTTTCGTAATCATCGTGATCACTCCTTCCAGATGCCTTAAGCGGCATTATTTACCAGTTTTACCTTCTTTACGACGGACAACTTCTCCTTCGTAGCGAATCCCTTTGCCTTTATACGGCTCTGGTGGGCGTACTTTTCTGATGTTCGATGCAAGAGCACCAACGCGTTCTTTGTTGATACCACGAACAGTAATTTTAGTGTTAGCAGGAACTTCAACTTCAATTCCTTCTTCAGGTGTAAATTCAACTGGGTGAGAGAAACCAATGTTCAACACTAATTTCGAACCTTGAAGTGAAGCACGGTAACCAACACCAACTAGTTCAAGTTTGCGTTCGAAACCTTCTGAAACGCCAACCACCATGTTATTGATAAGTGAACGTGTCGTTCCATGAATAGAACGGTGTTCTTTGGATTCAGAAGGACGGATCAAAGTGATCACGTTGTTCTCCTGTTCAATTTTAATATCCGAGTTAAATGTGTTTGTAAGTTCGCCTTTAGGACCTTTAACTGTAACGAAGTTACCTTCTGCGATAGTAACAGTCACGTTTTCAGGTACCTCAATCGGCTTTTTGCCAATACGGGACATTCAAGTGCACCTCCATTCATTTGTTACGAATTACCAGACGTAAGCTACTACTTCTCCGCCTACTTGTTTAGCGCGTGCTTCTTTGTCTGTAAGTACGCCATTTGATGTAGAAACGAGGGCTATACCAAGACCGTTCAAAACTTTAGGAACTTCGCTAGTTTTAGCATAAACACGAAGACCAGGTTTTGAAATACGTTTAAGACCAGTAATAACACGTTCGTTATTTTGACCGTACTTAAGGAAAATGCGGATGATACCTTGTTTGCTATCCTCGACATATTCAACATCACGTACGAAACCTTCACGTTTCAAGATTTCTGCGATTTCTTTTTTCATGTTTGAAGCAGGTACTTCAAGCTTTTCGTGACGAACCATATTGGCGTTACGAATGCGTGTAAGCATGTCTGCGATCGGATCACTCATTGTCATTACATTTACCTCCTTCCCAAATTTAGGGGTTTACCAGCTGGCTTTTTTGACGCCAGGAATTTGTCCCTTATATGCTAACTCGCGGAAACAAATACGGCAAAGCTTGAACTTACGATATACCGAATGCGGACGACCACAACGCTCACAGCGTGTGTATGCTTGTACCGCGAATTTTGGTGTGCGTTTTTGTTTAGCAATCATTGATTTTTTAGCCACGTTTACGCCTCCCTCTTATTTACTTTTGGAACGGCATGCCGAACTGCGTTAGTAACTCATGTGCTTCTTCGTCCGAGTTTGCAGTCGTAACGATGACGATATCCATACCGCGTATTTTAGAAACTTTATCATAATCAATTTCCGGGAAAATTAGTTGCTCTTTTACGCCAAGCGTATAGTTACCGCGACCGTCGAATGCTTTTTTAGAAACACCACGGAAGTCACGTACACGAGGCAACGAAACAGCAATCAGTTTGTCTAGGAATTCATACATACGCTCACCGCGTAGTGTAACTTTCGTTCCAATAGGCATACCTTCACGAAGACGGAATCCCGCGATTGATTTCTTTGCTTTTGTGACAACAGGTTTTTGACCTGAAATAATTGTTAAGTCTTCCACTGCCGCATCTAGTGCTTTCGTGTTTTGAACAGCATCACCAACACCCATGTTAATGACGATTTTGTCGACTTTTGGTACTTGCATAACTGATGTATATTCAAACTTGCTCATAAGAGCAGGAGTGATTTCGCTTTTAAACTTTTCTTTTAAACGGCTCATCTGTTGGACCTCCTTTCATCCGTTACTTAGTTATCCAGCAATTCTCCGGATTTTTTAGCAACACGAACTTTTTTGCCATTTTCGATCTTGTATCCTACACGAGTAGGCTCGCCTGTCTTAGGATCGATCACCATGACGTTTGATACATGGATAGCTGCCTCTTGGCTGATGATTCCACCTTGAGGATTTTCCTGGTTAGGTTTCGTATGTTTCTTGACGATGTTAACACCTTCAACAAGCACACGATCCTTTTTAGGGAAAGCAACTAGGATCACACCGGTTTTACCTTTGTCTTTACCTGTGATGACCATAACTTTATCGCCTTTTTTAACATTCATTCTGTCGCACCTCCTTGATTTGGCACTATCATGTGATTAAAGAACTTCAGGAGCAAGTGAAATAATTTTCATGAAGTTGCTGTCACGAAGTTCGCGAGCAACTGGTCCGAAAATACGAGTTCCACGTGGGCTCTTGTCGTCACGGATAATAACACAAGCATTTTCATCAAATGTAATATATGAACCGTCTTTACGGCGTACTCCGCTCTTCGTGCGAACGATAACAGCCTTGACAACTTCACCTTTTTTAACAACGCCACCTGGTGTTGCTTTTTTCACCGTTACAACGACTACATCACCGATGTTTGCTACTTTTCGGCCTGAACCGCCTAATACCTTAATTGTAAGTACTTCACGAGCGCCTGAGTTGTCGGCGACTTTCATACGACTTTCCTGTTGGATCATTGAGGCTACCTCCTCCCGGATTTATATACCCGAACGTTAATTAAATGATGACCGCTGTTTCGACTACTTCAAGTAGACGGAAACGTTTTGTTGCTGACAATGGACGAGTTTCCATTATACGAACAACATCTCCGATTTTAGCTTCGTTCAGCTCATCGTGGGCCTTGAATTTCTTAGAATACTTAACACGTTTACCGTATTTAGAATGTTTCTTTTGCGTTTCGATCATAACAGTAACTGTTTTATCCATTTTGTCGGATACAACGCGGCCTGTATATACTTTGCGCTGGTTACGCTCCTCAGTCATGGCTGCAACCTCCTTCATCAGTTATTTGCACTGATTTCTCTTTGACGTATAACTGTCTTCATGCGCGCAATCGATTTACGAACTTCTCGGATGCGTGCAGTGTTTTCTAATTGACCTGTCGCAAGTTGGAAGCGAAGGTTGAAAAGCTCTTCTTTCAGTGATTTCACCTTTTGCTCAATCTCTGCAGTTGTTAAGTCACGGATTTCATTAGCTTTCATTAGATTCACCACCGATTTCTTCACGTTTTACAAACTTAGTTTTAATAGGAAGTTTGTGAGATGCCAGGCGAAGCGCTTCACGCGCAACTTCTTCCGATACACCTGCTATTTCGAACATAATACGACCAGGTTTAACAACTGCTACCCAGCCTTCTACAGCACCTTTACCTGAACCCATCCGTACTTCAAGAGGCTTCTTTGTATATGGTTTGTGCGGGAAGATGTTGATCCATACTTTACCGCCACGTTTCATGTAACGTGTCATTGAAATACGTGCTGCTTCGATTTGGCGGTTTGTAATCCATGCCGAATCAAGAGCTTGTAGACCGTATTCTCCGAATTGAACTGTTGCTCCGCCTTTTGTAGTACCACGCATTTTACCACGGAATACACGACGATATTTAACTCGTTTAGGCATTAACATATTAGTTGCCTCCTTCCTCAGAGTTCTTCTGTTTCTTCACTGGAAGGACTTCTCCACGATAAATCCATACTTTAACGCCAAGCTTACCAAACGTTGTGTCTGCTTCAGCATGTGCATAATCAATATCTGCACGTAATGTATGGAGAGGGACAGTACCTTCACTATAATGTTCCGACCGAGCGATGTCAGCACCGCCAAGACGTCCAGAAACTTGTGTTTTAATTCCTTTAGCGCCAGAACGCATTGTGCGTTGGATTGCTTGTTTTTGTGCACGACGGTATGATACGCGAGTTTCTAGTTGACGAGCAATTGACTCTGCAACTAGTTTAGCGTCAAGATCCGCACGTTTAATTTCAATGATGTTGATGTGAACGCGTTTACCAGTGATGTCGTTCAACATTTTACGAAGTGTTTCGACCTCAGTACCACCTTTACCAATAACCATTCCTGGTTTAGCAGTGTGGATGCTGATGTTAACACGCTTTGCAGCACGTTCAATTTCAACTTTAGAAACAGAAGCTTCTACAAGACGTTTTTCGATGAACTCACGGATTTTCAAATCTTCGTGCAAGAGAGTCGCATAGTCTTTTTCTGCGTACCATTTAGACTCCCAGTCACGGATGATACCGACCCGTAAACCGTTAGGATGTACTTTTTGACCCACGAATTATCCCTCCTTCTTTTCAGATACCACTAATGTGATGTGGCTCGTACGTTTATTAATTGCGCTCGCACGTCCTTGTGCGCGTGGTCGGAAACGTTTCATAGTCGGACCTTCATCAACGAATACTTCGCTGATAAATAGGTTTTCGACATCCATTTCATAGTTATGTTCAGCATTTGCAATCGCTGATTTCAAAACTTTTTCTACAACCGGAGAAGCCGCTTTTGGCGTCAGGCGTAGAATCGCGATAGCTTCACCGACTTTTTTGCCTCGGATAAGATCAACGACCAAACGGACTTTACGAGAGGCAATACGGACTGTGCGGGCAGTAGCTTTTGCTTGTTGCATCAGAATAACCTCCTCTCAATTAACGTCTTGTTTTCTTATCGTCGGCGCCATGACCTCTGTATGTGCGCGTAGGTGCAAATTCACCAAGTTTGTGACCAACCATATCTTCAGTTACATAGACGGGAACGTGTTTACGTCCGTCATATACAGCAATTGTCATTCCGATGAATGTCGGGAAGATTGTTGAACGGCGTGACCATGTTTTGATAACCTGTTTTTTCTCAGATCCACTTTGTGCTTCGACCTTCTTCATTAGATGATCGTCTACAAATGGTCCTTTTTTCAAGCTGCGGCCCATGTCGGAACCTCCCTCCGTGTTTGTACTACGGTCCAATCATTGAACCGCAGTGCATTACTATTACTTCTTACGACGACGTACAATAAGCTTGTCGGATTTGTTGTTTTTCTTACGTGTTTTATAACCAAGTGTCGGTTTACCCCATGGAGTTACTGGAGACTTCATACCGATACCAGTTTTACCTTCACCACCACCGTGTGGGTGATCGTTAGGGTTCATGACAGAACCACGAACTGTTGGGCGTTTACCCATCCAACGTGAACGTCCTGCTTTACCAATGTTGATTAGTTCATGTTGCTCATTACCAACTTGACCAATTGTCGCGCGGCATACAGCAAGAATCATGCGAACTTCTCCAGATTGAAGACGTACAATAACATACTTATCTTCACGGCCAAGTAGTTGTGCAGAAGTTCCTGCTGAACGTACTAGTTGTCCGCCTTTACCTGGTTTCATTTCGATGTTATGAATTGTAGTACCCATTGGAATGTTTTCTAGTGGAAGTGAGTTACCCACTTTGATATCTGATTCCGGGCCTGACATAATAGTTGCTCCAACTACAAGACCTTTTGGAGCGAGAATGTAACGTTTCTCTCCGTCTACGTAATTGATTAGAGCAATGTTAGCTGAACGGTTTGGATCGTATTCGATCGTAGCAACGCGTCCTGGTATGCCATCTTTCCGGCGTTGGAAATCGATGACACGGTATTGGCGCTTGTGGCCTCCACCATGGTGACGAACAGTAATCCTACCAGTGTTGTTACGGCCGCCTTTCCGCTTAAGCGGTGCAAGCAATGATTTTTCCGGTTTGTCAGCAGTAATCTCAGCAAAATCGGATGTAGTCATGTTACGGCGTCCGTTGGAGGTAGGTTTGTATTTCTTAATCGCCATTTGTGTTCCCTCCTTCATATAATTAGATATCTATTAGTTGTTTAACTTAGACTTCGAAAAGTTCGATGTCTTTTGAGTCAGCAGTTAGTGTAACAATCGCTTTACGGCGTCTGTTCGTATAACCAGAATGCTTGCCCATACGCTTAAGTTTACCTTTGTAATTCTGTACGTTCACTTTTTCAACTTTAACACCGAAAACTTCTTCGATAGCTTGCTTAATAAATGATTTATTAGCGCGCGTGTCAACTTCAAAAGTGTACTTTTTGAATTCCATTTGTTCAGAAGTACGCTCGGTAATGACCGGACGTTTTATAATATCACGTGCTTCCATTAACCTAGCACCTCCTCTATTTTTTGAACTGCTGCTTTAGTCATAACAAGTTTATCGTGACCGATAAGATCAAGTACGTTAATACCTGTCGCTGTTACGACACTGATTCCAGGGATGTTACGTGCAGACAAAGCCAAAGTTTCATCTAAGTCAGCTGTTACGATCAACGCTTTTCTGTTAATCGAAAGATCAGCAAGTACTTTGATAAAATCTTTTGTTTTTGGTGCATTGAATGTTAGTCCTTCAAGAACGATTACATCTTCTTCACGAACTTTCGTAGAAAGAGCTGAAAGAAGAGCCAATCTGCGGACTTTCTTCGGTAATTTGTAGCTATAGCTTCTTGGTGATGGACCGAATACGATACCACCTCCACGCCATTGTGGTGATCGGATTGAACCTTGACGGGCACGACCTGTACCTTTTTGACGCCATGGTTTACGTCCTCCACCAGCAACTTCGCCGCGACTTTTTACTTTATGATTCCCTTGACGCAATGAAGCACGTTGTTGAACCAATGCTTCGAATAAAACAGATTCGTTTGGTACGATACCAAAGATTGCTTCATTTAGTTCGATGTCTCCGACAGAAGTTCCTGCCTGATTTAATACGGATACTTTAGGCATTCCTGTTTCCTCCTTTCTTTAGTAGTCAGTTTCCTTTGATAGCGCTGCGCACTTGTAAAAGTGATTTGCGTGCTCCAGGAACGTTACCTTTAACTAGTAGCAAGTTGCGTTCAAGATCAACTCGTATAATTTCAAGGTTTTGAACTGTTACTGTTTTGCCACCCATACGACCTGGCATTTTTTTACCTTTGAATACACGTTGAGCGTCAACAGATCCGATTGAACCTGGTGCGCGGTGATGACGTGATCCGTGGGTCATAGGTCCGCGTGAATATCCGTGACGCTTGATAACACCCTGGAACCCTTTACCTTTTGATGTACCTGTGATGTCGACGATATCGCCTTCAGCAAAAGTATCAACTTTGACTTCTTGACCAACTTCGTAGCCACTAACGTCTAATTCGCGGAATTCGCGAATGAAGCGCTTAGGTGCAGTATCAGCTTTTGCAACGTGCCCTTTTTCAGGTTTGTTAGCAAGCTTTTCGCGTTTATCTTCAAATCCGATTTGGATTGATTCGTAGCCGTCTGTTTCCGTAGTCTTCTTTTGAAGAACAACGTTTTGTCCAGCCTCAATCACTGTTACCGGGATAAGATCTCCGTTTTCAGCAAAAATTTGCGTCATACCGAGTTTTCTTCCCAAGATTCCTTTGGTCATTTAGTCCACCTCCTGAATTAATGTGTGCTTTATTTAGTATCGATTAAAGTTTAATTTCAATGTCAACGCCTGATGGTAAATCGAGTTTCATTAAAGCATCGACAGTTTGTGGTGTCGGATTAACGATATCGATTAGACGTTTGTGAGTACGCATTTCGAACTGCTCGCGCGAATCTTTGTATTTATGCACCGCACGAAGAATCGTGTAGACAGTTCTTTCAGTCGGTAGTGGAATCGGACCCGATACACTAGCACCCGAACGTTTTGCTGTTTCTACGATCTTTTCAGCTGATTGATCAAGAATTCTATGATCATATGCTTTTAAACGAATACGAATCTTTTGTTTTGCCATTATTTTCCCTCCCTTGCGCCTATTTTGTTATAGACATTCTCCACGAAAATTTCCCACACACATGCCATGGCAAAGCGGCCTGGTGTGTCGGCAACCTCTCGCTTCATCGCAGTCAAAGACCAACATTCAATATTATACACATAAAAAAAGAATAACGCAAGTGCCTTGGCGAAATTCTTTTCTCAACTTTATTATTATAATTCTTTCTCTCACTCATTGCAAGTCCGAGAGTACTAACTCGGACTATTGACTACTTAATTAAAGAGCATGACTGTTACCCAACCAAACAACAACAACGGAATGTTGTAGTGAATGAATGTCGGTACACATGTATCCCATATATGATTATGTTGTCCATCGACATCAAGTCCCGCAGTTGGCCCAAGCGTAGAGTCAGATGCAGGCGAACCAGCATCACCAAGAGCCGCTGCTGTCCCAACAAGTGCAATGATGGCTAACGGACTGAATCCAAATGCCATACTAAGCGGCACGAAAATCGATGCAATAATTGGGATTGTCGCAAATGATGAGCCAATACCCATTGTAACGATTAACCCGACAAGTAACATAGCGAATGCTGCCATCCCCTTATTATCCCCTAGAGCAGTGCTCGAGTATTCCACCAACTTAACAATATCTCCTGTCTCTTGAAGCACAGCAGCAAATCCATTTGCTGTAATCATGACAAATCCTACGAATGCCATCATACGCATTCCTTCATTGATTAAACCATCAGCATCTTTCCACTTAAGTGCTCCCGTAATATACAGAATCGCAATCCCAGTCACCGCACCTGCAATCATAGACTGTGTTGGTATCTGTACAGCAAGTGTGCCAATAAGTGCTAGTACTGTAAAGATGATATTACGTGTTTTAACAACCACCACTTCTTCAGTGATTTTTAACTGCTTGTCCTCATACTCTCTCGGCTTGCGATAAGAGAAGAAAATAGCAATTAGCAGTCCTACGAACAGACCAAGAACAGGAAGTGCCATCGCTTTCGGTATGTCCGCCATATCAATCGCCATACCCGCTGCCGCCATTTGCTTAGCAAGAATTTCATGGAAGATGAAACCGTATCCATATGGAAGCAAGATATATGGTGCTGTTAACCCGAATGTCAGAACAGATGCAATGAGACGACGATCTATTTTCAACATATTTAAGACATGTATAATCGGTGGCACCAATAAAGGAATAAATGCAATATGGATTGGAATAAGATTTTGTGAGAATATGGCCATCGCTAGAAGCATTAAGACAATCAATACTTTTCCTAGTGCTGTACGATCAGGCTCCCCCTCTTTCTTCACAATCCGCAACATAGCTTCAACAAGCAATTGAGGAATGCCAGTTTTCGATATAGCTACCGCGAATCCACCAAGTAATGCATAACTAAGGGCAATTGTTGCTCCTTCACCTAGACCACCAGTAAACGAGACAATCGTTTCATCAACTGATAAGCCTCCTGTAAATCCTCCCACAATCGCACCTACAACTAGGGCTAATACAACGTTCACCCGTAATAAACTTAAAGCCAACATAACGACTATGGCGATAATAACTGCATTCATTTGTATTCCCCCTATGATTTGTTTCTTTATCCAGCTAAAGTGATGAAGCATAGTTATTAAGATAGCAGAGGATATTTCTTCTGTCAATGAATTTTTAGCGCAGCATCAGAGTCAGGATCTTCAATGAGTAATCCTTATGTTGTAGCTTGTCCATTTAACGAGATTTTATAGTTTCCTAGGCAACAAAAAAACCGCCACAAAGGGCGGTTTTAAGAAATAATTATTTAAGGATTGTTGCTACAACGCCAGCGCCTACAGTACGTCCACCTTCGCGGATAGAGAACTTCGTACCTTCTTCAAGAGCGATTGGAGCAATCAAATCGATTGTCATTTCAATGTTATCTCCAGGCATAACCATTTCTACGCCTTCAGGAAGTTCGATAACACCAGTTACGTCAGTTGTACGGAAGTAGAACTGTGGACGGTAGTTAGAGAAGAATGGAGTATGACGTCCACCCTCTTCTTTTGAAAGAACATAAACTTCAGATGTAAATTTCGTGTGTGGAACGATAGTTCCTGGTTTAGCAAGAACTTGCCCACGTTGGATGTCATCACGTGATACCCCACGAAGTAGTGCACCAATGTTGTCGCCAGCTTCTGCATAATCAAGAAGTTTACGGAACATTTCTACACCTGTTACAGTAGTAGCTTTTGGTTCTTCAACGATACCGATGATATCAACAACATCACCGATTTTAACTACTCCACGCTCAACGCGACCAGTAGCAACAGTTCCACGTCCTGTGATTGAGAATACGTCCTCAACAGGCATCATGAATGGTTTTTCAGTATCACGTGGTGGTGTTGGGATATACTCGTCAACAGCAGCCATAAGTTCCATAATTTTATCTTCATAGCCTTCGTCGCCTTCAAGCGCTTTAAGAGCAGAACCTTTAATGACAGGAATGTCATCGCCAGGGAAGTCATATTCAGAAAGAAGGTCGCGAATTTCCATTTCAACAAGCTCAAGAAGCTCTTCGTCATCAACCATGTCACATTTGTTCATGAAGACAACTAGATGTGGAACACCTACTTGACGTGAAAGCAAGATGTGCTCACGTGTTTGTGGCATAGGGCCGTCAGCTGCAGAAACAACTAGGATTCCGCCGTCCATTTGTGCT
Organism: Sporosarcina sp. resist; assembly: GCF_014302295.1. Lineage (NCBI taxonomy): Bacteria > Bacillati > Bacillota > Bacilli > Caryophanales > Caryophanaceae > Sporosarcina > Sporosarcina sp. resist. The sequence continues at coordinate 275,341 of NZ_CP060287.1, read as the reverse complement.
GCACCAGTGATCATGTTTTTAACGTAATCGGCGTGACCTGGGCAGTCAACGTGTGCGTAGTGACGAGTTGCAGTTTCATACTCAACGTGTGAAGTATTGATTGTAATACCGCGTTCTTTTTCTTCAGGTGCGTTATCAACGTCAGCATAAGATGCTGCTGTTCCACCTAGTCTTTTTGCTAGAACTGTTGCGATTGCTGCAGTTAGTGTAGTTTTACCATGGTCAACGTGACCGATTGTACCAACGTTAGCATGCTGCTTGGAGCGGTCGAATTTTTCTTTTCCCATTATGGAAATCCTCCTCGAAATATAAAAGTTTTTTTGTTTTTATATAGATATAGGTGCTAAAGGGGGCCCCCTCTAACATCCCATATCTATCTATTCATTAATTTAATGGATAGCAGGCTAAAATAAAAATTATTCGCCTTTGTTTTTCTTAACAATTTCTTCTGCAACTGATTTCGGCACTTCTTCATAGTGATCGAATGACATTGAGAAGTTTCCGCGTCCTTGTGTGTTAGAACGTAGAGATGTTGCATAACCAAACATATTAGCAAGTGGAACCATTGCACGAACTACTTGTGAATTACCACGAGCGTCCATACCTTCTACACGGCCACGGCGTGATGTAACATCGCCCATGATATCGCCCATGTATTCTTCAGGAATTTGAACTTCTACTTTCATCATTGGTTCAAGTAGAACTGGGTTAACTTTGGATACAGCATTTTTCAACGCCATAGATGCAGCGATTTTAAATGCCATTTCGTTTGAGTCGACATCATGATAAGAACCGTCGAATAGACGGGCTTTAATGTCGATCAAAGGATAACCAGCGATTACACCATTATTAAGTGAATCACGGATACCCGCTTCTACTGCAGGAATATATTCACGTGGAACTGATCCCCCGACAACGTTGTTAATGAATTCGAATCCTTTTCCTTCTTCGTTAGGAGAGAATTCAATCCAAACGTGACCAAACTGTCCACGTCCACCGGATTGACGCACGAACTTACCTTCAACTTCCGCCGAAGCGCGGAATGTTTCACGATAAGATACTTGCGGAGCTCCGACGTTAGCTTCAACGTTGAATTCACGGCGCATACGGTCTACAAGAACGTCAAGATGCAACTCACCCATACCAGCAATGATTACTTCTCCAGTTTCTTGGTCTGTATGTGCGCGGAATGTCGGGTCTTCCTCTTGAAGCTTAGCAAGAGCCATACCCATTTTATCTTGGTCGGCTTTTGTTTTCGGTTCAACAGAAAGTGAAATTACTGGTTCCGGGAAGTCCATTGACTCAAGAATGATCAGTGCACCAGCCTCACAAAGTGTGTCGCCAGTTCCTGTATCTTTAAGTCCAACTGCAGCAGCAATTTCTCCTGAATGTACTTCAGAAATTTCTTCACGAGAGTTCGCATGCATTTGTAGAATACGTCCTACGCGTTCACGCTTACCTTTTGAAGAGTTTTGTACGTATGATCCTGATTGAAGAACTCCAGAATACACACGGAAGAATGTCAGTTTACCTACATAAGGATCCGTCATAACTTTGAATGCAAGTGCCGAGAAAGGCTCGCTGTCGTCTGAGTGACGCTCGATTTCTTCATCAGTATCAGGATCTGTACCTTTCATAGGTGGGATGTCAAGTGGTGATGGAAGGTAGTCGATAACAGCATCAAGAACAAGTTGTACACCTTTGTTTTTGAAAGCAGTTCCGCATACAACCGGATAGAACTCAACAGCCAATGTCGCTTTACGAATCGCTTGTTTGATTTCTGCGTTTGTAATTTCATCTTCATCCAAGAATTTGTTCATAAGAGCTTCATCGAATTCAGCAACCGCTTCAATTAACTTTTCACGGTATTCTTCTGCTTGCTCACGATATTCTTCTGGGATTTCTCTTGTTTCAGCATTTAAACCTGTATCATCTTCATAGAAAACTGCTTTCATTTCAACTAAATCGATAATTGCTGCAAAAGTATCTTCTGCACCAATCGGCAATTGAATTGGATGAGCGTTTGCTCCAAGACGGTCTACAAGTGTACCTACTGAATAAAGGAAATCAGCACCAGTTTTGTCCATTTTGTTTACGAAAACTAGGCGTGGTACGCCGTAGTTAGTCGCTTGACGCCATACTGTTTCTGTTTGCGGTTCAACGCCCGATTGAGCATCAAGTACCGTTACAGCTCCATCAAGAACACGAAGTGAACGTTCAACTTCAACAGTGAAGTCTACGTGACCTGGAGTATCAATGATGTTTACGCGGTGGTCTTTCCACTCAGCAGTTGTAGCAGCTGAAGTGATTGTAATTCCGCGTTCTTGCTCCTGCTCCATCCAGTCCATTTGAGATGCACCTTCGTGCGTTTCCCCGATTTTGTGGATTTTACCAGTATAATAAAGGATCCGCTCAGTCGTTGTTGTTTTACCAGCATCGATGTGAGCCATGATACCAATGTTACGTGTATTCTCTAAGGAGAATTTTCTAGCCATGATATGATCTCCTTCCGTCTCGGATTAGAGTAGTAATGAATCGCTGAATCTTACCAGCGATAGTGAGCGAATGCTTTGTTAGCATCAGCCATTTTGTGCATTTCTTCACGGCGTTTCACAGAAGCACCAGTGTTGTTAGAAGCATCAAGGATTTCATTCGCAAGACGTTCTTCCATTGTTTTTTCTCCGCGTGTGCGTGAGTAGTTAACAAGGTAACGAAGTCCAAGAGTTGTACGGCGATCAGGACGTACTTCAACTGGTACTTGATAGTTTGCTCCACCTACACGGCGTGCTTTAACTTCAAGAACTGGCATTACATTAGTAAGTGCCGCTTCGAATACTTCAAGTGGATCTTTTCCAGAACGTTCTTTCACAAGCTCGAACGCACCATAGAGGATTTTTTGAGATGTACCTTTTTTACCGTCAACCATCATTTTATTAATAAGACGTGAAACGAGCTTCGAATTGTAAATCGGATCCGGAAGTACGTCACGTTTTGCAACAGGGCCTTTACGTGGCATGTTGTATTCCTCCTTTCAAGGTTTTTAAGCGATTTCGCTTAAATAACCATCAATCATGATTATTTTAATTAGCTTTTTTTAACTTTAGGTTTTTTAGCTCCGTACATAGAACGGCTTTGCATACGGCCAGTTACACCAGCTGTATCAAGTGCTCCACGAACGATGTGGTAACGAACACCTGGTAAGTCTTTTACGCGTCCTCCGCGAAGTAGAACAACACTGTGTTCTTGAAGGTTGTGGCCTTCACCAGGGATGTATGCATTGACTTCCAATTGGTTAGTCAAGCGTACACGTGCATATTTACGAAGAGCCGAGTTTGGCTTTTTCGGTGTCATTGTGCCAACACGCGTACAAACACCTCTTTTTTGTGGTGAGTTTACGTTTGTCATTGACTTTTTGAAGCTGTTATAACTTTTTCCGAGTGCTGGTGATTTAGATCCCGTCACTTTTGATTTACGTGGTTTACGGACCAATTGATTAATTGTAGGCATCGGTTTTTCCTCCTTTCGAACTTCTTTTTGTAAGACCACACATCCAGGTGGTTCATTTTTGGGGTAAAAACAAAGTCTTTGTGCTTCAATGCACAAAAACTATTAATCAGTAATCGCAACCACAGCTGCACCGACTTGAATGCCACATGCATTTCCGAGTTTATCTCTCGAATCAACATACGTCACTTGAATGTCACGAAGTTTGGCTTCCTCCATTACTGGAGCAATAATCCGTTCTTCTGCATCCTGCGCAATAATAATCTCTATCACTATCCCTGCACGGATTGCTTTCACTGCCTGCTTTGTACCAATGATTGTCTTCTTTGCCTGCTCGACTTTTTCATAAGACATTTCCATATCCTCCAAAGTACAGACATCCAACTATCAACCTTTTGTATTTTATCACCTGTAAGGTAAACTGTCAACACATAAACGAAAAGTCGGGGGAGTTACTTTCGTATTCCCCCGTTTTCAGTTTAAGTTACAGAATCATAACTTACTTAGTTGTAGCTTTTTCTTTTTCTTGTTCCATTACAATATGACGGTAACGCTGCATTCCTGTTCCAGCTGGAACAAGTTTCCCGATAATAACGTTTTCTTTCAAGCCTAGTAACTCGTCCGTTTTCCCTTTAATAGCTGCATCTGTCAAGACACGGGTTGTCTCTTGGAATGATGCTGCTGATAAGAAGGATTCCGTTTCAAGTGAAGCTTTCGTAATACCGAGAATAACAGGACGACAAGTCGCTGGAATTTTATTGACTTTAAGTACTTCCGCATTCGCATCTGAGAATTGGTGAATGTCGAGTAGTGAACCTGGCAATAGATCCGTGTCCCCTGCTTCGATGATGCGCACTTTACGAAGCATTTGGCGAACCATTACTTCAATGTGCTTATCACCGATTTCAACACCCTGCATACGGTAAACTTTTTGAACTTCTTTCAAGAGATAGACTTGAACGGTAACGACGTCTTTAACAACAATCAGTTCTTTCGGATCGATAGAACCTTCTGTTATGACTTCACCTCGGTCAATCATATCACCGACATCAACTTTAAGACGGGCGTTGTATGGCGTCAGATATTTCCGCGTTTCTACTTCGCCTTCAATCGTAATTTCTTTCTGACCTTCACGTATTTCATCAATTTCAATGATTTGACCTTTGATTTCCGAAATAACTGCAACCCCTTTAGGATTACGCGATTCGAAAATTTCCTGGATACGTGGAAGACCTTGTGTTATGTCGGACCCTGCAACTCCACCTGTATGGAACGTACGCATTGTAAGCTGTGTACCCGGCTCACCGATAGATTGTGCAGCGATAATACCAACCGCTTCACCAACCTCGACTGTTTCACCTGTTGCCAAGTTAATGCCGTAACATAATTTACAAACGCCGTGCTTCGTATTACATGTGAACGCAGAACGAATTGTTATTTGTTCAAGTCCCGCATCCAAAATGGCACGAGCTGCATCAGCAGTAATCAAGCCATCTCGTTTAAGAATCAAAGCGCCTGTTTCAGGATGATAAATCGATTTCTTCGTGTGACGGCCTTCGATACGTTCATCTAGACCTTCGATTACTTCCGTTCCATCCATAAGTGCTCCGATATCCAATCCGCGATCTGTACCACAATCATCTTCACGGACAATTACGTCTTGTGCAACATCGACAAGTCGACGTGTCAAGTAACCTGAGTCGGCTGTCTTAAGAGCAGTATCCGCAAGTCCTTTACGAGCACCGTGTGTTGAGATGAAGTACTCAAGCACTGTCAGACCTTCACGGAATGACGATTTGATTGGTAGTTCAATGATTCGACCGGCCGGATTGGCCATCAGACCACGCATACCAGCAAGCTGCGTAAAGTTTGACGCGTTACCCCGGGCACCCGAGTCACTCATCATATAAATCGGGTTTGAGTGGTCAAGTGAGTCCATTAGTTTGTCTTGGATTACATCCTTAGCATGGCTCCAGTAAGAGATAACGCGATCATATCGCTCTTCCTCTGTAATGAGACCACGACGGAACTGTTGTAACACTTTATCCACTTTTGCTTGTGCTTCATGCAAGATATCATCTTTATTAGGTAGAACGACAATGTCGGATATACCAATTGTAATTCCTGCACGAGTAGAATATTTGAATCCAAGATTTTTCATGCGGTCAAGCATTCTTGACGTTTCTGTAATATGGAAACGTTTGAAGATCTCCGCAATGATATTTCCAAGGATTTTTTTCTTAAACGGTTCAATTAGTTCCTGTTCAGCAACATGCTCTTTTATATTGACAGTTCCAGATACAAAATACTTGTCTGGTGTTTCAATTTGCAAGTTGAAGTCTGACGGTTCGTTAATATACGGGAACGATTTCGGCAGAATCTCGTTGAAAATCACTTTTCCGACTGTCGTTATAAGAAGTTTTGCATTCTGTTCCTCAGTGAAAGTAGGATTATTCAAAGATCTTGCCTGAATAGCGATACGTGAATGAAGATGCACGAAACCGTTATGATAAGCAATTAGTGCTTCATCCGCATCACGGAATGAAGTACCTTCTCCTGACGCGCCTTTACGTTCCAGTGTAAGGTAGTAGTTTCCTAAAACCATATCCTGAGAAGGCGTAACGACTGGTTTTCCGTCTTTCGGGTTCAAAATGTTTTGTGCTGCTAGCATAAGTAGACGCGCTTCCGCTTGTGCTTCTGCGGATAACGGAACGTGGACTGCCATTTGGTCACCATCAAAGTCAGCGTTATAAGCTGTACAAACCAGTGGGTGAAGTGTAATCGCACGCCCTTCTACAAGGATTGGTTCGAATGCTTGAATACCAAGTCGGTGAAGAGTCGGGGCACGGTTCAATAAGACCGGATGCTCCTTGATGACTTCTTCAAGAACGTCCCACACTTCTGAATGGAGGCGTTCAATTTTACGTTTGGCACTCTTAATGTTGTGCGCAAGACCTCGTTCAACGAGTTCTTTCATAACAAACGGTTTAAACAGTTCAATCGCCATTTCTTTCGGCAGACCACACTGATACATTTTCAGGTTAGGTCCTACGACGATAACGGAACGACCAGAATAGTCAACACGTTTTCCTAGTAAGTTTTGACGGAAACGTCCTTGCTTCCCTTTCAACATATGAGAAAGGGATTTCAATGGACGGTTACCAGGTCCTGTAACCGGACGGCCACGACGACCATTATCGATGAGCGCATCGACTGCTTCTTGCAGCATCCGCTTCTCATTCTGAACAATGATTCCTGGTGCTCCTAAATCTAATAGGCGTTTCAATCTGTTGTTCCGGTTGATGACCCTTCGGTACAGGTCGTTCAAGTCGGATGTTGCAAATCGTCCACCATCAAGTTGTACCATCGGGCGAAGCTCCGGCGGGATGACTGGTAACACTTCAAGAACCATCCATTCAGGCTTATTGCCCGAGTTACGGAAAGCTTCAACAACCTCTAGGCGCCTGATTGCACGCGTACGACGTTGCCCTTGAACTGTTTTCAATTCTTCTTTCAAGAACTCCATCTCTTTTTCAAGATCGATAGCTGCAAGAAGACGTTCAATTGCTTCAGCGCCCATGAGCGCTTGGAATTTAGAACCATACTTTTCGCGGTAGATACGGTATTCCCGTTCAGAAAGCAGTTGCTTTCTTTCAAGCGGAGTATCCGCAGGGTCAACGACTACATAAGACGCGAAATAGATAATTTCCTCCAGAGCACGTGGTGTCATATCAAGGATAAGACCCATTCGGCTTGGAATTCCTTTGAAGTACCAAATATGTGTAACTGGAGCTGCTAGTTCAATATGTCCCATACGTTCACGGCGGACTTTTTGACGCGTCACTTCTACTCCACAACGGTCACAAACGACGCCTTTATAACGAACGCGTTTATACTTTCCGCAATGACATTCCCAATCTTTTGTAGGTCCAAAAATACGTTCACAGAACAGACCATCTTTTTCGGGCTTCAATGTTCGGTAGTTAATTGTTTCCGGCTTTTTCACTTCACCATATGACCATGAACGGATCTTATCAGATGAAGCAAGCCCTATTTTCATATACTCAAAATTGTTTACATCTATCAAGGAGCCTACCTCCCTCTAGTCTTATCGCTGCAATTGGCTTTTCCGAGCAAGCGCACACTTTATATTCAAAAGATAAAGGGGAAAACGTTAATTTCCCCTTAGATTCATTTATATCATTCACTAGGCTAATCAAACAGGCTGATTTTCTTTTATAAGATTCAAAGCATCTGTTGGTTGCATATCATCGTCTTCATCAAGATCGCGTAACTCGATTTCTTCAAAATCAATCGATAGCATCTTAACATCCAAACCAAGACTTTGAAGTTCTTTTATAAGAACTTTAAAGGATTCTGGAACACCTGGTTGTGGAACACTTTCACCTTTAACAATCGCTTCGTACGTCTTCACGCGTCCTACGACGTCATCCGACTTCACAGTCAGAATCTCTTGAAGCGTATAAGCTGCCCCATAGGCTTCGAGTGCCCACACTTCCATCTCACCGAAACGTTGCCCACCGAACTGAGCTTTACCGCCCAGTGGTTGCTGTGTGACGAGAGAGTATGGTCCTGTTGAACGGGCGTGAAGTTTATCGTCGACCATGTGGGCCAGTTTGATAATATACATGACACCGACTGATACACGGTTATCGAAAGCTTCTCCTGAACGACCGTCATACAGAATAGTTTTTCCGTCACGATCCATCCCGGCTTCTTCCATCGTTTCCCAAACATCCTGTTCGTTCGCCCCATCAAATACAGGAGACGCCATATGGATGCCGAGAGTACGAGATGCCATGCCAAGATGCATTTCAAGAACCTGTCCGATGTTCATACGTGATGGAACACCAAGCGGGTTAAGCATGAGGTCAATTGGTGTGCCGTCCGGTAAATAAGGCATATCCGCTTCAGGTAAGATGCGGGAAATAACCCCTTTGTTTCCGTGACGTCCAGCCATTTTGTCCCCAACGGAAATTTTCCGTTTTTGAACGATGTATGCGCGGACCAATTGGTTAACGCCCGGTGGCAGTTCATCGCCATCTTCACGATTAAATACTTTCACATCTAGAACGATCCCACCCGCGCCATGCGGTACTTTGAGGGATGTATCACGGACTTCACGTGCTTTTTCACCAAAAATAGCATGTAAAAGTCTTTCTTCAGCAGTCAGTTCAGTTACGCCTTTCGGAGTCACTTTCCCAACAAGAATATCACCATCACGAACTTCGGCTCCGATACGAATAATTCCACGGTCGTCCAAGTTACGAAGCGAATCTTCACCAACGTTCGGAATGTCGCGCGTAATTTCTTCAGGACCAAGTTTCGTATCTCTCGCTTCAGATTCGTATTCTTCGATATGGACCGAAGTATAGACATCATCTTTCACAAGACGTTCGCTCATGATTATCGCATCTTCATAGTTGTAGCCGTCCCATGTCATAAATGCCATCAGAACGTTACGACCAAGCGCTAGCTCTCCTTGCTCCATTGAAGGACCATCTGCAAGAATATCAAGAGGTTTAACGCGATCCCCTACACTACAAATTGGACGTTGGTTATAACATGTCCCTTGGTTCGAACGGATAAAGTTTTCAAGACGGTATATTGTAAGATCGCCTTTTACTTCTTTTCCATCAACTGTTTCAATACGACGAACACGAATTTCTCTAGCCTCGACATGTTCGACAATTCCATCAAACTTCGCAAGTACAGCTGCACCTGAATCGCGTGCTGATATGTGTTCCATACCAGTTCCTACGAAAGGTGATTCCGGATTGAGAAGAGGGACTGCTTGACGTTGCATGTTCGCTCCCATAAGGGCACGGTTCGAGTCATCATTCTCAAGGAATGGAATACATGCTGTTGCCGCAGAAACTACTTGTTTAGGCGAAACGTCCATGTAGTCAATTTGTTCGCGTTTAAAGACAGTGTTATCCCCTTGGAAACGACCGACGACTCCTTCACTAACAAAAGAACCATCTTCTGCAAGTATTGCGTTTGCTTGTGCTACGACGTAATTATCTTCTACATCCGCAGTCAAGTAATCGATTCTAGAAGTGACCCGACCAGAGATAGGATCAACTTTTCGATATGGCGTTTCAATAAATCCGAACTTATTCACTTTCGCAAACGTAGAGAGTGAGTTAATCAGTCCGATATTCGGTCCCTCTGGTGTTTCAATTGGACACATACGTCCGTAATGGGAGTAATGCACGTCACGTACTTCCATTCCTGCACGTTCCCTTGTCAAACCACCAGGTCCAAGTGCAGACAGCCTGCGTTTATGTGTTAATTCGGCAAGCGGATTCGTCTGATCCATGAACTGAGAAAGTTGAGAACTACCAAAGAACTCTTTAATAGATGCGATAACGGGGCGAATATTAATCAGCTGTTGCGGTACGATTGACTGCGTATCATTAATGGACATACGTTCTTTTACGACACGTTCCATACGAGAAAGCCCGATACGGAACTGGTTTTGAAGAAGTTCACCCACTGAACGTAGACGACGGTTACCGAGATGATCGATATCATCCGTGTTACCCACACCATGAAGAAGGTTGAAGAAATAACTAATTGAAGCAACGATATCTGCCGGCGTTACATGCTTGATAGAATCATCGACATACGCGTTCGATATTACGTTGATTACTTGTTTTTCTTCACTTTTCGGAGAATAAATTTTGATGGACTGGATTGTTATTTTTTCGTCAAGAACTCCACTTGCATGAGTGATCTCTTCGAAACCGATTCCTTTTTCCAAATGCGGAAGAAGACGGTCCAATGCACGGCGATCGATGAGTTGGTCTTTTTCAAGCAGAATTTCACCAGTTTCAGGGTCGACAAGTGTTTCAGCGACAACCTGGTTGAACAAGCGATTTTGTGCATGAAGCTTCTTATTCATCTTATAGCGACCTACATTCGCTAAATCATACCGTTTTGCATCAAAAAATCGTGAGAACAAAAGGTTCTTCGCGCTATCTAGTGTTGGTGGCTCACCTGGACGAAGACGTTCGTATATCTCAAGCAATGCTTTTTCAGAGCTTTCAGTGTTGTCCTTTTCAAGTGTGTTGCGCAAATACTCATTATCACCGATTAAATCAATGATTTCCTGGTCGGATGAGAATCCGAGTGCACGAAGGAGTACTGTAACTGGCAACTTACGTGTCCGATCAATGCGGACGTGAACAACATCTTTTGCATCTGTTTCATACTCAAGCCAAGCACCGCGATTCGGAATAACAGTTGCACCGAAACCACGTTTACCGTTTTTGTCCGTTTTATCACTGTAATAAACACTTGGAGACCGGACGAGCTGGGAGACAATTACCCTCTCCGCACCATTAATAACAAATGTACCATTTTCTGTCATGAGCGGGAAATCACCCATAAAGACATCTTGCTCTTTTACTTCTTCCGTCTCTTTATTGTGGAGACGAACTTTTACACGTAGCGGCGCTGCAAACGTTACATCACGCTCTTTCGATTCCTCTACAGGGTATTTAGGATCCCCAAGAGTATAATCGATGAACTCCAACGATAGATTTCCCGTAAAGTCTTGAATCGGAGAAATATCGCGGAACATATCCAGCAGTCCTTCTTCTAAGAACCACTCATAAGATGCCGTCTGGATTTCAATCAGATTCGGCAGATCGAGCACTTCGCTGATCCGTGCGAAACTTCTCCGCTGACGGTGTTGACCATACTGAACTAAATGACCTGTCAACTCTTTCACCCCTTATAAAACAATATTAGTTCTTTGCGAAACCACAAAAATAGTGTATGATATCGAAAAAACAAAAAGAAAACGAGTTCTGGCAAGAGCTCATTTTCGGTTTTACCATCTTTTATACATTGTCAGTATGCCTTTCATTTCCATTATTCATGCAAAAGGGCATACGACCGCACTATAATAATTTATGCATTTTATAACATTACCATATCAATACTATCGAGTCAATTTTTTTCGACTCTTAAAATATAATAACCCTTCTTCTTAACGACTGTCTCAACATTGCCGAATAGCCCTGTTAAACAATCTATCGTTGAAGGTGCACCCTGTTTCTTTTGAATGACGATCCACAACTCACCGCCAACTTTAAGTTTCGAAAAAGCGCCTTCGTAAAATTTGAATACCGTCTCTTTTCCTGCACGGATAGGCGGATTCGTCAAAATTGCAGCAAACCCCTCTGCCGTGACATCGGATAATGCATCACTTGGATAAATCTCTGCATTTGAAATGCCGTTTTGTTTTGCATTATGCGCAGCTAGAGCGAGTGCACGTTCATTCACGTCGACCATGTGAACGCTCCGTTCCGGAAAAGATGCGGCAATCGATAAACCAATTGGACCATACCCACAACCAATATCGAGAATTAAACCTTCCGTTTCCGGCAAGACAAAAGCCTCAGCTAAAAGTTGCGAACCGAAATCCACTTCACCTTTACTAAACACGCCAGCATCCGTTTTAAATCGAAATGTTTTTCCGCGTAACTCTGCAGACCATTCTTTTGGATCACTCTTCACTTTCGGATTTTCCGAGTAGTAATGTTCAGACATACCAGTCTTCCCCCTCGTATAGAGACTTGAAACGCAAAAAAATAAGATAGCTTACGTACACTATCGGTTCGATGACCTGCTTGTCACAAGTTCAGATAAAAAAACGAAGAAAAGCTTGCCCAAATCCGACAAGCTTTTCTTCATTATTCAAAAATTACTTAACTTCGACGCTTGCGCCTACAGCTTCAAGCTTCGCTTTGATTTCTTCAGCTTCATCTTTAGTTACGCCTTCTTTGATTGCTTTTGGAGCTTCATCAACAACTGCTTTCGCTTCTTTCAAGCCAAGGCCTGTAATTTCGCGAACTGCTTTGATAACTTTGATTTTTTCTTGTCCAGCAGCAGTAAGAATTACTTCAAATTCAGTTTGCTCTTCTTCAGCAGCAGCACCAGCACCAGCCATTGCAACAGGTGCAGCAGCAGTTACGCCAAACTCTTCTTCGATTGCTTTTACAAGGTCGTTTAGTTCAAGTACTGTCATTTCTTTGATCGCTTCAAGGATGTTTTCTTTAGTCATTATAATTTCCTCCTAATATTCTTTTTTTGTCGGGCTTAACCCGCAAGTGGTATTTCAGGCTGCTTTATTAAGCGCCTTGTTCTTCTTTTTGCTCTGCAACTGCTTTTGTTGCAAGCGCAAAGTTGCGCATTGGAGCTTGAAGTACGCTGAGAAGCATAGATAGTAGACCTTCGCGTGACGGAAGTTCCGCCAATGCTTTAATGTCTGCTTCTGATGCAAGTAGACCTTCGATTACGCCAGCTTTAATTTCAAGCTTATCGTTTTTCTTTGCAAAATCGTTAAGGATTTTTGCAGGAGCAACAACGTCTTCGTTTGAAAATGCAATCGCATTAGGGCCTGTTAGATGTTCGTTCAACCCTTCAAGTCCTGCAGCTTCAGCAGCACGGCGTGACATCGAGTTTTTATAAACTTTGAAGTCGATACCTGCTTCACGAAGTTGTTTACGAAGTTCCGTAACTTGACCTACAGTCAGACCACGGTAGTCGACAACAACAACAGATGCTGCTGATTTCAACTTATCAGTAATTTCACCAACTACTGCTTGTTTAGCTTCTAATACTGTGCTCATTTGGACACCTCCTAAAAAGTTTGGGTCACTTATACCGGTATGAAAAGCCCTCAATCTACCTAAGTAGACTGAGGGCTGAAAAGTCGTCATCTTTTAAAAGAAAAAGAGCGTCTTGTCCTCGGCAGGAATATTTAAGCGGCATGCGCTCCTGCTGTCTACGGTACAAATGGTTATATTCACAACAAAAATCATCTTATCAAAAGATTATCTGTTTGTCAATATTATTTATTTACTGCTACGCTTGAAGGATCAACTTTTACAGAAGGACCCATTGTCGTCGTAATGTTAACCGACTTCATGTATGTTCCTTTTGCAGTAGCTGGTTTCGCTTTAAGAACAGTTTCAAAAACAGTTGCGAAGTTTTCCGCAAGTTTAGCATCGTCGAATGAAACTTTTCCGATTGGAGCGTGGATGATTCCAGCTTTGTCCGCACGGTATTCAACTTTACCTGCTTTGATTTCTGCTACAGCTTTCGCTACGTCAAATGTTACTGTACCTGTTTTCGGGTTAGGCATAAGTCCTTTTGGTCCAAGAACACGACCAATTTTCCCTACTTCACCCATCATGTCAGGAGTTGCAACGATAACGTCAAAGTCAAACCAACCTGATTGAATTTTAGCGATATATTCAGCATCGCCTGCATAGTCTGCACCAGCAGCTTCAGCTTCTTTAAGTTTTTCGCCTTTAGCAAAAACGAGAACGCGTTGAGTTTTACCAGTACCGTTTGGAAGTACTACTGCCCCACGGATTTGTTGGTCATTTTTACGAGTGTCGATTCCAAGACGGAATGCAACTTCGACAGTTGCGTCGAAATTAACTGTGCTTGTTTTTTTCGCAAGTTCGATCGCTTCAGTAGCGCCGTATGCTTTCATGTGTTCAACTAGCTTTGCAGCTTCTGTGAACTTTTTACCTTTTTTAGCCATTTAATATTTCCTCCTCGATTGTGGTTTTAACGGGTTAAACCTCCCACGAATAAGGGTTGCGCGCTCCGGAGAACAAGCGCAACCCCCACTACAAACAACTATTGATTTATAAAATCAAGATCAGTCTTCGATCGTGATTCCCATACTGCGAGCAGTACCTTCAACCATTGCCATCGCTGCTTCAACTGACGCCGCGTTTAAATCTTCCATCTTTTGTTCTGCTATTTCGCGAACTTTATCACGTTTCACAGTAGCAACTTTCTTTTTATTCGGTTCACCTGAACCTTTTGTAAGATTAGCTGCAACCTTCAGCAAAACTGCTGCCGGTGGAGTTTTTGTAATAAAAGTAAATGAACGGTCTTCGAATACAGAGATTTCAACAGGGATAATAAGACCTGCTTGATCTGCAGTACGCGCATTGAATTCTTTACAGAATCCCATGATGTTCACACCTGCTTGTCCTAACGCCGGTCCAACTGGCGGAGCCGGATTCGCTTTCCCTGCAGGAATTTGCAATTTAACAACCTTAATGACTTTTTTAGCCACGAGACACACCTCCTTAAGTCCGTGATGTGGTAATAGGGTTGCCCCTCCCACTCATATGTGCCTGCCGACTTACGTCGGTAGAATTTGATAGTTCGTCCAGACCATTTGTTTACAGTCTGACCTTTGAAATGATACCACTATTTCACGATATATGCAAGTGGTAAACGTTTATATTTTTTGTACTTGTTCGAAGTCGAGTTCCATATTTGTCTCTCGGCCGAACATATCGACAGATACTTTCACTTTACCTTTATCTTCATCAATTTCTTCCACTTTACCTTGGAAGTTCGCAAATGGTCCTTCAAGTACTTCAACCATTTCGCCAAGCGCGAAGTCAATTTCAACTTTACGCTCTTTAACACCCATTTGTTTGAGGATGAATTCGACTTCTTCAGGAAGTAGCGGTGTCGGTTTTGCGCCGCCGCCTGACGAACCGATGAAACCCGTCACGCCCGGTGTGTTACGTACAACATACCAGGAATCGTCCGTCATAATAATTTCCACAAGAACATAACCTGGGAACGTCTTTTTCAGGACCGTGCGTTTTTTACCATCTTTGAAATCCGTTTCTTCTTCTTCCGGGATGACAACTCGGAATATCTTGTCAGACATACCCATCGTTTCAACACGTTTTTCCAGATTGGCTTTCACCTTATTCTCATAACCGGAGTACGTATGAACGACGTACCAATTTTTTTCCATATCCATAGTGACGAGGACTAAACGTCCGTCCCTCCTTTTTCCCTACAATTAAATAAAAACGCAAGCGCCTGGATTAAAGAGACGCTGGAGTTTAGGCAATTGAAAAATCCCGTTCATACTGTCAGACGGGATATTTTTCAAGGGGAATATTTATAGTGCTTTTATTATAACGCAATGTACCATTCCAACACTCGTGAAATGCCAAGGTCAACAAGTCCGAAGTAGACTGCCATGAAAACGACTGTCGAAAGAACAACAATTGTGTAACGCGTTAATTCTTTACGTCTCGGCCAGCTGACTTTTCTCATTTCCGAGCCAACGTCTTTGAAAAAACCAGTTAACTTGCTCATTATACCGTAAACCTCCGAATATAAGTATGATCCTGCTTCCTAACTAACCGCTTCATGCCGTTTGCCTATGCAATGTATGTGCATTGCAATGCCTGCAAAACTTTTTAATCGACAAACGTTCTGTTGGCTTATCTTTCCGTGCCGGCACGGAATAGTTTCGTGATCCGCATGTATCGCAACTTAAAATAATTTTTTTAGACATTCCCTCACCCCTTACGACTCAATGTTCTAAATTCGAAAAGAGTCGAGGTAACGCATGTTAAAATGCGCTAGGAGCAGAGATAAAAGCTGATAAATAGTGCTGCAACCTTATGTCCCCTGACTTCTTGAACATCTTCTCATAGTCTTGCTAAAGGGTACCATCTACCATTCATGATGTCAATACAAGGGAAATGGACGTCTACCGCACTGTATCAACTTGCATATACCGCTCGAGTTTACGTTTTATCCTCTGAAGCGCATTGTCTACAGACTTAACTTGCCTGTTTAGCTCCTCGGAAATTTCCTGATAAGACTGGCCGTCTAAGTACAGTGCCAGTACTTGCTTCTCAAGACCACTTAGTACTTTGTTCATTTCATCTTCCATTTGAACAAAATCTTCCCTGTGAATCATGAGGCCTTCCGGATCATCCAATACTGGCCCGGCTATTACGTCGAGCAATGTGCGATCGGACTCTTCGTCAAATACCGGCTTGTCCAATGACACCGACGTATTAAGCGGGATATGCTTCTGCCTTGTCGCAGTTTTAATAGCCGTGATAATCTGCCGCGTGATGCAAAGTTCCGCAAACGCCTTGAATGAACTCAATCGATCCTCTTTAAAATCACGAATTGCTTTGTACAGGCCGATCATACCTTCTTGAATGATATCTTCCCGGTCTCCGCCGATAAGAAAGTATGAGCGCGCTTTCAATCTAACAAAAGATTGGTACTTCCTAATAAGGAAATTAAGCGCATCCGTGTTACCTTCGTGGATGATTGCTATGATTTCCCCGTCGGATAATCCGGTGAAATCCGATATGCTGCCTTCAACGTATGTTTTCTCCACCACCTGGATCACCCCGGTTCGTTATCACTATTATATAACAAGTATACCGTATGGGAAATTTTTACGTCAACCGTTCATTTCATTCCTCGTCGCCATTTTTCAAATATTTCAGCAACTTCGTCAGTTAAAGGAATCTTCGAAAGCGGCCGCTGCCCTTGGATTGCCTTCACTTTTGCCGTAATGAGATCATCGATTTTATTTACTTCAAGTTCTAGCTCACGAGCTGACTTTCGGAGTGCACCATGCGCAAAAATGACCCATTGTTCTGTCAAATCTGATGTAGCTACATGAATTTGTACCCGTCTCCCCTTCAATTCAGAGACGAGCTTTTCAATTCTTTCATCAGCTGTTTCTTTTTCCCGAGTAAAGACAATCTCAACATTGTGATGCCGTTTCTTTTTTTCAATACCTGGCACAAGATGCGCATCAAAAATAATAATGACCCGCCACCCTGTATGCGCCTTGTACTCTGCCATTCTTTCGATCAAACGGTCACGTGCATCTGCGAGCTTTTTCCGCTTCATCCCGCCCAGTTCCTCCCATGCTCCGATGATATTGTAACCATCGACTAGGAGTATATCTGTTGTCATCTGCCAGAAGTATGCGGTTGACGCTTGCGCAGTACCTCGTACATAAGAAGGGAGGCTGCTACAGACGCATTCAATGATGTAACATGCCCAACCATCGGTAAATGATAGAGGAAATCGCATTTCTCTTTCAAAATACGCGACATTCCTTTCCCTTCACTTCCAATAATGATAGCAAGCGGAAGAGTCGCATCCATTAGTCTGTAATCCACCGATTTAGCAGCATCTGTCCCCGCAATCCAAACACCACGTTTTTTCAGGTCCTCCACCGTTTGCGAAAGATTGTTCACACGCACGACAGGGATATGTTCGATTGCACCAGTGGATGACTTTGCAACAACACCCGTCAACCCGACAGCACGGCGTTTTGGTATAATGACTCCGTGAACACCCGACGCGTCAGCTGTCCGTAATATGGAGCCCAGATTATGAGGATCTTCAAGTTCATCAAGAATAAGGAACAATGGATCTTCTCCACGCTCGGTTGCAACAGTAAATAGATCTTCGAGTTCCGCATATTCGTAAGCCGCAACCGAAGCGACAATCCCTTGGTGATTTACATCAAGCAAACCATCCAACTTTTGTTTCGGGACCGCCTGCACGATAATTCCTGCTTTTTTTGCCAACGATAGGATTTCACCGATGCTTTTCATATTAAGTCCTTCAGCAACCCATATCTTATTTAATTCCCTACCCGAGCGCAGTGCTTCTACAATTGGATTTTTCCCGCCGATTAATTCAGATTCAATTTCATTTTCGTTTTCATGTTCATTCATTTTGACTCTTCCTCCTTCGGCATTTCAATAAATCGAATTGCCTCACTGATTATTTCTTGCACGCGTTCTGTTCTTCCTAATAAGTGTGAATAACCGATGACCGCTTCAAAGCCTGAACTGTAATTGTACGTTACGACATCCGTATTTTTAGGTACTGAACCAGATTTCGCATTGCGACCACGTCTCATGACCGCCTCTTCTTCTTCCGTCAGAAAGCCTGATGCCTGCATCATCTTGAGTGTAGCTGCCTGTGATTTCGCGGAGACATAATGCGTTGCTTCTCTGTGCAGCACATTCGGTTTTACACGCCCCGAACGCAAAAGGTGCTCCCGTATCGCCTGTTCGTACACCGCGTCGCCCATGTAGGCAAGAGCCAGTGCTTTTATTTGTTTCACATCTATATCACGTAAGTTATATACGTTGCTCATCCTCTTTTCCAGCGCATGCCTTGTGCTGTATCTTCTAGAATGATACCTTGCGCTTTCAATTCATCACGAATTTCATCCGAACGCTTGAAGTCTTTGTTACGGCGAGCTTCGAGTCGTTCTTCGATTAACGCTTCGACATCTTCATCCAACAGTCCTCTTTCTTCGTCCATCGGCAATCCAAGAACCGTCAGTAGTCCGTCAAATGTGCGGATGAAATGCTCTAGCACATCGGATTGTGTGTTTTTTTCTACTAAATAGACGTTTGCCAGTTTCGCTAATTCGAATACCGATGCGATAGCGTTTGCTGTGTTAAAGTCATCATCCATTGCCACTTCAAAGTCGTTCTTGATTTCATCCACTTTATGAATCCAGATATCTTTCTGATCGCCGAGATCCGCAGACGTCGCAAGTCGGTGCTTCAAATTATTGTACGCTGTACGGATACGCGCAAGTCCATTCTCTGCACTGACAACAAGATCTTGCGAGAAATTGACTGGGTGTCTGTAATGAACTGACAATATAAAGAAGCGAAGTACTTTCGGATCAATCTGCTTCCTAATATCATTCACAAGAACAAAATTGCCAAGTGATTTAGACATTTTTTCGTTGTCGATATTAATGTAACCATTGTGCATCCAATAGCGCGCAAATTGTTTGCCTGTCATCGCTTCGGATTGTGCAATTTCGTTTTCATGATGTGGAAACGTTAAATCTTGGCCACCTGCGTGAATATCTATTGTATCGCCAAGGTGTTCTCTTGCCATAACAGAACATTCGATATGCCAGCCCGGACGTCCCAATCCCCATGGACTTTCCCATGAAATTTCGCCAGCCTTAGCAGCTTTCCATAAGGCAAAGTCCAGTGGATTTTCTTTCTTGATGCCCTCTTCGATACGTGCACCGACCTTCAACTCATCCGTCGATTGGTGGGACAACTTTCCGTAGCCTTCAAATTTCTGCGTACGATAGTAGACATCCCCTTGCGATTCATAAGCGAAACCTTTATCGATTAGTACTTTCACGAATTTGACGATGTCTTCGATATGATCCGTCACACGCGGATGTACGTCAGCCTTACCGCAACCGAGCGCTGAAACATCTTCAAAGTAAGCAGCGATGAAGCGGTCTGTTAGCTCGCCGACCTCTTCCCCTAGTTCATTAGCCGCTTTAATAATCTTGTCGTCAACGTCCGTGAAATTCGAAACGTACGTTACATCATACCCTCGATATTCAAGGTAGCGTCTCACTGTATCAAAAGCGATAACCGGACGCGCATTTCCGATATGAATGTAGTTGTAAACAGTGGGACCGCAAACGTACATTTTTACTTTGCCCTCTTCCAATGGAATGAAAGGCTCTTTTTTGCGTGTCAGCGTATTGTAAATTTGAATTGTCATGATAAATCTCCTTCCTTTACTTTGGAAACATTTAAATGTTCGAGCCTATTTTTCAATTCACTAATTTCATCTTCAAGTGTCTGGCATCTATCTGCCACAGGATCCGGCATGTCACGGTGATCATGTTTACTCTTCACTCTAACACCGTTCGAAATGACGACTTTCCCCGGAATACCTACAACCGTCGATTCCGGCGGGACGTCTTTCAGGACAACTGAACCCGCTCCTACTTTACTACCTTCACCGATTGTTATGGAACCGAGCACTTTAGCACCCGATGCAACAAGTACATTATCATGAAGTGTCGGATGCCGCTTGCCGCTTTCTTTACCTGTACCACCAAGAGTCACGCCTTGGTAAATAGTGACGTCGTTGCCGATTTCACATGTTTCCCCAATTACAACACCCATTCCATGATCTATGAAAAACCTACGCCCTATTTTTGCACCAGGATGAATTTCAATACCTGTGAAAAATCGGCTAATTTGCGAAACGAGCCGTGCCAAAAACAACAACTTCCGCTTATATAAAGCATGTGCAATACGATGAGACCATAATGCGTGTAAACCTGAGTAAGTTAGAACAACTTCAAAAACAGTACGTGCTGCCGGGTCCTGTTCAAATATACATCGAACGTCTTCTTTCATTCTCTGAAACAACTCGTTCCCCCCTATAATTTCTGTGTCTAACTCCAGCGACCAAATGCTCGGGTCATAAGCCAGCCCTACTACGCGGGATAGTGCTCCGCTTCGCAGGTCCGTCTTATGCCTGTCACGGGCCTACAGGATGTAGGTCATGCAATGGAGAGGGATTGAACTACATCCCTCTTTGTTGCCAAGGCCAGCATGAAGCTGGTCATGCAGTCGTTGCGACAGGACGTCGCGATTTTAGACTGCCTTCCTCTTAAGTGGCGCACTTAAGCTGCGTTCATTTGTAAAGGCCGCTTCCGCTTTTCTTGTCTAGCTACATCGGCCAGATGCTCGGGTCATAAGCCAGCCCTACTACGCGGGATAGTGCTCCGCTTCGCAGGTCCGTCTTATACCTGTCGCATCTACACGGCCGATTTCGCTTTTCTCATAAAAAAAATACGTCCCCGTCAAATAAATGACAGAGACGCATTGAATGCGCGGTTCCACTCCGCTTGGAAGGTGTTGGCCTTCCCGCTTGACGCCTATAACGCTGGCGATGCGTCCGGCCTACTTATACTTTCGGCACAGCACTCAAAGGGGCATTTCCACATTACAGAGGCACAGATCATTTACAGCCGATGATGATCCTCTCTGAAGAGCTTGCAATGTGTACTTATCCTTTTCTACGGTTTAGTTATTAACTTTCATTTTACATTTCAAACGATGAAAGTCAACGTTATTGTTTTGCGTATTTAGCGACTCGTTCAATTGTTTTTTCTTTCCCAATCAATGCAATAGATGCCTGTAATTCAGGTCCATGCATTTGACCAGTTGTTACAACACGAATCGGCATAAATAAGTTTTTCCCTTTATGGCCCGTTTCCTTTTGGACTGCTTTAATCGCGTCTTTAATAGATGCAGCATCGAATGTTTCTAATGCTTCTAGCTTTTCTTTGAATGCAGCCATTACCTCAGGCACTTGCTCCCCAGCGAGTACAGCTTGGGATTCTTCATCATATTCAATCTCGTGATCGAAAAACTGGGCAGATAATTCAACAATTTCCGCACCAAAGCTTAACTGATCCTGATAAAGAGCGATTAAATCATGTGCCCATGCAGCTTCTGACTCAGTCATTTCTTTATTAATGAGACCGGCATCTTGCAGATGTGGCAATGCAAAATCAATTACTTCTTCAAGATTCATCTTTTTCACGTATTGATTGTTCGTCCATGTCAGTTTTTGTTTATCGAACATGGAAGGGGATTTAGATAGACGGCTTACGTCGAACATCTTGATAAGTTCTTCGTGCGTGAAAATCTCCTCTTCTCCACCCGGCGACCAGCCAAGCAGCGCAAAGAAGTTGAACATTGCTTCAGGTAGATACCCAAGATCTTTATATTGAGAGATGAATTGAATGATCGATTCATCACGTTTTGAAAGTTTTTTACGGTCTTCGTTGACGATGAGTGTCATGTGGCCGTATTGCGGAGACTGCCAGCCAAAGACGTCAAAAATCATCAATTGTTTTGGTGTATTCGTCAAATGTTCTTCACCGCGGAATACATGGCTGATTTCCATCAAATGATCATCGATAACAACCGCAAAGTTATAAGTCGGGATGCCATTCGCTTTTACAAGAACCCAGTCGCCGACGTCTTTAGATTCGAATGATACGGTTCCACGAACTAAGTCTTCCACTTTATACGTTACGTTTTCTGGTACACGCATGCGAATAGTATGTGTAAGTCCAGCAGCTTCTTTTGCTGCCGCTTCTTCTGCACTTAAATTCCGGCATTTACCACCGTACATTGGTGCCGCAATTCCAGCAGCCTTCTGCGTTTCGCGCTCTGCTTCTAGTTCGTCTGATGTACAGAAACATTTATAAGCATGACCGCTTTCCAACATCTCTTGACCATATTTTGTATAAAGGTCAAGACGTTCCATTTGGCGATAGGGACCGTATGGACCACCAATGTCGACCGATTCATCGTAATCGATGCCAAGCCATTTTAAGTTTTCAAGTTGAGAAAGTTCTCCCGCTTCGATATTACGCTCAGTATCTGTATCCTCGATTCGAACAATGAATTTCCCACCGTGGTTACGTGCAAAAAGATAATTAAAAAGTGCTGTCCGTGCCCCCCCAATATGTAAATGGCCGGTTGGACTTGGCGCGTAACGTACGCGTACTTCTGAAGTCATATGAATTCTCTCCAATCTGATTTTACTACTGTTTGCTATTTTACCACTTGCCAGGGCTGTTTAAAAGGTGTTACGCCTTAATGAGCAGAATCGTCGCCATAGAAGCAATTCCTTCTTCTCTTCCAGTGAAGCCTAATTGTTCCGTTGTCGTCGCTTTAACATTCACTTGTGAAATATCCGCTTTCAATAGCTCAGCAATACGTTTACGAATTACTTCAATATAAGGTGACATCTTCGGCTTTTGCGCGATAATCGTGCAATCGATATTGCCAAGTTTATAGCCTTTCCCTTCTACAAGAGCCCAAATCTTTTCTAATAGCACCGCAGAATCAGCATCTTTAAATTCAGCACTTGTATCTGGGAAATGACGGCCGATATCCCCTTCAGCGATTGCTCCAAGTGCTGCATCAGTAATAGTATGTAAAAGCACATCCGCATCAGAATGCCCTGTCAGCCCCCTGTCATGCGGTATCGTTATACCACCAATGATAAGTGGGCGACCCTCTTCAAATTTATGCACATCAAAACCTTGTCCTATCCGAATCATCAAAAAACCTCCTATTTTTCTTCTAACGAAAAGCGTAAGCGCCTATAATAAATGAACGCAGCCTAAATGCGCCACTTCCTGTGGCAACAGCTGCATGACCTACATCCTGTAGGCCACCGACAGGCATAAGACGGTTTGCGAGGAGGCGTACTTCAGCCACACAGCAAAACGGCTTATGACCCAAGGGGCTGGCGCCTGGATCTAGACACTAGTTCAGGTTAAAAACTTATACTTTCTTTCTTCTCAATAAAACCTCTCCGAACAGGAGATCTTCCTGAGTGGTCATCTTCACATTGTCATACGTACCTTCAACAATTCGTACGGATTCTCCAAAACGTTCGACCAACATCGATTCATCCGTACCGAGAAAGCCTTGTGCCTGTGCTTCGTCAGATGCTTTTTTCAGCAATGCATAACGAAATGCTTGGGGCGTCTGAATGATCCATAACCTGCCACGATCCACCGTCTCCTCGACAATGCCATCCTCAGCATATTTCATCGTATCTTTTGCCCGCACACCTACGATTGCTGCACCGTGCTCGTCAGCCACTTTTACAAGCTCAGTAATGACTGTTCGACGAATGAACGGCCTTGCAGCATCATGGACAAGGACAATGCCGCCCTTGCCATGCGCTTTCATACATGCAGCCACGCTATCTTGTCGCTCCCCGCCACCGTCGACCATTGCTACCACTTTTGTAATCGCAAACTGTTCAAGCATTGACTCGATTTGCATACGTTCGTCCGGTTTTACCGCAAGGATGACCCCGTCACACGCTGGATCCTCCTCGAATACTTCAAGTGTATGGATAAGAATCGGTTTGTCATCTAATTTCAAAAAAAGTTTATTGTAGCCGGCGCCCATTCGCTGACCGCTCCCAGCTGCTGGCATCATAACTGTATAGTTCAAGACTTCTCTTCCTTTTCTTTTCATGATTAAAAACTACTTAATTCACCTTTGAAATCTTACCGTTTTTAAGTTTCGCAAATATCATTCGTCCTGCCGATGTCTGCAATACACTTGTTACGACAACGTCGATTGCATTGCCAACGTGGAATTTCCCATCTTCAACAACAATCATTGTGCCATCATCCAAATAAGCGACGCCTTGGTTATGTTCTTTACCATCTTTAACAATAACAACATGCATATCCTCACCAGGAATAACAACCGGCTTCACCGCATTTGCAAGGTCATTGATGTTTAGCACGGAGACACCGTGTAAATCCGCTACTTTATTCAAATTAAAATCATTTGTCACAACGAGTCCACCCATCTTTTTCGCTAGATGGACGAGCTTCATATCGACTTCAGGAACGCCAGCAAAATCTTCATCTGTGATTAAGATATTCGGACCATCATCAGTTTGCATACGCTTCAGAACGTCCAGCCCGCGTCTGCCTTTCGTCCGTTTCAACGTGTCTGAGGAATCCGCAATATGTTGTAATTCAGTCAACACAAACTGCGGTACAACAAGCACTCCTTCAAGAAAACCGGTTGCCGAAATATCAGCAATCCGACCATCTATAATAACACTTGTGTCCAATATCTTGTAAAGCTTACCTTTAGTCTGAGTAGATGTATCCTCCACTTCTTTCTTTTTGAGTCCACCGCTTTTTGTAGATTGCACCGTGTGAATTATTTCCTCCCGTTTCTTAAACCCGACTTGAAAACCTAAATAGCCAAGAATAATCGACAACAGGATTGGAAGGACAGACGTTATAATCGGTATCTGGATACTGCTCACTCCAAAACTGACTAGGAACGCGACACTCAAACCGACAACAAGACCGATTGTACCGAATATCAGATCAAAAACCGGTGCTTTCAATAACCTTTCTTCCATCCATTTAATGAAATTAACAATTGGTTCTGTTAGGAAAAGGCTGATTAAAAAGAGCAATATTGCTCCTAGGATTGCAGACACGTATGGATTATTAATCCATGGGCTCGTAGTAAAAGAAAATAATTTAAATAAATGCGGTAAAAATAATACACCCAGTGTTCCACCGATAAGCAAAAATGAAACTTGAACTACCTTTTTCAACATATGAACCACCTCCTTTATTTTTTAATTATACATGTTTCCGCTTCAAACCGCCTTTATAAGGTCAGGTAAGTGTGATATTTCCTTCTATTCTGTTAGGACTCCCTCCAACATGTGAAAGTTTCTCATTTACTGCATCTTTACAGTATAAAAGTGACAGGACTGCCACAATTGCAGCCCCGTCTTCTACTCAATCTTTAAAAGCAATTTTCAGTGCATCACTGACTGTTTCTACGCCTATTACGCGAATGCCTTTCGGATATTCCCAACCGCCAATATTTGAAGCGGGAATAATCGCACGCTCGAACCCGAGTTTTGCGGCTTCGGTCACACGTTGTTCAATTCTCGATACTCGTCGTACTTCACCTGTCAGCCCGACTTCACCGATAAAGCAGTCAGACAAACCAGCCGCCAAATCACGATAACTGGAAACGATACTCATTAGCACAGCCAAGTCGATTGCCGGCTCATCCAACTTCACGCCGCCCGCCACTTTAATATAGGCATCCTGAGCCTGCAACAGCATCCCCATACGTTTCTCAAGTACAGCCATTAACAATGACACTCGGTTTTGATCGAGCCCAGTAGCCATACGTTTTGGATAGTTAAAACTAGATGGTGTGACAAGTGCTTGAATTTCAACAAGAATCGGCCGGGTTCCTTCCATAGATGCAACAACCGTTGAACCCGCTCCCCCCTGGGATCTTTCTCGCAGGAATAACTCGGACGGATTCAGTACTTCTTTCAAACCGGACTGCAACATTTCAAATATCGCAATTTCATTCGTAGAGCCAAAACGGTTTTTCACACTGCGTAAAATTCGGTAAGTATGATGCCGCTCCCCTTCAAAATAAAGAACTGTATCCACCATATGCTCAAGTAACCGCGGTCCTGCAATCTGCCCGTCTTTCGTTACGTGGCCAACAAGGAAAATAGCAATATTTTGCGTTTTAGCAATGCGCATCAGCTGAGCTGTACATTCACGCACTTGAGATACACTTCCTGGTGCTGATGCTACTTCGGGATGATGTACGGTCTGGATGGAGTCGACAACGACAAACGTCGGTTTCACATCCGCTATCGTTTCGTGAATTAATCCCAAATCAGTTTCTGCATAAATATAAAGTTCATCTGATTTTACGCCAAGTCGTTCTGCACGTAGTTTTGTCTGTCGAATTGATTCCTCACCTGAAATGTAAAGAACACGTTGCCCTTTGTTCGCCAACAGTGAAGATACTTGAAGAAGGAGTGTCGACTTTCCTATACCCGGATCTCCACCGATTAAAATAAGTGAGCCGGGGACAATTCCGCCACCCAAAACGCGGTTGAACTCCTCCAAGTCTGTGCCAATTCTTGGTTCTTCTATCATCTCGATTGAGCTGATAGGCAGCGCCTTTTGACGGACGCCCTCTGTATGCTGAAATGCACCACGTGGCCCTTTTTGAACGGCTACTTCAACTTCCTCTTCCATCGTATTCCATTCTCCGCAACCTGGGCACCGCCCCATCCACTTCGCCGATTCATAACCACATGATTTACACATAAACTTCGATTTTCTTTTTGCCATGGAATCCTCCGAACACGAAAAGGACAGCCCATTCCTACCGAAAAGAACTGTCGGTGGGATGGACTATCCAGTTCACACTTTATTTTTCGAGTACTTCTTCTTTTTTCGCAACTTTCGGTTGTTCAGCGTCGATTCCTGTCTTGACGACAAACTCTCCATCAACCACATCGACAAGTACTTTACTACCTACCAGTACTGTTCCTTTTAGAAGTTCTTCAGACAAACGGTCTTCAATGTGTTTCTGGATAGCGCGGCGTAGTGGCCGAGCACCATATTCCGGATCATAACCAACATCAACGATTTTGGTTTTCGCTTCATCTGTCAACTCTAGTTCAATCTCTTGTTCGCCTAGACGTTTCGTCAATTCATTCGACATAAGCGAGACGATTTTACGCAAATGTTCTTTTTCAAGTGCATGGAAGACAATCATTTCATCCACACGGTTTAAGAACTCGGGACGGAACGCTTTCTTCAACTCTTCAAGCATCGCTGATTTCATGCCTTCGTAATCGCGCCCCGCATCTCCCAGATTAAATCCGACATAACGATTTTTCCGCAATTCTTGTGCTCCTACATTGGAAGTCATGATAAGAACTGTGTTTCGGAAATCTACTAAGCGTCCTTTTGAATCCGTCAATCTGCCATCTTCCAGTACTTGAAGGAGAATGTTAAAGACATCCGGATGAGCTTTCTCGATTTCATCTAACAAGACTACCGAATAAGGTTTGCGACGAACTTTTTCTGTTAACTGTCCGCCTTCTTCATAGCCGACATACCCTGGTGGTGAACCGACTAGACGCGATGTCGAATGTTTCTCCATGTACTCGGACATGTCAACACGAATCATTGCATCTTCATCGCCAAACATGACTTCCGCAAGCGCTCTTGCCAATTCCGTTTTCCCGATACCTGTTGGTCCAAGGAAAATGAACGAGCCAATCGGACGTTTCGGATCTTTCAAACCTGCACGTGCACGTCGTATTGCCCGGGAAATAGCAGTTACTGCCTCACTTTGGCCAATGACACGTTCGTGTAGCATTTCTTCCATGTTGAGCAGTTTTGCAGATTCCGTTTCAGCTATTTTAGATACCGGTATTCCAGTCCACATCGCTACAACTTCTGCGATATCTTCAACTGTCACTTCGGATTCTTTTTGACCCTGCTTTTCTTTCCAATCTGTTTTCGTTGTTTCAAGTTCTTCTTTCATCTTTTGTTCTTTGTCGCGGAACGATGCCGCTTTTTCGAATTCTTGGCTTTGGACAGCTGCATTCTTTTCAGAACGAATTGCTTCTAATTTCAATTCCAGCTCTTTCAAGTTAGGCGGTGTCGTGTATGAACGAAGGCGTACTTTTGAACCCGCTTCGTCGATTAAGTCAATCGCTTTATCCGGAAGGAATCTGTCAGAAATATAACGATCCGACATTTTAGCAGCCGCTTCGATTGATTCATCTGTAATTTTCACACGGTGATGCGCTTCGTAACGGTCACGCAAGCCATGGAGAATTTGGATTGTTTCATCGACAGTTGGCTCGTCGACTTGGATCGGTTGGAAGCGTCGTTCAAGCGCAGCGTCTTTTTCAATATATTTACGGTATTCGTCAAGCGTCGTTGCACCGATACATTGCAATTCACCGCGTGCCAGCGAAGGCTTCAGGATATTAGATGCGTCGATTGCACCTTCAGCTCCTCCTGCCCCAATCAGCGTATGCAGTTCGTCGATGAATAGGATGATATTGCCCGCTTGGCGAATCTCTTCCATTACTTTTTTCATGCGATCTTCGAATTCACCACGGTATTTCGTACCCGCGACGACTGTTCCCATATCGAGTGTCATAACACGTTTGTCACGGAGAATTTCCGGCACTTCGTTATTAATGACTTGCTGTGCGAGCCCTTCAGCAATTGCAGTCTTACCAACACCTGGTTCTCCAATAAGTACTGGGTTGTTTTTCGTTCGGCGTGCTAATACTTCAATAACACGTGTAATTTCCTTGCTACGTCCGATAACCGGATCGAGCAAGCCTTCACGTGCCACTTCCGTTAAATCACGTGCCAAGCTATCCAATGTCGGCGTTGCAGCAGAATTCGAAACGCCTTGACCTGTAGCCGAGCTATCATTACTTCCCAGCAACTGAAGTACTTGTTGACGCGCTTTATTCAGACTAACGCCAGCGTTATTCAAGACACGCGCTGCAACCCCTTCACCTTCACGGATAAGTGCTAGCAAGATGTGCTCTGTTCCGATATAAGAATGACCCAGCTTACGTGACTCATCCACGGATAATTCAATAACTTTTTTTGCTCTAGGTGTGTAATGAACGATTGGACCGACATCCTTTGTTCCAGCACCTACAAGTTTTTCTACACCTTGTACGATTGTTTCAAAGTTGACACCTATCGCTTCAAGCGCTTTTGCAGCAATACCTCCGCCTTCACGAATAAGTCCAAGTAAAATATGTTCTGTTCCAATGGACTCGTGTTTCATGCGGATTGCCTCTTCTTGGGCAAGTTGCAATACTTTCTGTGCACGCTGTGTAAATCGATTAAACATCATATTCAGTCCTCTCCTTCTATACTATATATATATACAATCAATTCCCCAAAAAACCATACATTACTCAAATGAATTCCTTTTCTAGAAAAGCGCAAGGCACCGTTCAGCCTCGACAGGTAGGAGGAATAATGCATTTCACAATCCCTCCCACGGCATATGGGCCTAGGGGCTGGCGTCTAGACACCAATCCATGCAGTATAGCTTATGTTTTCTTTCCTCTCTAGAAAGAGGTAAGAAAACAGCCACCCTTTTATACGTATTCAACCGAACACGCAGGAACTCCTTTATTGGGAAAATTGACTTTGACTATCTTTGACCTAACTATACCTAAACAAAAGACAATGTGCAAAATACCTGCTCATTCTTCCGTATTAATCTCAGTCGGAGGAGAGGATTTCTCTACATTGAGTCGTTCTCGAAACAGTTTCGCTCTGAATATATCCCGTTCTTCTTGTGATAACTCCGTGCTTGCATATTGTTGTAGGAAACCTGCCTGCATGAATATCATCAGTTCGTTCAAAATCGACATGTCAACGTCCTGGATGATACCAAGATCGATACCGAGTCTGACGTCCGAAAGGCATCGTGCCGCCTCGCCTGACGGTAATAGTCGCGCATAACTAATTGTACCCAATGAACGGAATAGCCTGTTCTCAAGCGCAATTCGCGACTTTGAAAGTAACAATTCCCGCGATTTCCGTTCATGCCCAATTAACCGAGATGCAATGTTTCCAAGATCCGCGAGAATCTCTTGCTCCGTTTTACCAAGCGTCGTCTGATTTGATACTTGATAGACATTGCCAGGTGCTTCACTTCCTTCGCCATAACTCCCTCGGACAATGATTCCAAGCCGTGAGATAGCCGGGATAATACGATCAATCTGCTTCGTCATTGTAAGTGCCGGTAAATGCATCATCACAGATGCGCGCATGCCGGTTCCCGTATTCGATGGACAGCTTGTCAAATAACCAAAGTCTTCATCAAAAGCATACGGCAGTTCTTTTTCAAGGTAATCGTCAACCTGATCAGCCTGTTTATAGGCATCCTCAAGCTGTAACCCAGGATAGATGCATTGAATGCGGATATGGTCCTCCTCATTCACCATGACACTTATGGTCTCGTCTTCTGATAGAAGAACTGCGCCATGCCTGTCAGGAATTGCGAGTTGCGGACTGATCAGATGTTTTTCAACAAGTACTTGGCGTTCCAATGCAGGTAGATCGGACATCTTAGTATAGGAATAGCCACTTTGCATGGTATCAAGCAAAACACCCGTAACCGCTCTGTCTACCGCCATCGCTTCTTCTTCAGTGAACGCGATAGGAAAACGATAGCCCGTCAAGTTGCGTGCAAGTCGAATTCGCGTCGACATAACGATGTCTGAGTGCTCTCCGTAAGCAGTCATCCAAGGGGTTACCGCATCACGCATGAATTTTTCAATCGACATCGTTTTCTTCACCTCCAAGGGAAAGGTGTTGCTTTAGTGTATTCGCTTCATCACGCAAAGCTGCCGCTTCTTCAAAATGCTCAGCTTCTACTGCCTCTTTCATCTTCACTCGGATCTCTTCAATTTTCTTTTTAACTGCATATATTTCATTAAATGAAACCGGTACTTTCCCGGTATGAGTTGAATGGCCATTGTGAAGCTTGCCAAAAACTTGCGGTAAGCTGCCACGAAATGTGTCATAACAGTCGGCACAGCCAAACTTCCCAATATCGAGGAACTTCGGAAACGTTAAACCACATGAGGGACATTCGGGTCCTTCAAACGACTCTCCCCGCGTTTGCGGTTGTGCCTGGAAAGGATCAGAACCGCTAAACCAGTGAGATAGGAACTGCTGAATGGACAACGGCTCTTGATTGGGGTCGAAATGGAATGTTTGTGATTGAAATGCGCATTTCTCACATAAATGGCGTTCCAGCGATCCGACTACACTTTCTTGCGTAATCGTAATGGACGCAGTTCGTTCTTTACAATTTTCACATATCATCGAAAGCCACCTCATATCAGTTGGATTGGTGATTAGTTACGCTGTTCGTAAATAAGCGTCAAGAGCATTGCTTGTAAAATGCGTGCACGCATGATATCGCGGTCTGGAAGTGGCTGATGGATAGTTCTTCTATCAACCGCAGCAAGAATGAGCTTTGATTCGCGCTCCGTTATGACTTCTTCTTCAATTAGTCTGTAAACGACATCTAAAGCCATCGTATAAGAGGCTCCCGATTGGATACCGCCTAAAATATGTTCAATCAATTCTTTACGGGAATTCGCCTGAACGCGGAAAATACGTATGTAACCACCGCCTCCACGCTTCGATTCAACCGCATAACCACGCTCCGCCGTGAAGCGGGTCTTAATAACATAATTGATTTGAGACGGGACGCACTGGAACTTTTCAGCGACTTCATTGCGCTTAATTTCGATGGTTCCACACTGTCCCTCTTCGATTATTGCTTTCAAATATCCTTCAATAATGTCGGAAATGTTTCTCATACCCTCACCTCTTTCATACGGGGGATAAGCCGTTGACTTTGACTATCTTTGACTTGATTGTACATGATATTCCGCATGTTCCGCAATCGATACGCACCAGACTTAACAAGTATCGGCATGTGACAATACGTTTTAACCGTACGAAAAAACAAAAGCGGAAGCGCCTGTTCAGAAGCATAAGAGTTCGGACGTGGAATAGCTCCTTTTGCAGGTTATCCACTGTTCGAGACTTTATAGTTTTCTATATATGTTGAACAGAGGAATACGATGTATACGCTTTGTGGATGCCTCCCGCGATAAGCCAAGGCACTGAAAAAGTACAATTTCCTTCAATACCGTTGATTTCCGTTCCGAGCGGACGCTTTCCGCGGGCACGGCTTCAGCCTCCTCGTCACTGCGTTCCTGCGGGGTCTTCAGCTCGCGCTGTTCCCGCCGGAGTCGCCGCTCTTCACTACAATCAACTAGTTCTTACTATCAAAAAAGAACTTTTTCAGTGGCTTATCGCTCCAGCTACCACGAAGACGCGCCTTCGCTGGATGGTCAATGTGAGAAAGAGCATTTCATTATCTGTGATGAAATCTGCAAGTTGGAGTACTTCTTTCTTGAAAATAATTATATATGTTGAATCC
Organism: Sporosarcina sp. resist; assembly: GCF_014302295.1. Taxonomy (NCBI): domain Bacteria; kingdom Bacillati; phylum Bacillota; class Bacilli; order Caryophanales; family Caryophanaceae; genus Sporosarcina; species Sporosarcina sp. resist. The sequence goes on along the minus strand of NZ_CP060287.1, from coordinate 242,747 downwards.
GGTATATATACTGGGCGAAGGCGCCTTAACAGGGGTCGCCGAAGCCCTAAGACTGGATGCGAAGCGCTAATCCAGGCTTACGGCGAGAGGCATCCCCAAAGCGCCAAGCGTTCTACAATCCACACCCCCAATTAATACTCTCTCCTTATTGAGCGCCACAGTAGATTCAATGGGTTTCTTTAATTCAACATATATAGCAACTAAAAATGGAGTGCAAGGCGAATTCGCCTTGCACTCCATTTCCGTTATTCCACGCTAACATTCGTCAACTCTTTCACAGGCAAGAATAGTTCACCCGTCTCTAAATATGTCACAACAAGCTTATCGCCCTCTTGAATATAGATTGAGAGTGGCACAGCTTCCGAAGAGACGATGAAGTTGCGTCCATCATCCGCTAAAAACGAAACAAGTGTAAAATCACCGACGCGCTCTTTGAATACACGCACGACCGTTACGGCCGCTTTCGCCTCTTCCGCACTCGAGCTACCATCTACACCGCTACCTCCGCGCTGAAGAGCTGTCTTATACAATTTCAATGCTTCGTTCGGCGTATTGCCGTAAACCGATATTTCCGGATTCGCTGCTGATACAATGAAGTAATTTTGCAGGAATCCATTTGAATCGAGCACTGGCGTTAACCAACTCGCTTCTCCGTAGAAGTTATACAAGACCGGCATTTCGCCGGACCATTTCTTTTCAATGAATTTCTTCTCGATAATCTGCAGTGCCCCTTGCGAATCCATATAGGACTCTTCCAGATTACCTGAATAATACGTTGCTTTTCCTGTCTTACCATCCGTCAACGCATAGCCAAGCATCGAGTCGACACCTTCTTTTGGACTTGTAAAGTCTGTGAAGTAATACATATGACCATTCTCGTCAAAAATCGGGCTTACATTCGCCTCTGTTCCTTCATCAGATGGCAACTTGACATCTTTCTTCCCAACGACTGAATTCCAGAAACCGTGGATATAGTTCCCGAAGTAACTATTTTGCAAACTGACCGCTTCAGGTGAAACAGCCCCGTCGATGAATTCAGGTATATCTGCAAGCGAATACTTTTTCACATCACCATTAGCAGGATCGACCATTACAATCCCTTTTACATCAAAGCCGTTACGCGCGGAAATGAATTCCCCATAAGAACGGATATAATACGGTTTTCCATCGTCGTCAATTTCAAGTTGAACATCCCCGTAAAAAATAAGGTTCGGCATTTTCATCCGTATATGACGCTCCACTTGTTTGTGGAAGTAGGACGATGGTGTATACGTCATTTCTGCTTTCACAAATTTCGGGTTATCAGCCGAGTCTGTTGCACTCATCGTAAAGTAGCCAGGCGTTGTATCAGCACTCCACCATTTAAAGAAGCCCGAAAACTCCACGGGTGCAATGTAGACAAATTTGCCATCGACTTTTTGAATTTGCAGACTGCCGAGCTCATAGTAACTCGTATTCGGAACTTGCCCGAATGCTTTCTTCATCTTATTGCGTGCAAACTTCGGTGGAACACTTGCCGGCGTTTTTGTTTCATCGAACGCTGAAATCTCCACTTGCTGATCCATTTCAACTGCTTTGTATTTCTTGTCGGCGTTGAAGAGCGGCGCGCTAAGTATATATGCCCCAAAAACAAGTGCACCGAGGAACAGGACCAATTTCACTTTGCGGTCTTTGCCACCTGCCGACAAAGCACCTAGCAAAGTAACGACTAAAAGCACCATCCACAGAGACGTCCAGTTACGGTCCATGTTTGTCGTATAGTAAAACACGAATACGGCTATAGCAGATAATATAGCTACGGTAGCAATCGCAGCTCCTCTATTAAAAGGAGTTTTTACAGCTTCCTCATCCGCACCGCGCTTCGCTTGAGTACTTAATATAAATGGGACAATAACTAGACTGAACACGATGCCCACAATAATTGAGAATATAAGTAAATTAAACATATATACACCCTTTTCCACTGAGTAAGATTTTTTGTTGTTAGCTAAGTATACGGATAATCTAGGAAATAGTTTCATTTACTTAATTAAAACCGAGCAAGTTTATTTATTTAAAATAATGGGTATACAGTAGAATAGAGGATTTTTTACTACCCTTCTTTTTTCCTCGGTCTCACAATCCAAAACAAAAAACTCCGGGGTAAATAAACCATTGGAGGCAACACATTTTGAATTGGTATGAGAAGCTAAATGAATACTTCCCCGTTGAAGAGATGAAGTCAAAGGAACATATGGATGCGTTACTAACTGACAAGAAAAGTGTTTATAAGAAGGATGAAGGACCTCATCATGTGCTCATGTATGTCGAGTTCGAGAAGTTTATATTCGTCGACTACTTGTTCGTTTCAACACAATCACGCGGCATGGGACTTGGCAGCAAATTATTAACAATGTTAAAATCCAAGAATAAACCGATTCTCCTTGAAGTGGAGCCAGTCGATTATGAAGATACAGATACTGCAAAACGACTTAAATTTTACTCACGTGAAAACTTCACACATGCACAGCGCATCGGCTATAATCGTCGCTCCCTTGCAACAGGCGAAAATACGGTACTTGAAATCTTATACTGGTCACCAACTGATTCAGGTGAAGAAGAAATCTACAATGCAATGACACAGACGTACGATGAAATCCACACTTATAAAGATGAAACATTTTATGGTAAAAAGTACGATCCTACTGATAAAGTACTTATTTTTCACACAAAAGGCAAAAGAGATATTCTGCAACCATTTGATACACCTGAATGAAAAAATGGACATCCCGTCGAAATGGGATGTCCATTTTTCAATCACACTGGAACAGGCTGTTTTGCTAAAGGTTCTAAGTCTATTTCGAATCCCATATCCTTCAGCGTTTGATAGTCTCTTTCACTTTCCTGGCCGGTTGTCGTCAAATAATCCCCAATAAAAATCGAGTTTGCCGGGTATAGCCCTAACGGCTGAAGACTGCGTAAGTTCACTTCACGCCCGCCGGAAATCCTGATTTCCTTTGTGGGATTAATGAATCTGAACAAGCATAGTACTTTCAAGCAATAGATCGGTGTTAACTCGTCTGTCCCGCCAAGGGGTGTCCCATCCACGGCATGTAAAAAGTTCACCGGAATCGAATCTGCATCCATTGCATACAAACTGCGTGCCATTGAGACGACGTCTTGTTTCGTTTCACGCATACCAATGATAACGCCAGAACACGGTGAAATACCCGACTGCTTCACAAGATCGACCGTGTTTACGCGGTCCTCATAAGTATGAGACGTTGTGATACTTCCATGGTGGGCTTCCGACGTATTGATGTTGTGATTGTAACGGTCGACGCCAGCATCTTTCAATCGGGACGCTTGGTCTGGTTTTAACAGTCCAAGACATGCACAAATGGTCATATGCTCATACTTCGACTTGATTTCCTTCACGGAATTGATAACAATTTCGAGTTCACGGTTCGCAGGACCTCTCCCGCTAGCCACAATACAGTAGGTTCCTGCATTCAATTCGGCTGCTCTAGCTGCACCTGCTACAATTTCTTCTTTTTTCATCATGGCATACTTTTCGATTGGCGCTTTTGAAATAATCGACTGTGCACAATACCCGCAGTTTTCCGGGCATAAGCCAGATTTCGTATTCATTATCATATTAAGCTTCACTTTATTCCCATAATAATGTTTCCGGATTATATAAGCCGCGTGCAAAAGCGGCAGCAAGTCCTCTTCTGGACTCCCCAATATCGATAGGGCTTCCTCATCCGTCAGGACATGTCCCACTAGAACACGTTCAGCTAACTCAGTATACTTCGTCATATTAACGCCTCACTTTCAATACCTTATACATACGGTGTCCAAAGATTCCAGCAAGGACGGCAAGGATAATATCTTTCGGCAGTGGCGGCACCATCCATAGCCACGCTACTTTGTATGTAAAGGCATCCGGTGCCGCAGCCCAGAGCTTATAGGCATAATACATCCAGTTCGTTCCGATTACATAATTTAGAACCATTCCAACGATTGCAGCAATAATATAACCATGTAATTTCCCGTTCTTTTCAACGATTTTCCCGACGATGAATGCTACTAAAATATAAGATATGATAAATCCGAATGTCGGACTGATAATTGATCCAAAACCACCACTGAATCTCGCAAATACAGGCGCCCCCGCAAGCCCGATGAACATATAGACCGCCATCGCCAGTGCACCCCTGCGACTACCAAGAATAAGTCCCGCAAGAATCGCAAAAAATGTCTGCAATGTAATCGGCACACCACCCACAACTAGAAATGGTACAAATGCGGTAATATTTGCGCCAATCATCATCAGTGCTGCGAACATTCCACTGTAGACAAGTGTTAACGGACTCATTGCGCTTTTACTTTTTGTTTTTACTGTAGCTGTTGTCATGATATGATACACCCCTAAAGTTTATGTTATCTTTAACAGAATAATAGATAACACATTATGAGTCAACAAATATTTAACGAAAGTTAACACAAATGACGTATTAGCAAATAAACAAAAGACCGATAGCAAATTCGCTATCGGTCTCTCTTTAGGATTTTTCGCCTTCGTCTTTTGGAAATAAAAAGTAAGAAATGATCCCGCTCAAAATCATCGCACCAATTATAATAGCCAAGCGCGTTAATCCGGGCACTTCTTGGAATTCTTTCGTCAATTTCATCCAGCCAAACCCTCCAACGAGCAGCATGACTGGAATGACAAATTTAAAAGCTCTCAACAAACTCACCTACTGTATATCATTATGGTAGCTTTATTCTACCATAAATCTGACCTATCACCAGCCGCGGCGATTTCCACAGCCACAACCGGGACGATGTCCACAGCCAGGACGATTACCGATACCGCCAACTTGTGGACCGAATCCGCCCATTCCTGGTCCCATACCTGGACCCATTCCGCCCATTCCTGGACCGAAACCTGGTCGAGCAGGGAGTGTTTGCCCCATCACATTCTGTGTTGTTTCTGTGAAATAGTGACGTGGAATTTCAACGTTATGCACCCGATTCACATTGACGATCGGATGGATATAAGGAACTTCACGCGGTACAAATTGATCGTGACAACGATACTGCGTCGGACATACTACCGGGCGTACTTGATTACCACCCATCATATTCCCTTGATGACAATTTGGCTGCTGCCAATTACCTTGTTGCATCATACTATCACCTCCTCCTTCTAGTAGATGTGAAAAGAAGGAAGACAAACGGGCGATAGACACTATGAACTTTAATGAATATTGGATAGTTTACTAACTACAGATGTTGAAATAAAGATTCCATTCAAATCCGCTGTGGCGCTCGGGGATGCCTCCCACGAGGGACACAGGAAATAATAGAATTACTTCTTGGTATAAACTGTATAATTTATGCAAAGTACGCAAAAATTATACAAACCGAACTCTTCGTTGTTCGGTTGGCTACCCCTTTTAAGGTGCCTTCACCCAGTTTCCACATGTATTCGTATATTCAATATAGATTATAGCGCTTAGTCTTGAACTCCTGCATTACGCATTCTTCTGTAGTATAGAAACACTCGAGTCACTAGAAAGAGTGGGCTTATGGAACTGGCAATCAGAAAAGCCAGTATAACTTTATGGACGAGAGATCTATCATAATCAATATTAATATTCATCCATAACACAAATGTCAGCAATGCGACTGAATAACTCGCCATAATACCATTCATAGTCATTATTCTTCGCACTCGCCCTTTTCGTTCCGCCTCATCGAAGCTCTTTATTTCAACCTATATAGAGCATTAAAAAAACAGAAAAACCTCACATCGCTGTGAGGTTTAGTTATTGGTAATCACGCGGAAGTTTTTTTCCATCATCGAAAGAATCGGACTTTTCTCTTCTTTTCTCAAGCATTTCATATTGCTCATAAATAGGACCACCTTCGCCAATCATTTTTAATTTGGCGATGAAATCCTTATTAGTCCTAAGCTCCATTTCTGACGATTCAATAGGTAAACGTTCCATAGTCTATCATCCTCTCATCATTTTGCCGGGGCTAAATGCGGTGGAAAACATCCAAACGTTTATAGCATGTTCCATTTCTTTTCACTACTATTATACTAAATATTCTGTCATGTGTAAATAGTAACACCTTTCACGTTTTATCGATTCACTAACAGGCTATACTATAGAAGATAAGTACGCCGGGAGGTTATTTTATGAAAAGAATTATTTTATTTGACGGTGTTTGTAATTTTTGTGATGCAAGTGTGCAGTTCATTATAAAGCGAGATCCTGCCAATCATTTTCTATTTACTTCATTACAAAGCGAAAAAGGACTGGAACTCACGAAAAAATATGCTATCCCGGAAGACGTTGACAGCTTGGTTTTGATTGAAAACGGTAAAGCGTTCACCAAGTCTTCAGCAGCGCTCCGTATCGCAAAAAAACTGGACGGATTATGGCATCTATTCTTCCTATTTATACTCGTACCACGTAAAATCCGTGACGGCGTATATAACTACGTCGCTAAAAATCGCTATAAATGGTTTGGCAAAAAAGAAGATGCATGTATGTTGCCATCGCCAGAACAGCGGAAACGCTTTATTTAACCAACGACAAAAAGGGCCCTCCGAGTTTTCATCGAGGGCCCTTTTGTTATTCACTTACACCTGTAGCTCTTTGTTTTCCTCAGCCGTAAACGCACGTGACCTGGTCAAAAAGCGTTTGCCTTCGACACCTTCGAGTGAAAACATGCCGCCGCGACCGTTGACAACGTCAATGATTAGCTGTGTATGCCTCCAATACTCGAATTGGTTTTTGTGCATATAAAACGGTGTTTCACCAATAGTACCAAGTAGGACATCCTGATCACCTATAATCAGTTCCCCATTCGGATAACACATTGGCGATGAGCCATCACAACAGCCGCCCGACTGGTGAAACATGAGTGGACCGTGTTTCTCTTCCAAAAACACAATGAGTTCCAGTGCAGCGTCAGTTGCGAGTACGCGTTCCGTCATCCGCACTACCTCCCTCCTTTTCGAATCAATCACGCCTCGGCGTGATTGCGTCCAGATTTTGAATTGAGCTTGAGGCCTACAGGATGTAGGTCATGCAGTCGTTGCGACAGGAAGTCGCGAACTTAGACTGCCTTCCTTAACTCCCTTCAAAATCTGTGACATCCGCCGGAGGCTTTGGGCCAACAGGATGTTGGTCATTCAGACGTTGCCGCAGGACGCGGCGTTCTTAGTCTGAGATCCACAATTCAGCGGGGTTTGAACCCCCGCTGAATGAAATTAAAAGAAACCTTGTTTGTTTTCGCTGTAGCTAACAAGCATGTTTTTCGTTTGTTGATAGTGGCTCAACATCATTAAGTGGTTTTCACGTCCAACACCGGACGCTTTGTAACCACCGAACGCAGCATGCGCTGGATACATGTGATAACAGTTCGTCCAGACTCTTCCCGCTTGGATGCCGCGGCCGAAACGATATGCCGTATTCATGTCGCGTGTCCAGACACCCGAACCTAAGCCATATAGCGTATCGTTCGCAATTTCAAGCGCTTCTTCTTTTGTTTTGAACGTTGTAACCGAAACGACAGGGCCAAAGATTTCTTCCTGGAAAATCCGCATTTTATTATTCCCTTTAAAGACAGTTGGCTTGACGTAGTAGCCGTCTTTCAAATCGCCTTCAAGCTGATTTTGCTCTCCGCCAATCAGGCATTCCGCACCTTCCTGTTTGCCGATATCTAGATAGGAAAGAATTTTCTCCAACTGTTCAGTTGACGCTTGCGCACCCATCATGACAGTCGGATCAAGCGGATTTCCTGTTTTAATCGCTTTTACACGCTCAATTGCACGGTCCATGAATTTATCGTAAATGGATTCTTGAATCAGTGCACGCGATGGGCATGTACAAACTTCACCTTGGTTCAGTGCAAACATGACGAAGCCTTCTACTGCTTTGTCCAAGAACGAATCGTCTTCGTCCATAATGTCTTCGAAGAAGATATTCGGTGATTTACCACCTAATTCGAGTGTGACAGGGATTGCGTTTTGTGAAGCGTATTGCATAATCAGACGTCCCGTTGTCGTTTCACCTGTGAATGCAATTTTCCCAATACGTGAGCTCGATGCAAGCGGTTTACCTGCTTCAAGACCAAAACCGTTCACGACATTCAAAACACCCGGAGGTAATAGATCTTCTATCAATTCTACAAGTACAAGAATTGATGCCGGTGTCTGTTCAGCAGGCTTCAGCACGACACAGTTTCCTGCAGCAAGTGCTGGTGCAAGTTTCCATACCGCCATCAGAATAGGGAAGTTCCATGGAATAATCTGTCCAACGACACCGATTGGCTCATGGAAATGGTATGCTACAGTATCGTCGTCAATCTGACTAACTCCACCTTCTTGCGCACGGATTGCACTAGCAAAATAGCGGAAATGGTCGATAGCAAGCGGCAGATCTGCATTCAATGTTTCACGAACCGCTTTGCCGTTATCCCACGTTTCAGCAACAGCTAGCATTTCTAAGTTTTGTTCAATGCGATCAGCAATTTTCAGTAACGTATTCGCACGTACCGTAACAGACGTTTTGCCCCAAGCATCTTTTGCAGCATGTGCCGCATCCAACGCAAGTTCAACATCCTCTGCAGTCGAGCGTGCAACTTCTGTAAATACTTTCCCCGTTACCGGCGTCACGTTATCAAAGTATTCCCCTTTAACCGGCGCTGTCCATTTTCCACCGATAAAGTTATCGTAGCGTTCTTTAAAGTTTACTTTCGCACCTTCCGTATTCGGAAAAGCATAAATCTGATTTTCTACCGCTTGTACCATTTTTCCATTCCTCCCTGTGAGTTGAATTTTTCACACAATGCCACTATATGTCGCAAACTTCCTCCGTATGCGCCTCTACCAGAAGCAATTAATGTATGCGCTTACAACAGACTTGAAATAAAAAAGAAGCTTGTCCTCTTATTCTGTCAGACTATGTTGATTATTTCAACTACTAGACTTTATAATCGTTCGACATAGATTGACATGTTCATCGGGAGCTACTTTATTATCCATGCGTGGTAAATTAAAGGGCCTACTCGTAAGTCTATAAATCGACTTACGAGTAGGCCCTTTATATAACAATGGTTTTACTGAGCAGTGTAGCCACCGTCCAAAATAATCGCTTGTCCAGTCATACCCTTTGCGGAGTCACTTGCAATATACAAAGCTAAATCCGTTATCTCCTTCACATCGAGCAGTCTTTTTTGAGGAACTAATGGGTATAGTACTTCTTCTAAAACTTGTTCAACTTCAATATTTCTTGTTTTTGCAAGGTCAGCAAATTGGTTCCTCACTAATGGCGTATCGACATACCCTGGACAAATCGCATTGACAGTAATTCCATCTGAAGCCGATTCGAGAGCAGCTACTTTCGTTAAACCAATTACCCCATGTTTTGCAGAGTTGTAAGCGGCTTTTCCAGCAAATCCAATAACGCCATTAATAGAAGCCATGTTAATAATTCTTCCAAACTCTTGTTTCTTCATATGAGGCAGTGCATGTTTGATGGCTATAAATGGTGCCGTCAACATAATTTTTACAAGCAGTTCAAACTTTTCAGTAGGGAAATCTTCGATAAATGATACATGTTGCATCCCCGCATTGTTGACAAGAATATCAATCCGCCCAAACTTCTCAACCGTAAATTCAATTGCCTTTTTGATGTCCTCTTCTTTTGTAACATCACAGACAATTCCTTCGACATTTTTTTCAATTTTGGAAAGTGCTTCATCGACGGCTTGTTGCGTTAAATCAGAGATAACAACTTTAGCACCAGCATCAGAAAATGCCTTTGCAATATCGAATCCGATTCCCCTTGCTGCTCCAGTTATAAATAACACTTGATCTTGCATCATATTCTTTGCCACCTTTACCTTTTAGATTGCTGTCCATCCACCATCTACTTTAATCGTTTCACCTGTAACAAAATTTGATAGGTTCGATGCCAAGTAAAGAACCGCTCCTGAAATATCTCCCGGTTGTGCCAGTTTGCCTAAGAGAATTCGACTTTCTACATCATTTTTAAATGCTTCATCTTCAAACATTTTAGTCGTCAATTCTGTTTCAATAAATGTCGGAGCAACGGCATTTACATTTATTCCACTTTGCGCCCATTCGACTGCCAACGCTTTTGTCAGTTGAACCGCTCCACCTTTACTTGCACAATACGCCGCCCTATTATAATAACCAACAAAAGCCATTTGGGATACGATATTGATGATCCTCCCACTGCGTTGCGGAATCATGTAAGTAGCGGCTTCCTGACTGCAAAAGAACGTAGATTTTAAATTTGTATCGAGCACTTGATCCCAATCATCTTCCGTCACTTCTATCGCCGGTTTAGCGATATTAACCCCCGCATTGTTCACCAATACATCTACCGTTCCAAATTGGGTCGCTACCTCATCAACCATCGCCCGAACCTGCTTGATATCCTTTAAGTCCGCTTGAATCGATTTACATTTCGTATTGTATTGGTGTAATTCCACTAGCGTGTTATGTAGTGCATTCTCATCTCGACCTACGATAACGACATTCGCTTTTAGTTCAGCGAATGTCCGGGCAATTTCTTTTCCAATACCCTTACTACCGCCCGTTACAATAACCGTTTTGTTTTCTAAATCTGAAAAGTATGGTTTCATATTAGCATCCTCCTACTCTTTCCGATCGTTTTTTAGGAAGTGAATAAGCGTTTTCTCCCGCTCTGCATTGATTGTTTCAGAAGTTTCTTGATCCCACATATAGAATCCTTCACCACTCTTATCACCGAATTTCTTTTGATTGACTAGATTTGATAAGTGAACTCCCGATTTACTTTCATTGCTAAGATCTTCAAACAAGTAATTTGAAATCGCAGAGAAAACGTCAAGGCCTCCCATGTCCGCAGTCATTAACGGTCCCGTTATCGGCAATCGTCTCCCAATGCTATACGTTACAGCTGCATCGATATCTTCTTTCGTCGCAACACCTTCATCGAGCAGCGATTGTGCCTCGCGGAATAAAGCATACTGCAGCCGGTTCCCGATGAATCCCGGGACTTCTTTGTTTATCAAAATCGGCTTTTTATTCATTTCGTTCAATAAATTCATAGCACGCTCAATCGTTTCCTGATCAGTTTTCTCTCCTTTAACCACTTCGACAAGGGGGATTAAATGTCCCGGATTCCAAAAATGTGTAACGATAAAACGATTCGGGTACTCCATTTCTTCCGCTAAAGAAGTTGGCGTAAATCCAGACGTATTACTCGCAAGAACAGTATCTTTACTACATATTGCTTCAATCTCTTTATACAATTCCCGCTTCATTTGACTATTTTCTGGAATGACCTCAATTATAAAAGTCGCCTCTTGTACAATCTCTTCTAATGAAGTTGAAAATACAATGCGCTTACGAATTTCCTCAGCCATTGCTTCATTAAATAAATCATTGTGTACCATCACCGTTAATTTATTGCGAAGCCCTTTGTCTGCTGTTGCTAGGTCTTGTTCATTCATACCAGAGATTTTGACTTCTATCCCTGCCCACGCTGCTGATAGCGCAATTGAATGTCCCATCGTGCCGCAACCAATGATTGCTAGTTTTTCCATAACGGTCTACCTCCATTTTTCGATATGATAAAATACCCAACAAACTATAACAATTAGCTTGTTGGGTATCTATTACTTACATGCCTAATGAGAATAATACGACAGCTAACACGACGCCGAGTATTGGTACTATGACCGTTAATGCGCCAAACGCAGGATATGCGTCTTTATGCGTTTCGCCAGCAATTGAACGAATTGTCGTTACAACATAACCGCCCTGTGGCAATGAATCCAAAGAGCCTGAAGAAATTGCGACCACACGGTGTAACGCATCCGGATCGACACCCAAATCTAAATAATGTGGTGCAAGCAACGGTAAAGCAATCGCCTGTCCACCTGATGATGATCCAGTTAAACCTGCAATAACTGCTACAGCAAGTCCTCCTCCTATGAGAGGACTACCTGGTATAGCCGTCATAAAACTAACAGCGTCACCAAACGCGGGCGTTGCTTTTATGACTCCGCCAAACCCTACAACCGCGGCTGTATTGGCAATTGCAATAACTGCACCCATTGTTCCTTCTGAAACCGCTTTCCCAAAGTTCGAGAAATACTTTCTGTTGATTAAATACGTTGCGATTACACCACTCGTAAGAGCAACAATTAACGCAGATGTCCCCAATGAGTTATGGAATATAAATGAGATAATCAACACAACAAGTAAGGGAATTACACTTAACAATGGACTCGGTAAATGCTCCCTCACCTCATGATGATCCGTTTCTCTATCAACAAAATGTTCGCCTTTTGCCAACGCTTTTGAAATCATTTTTTTCAGCCACCAATAGCCGAAGATCGCCATAAATGCAGCTACAATTGCACTTACTTGCCATCCAGCATATGCAGTTGTTCCAAGGAACTCAATTGGAATCCAGTTTTGAATTTCTGGTGAACCCGCAGAAGTCATTGTAAACGTTGTAGATCCAAATGCTAATGTCGCTGGGATGAATCTTCTTGGTAAGTTTGCTTCTTTAAACAAACTGATGGCCATTGGATAAACAGAAAATGCAACGACGAATAAACTAACTCCCCCATACGTCAGGATTGCACAAGCGATTACAACAGCAAGAGCTGCCCGTTTCATACCAAGCTTGCCTACAATCCATTTCGAAACACTTTCTGCTGCACCGCTATCTTCCATAACTTTACCGAAAATTGCTCCAGTCAAGAACATTAAATACCATGAGCCGATGAAACTTGAAAAACCGCCCATATAATTTGTTACAAAGTTAGCTATCCCTTCATCCGGTACTCCCGGAAATAATGGAAGGCCACTTAATAGTGCAACAACGAGCGCTGACAGCGGAGCAGCAATTAGTAAGTTCATGCCCTTCATTGTCAAATAAATCAATAATGCTAGTCCCCCAAATAACCCTATCATCCCTAACATCGAATCGCCTGCCCCCTCTGCAGAAAAGAAATTATGCTTTCTTTCCGTACCTTCTTACTCGTAATAACGCTTGTTCAGCATGACCTGCAAAGTTCTCCAATTGACAGAGACGCGCTGCATATTCGCCGATATAAGCACTCGCTTCAGGTGTCACTTTTTGGTACGTTACCGTTTTGATAAACTTACCTACCCATAGACCGCCTGTATAACGAGCTGCACCTTTTGTTGGTAATGTATGATTCGTTCCAATCACTTTATCGCCGTATGCAACGTTCGTTTCAGGCCCTAGGAATAGACAACCGTAATTTGTCATGTTTTCTAAGAAATAATTCGGATCTGCTGTTAGAATTTCAACGTGTTCAAACGCTAGTCGGTCGGCTTCTACAAGCGCTTCTTCAATGCTATCCACTAACAGGATTTGGCCGTAATCATCCCATGAAACGCGTGCAACGTCAGCCGTTGGTAATACTTTAAGTTGTCTTTCGATTTCTTCTACAGTTTCATAAGCAAGTTTTTCCGAAGTCGTAATTAAGGCACCCGGAGATGTTGGACCGTGTTCACCTTGTCCAAGAATATCCGTAGCAATCATTTCAGCATCTGCTGTTTCATCCGCAACAACTAATGTTTCAGTAGGTCCAGCAAACAAGTCAATTCCTACGCGACCAAATAGTTGTCTTTTTGCTTCTGCCACGAAAGCGTTTCCAGGCCCGACAATCATATCGACAGATTGGATCGTTTCAGTTCCAATCGCCATAGCAGCCATCGCTTGGATTCCACCTAATAAATAGATTTCGTCCGCACCCGCCAAATACATTGCCGTGATTGTTGCATTCGGGATTTCACCGTTAATTGGCGGCGTGCAAGCGATTACACGTTTGACACCAGCAACTTTTGCTGTCAACACGCTCATATGAGCAGAAGCAACCATAGGGTAACGTCCACCAGGAATATAACAGCCGACGCTGCTTACAGGGATATTTTTATGCCCTAAAATAACGCCTGGAATGTTTTCTACTTCTACATCGTTCATTGACGCTAATTGCGCTTCTGCAAATTCACGAATGTTCTTTTGAGCAAATTTAATATCCTCGATTACTTCCGCAGGTACTTGCGCTACGATTTCTTTAATTTGTTCTTCGGTTAATCTGAATGCCTCAGGCGACCATTTATCAAATTTCTCGGAGAACTCACGAACCGCTTCGTCTCCTCTATTCTCAATTTCTTGAATAGCATTCGCTACAATTTTCGATACTTCAAGATTGTTTTTAGTCAATTCTTCTTGTGATTTACCAGCTTTCAATACTCTAACCATTTTATTTCCTCCTCTTTCTTTCTTGCATACGTATGCAAAGCACTTTATAGGTAAAGAGTATTTCAAATACTCTAGGAAGTCAACCTTTTTTTATGTCGTTTTACGCTCGATTAAAATCCCATTTACCTCTATATTGTCAGCAAAACCTGTGTACTCCTCTATTTCCGACATTAAATAACTGACTGTTTGATTTACCATTTCATTAATCGGTTGTGCCCAAGTCGTTAGACTATACGTCGGCCACGAAGCCATTTCAATATTATCAAACCCAATTACTTTCGTAGCTTCCGGAATAGCAATCGAACTTTCACGAAGTGCATCCAACACGCCTAACGCCATGATATCGTTCGCCACAAAAAATGAATCTGGAATTCCATTTTCATTTATCACTTGCTGGGTAATTTTATATCCACCCTCATATGTATAATCCGATCCAATCCTTTTCAGGGCAATGTTATTTTTCGTAAGAGCTTCAGTAAAGCCTTGTTCCCGCTCTTTACTTGTCGATGTATTTTGATTCCCTGCAATATAAATGATATCCGAACTACCTTTATCAACAAGAAATTGTGCAATTTCCTTACTTGCCTCTAAATTATTACAACACACAGAGTAAAAATCATTACTCGCGATTTTTCTGTTAAAAAGCACCAAAGGAATTTTATATCTTTTAAAGTCTTCTATAGCATTTAAAGACAGTGACGCGTCTGTAATAATGACACCTGCAACATTATAATTAAATAAAATATCGATATCTTCTTTTTGTATTTCGTCATTATTCGTGTATACAAACATAATGCTATAGCCCAAACTTTTAAAGGTCGTTGTAAATTGCTTTAAAACTTGAGGATAAAAAGGATTTTGAATACCCTTCATCACTATACCAATGATTTTCGTTCGATTCGTAATTAAACTCCTCGCCAACTCATTTGGCCGATAGCCTAATTCTTTCGCGGCAGCTAGCACCTTTTCCCTTGTTTTCGCAGACACTGTGGCACCTTCAAAGTAAACTCTGGACACAGACGATTGAGATACGCCCGCATGTTTTGCGACATCCATCGCAGTAATTAACTTTTGCACTTCACTCACACCTTTGGAATCATATTATTGATTCAACTATACCCTCAAAACAGCTACTTCATCAATCGTTAACTTCTTGGTAATAGTTTGTTCATATCTTCCAACTAGAATAAAGTGTATCAGATGAAACGGGAGGAATTATCATGGAGACAGAAAATAGAAACAAACCGGGTAAACGATTTTTAGCAACAATAGGAGCAGGTGTTATTGGTTCGGTATTAACGTTAGCGGTCGTAGTCAATACAGATCTACTACAAGGCGATTCCGCCGAAGTGGTACCTGTCACTACGGATACGGTTCCCTATAATGTACAGCAAACAAGCACTAAAGATATACCGTCACTTTCCGATATGGTAGAACAGTCTTCCGGTGCAATTGTTGGGATTGTCAATTACCAAAAAGGGAATAATCCTTTTTCACAGCAAGCTGAAAGTACCAAGAGCGGTTCCGGTTCGGGTGTCATTTATAAAATAGAAGGTGACAAAGCATTTATCGTGACGAATAACCACGTCATCGAAGGCGCAGAAAAGCTTGAGGTTTCACTTGAAAGCGGAGAGACAACAACGGCTACGCTCGTTGGGAAAGATGCACTAAGTGACCTTGCTGTTCTAACAATCGATGCGAAGTATGCAGACACTTCCCTTGAATTCGGCGACTCCGATAAACTTCGTGCAGGAGACGATGTCATCGCCATCGGTAATCCACTTGGCCTCGACTTCTCCGGTACAGTAACCCAAGGGATTGTGAGTGCAGTCAATCGGTCCATCAACGTGAAGACTTCTGCGGGCGAATGGGAAATGAATGTAATCCAAACGGACGCAGCCATTAACCCCGGGAACAGCGGTGGCGCACTCCTCAATGCAGCAGGACAAGTCATTGGCATTAACAGCTTAAAAATTTCTGAAAGTGGTGTCGAAGGACTTGGCTTTGCGATTCCAAGTAACGAAGTCATTCCATTAATTGAAGAAATGACAACAAATGGACAAGTTGAACGCCCATATATCGGGATTGGACTTGCGGATCTTGATCAGGTGCCACGGACCTACTTGCAAGGTCTTCCGAGTGAAATAAAAGCTGGCGTGGTAATTGCAAATATTGATCCTGAATCCGCAGCAGGAAAAGCGGGCCTCGATGTAGAAGATATAATAACAGCGATTAATGGTACTGAAGTGAAGAACTCAACAGAGCTACGGAAGTTCTTGTACACGAATCTTGCTGTCGGTGACAAAGCAACATTTACGATTTATCGCGGTTCCGAGTTGAAAACGGTTGACGTTTTACTTACGAGCAATGTATCCACGGCAAATTAATATATTCGTCCAAACACCTCTCCTTCATTCCATGGGAGGGGTGTTTGCAGTTGCTAATTTCTCGTTTTCGATTTACCTTGAAAGGAATGGCAGTGCAACAGGAGGCGTGTTTTAGTGAGAATTTTAGTAATTGAAGACAATGAAAGTGTATCTTCCATGATTGAGCTATTCTTCTTGAAGGAAGAAATCGATGGTTCATTCATAAAAAATGGTTTGGAAGGTTTCGAAATTGCGAAGCAAGGCGGATGGGATTGCATCATTATTGACTGGATGTTGCCTGGCATGGATGGGATTTCGATTTGCCATAAACTACGGCTAGCAAACATTGCTACGCCCATTATTATGCTAACCGCAAAAGACGGTGAATCAGACCAAGTGCTCGGACTTGAAATGGGTGCAGATGATTATGTCACAAAACCCTTCAGTCCACTGGCGCTTATGGCTCGCATTAAGGCGGTAACACGCAGGTATTCAACGCTAAAAGACAAACCACTGCAGGACGGTGTCGTCGAAACCGCCCATTTTAAGATTAACCTTAACACACGTGACGTATTGCTCGATGGCGTACGAATACAAAACCTGACTCCAAAAGAATTCGATCTACTGTACCATTTTGTCCAGCATCCGAAACAAGTTTTCTCACGCGAACAATTGCTGGATAACGTGTGGGGATATGACTTTTATGGTGATGACCGAACTGTCGACGTGCATATCAAACGGCTTCGCACGAAAGTCTCGACGGATGAACAACCTTTTTTCCATACTGTTTGGGGTGTCGGTTACCGATTCGACGAAACCATAGGTGACTCAAAGTGAAAGTGAAATACTTATACCAGCAACTTGTCAGTCACTTCAGCGTAATCGTCATTGCCTTTTTATTATTAAGCTTGCTATTTTCACACTATATCGAGCAATTTGTCTATGCTAATAAAACAGAAGAACTTCAGACATATGGGCAATCTATTTTACGAGACATCCAACAAGACCAGCGAAGTTCTGACAGGATCCTAAAGTCTTATGGACAAGTCCTAAATGGTCGGGATATTCAATATAGTTTATTCGACGAAAACTCGGCCATCATTTATTCGACAGGCATAAAAACGCCGCTCATTAGTTTGAGTGAAAAAGAATGGCACGATATTAAAAATGGTCAACCTGTAACTGTGAAGCAGGATTTCAAACGATTCAACGAAGCCGTCACATTTGTTCTTCTTCCCTATGTCCAAAACAATCGATTTGTCGGCGGTATACTTTTGACGTCACCCATAAAAGGCTCACGTGAAGTTATTTCTCAAATG
Organism: Sporosarcina sp. resist; assembly: GCF_014302295.1. NCBI lineage: Bacteria > Bacillati > Bacillota > Bacilli > Caryophanales > Caryophanaceae > Sporosarcina > Sporosarcina sp. resist. Next base: position 224,738 of record NZ_CP060287.1, on the reverse strand, counting down.
AATACTTATTTGCTTATTACAACGTTCATCGCACTGACCATTTCGCTTCTTCTCAGCTGGATTTTATCGACTTTTCACGTTAGGCGTATTAAACGGCTTCAAGATGCAACTTCTGCCGTCGCACAAGGTGATTACTCAGTACGCATCCCCTCCTCGGATTTTGACGAAATCGGTGAACTTGCGGGTGATTTCAACGAGATGGTTGAAAAGTTGGATGCCTCAATGGAGGAAATTGAAAATCTCGAAAACAGGCGTCGTCAATTCATGGCCGATGTGTCACATGAATTACGAACACCCCTTACAACAATAAGAGGCATGATTGAAGGACTAAAAAATAATATGATTCCTGAATCTGAAAAAGAAAAGGGATTGCAACTCGCCACTAATGAAACGTTGCGACTTATCCGTCTGGTCAATGAAAACTTGGATTACGAAAAAATCCGCTCCAACCAAGTCACACTCTTTAAACAGGACATCCAGCTCGTTGAACTATTAGAAATCATCAAAGATCAGCTCGAGGGCGTTGCGGCGGAACGAAATAACGAGATTTTTGTGGCTGTAGACCCAAATATATTGGTGTTTGCAGATTACGACAGACTCACCCAGATATTGATCAATATCACAAAAAATAGTATCCAATTCACCGACAACGGTAGGATCTATCTTCGCGGTTATATGAGCAATACAAACTGTATCATTGAAATCGAAGATACAGGTATTGGGATTGACCCTGATGATGTCGAGAAAATTTGGGGTCGTTTTTATAAAGCCATTGTATCTAGAACAACGAATCCATACGGCGAATTCGGACTTGGCTTGTCGATTGTAAAAAGTCTCGTCATGATGCATAACGGCGCAATCGATGTAACAAGCGAAAAAGGAAAAGGTACAAAGTTTACGCTGTCGTTCCCTGTACAAAATGAAAACTAAAAATCTGTTTTAGCTGCTCTGCATTGTGCATAGCAGTTTTTTTAATATCTCGTTCATACCCCTGTCATAATTCGTTCATATTCTTCGGGCATACTAAAATTAATCAGATCCATGAAGGAGGAAAATAAATGAAGAATAATGCAATGAAATATGTTTTAGCAACGGTATTGACTCTAGGTGTAATTGGGTCGGTAACTGCCTATGCGAAAGAGGACAGCGAGACGACGAAAAGCTCCCCTTCATTCGAACATAAACATGGGGAGCAAGGAGATGCTAAAAAGTTTATTTCTGAGAAGGCAGAAGAACTTGGTATTAAAACTGACGGCAAGGACACGAAAGTAATTTTCGAAGAAGTACAAAAAGCCATGACCCTAAAACACGCGAAAGAACTTGGCATTGATACTGAAGGTAAAGAAATAAAAGCCCTTCAGAAAGAAATTTGGAATGCGAAACTTCAACTAGCAGCTACAGAGTTAGGCATTGATGCAACTGGCAAGGACGATGAAATGTTAGCAAAAGAAATTCGCGAAGCACAAATTACGAAAGAAGCAAAAGAGCTTGGTATCTCCACTGTTGGCAAAGAATTCAAAGCACTTGCAAAAGAAGTTGGGCAGGCTAAAGTTTTAAAAAAAGCAAAAGAACTGGGTATTGAAACAGATGACAAAGATCATCATGACTTAATGAAAGAAGTACGCGACAAAGAAATTTTCAATGCTGCTGAAAAACTTGGCATCGATACAGCGAACAAATCCGCACGTGAACTAATGAATGAAATCCGTACAAATTACGCCGACAAAGTTGAAGATTTGGACTTGTTCCCTTCTAAGGTAGAAAAAGACTTTTTCTTCGATAGACCACGTAGTGGTAAAGGAGAACATTTTGAAGGTGGACGTGAACATGACAAAGACGACAATGAGGGGAAATCACAAGTAACAGAAAAAAGTAATACCCAAGAATAAAAAGACTGAACGAAAAAACGAATCTGTTTTTTCGTTCAGTCTTTTTATTCTCCGTAATAGTTTGTTCATATTTCTCCTGTAGAATGAAGTTATATCAAACATTGGAGGAATTAAAAAATGCGTAAAAAAAGGTTATTCCCATTGTTAGCAGTCAGTCTACTCGCAATTATTCTAACTGTCACAACAGGCTGCTCAAAAGATTCAAAGGCGGCAGATGAAACTGTTGCAACTGTCGGTGATGAAAAAATTACGAAAGATGAATTATATGAAGTTCTCGTTCAATCTGCTGGAAAAGAAGCACTTACTGCAATGATTGACGATAAAGTCGTTGCACTTGAGTTGAAAAAAGAAAAAATCTCTATTTCAGATAAAGAAGTAGATGCAGAACTTGCAATATATATCGAAAATGCAGGTGGACAAGAAGCGTTTGACGCAGCACTTAAGCAGAATACAATGACTGAGAAAGAATTCAAAGAGAATATTATTGATTATTTATCTATCCGAAAAATAATTGAGCCACGTATTGAAATAACTGACGAGGACATCAAAGCGTACTTCGAAGAAAACAAAGAATCCTTTAACGAGGAAGAACAAGTCGCAGCCAGCCATATTTTAGTGGAAGATGAAGCCACAGCGAAAAAAGTTGCGAAGAAACTTGCAGCTGGTGAGGATTTCGCAGCACTTGCAAAAGAATTCTCAACAGATACAATGAGTGCAGAAAGTGGCGGAGAATTAGGCTTTTTCCCACGTGGAAAAATGGTAGCCGAATTTGAAGAAGCAGCATTCTCCATGAAAGTTGATGCAATTAGCGACCCTATAAAAACAGAACACGGTTATCATATTATTCATGTAACCGATAAGAAAGCAGCAATAGCTGCAACATTTGATGATCATAAAGAAGAAATAAAAGGGCTATTACTAGAAGAAGGTGTACAAGCAGAGTACGTTAATTGGTTAGATGAAGTAAAATCAGACTATAAAATCAAGAATTCGTTACTCACAGAATAAGTTAAATATCGAAAAAACGGACTCCCTTCAATGCAGAATGATAGATACTGCGTTGAAGGGTTTTATTATTCGTTCTGCTTACATAGTTGAACGAATAATAAAACCCTTCAATATGCTATACATCCATAACAATTTGATTCATTTCAGATGAATTTCACCTACAAAAATAGTCGATTTACTACAACTCACTAGAAAGCGCTTTCACTCACTTCCTTTGCGATATATTATATGCAATGTATAAATTTCGCTATTATTCGACAGAATTTTATGCTATTCTAATTAAAATTCTATATTGTCTGAAAGGGGAGAATACTATGTCTCAAATGCTAGCTTTAGTTATCTTGGTCGCTATTTTATATATCGGAGATGTCGTCTCTGTCCGGACGAAAGCGTGGATTCCATCCGTTTTCGTCTGCGCTGTCCTGTTCCTGCTAGGTTATTGGACGTTTTTCCCGCAAGATATTGTTTCGCTTGCCGGCGTACCGCCTACTGTCGCATCAATGATGATTTATTTACTCATTACCAATATGGGTACATTGCTATCACTTCAACAACTGAAAGAACAATGGAAAACCATTTTAATTTCCCTTGCTGGAATTTTAGGGATTGTCGTTGCCCTATTCGGAATCGGTACAATGCTATTTGGTATTGAAACAATCATCGTTGCAATTCCACCTCTCGTCGGCGGTGTTGTATCTGCGTTGATCATGTCAGAAGGCGCTGCCAACGCCGGACTCGCAACATTGGCTGTATTCGCGATTGTCATTTACGTGATGCAAGGCTTCGCGGGTTATCCTCTTACGTCAATTGTTCTTAAAAAAGAAGGTAAAATGCTTCTTGAAAAGTATCGTAAAGGCGAACTGAAAGAACAAAAAACCAGTACTCAAGCTTCAGTTTCAGAACGACATGAACTTAAGCTATTTAAGAAGATGCCGGATAAATTCAATACAGACTACTTTAAGTTTTTCCGACTCGCACTCGTCGGATTCCTTGCGTATCTCGTTTCTACATTGCTGGCACCTATTGTGGTAATTAGTCCTTATGTGCTTTGCTTATTGTTTGGTATTATTGCAACAAGTATCGGCTTTTTGGAACGTCACGTACTGCAAAAAGCAAATGGGTTTGGATTAGCAATGATGGCACTTATGCTGTTTATCTTTGACGGTTTGAAAAAAGCGACACCTTCCATGATGATGGAAATTTTGTATCCACTCGTCGGCTGTATCGTATTGGGCGTCGTCGGTATGTACATCTTCTCGTTGTTCATGGGGAAAGTACTGAAAGTCAGTAAAGAAATGGCATTTGCCGTTTCGTTAACCGCGTTATACGGTTTCCCAGCGGACTATATTATTACCAACGAAGTCATCAATTCATTAACAGAAGATGAAAAAGAAAGAGAAGCACTGACAAGTCATATGTTACCGCCAATGCTCGTCGGTGGATTTATAAGTGTCACGATGGTTTCGGTTATCCTTGCGGGCCTCTTCGTCGGATTCTTGTAATGAGCTAATTTAGAAACTAATCAAACGAGGAGGACTAGATATGACAGCCAATCAACAACGGATTGAACAACATATCGAATTGTTGAGCCGATTTACAGCTACACCAGGTGCGGGTGTAACGCGGCTTACATATAGCCAAGAAGATTTACAGGCTCGGAATTACATTAAAGAAAAAATGGTGGAGTACGATCTAACAGTGACGGAAGACGGGCTCGGCAATATCTTCGGCAAGCTTGAAGGAGCTTTACCTGACGCCCCTTCCGTTATCGTCGGCTCTCACTTTGACTCTGTTCCAAACGGTGGAGCCTATGATGGCGCTGCAGGTGTTGTTGTCGGATTAGAAGTTGCTGCATTGTTCAAAGAGAACAACCTTAAGCCAGCCTACCCGCTTGAAATCATCGCACTTGTTGAAGAAGAAGGTTCCCGTTTTGGCGGTGGCCTAATGGGCTCCCGTGGGATGATGGGTTTATTGACAGAAGAAGATTTCAAAACACTTGCTGATAAAGATGGCGTTTTAGCAGTAGATGCGATGGCAGATATCTCGGTCAACCCAGCGAAAGCGAAAAAACGAGATCCTAAAACGATTAAAGCCTTCCTAGAGCTGCACATCGAACAAGGCCCTATTCTCGAGGAGACAAACATTCAAATTGGTGTCGTTGAAGCAATTGTTGGGCTGACTCAATTAGAAGTGACTGTACAAGGCCAAGCTGGACATGCCGGTACAACACCAATGGATCGACGCTCCGATGCACTCGTTTCCGCGGCACAAATCATTGCCTCCCTGCCAGGTATTGCAAGCGGTGAAGGTCAAGGAACGGTCATTACAACGGGTCGATTGAATGTCTTTCCGAATGGCGCAAATGTTATCCCAGATAAAGTTGTCTTCAGCGTAGACATTCGTTCAGGTAAAGAAGAGCATGTATTGAATGCAGTTCGCAAAGTGGAAGAATTGATTGTACAACAAGATGGCAATGGTATTGGCACGTCAATTGAACAGCAACTCTACATTGAACCGAAAGAACTCGATAGCAGCATCCGCTCTTTATTAAAAGAAGCGAGCGACCATCTTGAAATTCCTTATTGTTCAATTAATAGCGGTGCGGGCCACGATGCAATGGTATTCTCAGATTATACGGCTTGCGGAATGGTGTTCATCCCAAGCAAAGACGGGCTAAGTCATTGTCCGGAAGAATGGTCGGATCCAGGTCACCTTGCAGACGGCACGACTATTATCTATGAAGCGGTAAAGCGATTAACGGAGGCTAAAACAACATGATCAATCAAAAAATAAAAGATGCTATCACAAACTATAGCGACGAACTGACGGCACTGCGACGCAAATTACATAGCGGACCAGAACTGTCGTTCGAAGAAGTAAAAACAACAGCGTTCGTTTGCGCCTATCTAGACGAACTCGGTATTCCCTACCGCAAGACTGAACCTACAGGCGTTATTGCTGAAATTAAAGGCGCGGCGGGCGGCAAAACAGTCGCACTGCGCGGCGATATGGATGCACTCTCTGTTGAACAATTAAACACGCATGTACCTTATGCCTCCAAGATTGAAGGGAAAATGCATGCATGCGGCCATGATGCACACACATCGATGTTGCTAATCGCTGCAAAAGCATTATCCGATGTGAAAGATGAACTGCCGGGTAACGTACGCCTGCTCTTCCAACCCGCAGAAGAAATTGCGCAAGGCGCAAAAGCGATGGTCGATCAAGGCGCCATGGACGGCGTCGACAATGTTTTCGGCATCCACATTTGGTCGCAAATGCCGACGCATAAAGTTTCTTGTACACCAGGCCCCTCATTCGCTGCAGCTGACATTTTCAAAGTCCACTTCACAGGTAAAGGCGGACATGGTGCCATGCCTCAAGACTGTATCGATGCAGCACTCGTTGCTTCTTCGTTCGTCATGAATGTCCAGACTGTCGTTTCACGGACGATTGACCCGCAACAAGCAGCGGTCCTGACTGTCGGTAAAATGGAGGTCGGCACGCGTTTCAACATTATCGCTGAGAATGCTCTGATTGAAGGAACCGTTCGTACGTTCAATCAAGACGTCCGCGATCAAATCGAAACAAGCATTTCACAATACGCCAAAAGCGTCGCTGACATGTACGGCGCAACTGCGGAAGTTGAGTATATCCGTGGAACACAACCGGTTATCAACGACGAAGAGAGTGCGAACCTTGTTCAACAAGTTGCAACTGAAGCATTCGGTCCAGACGTTGTCTATGATGAAAAACCGACGATGGGCGCCGAAGATTTCTCGTTCTTCCTCGACAAAGCGCCTGGCAGTTTTGCACTTGTTGGTAGTGGTAATCCTGAAAAAGATACGGAGTGGTCACATCACCACGGCAACTTCGATATTGATGAAGATGCGCTCGTTACTGGAGCAGAACTATATGCGCAGTATGCATGGGCTTATTTGAATAAGTGATTAATTGAAGGAACGGAAAAGCCGATTTGGCTTTTCCGTTTTTTTGTGCTTGGCGGTGATAAACACAGTTGAGTCGGTGATAACACGCTCCATGCCGGTGATAAACACAGTTGTGTCGGTGACAATATACTCCGCGGCGGTGATAATCTTGTTGCAGTTAGTCATATAATCGGTGTGCTATGATAAATCTACTCACTACAACTCGATTGAAAAGAGGTGTTCCTATGAATTTCATTGCTTGGACAATCGTTGCGTGCGAAATTGGTTTCTGGGTCGTCATTGCTCTCGGACTTATCACCCGCTATATTTTCAAACGCGAAAAGCTCGGTTTTTTCTTCCTTGCTTTGACACCAGTTATCGATTTACTATTACTCATCGTCACAGCAACTGATCTATACAACGGGGCAACCGCAACACAAGTGCACGCAATCGCGGCAATCTATCTCGGGTCTTCTATCGCGTTCGGCAAAAGCATAATCCGCTGGGCTGATGAACGGTTTCGTTACTACATTCAAAAAACGGGCACAAAACCGGTACGTAAAGCCGGATTTGAATACGCTCGACACTCGATGAAAGGCACATTGCAGCATCTGCTCGCTTATATTATCGGCGGTGCTTTCCTTGTCGCAATGATTTATTTCATTGGTGATCCAGCAAGGACAGAAGTACTATCCTCTACTTTGAAAGTATGGGCACTCGTCCTCGGGATTGACTTTGTCATTTCTATTTCGTACTTCATCTGGCCGCGTCCAGAGAAAGTTAAATAAGCTAATTACAAAAGCCGATCTTTTCGAAAGATCGGCTTTTGCAATGAAGTTACTTATTTTTGTTCTAATCGTTTAATAGTACTCCAGATGCCTAGACATACTTCGGTTTTTATAAGGCATATGATCGGATGTGCGGGGGTTATGATCGGGTCACTTGTTATATGATCGGCTGCACGGGGTTATGATCGGGTCACTTGTTATATGATCGGACGCTCACGGGTTATGCTCGGTTCGCCTGTTATATGATCGGACGCGCGGGGGGTTATGATCGGGTCACTTGTTATATGATCGGACGCATGGGGGTTATGATCGGTTCGCCTGTTATATGATCGGACGCGCGGGGGTTATGATCGAGTCACTTGTTATATGATCGGGCGCTCCAGGTTACGCTCGGTTCGCCTGTTATATGATCGGTCGCGCGTGGGTTATGCTTGGTCCACTTGTTATATGATCGGCTGCACGGGGTTATGATCGGGTCACTTGTTATATGATCGGAAGCACGGGGTTATGATCGGGTCACTTGATATATGATCGGACTCACGAGATTATGATCGGTTCACAATATATATGATCGGTCACGCAGGGGTTATGCTCGGTTCACAACATATATGATCGGCCACATCGGGGTTATGCTCGGTTCACAACATATATGATCGGCCATACCGGGGTTATGCTCGGTTCACAACATATATGATCGGTCACACCGGGGTTATGATCCGGTCACTTGTTATATGATCGGTCACACCGGGGTTATGCTCGGTTCACAACATATATGATCGGCCACACCGGGGTTATGCTTGGTTCACAACATATACGCTCGGACGCACTGAGGTTTTATGATCACCCATTCTTTCACCAAAGATCAACTAGTTTCCAAACAAAAAAGCCGACCTATTCAATAGGCCGGCTTTCGTCTCATTAATCAATATCGTAATAACTACAAACTACTTCAGCAACAGATTTTGCTGAAACCAGAAGGGCATCTTCATCAATATCAAATTTTGGGTGATGATTCATGAACGCCCTTTCTACGCCTTTAGGTTTGCAACCGATATTAAAGAAAATGCCTGGAACTTTTTCCAAGTAATACGCAAAGTCTTCTGACCCCGAAAAGACGGGGAATTCCACTACTTCTTTGATATCCGGATCATCTGATTTTTTCAAAATGGAGACAACTTCTGCAGTCACCGCTGGGTCATTATAAAGCGGCGGATAATCAGCCGTATACGTCAACTCGCACGTGACGTCAAACTCCAGTTCAATGCCGCTAACAATACGATGAATTTCCCGGGAAATTAACTGCTGGGTATCCTCATTCATATACCGGACATCACCTTCAAGCTCTATGCTATCTTTGATAACATTAAACGAACCTTTTCCGTCAAATGAACCGATTGTAACAACACCCATTTCAAACGGATTTAAACGCCTACTGACAATGGTCTGGATTGCCGTTACAAAATGAGCACCTGCAATAATCGGATCGTTCGACTGATGCGGGGATGATCCATGACCGCCACTTCCTTGAATCACCAATTTAAAATACGTTCTCCCCGCCATTGCAAAGCCGCTGCGATAACCAATCGTACCTGTTGAATGCGAAGGGAATAAATGCGTCCCAAAAACCAGATCCAAATCATCTAGCACACCTGATTCAACAATACTCTTTGCTCCACCCGGCGGCGTTTCCTCCGCATGTTGGTGAATAATTTTAATTGTACCCGCAATCGATGATTTCATCTGAATGAGACAATCCGCAAGAATTAACATGTACGCGGTATGCCCGTCATGTCCACATGCATGCATCACGCCGTCATTTTTCGATTTGAACGGAACATCTGTCGCTTCATGAATCGGCAACGCATCAAAGTCAGCACGGAGTCCGATTGTCTTACCGGGCTTATCCCCTTTAATTGTTACGATGATTCCATATCCATTGCCAACATTCGTCTGCACTTCTACATCTTTTCCTTTATAAAAGTCAGCGATATATTGTGCAGTTTTTTCTTCTTTAAAAGACAGTTCCGGATTCTCATGTAAAAAGCGTCGAATTGCTATCATTTCGTCTTTACGACTTTCTAGCAGTTGCATTAATTCCTTTTTCGTCTCAATTACTTCTTCTACTCGTTGACTCATAACTAGTAGCCCCCTTTATTATTCTGCTGCCTTTTTGCTTTTTAACTTCTCAAGAAGTATACAAGCAACGACTGTTCCTAGTATACAAAGAAACGTTTTCATTGAAGCCGGCACTGGGCCCAAGTTAACCAGTAGTCCAAAAGCCAATCCAACGATGCCCCATAGCGGTTTCTTAATGGCAAATTGAGCAATAACACCACCAAAAATGGCTGGCAGGACAAACTGGAAGCTAGCGGTCAATGTTGCCGGCAACAGTGCAATTAGATATGAACCGAAAAGAATCGCGAACACAAGAATGACTGTATTGACGATGGAAGCCGCTGCTATAGCGAGCGTTGCTGTTACTTCCCCTTTTTTCGTCCCAGGTTCCGCACCGACTACACTTTGAGCAATTGATGCACTTGGCAGACACATATTACCTATATTGCCAGTTAAAAAAGCAAGATAAGTGCCCGAAACACCCAAAATCGGATAATAACTAATTGGCTCAATAAACCAGACTACCGCAATAATCGATGCATAAGCAAGGAACCCGGACAGTATTGGTGACCATCCCGGATGAAAATCAAGACCAAACGATAGATAGAGAGGCAAAGCCAACGTCAGTACGATAACACTCCAAATCGTCAAGCGTCCCCAAAAATGTGATTTAGCATGAAACGTTGCAAAGTCGAGTGTTGCATCTGTCTCGTCCGTCCGTAAATCCCCTTGCATCATCACTTCAGTTTCCCCTTCATTCATAATCGTCATACCGTTTCTCCTGCCTTCCTCGTTAAGTTAGTAACAGTCCTATTGATAACCCCACAACAATCACTAATCCGAGAGACCATTCTCTTAACCAATTCATTTTAAACTTATTAGAAGCCCATATGATAACCGGCATGACAAGAAATGCAGCTATAAATACCACCGTCTCATTGATCCCTCTTATCATTTGCCCTGCACCAAAATAACCAAAAGCCCCTATCATTGCTGCAGTCGAAACAATACTCAACAGTTTAACATTGCTATTTTTTCTCGAAATTTTCTCTTGAAACTTACCTAGTGATTTCGTGAATAACGCAGTAACCAATAACCAGCCCATTCCACCAAGACACATGACCCAAACTGCAGTCGTGAATGCTTGTTCAGTAAATGTCGACGAACCCAGTTCCGAGCCGGCCGCCTGTGCTCCTAGACTCGCGCCGACCGTTTCGATTGGTGCCGATCCGACGATACCGATTCGCATGAGTGTAACCGGATTTCCAAGGAAAGTAATTAAGGAAATCGCCACGATAATAATTGCAAAAGAAGGCCCTAACGAACTGATTGCCCCCGTCCGCACGACCGACTTCACCTCCAAAGTTGTCAGTCCAACAGAGGGAGCTGTTTTTGAAGCAAGCCTGATGAAGACAACTGCTTGAAATATAACAATACCAATGACGAGAGCCGCAATAATCCATATTGGGAAGCTGTTTGCTACTTTCAAAACTTGTTCCATCTTCTTTCCTCCTCATTACGTTTTGTCACCGGCAATTTTATACGGTTACTATTTTCGTATTACAACTAATTCATAGGGTAAATAATAAAGCGTTCACATTGTTAGAATTTTTACTCTTTTCAATTTATGTTCATTACTATACACTGGAATTAGTGTGATAACAATGTTCATTCATACACTGTTTTAGTGAATTATATAGATATTTCTACACCACCGAAAGGAGAAAAGAGATGAAAACAGATAAGACAACTAATCCTTTATTACAAGGGAAGTTAAGGGATGTCGAACTGACAGTTTTAGTCGACAGCATTCGTTCAATCACTTCCAGTTTGGACCTTGACGAAGTTTTGGGGGAAATCATGCGGAATGCACTCAAAGTGATTCCAGCTACAGATGCAGGGTATTTAATGCTTTACGACGTGGGGACAGAGCGGCTACTAGTAAAAGCACCACTTGGGTTTAATGACAACATTTACAATTTCAAAGTGAAACCAGGAGAATCTATTACAGGGACTGTATTCGAGGATGGGCTAGGACTGATATTCAATTCCAAAGAAGAAATACTCAAGGCAATGGATTATCACCATGTTTCAAAATCGAACTTTCATCATATTATTTCATCCGCAAACATCCCAGAAGCACTTATTTGCGTACCCATTTCCATTGAAGACAAAAGGATTGGCATCATGATTACTCATCAATGGCATCGAAAAAAAGTGTTAGATGAACATGATCTTCTCCTACTGCAGGCGTTTGCTGAACAAGCCGCTATCGCCATTCAAAATGCACAGTACTTTACAGAAGCAAATAATCGAATCGAAAAAATCACACAATTAAGTGCGCAGCTGGAAGAACGAAATATTCAACTTCAAAAAAGGCATAAAGTGCATGAAACATTGACCACTATTTCGTTGGAGAATAAAGGTCTCGAGGCAATCGTCCATGAATTCAACCTAATGCTCAATTCACCCGTTACCTTTTTCAACGTCATTGAAGACAAATTCTATTTACATGACCCTAATGAAATACCTAATTTCGATCAATTTGAACTGAAAAAAATCTTTTTAACAAGAAGGAAACCTATCCACCTCAAAGCGAATCACCCTTCCGTAAAAACCTATTATATCTACCCTGTTTATAATGGCCCTGTTTTTCTTGGGTGTTTCCTGATTCACGTGAGCGAAGAAATTTCCGAGTCAGACCGAATTGCACTCGAACAAGGGAGTTCCATATTAGCTTTGGAATTAATCAAAAATCAAACCGTCACTGAATACTTTTATAAAAAGACGCACGAACAATTCCTTGCGCTGTTAAACGCAAAAAACGATGAACATCTTGAAACACTAGCAAAGGAGTTCGGTCTAAACGCCTCCACATATTGGTTTATGGCGATTTTTGAAATACCGAATTACACAGATTTGCAGCTACTGGAAATCAAGATTCACCATCTAGTACTGAAATTAAAAAACGAACTACCCAAGACTGAAACAATGATTTATGGGTTACAAAATCGAGTCATCTTCTTCGCCTCTATAACAGAATCCAGCCACTTTAAGATCTTCCAACAAAAGTTCAACGTCGTCAAAGAAGAGTGGGATGCGAAGGATCAACATTCTTTCCGCGCTGGCATTAGCTCGACTTATAAAGGATTACACGCCATTAAAAAGATTTACGAAGAAGCGAACAAAACACTGACATACCTAACCTCACGTAATCGGCTAGATATCATTCGTTACGAAAACATTGGGTTAAACAAGCTCTTTTTAAATCAGTCGCCCAGGGAAATCCAACAATTTATCGATGAGGTCTTTCTTCCCCTATCCTACCCTCATGAAAAAAAGTCCGAGTTGGAAGAAACCTTGCTGACCTATTTTGAATCAAACCGTTCCGCTACAAAAACAGCTGAAAAACTACATATTCACATCAACACACTATACCAGCGCATTCGGAAAATTGAACACGTACTGCAACTCGACTTAAACGACAATGAAGACTCCTTGAAAATACACCTAGCCTGTCATCTACGTTCTACTTATGTATAAAAATCGAAAAAGCCGACCCATCATAAGGTCGGCTTTCTTCGTATTACGTGTTATGCGTTCATACTTTTCAATGCTGTTCCAACTTTTACTGTACGTCCCGCCTGATGAGCAACTGCCGCTTTAATTGCCGCTTCGTCATCCGCTATTTTTCCATCTTGTCCGACAGTTACGCTTGTACCGTACGGGTTACCACCAGCTGCAAATGTAACTGCGTCGGTGAAACCTGGTGCCGCAACAATTGCTCCCCAGTGGTACATTGTTGTGTATAAGGAAAGAATTGTTGCTTCCTGACCGCCATGTGGGTTTTGTGCTGAAGACATTGCGCTTACTGCTTTATTAGCGAGCTTGCCTTGGAACCAAAGACCACCTAATGTATCGATGAAACTCTGGATTTGCCCAGGTACATTACCGAAACGTGTCGGTACACTAAAGATAATCGCGTCCGCCCACTCAAGATCTTCTCCTGTTGCAACAGGTACATCTTTCGTTGCTTCAGCATGCGCTTTCCAGCCCGGAGATGAATCGATTGCAGCTTGTGGAGCTGTTTCAGCCACTTTCATCAGTCGTACTTCAGAACCTGCTGCTTCAGCCGCCTCTGCAGCCCACTGTGCCAATTGGTAGTTCGTACCGCCTGAACTGTAATATACGATTGCTGTTTTTGTTTTTATCATGTTTACCGTCTCCTCTTTACTTGTTGTAGTGTTTTTGCCGAATAACCTGTCTAAAAAACTCATTTTTTTATCTCCGCTTCTCTTTTCATTTCACAAATGTTGTTTTGTACCACTCTGCCGCTGCGTCCACTTCCGTACGCGTTAGCGAATGACCATTCATTTCCCAGTGAACTTCCGTCACTGCGCCCGCGCCTGCCAATAATTCCTTGAGATCTTCTGACTCCTTCGCAGGGCAAATCGGATCATTTTTTCCTGCGGTGATGAACACCGGAATGCCGGCTAAATCTGGCAAGTCGATTCCACGCCTCGGTACCATCGGGTGATGAAGAATTGCGCCTTTCAAAGCCTCTGCATAATGGAACAGCAGGCTTGCTGCGATGTTCGCTCCATTAGAATAACCAACCGCAACGACATTCAACCTGTCAAAACTATTTTCTTTTGCAGCTTCATCCAGAAACGCATTCAATTCCTTCGTACGGAAGATTAAATCCTCCTCATCGAATACCCCTTCCGCCAATCTACGGAAGAAACGCGGCATGCCGTTTTCAAGGACATTTCCTCGAACACTTAGTACCCCAGCATCGGGGTCAATTAAGTCGGCAAGTCCCAGTAAATCCTGTTCTGTGCCTCCTGTGCCGTGAAGCAAAAGTAACACCGGTTTTGAAGCATTTTTTCCTGGTTTATAAATATGTTTCATAGTATATCTCTCCTCGTATCAATCAATTTCTCGCACTTCAAAAGGGATCAAAGAAGATTCCAGCTGTTCGCGACTGTGCTCATATTGCGTTGGAAGCATAAGATTTTCTCCCATCGTCTCCACGGACTCGTCATGTGCAAAGCCTGGTGCATCCGTTGCAATTTCAAACAAAATATTTCCGTGTTCTCGGAAGTAAATCGCATTGAAATAGTTTCTGTCTTTCACCGGAGTCACGCCATAACCATTCTCTTCAACAAGTGATTTCCAGTCCAGTTGATCCGCATCATCTTCAGCGCGCCAAGCGATATGGTGTACTGTGCCGACACCCATTTGTGCACGACCTGATGATGTTGTTTTCAAATCGACGACATTGCCAATGTCCGCTGTTGAGCGAAACCGGATGTATTCGCCTTCTTCACCGATTTTTTCAAGCCCCATAACTTGTTCAAGAAGATGAGCCGTTTTTTCAGGTTGTGTAGATAATAGCGTTGCGCCGCCAAACCCTTTTATAGCGACATCCGCTGTTATTTCACCAACCATCCATTCATTCTTTACCCCATCTTCTCGCTCGACAATCTCAATTCTCAAACCGTGTGGATCATCAAATGATACATACGTTTCACCAAAGCGGTTTGATCTGCTAAACGCAATCTTAAATTTCTCAAGACGGTTTTCCCAGAAAGTCATTGCCCCGACCGGTACTACGTACGACGTAACACCGACTTGACCATCCCCAATTGTTCCTTGGCGAGCATTAGCCCATGTGAAAAACGTAATGATCGTACCCGGTGCACCGTTTCCATTACCAAAGTAAAGATGATACGTCCCCGGATCATCGAAGTTGACGGTTTTCTTGACAAGACGCAACCCAAGAACACCCGCGTAAAAGTCGACGTTTTCTTGCGGATGTCCGACGATTGCAGTTATGTGGTGAATGCCCATTGATTTTTTCGTCATATCAATTCTCTCCTCGAATTAGTAGAAAGTTATTTATCTTGAATTCAAGGTAATCATACCAAGCAGAGTTTTCTTTGTCAACGAGTTGGCTTGAAGCATATAAATCGGATGTAAGAAACGAGTCACCGCCCGTCTTGTTCAACAATAAACGCTTAAAAGTGAATAAAGAGGCTATCCGAGATAGTTCAGATAGCCTCTTGTCACAGTACATTCATTATTACCAAGGTTCATCCTATCGAATAGTAGGGATGCATAATTCGCTATCTACGCAACTCATATTTTTCCTTTCCGGATAAACAATGAACTCCTTCCATTTATGACAACGGAAGGAGTTCATTGTTTACTATTCAAAATTAGAGATTCGCCAGTACTGCCAAGCAATTACCTCGGACATCCACGCGAGCCCCTTACTTTCCGCTTGGTGAATTGGTTTCCATTCATTCTCTTCACCGCGCATCAGGTAAATCTCATGATGGGGCGCCTGATCGTGGTAACCCGTCATATCAAACGTTCCGTCCCGCCTCATAACTGCTCGCACTTCATAGTTAATGTCAGGGGCCGTTGTAAGGGGATTGCCGACAGCATGCAGAAGATGAAATCCCGCTTCGTCTTCCCCGTGATTTGTCCGTTTCAACGTAATCCCATCGTGTGAAGCGGTTGCTTGTTTCCTAAAGCGCTTAAAAGCATCATAGACAATCGATGGCCCAACATCCCTTGTAAACGTCAACGGAGAACGTTCAAGGTCATATGCCAGTTCGACGTCCACTCGGGTCCGATAACTGGCTCCATTTGAATCGAATCCCCTGTCATCCCCTTTAAAATAACGATTTCGCGATAAAAGATTCGGATTCAGCACCCAGTCATCCTGCAAAAACGTCATGTAGCGGAATCCCCACCTATCTACATTCGGAAGACGAACTCTGTCTTGAACAGGCGTCAGCAACTCCCTCGGCTTGGCAATGGATTTTGTCACCGAAAACTGTTCAATCGCCGCTTCTGCCTTCGACGAAACCGGATTCAACAGCCCAAAAACAGTGGAGACAATCGACTGAAAGACGTTGAATCGTTCTTCCGACTTCGCAAGTGACCGCTTAGATTTAATCGTATACGTATAGATTTCATCCAACGAAAAATCCCTGTCGATGTAAGAATTACCGACCGCCGTTGTCATATGCGTCCCATTTCGGTAGACATCATATTCAGCGACATCTTTAATTTCCTCCCAAGACAATGCAATTTGCGTCTTTGCGACAATCGTTGTCATGACAAGTGACTGAAGCGGACTTTCTTTGTTTTTCTGTTCAGCAAATGCTGACGTTTGCAATGCAATAACGTCAATCACAATACCATCCTCAACACGTTCGATTAAGTAATTATATAGTTTCGCATGCTTGAAATCACCGTCACTAAATTCAGAGACCGTTCCTTCATACAAATGATGCCCGTCTCTATAGACTTTGTAGGTTCCGCCGACATCATTCCATGTGAAATAGATTAGATCTGCCTTATGCAAAACGGTTTGTATTTCAAACAGTTTCTTTTTCATCCGCACACCACACCCCTTACTTGGAAGTGTGGTATATTTCGCGAGCAGTTAAACATTACATTTCAATACCTGTTAATGAAAGAAGGACCGCACCTTTTAAACGACTTGCTGCTTCTCCAGGATCTTCTTCTCCAGAAATTGCAGAAATAACCGCTACCCCTGACGCACCCGCTTTAATGATAGCACCGGCTCTGCGTTCTGAAATTCCGCCAATCGCAACAATTGGTAAGCCAGGTAACAACGATGCCACTTCCCTAATTGTCTCGATACCAATAACCGGTTGCGTATCCATTTTCGTCTGTGTCTCATAAACTGGACCTAGACCGATATAATCAGCCCCAGCATCAGCTGCCGCAATCGCTTCTGTTACATTATGCGTAGAAACACCTATTAGCATGTCTGGACCAACCTTGTCACGCACTGCTGAAATATATCCGTCTTCCTGCCCGATATGAATACCGTCTGCACCAATTTCAATCGCAAGACCTATATCATCATTGACAATGAAAGGTACACTATATTGTTCACATAATTGCTGACACGCTTGTGCAAATGCCTTCAATTCTTCACCCGTTAATGCACCAGGCCCTTTTTCACGTAATTGAAAGCTCGTTATACCACCCTTTAGCGCCTCTTCTAAGACATGTAACGGGTCGCGTCCCGCCAAATTCACTGTACCCATGATGAAATATAAGTTAACTGTTTGCTTATCCATAAACTACAACCCCTTCCATTGTCTTGTTACCGCGGCGTCCATATGCCCAGTGATTCGTCGGACCATGGCCGCCACCAATTTTAAGTCCATCTTCAATTGCTGCGTGGATAAAACATTTTGCAGAAACAACTGCATTCGCTGCCGTTTCCCCATTTGCCAAAAACGCTGTCAGTGCCGCCGAATACGTACACCCTGTTCCATGCGTATCTTTCGTATCAATCCATGGTGCGCGAACCGAGAACCGTTCCCCGTCAGCCCCCATGAACAGATCTTCCGCATAAGGCGCTTCTTTCCGGTGGCCCCCTTTAATAAGAACCGCCCCCGCGCCCAACGCTATTATATGTTTCGCCGCTCGTTCTATGTCTTCATTCGTCTTTATTTCCATTCCTGCAAGCACTTCTGCTTCTGGAATATTAGGTGTAACAATAGCTGCAAGAGGTACCAGTACAGTCTTCAACGCTTCAACCGCCTGTCTTTCTAACAATGAAGCACCCCCTTTCGCAATCATCACCGGATCAATGACAAGTGGAATTCCGCTCCAATGAAACGCCTCTCCCACTGCATAGATAATTTCTGTCGAAAAGAGCATCCCTGTCTTAATCGCTTTAACATCAAAATCTTCAATAACTGCCTGTATTTGCGCTTTAATAATAGCGGTGTCAACCGGCTGTATCGCCGTCACTCCAAATGTATTTTGCGCTGTCACCGCTGTCAGTGCCGACGTACCGAAAACACCCAATTCTTGGAACGTCTTCAAGTCTGCCTGAATACCCGCACCACCACCACTATCCGACCCCGCAATTGTCAATGCCACACGTACCATTCGATTCGCCACCCTTTTATTTATACTAAAAAGCCGCTTCCCGGTGGCGTAAGAAAGCGGCTAGCCATTTAACTATTCGTAAAAGGCGTACCCACTTTCCTACGCCGGTATAATCCGGATCAGGTTCCAAGGGTCCGCGCATTCATGCACGTCTCAGCCTAAAAAAGGCTCCCCTAGTGGTTGTTAAACTATTCAGCTTTGTAGCAAGTGTAACATATCTAGTGTGAGATTGTGGGAATGTTTGGTCCATTTTCAATAGAAGCATAGAGTAATGGAAATAAAAAACTCCATCAAATAGGTTCAATATATATAATAAACTCGTTTCACGTGGTAACAGTTTATTCCATTCTATCGTCGATAAGAGTATAGTTAATGACATAAACAGAAAGAAGGCGCAGTTTATGCATAAAGCAGACAGCAGACCGAATAATCCCGACAAATCCATGTGGATCAGTCTTTTCGGGGCACTCGTTATTATTGCAGTGGTCATTATTACTAATCTTACAATGGGTTAACATTCACTAAAACCTAGATAGGCCGACATCACAGCGGCCTGTTTTTTTATTCAGAACCCCAAATTCTTTCCACTTCTGAGTCCCCATCCTTAATCCGTATAACATACACGTCTGGATTCGTCAGTGCCTGCCACTGCCCAAAATCGAATCGTTCATCATAACAACTTAATAATAGCGCCATTAAATTCCCGTGTGTCACAAGCACTGTCCGCGAACCGTCACCCAGCTCATCCACAACATCACAGACCCTCGACATCGCTTCACTCGAAGATTCCCCACCCTCATATTTTAGATGAAGGTCAAAAAACGTATCTTCCAGCTTTATCAACCAATCCTCGAAATCCATTGAACTTAGCACGCGCTCCATAAGCCGACTATCCACCTCTACATGCAACTTCTTCCGCTCAGCTATAGGCCAGCCCGTCTGACGTGCACGAGAAAACGGACTCGTAATAATCCGATCCACTTCGATATCTTCGAAAAACGCTACAAGCTGACCCGCCTGCAGAATCCCTTCAGCAGTCAATTCCGCGTGTGGTGCCTGCCCTTCTGCGGAGCAATGACGCACGATGTAAATAACTTTTTCCATACCCGCTTCACCCCATTCTTCTTACTAAATAGACATACAACCCATTCGCAAACTAGCTGTAGTCATCCCTATTACTCTTTTTCCCTTGTATGCTCCAAAGAAAACATCTCAATGTTTTAGATTCCTTAGAAATCACAACAAAAAGTGCCTGTACAATAAACCATCATGAAAATTTAAGCATTCATGGTGGTTTCTTATGCAGGCACTCACTATTATTTATTCATCTGGGCAAGGAAGTCAGCTAAAGGGTCTTCCTCTTCTACAACAGAGGTTTCTTCTGGCTCCTTTAACTGTTCCCAATCAAAATTATCCAGATCATCCTCTATGTTAATCAATTGATGTTCTGTTTCCACCTCAACGGCAGCGCTCGTTTCTTCCTGCAAATATAATGCTGCATTTACATCTATTGCATTGCTGTTCAATGATGCAAAGAGAGAAGCTGTGCGGATTGGATCGGACATCAACTGATAGACGATACTCCCTAGTAGCGCCTCGGAATGTTCGTGCTTTAACCAATCACGTTGCGCTTTAGTTAACCCTTTTGGGAGCGGAATTGTTATGGCCTCTCTATGCTTTAAAAGTGAGTCATTCACCCCATCTATCACGAACTCCGCAATTTTACTGGAAAAGTTTCTTCTTTCGACTTCTTTTAACTTTTGCAGTTGCTTTAGTGTGTGGTCAGATGTATCTGATGGGAGACGAAATGTAATGGGCTGTCCCCTTTTTAATCCCGCGTCATTCATGCATAGTCACCTTACTTTGTTTTAACTAACTTTTCTTCTTCTTTAATTTTGACTTGTTGATTTTTTTTCGCAAAGTCTGAAATTAACTTGTAATAAGCGTTGGCCATCATCCAAACACTTTCTTTTTCATCTTCAAAGAAATCGATATTATAACCATCTAAGCTATTATTTAACGTTTTAAGATAGTCTTTAAGGACAATAGAGCCTCCGCCGATGAAATAGCAGATCTCAGATTGCGAGTTTCTTGCCCATACATTCCGTAAATGGCGGTATTGCTTTTTCGCTAGCTCCAAGAGAATCCGGTCTACAATGTCATGAACACTTGTCCGGCTTCCTTTTACCATAATATGATTACGGTTATTTTTCTTCGTTATAATGTCCACAACATCTAGACGACTGTCCAACTCTACGCCATGTCTAACATAAATTTCTTCCCGAATAGCATCCAGAGACTCTGAAACACCCAAGTTGAAGCCTTGTGCCTTATCATCATCAACTTTACGATTCCTAATAACCGCAACATCCGTTGATAACCCACCGATGTCTTGTATCAAGATTTGTTTATCGATTAATTCTTTATTAATGATGTTTAAATTATTATCCATTACAAGGTTGATAAACGCAGCAAAACCTTCCGGATAAACCTTTACTTCATCAAATTTAATATTTACTTTTATACCTTGATATTTAGGTGTAACCAAAAACTCTACTTGGTGAACAGAGCTAAGCAATTGGGAACGATAACCAACGTCTTTCCCTTCCTTTACTTCTCTCAGTGGAAGTCCTGTACCTAGTGTATACGTAGCTTCAATTACATTATTATTACGTTTAAAAATACCTTTATTCTCATCACGAGCTGCATCTATTGCAAGTGCCGCGAACAACATCACCAAAGTTTGATCTTCCTCAGATTTGTTGCTACCTGGATCTAGTTCAGTTGAATTACCACTTTTCGTAGCAAGATTCCCAACACGGTAAATAGCGTTGTTATCTTTTAATGTTGGAGAGTGCAAACGAATATGAATGCCATCAGTAGGCTCTTGGTTGTCTAGTTCTTCAATGCCGATAATCGGACGATCTGCAATATCTTGTGCAATTACATTGGGTATATTGAGTTCTGCTTCCAATTTACCGAAAATGGCTTTTAATGAATCGTTTCCTACGTCAATTGCTGCAATACGTGTTTCTGTCATAAAAATCATCCTCCCCAATTATTCTATCTTTCTATTGAAATGGTACTGGAATTTTGTTGGCAGGTCAATCCAATTCAACTATTTAACACACAAATGTAATATTGTGTACCCAGCTGTAAACTTGTACACATTAACGTATACACCCGCCACCACTGGTTGCGTACGTGTTTGTACACTTGTACACATTAATGTTTACAAATGTATACATTAATGTGTACAAGTACACTGTAATGTATACATCCACAAAAATAGTTAAGATGGACGTTTACTCAAGTTCGATATAAGCCCTCCTTCCCCTTCCCTTCCTAACTTCAAGCTGAAGCCGAGCTTGCTTACCATTCAATAAAAAGGGTATTTCACAAATAAAACCCATTAGACATTCCCTTACTTTTCTAAAGTGCCAGTGATTATAAGTTGTTATTCGATCTGTTCCCACCTTCATTACAAGCATGCGAGCTGTTGACCAAGCAATTTCGGCTTCTCAGTTTCGCCTCTAACATGCCTTTACGGGTTAAATAGTATCATTAATCACCAATTAGCTTACGCCACACTCCAGGCCCCCAGCTACATCTAGGAATAACCTGACTAATAATAGGTGGCCGAATAAGACAAAATGACAACCATTTCATACACCAAAATAAAAAACACGAAAAAAAGTAGACATCTATTTGAATGTCTACTCATTTTCACGTTTTTACGTACTCCTACTAATTATTCCAAACCCATCAAACGTTGCTACTCAATACTAAGGCGTATCTGACTCAATCCGTTTCATGAATTCCTCTACTGCGCTATAACCTTGCTGCTTTAAATACCAGTTATTCGCCGCGGCTTCAATCAAACCTGCGATATCACGCCCCGGTTGAAGTTGAATTTGGATATGCGGAATCTGGACGTCCATGTATTCCACAAACTTCGTTTCCTGCTCTAATTCATTATTCAAGTCATTTTCTTTCCACTTAGTCAATTCGATGTCCAGTGCAATCCGCGTTTCATCCTGGAAAGCGGCTCTTCCATAAAGGCGCACCACATTTAACAAGCCAATACTACGCAACGCAAGAAATTCTTTGCTATTTTCGTCGTGCGTCCCGAGCAAGGTTTGTGGGCTAAGCTTTTTCAACACCACTACATCATCTGCCACAAGCCGATGTCCCCGACCAATCAATGTATGAGCCGTCTCGCTTTTCCCTACACCAGACTTGCCGCGGAGTAGAATACCCATTCCCGATACATTGACGCAAACGCCGTGTATTGCAATTTCTGGAGCCATTGCTTTCACAACATACGCATCTAATTTCGCACTCAATTCACTCGTGGAATCACGAGTGCGTAACACCGGGATTTTCTCTTCCGTACAGTATTGAATCAGGCCCAGTGGCTCTTCCTGTTGGGATGTTATGATGATACATGGGGGCGCATATTGAACAATATTTGCAATCCGTAGCTTACATTCCTCAAACGTCAGCGTATGAAGGTAATTAACTTCATTTTTCCCCAAAATTTGAATATGTTCTTTTGCAATAAAGTCAAATATATCCATAAACTCTAATCCTGGACGACGTACTTTGGATTTTTTTATAATACGATGCAATTGGTCGTGTCCGCTTAACACTTCCAAGGAAAACGTATTGACTATCTCTTCAATCGTAATCGTTTTCATGAACAGCCTCCATTCTGCATTCTTCTTACTTGACCTCTTCGTTTACTTTAACACCAATTGGAGCTAATTCTTAGCGACTATCTTCGACTTAAAACTACTATCTATATATGTTAAACAAATGTATACCGCGTATGCGCTTTACAAGGGCTTTTGTGGGCCACTGAAAAAAACCTTGTACTTGGAATGAATTAGGATTCCCACTAATACCGCTTCGACGCTTTGTGGATGCCTCCCGCGATAAGCCAGGGCACTGAAAAAGTATAATTTCCTTCAATCCCGTTGATTTCCGTTCCGAGCGGACGCTTTCCGCGGGCACGGCTTCAGCCTCCTCGTCACTGCGTTCCTGCGGGGTCTTCAGCTCGCGCTGTTCCCGCCGGAGTCGCCGCTCTTCACTACAATCAACTAGTTCTTACTATAAAAAAGAACTTTTTCAGTGGCTTATCGCTCCGGCTACCACGAAGTCGCGCCTTCGCTTGATGGTCTATGTGAAAAACACATTTCGTTATCTGTGACGAAATCTGCAAGCTGGAGTATGTCTTTCTTGAATATAATTATATATGTTGAATCCGGTATATATATTGAGCGAAGGCGCCTTAACAGGGGTAGCCGAAGCCATAAGACTGGCAGCGAAGCTGCTTGGCTTATGGCGGGAGGCATCCCCTAGCGCCGTAGCGGTTCAATGGAATTCTTTATTTCAATTTATATAGTATCAACTAGTAATCACCTTACAATCTCGCCATGTACATCTCAAAATCACATTTCTTTCGATAATAAATACCCTAGCGCAGGCGCGGCAAAGGCATCCCCAAAGCGCCAAGCGTTCTACAATCCACACCTCGAATTACAACTCTCTCATTATTGAGTACCATAACAGATTCAATGGGATTCTTTAATTCAACATATATACATGCCTTCTTATCGCCATCCACTGGTCCGTTCTACTGTTGGTACGAACGAACTGGATAATGCCTTCATCCTCGCTTCTAGCAGTTTAAGAAGCCCCTCGACAGTTCTTGTGTAGATGAAGTCTGACTTTCCAACCCGACGTTTCCACTCTTCCAAGAAAAAGTTCACATATTCTTTCTTTTGTCCGATTACTTGCGGGATAGCATGATAATCAGATCTCTTCCAAAGTTTTCCCGCCTTACGAATTAGTATATATCGTGGATTTTCAATTGGATTAAGAAATTCCTTCAATGCGGTCATGAAGATTGTCTTCTCATGCGTCGTCCCTTCTTCAAGCCAGCATGTATATGTCCCTCCGCCGTCTCGCGTCACCCGGATCATCTTGTTATGGAGTGGCGTTATAACAGCACCTGCATGAAGCATGGATGCATAGACAGTTTCCGCAATCTCTTTCATACTCGCTTCTATGGAAGGATGCTTGCTATACAACTTCACCGTTTTATAGCAAGAAGGTGCTGCAAAAAGGAGCCCGAGCACTGTCGCAATCGCCATTCCTTCTCCGAATGAAAACGCACCAAGCTTTCGGAAAAGATTGCTAAAATCGACTACTGCTTCTAAAGCGATAAACCCCGTGATCCACAAAAGACCTCTCAATGTGTTATCTAAATAATATGGACGCGGCAAGGAGCGTTTATCCGCCACGATTTCCTCGGTCATTTCACGGCCTCCATCAATGGCTCTTTGCCAACGGACGAAAAAAGTGTCCCGTTTGCTTGCACGTTGTACCATTTCATGATTTAACATGGTAACGCGCTCCACCGTGCCTGGGGGAGCCCCAGTCTCCAGTCGAGCAATGCCCGTTTCGATGATATCTCGCTTTGCTCCTATGCCAATTAGTGATCGAAATCTCCGCGTTAGATTATCATAATCCGCTCCTCCACCTGCATCACTTCTATCCACACAGACCAGATGCCAGATGGAAGACGTTTTAGCCTGATCATTTCGATCTGTCCGAATCGCACGTCCGCGCATTTGATTTGACAGCATAAAGGAACCGACATTAGACGCCAAAATAAGTGAATTTATGCAAGGTGCATCCCATCCTTCACCAAGGAGCGCGGCCGTCCCCGTTAGTACATCCACGCCGCCCCTTTTGAGAACTTCGGTCATTATTGCGACCATCTGTTGCCGATCAGCCGAGCTCACCTCAATTCGGATAAAGGACGCATCAACTTCAAGCGGCGATGCAACGACTGTCAACCCGCGGTTATTTGCTTCCTCTTCAAATATAGGCCAAGCACTCAATGGCAGGACGACAATCGATCCAGTTAGGATCCCCGGTTTAACGTACAGACCGAGGTTTCTACGCAGCACTTCAAATATGGGGACGACACCAAGGCGAGCAAATGGACGCTCATCTCCTTTTTTTAATGGCATATCCGCAGCTCGAATGTAATCTGTCAAAATAACCATGCGGAGCTGTTCACCGAGAAGCGCTTTTTCCGCTTTCACAATTTCTTCTATACTCTTCAATTTTGATGCACTATGTATGAGTCCCCTCTTTATGGACGCATTTGAAAGAAGTACGACTTTCCGACGTTCCACCGCCCCGATACGCGTTAAACGTTTTCGTATGTCCTTTAAAATGACATCTTTATCATCCACCTGAAATAACAAGCCCGTAAGCAACTCTTCAAGCCAAGGAAGCGACAACTCCGGCATTTGCTCATCTTTCATTCCGATGATAGGCAGGGCATGGACGTATGCTTGTGAACCGTTATTTTTCAAGAACAAAAGCATACTGGAAAAAACACCTGGACTGGACAAAATCTGCTCTACATGTGCTTCTGGTTCAGCTATCCATGGATGCTTTTCGAGATACATCACAAATTCTTTATCCTTGATCAGTTGCTCGATGAACTTATCCACTTCGTCACGAAACTCTAGAATTCGCATCATTTCATCCGCTTCGGGAATTGAATAGTGAATAAAATCCTGGTGTGGACAAAGTTCCGACGCTTTCACAAGCTCGGGTACCGATATTTCCAGATCAATCGGTCCGCACAATGCGACATAACGCTGCCACTCTGCAGCACCTACATCGAAAGGCGGTGTAGCGGTCAGCGCAACGACAACAGGTTCACCAAGTCTCTCCTTCACATCCATCATCGTCCTCCACCAAGATGTGCGAAGATGGTGTGCTTCATCCAATATTAGTGCGCCAAAACCAATCTGATCCAGTTCACGGATTAGATCGTCACCACTTCCAGTAAAACTGTCTTCTACCGTTTCATCGTCAGTCTGACCTTCATCATCATCGGTTATTTTTTCTTCTCGTCTATTAAATAGACTATGTAACGATTGATAGGTCGTCACCGTGACAAATGCAGGTTCCTTTAAATTAGTCGACATCCAGGTAGGAAGTTCATTTCCAAGGAATAGCTCGGTGAACCTCTCCATCCACTGCGCCCGAATGGCCACGGTCGGCGCAACAATCAAGGTCGGTCGATCAAGCCGAAGCATAACTTCAAGACCTAGGACCGTTTTTCCAGATCCCGGTGGCGCCACGAGATGAAGATGCCCATTCACAAGATGACTTTCCAGTTCGTTCAGTATGCGTCTCTGATATGAACGCCACTCATAACAGAATTGGATGTTATCCGGAAACCGTTCCACAATTTACTCCCCCTTTGACAAGACTGGTCTTCCATACCCCGCTCATTTTTACTTATACTCAAATTATACCAAATGGACACCACCTTTTCTTACTTGTTAGCGGAAAGTTTTATCTACAGAAACTTGTGTATTCGCCATTAGATGCTGAAACTTTTTTATGGAATGAAAAACAGCGTCCCTTTTTGGCAGACGCTGTTTTGAATGACTATTTTCATTTAAAGCAAATACAGAACCCTTTCAGTGGTCTCTATCCACAAAACACTTTGTTTCCACTATCTTCACACTACTAGACTATTTGTTTCGGAAAAAACATTGTCAATATATGTTGAATTAAAGAAGACCACTGAATCTACTGTGGTGCTCAATAATCAGAGAGTTGTAATTCGGGGTATGGATTGTAGAACGCTTGGCGCTTTGGGGATGCCTCTCACCGTAAGCCTGGATTAGCGCTTCGCATCCAGTCTTACGGCTTCGGCGACCCCTTTGCCGCGCCTGCGCTAGGGTGTTCATTATCGAGAGAAATGTGAATTTGAGATGTATATAATGTGACTACTTTTTGCTACTCATTATATTCAAGAAAGACACACTCCAGCTTGCAGATTTCATCCCAGATAATGAAATGCACTTTCTACATAGACCATCCAGCGAAGGCGCGACTTCGTGGTAGCCGGAGCGATAAGACTGAAAGCGGTCTTCTTTCTGGCTTATCGCGGGAGGCATCCACAAAGCGTCGAAGCGGTATTAGTGGGAATCCTAAACCATTCCAAGTACTAGGGCTTTTTCAGTGGCTTCCCAAAATCCCCTGTAAAGCGTATACGCCCTATTCATTTGTTCAACATATAGAGTTCTCCATTCACTTCAATGCCCTTAATCTTCTACTTAACTCATTAAAAACCTTATCGAGGTCAGCATACCTTTTATCCCCTTGTTTCATCATACTCAACTGTCCCAGCACTGCCTGCAGCTCCGTTTCAAGCCGCAAACGTTCATCAGCAGTCTTTTCAGGTTGCACTATGGCACTGCGCTCTTGCCATTCAGCATATGTCAGCGGTATTTTCCGCACTGTCCCTTGCTCGAATAGAAGCAGCCCGTCTGCCATCCGCTCTGTGAAATAACGGTCATGTGAGGCGAAAAGCAACGTTCCTGGAAACGTCTCCAGTGTCTTTTCTAGCTCTTCTCTAGAAGGTAAATCAAGATGATTCGTCGGTTCGTCCAACAGCAATACATCCGTTTCCTCGACAATGAACTGCATCAATTTAACCTTCACCCGCTCGCCAACGCTGAGGTCCGACAACGGCAGGTCCCACTGTTGCTTTGAAAATCCAAGGTTTGTCAAATGTGTACGGATTACTCCCTGTTCGCGGAACGTATCCACATGAAAATAATTCGCCATCGTCATGTCTTTTGGAAAGTCAGTTGCTGTCTGACTCAAATAACCAATCGTCATTCCGTTCGTTTTCCAGAGATTTCCTTTATAATTCTCTTCTCCAAGTATCATCCGGAAAAGCGTCGATTTCCCTGCACCATTTGGACCGATAAGACCAATCCTCTCACCCGCTTGTACAGTAAACGAGACGTCTGCAAAAAGTTCATGCCCGCTGAATAACTTTCGGACATCTTTTAACTCCATGACTCGCTTCCCTTTTTTCTTCCTACCTTTGACGTCAAAAGACACGCCAATTTCATCTTTAGGCTTCTCAATACGATCTTTTTCCAATTCCCCTTCTAGCCGTTTATGCTTCGAACGGATTTGGACATCGCGTTTTTTCGCCTTCATCCGGAAGTATTCCTTTGCCCCCATCATTCTTCCGCCCTTTTTCGTCGATTCCGCATGTGCCTTCGCAGACCAATTTTCCAACTCGGCGATTTGTTCTTCCACTTGCTCAATCTTTCGCTGTTGCTGTCCATAATGCTTCAACTGGACTTCCCGATTCGCGTCCTTCAGATTCCGGTATTGCGTATAGTTTCCTTTGTAGACCGTCAGTTTGCCGTGCTCAATTTCGAATACGAAATCCGCCGTTCTGTCGATGAAATGCCGATCATGGGAGACGATCAGATACGTACCAACATCCTCATTGATGATCCGGATCAATTCTTCCAGACTGTCACTGTCCAAGTGATTCGTCGGTTCATCCAAAAGGTTCAGCCTGCTCTTCTCAGTGAGCGCAGACGACAGCCGCATCTTCATCCGCTCCCCGCCGCTTGCAGAACTATATTCAGCACGCTCCGGTACTTTCCACTTCCGCCGGTACGTATGGGTTTCTGCCCGTTCCCAATCGATTGTCCCTTCGTCTTCCTGTTCCTGCCTAAAACAGGTGATGGACGGCGGCTTGCCATTCCAATTAACTGAACCTGACGTTGGCACTCTCTCCCCTGCTAGTAATGACAGTAGTGTCGTTTTCCCCGCACCATTCGCCCCAACAATCGCAATGCACGCTCCTTCCGGAATATCCGCAGACACTCCATCAAAGATTACCGTTTCACCATGTGCTACTGATACTTGATTTAATGTTCCAATAAGCATATCCATTCCTCCAAGTTCGGAGGGAATACAAAAATCCCTCCGACATAAAATCGGAAGGATTAGTCATTATTCATCCAAATTCAAAGTTCTCTAAAAAGCCTCTTGTTCGTGCAAAGAGGAAGGAACTTATTTAAATGTGGACAGACTAATCCTATTTTCCGTTCGAATAAAAAATTCAGTTTCCGGAATCAAAAGATTAGTACTTCATTGTCCACACGTCATTCCTTCCTCTTTTAAAGTTATATGTATTATAGCATACTATTCTGTTTTTCTAACCAAGTTACCATAATTCAAGAATAAATTATTCATTCATTTCTTTCTTCTGTTACTGTAAAATTAGATAAACACTGAAAAACCCTTCTTCACTCTTTCATTTTACTGGAAATTTTGTTTCCTATTACAATAAGGTGGTGATTTCTATTAAATTTAAAACTGTTATATTATCTACTTTTATAATATTGATTTTTTCGTTGACAGCTTGTACCAACGAGGAAGATTTAGTAAGAGTTGCTTTTGAAGGTGAAAGTGAAAATTGGCGAGTAGAATTAGAAGTAGAGAGGCTTGCAACTCCCGGTAGTGCTTTAACATATAGATTTTTTTATGTTGGAGAAGGTACTCGTCCGGAAACTTTTACTTATGAAATAGAACCTAAAGCCCCTAATACTTTTGAAGAAGAGGGTTCATTCGATGATGATAATGAAATGTATTTACAGATGTATGGCGATACTCAGCCCGTTCATAAAAATATGCCAATTCCAATAACCATTAAATGGGACGATAAAAGTGAAGACTTGTTAGTTAAAATGGTAAAGTAGGCTTCTTTTGAATAAAAAATTCTTATATACTTGACCTATTTTATACAAGGATTAAGTACAAAAAGTATCTCACTTAAAATCAAAGGGACACTTTTCAAATTAGACTTTAGCGTGGGCAAGGAAGAATAACCCTCCCCATTTCACTGAAAAATTTTTTCCATCAAAATTATAATATGGTGGTGATTTCTATTAAATTTAAAACTGTTATATTTCCTACTTTTATAATGTTGATTTTTTCGTTGATAGGATCTTGTACGAACGAGGAAGATTGTACAATGTGTTCTTTAGTAAGACCTATACTCCACATCATGTAAGCCCCTATAGAAAGTGACACTTCCTAAAATAAGAAAAGAAATAGAGATTAGATATAACGTACATATCTAACCTCTACTCTGTGAATATGCAATTTAAGAAACTTTGCACGCTAGGTATTACGTAATTCTGTTCAACTCCCAAAAGAGAAAGCAGTTTAACATTTACCTGGCTACTTATTTAGCGTGCTAAGAGGACTGACTGATAGTGCCTTTTTCGGTGGTTTTTTTAGTGAACTTGATGTTATCGGTTTAGGAACAGGCGTTTCAATTCCGTACGGAGATATCGTGTTCATTTCGTCAAGTTTCCCTGTAATCGATAATGCTTCAGGATATCCGAAGCTTCCATGTTCACTATAGTCCAAACCGACTGTTTCTTGTTCTGCCGTCACCCTCAATCCCGTCATCACCTTTTTCATGACAAACAAAATTGCGAAGGATACGCAAAACGCATAGGCAGCCGATACGGTCACGCCCATGAACTGGACCCCAAGTTGAGTGAATCCTCCACCATAGAATAACCCCTCATGCCCAACAGTTGCCAATCTGGGTGAGGCAAAAAACCCAGTTGATAAGGTCCCCCATACGCCTGCAATACCATGAACTGAAAGCACATATATTGGATCATCTATTTTTCGTCTTTCAAAAAATCTAGCACTATAAAATACCAGTATTCCGGCAACAAGGCCAATGATTACCGACGCCCATGTCTCTACAAAAGCACATGAAGCAGTAATCGCAACAAGTCCGGCCAATGTCCCGTTCAGCATTGTCGGAACATCGGATTTTCCTAAAGCAACCCATGAGATAAGCAACGCACTTATCGCTCCCGCTGATGCTGCCAAACTAGTATTTAAGGCAATAAATCCGAAGAATCCATTCTCTACTCCAAGTGTACTTCCAGCGTTAAAACCGAACCAACCTACCCATAAGATCAAGACACCTAAAGTAGTGTAAACCTGGTTATGTCCGCTCAAGTTGTTAGCAGTCCCATCGACGTTGTACTTTCCAGCTCTTGGCTTCAATAAAATCGTAGCTGCCAATGCTGCCATTGCTCCTGTTAAATGGACGACTGTTGACCCTGCAAAATCCTGTTTTCCATGCTCTGCCAACCATCCACCGCCCCAGATCCAGTGGGCTACTACCGGATAAACGATAATTGAGAACAGCAAGGCAAAGACAAGATAGGTGGAAAGTTTAGCCCGCTCTGCAAAGCCTCCGAATGCAATTGCTAATGAAATGCCCGCAAATGCAAGCTGAAATACAAAGAATACGGCAGTCGAATAGGTACTTCCCTCTATTTCATAGCCTGAATAGAAGAAGTCAGACCACCCTACAAAAAAGTTCCCATTTTCACCAAATATAAATCCGTAACCAACTGCCCAAAAAACAAGTGAGGCAATTCCAAATGTAAATATAGTTTTACCGGCAATGTGACCAGCATTTTTCATCCTTGTCGAGCCCGCTTCCAATAATATAAATCCACCTTGCATCAAAATGACTAAAATAGCGCCCAACATAATCCAGACACTATTTAATAAGAATAAGTTATCCATCTAAAATTCCCTCCTCCTATTTTTTAATACTTCTAATTTATTTGTGACGCGGAACTAGCACCAGGACACTTTCAGTTTTCAATACCGTTACTATGTTAATGTTTTAGCCACATGTTGATTTGCTTTAGGCAGGCAATGAGCTATGATCCTATCATGAGCAGGCCGAACCCAGAAACTTTGATAAGACACGAATGATAATAGTACGTGCTCAATAAATAGCACTTAAGTCTTTCAAGAGCGGTTCATGCTTGCGCCATGACTGTACTGGATACTCCCCCTTTTATGTTCGCCAGTATTGCAAATCCTCAAGCAACAACTCTGAATAAACATTCGTAAAAAAAACTTACTGGCTCATTGGCTATCTTCCTCAACTCCTTTTCTCTTTCAATACTATCAGCCAGAGGATCCAAGATATTTAGATTATCTGATCAAACATTTACACTTTTATGTTCATAGATAAAGTTCATGAAATACATAAAAGCCAGGCAACTAAATGCCTGGCTCTTGAACGTATGGGTAGATTTCCGAATATGCTTATCGTATCTCTGAGGGGTTTTTACCAGTGTACTTTTTAAATTGTCTACTGAAAAAATGGATGTTGTTATATCCTAGAGCATCAGCAACTTCTGTCACTGTGAGTCCTGTAAAAAGCAATAAATGCTCAGCTCGCTTTATACGAGAATAGACAATATAAGACTTGACGGTATGGCCGATGACTTGTTTAAAATTCTGTGAAAAATACCGTTGAGATAGATTTGCACGTTCAGCCAAACTATTAATCGTATGCGGCGACCCTGGATTTTGTTGAATATAATTGGCAATTTCTCGAATCGTTTCTAGTAATTTATTGCTCGTATTAGTCATTTGTTTTTCTTGTCCTCGTTCTTCTCTTAATAAATGGATCATCAATTGCTTCAAGATTAGCTGGGCCTCAATTTTTGCACCAAATGCCTGCACTAGAAATAATCGAACATATTGAGTTAAAAGCGATTCAAAGGTAATGGTATTTTTGAAGACCCGGTGACCTGAAGGTACCAATTGGAACGGTTCAGTTATATCAAAATGAATGTAAGTTAACACGAGGGGATTTTGCGGATTATGTGTGGCTGTTGTCTCATCGCCGGGTTTAAAAAGAAAGCAATGCCCTTTTTCTACATTATATGGCTTACCATTGAGCACTACTGTCCCTTCCCCAGCCCAAACATAAAATAAATCATAGTTGGGAATTGGTTTATCACGTTTTTTCCATTGCCAGCTCGGTTCACAATGAATAGTGGCCAAAAATGGTTTCAACATAAAATGATCTGAATTCAGATAAAGCATCCCAACTCCTCCTTTTATTCAGCAACAACTTACCTATTTACTTTATTCTGCATCTATATGTTAAGCAACTCTAATGCATTGTTCCATTAAAAAAACACCTACCACACGTGCTGATTAACCAAATCAACCAGTAAATAACTTGATTCCCCCCTTAGCACTACTTGTATAGTCGCGTTTTTGGATTACTTCGGATTGAATGACTTCTATTACGATTACCGAGATGTCTGAATGTATAAGTACACAGAGTGCTGAAGCTCTTTGGTATGAAAGAATAGCTGGCTTATTAACTGGAGAAAAGCCGCCAAAGATGCAATTTTGGCGGCTGAAACGTTCTATGATGTTTGCCAATTACCAAGCCTGCGCAATCTGGGGCGATACTATTCGAACGGATCGATCGTGAATTCAAGTATTCATCTGATTATATGACCAACCAATTACTAACGATTTCTTGTGATTTTCGTGATATGAGTTGCACCATTTTCATGATTTTTGCTTCATTTGAACATTTTACACTTTTTATTTATTTTTTTTAGATAAAATACACGAATTGGGAAAAGATATGAATTGAGGAATAAAAATAAAGGGGCGGTTAAAGCATGTCAATGGAATGGTTTAACAGAGTAACTACTGAGCTTCATGATCATCTGAATTCAATTTGCGATCAATATGATCAAGTCGGTCATATGTCGATTGACCAAAGTGCAAAACATCCACGTATCGAATTTTTTGTCGAAACGGAGGACGACGAAAGGGATTACTTCTGTACCCTTCATTTTGATCCACATAACGCAGAGTTTTACGTGGAAACTTTTGACTTTGAATTCGAACAGCAAACCAGAATCATTCTTACTGACATTGAAGATATAATTGACGCTATTCATGATATCTTCCATGATTTCATCAGTGATGATGAACTAGATGATCTTGACGAGGAGTTCGTTTTAGACGCCGTCAATAGTGGAGAATACTACGTGGGTGAAATTGCTGATACAGAGTTTGAGGAATTGAGCGTCGAATGGGAAACACCTGAAGTCACTGCTTTCCAAATCGAAGATGCAATAGAAATAACGCATCAATTTGGGGTAGTCAACGCTACTGGAGATGGTGTTCTTCGAAGGGTCAAGCGCTTTTGGTCGGAAGGCAACGAGCTTCACAAAGAGGAAAGCAGCTTCGTCTTTACAAAAGAAGAGGCGAGCACACTCATTGCTTTGGTTGCGAGTAATATGGATAAGATGACTTCATATGAAAATCTGTAAAGCTTAAAGAAAATAAACAGGCATTAGGGAATCTTTCCTAGTGCCTGTTTATCGTTTTCATTTCCACGTAGATTTATTTCCATTGAACCGCTACGGCGCTAGGGGAGGCATCTCGCCTTAAGCCAGATGAGGTATTCTTTAACCTATCTGGAATAACCTCTTGGCATTAACTGTATAATTATAGTCAAGAAATCCGCAATCCAGGTTGCAGATTTCATCACTAATAATGAAATACTCTTTCTCACATAGACCATCCAGCGCAGGCGCGTCTTCGTGGTAGTCGAAGCGGGATTAGTGGGGAATCCTAATTCATTCCAAGTACAAGGGCTGTTTCAGTGGCCTCACAAAAGCCCTTATAAAGCGCATATGCCGTATTCATTTGTTCAACGTATATAGATTTTTAATTTCCCTTTTTAGTTTTATGTAATTGTTAAGCAATACTTCACATACTCTTATTACTGAGTATTTCCAACTAAGAGGAGGAAATGCATGGACATATTTGCTAGACCTGGAGATTCGTTTTGGAATTTCAGCCAGGTATTCAAGATGCCTCTTCAACTGATTATCGATTCCAACCGAAACATCAACACACAAATACTTACGACAGGTCAGCGAATTCAAATCCCTGGATTTGTTGCTACCAATTATAAAATTCAAACAGGAGATTCTTTATGTTTGATCGCACAAAGACTAAATCTTCCTTTGTATTCACTTCTTCTTGTCAACCCTAATCTTGAACCGAACCGCCTGCAAGTTGGACAGATGATTAAAATTCCTCAGAGGATTACCTGGAGGCTTATAAACGGGAAACAAAATTTTGATTACGACATTATGATGAATGATATCAGAAGGTTACTAGCCGTTTATCCATTTTTGCAAACCGCTCCTATCGGAAATTCCGTTTTAAAACGAGAAATACCAGAAATCTTGGTTGGTAGTGGAACTAAACGAGTTCATTATAATGCTTCATTTCATGCGAATGAATGGATTACTACCCCTATCATTTTGACCTTTTTAAATGATTATTTGCTTTCATTAACTAACCAAACTACTATCCGCGGTCTTTTTACATTCCCCTTTTACCGACAAACGACATTATCCATTGTTCCGATGGTCAATCCGGACGGAGTTAATTTGGTGTTAAATGGTCCGCCTGCAAATGACCCATGGCGAAGCAGAGTTGTTGAATTGAATAATGGTAGCTTGGACTTTACGGACTGGAAAGCCAATATAAGGGGTGTGGATCTGAATGATCAATTTCCTGCCAATTGGGATCGGGAAAGAGCTCGTAATCCTAAGTATCCGGGTCCAAGAGATTATGGCGGTGAGCGTCCTTTGTCCGAACCTGAGGCAATTGCAATTGCGGACCTGACAAGAAGGCGGGATTTTGCAAGAGTACTCGCTCTTCATACACAGGGAGAAGTTATTTATTGGGGGTACGAGAACCTTGAACCTCCTGAGTCTGAAGTTCTTGTTAACGAGTTCAGTAGGGTCAGCGGATACGAATCAGTTCAAACAATTGAAAGCTATGCTGGATATAAGGATTGGTTTATTCAGGAATGGCGGAGACCTGGATTCACAGTTGAACTTGGTTCAGGAAAAAACCCGCTTCCCTTGGACCAGTTCGATGAAATTTATCAAGAGACGTTAGGGATTTTTCTAGCAGGTTTATATGTATGATTAATTAAAAAAATTCGACTTAGTATGCGGGTGCCTGTGAACGAAACTGGGTTTTCTTGACGGTATGTGAAGTTCTTCTCCACCCCTTTAGACATTGCACACTAAATAATCATGACCGTTTGATAGCAAAAGGTATTCAATTCATAGTAAGGCAGGTAAACACGTATTGACACGTCAATTTTTCTCTGCTAAATTAACATCTAACACTAAAAGTCTATGACGAGAAAAAGTACGAAAAGGTCCCTGTTCCCTATTAAGTTGGCGCTTAGTGAAAGTCGACGAACAGCCCTTATCCGAAATTCATCTCTGAGATACAAAGCCGATAAGTCAGTTAGCTTTGACGGTTTTCCACCGTTATCTGGGGCACGTATGAGAATACGTTGACTGAAAGCCGTTTGTTTTTAGAAACCTGCGGAGTTATGGGTATAATCGCGAGCACGAACTCGTCCCTTTTTTAGGGTCGAGTTTTTTTATTTGCCAAAGCTGGAAGGAGATTTACTAGTTATGAAAAATTTAATTGTCGTCTTAGGTTCACTCATTATTGCATTTGCTTTTAACTGCTTTCTCGTTCCTTTCGGGATTTTAAGTAGTGGTATTAGCGGAATCGCAATTTTACTCGGCCTAATCAGCCCATTTAATACCGGTCTATTAAATCTAGTCCTTAACTTGCCTTTGATTGTTTTAGGCTACTACAAACTCGGAAAAACAATTACCATTAACACACTGGTTTGCGTCGTGTCGCTCTCGGCATTCTTATACGTGATACCAGTCGTTGCTGTGACAGATAATATCCTGTTATCAACGGTTTTCGGTGGCGGCATTGGTGGTATGGGTGTTGGTCTTATCCTCAAATACTCAGGAACTTCTGGCGGTTTGGATATTATTGCGATTATCGTTTCCCGTACAAGTTCTTTCAGTATCGGCCTTCTCCTCACGGGGATGAATGGCGTAATCGTGCTACTTTCAGGATTTGTCTTTGACTGGGAAATCGCGTTATATACCCTGTTGTCTATCTATATCACTGGTAAAATGATCGATACAATCTTCACAGATCACGTCAAACTGACGATGCAGATTGTCACGACAAAAGGTGATTTAATACGCAATGAGTTACTGGGATCCATCTATCGTGGTATTACGATTACGGAAGGTTACGGGGGCTATACTCAAGAGAAGAAAGACATTTTAATGATGGTCGTCACGCGTTACGAAACGCTGCATGTTAAAAAGATTGTCCGAAAGCATGATGAAGACGCATTTATTAATATTTATGAGACGGTTGAAGTTGATGGTAAGTTTTCAGTTAACTAGTAGATAGTAAAAAATAGGTGCCCGGTTCTGAAAACAACTCAAATTGTTTTAGAACCAGTGGCACCTATTTTAATTCAATATAACGGTTAAGAAACTGATCTATTTTCATATTGTATTTGTCTTCGTCCAATGCAATGGATTCACCGTGGTTTGCATTCGGGACAAGATAGAGTTCTGCGTCACTTGAAGTATGTCGATACAAATCCTTTGTCAACTCTGTTGGAACAAATGTATCGCTTTCCCCATGAATATACAGGATCGGGACACTCGTTTTCTCCACCTCTTTTAGTGCACTCGCTTCTCTGAATGAATAACCTGCCCTGATTTTGGTTAACACACTGGTGCTATCTAACAATGGAAATGCCGGCAGATGAAACATCCGATTCATTTGATACTGGAATAATTGATAGACGGACGCATAGGGACTGTCCGCTATGATGGCTTTGACCTGGCGAGGAAGTTCTTCTTCTCCACTAGCCATCAAAACGGTAGCCGCACCCATCGATAAACCATGGTAGGCCACTTTGATATCAGTTCCAAGCTTCTCCACCAATAGTTGTGTCCAATCGATCAAATCGAGCCGATCTGGCCAGCCAAATCCATAATAATTACCCTCGCTCTTTCCATGCCCTCGTGCATCAGGCATGAAAATATTATAATTCAAATCGTTATGATAATGCTGTCCGAATAGCCCCATTTGCTTCGCGTTTCCTAAATAGCCATGCGTTAAAATGACCAATTTATCCGTTGGCTTGGATGCCGCCAAATAGTAACCTGACAGTTTCAGTCCGTCGCGTGACGTTAAAGTGAGTCGTTCAAAATTTTGATCCGCGACCCAACCTATCCAATCTCCATTCAAAAAGAGGTTCATGGCCTTATCGGACACTTCCAAATCTGCATTCTTCTGCAAGAAATCTTTCGGTCCCCGCTTAACTGCTAGCTCATAAAAAAAGAAACTGCCGATGATTTGGATCAGCAAGAAAACTGTAGCAAAAAGAACAAGTAGCCTCTTCCATTTGATTCGAATCTTACTCATTCCCCTTTACTATGCTGTCTCTTAGCATTCATGACGCCTATGATTAGTATAGTAGAGAAACTGAGAAAAATGAAAGAAATCAATACGATTACAGGAAATACCAATAGAGTTTCTGATAGTCTATCGTATCACCCAAGCAAATCGTGCAAAAAGGAATGGTACCTATTTTGCATTCTCCTACATAGAACTCTGCACCTTGGACACAATAGCTAGGATGAAATCATTCTACAAAAGGAGGTTCAAGTCATGTCGGAAGAAAATAAAAACAAAAACAAAGACAAAGGTAAACAGCGGAATGCCCTCAAATACGATACAAAGCCGAAAGACGATGTTGAGTTTGCACGTGAAAGCGAATTTTTAAATTTAGATGGTAAGAAAAACAAAAGAAAGCGTTGAAAACAGTGCCTGTCAGTTTCCCCCTAGTCAGATGAGCATCTGACTAGGGGGATTTGTTTTGGATATTTTGACTTAAAACGTTATTAACTCAGCTACTCATCCTCATACATAATCGATTTCTAGCTACAGAAAACGCATCGGCCTAAAGTTTAAATAATCACACGCATATATTAATCGAGGACAGACGTATTTTTGATAAGCATAAGGTATGAGATTTCTTTTTAACAAGGTATCAACAATAACTTGTTACGAATTGCGCTAATTGGAAAATTTAACGGTAGATGATGCATGCTTTCTACTACCTTGGTATTAATTAATTGATCAATAAAGGAATGAGGTCTTTGAATGAAAATTAGTTTTCTAACTCCAGCTTACAATAGTGAAGAATGGATTAAGATAATGCTGGATAGTATTCCGAAAGAATATGCTTATGAAATTATTGTTTGCGACGATGGTTCAACTGATAAAACAGTAGAACTACTAAAGGAATATGAAAAAACTTGTCCACAATTAAAAATAATAACGCATGAAGCAAATAGAGGTGCTAGTGAATCATATAATCGATGCATTGCTGAAGCAACCGGGGATTATGTAGCAATCATTGATAGCGATGATCAATATTTACCTCCGATTCGGGATGTACTAGCACAAGTTGACGGTGAATATGACATTTATTACTACAATATGTTAACGAAACACGGACTACAATTTGTGAAAAGTAAAGATGATGCTTATACGTGGTGTGGACAATTTAAGATCATTCGAAGAAGTTTTATAGGGGATGCAGTGTTCACAACGAGAAAAGATTTTGCCGGAGATTGGGATTTTAATAGAGTATTAATGGATAATAACCCCAAATGTAAATATACTGGACTATTTGCCTATTGGTATAACTATCCTAGAGAAACTTCCGAATCTGATTTGCATCTTAGAGGGCTGAAATAAGGAAATGAATGTCGTTCTATTTCTGGAACAGCCTCTCCAATGAAAGGAGTTGACCTATAACTATATGTTTAAAGATAAAATACTACTAATAACAGGTGGAACTGGTTCATTTGGTAACGCTGTATTAGAAAGATTCTTAACTACTGATATCAAGGAAATTAGGATATTTTCAAGAGACGAAAAAAAACAAGATGATATGCGCATTTTATATCAGAATAACAAAATTAAATTTTTCATCGGAGATGTACGTGATAGTAGCAGTTTAAATAACGCTATGTACAATGTAGACTTCGTTTTTCATGCAGCAGCCCTTAAACAAGTTCCCTCTTGCGAATTTTTCCCCTTAGAAGCCGTAAAAACAAATATTCTTGGAACAGAAAATGTATTAACTGCAGCGATAAACGCAGGTGTGAAAAAAATCATTTGTCTCTCTACAGATAAAGCGGCATACCCCGTCAATGCAATGGGGATTTCAAAAGCGATGATGGAGAAAACATTCATTGCAAAATCTAGAATGGTTACTCCTGACAAAACCTTAATTTGTGGAACTCGCTACGGTAACGTGATGGCATCCCGTGGATCAGTCATACCATTGTTCATAGAACAAATTAAGAACGGAAAGCCGTTAACGGTTACTGATTCCAAAATGACTCGTTTTATGATGAGCCTTGAAGAAGCAGTCGAATTGGTGTTATATGCCTTTACAAATGCAGTGAATGGCGACATCGTAGTTCAAAAATCACCCGCTTGTTATATAAAAGATTTAGCACAAGCATTGATTGAATTATTTAATGCGAAAAATGAAGTTAATATCATTGGTACCCGTCACGGAGAAAAAATTTACGAGGTACTTCTTACGAAAGAAGAAGCAGCCAAAGCAATTGATATGGGAGATTTTTATAGAATTCCTGCTGATAACCGAGATTTAAATTATGGGAAATACCTCGAAGAAGGTTCCCCTAAAATTACGTTAACCGATGAATATAACTCTAATAATACAAAGACCCTTTCAGTAGATGAAATAAAAGAAAAGTTGTTAAAACTAGATTTCGTTAAAGACGAACTGCGTAAATGGAATGGAGGATAACATGAAATTCCTAGTTCTTGGGGCAACTGGAATGGCAGGTCACACCATCTCATTATTTTTAAGTGAGAAAGGGCATGAAGTTACTACCTTTTCAAGAACAGCATTTCCTTATTGTAAGAACATAAATGGGGATATTATGGATGATTTTTTGTTGAATTCAATTCTAGTAAAAGAAAACTATGACGTAGTGATCAACTGCATAGGTATTTTAAACGAAGCGTGTGAGTTAGTACCGTCAAGAGCTGTCTATCTAAATAGTTACTTACCACACCTTATAGCCGATAAATTAAAAAACACCAACACTAAATTAATTCATATGAGTACAGATTGTGTTTTCTCAGGTAAATCAGGACCCTATTGTGAAGCTAGCATTCGTGATGGTGAAACTTTTTATGATAGAACGAAAGCTTTGGGCGAAGTTAATGATAATAAAAATTTAACCTTTAGAAATTCAATTATTGGTCCGGATATGAAAAGGAATGGAATTGGTTTATTTGATTGGTTTATGAAACAACAAGGAACTATTAATGGATTTACAGGAGCCATCTGGACTGGCGTCACTACTTTGACTTTAGCAAAAGCTATGGAAAAGGCTGCAATCGAAGATTTAACAGGGTTATATCACCTTGTAAATAATCAGAGTATAAGTAAGTTTGATTTATTAAATCAATTCAATGCAAATTTTAAAGCGGATGAGTTAACAATCTTGCCTAGCGATTCCGTCAATGCTGATAAAACATTGATAAATAACCGACAGGATTTTTCATTCAAAGTACCAAGTTATGAAAATATGATCATAGAGATGAAACAATGGATTTGGACACACAAGAATTTATACCCACACTATTTTCAGTAACCGTTGACCATGTTCTTCAGATAATGGAAGTAAAAACAAAGGTACCTAGTTCTGATGCGATTTAGAATTGTTTCAGAACCAGATACCTTTTTTAATTTGTAGTAAACGGGTTTGCGACCATTACTTTTCTTTAAGATCTTAAAGGTCACTGAAGACTTTTCCCTTGTAAACACTAGTAATTGCCACCTCGCAATCTTCCAGTTCACACTGTTCTTAACTTGCTTTATAACATTAATATTTCCCGAATGTCTTCTTCGGTTAAAGTAGACGACGCTTTCTCCTCAGAATCGATGATTTCTCCAATCAGATGCCTTTTCTTATCTTGCAATTCATTTATTTTTTCTTCGATTGTACCGCGGGCAACAAGCTTGATGACTTGTACAACATTTGTCTGGCCAATACGATGCGCACGATCAGCTGCTTGCTCCTCAACCGCAGGATTCCACCAAATGTCATATAGAATAACGGTATCTGCTCCCGTCAGATTGAGACCTGTACCGCCTGCTTTCAAGGAAATGAGAAATAAATCACGTTCACCTGCATTGAATCGATTACAAATTTCCACTCGTTTCTCTGATGGCGTTTGTCCATCAAGGTAGAAATAAGGCAGTTCTTGATTCGCTAACTCTCTACCTATAAGTCCAAGCATTTTCGTGAATTGGGAAAAAATCAACACCCTTCTTCCCGACAGCTTGGATTCCTCTATAATCTGCATTAGCTGTTCAAATTTTCCCGAACTCCCTTTATAGCCATCCACAAATAAGGCTGGGTGACAGCAAATCTGTCTTAACCGAGTCAAACCAGCGAGAATTTTGATGCGGTTTTTTCGGAGTGTATCCTTGTCGAGATGTTTCAGTGTGTCGTGTCTGAGCTTAGCCAAAAAGGCAGCATATAGCTTCTTCTGATCAGGTAGCAACTCCACCGATTCCAGCCACTCGACTTTTTCAGGAAGCTCCGCAAGGACATCCTTTTTCAACCTACGAAGCAAAAATGGACGAATCCTCCGAGTAATCGTTTTCCTTGGCAGATTACTGAATTCCTTAAGACCCTGAAATAATTCAGGAAAGACAACCCGGTAAATGGACCATAGCTCTTCTAATGAATTCTCTATCGGTGTACCAGTGAGGGCGAAGCGGTTATCTGCCTGTATCTTCCGCGCTGCTTTTGCTGTTTGTGTCACAGGATTTTTAAATGCCTGTGCCTCATCAAAATAAACGGTATGAAAGAACTGTTTTTCGTACCACATGATGTCACTGCGCAACAACGGATAGGAAGTGATAAGAACGTCCATATCTATTACATCCTTCTGTAAATTGCTCCGCTCTGTCTTATTACCATCTACCACAACAGCTTGAATCTCTGGAGAAAACTTCATGATTTCACTTAACCAGTTATACGTCAAAGATGATGGGCAGACAATAAGAACCGGGAGCTTCTTTTTACGGATGTTAGGAAGCTCGGATAAAATAAACGTGATGCTTTGCACTGTTTTACCCAGCCCCATATCATCTGCAAGAATCCCACCGAATCCGTAATGAGCAAGTGTTTTCATCCATTTGTAGCCATCTTTTTGGTAGTCCCGTAATATTGGATCCAAACTTTTTGGGACTTCAAACCCCAAACTATCTGGATTTTGGACGTTCTCCAAAAATTGCAGGAACGATTTCTCTAACGTGAACACATCACGATTATCGACTGAATCAAGAAGCTGAAGACCTTGAGCAAATGGTAATATCAAACCGCTTTCCAATTCTTCATGCTGTTCAGGAAGTGCATTCAAGAAGCGGTTCATTTCTTCAAACTCTCTCGTCTCCAATGAGAGTATGGATCCATTACCCAATCGATAGTACTTCCGTTTTTCTTCTAGAGCCAATAGAACTTCACGTATATGCTTTTCAGGGATACCATCGAGCTCAAATTTGAATTCTAGCCAATTGGTTCTCTCTTTTTTCATCTTCACAGTAATCTTCGGGTGAGCTTTGCCTCTAAATATCCGATTTTTCACAGCCGTAGTTGCATATATTTGCGCAAACGTTTTAAGCTTCGGAACGACATGATACAAAAATTCATATTCCAATTCTTCATTGTGCAAAAAATAACCGCCGTCTGTCTTGGAAAACAAGCTTTTTTCTATTAACTGCAAGATCTCTTCTTCCTTATCCATATCCCTCACAA
Source organism: Sporosarcina sp. resist (assembly GCF_014302295.1). Lineage (NCBI taxonomy): Bacteria > Bacillati > Bacillota > Bacilli > Caryophanales > Caryophanaceae > Sporosarcina > Sporosarcina sp. resist. The sequence continues at coordinate 180,504 of NZ_CP060287.1, read as the reverse complement.
AAGTGGAGCTTGCCGGGATATCCCCAGTAGGTTCCAATGGATTGATCATAATATTTTCATAATGAAACTCCAACCCAACGAGCAATCGGTTTTTCACACGATCCAAGTACACTTTAGCAATTAGCGGTGTCTTAAGAAGGTGCTTATACATACTGTCCGATAGTTGTACATTGCCTAGTTTCTTCAAACCAGGCACCACTTTTTCTAGAAAAAAACTAACCTGCTCTTGAGGAATCGAAATTTGATTCGTTCCTGAACCATCAAGCAACTCCTTTAGGTCCGAGAGACGTTTACAATCCTCACTTTTCAGCTGGATTAGTTTCCCTTCAGATAAGACAGAGCTGTATGAATTCAGCACAACCATTTGATTCAACCCTTTGATCTTCAGTTGATAGCCTTTGCCCTCAGCTTCAGCAAAGTCAAACTGTAAAGAAAGTGGTTCGTTCGATACACGAAGACCGGCATACATATTCCCGCCATATTCCAATTTAATCGATGGTACTCTCTCAAGTATGGGAAATAGCCTGTCCCAAGAAGATGGAGGAATCAGTAGTGTATGATGATCGCTGACATAATTTGATTTCCCCAACAATTCATCAACATATACATCTTCATCATGAATTACTTGGATAAGCTGCTGGATCAAAGCATTTGTTTCTTTTTGAAAGCAATGAAGATTAGGGTTAAACGTGAATGAATTAGAAAGCACGCTAGTATGTCCGTCTTTCACATGCTTCAGAAAGTCCCTGATATTCTGCACATTAGTCGGACTAATCCTCACCTTTATTCCAAATATATGCCGCCCCTCTCCTAGGGTAACGGCTTTGCACGTAAATTCCACATCAAGCACTTGCCTGTTTTCAAAGTGAAGCTGATGACCGCTAGAGCGTTTAGGTTGGGCATTGAAAAGTGTCAGTAAGCCTTCCGTTAGTTCTTGATTTGTTAATGAATCAGACTGGAATCCACTTAGACTATTGGGGATTTCCTGACGCTGAAGTGCATTAATCGATAGTAAAACGGCTGCAATATGCTGACAATCCATTTGAAAGGAAGCTAGTGCAGGACAGCTACATTTCGTAAGTAAACCACCTTTTTCATCCTTTTTAATGGTGACATGGAAATCATTCATTCCTGCAACTGTTGCTTCACAACCATTAGGACCGTAGTTTTTAACTGTCACTTTATTAGCCCGATAAAAAGCTTCACCTCTTTTGAAGGAGACTGTACCGCACTTGTCTTTAATTAACTCTCGGTTTAATTTTATATTCATTGGTCTGCCTCCTCCCTCGTTTCGGATTCCGGGTTCTCGCTTATTACCTTGAGTATACCAAACAAGCTTTCGGTAATGTAGGGGTTCTGGAACAGTTTGAAGTTTAATGAGAACTCGTCACCAATATAGGTGATTTAACTGAGATTCACCTTTAAAGACAACCAGATAGCGCAAGGTAAACAGACATCCATTTGAAGGACAATTATATCCTTTAATGGGTGACCATATTTTCACATTCTTGCAACTAGATACTCGGTACTTAACAAAATGGAAGCAAGTTGTTTTTTTGTGCTTAATACTAGGGAGCATTTTCCAATACCGCTTCGTCGCTTGGTGATGGCCTCCCGTAATGAGCCCGCCAGAAGATCACTGTCAGTCTCATTACTTCGGCTCACACTTGTCGCTCCTTCGCTAGAATCTTTCGTCGTACAAGGAGATTATTAAAGTTTCTATTGAATTCTAATTATAAATTTAAAGTTCCTAGTCTATAGCGGTAAGCCGCAACATAAAATTCGTGAATTTCTTCATCAACATTATCGATAGCCATGATTTTTTTTGAATAGATAGTAAGGTATAGTAAAGCTAGGTGATGATATGAAAACAAAGATTTACGTAAACAATGACAAATTTATAGCAGGGATGACCATGAAAGATGGAGCCGAACTTGAACACAACAACATGGCGCTCCATGCCTGCAAAAAAACCGATAATATAATCGAAAATCGCAAAAGATTAGCCGTTTCCTTACAACTCGAGCTGAGTGACTTCGTTTGTGCCACTCAAACACACAGCGCCAATTTCTATCGCGTGACGCTCAACGATAAAGGACAAGGTGCCGAGCGAATGGACACCGCCATTGCGGACACAGACGCCCTGTATACCTATGAGCCCAATCTTGTATTGTGCAGCTTTACTGCTGATTGTGTACCCGTGATTTTTTACAATGAAGTGAACGGCCTCATCGGCGTGATCCATTCTGGATGGCAAGGCACAGTCAAAGAAATCACGTCGAAACTATTCGAACATTTAACACAAGTTGAACGCTGTAATCCGAGCGATTTTCACGTCCAGATTGGTGCAGCGCTAAGCCAGGAAAAGTTTGAAGTCGATGAAGATGTCTATTTAAAATTTAAAGCGCTTGGCTATGCGGATGATTTTATGTATTACAATGACGACACTCACAAATATCACATCGATAATCAGCTCGTCGTGAAAAGGCAATGTGAGTTGGCGGGAATTCCAGCTGAGCGGATTGCGATTGATCGAACTTGCACGTATGTAGATCCAGATGGTTTTTCTTATCGAGAGGATAGACAATGTGGGAGGCATTTGGGGTTCGTTGTAAAAAAGGACATTGACCAAATGGAGATAGAGTAACAATCAATTACATCAATGCAAGCTATCCGAAAAAGCACATCAGCTTTATACGTTGATGTGCTTTTTCGGATATTACTGTTTTCTCAAATAGCGAAACTTCCCCCTTGCGGCAGGGTCCACCCTAAACTCGCAATACCTTGTGGCTCTAGGTTCATGAGTCTGTTAAAGGTTACTAAGTCTATTAAGTCTTTAAATAAAATCATTATATAGAATTCGCTAATTAACATGCATTTCTCTTTTTCTATAAAAAATCAAGACGAATTATTACACTTAGACACAATAGGATCTTACTAGAAAAAAAGAGGATAAATCCTCAAAAAGGACAAGTCCTACTCTCTCAGACTATCAAATATAGCCACAGAAACGCACAGGTTGCTCATAGACCAATGATAAACGGAAATAGGTGTATATGTCTTTACCTCTTCTTTTACGGATGATTCTAGACTATCTGTGAGCGTTTTTAGAAAACCGAAGAAGATCAGCGGAAATGGCGAAAGGATTTTGTATAATTATTCGTTTAGACACGTCTAGCGTCCACCTGAAAGCCCGTTAATTCAACGATGTATAAAAATTTGATGCATAAAAAAGGGAAGGGCTATAGGAGAGAAACTGAGGCATGACAAGGGGTTGCCTGTTGGAAACAACTGCCGAGAATTGGTGTTATGTTAACCTGTTGTGTATGGACTATACAAAATTGTTCAGCGATCAATTCGAAGGTTTGCGGAGGTTTCACGTACCGTTAGTAGGTAAACTCTTTAACTGAGAAGGGCAGGGGGACATTATGAATGAAAGACGTCCAGGTTTACTGTTATTAGCAGTAATTATATGGATTGCTTATTTTGTTTGTGCAATAATATTCGGTCACAGTATATGGTTTGTTAAGATCCTCAGTTTGGCATCTGTTACTCTTTTTGGAATATTAGTTTTTATTGTTTGGAAGAACAAAGAAAGTAAAAATGAATTGCGGGATTAATTAAATTACAACAATCGGCTGCCTTTACATGGCAGCTTTATCTTATTGAAAAATGAAGTTAACTACTTCCGTGAACGGGTGTTATGTCAACCGCATCTATATGAGAGTTAAAAGGTAACAAAAACAGGGTCGCTGTTATATTTCAAAACAATTCAATATAGCAATTGAAAACTTCGAAATGAAATGATAAACTTATTGCATATCAACTTACTTTAACTTTTAATACCGAACCCATGCGGGATCGGTGATGACTAATAGAGGTCTTTGGACCGATTGAGACACAGTTCTTTTTTTGCTGTGATTAAAAATCGGACCAGGGGCTTTCTTCATTCGATTCATGGCGAGTTATCAAAATTCGCAATACGGAATATCATACAAAAATCAAGAAGGATGTTCTCAACTAATTTTTAAACGTTCATTTCATAAATAGGGAACGTTTAAGTAGGAATAAATATTACTGCTTCTTTTATTTCTAAAATTATGTATAATAGAGGTAGTTATTTAATTTTTTGAGAGTCCTTATAAATCCCACGTAGAGACGTGAGCAGATTAAAAAGGGCATGAAGTATTTTGCATTGCCTATTCCCGTATTCATACGAGCAGAACAGGCATACTGAAAAAATTTTTTTAAGGCGAATCCAAAGGCACACTTGCGCATTTTTACAATGCACTTGGAGTGTATTTTTATATACAATATTAAACAGGAACCGATCGTAAAGAAACCTTTACGGTTTGTTGTGAAGCCATTCCTGGATAAAAAAGAGAGCATGAAGGAACGATATCTCTGCAAATCCCGTCTTTTGACGAGCAGATTTAAGTAGAGTTTCACCAAAGTGATCAGTGTATCAAAAAAACTAAACAGGTAAGAATCCAAAAGACGTTTCATGCGCAAAATTGCGCCATAGATGCGTCTTTTTTGATTATAAAAAAGTGTATATTGGGAAGAAGTTGCTCATTTCCACAATACACTCGGAGTGTATTTTTATATATGAAAATTAAATGAAAGCAACCGTAAAGAAACCTCGGATTTTTATTGTTTTCTATTAATCAGTTACTGGAAAACACATCACACCAACTACTTAGAATATAATCCAATTAAAGCATCTACTATTACAGTCGAGCACCCTAGCTTTCATTAAACCGAAGTATTTTAGCGCCGTTTCGAAAGCAAAAATAAGCACTTCCTTGATCAATCAATGATCAAGGAAGTGCTTTTTTCAGAAGCTCGAGTGTTATATTATCGTGCTGATTTCAATAATTTTAATACCCCTTTGGCAACTGCACCACCTGATGCTGGATTTTGTCCAGTGACAACACGGTCATTAACTACAGCGAACGCTGCCCAGTCTTCGCCTTTCACGTAATTGGCTCCTCTGTTAACAAGTTCATCTTCTGTTAAAAATGGAACTATTTTATCTAATCCAAGTGCGATTTCTTCAGTGTTTGCAAAACCTGCAACCTTTTTGCCGGCAATTAAATAGTTACCTACCGCATTTTTAATATTTAATAAACCAACAGTACCATGACAAACAGCAGAGACGATCCCGCCATTATCATATATTTTACTAGCAATGTTTTGTAACTTTTCATCATTAGGGAAATCCCACATTACACCGTGTCCACCTGTATAATAGATGGCATCATAATCTTCAGGATTAACATCTTCTGCCGATAAAGTAGCACCTAGCTTATTTAAAAAATCATCGTTTGAATAATATTGCCAATCTAATTCAGTCATTTGATCTGGTTGTAAGCTGTGTGGATCAATCGATGTATATCCACCTTTAGGGCTAACGTAAACTATTTTATATCCCTCTTTTTCCATCTCATCTACAAAGTGAACAGCTTCTCCTAACCATAATCCTGTTGCACGTTCCTGATTTGGATATTTAGAAATATTAGTTACAACTACTAAAATGTTTTTCATTATACATGCTCCTTTTTGTTTGATACTATGAACCTTAAAGGTTAAACCATACTTTAAGTCAAGGAGGACGTGCTGTGTATTCTATTCAAAAAGCTAGCCTATTAGCTCAAATTCCTTCAAGTACTATTAGATATTATGAAAAAATAAATTTAATTCCTCCAATAAAAAGAAATAAACAAGAACATCGTACCTTTGATGATAAAGACATTGAAATCCTTAATTTAATAAGATGTTTCCGACATCTAGGAATGTCGATTGAAGATATAAGAGCAAGCATTTCAAATATAAATTTAGAATATGAAGATATGAATACTAAAGCAATTTTATTTCAGCATAAGAAAAAATTAGAAGAGCAAATTGGTATTTTAAATTCATACATCCATGAAATCGAAGAAAAAATAGTTATATAAAAATTTCAAAAGTTGATTCCATTTGAGCTACCCCCTGTCAAATAGACAGTGTGAATGTCTTCAATCAAGTGACGGCCAAATGAAATGGGTAATTTTTTAATTATCTTACTTATGATACTGCTCTCCGTGATGTGGCTAAGTGCGGCTTTTTATGAAAAAGTACCTTGTCCATTTCATATGAATAAGATACTTTTACAATTTGATTATTATTTTCGATTTGCACATCAATACTTACCTTCAGTATTCTTTCTAAATATCCGCAATTCTCTAATTCTCTAGCATAAGCATGTTTTTTAAACTTGAAGAACGTTGAAGCTCTTTAACAACATCTCTATCTCTTTTATTAGCTACATCTATACACAGAAAAAGAATAGGACACTCACATGTCCTATTCCCTTGCTACATTATTCATTTGGAAATTTCGGTAGATAAATCATCGACTTAAATAAATCGCCATCTACTTGAACTAAGAACCGTCCGTGCTGGATGTGAATCAGGCTTTCAGCAATCGACAACCCTAATCCGCTACCTTGACTTGATCTAGATTCATCCCCTCGTTTAAAGCGTTCCATTAGTTCATCGACTGAAATATTTAATTCATATGCTGAAATATTTTTAAATGTCACGAGTATTTCATTCCCTAAATCTTCAACATCAATATAAACCCTTGATGCAGGTTGTGCGTATTTAAAAATATTCGAGAATAAGTTTTCGATGGAGCGCCATAGGAGTTTACCATCAGCCTTCACATACACCTTTTCTGTTGGGTGAGCTAACTTAAAATCTAATGACGACGCTTCAATTTTTTCATCCATTTCTCCTATTCCTTGCGTTAGTAATGATACGATGTCAATCCGTTCTAACTGAACAGGCATACTTCCGCTTGACGCTTTAGCCGCTTCAAATAAATCATCCGTTAAGATCTTAAGTCTTTTCGATTTTTGATCCAACACGTCTACATATTCTGCAATTATTTCAGGGTCGTTTTCTATTTTTAATAAATCGACATACGTAATGATTGACGTTAATGGCGTTCTGATATCATGCGAAACATTTGTAATGAGCTCTGTTTTTAAACGCTCGCTCTTGATCTCACTATCCACTGACTTTTTTAACCCATCGTTAATACTATTAATATTCGCTGCGAGTCGGCTAAACTCCCCTTTTCCGTCTACTTCAATTCGATGATGAATATCCCCATTCTTAATTTGCTCTACGCCCTCTTTAATGCGGTTAAATGACTTCACCTTTTTCATCGCAAACCAGGCAGCTAGACCAATGGTAACGGGAAACATGAAAAACGTTGCTGCAACTACTATTGGATAACCGATGACAAGCAGCACAGTTTTTACACCTATACTGCCACTATCAAATACATTTTTCACCGAAAGAAAAACCTTTTTGAGAATTTGATAGATGAGTGTATGCTGAAGTAATGATCTATTTTTGATATGCTTTACGAGCGATAAAATCATCAGTAAGGCAATGATAAAAATAGGTGCCGTGAGAAGCGTGTGCATATCGTGCAACACTTCAACAATCATCGCTATCCACATCGCTGTTAAAGAAACGACTATCACAATATTGAGATCATTATATAGTTTGTCAATGACATGAAAATGAATTTCTTTATCTTTAAATGACGTTCTTCCAATAACCATGATTAGATAAACAAAAGATAAAATAAATCCTGCTAGAAATACAATTAATTCATTAAGAAAACTTTTGGCAATCGCTTTGTCTTTTTCCCATCCCTGCATTTTTTGTTGTAAGAAAGATTCTTTAAACGCCACAAAAATGACGTCTTTTTGTGGATTCAACTTTTCAACATTGTGTGTAAAGTAATCGAGGTATTGACTTTCTTTCACTTCATTTGGATAAAGCTTTTGTTGATAATCCTCAAATAGCATATATGCACCAAATGATTCAAATTGCTCTTTCTTATTTAGTTCACTATTGGAGAATACATGTTCACCATCACTCGCATAATACACGCTTCCTTCATATGCTTCTAGTGTGCTGAGTAACCGATAAAATTCTCTTACCTGTTCTTTCATGCGTTCATCTTTTTTACGATTGATGTCATCTGCATATTCTTCTTTAAAGATGCGCTTATTGTCCGCTTCACTTAAGTCGTAATCATATCCGTTGTAATGAAATTCATTGAATAACTCGTTTTCAATTCCTCGTCTATCTTCTTTAGTCAGTGCCTTACCACCTAAAATATATTCTTCACTTTTATACTTTCCGATTAATTGCGTTAAAGAGGTAATAAGATCGTAACTTTCATCAGCAAATACTCGGCTCTCAAAATAATTATCTTGATTTATACTACTAAGATGAACCTCATTAAATTCCATGTTGATAATTGCCTTCGCTGCACCAGTTAAACAAACGATGGCAATCAGAAACACAACCACTTTCGTAATGAGTGCATGACTAATATTTCTCAACTTTATACCCAACTCCCCATACAACTTTTAAATACTTCGGCTCTTTCGGATTAATTTCAATTTTTTCTCGAATCTTTCGAATATGAACCGAAACCGTATTTTCTGGATTAATGGCCCTTTCATTCCATACCTTTTCATAAATCTCTTCAATCGTGAATACTCTCCCAGCATTTGCTGTGAGAAGCTTTAAAATTTTATACTGCACTGGTGTCAAATAGACCTCTTGTTTATCAACGGTAATGATTTTCTGTTCATCATCAATCATGAGCCCGCCCGTTTGAAGTACATAACTACTCGCCTCAAGACTCCCGAATGTCGTATACCTTCTTAGCTGCGATTTCACTCTAGCCACAAGTTCTAATGGATTAAACGGCTTGGCCATATAATCATCTGCTCCGATATTTAATCCAAGTATTTTATCATAATCCTCAGACTTGGCAGAAAGCATAATTACCGGAATCATATTATCTTGTCGAATCTTCATCGTCGCCGTAATCCCATCCATTTTCGGCATCATAATATCCATAATAATTAGGTGAATAACGTGATCTCGAATAAGATCGATTGCCTCTATCCCATTGTAAGCTTTGAATACTTGATAACCCTCATTTTCCAAATAAACGCTAATCGCTCTTACAATTTCTTTATCATCATCACAAATCAAAATGTTCAACTACATTCATTCCTCCATCTCTTTAGGCTCATGTGATCACCCCTATAGGATCTGTATAAGGATATGATACTATTTAAATCTTAACAAACACGCACACCAATTCTTAAGACTTTCTTAGTTTTTTTCCTAAGTAAATATAATTATGCCGAATAGACGATTCTGTGTTTCCTGATTCAATATAAAATCTTAGAAAATTATATAACTTGAAGTACATGAAAATTTATAAAAGCCGATTTTCTGTTTGCTCAGAAAATCGGCTTTATTTTTGTATTCATATCTAATTTGAAAAATTTAAAGCAAAAATATCACTTACTTATGGTGCGACTCCCTGCACCTGAAATTTTGTTTCCATAAACCGCTACTAATAAAAATACCTGGATCCGAAACGGTTTAGAGTCGTTTCAGATCCAGGTATCTATATTTCATTTAATAAGCGGTCCATCCTGCATCTGCCGTTAAGACCGTACCATTGACGAAGCTCGAATCGTCTGAAGCTAGGAACAATGCCACCTTCGCAATCTCTTCAGATTTGCCCGTACGTGGATTAATGGCAAGTCCCGGTTGAATACGTCCCATCCCAAACGCATTGATGGATGTCATCGAAGCTCCGATGTTCGTTTCTACTCCCCCTGGTGCAATGGCGTTACAACGAATGCCTTGCTTAGCGTACATAAAGCCCGTATTTTTTGTAAAGCCAACAACGGCATGCTTAGATGCTGTGTATGCTGCACCCGCACGAGCACCGTATAATCCTCCTGCTGAAGCTATATTAATGATTACACCTTGCTCTTTCGCCAAAAAGATCGGCAATACTTTACGGGTTGAACGCATAACACTCGTCGTATTTATCGCAAAAATTCGATCCCATTTGTCATCTTCAATATCACCCGCGGCTTCAAAGTTGTCCATGATACCCGCATTATTCACCAACACATCAACCGTGCCATACGTGCTGACAGCTGTGTCTATTAGATTTTGAATGTCCTCTTCTTTAGCAACATTCGCAACGACACCAATGGCTTCCCCACCATTTGATTTAATTTCTTCTACCACCGTATTAGCAGAATCACCGTTAATATCGGACACAACCACTTTTGCCCCTTCTTGCGCATAGAGCATAGCTATTGCTTTCCCCATGCCTGAACCAGCTCCTGTTACAACTGCTACTTTGTCTTGAAGTTTCATTTTATTCCCTCCTATTTTTAACTGAATGTGCTTTCACAATTACGATAATGAACAGATGTTTAATATCTTTCAATTATAGTATAATCAATTCAAGCTACTCCATTCAATCAGCAAATCAACATCGACTTGTTGACTACTAGACAATCTATCCGAATTTTGTTCGTTTATTAAAAAAATGAGGGGGTTTACTAATGTCTACTACACCACCAAGCGTGGATAGAAGAATTCGAAAATCAAAAGTAGCACTAAAAAACGCGCTTTTAACCTTAATGCAATCAAAAGACTTCAAACATATTTCAATTACAGATATTGTCCAACTTGCCGATCTTAATCGGGGAACATTTTACAAACACTACCCAGACAAAGAAGAACTGTTGGAAGAAATAATCGATGAAGTCATGAAGGATTTAATCACATCATACCGTGCACCTTATGAAAGTCTGACTGTTTTCGAAGTCAGCAAGCTTACTGCTTCAGCCATTAAAATATTCGAACACGTGGCTACTAACGCCAATTTTTATACATTACTAGGAAAGTCAAATATATTAACAGGTCTACAAGCCCGTATATGCAACGAATTATCACAACTTGTCCTTCAAGACATATCCAATAGAACCATACACACAAATATCAACATCAAGATGTTAGCCAATTACCAGGCATACGCAATTTGGGGGATGATTACTGTTTGGATAGACAGCGAATTCTTATATTCACCGGATTATATGGCCGAACAATTACTCGCAATTCTCCATCAAAACTCGTTCAATGACACGGAATCGCGGGGCTAAAATAACAAAGAAAAAACGTACCTTGTGCTTTTCGAACTCTTTGGGAAGGCTTTGCTTAGTGTTATTTTTCTGGAGTACCATATATCGAGGGGTTATTGGCGATAGGATAGAGATGATAAATCGAGTGGATAGAATCATTCATTCTTCTAATTTATAAAGCAACCCTGCCACAAAATCGGACAACGTTGCTTTATATGTAACTGTCTACACAGAGTTTGTTAGATAAACTTCCATATTACGCAAAAGACCATCCATCTATTATCTCGTTAGACTCCTAATCCCTTTTGTTAATCTCAACAAAAGGGATCTTTTTAGCAAACATTCATGAATATTTCTTACATAGGTACCAAAAACTAAATTTAGATTGAATCAAGCGATTCTCATATATGTTTTAAACAAACTTACGTTATACTTGCACCAACTGCAACGCCTTCTTAACCTCCTGAACATCTTTTGCTAATACGCTCTTCACATTTGATCCGAACCATTCCAATGACGCATCTACCTCCTTCAGTGATAGTACTCCTGCTAGGAATTCATCATAATCAATTGCACCTTCAAACAATGGGACCATCCCTTCTCTAGACCCTGATGCAGCATAAACATTGTTTGGAGAAAAAACACCAAGTTGTGCACGTGAGGCAATATTTTTAAAGTGGAAATGTGAGATATAAGGACGAAGTTGCTTCATGGCGACAATAGGGTTTATCCCTGATTCCCATATATGCAAAACGTCAAAGTTCACTCGTAGGCTTGAGTGATTCGTTTCTTCGAGTAACTGCATCGTTGAAGGTAGATTATCTGTCAATGTGTTCGGATGAGTTTCAACAAGCAAATCTTGTCCTTTTGACTCAAGATAATCACAGAGCATTCTGAGCCTGGAAATCAGTTCTTTCCTTTCTTTCTTACTCGTGTCTGAACTGCCCTGTTTTCCTACAAATGTACGAATCTTATTCGTTCCCCAGCGCTTTGCAAGTGAAGATAACTTTTCTGTTTCAGCCATCATCTCAGAAATTGGTGCTTCTAATGGCAAATAATCACTAAGCATGCTTGTTTCCAAACCGTAGGAGCTTAGCCAATCTGCTCCATAATGAAGTTCATCTGCCAAGTTCTTTGCATGAACACCCCAGAGCTCGATTCCTTGAAAACCTTGAGTTTTTGCAAAGTGAGCTAATTGATCAATCGAGTGGAGATGGTGCCGAAACGAGATCGTACAGATAGATAGTTTCATAGTACAACCTCTTTCCTGTGCTGTAATGTCAACCATGCTTGAAAACAATCTTGTAATCCTTGCTTAATCTTGAACTCAAGGAGATTTTGTTCTTCTAACTTCGCAAAAATATCTTCAGCTAATAACAAATCTTGCGTCATCGCAAGTTTCATCGCTCGATAGTGAATCGTAGTATAACCATTCACTAGACGCTCAATTTCATCACACCAAGTTTCAAAGCCTTCCTCATCGCGTCCAAGAGCTTCCCAAAAATAGGCGAATGCATGTTCATATGCATACTTTCTAATCGCTAAAACCGGCAATTGTTTTAATGCAGTTGGAAGTTTTGACATACTTTCTTTTTCTTTTCCTACGGTATACTCTTTAATAATCTCGGTAATTGCGTCTGTCACCGGATTACAATGAAGCTTTATACATGTATTAAAATAGGCTTCAACCGCCTCTGTAGTTGGAGCAATAATTGTCTCTGAATCAAAGTAATAGCCACCACCGACAGTTGGCTCTTGGATTGCACCTATAATCCTCTCCTTCGGCAAAATCCCTTCCCAGCGAAAATCAGGATCATACATAAACCACTCTGCTTCATTTTCTGTCGATTCTAGCATCACATAATGTGGAAATGGACGTTGATGAAATTTATTCTCTCGCTCTGGAAGCATCGATAAATCCAGCATCACCATCACATGTTGATGTGGAGATTTATTTTCTAATAACCTTAGCAGCTTGTTTATATTTTCTTGTTTTGATTGTTCTTCGTCATACCATTTGTAAAGCTTGATTCCATAGAGCATTTCATACCATGTTTGAAAGAAATGATGATCAATTCGATCTGAGTGATATGTTAGCACTCCATTATCGAGCACATCAAAATCTGCATCCCATACCCCAAAATAGTAGGGCCTATGATCAACGCCTTTCGTTTTCTTAATAACTTCACAAACACAGCTTACAAAACAATGTACTTTTATCATTTTTCCCCTCCGATTATTGTACTTTTTGCTGTTTTTCTAGAAAGCTTGCTAGTGTTCCTACTGTTTTGAAATCTTTAGGAACGAGAATCTCATCGGGAATGGAAATGCCAAGATCCAACTCTAAATGAAGAATCAGTTGAAGGACCATAATTGAATCCATATACAAATCCTCATTTAACCGAGCATCTTCACTAAAAGAAGACAGTGTCTGCAACTCTAATGAATTTTCCATAATGTCATAGATGCCCTTGATTAATTGTTGTCTCGTCATACTGGTATGCCTCCAAGTTTTTTTCTACTTACCTTTCCATTTGGCAGTTTTTCAATTTCATGAACAAATACAAACTCCATCGGAATTTGATGTGGAGCGAGAAATTTCCGACACCATTCTCTAAGTTCCATATTATCGATTGGTTCAGTAGATACGTATTGTGCGCATACTCGCTCTCCTGATAGGTTGTTTTGTTTCTTATAGACGACCGCTTCGACTATTCTTGGGTCATCCATTAACACAGTTTCAACTTCTAGCGGATACACATTCAAGCCTGCTACATTAATCGTGTCATCCATTCTTGCAAGAAAAGAAAGAACATTATCTTCTATATAGCCAAGATCTTTTGTATAAATCGTTTGTGAAGACAATTCAATGATAATTTCGCTCGGTGTTTGTTTGTCACCAGCTGTCACCTTCACATGAGGAAGGGGATAGCCCATTTCTTTCGGATCCTCCATATTAGGGTGAATCGCAACACACCCGGATTCAGAACATCCATACTGCTGTAATACTTGGCGAGATTTCTCTCTTAATAATGTCAACCAACTATGCGGCATCACAGTTCCTGACGTCATCACACGATCAAATTGTTGATCAATAGGCAATAATCGACTTAATGTATAAAGTAACGCTGGAGCCGCATAGAGTATGTGCTTAGGATATTCTTTTAGCTTTTTCAGAATATATTTAGGATTACTATTCGTAATAATAACCGGCTTTGCTCCCCTTCTTATGCAGGCCAAGACACCACAAATGAATCCATAAGAATGAGTAACTGGACAAGCGACAACAGAATTTGTCAAGGAATCGACAGGTAATGTCTTCACATAGCTTTCAATCTCTTCTTCCACTGAACTCCACGTTCGTTCAATACATTTCGGAGCTCCTGTTGTACCTGAACTCATTTGAATTAATACTCCTTCTTGGTTATTGGAATGATTTGATAGTTCGATGAAAGAATCGATCGATTGGAACAACAAAAGATGACTACCTGCTGAAGAAGCAAGCCGCACAGCTCCCTCTTTTGGCGTCGCTGAATGGATTGGGACGACTGATCCACCTTTTTGGCGAATATATAAACAAAGAGCCATATATTGGAAAGTATCATCCGTACAAATTGCTAGTCTGCGATTATTACACTCTCTTAGATGAGATAAGCTTTCGTATATTTCATATTGCTTCTCGATATCTTCTACTGTATAAAATTGATCATTGACATAAAACATCATCATTTCCCCTTCTTATTCGCTTGCGCCAATGTATTGCTGACGATATGTCGAAAGTTACCTTCTTCTTGATTTCGAAGTTTTTTTGTTAACAAAGATTCAACATAAATATGTATGTTAGTATGCTGAAGCTGTTCATTTCTTGAGCATAATGATGGAAACCGTTCAAAGTGCTTTTGTATTCCGTCCCTAACTTGACTCCAAAAACATGTTTCTGCAAATCCATACTGCTCTTCTAGCAAATTAGATAGTTCACTTAAATGAAACACGAATAATGTATCCATCACTAACTCTCGTAAAGCCTCTACAGAAGACATCCAATAATAATGATCGACAGGTGCATCTTTAAAACGTTCGTGTATCGTTTCAAAGTCTGGAATGAGGCTTCTGTCCGCAATAAATTCTTCAGTATATTCGATACTGTCATGGAAATCCCTCAGTACAACCCGAGTCGGCCAGCCATTTTGATGTAATAAAATCATATTTTGCGCATGGGCCTCAACAGCAATACCGTGAGCGACAAGCAAGTGCCACACAGGAATAACACTCACTTCGATCAAGCGTTTTACCCACTTCTCCGTTCCATATCGGAAAAGCCAATCATCTATAAACGGACGCCCATCTTTCTCCATCATCATTAGCACCGTAAATGGTACCGCTTCTTCATCATCCTTCATATACGAGCGCACACTTTCTCGCCATATCGAGCCAAGCTGACCTTCTAATTTTTTGCTATGCTCTTTTGCACTCGGTTCAAAAATAATCCCTGCATATTCTTCCAGTACAATAAGAGACGCTTCCTTTTGTAAATAGGAGTCTAATTGAATCACCTGTTTAAGCCATGTTGAAATATGAGGAGCGGCACAAACAGCATGAGAATGCAAATTTCGTAATGAAGAGGTATTCACCATATTCATCGAGCATTTTAATTGCGCCTTTTCAGGATTTGAAAAATTCCATAATGTTCGCACCGATTGGGATGCCCGATAGTAATCTCCTTTCACTTCTAGAGGAATTAGATCTTTTTGCTCAATTAATTCAGCTAGTTCATGTTTCAGGTTATGCCACTGCCAAGGATGAACCGGTAAAAACGTATATTCTTCATATGTTCCATTGAATACTGCAAGCTTTGCAAGAAGGCCTTCCCACATCAAATGCCCTAGCTCCCTTTTCCAAAAACTCTCTTCCTCTTCAAGAACAGTGATTCGTACGTAGCTTCGTCTCACCGCAACCCATTGGAGGGTAAATGATTGCTTTGCCTCAGGGCCGTAGTCTTTATGGTCGTCGATTGTAAAACCAGTTCTTGATTTATAACAAGGGTGATATGGATGTCCTTCAATGATTTCTGATTCTAATTCTTCATAACTCGAATTTCTTCTCGACATTGGCATTTGGAGATGACGATCATTCCATTCACAAAGCTTACTCGTTAAATAAAGTTCTTTCAGTAATCGAGCTTTGTCACTAAGAGTCGAAAGTAATTCATCTACTAGATCCTCAAGCGTCGCCTCTAGTAACGTTTCATCCCTTCCTACTTGAAAAATGCTATCTCCCTTTATTCGGATGCGATCAAATGCCATTCTTCGGCCTTCACAACGATAGGTGTACTTCTGTCCAACAAGAGTAAGGATTGAAGTCCATTTATCTAGACGAGTTTCTTCATATTTGATTAATCCTTCAAAAATCATTGCTTCCACAAGCTGCCGTCTTACACGTAGCTCTCCTTGTTTAGAAGCTAAAGGCTGTAGCTGCTGCATATTCTGCCTCCTCATACTGAAGCACAAACGGATTTGGAATTTTCGTGTATACCGCTTGTTCAAGCTCGGCTTCTAGTTCATCTACATCATGAAACCTTGTTAATAAATTTGCTTTGAACGCAAGATTTTCTTGTTTTAGAATGTTACGAACAAATGCCTTCCCGTGACCTGTAAATTCTTTTTCTAATAAGTGCAGTTGATCGATAGACCACTTCAAAAGAATTTTTTCATCGACTAGCCGATCTGCTCCAAATCGGGAAATAACGGGAAATAATTGATTCATAAACAAATAATAGGCAAATCTATCATGAATAAGGGCATCTTCGTAAAATAGCTCTTCTGTTTCATGTAGAGAAGGCTCTATTGAAAGAAGTTCTTCTTTATACGTTTTTGATAAGTAATATCCTTGGTTATCACGATAATAATAAGTAGTTGGATAACCTGAAGAAATGTTTAACACACTATTTTGCTGATGTGCTTCGAGAGCTATACCATACTCATCGTATAACCTTAATAATGATTCAATAGCACATTTCCAATAGGCTTTAAACCAATCTAAACTTACACTTTCTAATGAGCGGAATTCTGATTGAGAGAGTTTCATGATGAGCTGACACAGTCTCGATTTTTCTTTTGGCAGAGGCTCTTGAACAAGAGCAGCGATCATGCAGATTCCTTCATCATGTCCTTTAGGAAATATGTTTGAGCGAAAAATAACTTCAAACCCTGATTCCGTCTGATTTGGAAACTCTACAGTCATATAGGCTGGGTCATCAATCATCTGAAAAGATGAATGGTTCTGTAAGAAATCAATCTTATTCATTAACCGAGCCATAACAATTCCCGCTTTTAGTTCATGAGTTCGATTTACCCTCAATGAATTCGTTATTTTGACTGGAATTGAAAACTTATACATCATTTCCTCATTTGAGCTATATACCGTTCTTATCGAAGAGGTTGCTGTATAAAATGCTCCAAGCGCACCTTCGTATTTTATCAATCCTTCGGCAATTGCTTTTTTTACATACTGTTGCTGTAAGAGCCACTGTGCTTGAAGCGGGTGCATCGGAATGAGGCAATCCTTCTCTGACTTAACAAAATCAGGTTGTGATTTTGTTAAAGACTGAGAAATGAGTTCACTCGCACTTCTTTCTAATACAGAGGACTCTTTCACAATTTTACGGTCGACACGAAAATAGTGAAGCTGGAAAGAACCTTGTAGCTCTGGAGCAAAACTCGTTTGTTGCCAATTTGCCATCCCTTGTCTGCTTTTAGGTGTCGGATGAAGCCAATGTCCAAATAAGAGAGACTGCTCAGCTTCAATAAACGTATCGTTAGCTCCATTTGGTTTCTTATCTTCCAAACTCTTTTCAATATAATTTGCCATCGTTTGATAGCTCTCAATTATGCGAAGAATGAGTTCATCAAAACAGGAAGAAAGTTCAGAACATCCATCTGCCTTAGCCATTAAATGTAGTTCTTGAATGAGCGTGATGAGTATCGTTAATTTATCTTCAAGAAGCCATTGTTTTTGTTTCGTACAATACTTCAACGCGACACCAAATGTATGTCTTCCAACAAGAGATTTGTATTCCACACCAAATGCAAAACGGGTGTTTTGCATCGGCAACTCAAGCTCTAACATATGTGCCTCTGTAATCAGGATAGATAGTCGCTGTTCTTTTATCCACTCCTCCTTTTTGACCCAGTGTCCGCTACTCACTTCTCGTATATAACAATTCATAAACGCCTGAAACGTTGCATTTTCTGCAATCTGTTTAGCAACCTGTTGCATGTAATTTACCATCCTTTCATAGAGCCTTTCACTAGTGAATGATAACTATTATCATTTACCGCCAAAAAAATTAGTCTTCCTAATTAGAAAGACTCATATAAGAAGTAAATGGAAACAAATTTGTTGCTGACATATGATACACCTTCCTGTTAATTAAAAAGAAAATTAAGAATTTACAGGATAACAATAGACTAATAGCTACACATCATACTCATAAATGATAATGATTATCATTATCATTTATGAGTACATATTACATGAATATTGAAAATGTCTCAACTGTCAAAGGACCTATTGATCCAAAACAGGTCACAGTAAAAAATGATGATTACCATTTTGATAGGTGCAGGGCACTCTAAGAACAAAAGCATAAGCAGAAACGCCCTATTTAATAACTTCTATAAATCGGGCGTTATGTTCTACCTTTCAAGTTACTGACGCATCAAAATACTTTTTTTGACTACGCATATGATAAAGCTCTTGACGGCTATCGATAATATAAGAAGGTGCTGGTTTGACTCTGTTGGCACGATGACCTGCAAAACGATCACCCATTTACTCAGCATTGCCCTCTGTTACTTAAATCTTTTTTACTTTAATAATTTTTTTGTTCTTCCTCCATTATTATTTTTTTATTATCTGCTATTCTAATTAATAATGAATATTAGTGAACTACAAAATAGCGCATCGATCAAAGGATGGATTTATACAGCTGAAGAAAACGAATTTATTGTAGGTGCTTTTTCTATACAACAAATTAGCTGAAGGTGTGATTGTGGATTCAGATCAAGGAAGTATTTACACGTCATATGCGCGACCTTGTCTGCAGTATGCCGCGTAGAGGAAACTGTTGGGACAATGCGGTGATTGAATCTTTTCATTCGAACTTGAAGACTGAGGAGTTTCAATATGTTAAATTTAATTTATTACGCAATCAAGACGGAACTAAGCGGGTAATTACTCGCAATTCTCCATCAAAACTCGTTCAATGATACGGAATCGCGGGGGTAAAATAACAAAGAAAAAACGTATCTAGTGCTTCTTGAACTCATTGGGAAGGCTTTGTTTAGTGCTGTTTTCAGGAGGTTCATGTGCCAGTGGAGGGGTTTTATTGGCGATAGGATAGTAAATCGAGTGGATAGAATCATTCAGTCTTCTAATTTATAAAGCAACATTTCCATAAATTCGGCAAGCATTCATCTCCCACCTACGCTTCGCGTTGAGGAAGGAGACTTCTGCCTTAGTCGATTAAAGTCCCTTCAACCCTCTATTTATAGAGTCAATAGCAAAATCCTCATAACGCTGCATCCGTCCCCAATTAACCATATGCTCATACTCAGGGTGGTCGTGATCAGCAAGAATCTTGAGAAATTCTTCATAACCATACTCACCGCCTACATCTTCTGGTGGTGTATTCCCTTCACCTTCCAAGCAAACAGAATAGTTGGACTCATAGTTCTCTATAATGCTTTCTACTTCGATATCATGGTTCCAGTCATCACCAAAATCATAATTGTATGTCAGCTTCTCGTATGCAGGAATATATTCCGATAGCTTCACGTCTTTTTCAAGCTTCATGTTTACTTGCCCTGGATAATCAAAAGCCTCTTCGGTGCAAACAAGATTGATGATTGGTTTTTGGATTTTTTCATTATGCCCTTCAGTGATGTGATTCCCCGTATTGTCCGCCTTACCATAAACAAAAAAGTCATGAAGATGGTAATCTTGCCATCCAAAGGCCGTCTGTATAATTTGGTGTAATTGGTTAAATGTTTTATTTACAGGGACCACAAGTCGCCGCCATACTTGACGATTTTCGAACCTAAGTGTAACTTTCAGGACTGCGGCTTTCGCTTCAAAAGTTGATTGGCCAGCAAAAAGGTTGAGATCTTTATACATCTCTTCATGCGGTAGAAAATAACTGTTCTTTCCGTCTCCGACTAACATGCGACTAATCTTGATACCCATGTCCGGCTGGAAAATAGAATCTACATCCCATAACTCATCAAAAAAGTATACATTATCACAAGCCTTATTCATCCTTGCCACAGAAGTCCGATTCTTTGTCTTTGTAATGGAAACTTCACCAGTATGAAGTAAATACTGGTCAATCACCTTGTCCGATATCCCTTCTACCTGAAATGTTTCGCGGATTCCTTGCAAGGCAATCTCGTTGAACCTTTTAAAGTCTTTTGCTTTCAGTCCGTACAACACAACGGCATAACGATTATGATCATTCACTAACACAACCGCTTTCCTACGATTAACCGTGATTAAATTTGCATGCCAAGAGAAAAGTGGATTGTCCTCGGTAACTGATTCAGGTTCGACTTTGAGTTCAACTAAAAGTTTTTTCGTACAACGGATATGCATAATTGACAACTCCTTTGAATGAGGGGTACCTGAAATTTGATAGTACTAGTATTTTTCTCAAATAAGAGACCTCACCTACTTATGATAAGGCTACCATAGCGCATCAAAATGAGGTTATTGTCTTGTCTACTCCAACAATTCTTCTTCAAGTAGCGTAAACCCTTCAATTATCGTGTCTTCTTCCACCTCAATCAATATGCAACGTTTTCCATTAACAGTGACCTGCCTCACATACCTCAAGTCTTGCGGGCTAATAGCAATATTTGCTACTTTCGTTTCAATCTTGATGGACTTGGATGCGTAACTTGGAAGGATGTGGCTTGCCTTCATTTCATATGTTTTGTCTTCGATTACTTTCTGAAATGCCCTTTCCACTTTTTCCGTGCTCACATCTTTCACTCCACTTGCCTTCAGCACACGCTCCACTTCTTTAGTATCCAAAGTAGAAAGGCTTTCATCTTCTTCCTCGTTTTCCACAAGCAACATACTGTTTAATTCATCGTATACACTGGCAAGGGTTTTTGTATTCATCTCATTACCAGCCACTTCTTTTACGATTTCTTCAAAGACGGCTTTATCATCCTCTGCAGTCATAATCTCTTCGCCGTCTAGCACATTCTCGATGAAGTGGTAATCTGGCTTATTCGCTTTGCCAGCAGCATACAAGATGTGATTGACGTCTGCCGCATTGTCAGTAAAGCAAGGGAACACAAATCCACCAATTGGAGAAGTTAAATTGATAATCGGATCAAGCATGTCACGCGACTTAAATTCCTTCTCATTGAAATCAAATATAAGTGACCGTTTCGGCAGTTCAGTCTGATTCATGCTGCAAAGAATGAATGGGTTCTTGTACACTTCATCCTGCTTTGCGACTTCCTCTTCATCATGATTCCTTTTCGTCGGTTTATAATAATTACCACGAATAAAAGTCACTACGACGTCCTTTTCATATTGAGCGTCTTGCACCATCTTTCGGGCGATGCTTTCCATATTCGTTTTCCACTCTTCTACTTCATTCGTATGGAGACCCTCATATAAAAGCAGTTGCGTATGGTCCGTTTGCTCCTCCGCTTGCTCTTGAAACTTCACCTCAAATAATTTCAAACCCAGTTTTCCACCTAACACTTTTTTAAAGTTGGTCAGAAACAACTCCTGTTGCTCTCTGTCCAATAGGGCAAATGGCTGGCTTTCCTCATGATAGAAATCACTGCTCTCCTGCTTAATATACACTTTGTAAATGTCAGTGATTTTCAGTAAATCCGTATCCAACTTAAATTGCTTGCGAATCGCTGCAATGTCCTTCTTATTCATCTCTATTTCAACTCCCCAACTAGTATAATCTGTCATGTCGAATGTAAAACTCACATTATAAACTTAAAAAGAGCGTCAATGCTTTGATTCAGCATTTGATACTCCCTTATTATAGCAATGTTTTTGATGATGGTAGAACCACAATCAACTTCGAATGATACGGCGACGTCTTCCACATGATTAAGAGATTAAAATCGGGGTATAACAAGGACATGCTTCACTTATACAACTAGACAAAATTTTGGAGGAGATTATAATGGCTTTGAAACTCACAGGAGAAAAGAAATGGTTGAAACTTGGTGCAGCAACAATCCTGTCTGTCGGGATGCTTGCAGCGTGCGGCGACGGTGAAGACGACGTCGACGTGGATGTTAATAACCCTGTAGAAGATGTTGATCCTAATGATGGTACAGATACAAATGTGGATGTAGATACTGACGATGGTACAGATGCGGATGTGGATGTAGATACTGACGATGGTACAGATACCGATGCAGATACGGATGTGGACGTAGATACTGACGAAGGTACGGATACTGATGCCGGCACAGATGGTTAATAGCAAAACCACTAAGCGCTGAGCTTATAAAAGGACTGAATGGCCAATGTGCCATTCAGTCCTTTTTTCTATTCAGAATATAATTTTCAAATGAACATCACTACGATTGTAGAACGCTCAACAATCATGGCAGACTTTAATCCAATTTAGTAAAAAACGATTTACATCCAGATCTCACTATTTTGACTGAATAGATGAGTCCAGGCAAACAAGTTTAAATTTGCTTGCGCTCTTCTGATAAAATCACAAAAACTTTTTTCACAACATTGTCCCCTAAACCTCAATTCCCTTCTATATAAAGAATAAAGGGGATATTCTTTATGACAACTTACCTAACGGAATACGCACACTTCACAAACAAACACGATTTAGACGCAGCGACAAGACAACACGTACTCACGAAT
Source organism: Sporosarcina sp. resist (assembly GCF_014302295.1). NCBI lineage: Bacteria > Bacillati > Bacillota > Bacilli > Caryophanales > Caryophanaceae > Sporosarcina > Sporosarcina sp. resist. The sequence continues at coordinate 157,541 of NZ_CP060287.1, read as the reverse complement.
TGGAACGACATGAATCAAACAGAGCGGGCTGTTCTCGATATGATTCGTCGTTACTCCGTTAAATACGGTGCTGCACATTTGAAACACGAAACAATCGAAAAGGCTATCAAGAAATCCAACGCAACTGTACGACGCGCCATCCGTAAATTAGAAAAGCTCGAAATCATCGAACGCATTCACTATATCCGCCCTGTTATGAGCGGTCTAGGCGCTAACATTTATGTCATTAAACCTACTAATGACCAGTCGAAATTGAACACCCCAGAGAATGACGAAAAGCCTTCTAGCAGTAAGTTTGAACCCGCTAATCTACAAACCGAAGCTTCTCTTTCTAAAGCGATAAAACCTAAAGACCTTAAAAGAACGTCTCCTACGGAAATTGTGCCTACTACACTTTTCGGCAAGATGAAATCTCTTCTTTCTTCAACAATCGGAGAAAGTAAATTAGCACGTAATTTTTACGGCGTCTACCGGAAACAGTCCCTGCAAATGCTAAAGTTCAGCATTCACGAAGACAAGGGGGAGCTTTTCGAGCAATTGGCCATGCAAGCCCTTCGTATTGCGGTTCAAACAACGAAACAGAAAAAAGTCCGGAATTTGCCCGGCTATTATTCAGGTGTCTTGCGCGAACTCATCGGCAAGGCTTTATTCAGCGAGGCATTTATGGATTACGACGTGCCAGTTGAGGGGTTTTTCTGCCGGTAGTTGTAAATCGATTGGAAAAGTAATTGGGATTACTTATTTCCCCATGTTTTCACTTAGGTTTATGCATTGTTGTGTTGCGGGTAACGTTCTCGTAGTCTAATAAACATTAAAGCGCACTCCGAGAAGTGCGCTCAATGCAATTCCTTATTTGAAGTACCAGCATACAGCTACTCTTTCAGACGTTCCTGTTCTTCTAAATGCTTGCGAAGCCGGATTAAATAATCCGGTGCATCCATCGAGTCAGTGACAATCATTTCAATCATGCACAGCTGGCTCGTTTGCGCTTGTTCCGCTGCGGAAATTGCCTCATCCAACTCTTGGTTTGTGCGCACTTCAACCGTGAATGCCTTTCCGCCAAAGGCTTCAGCTAGCTGCGTATAATGCCAGTTTGGAATCTCGTTATACTGCTGGTTAGACGTCTTGATATTTAAGTATTTTTCAATTGTGTAGCCGCTGTTATTGAGGATGAACAGAATGGGTCGGCAGCCATTATCCAGCATCGTACTGATTTCTTGAACCGTCACCTGCAGCGAACCTTCCCCAGTAAACAGCAGCACACGTCTGTCCGGTTCCGCGATGCATGCCCCGAATGCAGCTGGTGTTGCATAACCGATGCTCTGCCAACCTTGCTGGCTAATATATTCGGCTCCTGCCGGCAGTCGCACTTGTGACATCCCATACCCAAAGGTTCCAGTCTCAACCACAACAATGTCTTTGTCCTTCAACATCCGCTGGAAGCGTGGATAATAAGATGCTACTCGAATTGGCTGCTCCGGCTCACCAGATAGTTCATCATAAGGGAAGGAAACTTGAGGTAAAGCCCCGCTTTGGGTCCACCCGCACGTGTTTAAGGCAGCGACGAGATCTGCCGCCATCACCTGCTCGTACATGGATTCTCCGACCCGTACAAACTCAGGCTGAATGTCGATGAGACGAAGACGATGAAGCATTGCCGTTTCCTTCGCGGAATTCGTGTCGTTCCAAATCATGCCAATCGCAATCACACAGTCCGCGCTTTCAACGATTGTTCTGACCTGTTCACTTCCTAATGATCCGCCATACACACCGATATAATTCGGGTGCTGTTCGTCGAAGCTACTCTTGCCCATCATAAGCGAAGCAGCCGGTACGTTAAAATTCGATGCCAGCTGGTGAACGCTATCTCTAAGTCCATAGCGGAGCGACAGCATATCCGATAAAAGAACTACATTGTTCGTACCGTTCAACAATCTCGTTATATGCTGAATCGCAGCCTCAAGCGCTGGTTTATATGTCGTGACTTTAGTGACTTCCGGAACACCCCGCTGAACGATGGGCTTCGTGACCAAATCCATAGCTACCATCAAATAGACCGGCTTGCGTTTTTGTTTAGCTATGCGGATTGCTGCTGAAATCTCCTGTTCGGCATTTTCCGGCGTCACGATTGCTGTATAGGCGCACAGATGCGTAGACACTTGCCGGAATACGTCAAAATCGCCGTCCAGTAGGGAATGGTGCGCTAATTTATGCGCCTGCTGATCCATTGATTTGGGAGCTCCGACGATATGTATGAGTGGCACATATTCACTGTTCGCACCCGCGATAGGATTGCAGGCACTCATCTCGCCAACACCAAAAGTTGTAATGAACGCTGACAAGCCACGAAGTCGTCCGTAGCCATCAGTTGCATATCCCGCCCCCAGCTCGTTGCGTGCATTTATGAAACGAATTCCATCATATTGCTCCAACGTATCCAGAAGGCTAAAATTATAATCGCCTGGAACGCCAAAAACCTCGGTAATACCCTCCGCTTTTAGACTGTCGAAAAGATACTGCCCGAGTGTGGGCGGGTGTGTTGGTATCGGCTGTTGCATTTTATCCATTTTAGTCTATTCCTCCTTTGCGTTTTTCAAAGGTTAGCTGTTTCCGAAACAATGGAGCGTTTCGGTAGCTACTCTATTATCTGAATTACCCCATCTCCCCCTACTTACTCCTAATTATTCGCCAGGTATTTCCGTTCATACGAAAGAAACACTACAGCAAGTCACTGTAGTGTTTCTTTCGTAATTTATCCCATGCTGTTTTTCATCCTATTTGAAGGGAAACACTAAACTAGGTACGTAAAACGAGGGCTGTTTCTCCCCCAAAAGCTTTACGGAACCTGTGGGGGTGATTGCCTCATTTTAATGATCTTTCACAATCCCATTGGCTTCGTTTAATTGCCCCTTTATCAAATCTAGCTGTTCTTTGTTTTGCTGGACTGAATTTGCTGGCTCATCCTGCTGTTCAGCATGTAAGCGAGCCTTGTCAGCGCGTGATATCGAATTGAAAGCATGCTCAACTGCAATCTCTTCTGGGTGCGTCATGGCTTGCTTCACTGCACGATCCGCTTTTTGAACAGAGTTGCTTAAAAATGTGTTTGGATTATCCTTCTTCCAACTTGTATCAGAACGCTTAGCCATTTATACCTCTTCCCTTCCTACAAATAAAATAAGTTACAGCGCACTTAGTATTGTGAAATATTCTAAAAGTATGCACGGCAGAGGCTATATCAATTTAAAAGCAAGGAATTTATTTATCTTAAAAACAATGCATGCATGCCTTCCTCCGTCTCGCTAATACTACCTTCGAATAGGAGGGTACTAAATGGATGAAATCACTTATTCAGAAGCCGTATTACAGGAATACAAAGTTGGAATGGGCAGTTTCTCAGAAAAATTGCCGGAGGTGGCTAGGGCGTTTCATGCATTCACTGAGTCGTGTTTCGAAGACGGCAAATTGAATCGGAAAGACAAACAGCTAATCGCTCTCGCCATTAGCGTGCACGCAAATAACGAATATTGCATCCTCTATCATACAAAGGGTTGCCTGGATGCGGGTGGCACTGAGGAAGAAATGATGGAGGCAATTGGGGTGGCTGCGGCTCTAGGCGGCGGTTCCGCAATGAGCCAAGGTGTAACCATTTGGCAGGATGCACTCGAAGACTTTATAGGAATAGTTCAATAACATGTAACAGCCACCTGAATCAGGTGGCTGTTTTCTTGTTGCACTCAATCTATATCATCCATATTTCATACAAATCCCCGTAAAGCCTCGGTTTACCTGGGCCCTTATGCTTTTTTGGTGGCTCAAGTAAAATACTCCAACTTCGCATTCGGAAAGTACTTTTCCATGTAGCCGTATAAATATGATTTGATTTCTTCCTCTTCGTCCTTTTGGTAAATATACTTACCGATTCCATACTTGCCCCACTTGTAGCGCCTTTTATCTTCATCTAACTCCAATTTTGTCTTCGGGTAGTTCTTTTCAATTACTTTTTTCGCAGGCTTCGTAAATCGGTGTTGAATGAATTCAAAAGTAATATCCTCTCTTGCATCTTGCGGCAATTCCTCGTCAAGTCGCTCAAACAAGTAGCGGTAGCCTTCCTCCCAGCCCTCATGAAGGTAAATGGGAGCAACTATAAAGCCTAGTGGGTAACCAGCTCTCGCGACTTTCCCTGCAGCCTCGATTCTTTTATCCAGAGGAGAAGTGCCGGGCTCGAAGTTCTTGATAACATAATCAGCGTTTACGCTAAATCTGAATCGCGTATTGCCATTATGCTTAGCATCCAATAGATGGTCTACAAAATGGAATTTCGTCACAAAACGCAGCCTACCTAATTCTGTTTGACCAATATGTTCAATTGCTCTTTTTAATGAATGTGTCAAATGGTCAATTCCTACAATATCGGATGTACACGCAGCTTCGAATCGGGTAATTTCAGGCGCACGTTCTTCGATGTAGCGATCAGCCGCTTCTAAAATCTCCTCCACGTTAACGTAAGTTCGAATATAGGGTTTGCTGCCCATCGTCGTTTGCAAATAACAATAATGACAATGCCCCATACACCCTGTCGCAAGCGGGATTGCATATTCGGCTGATGGTTTCGACGTCTCAAATTTTAACGTTTTCCGAATGCCTACGACCAAGGTAGATTTCGCGATACGGTATTTTTGAGCGTCCGTATCACCCGGCAAGTCCCGAATCTGATTATGTGAGGTCGTAAAGCGCGTTTCAATCCCCATTTTCTCGAACTTTTCCTTTAATTCTTTTCCAAGCGGATATTCAAGTGCATTAGGCTCAAAATAGACAAGCTGTGGTGTGAAGGGTTTATTCATACTGCGAACTACCTAATCCATAATTAATATCCATTTAATCACCTTTCTCCTTTTATATAGCTTGTCTTAAAAGCGAGAAATTATGAAAATGGAATTAATTTCAAAAAGGTACCCGATACTAATACAATTCGGAATTGCATCTGAACCAGGTACCTTAAATTACAGTGAATGAAGGTAATTCACCAATTGCAAGAAGCGTCAAGGAAATCGAGGAATACTGAATAAATCTCTTTTATTATTTTACCAATAATCTATTTGCTAGCTGGCGGTCTTCTTTATCTTTTGTCGTAATTGCAATATTTTTAATGCTTTTCTGCAAAGCAGGCTGTTGGGAAATCGATGGAGACCACCTTTCTAGCACACTGAGTGCATGGTATTGCAAACTCCCATTATCTGATGCAAGAGCAGCTTGAATCAGTGGTAATCCCACTCCTTCATACCCATACAAATCTTGAACAATGCATTGCAGACAATGTTGTTCTTCATTTGACAGACTTGATAACGATAAATGCGTTTCTGCAAATATGCAGATGTCTTCGATATACTTATGATTTTTTGTATCCATAACCACTACATATAGTTCCCTGTTTTCGGGATCTTTCTCTAGCATATCAAACAAATTCTGTGTAACGTCTACTTGATAAAAGAGAGCGATTTTAAGTGCTTTCATATTGTTTTCTTGCTGTAGTGCTTCCAATACAAGCTGTGACCATTTAGGTTCATTTATAATAGGTTGAATCGCTTGCTGAATGGAAGCGTACTCTTGTTGTTTCCACTGATCGTTAAAACGTTCTTCCCAAACTTCACTATCGGCATTTAAAAATTCACTTATTTTCATTAACGGATAAAAATCCTCAAGTGTTTTACAGTGAGTACGTGCATGGTAAACGAAGCGTGAAAGAACCGCGCTTGCATATGGATAATCTTCGATACTTTCTGGAGCACGCTCATTAAGAAGGGCTTGGATGATAAGACCTGCTCCATCATATAGCTCTTTCGAAATCGTTTCTTCATATAGAGCTACGTCAAGCTCTCCTTTTACGGCACAACTATAGGCTAAATACTCATCCATAATTTTATTTCTGCAGCCCTTTGTCAGTAACCATTGTTTTATTTCTGGCGTTGTTGCTTCCAGTTGGCCAACAGCCGCAATCTTCCCCCAACCATGAACGGATTGAGCAAGTTGCCAAACCTGGTTATTTGCCAGCATTGTGCCATTTTTCAATGCAAATAGGACATAGGGCGTAAACTCTTCATGCATACCCAATGTGAATAATAGCTCTTTATATTTTTCACAATCCGTACATCCAAGTACGGTGATTGAAAATTTTACAACCTCCCTATGTGCTGCATGCTCTAGAAGCCATAATGCCTCTTGTTGTACACGGGATTCGTCAAATTCGGCTTGCTTGAATCGTTCAATGAATTCATCACTGTAGTTGGCCATATTGTCAAAAATGATTTTTTCATATGTACCTTTTCGTGTTTTGGTAGAAGGACGATTTAGCTGCTCTTCAAAAAGCTTCAGTAGTTTTTTCACGTAAAATGGTGTAGGTATATCATCTGCAACATTATCGAACATACCTGAAGCCATTCGTGGATGATTTTCATCATACAAATATTCTTCATCTGGTAAATGATCATCTACTATTTTGTTGTGCGTTTGAATTTGTTGTTGAATAAAGGCCACAATTTTTTCTTTATTATCCCACGGAAGAAAATCTAACTTCAGGGAGTCGTCTAAAACCGTTTCATTATCTATTTTCACAATACAATTAAGTTTTACATAACCACCGAGTTTAACGGAAATGACATGCTTTCTGCCATCTTGCAGATCAAGTATGCCTGATAACTTGGAATACGGGATAATATGAGAAAGTAAAGATTTTCGTTTATTTCGATCAACTGTTACACCATCAATGATAAGTAACTCTTCTTTCATCTGGTTTATAACTTCAATCCGATGCCCTTTGTAATCCATCTCCCAGGTTTTATGTACTTCTTTTTCTACGTCTTTCTTTATGTTACGCATCTCACGTTTAAAATCGTCTTTAAAGCCCATAAAGTCCTCCTTGAAATAGGAATGGAATACAGTATAATTTGTACTCGTTTCCGATTCCTTTTTGCAATTCTATATTTATAAAGTTATGAAAGGTGCTAATGCAATCGCGAATTGTATCAGAACCAGGCACCTGAAGTTTAATACTATTACATGCAGTTTCCAGATGAATTGACTCCCTCGGCAGATTCATAGTCAACATGTGATTACATTGAAAAGACTCTCCATAATGGTACAAAGTGAGGTTATTTCAATGTAATAAGTAGTTCCTTCATAATTAAAAACATCACTCACTTTATAATTCCTATAAAATGTTTCAAAATCCTAGCCGTTAAACCCCAAATTGTATAGTTTTCATAATCAAAAAACCATTCTTCCATTGAACGAGCTCTCCATTGATACTGCGTACCATTCATTATTTTTTCATAGGGAAAGCTTGGCAAAGGCACTGGTTCAACGGATACTACATGCATATAAGGCTCATAATTCAATAGCCATTTAATGGGTATTGTAAATACCTCTTCAACTTCTTCTTTGTTATACGAATGAATAATTTGATTGTAATCAATGGTTGCTACAAATGGATAAATAACAAATGAAGATGAGGCAACATAAGGGCTTAATGTCCCTACAATCGTAACCATCTTTGGGTCGACACCTAATTCTTCATGCGTTTCTCGTAAAGCGGCAGCCATTGGGGATGGGTCTGTGGAGTCGATTCGACCACCAGGAAAACTAATATCACCGGGCTGTTTTCTCATAGTGAATGAACGTACTTCGAAAAGGATATGCCATTCTTCATCCACTTGAACAAGTGGTATTAAAACCGCTGAACGAAGAGCTGTTTCCTCCCCTATAAACAGGGGCTGATTTTCATTTAACTGGTTTTTTAGTTGATCTAAGAACATGAAATCCCCCTCTCCATAGTTGGTTATATTCTTTTTATCGTACCATGTAAAGATTGACAATTAAAGAATCCCATAGAATCTGCTGTGGTTCTCGATAATGAGAGAGTTGTAATTCGAGGTGTGGATTGTAGAACGTTTGGCGCTTTGGGGATGCCTCAATCACGCCTCATATAATCGCAGTACGTTTTATGTACATTATCAAGATAAAATTCAATTGGCAGAAGACTTACTTGAATCGATGCTGAAAGGCTTAGAAAATTCATTGGGAAAGCCATATATACCTGGTCAAAAATTTTATACAACAAAGCTAAATACACCTTCTTTTAATATCATTTCTTACATATATGAAAACCGGAATTTTTTTGAGCTGATCAAATATGATGAGCCTTTACCAGGATTGCATACAAGATTCCCACAAACAATTTTAAAAATTTATCAAGAACAATTCATTTTCCAAACGATTAACAATATCCCTGTAAACTTGGATTATTTTAAACGTTATACTGCCTTTGGATTTTACGGACTTATTCTGAATTGGATTAACAGTGACCTCAAAGAATCTCAAGAAGAATTTATCGAAGAAGTTATTGCGTCAACGAAAACTCACATATTTCCAATTGAATATATTGGGGAATAATCGAACCACTACCCTATCAACTTCTTTAAAATATCATGCTTAAATTTTAGTACTTACCCCGATGCGATTACAAGTTGATACCAAATAAACATGTTACAATCAATGCATGAAAAACAGTTGGAGTGACGAAAATGAGTAAACGAGAACAACAAAAACAGCAACGTCGTCAAAACATCATCCTAATTGCAAAGGATTTATTTTTGGAAGAAGGTGTGCAAACTATACAAATGCAAGATGTTGCAACTACTGCTGGCATTGGGATTGCAACGTTATTCCGCTATTTCCCTAAAAAAGAGTATTTAATGATTGCGGCGACGAATGCGATTACAGATGAAATGGCCACGGATATTGGGCAGATTGTCGAGCAGCCGGTGACGGCATATGAAAAAACCGAGCAAATTTTGGAGTATTATATAGGCATAACGAAGGATCTACAACTGCGTTTAGCAAAATATTTCGAGTCCTTTAATTTATATGAAAAAATAGCAGAAGAATCGCCTGAAGACTATGCTGAATACTTATCTGTACGGAGCAAATTAGCTCGTATTTTATTAACAGTAAGTGAACAGGGCAAGCGAGACGGTTCGTTAAGATCGGATGTTGATTTGGATCTATTTATCATGACAATGGTACAAAATTTCAGCTTATTCACTTATAAATCAAGCCTAACAAAGCATGATACCAATCTTTCGACATTGCTTACTTCGGACAAGCAGCTGGCGATGATGAAGGATGTATTTTTACGCTATATTCAGCCATAAAATTAGGGCCATATGAATTGACATTCGCATGAGAAAGCTGTTTACTAGTAAGTATAAAAGTGATAGTCGACTATCACCTTTTGCGAATCTATTCTAGGAGGAATTTTATATGAGTCGGTTATCAGGTAAAGTAGCGATTATTACAGGAGCAGCACAAGGTATGGGTGCATCACATGCAAAATTATTCATTGAGCACGGTGCAAAGGTTGTTTTAACAGATTTAAATGAGGAAAAAGGAAATGCATTCGCAGCTGAATTAGGTGAAAATGCACTTTTCATTAAACAAAATGTAGCATCTGAAGAAGATTGGGCGACAGTTATTGCGAAAACAGAAGAAACTTTCGGTCCAGTAAACGTATTAGTAAATAACGCCGGTATTACAATGGCGAAAAATATGCTTGATATTACAGTAGAAGAATACCGTCGTATCGTGGACATTAACCAAGTGTCAGTATTCTTGGGCATGAAGACTGTAGCAGCTTCAATGATAAAAGCTGGCGGTGGTTCAATCGTCAATATTTCTTCTATGAACGGCTTGGTTGCTGGCGCTGTAGGTTACACTGATACAAAATTTGCAGTACGTGGTATGACGAAAGCAGCTGCAATCAACTTAGCGCCAATGGGTATTCGTGTAAACTCTGTACACCCAGGCGTAATCGCCACACCAATGGTGGTTCAGGAAGATACAAAAGCAGCTGTAGAAGCATTCTCTAAACATATTCCACTAAAACGCGTAGCACAACCAGAAGAAGTATCTAACATGGTACTATTCTTAGCTTCTGATGAGTCTAGCTATTCAACAGGTTCAGAATTCGTTATCGATGGTGGATTAACTGCACAATAATATTAGTACATGAAAAATCCATATAAGGTTTGTAAAGGTCGATTTTCTATTAACATAGAAAATCGACCTTTGTTTTTCCGTAAATAAATAACCTCATTACTTATGATACGGTTCCCCGTAATGCACCTACATTAGTTACTTTTATTTTAACTTTCTTTATAGCCTTCAATTTTATCTTGAATCCATCTTTTATGCCTCAAAAGTTTAATTCCAGTTTAGCCCTTATTCATTATGGAAGTCACAGACAGGTTAGTTGCATGAGTTTTATTTGTAATGAGGAATGTTTTATATTTTGTCTAATTCATACTATAACAACAATAATATCGCTAAAGTTAATAAATATTTATTGATAAACAATAAATTATGCGTTAAAATGAAACATACAATATATATATGAATTGCTTTTCATGAAACCAGAAATGATTTAACGATATGCGGTGTAATCAATAGATAACCTTGCTATATTGAAAATATGGAAAGGCAAAACCCATTCGATTGTTAACTCTAGAGGCGATTCGTAAGGCTTTAGAATGTCACCTGGAGATATTTCAGAATACAAAAGTGACGAAGACATTTAAGTTTGTTTATATGCATCGTGGAGGAAAGTAGGACTTGTATGACAATTATTAGAGGAGGTATAACCGTGGAAATCGACAATTCGATTAGTAAAAATATTGCTAATCCACGTGAGCTGGAGAGAATGTATAGAGAAGACCCCAAAGCTTTTAAAAAGTCATTCTCACACGCCTGGGAACAAAACCCTGATTCGCCGGTTCTTGCTGCTTGGTATGAAAGATTGAATTTCAAGGAGGCGGCACATACAGAAAAAACTTCCTTGCTTCAGAAAGGTTTCTTGTTCATGGGCATTTTAGCCATTCTGGCGGGGATAAGCACCAGGATCATTTTCCATTTTGTCGAACAGGAAGCAATTGCCCCAATTAACCTTGCTTTTGGGATTCTTCCCTTCATTGCAGCTTATTTTGTATACAAAAATAACCCCCCAAAAAAGGTTCTTTACACCCTTGCATTGATGTTCCTACTCTCTGGGTTGTATCTTAATATGCTGCCATCAAATCATAATGACAGTATTATCCTTGCTTATTTACACCTTCCCATATTTTTATGGGGATTGATTGGGCTTGCATTTATAGGAAATGAATATGGTATGGGCAGCACAAGATTAGCCTATCTTAAATTTAATTTGGAATTTTGCATACTCTACGCCAGCATGGCAATTAGCGGAATGTTGCTAGCAGCATTAACCATGCAGTTATTTAGTTTTGTCGGTTTGGATATAGAAGACTTCTATTTTAGAAATGTCGTTTTATTCGGTGCTGCCGCTCTCGCTATTGTGGCTACATACCTGGTATCGATGAATCTTAAACTTGCTAAGAATATTACACCCTATATCGCTAAAATTTTTAGTCCTCTTGTTCTGGCCACATTGTTGGTCTATCTTATAACGGTTATTTGGGTCGGAAAAAATCCATTCTTGGATCGCAATTTCCTGCTAGTCTTCAACGGGATACTCTTTAGTGTATTGGCCGTTACCATATTTTCCATTACCGAAAGCGGTACAGACAAGAAAAAGAACATTTCTGATTATATAAGCTTCGCCCTAATTATTCTTGCTCTTATCATTGACAGTGTGGCTTTGTCAGCCATAGTGTTCAGACTTTCTTCTTATGGGATTACACCCAACAGAATTGCTGTTTTAGGCGTAAACATACTTATCTGGGGAAATCTAATCTGGATCATGGTCTCCTATATGCGTTTTCTACAAAACAAAACCGGGCCTTCAACCATCCAAGATGCGGTTACTAAGTATTTGCCGGTCTACGTACTTTGGGCAGCTTTCGTTACATTTACTTTTCCTTTAATTTTTAATTAGAAAGGCTTTACTATTGTAACGGATGCTGATCTTCCTTATAAATGCCAAAAATGAGCAAGGTTCTATTCATAACTTGTTCATTTTTGGCTTTTTATTTTTCTGAAAAAACCGCATTTACTTCTGATACGGTTCTCCGTGATGTAACTAAGTGAAGTTTTTTGTATAAAAATAATTTAAGTTCACTTAGCTTTATTAATAAGCTCGATATATTGCGAATCTCCGTATCCTATTGTGGGAAAAAGATCAAATAACCTATTAACTAATTCCGCTGTTGAAAGATCTTTATTTTTGGAAATATATTTTACTACTTCATTATTTTCTTTTAACATATCTAAAAATATATCTATTGCCTGATACATTACTGGGAGTAATTCAATCGATGGCTTTCTATGGTTTATCAATACTTCTTTGTATACAGATTCATAATCTCCTAATTGAAGCTCAGTTTGGCTGACTTTAAATTCATCCTCTCTAAAGCTATTTAATAATACTTTTCCTTTGTATCCGGACTGTTCAAAGTAAGTAAGAATTGTAAGAAGATTCATCTGACAAAACATGTCTTCACCAAACCATAGAACGATATATTTATACTCCTCCTTAAAAATAGTATTGAAGGGATAAATAACCTTCCTGATGTAGTTTTCTACTGACACATGATGTCCTAATGCTCTTGTTTGAATAAACTCGTCGTCAAAAACTTGTGGCGTCGTCGCATGTACACACATCGCCTCATTGAATGGTACATAATCAGAATCCCCCATCAGTTTTTCTGCTTTAAACTCTTCATACATAACTTGACCATTCAATACGTTAAGTACGTCTTTGTCAAACAGTTCTCTCTTCACATTTTGTAACTGTTCAACCTCATTTTTTCTAGACATATACACGCTATCCCCATCCTCGCTTTGATCGACAGTAAGTTTAACAAATGACTGTACAGGCAACTTATTTAGTTGAAATTCTCTTGGAGTTACACCAAAAACCTTTTTAAAGGCTCTACTATAAGCCTCTTGAGATGAATAGCCATATTCAAAAGCTATTTCAATTACCTTCTGATTGCTCGACAAGTCTGCTGTAGATAAATATAGCCTTCTTAAAAGAACATAGCGCCTAATACTGATCCCTGTTACCTGATGAAATTTAAAAGAACAGTAATAAGGGGAATAACCCATGTAATTAGCCAATTCATCTAGTGAAAACTCTTTGTTTAAATGTTCTTCAACCCAATCTATCATAAGCTGTATATACTCATTCATTTGTTTCACTCCTGAATAAAATTATAAGTGATATCCTTTTCTTTCTTATGATAGTTCTTGTGATGTGAAAATTACTTTTCCATGTAAGCGTAAAATATTATTCAGTATTACTCTTTAATTCTTATTCTAAATATTAAATAGGAGAAATATCATGTATTAACACTAGTAAAGGGGGGACACATTTGAAAGGTTTTTTGAAAGCTATACCATTATCCTTACAGCATTTGTTTGCAATGTTTGGTGCGACAGTTTTAGTTCCAGCACTAACTGGTCTAGATCCAGGGAGTGCACTTGTTGCCAGTGGTGTAGGAACGTTAATTTTCCATCTTATTACACGAGGAAAAGTTCCTACTTATTTAGGTTCATCTTTCGCTTTCATTGCTCCTCTAGCATTGTATGTAGGAGAGTTAAATTCACCCGGTCAGGCCGTTGCAGGTCTTATCGGTGTTTCCATTGTTTATGCCATTGTATCTATTATCATTTCATATGTCGGTTTTGAAAAAGTTCGAAGAGCAATTCCTCCAGTTGTTGTTGGACCAGTAGTCAGTATCATCGGTCTTGCACTAGCAAGCACGGCGGTGAACAACATGGCTGCTGTCAATTGGGATGTAGCTATCGTCAGCCTTCTTGCAGCAATCTTTGCTACGCTTGCAGGTACTAAGATGATCCGCCTTTTCCCGCTCCTCATTGGTCTTGGAGTAGGTTATGTCTATGCTGCGGTGCGTGGATTAGTTGATTTTGGTACCATTGCCAATGCACCAGTGTTTGCCCTTCCACAGTTCGTAATGCCAGAATTCACATGGGTCGTCATCTTGGGGATGGCGCCGATTGCCTTGGTTACCATCATCGAAGACCTTGGACATATGATGGTACTAAAAGAGATTACAGGTAAAGACGTAACAAAGGATCCTGGGTTTTCAAGAATCCTATGGGGGAATGGTCTTGCAACATTAGTCTCCGGTTTCATCGGCGGGCCTGCACAAACGACTTATGCGGAAAACCTCGGCGTTTTAGCCATCACACGCCAATTTTCCAGTAGAATCATTCAAGGTGCTGCTGTTATTGCGATTATTCTAGGTCTGTTCGGTAAAGTTGGAGCTGCTATCCAATCCATTCCAGTTGCCGTGATGGGCGGCATCTGTATCTTGTTATTCGGTATGATTGCAGGCATGGGGATCCGTCACATCATTGAGGAAAAAGTTAATCTGGCGAATATGAAAAACTTGGTCATTGTCGCAGTTATCTTTATCATCGGAGTTGGATATGCTCATGGTATAGCCTACGCGACGATCGCTGGATTGCTCATTTATTGGCTCGTACCTGATTTTACGACAAAGAATGAAAGTTAATATGAAAAGGCTGCTCCACTCAACACTTTTGAGTGGAACAGCCTTTTACTTTTAAGTAAGCTATCGGGCAAAGGCAAGCCATTTAAAACCTCATTTACTTATGGTACTAAGTGAGGTTTATTAATTTTCATAATCGGCGCTTCTTCAAGATTACAAGTTTCACTCATTTTATGATTTCTATAAAATGTTTCAAAATCCTAGCCGTTAAACCCCAAATTGTATAGTTTTCATAATCGTAAAACCATTCTTCCATTGAACGAGCTCTCCATTGATACTGTGTGCCATTCATTATTTTTTCATAAGGAAAGTTTAGCGAAGGCACTGGTTCAACGGATACTGAATGCATATAAGGCTCATAATTCAATAGCCATTTGACAGGTATCATAAATACTTCTTCAACTTCTTCCTTGTTATACGAATGAATAATTTGATTGTAATCAATGGTTCCTACAAATGGGTAGATAACAAATGAAGAGGAGGCAACATAAGGACTTAATGTCCCTACAATCGTAACCGTTTTTGGGTCGACACCTAATTCTTCATGCGTTTCTCGTAAAGCGGCTTCCATTGGGGATGGGTCTGTGGAGTCGATGCGACCACCGGGAAAACTAATATCACCTGGTTGTTTTCTCATGGTAAATGAACGTACTTCGAAAAGGATATGCCATTCTTCATCCACTTGAACTAGCGGTATTAAAACCGCGGAACGAAGAGCTGTTTCCTCCCCTATAAACAGGGGCTGTTTTTCATTTAACTGGTTTTTTAGTTGATCTAGGAACATGAAATCCCCCTCACCATAGTGGGTTATATTCTTTTTATCGTATTATTAGTGATTAAAACGGAACACAATTCATCCCAGTCACTATTTATAAGGATCCCTTTACCTACTCATAAAATCAGACTATCCCTACGAATTGTTCCTGTACGGCAGACACTCTTTTCCTTGCCTAATGGTTGCTGTACCATTCGTTGTTGTATAAGGTGGGGTTTCCGGCAAAACGTTCATGACAAGGAGCCGAATCGAATGATCTTTATAAAATAGTTCATCAAATGAAGGAATAATGTGTGGATCTGTATTTTCAAATACCCTTTTTTCTAATTCCTTTATGTCTACATCAAATGGAATCCCTATTAAAACATTGTCTATTCCCCGCACTTTGTCGGCCACGCCGAAAACAACGCTACCCCCGCCGCCATTCGCCATACAAACAGCATATTTAATCATTTTATTGACATTTTCCTCCTCAGCACTATAATTCCATTGTTTAAAGTCTAGGTCCTGCGCTTCAAAATCATCTGCAATATGATGATCCAATTGCTGAATAATCGTCATGATTTCGCTTTTATTCTTCACTCGAATATCCTCCTTTCCAGCAAAATTAATCTATATCACATGTAATGACGTTAACCAATGCTTATACAAAAAAGGCAGTCCCTTATCACAAATGTACTTGTGGGAACTACCCCTTATTGTATTTATATGTTTGTTCCGTCATGGCTGTTTATAAAACCTTTTAAAATTGCACGCCGGCTCCATACTTGCAGAAAGCCCTCCGTGGTTCATTGATCCATTCAATCAGCTTTATCATGCATTTGTCAGCATATATAATTCCCGACTTACTCTAAACTGGTGCCTAAAATAAGGTGCCTTCGCTTGGTTAATACAGATATTCATTTGCTCAGCATATAGTTTTGAAACGTCGCCTGCTTACTAAGCACACTTTCACTATCATGAGCTGGTCTCTTCAGGCGCTGCCTTGCACCTAGGCTTCACTGTAGTTTATACAACATTACTCGCTTTTATCGGTTGCAATCCTTTAAAGTCCATTGCTTTTTTTCTAAAGTGAAAAATGACGGCCATTAAACACGCAAGAATAAAGGTACATAATACAAGTGACCATAGGGTAACACTGATTGGGTATCGATCTATCAGTTCGCCAACAATTCTTGGCAGAAATGCACCGCCTAATCCCCCCATTGCCATCAGTATGCTTGTTGTCCATTCCTCTAATCCTTTAGACGTTTCATTAATAATCAAGAGACCAATTGAGAAAACTCCACCCATTAATAAACCCGTTAAAAATATCGAGATAAAGCTAAACATGACAGAGGTTGAATAAGCAAACATCAAGAGGGTGAAAAACTGACCCGTACAGCAAATAATAAAGAGCTTGCTATAACCTATTCTATCTATGATGCCAGTCATACTGATACGTCCAAGTGTCATCGCTGCCCAAAAGACAGTAATGCTTAAGGCCAGCGTGGACGCATCTAAATTCGTTGTTTTGCTCATGATTGTCGGCAAGTAGTTTGGCAAAACCATTTCCGTTCCCACATACATAAAGAAAAACAACGCACCCGTCGCAATAATCGGTAATTGCCTTTTAGAGTAACGTTTTCTTTCAGGTTTATTCCCGTCTTCAGGTAAAGCCTTCACCTGTCTTTTTAAAATCGGATCCAATTCTCCAAACGAAAGAAATAACCAGAGTAGCATAATGACCGAGGCAAACACGGCTACAAATGTAAACGAAAAGTTCCATACACCCGTCATAATCAAAAATGCAGAAATGACTGGAATCGCCAATGCGCCTACCCCAAAAAAGATTTCAACTATAACAAGTGTCGTAGCCTTCTTTTCTTTTAAATGGCCAATAATAAGGGAAGCAACAATTGTTTCAGCAATCCCTATTCCCGCCCCACCAAATGGAGCAATAGCTAACATCACAGTCCAATTGGGTAAGACGCTAAACACAAACTGGGAAAGCGCAAAAATGAGTAAGGCAAGAAAAATCGTCATTCTCCGCCCAATTCGATTAACGATAAGCGGCGCGATCATTACTCCACCTAAAAAACCTAAAAATTGATTCATAATCAACTGTCCGCCATCCTTGTAATGAATCCCATACGAATCCACCATAGGTTCTAAAACGGTCCCAATAATAATATGACCAAACCCATTCAAACAATAAATTAAAGAAGCAATCCATACAAATTTCTTCATTTTATTCTCCATATCTGCATTATTCAGCATTATTTGAAAGTAGTCCTACTTTTCTCATACTATCAATAATGGCCAGTGTCGTCTATATGGATTGGGGTTTATGTTGCTGGAGATTATGTGAAATGAAATAAGGTACTTGGTTCCCAACGGTATGTAATTGTTGGGAATCAGGCACCTTATTTGTTTTGTGGTTGAATCAATTCTTGAATGATGAGTGTTCCTAGCTGTCGTGTGTTGAAGGGATCTCCTTTTGAATTAAATGTGGAAATCGAAAGCAAGCCGACAATTTTTCGCAAGAAGTTGTAAAATAATCAACCTATTAGACTAATCAAAAAACTCATTTCATTTTTATATTTCTACAGTTTTAAAAAGCATTGTGGAAGTATAATTTCCCCTTTTAGCTACTATTTAACTGTTTATTCATTCTCCGATATCATAAAATTGCATAAGAAATCTTACCACCGAGCCGTGCTTATTTTAATTGGTAAAGTATTGTGTATTTTTTTAGTTTTTTTTTATAATAGCCTAAGCAGTTGTATAACAATTGCTTAGGCTATTATAGTTTACATACGGAAAGGCTCTCCATAAAATATTTAAATGTGGCTTTCTTGGTTAGCGACCAGTTTATTTTCAAATGGAGTTAGTACTTGCCTAGTTTTTCTTCTGAAAATGTAGCCCTATTTTCCACCTCCCTGAATATTCTAATCCAATAAAAAAATATTATCTATTCTCTCTTCTTATAGAGTTTGGAAGCATTACATCAATTTCCTTCTCTGAAAAAGTCTGTTCCTCTTCTGTTTTTAATGCCTTCTGTGCTTCCTTATAGCTTTTGGAATCTGTTCTTGGTGATTGAGCATAAATTTCCGCTGTCCTATTTTGTAAATCATCTCTTTGTTCCATTACTTCTGACGCTTCAAGTAAGTCGAAGTCTATAAGTAACGAAACATATTCTTCTCTTATTTTCCATAATGCATCAGCAGCCTGCTGATGGGACTGGGCTGTTTCAACCAAGTCGAAATTTTTAGTGTAAGCATTTAGTATTAACAAAGCTATAGAAATAACAGCCCCCACAACACTTACAAATATCTCATTAGACAAAATAATTGCTAAAAAACTTCCTGTAGTTAAAGCCGACAATACAATCTGCCAAACCTTAATAGTATTACTTTTTGATAGAAGCCGCTGTACAATTTTATTTTGGCAAGTAAATGTATAGACTACACGCCCATAGGCTTCCCTAATCTGTGACTCCAACTTATAGCCTTGACTAGCTAGGGAATTTCGTTCCATAAACTTCCCTCCATTTTTGCTTAGATGAATAAGGGTTACCATTTGTTTCGCGCACAATAGCCTCTATAGAAAGACTATATGCTCTAGATGCCTCACTTTGAAAGTTACCACTCTTCCAGACATATCGACTACTACCTGGTGCTAACCAGTAAAGGTTAGCTTCATCTATATCCTTAAGGAACATAAAGAAGTCTCTACTCATATAATCATAAAAAGCAAAAGATTCATTTTTATACGCCCATTCATTAATGAATTTATAGGCTAGAGTATCAATTAAAATTCCACTCATCGGAACATCACATTTGTTCTTCCATGCTCGTGCCATCCTGCATAGTCGTTTTAAATTTTTGTTTGTAGCATTATTGCGAGCATCCATTGCACTGATTTCTTTCCGCGGGTCAGCAGTTTTCCATGTCCCACCATTGTTAGTATCGGGATACGTAAAGCTACCGTCATCATTAATAAAAGAAGGAACTATTTCAAAACAGATTCCATCCGTAAAACTAATTCCTATGACTTGCCCATCACCTTTTAAATTCGACGCACTATATGTCTTTTGTAACGCCACTTTTACGTCTTGCAATAAAGCAGACTGACCATTGCTACTATAACCATCATATTTTTTATATATCGCATAAGGCAATTGAACAACCATATCAATATCACTGGTCCATATTTCAGTACCTCGGCCATAAGAGCCTACGTATAAACTATATGATGTCTCCGATGTACTATCCCAGTAATCTATATTAATTCTTTTTGTTATCTGGCGGTACCTAATTTGAATTTTATCAGTAGTTTCATTTGCCATCCTTAAGTTAGTACAGAATGTTTGAAAGTTAGTACTTACTGACATACTATATCTCCTCTCGCTTCCTAAAACAGACAAAAAGCTTTTCTAACTATATGTTGAAATAAAGAATCTTATCAACAACTATTGGTGCTAGAGAATGCCCCCCTTAATCATTTCAGTTCTATTTCAAGTAACCACTATTTTGATACCATTTATTGCTTTATGATTTACTTCTATTTTCTTTTTCATTAATCAATGATACAATTTGCGGCTCCTGATACTCAAGGTAACCATTCTCGACATTTGTAATTTCTTCAATAAAGTCCGTGGGAAGCAATAAATTATAGTGTTTAAAAATCTCCTTTGGTATTTCATGTCCCTTAAGAATACTATTTTCAACCAACAACTCTATAGCCTGCTTTAAAGCGATTGGCTTCGATATTGTTTTTACATTATCTAGCGGTTCACTAGTCCTCCACTTCCTATAACTCATTTGCCTCTGAAGTCTTTGATAATCGTCGCTAGATATAAGTCCTAAATTAAAAGCCCTCATTACCATTGCCCCAATAGAGACCTGCCATTTTTTCTTTAAATTTACGTAGTAATCTAGATTTAAAGGGTCCAAGCTAATATCTTTTGTAAAGGTTTCTTTAGGTAACATAAAGCAAGCAGCAAATTCATTAGCTTCTTCCTCCATCTCCCTATATTCATCTTTTTCTAAGCTCTGTGGATCTAATACTTCAGAGTGTAAAACCCAGTGGCCTAACTCATGCGCTATGCTAAATTGTTGTCTATAATACGAATAGTTTTCTCCTTCCAGGATTACAGTATAGTAAACATTCTCATTAATTTTTGTTTGACTACTAAATGCGTCGACCTTATCCATATTATTCGAAATTAATGAAACAACAAAACCTTGCTCCTCCAAAATTCTTAAGATATTACTTATAGGCTTATTAGATAATCCGAAATCTTTTCGTACTTGATAAGCAAGAGCTTCAATTGATTCAAAATCATCGACATTCGGCTTAATTGGTAACATTGGGAAATCAATATAGTTTTCTAGAAAGTCTCTTATGACAACCGACATATTTTTCGTGAATTCACTAGGCACCTTTTCTTTTTGTGTCGATGTTAGACGGGATCTAAAAAAAGTACCTTCCGTTTCCAATGAAAATGTATCTTCCCCAAAGAAAAACTCTCTCGGAAACTTAAGATTATTTATTATTTGAAAAAGGACTTCAAGACTTGGTACAGCCTTGCTATTCTCATACTTTGATATCATTTGTTTAGTTACACCAACTTCTCCAGCTAAATCAGTGATGGATTTCGTTCTAAAGCGCCTTGCCTCCCTTAACCTATTTCCGTTAAATTTCACATCAGACATTACTAATTCCTCCAAGTTAGCTTAAGAAGAAGCAGTGTCACCCTTTTTCCTCTTCAGCTTTTTTAGATAGCTTAATTTCATTAATCTTTTCATTCTTATCTTTTACTTTAGCTTTTAATTTCACAATAGTTTTCTCCGGTGCTTCGTCATTAATTGCAGCACTAGATGAATAGTTGGTTGACATGTATTTAGACAGATTCATTTCGTCAATCAACTCGCCGTTGCTTGTTAACAAAATAGCTTTAACAGTTGTTGCAATGCCTTTTGCTTCTTCCAGTGTAAAAACAACAATGCTATTCACTTCTTCATACGAGTCCCCTAATATTTCTCTCAATTGCTTGTCTCTTTCATCATCATATGAAGTATCATCAAAAAGATCAGGTTGATAAAAAGGGGCTTGGCCATCTTTAGATTTATTTTTCACAAGTAAGCAATCTAAATAATGAAATGGCTTCTTTCCCAGATCCCTCAAAATACTTTGATAATTCTTGTCTCTAAAAAAAACAAATAACTCTTTTTTTTCATTTTCGAGAATAGTAACACATTCCCATAAAGCGTTTCTTTTAATATGTAGAGGTGTATTCCCAGTTTCTATCGCTACATCATGCAAGCGAGAGTACTTAACATCCCAAATGTTTTGATTTTTGGCATTACTCGTTTTACCGCCAGTTACGGCTTTAATATCTCCTAGTTCTTCGTCGTAACTATCTGAAAAAGCCCGTGTCATTTTTTTTAACAAGTCTTCGTTGCTCTGAATAGAAGCCATTTTCATCCCCCTGCCTATAATAACTATAATTATATATACAATATCGCATATTAAACGAAATAAGTAAACCTATATCGCATTATACATTAAAAAAAGAATACAGAATATACGTTTTCTCAAGATCTCGAATCCCTATAAAAAACTAGCTACTTCACCACCCTTATTTGAATCTGATTTATGTATGTTGGACCCATTCAAATTGGCTATAAGAAATAGGAATTGATAAGCTGAAGATGAATCCTAAATACAACAGGAAGAGACGGAATATGAAACATGTTATAGCATTTGATGTTGTTGTCTAGATGAGATTTCACTTTCAGTGTCGGTTGTGAAATAAAATAAGGTGCCTGGTTCCAACAATACTTACTTGTTGGAACCAGGCACCTTATTTGTTGTATGGCTAAATCAATTCCCGAATAATTAGCGTCCCCAGCTGGCGTGTATTGTAGGGATTACCTTTTGAATTAAATGCGTAAATCGAAAGCATGCCAGCAAGCTTCCACAAAATCGGCTTTACAACAACTTGCTTCACGCCATCCTCAAAAACTTCAATCGTCCCACTTTCCAGCTCCATTTCTTCTGCATTAAATTGTAAAATAATCACCCGGTCCACGAATTGTAAGGTATTCAGATTGAAATAAACATGACCTTGCGCACTCATACGCGTCGTCGTCTTTGCCGAAATCCGTTCATCGTAACTGAACAGAGCCAGCTCTGCCAAATTTTCATTCGTATACATCACTACATATAATTCACCTATACGTCCCATGAGGTATCGTAACTCAGCCAGATACGCTCCCCAGCTGAGTTCTCATTCTAACCAACTCATCGCTTCTCCTAGTGATTGAATGATTTGCATTTGTGTTAGCGCTAGGGGATGCCTCCCGCCGGAGACTATATAGAATCATTAGTTCAACCTATATAGTTCCAATGATAAAACTCACCATAAGAATCCCAATAGCAACTTTAGCCATATAAAGCAAACCTTCCTGAGCTGGGCGCAACTTATTACGTTATTGAAATAACAGCTGTTAAATTGATTCCGCACCGGTATGTTTCGAGAAATGTTAAAAGATGGATAATATCCGACGCTTACTTTTATTAAGCAGAGAAGCCTCGTCTACTTATAGTAAATTTCACTTTAATGTATGAAAATGCACAACTTTAAAATTAATATTGCCAATTTATCTTATCTAACTCTTTTAAAAAACTTTCACCCTTACTTTTATCTACCATTTTAATATATAATGCTTTTCCGTATAAATGAAGTTTATAATTTGAATAAAGTATACCTTTTCTATCCATATGACCAGAAACACCATACTTTTTACAATAATATATCTCTGAACGTAACTCTCTAATATATTTACGTGGAACACTCACCTGCGAATTTACAACTAACCCCGTCACTAATTGTCTTTGATTTTTTAATTGCATTCTTGTTTTGCTTTCATTTATTTTAAACTTTTCACTTACTATCAGTTCTTCTAGTAAGGGTATTAAGCTATCTAGTTTTTGATTAGAAGAGAATGTTAAATCATCAGCATATCTTGTATAGGTTACATCTTCAAACTTTATTAATTCAATAATCTTATTGTCTAAATTTCTACATACCAAATTAGACAAATATGGACTACTTGGTGAACCTTGAGGTAAAGAACCATTATAGTTACATATTTTTGAAAGTGCGCTAGACACTATTTTATTATAGCCTAAGGAAGTAAAAACTGTAATTATTTGTTTTTCTTTAATGGTCTCAAAAAAATTTTTGAAATCAAGATTTAATACATAGTTTTTATTTACATGTGGTATTGCATTATCTACTATGGAGCTGCCTAATTTAAAACCTTTCACACATTTTGGAGTCTCAACTTTATATAATATTTTATATAAAATCCAGATTTGAATCTTCTTTAACTTTTCGTAAGGAATATAAATGTTTCTTACTTTTCCTTTTTTGCTTTTTATTTTTGCTTTCGAATAGAAGGAAGTA
Source organism: Sporosarcina sp. resist (assembly GCF_014302295.1). Lineage (NCBI taxonomy): Bacteria > Bacillati > Bacillota > Bacilli > Caryophanales > Caryophanaceae > Sporosarcina > Sporosarcina sp. resist. The sequence goes on along the minus strand of NZ_CP060287.1, from coordinate 133,765 downwards.
GAGTTATTTACCATTTCTGATAAAGTTTCTTCAGATTCATCTAAATACAAAGCAAGATGCGCTAAATCAAATATCACAGGTAAATCCTTTTGCATTAGCCGCTCAGAATAACCGACTACCGTTTTAATATAATCAGTTTCGTAACCTTCTTTAATCATTCTGTCAGTTAAGGTACTTATATAATTATTCATTTTTATCACTCTTACTCAAAGTATTTAAAAGGGGCCCTCTACGCTATCTAACAATATTCTTAGTTTTCTTTATCCCTAACCTATGGATTATGAAACAGAGCGCTTTCCTTTGTTTTATAATCCATTAGTAACTTTTCTTTAATAGACGTCGACTGCGACGCCCAATTTTCTAGAGGGCCCAACTCTAGTATAAAACATTTCAGTTACTTTTCAAAGTTATTCGGAATATACACAATATTTTCATGAGACAAATTCCGCTGTTTGACAACTTTGGAATCAGTAAATTCAAGATTTAAGAAAGCATCCAAATCAAAGTTATTAAGATAATGTTCTTTAAGCCTTTTCAAGCCTAATTTTGTTAATATGTATCTCTTTACTACTTTGTCTTTAACAATAAGTTCATGTTCAAATAAATCTTCAAAAAATAGATTTAACATTTCATAATTAACTGACAGTACTAACATGATATCGTAAGAATTATATATATACTTCTTTTCATTTAAAAAGATCAAAATTAGGTCATGTTTAAAATCTAATTCTCTCATTAATTACCTCTTCTAACTTTTTCTCTTTGTTTTTTTATAAATTCTTTTCTTTTCAATTTTAATTCCTTCATCTCTCTAATTTCCTGGAAGGGATTCTCACTTTTCAATTTGAACTTATGATGATCTTTCTTTCTAGGAAATACAGGGTACCAATCATCTCCATTCTCCTTCCAAAACGTGGAGAGTGTGTTATTTGGAGTATTATAGTAAAATGCTACCATAACGCTAGACTTTTTATAACCCATGGCATAAATTTCATCATTTTCATCCTTATCTATAAGGACTTTTTCGTACTTTCTAATTATTTTTTTATGCTTCTTTTTAATATCTTGGTTTGGGTATATAGATAAATTATCAAATATTTTTCCCTCTACCGTTTCATTAATCACCTTTATATCCCATTCCAAATCAACGGAAAGTTCGTTTACTTTATCCATGCCCTTTTCAAGGTTAATTAAAGAAAATAAATATAAATTCCTTCCACTTATCAAATCAGGCAACTGACTACTTATACGGTAAATAAAGTCAATAAAGGTGTCTCCACTACCTACTATATCATCTAAAAAAACGATATTTTTAACCGAATCCAGATTAAAACTATCAAAAAAACTAAGTGGGTCAATAGCTATATTTTTTTTAGATATAAATTCTTCGCTATCAACCGCTTCTTCAAAACACTCTAATATATTGACTGCACCATTGTATATCCCCCCAAAAGATGTCACAGATAAAAAAATAGTATCTTTAAAATTTGGTTCTATCTCTTTATACTTTGAATATAATTTTCTTAATCTATCTTCGATATTGAATCTGCTCATATAGGTAAACTTTGATAATAAGTATAAAAAAGTTTCTTTTTCTTCTTCCGTAACTTTGCTTAACCATTTTTCAGTTCTACTCGCTAGATTTTTAAGTTTAGAATCGTATTTCATATACTCTTTATCTATGTTATTTGTTTCCATAAACGAGTTTAAATAATCATGCATAATATCAGTACCCGATTGCATATGTCACCTCTATTAAATTAATGTAACTAAAATCATTATAATTTCATTACATTAAATGTATTTTCTTGTTGCTAATTAAAAAATAATAACTCTACTCTTTCATCAAATAATTATACAACTTCCCCTCCACAGCCTGCTCCATCACCATGTTCATATGCACAACCGGAAGTTCCTTCCCATTCTTATCCGTCATTCTATCTTCCTCAACACTAGACTTGTCCGGAACCCCTCTTCCTAGATAATAAAAATCAGTTCCTTCATCGTCATCCTTCTTTACGAATATGTGAATATCCATATTGTTCTCAGCTGATTGAATAACTCTTTGAACTTCCTGAGATTGCAACGTCCTGTTACTTCTTGTATACCATTTAAAAAGTCCTGGGCTTAAGAACTCATCTCCGTAGTCGACACTTGATTCGACTTTATCATTTTTATGGTAGGTCACGAAGATTGGACATGTGCCGTGCTTAGGCTTGTACCCGTACATCGTCGAGCTTTCGTCACTGCCCCAATCCAATAGTTTACATGCATCTTTTCTTGAATACTTTTCGTACAGTGTAAGCGGCTGATCGCATTGATATTTTTCTGTTTTCTCTTTTGCACTGTCTATGACATCTTTAATTATTTTTGTGAAATATGGATTCTTCGCCAGACTTTCCTGTATGGATATATTGAGCTGATAGCGTCCGGCCTCATTCATTTCCGCAATCGGCTTTTCTCCGTACTTACTTTTATTGGCCAACGTAAAAAATGAAAGATCCAAGATGCGATTTACTGATTGCAGGGTACCTTTATCTGTACGACAATCATTGGCTGTTAACTGCTCCAAATAGTCATCGTGTGATACTTCATTTTGCTTCAATAACATCTCAATCAAAATGATTTCATGCTTGCGTTTACCATTTAAAACTTCTGCGGAAAGCATTGTTAATACTTTATCTTCATAAACACTTAATGCGGAAACTTCTTCATTCATTTTCAATAAAAAGCGATAGTAGTTCACATACTTATCCGCGATAACTATCGGATCAATGGAATGATTTACAACAAAATCATAAAAATACGGAACTCTACCGATTTTATTTTTCAAATCAGTATACGCGTCTCTTAAAATCCTTAACGCCGTTAGATTACTTTGATTGATGGAGCTGAAGATTTTTTTCTTAGCAATTTCCTCGAAGTTAATCGTTGAAACACCTTTTATATAACTCGTATCTTTCGTATGTCGACGTATATTATCTTTATTTAGAGACTGGTCGCCAGAAAGTGCAACTGGAATAAGATAGTTGTTTTTATAATTCCCGATAAAATCAATGATCGTGACATAGCTTTTCGAATTATGCTTCCGCAGGCCTCTTCCAAGCTGTTGGATAAAGATAATGCTCGACTGCGTTTGTCTCAGCATGACGACTTGATTGATACAAGGAATATCGATTCCTTCATTAAAAATATCCACGGTTAAAATGTAATCAAGGAATCCGTTTTCCAATAAGTTTATCTGACGCTCTCGTTCCTCTGGAGCGTGATCGCCTAACAAAGCAACCGTTCGCAATCCCCTAGCATTTAGCGCATCAGATAACTCTACAGCTTCATCTTTTCGACTACAGAACATTAACCCCTTTATACTCTCACCAGAAAAACCATAGTACTCAACCTTTTCAAGTATATGATCGACACGTTCTTCCGTGACAAGCTTTGATAACAGTGTTGCATCATCAATTTCCTCTCCATCACGTTCAAAATCTGTCACACCAAAATAATGAAATGGACAAAGCATATCCTCTTCAAGCGCTTCCTGTAAGCGGATTTCATACGCGATGTTGTAATCGAACAACTCATAAATATTAAAGTCATCTGTTCGTTCTGGCGTAGCTGTCATGCCCATTAAAAACTTCGGCTTGAAATAGTCAATTACCCTCAAATAAGAAGCTGCCCCAGCCTTATGTACTTCGTCTATCAATATATAATCAAAATCTGTTGGATCGAATTGGCTAAGATTCTCTTGTTTTGATAGAGTTTGAATACTAGCAAATAGGTATTTCTTATCAAGCTGCTTACTTGCCCCCACATACATGCCAAAATCTTCACTGATCCCACCAAGAATTCTTTGAAAGTCATCCTTTGCCTTGTTTAAGATTTGCTCCCGATGAACAATAAACAACATGCGCTTAGGCGCAAAGTTTCTCACATCAAATGCAGATAAATACGTTTTTCCAGTACCCGTCGCAGAAATAACGAGCCCCTTATCTTTTCCTTCATCACGGACCGCCTGAATTTGTAACAATGCTGCTTGCTGCATATTGTTGGGGATTATTTTTAATGACTCTTCGATTGCATTGGTCGCATACTTACCGGGCATCTCAACAACTTGCTCAACTATCCTTTTATCCGCATTTTTCTCGTACTCTATTTCATAACTTTCTATCCACTCTTTAGTTAGTAATACCGAGCCGGACCATACATCTTCAAACTGATTTTTAAAGTGATGAACAATATCGCCATCTTCATGGGAAGTCAATTTCACATTCCACTCGTAATTCACTTTCAAAGCATGCGCGGTTAAATTGGAACTTCCCACGATCAGAGAGTAGTGCGTTTTTTGTTTAAAGATATAACCTTTGGAATGAAAGCCTTTTAACTGCGTTAGGCGCACTTCTACATTCGTTAACTTCATGAGTTCTTTAAATACTTTTGGTTGATTAAAATATAAATATGTAGAGGTTAATATTCGACCTGAAACACCCTTGTCCTTAAGATCTAAAAACAGGGATTTCATTGTAGCAAGACCACTTTCAGTAATGAACGCTACTGAAAAGATGAAATCTTCACTGGTTTCAAGTTCTTCTTGTAGTGTATTTAAAACGTTTATATTTTTCTTCACATTATTGATTAATAGTTCTGGTTTAAAACTACCCAATTTGCTTTGGTTTTTATCGATGAATCCCTCTTGCAGTGAGTCATTTAAATTCCGCATAAAACTTTCCATATGATCACCGCGTCTCTTTGCTATTTTATTTCTTCCGGATTAGATTCGTTAACTTTTCAATTGCTGGAATATCAGCAGGCGCCCAGTTCAATGATGGTAACTCTTCTCTCGAAACCCATCTTATTTCCGCATGTTCCGAAAGCATTGGTGTTCCAGAAATAACTTTCGACATAAATGTCTCAAGCCTCACGATAAATTTTTCATATTCATATGTTGTATCTTCAATTTGATCAAACACTTCAATGGTACAGCCCAGCTCTTCTTGAACTTCTCGCTTTAAGGCCTCTTCTTTTGTTTCGCCTTCTTCAATCTTACCGCCTGGAAACTCCCAAAAATTCGGCAAGGTCATTTCAGGTCCTCGTAGTGCACAAAGGATTTTACCAGTTTCATTTTCTATAATTGCTCCAACAACATGTACTATTTTTTTAATTGTAATCACCTATTCTTATTCTATTTTTCATGCCAGAAATAATTATCTGTTAATATAAACAAATCATACCATATAGTTGCCATGTGAATTATTAATTTATCTGAGACCTTCAATTCTTCAAGACCCCTTGCATACTATATTTCTCCTACAATCACAATATTCCCGTTGTCATGAACCGTTAAATATTCATTCGATGTTGTAACCGATTCAAAGCAAAATCCTTCTGGCACCAGTATTCCACATTTTGAAAATAAACACTCATCATCCTTTAGGCCTTTCATGCGAAGATCCTGAGCGGGGAGTATGATGTTTAACTCGTAACTTGTTGTACAGATAAATCCGAAGTGCTCTTAGACTAATTCATAAATTGTACAGAGTTGCGCACCTTCTAGTGAGTATCGGTACTCCATTGCAAATAGGAAAACGCCATTGCCAGATTTAATATCTGCAATGGCGTTTTTAAATACGGTTTCCCATAAATTCTAGCTTATCAAGGTTTGTTATTAGCAGGGGGCTTGAGACATTAAAAAAACCGCTTTTGCAGTGTAAGGTTCACCAGTCAATCCCAGTCAATGCCCCAAAACTTAGCGCTAGCATTATAACGAATGCCGGATGCCAATTCCACTTTTGAAGCATTAGAAAACTTGCCAGGGCGATAACGCCGGTGAATAGAAACCCAATACCTCCGACAGATGTTTGCACAAACTGGACAGTCATGAACAACAAGAGGATGGCAATGATTGGCCTGATAAGTTTCGTTATACTTTTCACTTTGGGATGGTCCTTGTATTTCATGAGGATCGCCATTAATCCAATCATTAGAAACAGAGAGGGTGCAACGGACGCAAATAAGGCGACAAATGCTCCGAGAATCCCACCTTCTGAATAGCCGATGGATGCAGCCATTTTTGTCGCAATTGGTCCTGGTAAGGAATTCCCGATAGCGACAACCTCACTGAATTCTTGGGTGTCCATCCATCCGTATGTACCAACTACTTCATTCTCCACGAGAGGAATTGTAGCTGGTCCGCCCCCGTACCCTAGCATTCCGGATATGAAAAACGCGAGAAACAGTTGCACATAAATCATACTTTCACCCTCCTACTTTTAATTGGAAGGAAGATGAAAACAAGGACGATTAGTATAATAAATGCAGGATGTACATTCAATACTTCCATTAAAATCCCCGCGGTGACCATCATCGTCAGTGCCTTCTTCCAACCAAGAGTATCGCCGGATTTTTTGATAAAATCCCAGGCTAGTATGCCTAGCATAACCGCCACGACTGGCACAACGGAAGCGGACATGTTTTTAACCCATGGAATATCTTTGTATGCCTGTAAGATGCCAATTAACATGATCATCATTAAGGACGTCGGTATTACAGAGGCAAGTATGGCATTGAGACAGCCCAACTTCCCCCCCACTTTGTAGCCAATATACCCTGCCAATTTTGTTGCAATCGGTCCAGGCATCGCATTTGCAAGCGCGAGTGTATCACTGAATTCGTCTTCATCCATCCATTTGTATTTGCGTACGACTTCTTGATGGAACAGCGGAATTGCAGAAGGTCCTCCGCCGAAGCCCAATAAGCCTACTCTGCAAAAGGCGATGAACAAATCTTTTTGCAACCCCCACCTCCCCTGAACAGGTAATTTCTCCTCACTCGGGGAAGTCTGTATACCTTTCACCAAACTGCAAGTGCTCCGTCTGTGCGAGATTCAGTTCCGCCCTGAAGCACACCCGTTTCTGGATTTCGCCATATAATTTGCCCGCGTCCGAAACCTCCGCCATCCGGTGAAATTGTCACTTCATGGCCTTTTCTAATAAGCGCCTGCACCAGATAGTTCGGGAACTCCGGCTCTACCAGTACTTTTCTTGCTTCCGTCCACTGCCACCTTGGCACGTCAAGCGCTGCCTGTGGATTTAGCAGGAAATCGATTGTATTTATGACTACTTGAAAATGGCCTTGCGGTTGCATATAGCCTCCCATTACCCCAAATGGACCAACCGCTTTTCCGCCTTTTGTGAGGAAGCCAGGAATAATTGTGTTATATGATCGTTTACCTGGTCTAAGGACGTTCGGGTGGTTTTTGTCGAGCGAAAAATCATGTCCTCGATTTTGAAGTGCAATCCCTGTTCCAGGAACAACAATACCTGAACCAAATCCCATGTAGTTGGATTGAATGAAGGAGACCATGTTGCCTTCTTCATCTGCCGTAGCAAGATACACGGTACCACCCTTCGGCAATTCATACGGTTGTGGATCCATCGCTTCATCTTCAATCAGCAAGACCCGCTTCGCCGCGTATTCATCCGATAACAAGTGTGCTGTCTCGACTGGCATATCCGCTTCTTCTGTAATGAATGCCTTGCCATCTATAAATGCTAGTTTCATACTTTCAATTTGTTCGTGAATCGTTTGAGTAGACTCCCACTCTGGTTTACTCAGTTTCTTGTAAATATTTAGCGCCATCAGTGTTACCATTCCATGACCATTCGGGGGGATTTCCCATACATCATAGCCTTTATAATTCACGGATATAGGGTCAACCCATTCTGGTTTGTATGTAGCAAGATCTTCTTTCGATATAAAACCGCCATATTTTTTCATGCAAGCTACAATTTCATCGGCAATTTCGCCTTCATAAAAATCGCGTGCATCTGTTTCAGCAATGGCTCGTAGTGTTTTTGCATGACCTGGTGATGACCACATCTCACCCGTTTTAGGTGCGCGTCCATTCGGTGCAAACGTTTCGAACCAGGTATTGAATTCATCACCGCTGCATTGTTCTTTAAACTTTTTATACGCAATTGCCCAGTACTTACCAAGTATCGGCGTGAGAGGAAAACCTTCTTCGGCATAGCGAATCGCTGGTTCCAACACTTCCTTTAAAGGGAGCTTGCCAAACCTACGTGACAATTCCGCCCAAGCAGCAGGCGTACCCGGCACCGTAATAGGAATCATTCCGTATGCAGGCATCTTGTCGTGACCAAGCGCCTTCACCGCTTCCGGCGTCAAAGTTGCTGGAGCTGGCCCTGATGCATTGAGTCCGTACATTTTATCCTTCACCCAGACAAGTGCGAATGCATCGCCCCCTATGCCATTTGAAGTTGGCTCGACAACAGTAAGTGCTGCCGCGGTAGCAATTGCTGCATCAATTGCATTGCCTCCTTTTTGCAAAATATCCAAACCCACACTTGCGGCAAGCGGCTGTGATGTAGCGACCATACCTTTTCGAGCAAATACCGTATGACGTTTAGATTGATACGGATGATACAAGTAATCCATGAAAATCCTCCTCTGAACTATACTATTTCCTGTTATATTTTTATGCCTGCGAAATGACAGGCTGCGAAATGTTGCGGTTCCACTTCTTCCCAAACTGGTTTCTTTTCACTACAAATACTTTGAGCAACAGGGCATCGCGTATGAAACGGACAGCCTGTCGGCGGATCTGCCGGATTCGGTAAATCACCTTTTAGCCTCACCCTAATTCTCTTAGCATGAACTGATGGCCTAGGGATTGCAGATAGTAGTGCTTGCGTGTATGGATGAATGGGGTTATCGAACAACGATTTTACAGAGCCTAATTCCACAGTTGTCCCTAAATACATAACTAGCACTCGATCGCAAAAGTATCTTACAACGCCTAGGTCATGCGAAATAAACATGTATGACAAGTTATATTTAGTCTGCAATACTTTTAATAGTTTAAGTACTTGTGCTTGAACAGACACATCCAATGCGGAAACAGCCTCATCACATATTATAAAAGATGGGTTAAGTGCTATTGCACGAGCAATCCCAATACGCTGACGTTGGCCGCCACTAAATTCATGTGGGTAGCGGTCAAAATGTTCTTCTTTAAGTCCCACTTCCTGTAATAATTGAATTACTGTATCCCGCTTTTCTTTTGGAGATAAATCGGTATGCATTGTAAATACCTCTTCCAATGCATTTCCTATACGTTGTCTTGGGTTCAATGAAGCGTAGGGATCTTGAAAAATCATTTGCATTTCTTTAACAAACTTTAGTCTTTCTCTTCTTTTTAAGTCTTGAATTTCATTGCCGCGAAAAAATACTTTACCTTCTGTGAGGCCTTCTAAACCTAATACAGCCCGTCCTAATGTTGATTTCCCACAACCAGATTCTCCTACTACACCGAGACTTTCACCTTCATATAACTGAAGTGAAACGTCTTCAACCGCTTTCACTTGTCCTTGCACACGCTTTAGTACTCCCCCCTTAATTGGAAAGTATTTTTTCACTCCCCTCAATTCCACTAGCACTTCTGGCGAGTTCTGTTCTGTGTACTTCATTTCCACTACCATCAAGTCCGACCTCCTCTTGTAACCAGCAACTAACTGTATGACCATTCGAAACTTTAAATTCAGGCGGGGATTCAATCCGGCATTTATCCATGGCAAATTTACATCGAGGATGGAAACGACAACCTGATATTTCTTCGCTCAGACTTGGTAAAGTTCCCGGAATCGCTTCAAGTTCAAAATCCGGATTATCAATATCTGGTACTGAATTGAGAAGGCCGATAGTATATGGATGTTTCGGATTGTCGAAAATTTCTCCTACAAGCGCTTCTTCTACTTTCTGTCCTGCATACATGACCATCACCTTATCTGCGACTTCCGCAACAACCCCCATGTCATGCGTAATCATCATGATTCCCATATCGAGTTTTTCTTTCAACTCTTTAATCAGATCAAGAATTTGAGCTTGTATCGTTACATCAAGTGCGGTTGTTGGCTCATCCGCAATGAGCAACTGAGGACCACATGAAAGAGCAATAGCAATCATTACGCGTTGTCGCATCCCGCCACTCAGTTCATGTGGATACTGCCTAATTCTTTTTTCAGCATATGGCATACCTACTTGTTCCAGTAACTTAATGCCTTGTTCATACGCCTGTTTTTTTGTTAATTTTTGATGAAGCATTAGTGGTTCAGTTAGTTGAAAGCCAATTGTAAGTACTGGGTTAAGGGCGGTCATTGGTTCCTGAAAAATCATCGACATCTGATTACCCCGTATCTTTCTCAACTCTTCAGGGTGCAGATTATGAATCGGTTTACCACCCAGTAAAATCTCACCCGACGATATGTTGCCGTTAGAAGGAAGTAATCCCATTACCGATAGAGACGTGATACTTTTCCCGCATCCGGATTCTCCCACAATACACAATGTCTCCCCTTTATTAATAGAAAAGGAGACGTCCCGAACAGCAGGAAGTGTTCCTTCCTTCGTTCGGAAAACAGTGACTAGATTTTTCACCTCAAGCAATGTCTCCTTCATAATTTCTCCTACTTTCTAGTAACGTCAGTGATATACCATTTTCCATTTGGATCGAGTTGCAGACCAGAGTATTCTTTATTTAATGCTGCTGTAACAAATCCATGATTCATAACGACGGCTACGTCTTCATCGAGCATTAGTTTATTTGCCTGCTCTAAATAATTTTTACGCTCATCCTGATCAATTGTGCTTCTTGAAGCATCCACAAGCTTATCGAATTCAGCGTTACTGTAATGAGAACGGTTAGAAGAACCAACGTTATCACTATGGAAGTTCGGATAGAACATTTCAGATCCATCAGCTGTTACGTTTGCCCAGCTCAAAAATGTCAGATCATAGTCTCCCGCTCTTGCTGTATCCAGGAAAGTTGCCCACTCCATCGATTCAATTTGAACTTTGAAACCTGCTTCCGTTAATTGAGCTTGTACGATTTCAGCCATAAGAATGAAGTTAGAACGGTTCGCCGTCAGTAACTTGATTGGCTCTTTACCGTATCCATTCTTTTCAACAAGTGCTTTAGCTGCCTCCACATCATATGGAGTCCCCGCTTTATCAGCTGATTCATCATATCCGAAAACTTTTGGCCCAAGGATACTATCACTGCGAACACCAAGTCCATTCAATTTGGAGATAAATGCATCACGGTCAATCGCGCTCGCTACTGCTTTTCTAAAATCAGGATCTTTGTTACGATCCTTCGCATGGTTGAATGTAAGATAGTAAATTGTGGTTCCTTCTTTTTTCTCGATATTAATATTTCCCATCCCTTCCAGACGTTCAATTTGCTCTGTTGGAAGATTATCGATGAATTGAACTTCCCCAGCTTGTAGCATGGAAATAGCTGTAGAAATTTCAGGAACAACTTTTATTGTGAATTTATCCATTTCGGGTTTCCCACCCCAGTAGTCTTCATTAGCCGCCATTACAACCTGATCGCCAGGCGTCCAACTTACGAATTTATATGGCCCTGTCCCTACTGGTTCTCTCATTAGGTCTTGTTTTTGATCAGCTGTAGGACTTACAATAGCCGCGTTAGTATGGGATAGCGTTGCTAGGAATGGTCCATACGGATAAAGCGTTTTTATTTCAATAGTATGTTCATCAATAACAGTAATCGTATCAATTGGTTCCATAAGCGAAGCACGTGGGGCAGCTGTGGCAGGGTCACGCAGTTTTTCAAAAGTATATTTCACTGCTTCCGCATTAAATGGTGTACCGTCATGGAAACTAATATCCTTTTTAAGCTTGATAGTCCAAGTGAGTTCGTCCGGATTTTCATAGGACTCAGCTAGTAGCGGTTCAATTTCCATCGTATCTCCATTTAACTTAAACAGTTGTTCATATAGATGTTCAGTAGCATTAGCAGATACAGAGTCATTCATTAATATAGGTGAAAGTCCAACGACATCACTTGTTGTTGCAAAAATAATAGACTTTTCACCGCCCTTATTACCATTTCCTTTTTCTTTTTCTGAAGACTCCCCCTCAGAACATGCCGCGAGCATCAATAACAAACTAAAAATAATTATAATTAGTGAGTTTTTCTTCATTTTCTTTCCCCCTAAGTTTTTAGTGAATATCCATGTTCGGATCTAACGCATCTCTTAAACCATCACCAACAACATTGAAAGCAAATACAGTTAACATAATTGCAATACCAGGAATAATCGTCAGATGTGGAGATGTCCACATAAAACTTTGCCCCTGCGAAATCATCGCTCCCCATTCAGGCGTCGGTGGTTGAGCCCCCAATCCCAAATAACTAAGTGAAGCGGTTGAGAGGATTGCTGTGGCCATCCTCATTGTGGCAAAAACAATGATTGGGGCGAACGCATTAGGCAATATATGTTTTAGCATTATTCTAATGTCGGAAGCACCCATTGATTTCATAGCCATAATATATTCTTTTTCTTTAATCGATAAGACGGATCCCCTAACAATACGAGCACATGTCGGTATAGACCAAATACTGATAGCAATTGCAACATTCACAAGACTTGTACCGAGAACTGCAATGATAAGCATCGCTAGCAGAATTCCTGGAAATGAGAACAGTAAATCCACGATTCGCATAATAACACCGTCAAGTTTACGATAGTAACCGCCTAACAAACCTAGCGTTACTCCGCCAATCAGACCTAAAGTCACCGCAGCTATTCCTACAACTAGCGAAACACGGGCTCCGTAAACAATACGACTCCATACATCTCTTCCATAATTATCAGTTCCAAGCCAATGACCTTCACTGAGCATAGGAAGTTCGCTTGCAGATAGATTCTGCTTGACCGGATCGTGAATAACGATAAACGGCGCAAATATTGCCATCAATATCTGAACTAGAATAATAATACAACCAGCCACAGCCAATTTATTTTTTAATACTTTTTTTAACGTGGCAATATAAATTTTCTCTTTCTTGTATGCTGTTTTCTTTTTTAATTTCAATCCGCTAACAGATTGCTCCATATTATTTTCTCTCCTTTCAATCGTATTTGATTCGCGGATCAATAAACGTATAAATAATGTCAACAATCAAGTTCACAATAACAAACAATGTTGCGACGAGTAATACCGACCCTTGAACCATCGGAAAATCTCTTGAAGCTATGGCATCAATCATTAGACGACCAATACCATTTATAGCAAATACCTTCTCTGTGATGATTGTCCCACCCAGCAAAAATCCAAAGTTCAGTCCGATAACTGTTATTACCGGAATCATTGCATTTTTCAATGTGTGAATCCAGATTACATTACGTTCTTTTACTCCTTTCGCCCTTGCAGTCCTCACATAGTCTGCACGTATGACTTCAAGCATTGAAGAACGTGTCATTCGAGCGATCATCGCTGCCGAACCAGTTCCAAGGGTTATAGCCGGTAAAATTAGTTCTTTTATGCCCTGCCATGTATAAAAGGGACTCGATAGACCCCCTACTGGTAATATTTGAAAATTTACTGCAAATACAAGAATAAGTAATGCACCCAGCCAAAAATTCGGAATGGATATTCCCGCGAGTGCGAAAGTGGTCGACGATACATCGAGCCAAGAATTGTGTCGTAGTGCTGAAATGAGCCCCGCGGAGATGCCGATAATAACAGCAATTATCATACTCGCGATAGCTAATTTGAGCGTATTTGGAAATCGCACTGCAATAGCCTCTGATACCGGCTGTTTTGTTTGGTATGAGTAGCCAAAATCACCCTGTACTGCATCCTTTACATATCTTCCGTATTGCACTAGAAATGGATCATCGAGACCTAAATTAGTTCTTATTGCAGCCAAATCAGACTCAGTAGCAGTAGGTCCTCCAATCATCGATGCCGGATCGCCAGGTGCGATGTGCATTGAAGAAAAAACGAGAAAAGAAATTCCAAATAGAAGGAATATAAGTTCAAAGGCCCTACGTACAATTAATGCAATCATTAAATCCCCCCACATCTAATCATTTGTTAACCAAATAACCAACTTTACTTAACAAATGTCGTTATCAAGTTAGATACGAGTATAAAACAAATATTCCGTTAAAGCAACATAATATTTCGTATAGTTAGTATATAGAGAATTTACACTACATTCAGATCACCTGATTATCATATACCGCCAAATAGTAAGTAGATGATGCCATAACCTTACTATTTGTACTGAAATGGAATTCTCATTAACGACAGTACATTCAAACACTTCGTTTCACAAAATAAAAAAACCTATCCAAAGATAGGTTTTCACTCTTAATTATTCACAATTTCAAACCGGATCGACTCTTAAAGCGTCGAAGTAATATATGACTCTCTACTCTCGTTATCCCATCTAGTGCATATAATTCTTCGTTGATAAACTTTTCCAAATCCGTAAAATCATCAACCAACACATGCATATGAAGTGTTGATGGACCTGTCATTTGATAGCAGCTCGCAACAGAAGAAATATCAGCGAGTGCCTCTGCTACACTCACTAAAGACGATGGTTCACAGTCCACCTCGAAGAATGCCGAAACCCCCTTTCCCACTTTTTCGCTATTCACTACAACTGTAAAACGCTCGATAGTACCATCCTCTTGAAGATTATGAATTCTTTCCCGTACTGCAACACGTGACAAGTTAAGTTCTTTACCTATATCTACATAAGAGAGCCGTCCATTATCTATGAGTAGTTCGATAATTCTTTTATCAGTCACATCCATTAATAATTCCCTCCTCACCATTATGTATTAATTATTAAAGTATCTTTAACAATTGTACATAAAACACTTATAATATAATTCATAATGTATATTAATTAATATGCACTGTTCACAAGTAAAGGTCAAGCAGCCCATTTAGAAAGTCCCCCTCGGAACATTATAAAGGCAAGAGAATATGAATGTGAAAGCCATCGACATTTCAATGTTCGATGGCTTTTCCAGATTCATTACACCCCCATGAGTTCCCTTTGAACTTTCAATCGGAAATCTTCACTTCCAAGTAACTTCGATTCGAATGAATTCATGTTTTTTCTGATGAGCATTCCTTGCCAGAAGTTCAGGTCGTCTATCAGGAAGACGATTTCGATTTTATCCCCATTGTGATTTTCTGCATACAATGCGTCGTTCAGTATGAATGCGGTCGATCCTCCCTTTGCGCCTAGGTGGACAAAGCGGTCATGATTGCTCTCGTTTAGCTGCATTGGCCATTCAAGTAAATCTCTTATGGTTTCAGCAGCTGTCGTCGGAAGTTGGTCGTTCGAAATTACCGTTAGTAACTTCCCGTAGTCGCTGGCGGATGCACCAATTAAACGATCTGACCACACTTTTTGAACACCCCTAGACGAATTATATTTCATATCTCCAGTTTGGATTGTTCCCTCTTTCATTTGTTCACTCAGTTCTTCAGCTAATGTACGATATTCATCCATCGACATGGACTCGAGTTTTTTGATTAATTGCTTATCGTTCATCGATTCACTTTTTATTTGATTTGGAATTAAGACTGCGCTGACAATTGGGTAGACTTCCTCATGCTGTGTTAGCCCGAGGGCCTTTGCCCGCTCATTGATGGCAGATATTCCGAGCAGGTCGATTAGGTAGTCCGTGTTGGCGTTGGAGCTATAGGTGGCCATCCCTTTTGCGACATCATGCAATGTCACTTCGTTATTTTCGATTTTGTCTTCACTTTGCATCGCCTTTAACCACTCTTCATGAGCCCCGCCATCCGAGTTTTTTAAGTAGTAGCGGTTTAAATCCGCAACCGGTACGGAACTGTCTTTGTTCAGCTGGCCTGTATCGATTTGCATAGCGTATTCGGCAGCAATCAGTATCTTCACGGTACTTGCCAGCGGTCGTACTACATCCGATTGGTACCTGGTTAATGCCACACCGTTTTCAGCTAGGTACAGGGAGGTCGTTTGTGGATTGTCCTTCAGATGGTTTAAGACATACTCCGGATTGTCTCTCAATATGGCGAAGCCCGCGATTCCTATAACTAAAATAATTGATCCATAGATAATTAAGCGCTTTTTTGTATACGTTTTTTTATCGAATACAATCATTGCAAAGAAACCGACTATCAATGCAAGTAAGTAATTAACGCCGAAAACTAATACGGTGATAATGATGCCGAGTACAATTGCTACCGTTACTATTGCTTTCCGCATCTCCTCTTTTGTTCTGTTCTCTTTTTTGACTAATGGCAAGAGTGTAAGAATCACGATTCCTACCATCCCAATCCACGAAAGAGTATTCACACAACAACTCCCTTTCTTACAATCTTAGTTTTTCACGTACATTACGTGTGAGCGAATAGCTAACTTAATACTTTCTTTTTAATACCGATAGGATAGTTGCTTGAAGAATTAATAATCCTGTGACTAAAAACCAAATTGCCAATTTATACGCTTCGTAATCCAGGGTGCTGATGAATCGATTATACAATTCGAGGAAAAGCCACCCGAGAGGCAATAGTGGAAATACTATACTATATGATTTATTCGAAATACTTTTTCCACGTTCGTCTTTGTATTCTTCACCCCATTCAAATTTCAAAGAAATAAATATTGCAATAAAGAAAATTACTACATAGACAAGATTAAACACAGCAAATAAAATATCCATAATTTCTTACTCCTCCTCGACTTCATATTGAAAAACTTCGTGTAAATCTACCCCAAACATCAGTGAGATGTCATATGCTAATTTTAAAGATGGATTGTACCTATTTTTTTCCAGAGAAATAATTGTTTGCCTGCTCACCCCCAATTTATCAGCCACTTCTCTTTGTGATAAGCCTCTTTCGGCCCTTAGTACAACAATTCTGTTTCGTATCTTTCTTTCATTAGTTAAAGTCATTTCATCACCTCTTATAAACAGAGTGTAATATATTTCATTCCTAAAGTAAAGTTTCTTTAACACATGGTATGAAATATATTACCAACCCCATATTAATATACTAGAAAAGAGCACCCATGAATTAGGGGATTTAATTAGCCTATTTAGTCCTGGTTTCCGCACACCAAGCTACATTACAACCATGGTGCTACGAGTGTATGGACCGTTGTTAGTAGCACATCCATAGTCATCCTCTTCATAGTTCTTAAAAACCGTCTGTTTACACTTCCACTAACAAGGTAATAGATAGACAAGGAGGGTGAACAATGAAGAAATTTGATGCAGTCATTATTGGGTTTGGTAAAGGTGGAAAGACACTGGCGGCAATGCTGGCTAAAGAGGGTCAGCGCGTTGCAATGATTGAAAAGTCGGCAAAAATGTATGGTGGAACGTGCATCAACATTGCTTGTATTCCAACGAAATCACTCGTTTTCCAATCTAATAATCGTAAATACTCAGAAGTACCTAAAATGAAATTTTATAAAGAAGCGATTGAAGAAAAAGATCATTTAACTTCATTTTTGCGCGATAAGAATTTTCATATGCTAGATGACCTTGAAAAGGTGACGGTCTTTACAGGAGTTGCTTCCTTTTTAGATGATGATAAGATCCAAGTGAAAACTGACAATGAACAATTCGAGTTAACAGCGGATAAATTCTTTATTAACACAGGTTCTTCCCCTATCACTCCGCCAATTGAGGGATTAGAGGGGGCTGATTTCATTTATAATTCGACTACTCTTCAACAATTAGATACACTTCCTGAAAAGTTGGTCATCATTGGTGGAGGTTATATTGGTCTTGAGTTTGCTTCGATTTATGCGAGCTTTGGTTCAGAGGTGACGGTTATTGACCATTCACCTGAGTTTTTACGGAATGATGATCGTGATATCGCAGAAGAAGTGAAAAAAGTGCTGGAGGCAAAAAATATCACGTTTGTAGTAGACAGCAGCGTCGAGTCAATTGAAAATCTTGATGGTGGTGTGGTTGTTTCTTATAAGACGGGTGACGCTGATCATGCGGAAGCTTACGGAAATGCAGTTTTACTGGCTACAGGCAGAAAGCCAAACACTGCAGGATTAGGTCTTGAAAACACTTCTGTAGAAGTAAATGATAGAGGGGCAATTGTGGTTGATGATTCATTGAAAACAAACGCTAAAAACATTTGGGCATTGGGTGATGTGAATGGTGGACCACAGTTTACTTATATTTCACTAGATGATTTCCGGATTATCAAAGACCAATTAGTTGGCGATGGAAACTACACGAGGAAAGCCCGAAGTAACGTCCCCTACTCTGTTTTCATTGATCCGGTTTTATCGCAGGTAGGGTTGAATGAAAAAACGGCTAAAGAAAAAGGGATTGCCTACAAAGTGGTCACACTTCCAGCAGCTGCGATTCCTCGTGCCCGTATCGTGAAACAAACGGACGGATTATTGAAAACCCTTGTAGATCCAGACACCAAAGAGATTTTAGGTTGCACACTATTTTGTGCTGAATCCAGTGAGATGATCAATACAGTACGTATTGCAATGGAAGCAAAATTGCCGTATACATTTTTGCGGGATACCATTTTCACACATCCCTCGATGAGTGAGGCGCTGAATGATTTGTTTTCTAAAGTGGAATAACAGCAGAAAAAGAGAAGATACCCATCACGGATATCTTCTCTTTTTGATAGCTGAAATTGGCAGATTCGCGGGGAAAATTACTTTTTGAGGATTGGAATTTCTTCCTGTGAGGAATTTAAATCGGGTATAGGTTGGTACCCATATCCATCGATCAGCTTGTCCCACATAGCCAAAAGTTCCAGTTAAGTTACTGTTACTAACTCTACTGCTTCTATAACCAATGGAGTTCCAGCAGATATACTGCCGGTGACAGTATTAAAGGTCAATTCTGTTGCAGAAATTGTATACGAATCGCCCTCTTGTAACACACCATTTAAATAAAAATTATAGTAGCCATTTGTTACTACAGGAAAAGCCGTTGCAGCCGTTCCACTGTCATCCAAAAAAGTAGTTGCAGCGACAGTAGTACCATCTTCGACAACTAAAGGTGCTGCCAATACATTAAAAAACCTCGTCGAAGTACCTGAAACGTTCACGTTAATATTAATAAGGGTAAGCGCCATTTAATTCACCTCCTTTCGTCTTTAGTATAGTAGATGCAGAATTCGATAAGATGACAGGGCTGTCCATCTAAAAAGCTAAACTAATTTCACTAAATTAGTTTAGTCGAAAATGACAGCAATTCAACAATAATGGGCGTACGCGCATAAATTATGGCATTAGCCGGGCTAATCGTTAGGCTATTCGTACTCACTTCATACATTCCACCTTCTTGCATTAATGCATTGATGTATAAATTAGCATAGCCATTTGGGCTGAAATTCATAAATTCAATCGTTGGACTTCCATCATCGTTATAAAATAGATTTGCTGGAATAGTTACCCCGTTAGTCACATTAATGTTAGCTACGGGAATATAAAAATATCTTTTCACAGTCGGTATGATACTAAATTCAGAGTTATTTGTTGGGATAACTTCTATAGGTGTCTGGCATACAATCTTTTTGCTATAGTTTTTGTAATCAATCATTCTTACTACTTTTTTACACTTTTTATGTCTCTCCATGATCTTATTGCCCCCTACCATACTATATGATGATAGGTAGTTAGCCGACTGACCGTTTCGCCCTGTTCGACAGACAATTATTATTGGCTACTTTGAAGTACTATCTTTATCATCGCTCAAAATTTAAAATCCCGCTTAGCTGTGGCGTTTATGATCCTTTTTTTGCCCAATGGGTAGGACATTCGCGCCTATTATGGATTTTTCTTCAAGACGTTTTTGATTGGCCCTACAGGGTACTCATAGAGTAGAAGACAAAATTACAGAGGAGGATTTTGATGCGCCCGTTGAAAGCACTAATTTTGAATGCGTCGTTGAAAAGTTCGGAGGAGGAATCGAATACGGAGGCACTTGCGAAGAAGGTCTGCCAAATTTATGACAATGAAAATATCGTGGCAGAGGTCGTTAGACTGGCAGATTACGCGATCTCCTACGGAATGAGTCCTGATATGGGAGATGGCGATGAGTGGCCACAAGTATTTGAAAAGGTCAAAGAAGCCGATATTCTTATTATTGGTACACCGCTTTGGCTTGGAGAAAAAAGTAGTATAGCAACGCTTGCCATTGAAAGATTGTATGGAAGTAGCGGAGAGACAAATGATAAAGGACAAGCCATTTATTATAATAAAGTAGGCGGTGTTGTTGTAACAGGTAACGAAGACGGAGCAAAGCATGCCGCCGCTTCCATTCTTTATGGGTTATCGCATATTGGGTTTGTCATTCCTCCGAATGTCGATACATATTGGGTTGGAGAAGCAGGACCAGGACCATCTTATATCGCTGCAGGTCAAACAAATGATTTCACAAAAAAGCATGTTGAATTGCTTGCTTATAATACGATCCATCTTGCTAGAATGCTGAAAGAACATCCAATTCCGGCACAAGGGAATTTGCTTGATAGCTGATGCACAAGAAAGCACCCTCGATGGGTGCTTTCTTTTTGATATTAAGACAATGGCTATGTAGGAATACCTTTATATTCCCTAACAATCAAAAAACCCCACTTCACAGCGAGGTTCACAATCGTTCTATTCCCTATTGACAGGCATTGAACAACACCTAAAAGAGCCACCGGATTTAATGATTTCATCGAATTCGACTTCAATAACTTCGAATCCGTGCGCACGTATTTGTGCATTGACTTGTTTGTTTTGAGGAAGGCTGAATACTTTTTTCTCGCCGATTGACAAGACATTGGTGCCCATTGTGAATTGTTCTTCTTCGGAAACCTCAATGAGCTTGTATGTTGCTGTCAGCATATCGACAATGCTTGGATCAAATGCTTTCGAAAAAATAAGTCCTACTTCGGGTGATAGGATGTTAAATACGCAGTCTAGATGCAGGTATTTTTCATCGAAAGGAACAGGAATAATCGTGTAATCTGGAAGATCATCTTTTAACTTTTCAGCTGCTTCTATGGATGTCCGGCTACTAATGCCAACAAACAATGTGCCGCGATCGACGATGACGTCTCCACCCTCTACATGATCAGTTGTGGTTTGGAATGAAATATCCTCGTCTTCAAGCCATTCCTCGAGTGCTTCTTCTTCCCCTTTACGAATATCGCTTGCCATTTCGGAGACAAAAATGTCATCTCCTACAGTAAATCCGATATCCCTTGTGAAGACTTGTTCCGGGAATTTTTTGGATGATGGCAGTTTGATGACTTCAACTCCGTGTTCTTTAAGGAGTTCTTCAAATTGTTTATGTTGTTTCATTGCCAATTCAACATTTATATTTTCATCTTCGTATTCTTTCTGTACGTCGTTAATCACTTCTTCAATAGCCATAAACCTAGGCTGGCATAGGATTACACGGCGTAGCGTATCATACTCTGTATTGCATTTTGTAGTGTCTGAATTTTCTATAGGGGAATTCATGCTGGATCCTCCAATTATTTTTTGTCTTCTTTACACTTCCCCATCAAATTCTATTTAAACATTTTAATGGTTTTGTCCCCCGCCTAAGGGGAATGAGTATATATAGAGATTGAGATAAATGGAGGGGAAACAATGATTCTGAAAGATAAGTTTTTATTGACAAAAGAGGATTTTACAGAGCGTACCGATCTGCCTAATTGGCTGTTGAAGGAATACCAAACGTTCCATGAGACGGTGACGGATAAGACGTTTCCTTGTTATTTCGGTATGGGAGGAGAGCTCAAGGGCGAATTACGCTATGGATATGTGACACAGAATGACTGGTCCAATTTGCCGGAAACGTTGAAGTCGTTTTTGGCGCTTTTCGACAACCCCGCGCATAAGCGGCATGGATTATTCGTGTTTGTTGAGCCATTTGAAACAGAAGGTTCTTTGGATGAGTATCGGCAGCAGTTCTGGGAAATGTTGCAGTACTTGCACGGAGTGGATGAAATTGAATGGCCTGCCGATAGTCCCCACGATCCTGCTCATCATCTATGGGATTTCCGTTTTCATGGCGAGCCGATTTTTGTGTTTGGCAATGCACCGGCCTACAAGCAACGGAAGACGCGGAATCTTGGCAATGCAATGGTACTCGGTTTTCAGCCTCGTCGCATATTCGAGGGATTGAAAGGAACGGAAAAAGGCGGGGTCATGTCGCGGGAAAAAGTTCGTGAACGCGTCGAAGTGTGGGATCAGTTACCAAAGCATCCGGATATTAGCCATTTCGGAGATCCAGAGCATAACGAATGGAAACAGTTTTTCATTGGGGATGATGTGGAACCGATTCAAGGACAATGTCCATTTTCACATAAAGAGAAGATGAGCTAGTTGGTACCCAATAAAGACAAAAAACCTCACACAAGTGTGAGGTTTTTTATTATTCGCAATTATTTCCCAACTTAATGTCGATTTCCCGGGAAATAACGGGATTATTTCCCGCCCATATCATAATACGAATTCATCTCTGCTTCAGGCACCATACTGCCACCTGTTGCCCAGACAAGATGGGTAGCTTTTGCTGAATTAGCATCCTTCACATTTCCATGGATAGCTTGTACTGGACCAGTCATCCCCGCGAGTGCGGACGGCTCGAGTCGAATATTTTCTGTGTCTGCGATCAGTTTCAATAACTTGAACATCGTTTCGTCCGCAATCGTATAACAGCCGGATAATAACGGTTCCATTGTCTTGCCAACGAAACCAGATGCTGTACCAACTGCGAGTCCGTCTGCAACGGTTTTATTGTCTAGACCGAAGTCTTGAACTGAAATCTTGTCGTGAAGACCAGTCATCATGCCGAGCATCATGCACGGGGAATGCGTCGGCTCCGCGAAGAAACAGCTGACTGCATCGCCGAATGCAAGCTTCAATCCAAATGCTACACCACCAGGACCGCCACCGACTCCGCAAGGCAGATAAACGAATAACGGGTTGTCTTTGTTAACGATTGTGCCACGCGCTTTCAACTGCGCCGCAACACGTTCCCCCGCCACTGCATAGCCTAAAAATAAGTCGAGTGAGTTTTCATCATCAACAAAATGACAGGAAGGATCTGCATCCGCTTGGCGACGCCCTTCTTCAACAGCTTTACTGTAGTCGTCGGCGTATTCAACAACTGTGACGCCTTTTTCACGCAGCATATCCTTTTTCCATTGTTTCGCATCTGCAGACATATGGACAGTGACATCGAAACCGAGCTTGGCGCTCATGATGCCGATGCTTAGGCCCAGGTTTCCTGTCGAGCCGACAGCGATTTTATGTTTCGAGAACAGGTTGTGGAATTCCGGCTCTGCAAATTTAGTATAGTTGTCAGCAATTGTGATCAATCCGTGCTCAATCGCAAGTGTTTCGGCATGTTTTAAGATTTCGTAAATGCCACCGCGCGCTTTGATTGAACCTGAAATTGGCAGTGCGTTGTCTTCTTTCAGGAGAAGTTCACCTGAAATAGCTGCTTTGTATTGATTGGAAAGCGCTTCTTTCATGTTTGGAATAGCAGTAATCGGTGATTCGATAATACCGTTCGAAACTTTTGTTTCCGGGAAGACACGCTCGATATATGGCGCGAAACGTTTCAGACGGTCTGATGCATCTTTGACGTTTTCTGCAGTCACACCTGTTTTTTGAAGACCAGTTGATGTTGATTCAACTAAGGGATTGAGCCAGAGCACTTCTTCACGTGCTGTCATCTGTCCGATGAGCGGAAGCTTCTCTTTCCATTCATTTACTTGTGTTTTTTCCATCATTTTTATCGCCTCATTTTTTTGAATGTTGTATGAACAGTATAACATGTGAGGTGATTTAGAATCATATTCCTCGTCGTATCCCTTCATGAATACCTCTAATAATTAAATACAGCCCTACCAAGAGTATCGGTAAGGCTACACTTTTTTCATTGTATTTGATTGATGATAGCATGTACTTTTTCTTCGGGCATTTTCATAACCCTCGTAATCATTTCAACTGAAAACCCTTCTGCATGCATGCTGAGAACAGTTTCTTTTTCACCTTCCTCTTTACCTTCCCTCCTAGCTTGCTCCCTTCTCGTCGCTTGGTCCGATAGCCATTTATCGCGTGCTATTGCACGTTCACGCATTACTTCATCTTCACTAATCCGATGCAATTCATCATAGGCCTTTTCGATTCCCATGTCAGTCATCGCAACCTCCTCCTTTGTTTTATCATCTCCAGACAGAAATAACATCCACTTGGTTAATAGATCTTCATCAGTCAATTCTTCAGTCATCTGCACTTTGGGCAGCTCCAAAACGTGAATTTCTAAGTGGTCTGTAAATTTGATAAGCTTTTCTTTTTCCATTAAATGAAACGTACTATGAAAATGGTCATTTTGCAAGAACTTGAAATTTGTAATAGATATTTGAATTGTTTTGTTAAGTTTTTCATAAGCCTCACCAGACTTTAATTGTCCAAGATACATTCTTGCCCAATACAACAGCATACGATTTTCAAAACCGCTATGATACTCCAATTGCATCTCGATATCAATTTCTACATTTTCAGTTGTTCGAACCCGAATATCCAAAATCGAATATTTCTCGTCCACATATTCTGCCCCGAGGTATGAATTTAGGAACATAATCTCTTCTACTTCTTCAGTCAATATTGCATTCAGCAAAAGAATAAGAAGACTCTTATTTTTTTCCTTCCCAAAAATTGCTTTAAACACAAGATCATTCCTTACGTCTAATAACCTACCTGAATACTTCTCCGGCTCTTCCCTTACAAGTGCGACCATTTAAGCGCCTCCTGTTTTAGTATTCCCTTCATTATAGAACGTAGGTTATATGTGTTCAAATATTTAGTTAATTTATATTCCACTTTAAGCACATATCTATTAATTCAACACAAATCGTTCAATCAGCTCTCTCGTCAAATCAAATCGAGGAGTTGCGGTATCTCCGCCCTCTGCTGCAACATCTATGACAACTGAAATAATGCGTCGGCCATCAAAGACTCCAGTACTAGCGAAGCAGGAACCCGCCTGATCTGTGAAGCCGGTTTTCAATCCGTCGATTCCCGCCAATGCTTGAGGCATACCCGCCAACATCAAGTTGGTGCTCCACAACGTAGTGCCATTACCCGTTTTGAAGCTCGGCAACTTTGTATAGTCGAGCACTTCGGGATGCTTGGCAATGAGCTTTTGTGCAATTACTGACACATCACTTGCAGAGGCATGATTCGTTTGCTCATACCCTTTGCCAATATAATCGCCGTCAAGTCCGCTGGCATTGAAGAAAGTCGTCTCTTTCAGACCGAAACTTTTCGCCTGTTTATTCATCAATTCCACAAACGCTTCTTCCGTTCCGCTAACCATTTCGGCAAGCGCCATCGCCGCGTCATTTGCAGAGTTGACCGTCATCGCAGTAAACAATTCTTTCAATGTATAAACGTTTCCCGCTGTCATTCCTAGTTTGACGGCAGCTGATTGTCCTGCAATTTGTTGTAGCGCCTCACTTGGCTTGTATGTGTTTTCCCATGCTAAATTACCGCTGTTGACGGCGTTCAGCACGAGATACTGCGTCATCAATTTGGACATACTTGCGATTGGTAATGGTTCTGCACTATTTTCTTCGTAAATTACTTTACCCGTATCCGCATCGATAAGAATGATCGCTTTTGCAGCAGTTGCTAAATCTACTGTCTCCAAGGTTTTTTCTTTGTTATTCATCACAACTGTAACGCTCAATATAATGATCACTAGTATAAAGATTAATTTCTTCATGTTTTCCACACCTTTGCAGTAATAAGAGTTCATTACCTTAATTATGAATGATAATAATGAAGAATTGCCTAGTATAAACATGAAGAATTTCTTAAGTTTTAGTACACGGGTTACTTATAAAAACGATTAATTAACCAAACTATTATTAAAATTGCACCGAACACAAACCAAATACGTGCAAGCAATTTTTCCCTCTTCTGCTTATCTTCCATATTTCTCGTCAGAAAACGTACAAATAACTCTACCGCAATTGCCAAGATAATAATTAGTATCCAACGCATGTTTATTCCCCCATTTCTACTGTAATCATGATCCCCGATTATTAAATCCAATGCGCTAATTCTATCATTGATTGCAGGCGACTGCCCATAATTTGGAACGCACACACAACCCCCGTCCTTCCGGAATATGCTACTATAACAACTCAGTAATGGTGGTGCTTATTAATGGAATTAACAATGAGTCCACCTATCGATGATTGGTAATTTCATTCGCAAACATCGATAGGAAAACATAAATTCAAGCACATAGTTCGCTTACTGGATATTTCAAGGTTGTGGCAATGAACCACAGCGGTTCGCGGAGGGGAACTACTGTCGACGGGCAATCAGTTCGACAGGTTTATTGCTGGCACACTTGCCTCCAATTAGTGAACAAGAAAATTAGATTTGAAGTTGTTATAAATACAATACTAAAACTCCGCCAACTATATTTGTTGGCGGAGTTTCTAGGGCTATTTTTTTGATCATCATTCTTTGCTTGATTATAACTTCGTCCGAACATCCCATAACTCCGGAAAGAACTGATGATCAAGGACAGACTTCAAATAATTCACACCTGACGAACCGCCCGTCCCCATTTTAAAGCCGATAATCCGTTCAACAGTTTTCATATGACGGAAGCGCCACTGCTGATGGCTGTCTTCGATATCGACAAGCTTCTCCGCCAGCTGATATAAATTCCAGTGATCATCGACATTGCGGTATACTTCTAGCCACGCATCCGCCACTGTCGTATCCCCTTTGTATGTAACTGAGAAATCGCGTTCGAGTAGTTCTGGGTTTATCGCGAAGCCGGCACGTGACAGCGCACGTATTGCCACATCGTAAATCCCCGGTGAACGGAATGCGGCCTCTAAATCACTTGCGAGCTCGGGATCTTTCTCGTAAATCTTCAAAATATGCGGTTGCTTATAACCAAGCGCGAACTCAATAAGCCTGTTTTGGTAGGATTGAAAGCCAGATGCACGACCTAAACTGTCCCGGAACTCCATATATTCAGCAGGCGTCAATGTCGACAGCACATCCCACGCCTGGATAATTTGCGTCTGTGTTTTTGACACGCGTGCCAGCATTTTGAATGCTTCCGGCAATTCATCTTTTTCGATTAAGTCGATGGCTGTATTGAGCTCATGCAAAATGAGTTTCATCCATAACTCACTCACTTGATGAATGACGATGAACAGCATCTCATCATGATGTCCAGACAAACGTTGCTGGCTCGACAGCAATTTATCGAGATTCAAATACTCGCTATATGTCATATTATCTTTAAAATCCGTGTGAATTCCTTTTTCAGTCATGATTGATATGCCCCCCCTGCCATTGATCGCAATACGGCACGAACTGGGCTACCATCGCCGTCTTTTAGCGGAAGCGGTAATGCAATCAGTTCATAATAGCCCGGTTCCACTGCGCTGAGGACGATGTTTTCTAAAATCATCACGCCGTTTTCATTGAGGGAATGATGGGTACTGACTGTTTTGCTTGTTTCAGGGTCAACAGATGGCGCGTCAATACCGATGAGCCGAACCCCTCTCTCTTTCAATAAAGGACCGATATCCTCACGCAAATACGTAAAATTTTCCGGAAATACATTCGGATCAGGACGGCTCCCAGTTTTCAATAAAATCCGTTCTGCTCCACCGAAATCAAGGTCCTCTAGATCAGCCCTTCCAATACTCTCTTTTCCTGAAACATCGAGTACACGCGCCCGTCCGATGTATAAATCAATTGGTAAATCGAGCACTTTTAATCCGTTATCATCGAAGTGAAACGGTGCGTCGATATGCGTCCCCATATGCGTACTTGTCGTTAACTTACCAATATTGACTGAACCTGTTTCTGCTTTAGAGTAGGCAACTTCATATGAAAATGGTGTGTCACCAGGCCATTCGGCAATATTATTTTGCAGCGGTTGTGAAATATCAATCCATTTCCCCGTCATGCGACGACACCTCTTTTATTCTCAAATTTTTCATAGCGTTTTTCATCCATAATCCGTTTTAGTTTCTGCACAGTATGCCAGACGTCTTCGAAGGAATTGTATAACGCAACCGGCGCAAGTCGAACACCATTTGGCGCACGGAAGTCCGGGATGACGCCATCTTCTTTCAACGCTTTACAAATACGTGCAGCCTCGACATGTTCAAGCAAGATATGGCCCCCACGTGATTCGTCTACTGGGTTGCCAATTGTGAAGTCGTGGTCAGACAGTTCCTGTTGAATTAACGCCAGCATATAGTCCGTCAGCTGAAGTGACTTTTCACGGACTTTTTTAATGCCTACTTCTTCAAACAATTCCAGCGCACCAATGACCGGCGCTAAACTGAGTACGTGAGGCGTCCCAATTTGATAGGCAGCGACGTCCAGTGCCGAATCCATTGTATGATCCATATCGAATTGCGATTCCTTTTTCGAACCGAACCATCCTGCCAAACCTGGCATTGTGCCGAAATGCTTGTCATGGACGAACAGTCCTGCGACGGACCCTGGCCCCCCGTTCAAATGCTTATATGTACACCAGAAAGCGAAATCCGCGCTCCAATCATGCAAGGCGTGTTCAACTGCACCAATCGAATGACATAAATCAAAGCCAATCGGGATACTTTTTTCATTCGCAGCTTTCGAAAGTTTCTCCATATCGAGTATTTGCCCACTCCTGTATAAAACGGCTGGAAGAACGATGAGCGCGATGTCTTCTGTCATTGCTTCGATGATATCGTCTTCATTTAAAAATCGACCATCCCTGCTTTTCACCTGGACAAGATGTTCATCTGGATTAAAACCTTTCAGTGCTAGCTGGCTTTTTAGTGCATAAATGTCTGAAGGGAAATTGAGTTCATCAGCAAGAATCTTTGTTTTAGTCCCTGATGGTTTGTAGAATGTCGCGGCAAGCTGATGCAGGTTCGTCGTTGTCGAGCCCGTTGCAATGACCTCACTTTTTGTTCCCCCAACAAGTGGCGCCAACTTTTCTCCGACCGACTCCGATAGGTAAAACCACGGATTATCACCTTCTGTCCAGCCGTCGATGCCCAGTGTTTTCCATGAATCGAGTAAATTATGCAGCGTTCGCTCCGCTCGTTTTGACAGTAATCCGAGTGAATTACCATCCATATAGATGATGTTTTCGAGTAGATAAAACTCGTCTTTATATTTTGCGAGATTGTCTTTTCTGTCGAGTTTTCTTGCGTAATCAATGCCAAACATGTTCCGTTCCCCCTTGCGTGAACTTTCCGTCTTTAGTGAAAGTGTAACATATTTGGTTGTGCTCGTAACGAGGTTTATCGCCGGAATAAGGGTGGGGTTATGCTTGGTTTGGGGTGGGATATGATTGGGATGGCGGGGATATGCTTGGTTGCAGGCGAGATATGATCGGGTTGACGGTTATATGCTCGGGTGCCGGCGGATATGATTGGTTTGACGGTTATATGCTCGGGTGCCGGCAGATATGATCGGGTTGACGGTTATATGCTCGGGTGCCTGTGGGATATGATCGGGTTGACGGTTATATGCTCAGGTGCCAGTGGGATATGATCGGGTCAACGGTTTTATGCTCGGGTGTCGGCTAGATATGATCGGGGCGGCGCGGATTTGCTCGATTGCCTGCGGATATGATCGGGGCAACGGGTATATGCTCGGGGGCCAGCGGGATATGATCGGGGCAACGGTTTTATGCTCGGGTGTCGGCGAGATATGATCGGGGCAACGGGTATACTCGATTGCCTGCGGATATGATCGGGGCAACGGTTTTATGCTCGGGTGCAAGCGAGATATGATCGGGTCAACGGTTTTATGCTCGGGTGCAAGCGAGATATGATCGGGTCAACGGTTTTATGCTCGATTGCCGGCGGGATATGATCGGGTCCCCGGCTTTATGCTCGGGTGCAGGCGAGATATGACCGGTTCAACGATTTTATGCTCGATTGCCAGTGGGATATGATCGGTTCGACGAATTTATGCTCGGTATACATACTTCACCCCCACCACACCAAAACCAAACGACAAAAAACCGACATAACTGTCGGCTTACCGTCTTCTTATATACTCAATTCACTTAAACCAGCCCTTCTCCTTAAACCGAGATATTGCTTCAATTCGGTTTCCAACGCCGAGCTTATCTAAAATTGTGGAGATGTAATTTCGCACTGTACCAGGCGTCAAATACAACTCGCCAGCGATTTCTTTTGTGGTCTTCCCTTCAGCAATAAGCCCAAGCACTTGGCTTTCACGCTCCGTCAGCGGATTTACCGTCTCATCCCCGTCCCCGTAGGCAATGTCAACGAGTTCTGGTGCGTAAATCCGTCTGCCGTCCATTATCGTTCGAATTGAACTGACAAGCTCTTCAATCGGGCTGTCTTTCAATAAATAACCGCGTACGCCTGCTTTCCTCGCACGTTCGAAGTAACCTGTTCTGGCAAATGTCGTCAGGATAATGATCTTACAAGGTTCATCATGCAGCGCTTCTGCTGCGTCAAGCCCCGTCATCACCGGCATTTCAATGTCCATGATGCAGACATCCGGCTGATGTTCTTTCACCAGCGCAACCGCTTCTTCCCCATTTTTTGCTTTTCCGACGACTTCCATATCATCTTCCATATTCAATAATGATCCAAGTGCTCCAAGCATCATCCCTTGGTCTTCCGCTATGACAATACGTATCACATCAATCACTCTCCATAATATGTTGTATGACCGCAGGAACACGAATCGATAATTTCGTTCCTTCGCCACCTTCGACTCGAAGGCTTCCATTAACAAATTCAAGTCGCTCGCGCATGCCAGTCAAGCCATTGCCAGGTGACGTTTCTCCGCCCCTAGTAATGCCGATTCCGTCGTCTATCACATTGATGACAAATTCATTCGGTAGTTGTTCAAACGACACGCAGCAAGTCTTGCCAAAACTATGCTTCACAACGTTTGTCACGGCTTCTTTCAAACACATACTTAGCACGCTTTCAACGATGGCCGGGATGTTGGTGAACGATGGATTCCCCTTAATGGTGTACTCCATTTCAGCTGCCTTCAACATCTGCTTAATGCGAATCACTTCATCTTCCAATTTCGTTGCCCGCATGCCCGCCACTAACTCCCGAACTTCCTTCAGCGCTGTGCTGGCTGTCTGTCTTATATCCTGTAACTCTCTTTCGGCAGCTCTAGGATCACGAGACACTAGCTTGCCAGCTAAATCACTCTTTAAGCCAATCAATGATAGCTTTTGGCCAAGTGTATCATGTAAATCACGAGAAATCCGTTCCCGCTCCTCCACTATAATTAACTCCGAAATCCGTTCGTTGGCATGTTCCAATTGACCTACCAAGTTTTCACGCTTATTTCGGTTGTATAAATTGAATGGCAATAATACAATACCAATCACCGAGATGAGGATGAAATGAACTTGCGGAAGAAATAACTCGAGTTCGATGAAAAAACCTGCGACAATCGCAATGATTGTAATGGCAATATGTAGCCCGTATATAATGAAGAATCCAACTTGATTGCGAATATTACCTATGAAAAATGCAGTGAATATGGATAAATACACATAGCCAAATAACAGTGTCATAACGACGTTAATCACAATTTCAAAACTGATCCACATATAAACAAGTCCGCTTTTCGATTTGAATGAAAATCGATACGACAGGAAAAATAAGAATAACAATGAAATTCCAATGGAAATTTCAATGGGCGACGATGATCTGAATATGAAAAAGAATGGCAGAAAACAAAATACTGCCCACGCATAAATACTAAGCCAAGGGTTTTTCGGGAAAATACTATACCAACTTTGCATATCTTTGTTTCACCGTCCTGTCTATACTTTCCATTGTACCAAATAGTGAGACGAAAAAAACAGCCATCCTCAAAAGAGATGGCTGTTTTAAGTATTATTCTGCGTCGAAACTTGTGCGTTTCGGTTTCAAATCGATTGAAGAACTTGCTGATTTCAGCATATGCTTCACGTCTTTAAACGCAATAAACCTTTTTTTCTCAGGATCATATAAACGGTAACGGATTGACGACAAACTTTCTTTAATCGTAATCGTTGTTGCTTGGTGAAGAGGTGGTGTCGATTCATGTGCTATTTCCAAGTTGTAATTCGGAACACGTGGTGACAAGTGATGGACATGATGGAAACCGATGTTTCCTGTCGCCCACTGCAACACACGCGGTAACTTGTAGTATGAACTGCCATCAATAGCAGCTTTCACATAATCCCACTCAGATTCCTCTTCAAAATACGAGTCTTCAAATGTATGTTGAATGTAGAATAACCAGATACCTAGTGCTCCTGCAACGAACATGGTTGTTCCTTGTATAAGAACGAATGCCTGCCAGCCGATAAGTAAAATCATACCTGTGTAAAGGGCAACAAGTATTGCGTTCGTCAAATACGTATTGTTACGCTCTTTCTTACGTGCATCTTTACGGTTGAAACGGCTTGAGATAAGTACAAGGAAAAGCGGGCCGAAACCAAACATAACGATTGGGTTACGGTATAAACGGTAAGCAAAACGCTGCCATTTTGATGCTTCAACGTACTCTTCAACCGTCATGACCCAAATGTCACCTGTACCGCGCTTGTCGAGATTCGAGCTTGTTGCATGGTGAATCGAGTGTTCACGTTTCCATTTTTCATAGGCAAACAGTGTAAGAACACCAGTAATGGTACCGACGATATCATTTGTTTTTTTGTTTTTAAAGAATGAACCGTGCGTGCAATCATGGAAGATGATGAATGTCCGAATGACAAATCCTGCTGCAATAACACAAAGTCCAAGCGTTAACCAAATTGACACCGACAAACTTTGGTACGCCAAGAACCATAGGACTATAAACGGTATAACAGTATTGATAAGCTGCATTATACTTTTCTTTTTATCTGACTTAGCAAAAGGGGCAACGTCTTTGTGTAGCTGTTTTGTTTTTTCTTTAGACATGTTGTATTATCCTCCTTCAATCTTATGTTCTTTTTCTGATTCGCTATCTTGAATCTAATGATAAAGAACTTTCGGACTTCACAGAAGACATAACTGTCATGATTTTCGATATGACAGGTGTCACTTATTGTGAATTAATTCACAAGGATAGATTTTCGATACAAAAGGGCTTAACCTAGATTTCCGGGTTAAGCCCTTCTTACATTGTCCTTATTTAACTACCATCTTCAGCAGTCACACGATTACGTCCTGTCCGTTTTGAATCGAACAATAAGTCATCTGCATATGTATGGCCCTTTTCGATGCTTGTATGATCTGTAAAACGCTTGTAGAAAAGGCCGAACGAAGCAGTATATGAGATATGTTGTAGCTCGCCTTTGAACTCAGCTTCTACAAAACTTCTTTCCACATCCAGACGCAAACTTTCAACAAGTTCCTTTACCCCGTCATAGTTACGATTGCGTATAAAGAGCGTGAATTCTTCACCACCCGTCCGAAACAGGCAATCATCTTTTTCTAGATGATTCTGCAGCAGCTTTGCAAAATGGATGATTACAGTATCACCGACCGCGTGGTTAAACGTATCATTCACCTTTTTGAACTGATCGATATCACATACGACTACCCCGAATGGTGCATCGTACAATTTAGGCTGTCCCATTTGTTTATCCATAAACGCCCGATTTCTAGCCCCTGTCAGAAAATCTGTGTATGCCATTTCTTCAAATTGGTTGCGCTCCAATTTGTCTTGCATATTTTGCGACTTCAATACAAACGAACGACTGACGATGTAATTCAGCATGAACAGTGCGATGAGTGATTCCCATCGTCCTTCTATCAGAAAAACGAATAGCAGGGCATTTGTAAAACCCGTTTTCCAAAGATCAAGTATACTCCGATCCTTTAGGAACGCCCATGCAGCTTGACGGGTTTGAATACTTTTTTCCAAGTACAGCAAAATTATTAACGTCAAATCCGATATATACATCGTTATGCCATTGAGTAAAAGGATGAGCAACCAGAAGCCAAATGGGAACGGGGTAAAATAAGGGATGAATGCATAAAACAAATAATACCCTGCCACATTCGACAACGTGAACGCCCCGATATTGTACAGTGTATCAATGACTGAATCTGAGCGTTTTTCATTCTTTATTTTCCTTAGCAGATAGACAGACGTCCTGTATACGACCTGATAGAGAAATACACCATATGGACCAGCAAAAAGAACGAATGCCAAGCCATAACTGATGCCATATTCAATATTAAGTTTCCCTGTTTTCGTCCAGGTTTGTAAATGATTATACAATATCGAAAATAACCAAAATAAGAAAAGGCCGAAGTAGAAATGCTGCGCTTCAATCTCCACTTTTTCCGCGGTGAGAGACAAAGCAGCTGCAGCTAGAAAAAGGGATAGGTTGAAAATAGCATTCGGTTTCACGCCCCATCTCTTTTTCTTCACCGTCATTTCAACATACCACCATCTACTTCTAGGACGGTCCCGTTTATAAAATCAGATTCATCGGAAGCTAAAAACAGATAAGCATTCGCTACGTCTTCTGGCGTACCAAGTCGAGTATACGGCGTCATCATCTTAATTTGCCCTAAGATCTTTTCTGGAATCGTATCAATCATATCTGTTTCGATGAAACCGGGAGCGACAGCGTTTACATTGATGCCCTGTCGACCAAATTCCTTCGCCCACGTTCTTGTCATACCAATGACGCCCGCTTTTGCTGCGGCATAATTCGTTTGACCGATGTTACCACCCGTTCCCGCAATCGAAGACGTATTAATGATTTTCCCTTTCCCTTGGCTAAGCATTGTCGGAAGGAACGCTTGCGTACAATTAAAAACACCCGTCAAGTTCACGTCAATCACTCGCTTAAAGTCATCCACTTCAAGCTTCAGCATCATCGCATCTTTTGTAATACCAGCATTGTTAATGAGGATATCCACTTTGCCAAACTGTTCAATCACTTTTGTGGCCATCTCTTTGACATTTTCACTATCGGACACATCCGCCTGGAAGAAAGCGGCCTCGATTCCCAATTCATGCAGTTGTTGCGCTTTCGCCTCTCCAGCCTTTTTATCAAAATCAACGATAGCAATCTGTGCTCCATTTTTCCCAAAAAGCTTGGCAGCGACTGCACCAATTCCATTTGCTCCACCTGTTATGACCACTGTTTTATATTGTAAACGCATGTAAAGAACCTACTTTCGCTTATGATTTAATAGACTATTTTAATAACTCTTATATTACCATATTTATTAGCACGCCATAAGGAAATTTCCAAGAACATAAGCGCAAGCGTTTGTTCAACCCTATCTAATAGTAAGGATGCAGCTCAATCTCTCCTGGAAAGCCTCATACAGGACGAGATTGTATAATTTCCTAGACAATAAAAAACAGATACCCCTCGAATGGAGTACCTGTTCCACATTATTAACTTCCGTAGTTTTCCACTGCTTTTTTAATCTGGGGGCCGCTAATCGAGTAATGAGTCGCCTGCCAGACTGCTGCACCGTCTTTCAATAAAAACAGTTGCGGCGATTGGTGTTCAACGTGCAGATTACTTTCGATTTCATTGGAAACGGGCCGACTTTCCTGTACTTTAAGGAAGTATTTCGGTACCTCCTCTGCGGATGACTCAAATGCATTGTAGGCTGCTGCACTAACTGGACATGTCGTACTATGTTTTAAAACGAACAAAGGATTCTCTTTCGATTGTTCCAATACGTCATACCACTCATTAACAGTGCGTAATTCTTTCATGATCATCAGCTCCTTCTATTTAATATGTTTTCCCGTTAGAGTTAGTCGTAAACACTTGCTCATCTACGGATGTTAACCAAGAGAGCAGTTCAAGCATTCTGTTTAACTCTTTTTCCGCTACATTGTTCATACATGAAATTTGAAGCCAATTTCTTTCGCGTAAATAAGCGCTCTCGTAATGAACATTGAAACCATTCAAAAACAGGTTATCCCCCAGCTGCATTGCGGATAAACCTTTCGGTAAAGCAATCGTAACAATTGCATCTGCAGCATATTTCTCCGACGCCAAAATTGTCAAACCTGCCTGTTCAACGGCGTTCCTGACTTTACGCGCACGGTTTGAAATAGCCGCAAAGACTTCTGTCGGTTGCTCAAATGTCAGTAAAGCCATGTCGAGCGCAGATACCAAGTTGGATGATTGGGTATACGGAATCCCTCGTGCTGCTGCATAAGTACCTAGGTCCAAATAGCGCGGCAAGTTATCATTTGCGGGAATTTCTTCATTATGAAATACGAAAGATAGACCTGTATAACTTAATAGCCCTTTGCCACTGACACCTGTTGCATAAGCAACTCCAGTGAGATCAACTGCTGTTGTCCCAATCGCACTCACACAATCCACAGCGAGTGTAATGCCGAATTGTGAACAGAACTTTTTGAATGAATTCAAATCGTTCAGCACACCTGTCGACGTTTCGCAATGGACAACCCATAACCAACTGTAGCGACCCGAGCATAATGCAGCTTCAATTTCAACGGCATCGAAAGGGGTCCCCCACTCGATTTCCATTGTGTCAAACCCCATTCCAAAACGCTGGGCATGATCAGTGAGTCTAAAGCCAAATTCCCCGTTCACAAGTATAAGACCTTTACCACTGTGCATACTTAACTGAGCCGCAACAACGTCATTCGCAAGCGTACCTGTCCCTTGAAGGAGTTGGACGTACTTTGCACCAGTCAGCGCGGTCAGCTTGTCCTTCACGCGTTGCAAAACACTTTCAAATTCAGATGAACGATGTGAGAATGGTTCTGCCATCACGGCCTTTCTTACGTCTTCAGAAATTGTTGCAGGACCTGGTAGGAAATTGACGGGTGGTTTTGAAATCCTTCCCGCAACGCCCGCTTTAAATGTTTCTTTCGTCAAATACATCGGCTGGAAGGCGGCTTCCGCTGTCCCCGTCAATTGTGCAAATGGTAAAAACCCTAGTTGTCCATATAATTTCTGTTCTCGAACCGTTCCCGAGATGAGCGCAGCATCATAGCCCGCTTTAAGGCAATATTGGACTAACGCCTGGGTAAGGCCAAGAAATGCCCTGCCATTCCGATAGTCCTGTTCAATCGCAAGAAGCCTGATTTCTACAGGGTTTTTGGATTGAAACGGTAAGTGATGTTCAACTGGACCAATTTTACCGTCGAGCGAGAATGGACGTTCACTTCGTATCGCAATCATTCCGACGACCCGATTATCTTTCTTGCAAATAATATATGTATTTTCATCATGAAATTTGTCGACAAGCTTTCTTGATTCGTTTTGGTCATGCTGAGGAATCTCCTCGGCAAACGTACGGTAATTCAACTCATGAATCTGTTCGAATTCCAAAGCCGTTTCTGCAATTTTATAAATAAAACTCATTCTATCAACCCTTTTCTGGCATAAGTTTCTGCTTCAAGTCAGCTCGATGTGTAAATAAAAGAAGTAGCGATAATAAGCAGGCTGCAATGAATACAGGAATTCCATATGAAAATGCTAGTACTAAAATCGGCATCAATAGGACCGCTGTTAGTCCTGCTAATGTGAAGCTTTTTAGGAACGGATAGAATACGAAGAATAAGCCCACAAACACAGCAAACAGTAGTGGATTGAATGCAAGCATACCGCCTATGAAAGTGGATACCCCCATCCCGCCGCGAAACTTCAAGAATAGTGGATACACATGTCCCAAAGTCACAGCGAATAGCGCACAAAGTTCTACGGCCACTCCGAACCCAAGCCACTTGGCAACGAAAATAGCCAGCGCCCCTTTCAATGCATCTCCGATGAATGTCGCAACGAATGCTTTTTTGCCAAGCACCCTCCCGGCATTACGTGCTCCAGGATTTCCGCTTCCTTCTATTCGTATATCCTTTTTAAAAAAGAAATTACTAATAATCGAGCCTGTCAGCACATTTCCCAATATGTACGAGCCAACTACTAAAAGTATGAGTGTCATAATCGATCCTTTATGGTAAATGATAGGTTCTTTCTAGTGTAGCATCTTTCTTGAACTTTTATAAAAACTTTTCAACTTGTCCGTCTTGATTATTCTTTGTCGTTTTCACTTAGAAGTAGTATACAATTATAGTTAATTGAAAGGAGTGCATTCAGTGCGGGAACTATCATTTCGTCTTCTAGTAGCATTTGTTCTTTGCATCTTCTTCGGTATAGCTTTTGGATATATCGCTGCCGCTGTCGGGAATGAATCGATTGTACATTTCGATACTGCTGTTATTGGATTTGTCCAAGGACTGGAAGCACCATGGCTGACATCTATTATGAAAGTGTTTACGTGGATTGGTTCAGGTTACGTCGTTGCTCCAATTGCCTTGATCGGATTTATCGTATTATACTTTGTCCTGCGCTATCGTCATCAGGCGTTTCTACTGATTGCTGTGATTGCCGGAACCGTCTTGTTAAACAGCGCGCTCAAAATTTATTTCAAGCGAGAACGACCGGAAATTCATCGCATTATGGATGCAAACGGCTTTAGCTTTCCGAGTGGTCATTCGATGATGGCATTCGCTCTTTACGCAATTATTGCGTATATCGCTTGGCGTAATGTAAAAACAACAACGAGCCGTGTTGTTCTTGTTCTATTCACTGCCGTTATGATCATCATGATCGGCACAAGTCGTATTTACCTTGGCGTCCACTATCCAAGCGATATTGTTGGAGGATACGCAGTAAGTGCACTTTGGGTAACGATTGCCATTTCAGCGTACGCGTATTTTCAGAACAAACTTAAGAAGACCGTTTCACGTCGATGAATGACGTGAAGCTGTCTATTTAAGCTGCACGACTAGTCAGTTGAAGAGACTGGCCTTTTTTAATTCATTTCCTGGGAAATCCCCATAAGGTAGTACTATGCTCCAAAACCACCTACCCCAACTATGACAATTAGCAATACATAGCCTATAATAATTAGCGAAATAATTCCCATTCCAATATATTTTAAGGAACTGCTTTCTTTTGATTTAATTGCTTTAATACCTACTATAAAACTCGCTATCCCCATAAAAATCGTATTAAACTCCGATTAGGAAAGCTTTACTACAATCTATCCAAAATACCTGGTTGTTTCTTCCTCTGAAAGTATTTTTGGCGTA
The DNA here is from genome assembly GCF_014302295.1 of Sporosarcina sp. resist. Classification (NCBI taxonomy): domain Bacteria; kingdom Bacillati; phylum Bacillota; class Bacilli; order Caryophanales; family Caryophanaceae; genus Sporosarcina; species Sporosarcina sp. resist. The sequence goes on along the minus strand of NZ_CP060287.1, from coordinate 94,779 downwards.
AGCCCTCCAAGTTCAATGTACTCTGTGCGCCCATTTATTTTTATAATGAAAATATTACTGGTTTTCGTAGGCGATATCGAGTCGGCCCAGATATTTTTATTCGAATAATAATCTTTTATTTCCTGCGCGATAGATAAAGGGATTGACGCATTAGCAATAGTGACCGAGTTATCTTCAATAGACTGTAACGCCTGCGCTTTCGGGTCATTCTGGTCATGAATCTTTTGCAATAAATCAATAACCTCCCCGAAACCGATGATTAGAATCCCGTAAATAGAATATGTGAAAATGCGATACAGAAAACTGCCTATCCCGATTCCATTCGAAAATACCCCACCGAACGTCATGATAAATACAAATCCCTGAATAATGCCCCATGCAATCACAGCCAGTCCGACAACTTTTAACGCGAACCCAATACCTGTGCGCTTTGCGAATAATTCGCCCATACAAGTCAATCCCTTCCATTTTCGAACTCTTCTATGTAACTATACGTACGTTAATGGAATTAGTTTCATTCGAATTTTGGTACAATGAAAATAACGCGAGGAGGCTGTTGTTTATGAATTTATTCACAGAACGTGTCATCAGAATCATCCAAGGTATACCTGCTGGCCATGTCATGACGTACGGCCAAGTTGCAGCTGCAGCTGGAAGTCCACGCGGTGCTAGACAAGTCGTGCGGGTATTGCATTCAATGAGTAAAAAATATGAGTTACCTTGGCATCGGATCATCAATGTGCAAGGCGGTATTTCAGCTCCCGCCAATGCGGAAAGCAAAGGGTATGATCAACGGGTATTTCTCGAGATGGAAGGAATTAAATTTAATGAGGATGGAAAGGTAGATTTAACTGTATATCGCTGGTTTCCTCTTGACGGCGAAGAGGGTTAAAGAGGGATTGGTACATTCTCAGCATCCCTTTTTGTAAATCTGTAATCGATATGATAGGATGTGTTAGGGAACTTTCGTTTATCTACATTAAAGTTCTATGGAACTAACTTATACTGTTTCCATAGGGGGTATTGTCGATATACGGCTTGCCCGTTCTATGAAAGGTTTAATGGATTAGGAGTGAGACATATGTTGAAAGACTTTAAAGAATTTGCACTCAAAGGCAATGTTATCGACCTTGCCGTTGCAGTTGTAATAGGGGCAGCATTCGGAAAAATCGTGTCATCCCTGGTAGAAAATATTATTACACCTTTAATTGGACTACTTTCAGGAGGCGTCGATTTCTCCGGACTCAGTTATACTTTTCTTAAAGCTGAAATCAAGTACGGCGTATTCATCCAATCTGTTTTCGACTTTATCATCGTCGCATTTGCAATCTTTATGGCAATCCGATTAATGATGAAATTTAAACGAAAAGAAGACCCAGTAGTTGAAGAAGCATTACCTGAAGTGGACCCTAAAGAAGCGCTACTCATAGAAATCCGCGACTTGCTGAAAGAAGGAAAAACACTTTAAGATTTATTTTGAAAAAGGACAACCCTGACGGTGGGATTGTCCTTTTTTTGATTATAGTGAGAGATAGTGTTCTACGATTCCAATTATCAAAAGCCAAAAAATCTTCCTCCATACAACAGATTGTCAGGCATTTGATCGGTTTGAGGTTATTTATGATCGGTTGGCAGATGGATATGCTCGGTTGGAGCCGGATATAATCGATTGGCTAAATTTATGATTGGTCTAGCAATGGATATGATCGGCGGGAGCTGGATATGATCGGTTTGATAAATATATGATTGGTCTAGCAATGGATATGCTCGGCGGGAGCAGGATATGATCGGTTAGAGCCGGATATGATCGATTGGCTAAATTTATGATTGGTCTAGCAATAGATATGATTGGTTAGAGTCGGATATGATCGAGTTGTTAAATATATGATTGGTCTAGCATGGATATGCTCGGTTGGAGCCTGATATGTTCGAGTTGTTAAATATATGATTGGTCTAGCAATAGATATGATCGGTTAAAGCCGGATATGATCGATTGGCTAAATATATGATTGGTCTAGCAATGGATATGCTCGGCGGGAGCAGGATATGATCGATTGGCTAAATATATGATTGGTTTAGCATGGATATGCTCGGTCAAGGTAGATAATATAATCACTCACCAAGCAGGAACAGATTTAATCCAACAACCAATCCGCCACAATTGGCAACACTACGCCCTAGATAACATTGCCTGTCAATCTCAGTGGTGGTATAATGGAAACAGGATTTATTGTCTAAAAGGAGTGATAGTCAATGTGGTTCATATACATCATGTTCGCACTGTTTGCATTCGTACTCGTTGGTAATATCGCAGGTCTAATTCGTACATTCAGCAGCCATAAATAAGTACATGAAAAAAGCCCTCCATTATCGGAGGGCTTTTTTTGCATGTTACGCGGTTATATCGCGTTTGATGAATGTTGTATAACTGATAATGAGGAAAATCACGATATAAACTGCAAGAACGGCGAGTGAAAACGACATCGTAATGCCTTCTACAATCCGAAAGTCCGTTTCATAGATTGTCAAATCCATATGCGTAAAGACAATGTATTTCACGACTTCATATTTTGCCAGCAGCATAACCAATGTCGAGCCCATAAAGTAGATGAATAATGACAGCCCGATTGCAAGTGAGCTGGAACGGAAGACGCTACCAATCATGAATGCAAACGTTGCTGTCACAAAAACATTACCGAATGACAGGAGCAGTATATAGAGCCCTTTCCCCCAAACAGATACTTCAACAACTTCTTTACCATTCCAAACAAGTTCTTGCCCTTGGCCGGATTGGAAGAAGAGATATGCGCCAAGTATAGATACAATGAACCCGATGAGCATAAGTAGAATACCGAACAAGATGACTGTCACATACTTCGACGTTAATATTTTCCATCTTTTTACAGGACGGGATAATAACATCTTAATCGTTCCTTGCGTAAATTCAGAAGCGACAATCCCCGCAGCAACAATAACCGTCAGTAAAACAGCGATGGAGCCGATACCACTTGAATTCATAATCATACTTTCCCGACTATTGCCGTTCAGCGGTTCTATTGAATTCGCAAGGCGGTATTCAAGAACTTTCTCTTTGTCTTCTAGACGTCCCCGTTCGCTGTCCACAAGTGTTGTGGTTCCGAGCTGCTCTTTTGTAATGGTCAATTCGCCTTGCACAGATGTTTTCCAATCTGGTTCATCGTAATTAGACATCGTGTCGATCCATTTCGTCAGACCTAACATTCCTAAAATCGCAACAACGAGTAGACCGGTCATAATCCAAGTTGCTTTTTTACTCCATAGTTTCATCCATTCATTTTGTATGAGCTTCAGCAATCTGGCCACCTCCAGTCATTTCTAGGAATTGATCTTCGAGCGTCTTGCGGTGTGGCTGAACTGCAAACAATTGCATCTCATGTGCCGCAATCTGCTGGATGAGCCCTGGAATTTGTGTTTTCTCTGCATTGATGATAAATCCTTCTTTGTGCGCTTCCACATTGAACCCTTCAGCTTTTAGCATACTTTCCGCTGTTTCCGCTGGGAATGCTTCAATGTAATAATGCGATTCCTGTTCCTCTGTCATATCACGAATATCAATTAGTTTGCCATTCTGAATGACCGCAATCCGGTCACACATAAGTTCAATTTCCGACAGCATATGGCTCGAAACAAAAACAGAAACACCTTCTTCTTCCGCAATCATTTTGAGATACGTCCGGAACTCGCGAATTCCCGCAGGATCCAGTCCGTTCGTCGGCTCATCGAGGATCAGAAACTTCGGACGGTGCAAAAGTGCCTGCGCAAGCCCCAGTCGTTGCCTCATCCCAAGTGAATACGTCGAGACCTTTTCATGGATACGGTTCTGCATGCCCACTTGGTTAATAACTTCTTCGATTCGTGCCTTCGTAACGCCATCGTGCATACGTGCAAAATGCAATAAGTTTTTATAGCCGGACATGAACTTATACATTTCCGGGTTTTCAACGATAACGCCGACTTTGGAAAGCCCCTCTTCAAAATCATCAGCAAGTAATTTTCCGTCGATGATGATATCTCCGCCCGTCGCCTCCATCAGTCCAACCATCATACGAATTGTCGTCGTTTTCCCCGCCCCGTTTGGACCGAGGAATCCTGTAATTTGTCCCGGATACAGTGACAAACTCAAGTTGTCGATAATTTTTTTCTTGCCAATCGTTTTCGATAAATTCTTCAATTCGACTATCGGTTTCATTTCCATGTCAACTTCCCTCCCTAAACAGTGACACCATCCATGAGGTGGCATCTTTCCCGTACGTATCGCGGATTACGTCAACCGCTTCGTGCGCGATTATTCGTCCCCCTCTTAGTACTACGATTTCATCGAGCAATGGTTCCACTTCTTTTAATTCATGCGTCGACAAAAGGACGGTTTGTCGCTCCGGATCAGTAAAACGGATAAGCCCTTTCGCGATATCATCACGCACCATCGGATCCAGGCCGGAGAACGGTTCATCTAACAAATAGTAATCAGCTTCACGCCCAAGAGTCACTGCAATTTTGACACGTCCGCGGTTCCCTTTTGACAAATTTTTTATTTTCGAATCCAGAGATAAATTCAAAAACTGCGCAATTTCTTTAGCTTTCGCCGTATTAAAATCAACGAACTGAGATTCATAAAACTCAATAAGCTGACCTACCGTAAAATACGGATAGAATAGATCCGCGTCTGGCATATAAGCAATATTGCTTGCCACTTTGCGTGTAATGCGACTTCCGCTGAACGTTGCCCTTCCCGAATCCGGCGTCACTAACCCAGAAATCAGTTTCAACAGCGTCGTTTTTCCACTACCATTCTCTCCGACAAGGCCGATGATTTTTCCTTGCGGCAAGGAAAGCGTAAGGTCTTCAAGTGCTTTCCTCCGGCCGTACTTTTTCGTTATATTCTTCAGTTCAATCATCTTTTCCACCCCGTTCTTGTAGGTGCTGCAGCATTTCAGTCGTCGTAAAACCCAGTGCTTCAACACTTTGAATGAATGACGTCACAAGCTGTTCCTTCATTTCATTACGAAGCATAGCGATCTTCAATTCATCTTCCGTCACAAAAGATCCCTGGCCCCTCTTCGTTTCGGTGATTTCCATCTGCTCCAGCTCCTTATAGACGCGTTGCATCGTATTGGCATTCACACCGGCTTCAACAGCATAATCACGAACGGATGGCAATTTCTCCCCAGGATTCAGCGTTCCACGAATAATATCGCCCGTAATCAGGTCGATGAGCTGCTGATAAATTGGTTTGTCTGGAAGAAAATCTATGCCCATCATTACAACCTCACTTTCTTTTCAAACAACATTGCTCCAGCAACGAAATAGAGTGCCGTCAACAAACCGTAGAGGATAAGACTGCCGATTGTTAAAATCGATCCGCTCGGGACAATATAATTGTTAAACATTAAGATGTCTACCGTTTTAATCGGGCCGTGCATTGGCCCCATTTCCATTACTAGTTGGAGTATTTCCGTAAACCAGACATATCCCCAACCAATGATCCATATGTTGACCAAGGCAATAATCACGATGATTGAGAACAAGCCAATATGGGAACGAAACACTTGGTATGTCGACCAGAAGAAAAAAACGATTGCCATTACATAAATAGCGTTCAACAAAATGACAACACCCACACTAAGATATAAAAACAGATCATCTACAAGAGGAACCGCCCCATCGCGCGCGTAATTGGAGATAGCTCCAATCGTCCCGCACAACAAAAGCGAACAGCCAACAGTTAGGACAATGAGTGAGAACTTTGCGTAAACAAGCTGCCGTATTGATGCTGGGGAATGAAGCCAAATGTCTAGACGCCCCATTTCCTTTCCAAGGCTATCGAAAAATAACGATACCGCCATAATCAAGTGGAGCATGAAACAAAGGGCAATCATCGGTTGAATTGAAGCGTAAAAGTCTTCCGGCAACCCATAAGCTATGCGATTTACTCCCAAGTATTGAATCACACTAGTGATTAATACAAAGATAACAAGTCTCCATTTCATTTGCGCCCATTCTTTTCGCAATAATCCTTTCCATTTTTTCATATAGTCTACAACCTCACTTTCTTCTCAAAAAGGACAGCTGCAATGATGAACATTATGAACGTGAAGAAAATATCGAATACAATTTCACCCGTGTAAAAAAAAGTTTCAGCATGCTCGAGGTAAATAAAATCCACATTAATTTTCGGATTTTTGATTTTCATTAAATCAATAGGGCCTATTAGAATTAGTTTCTCATATAGTTCGGAGAGGACAAATAAACTATATAGCCGAGAAGCAACAAGGAATATAATAATCGTAGCCACAATTGAAAATCCCTTTAAATATGGCTTCATAAGTCGGTCTATGACCCAGAAGAAAAACCCGATACTCATGAATATTATCGATACTGCAAAAATCATGACTATAAAAATACTTCCAAAGAAAAACAAATCATCAAATGTAGCCATCGTAGAGCTGAATAATACGTGTTGAACGGCAAGAACCAGTGTTGGAATTAACAATCCCACAGCACCAATAAGGGATGCAAAAAATGCTTTCGCTCCAACCAATTTAAAAATGGACGCCGTCGAATGAAACCACACATCCGGACGTTTTATTTCCCTTTCCAGCATTATAAACAATGCAATAACCGGTGCTAATACACTTGCACCCGCCCAAATAAAACAGATAACAAGCACCACTTCAAAAACATGTACTTCAAGACCAAAAATGTTGGCTATTAGATGTGGAACAAACGACATTACAATAATCCCAAGCAATGCACTAACGAGTAACGGCCACTTCAACGTCACCCATTCTTTTTTCAACAATCCATTCCACTGCTTCATCAGCGTTCCCCCTCTACATGTCGGTGTATTAGTTAAATAGTACACTATATGCAAGGATGTTGTAAAGGGATTTGTTGGGATAAATTCACCCATTCAAAAAACACCTCTTCCTTTCAAGCGGATGAGGTGTTTTAGTTAAAGAAAACTATTGACGATAAGCTGGATGATCAACGCTATCGTGATAATGCGCAATAATATTTTAACGTGATCCGGATTCAACCTTTCAGCAAGTCGCACACCGATTTGTGCGCCCGATAAGGAACCGGCCATGAGTACAAAGGCAATTGGCCAAATAATCTTACCCATGGCAATATAGCTGATGGCTGCACCAAATCCACTTGAAAACGTTGCAAGACGGCCAAAGCCAATTGCCCGAATGTACGCAATTCGTAAGTGACCGAACAAATACAGAAGTAGAGTGCCTTGCCCCGGTCCAAACATCCCATCGTATATTCCAATTCCGAGTAATCCCGGAATCGCTACTTTCGTCGGCCTTAAGCTTTCTTCCCCTGAGAAGTCTACTTTGGAAAGGAATGATGTAAGAAAAGCAATGATAAGAAGAATAACCGCTATAATGTACATTGTACTTTCCGTCAAGCGTGTTGCTATAAAACCACCTGTAAATCCACCGAAAAGTGATATAGGTATAATCCAAAATGATTCTTTAAATGTAACCTGCTTTTTCAGTAGGACTGTTATAAAAGTAGAAAACGAACTAACTGTTGTTGAAATCTTCCCAGCCCCAAGGACAGAGTGAATTGGGATACCCATGAGCAACATAGCCGGGACCGTAATCAGGCCACCCCCACCTGCAAGCGTTCCAAGTGTCATCGCAGCCATTCCAATGAAAAATATAAGTATGTAATCCATTCCCCACACTTCCTTCATTTATAGTATACGATTATTTAACCAATTGGGAAAATCAATCACTTTCATTCAAGCTGATAAGGATTCCTTATGTACTAGTCTCGGAAAATGGTATTAGTGAAACAGCTGAATGGAGATTATACTGAAGGTATTACGTTCAGAGGAGTGTTGAGCAATGAGCAAGTTTCTAACAGGAATTGATCATATCCAAATTGCAGCGCCGCCCGAGTCTGAAGATAAAGCACGGAAGTTTTACGGGGAATTGCTCGGTATGGAGGAGATTCCAAAACCAGAAAACTTGAAGGGGCGCGGGGGTTGCTGGTTCCTTTGTGGCTCACAAGAAGTGCATATCGGTATTCAGCAGGATTTCATGCCTGCGAAAAAAGCGCATCCCGGTTTTACAGTGAATGCACTGGAGCAATTGAAATTACGGTTGGAAGAAGCTAATTATCCGTTTAGTGAAGAACTTCCAATCGAAGGGCGATCACGCTTTTTTACACATGATCCTTTTGGCAACCGAATTGAGTTTTTGGAATTTGAATGAAGCAATACGGAAGTTGCTCAAAATTCGTTTCATAGCGCAGCAGGATGCATAAGCTGCGTCCTGCTGTTTCAAGAATGAGGTGGTTTTCACTTATAGTTTTAGTGCTTGCCATGACAGTTCCATGGGTTGTCCTTACAGTTTCTTCGGTTGCCATGACAGTTTGACGCTTTGCCCTCACAGTTTGCGCTTGCCATGACTGTTCCATGGATTGTCCTCACAGTTTCTCTTCGGTTGCCATGACAGTTTGACGCGTTGTCCTCTCAGTTTGTGCTTGCCATGACTGTTCCATGGATTGTCCTCACAGTTTCTTCGGTTGCCATGACAGTTTGACGCTTTGCCCTCACAGTTAGCGCTTGCCATGACAGTTCCACGGATTGTCCTCACAGTTTCTTCGCTTTCCATGACAGTTTGACGCTTTGCCCTCACAGTTAGCGCTTGCCATGACTGTTCCATGGATTGTCCTCACAGTTTCTTCGGTTGCCATGACAATCGTCCTAATTACCTTTGCAATCCATTACGCTTCAATAATTTCTCGCTCCTGTACATCTAGCCTCTCTAATTCATGCATCAATTCATCACGCTTTCTCGCAAGTCGGTCTTGAACCTTGCGCACATCTTGAAGCACATCGTTCAGCTTACTTTTCGCGTCTGTAATGCGGGAATGAATCATCCAGTCTGAAAAAATATTATCGAAAAACAGATCTGTAAATGTAAAGATGTCATTTTTGTTCACCGTGAATGATTCCGTCGCGGCATTTTGGACATCCATCAGTTCCGTCTCAAAATGGCGGAGAGCACGTTGTGCCCGATGGACAAGATCATCGGAGCTATTAATTTCGGAGTATTTAAGAGCCGATACTAGCAAGCCACCGCCAAGGAATGTATCCCATACCGACAATCCTTCTGCCGCCCCAAGCTTCTCCAGCGCCGCATCGAGTGCCCGATTTGCCTTGTTACCTGCATCGCAGGCTTCGTCAATTTCACGCAGCATTGAACGCAGTCTTACTCTATCATCTGCTATTTTTTGTAACGTCCCATTCGCAATTGTGTCATTGAATCGAATCCACGTCTCTTTCTCCTTCAGAAAATCCGCCCACTCTTCCTCGATATAGTCGAATTCTGGATTTTTAATCTCTTCACGTAATCGGACCGCTTCCGCTTCCAAGTCCGTCACTACTTTTTCTGCTTCATTATAATGGAGCTCCGCATCCGCTGCTTCTGAAATCTCCTTCTCCATTTTTTCATCCCACTTGCCTGTCCACTCACTTATCTTATTCATAAAAGAAAACTTGCCAAGCTTCACTACATCCTGTTGTTCTTTTGTCAGTTTTTCATGCAAGTTATCACGTTGTATAATCGCATCTTTAAGTTTTAACTCCGCGCCCTCAAGACGCCTTTTCACTCGGTTGCGCTCAGTACGTATCATCGTCAATTCCATTTGTCGTTCTTGTAATTCCTGTCTCATTGACTCCACCCCTTTCTCTGTTATACGAAAATAAGTGGATGAAGTTTCATTTACACATTATATTTTACCCACATGTGGATAACAATCAATGAATTTTCATGGGAATTAACTTATCCACATCTATTTATTGCTATCAATCAAGGTTTATCCACCCTTAAAGGTATATGCTAGAAGTGGAGGTGTTTCCATCATGAATAAACTGCTGTTAATTGCAATCGTTCTTATACTCCCCCTCTCCGCCTGCGGAAAAGAACCCGCAGTTTCTACACTGCCCGATCCCGTGCCTGACCAGGAAATGTTTTCATCAGAAGAAGGTTTATCACTTGTATTGGACGAAGATTCATTCGTTGGTTCGCCATCCATCATTAAGACGCTTGTACGAAATAACAGCTCATCCGATTACCAGTTGGGCGAATTTTATCATATTGAAGTAAATAAAGATGGCCAGTGGTATATTATTACGTATTCAGATGCCGTCTTCTTAAAAAACCCGTCCTTCAAAGACTATGGAAACGTGTTGTCAGCCGGCAGTGAAGCACGCCAGAATTTTTCGGTTGACGCGCTCGGCGTGACACTGATTCCAGGTGAATACCGTCTTGTGAAAACATTTATTTCAACAGGCGAGCCCATGCACGAATTATCCGTTGCTGTGCCATTTTCAGTGGAATAAGAAATAAACCGGGACAAAGCATATGAGCCTTGTTCCGGTTTATCAGTTTAACCCCAAACTTCCTTTGCCACGTCCACAATGAATTTCAACTTTTCCCATTGCTGCTCTTCTGTTAGCTTATTGCCGTGATGCGTTGAAGCGAATCCGCATTGCGGACTTAAGCATAGTTGTTCAAGTGGCACGTATTGTGCGGCTTCTTGAATACGCGCAATGACCGCATCCTTGTCTTCCACTTCTCCATTTTTCGAAGTAACAACACCAAGGACAACCTTCGCTCCGCCGTTTGGCACATGATCCAACGGTTTAAAGTCTCCTGAACGCTCGTCATCATATTCAAGGAAGAAGCCATCCACTTTTTCTTTTGCAAGAAGTGTGGGTGCAATCAGTGCGTAGCTTCCCTCAAACGCCCACGTCGATTGGTAATTTCCACGACATAGGTGTGTTGTTACGAAAAGATCTTCAGGTTTGTCTTCCAAAACGCCATTAATGACGCGTAGTGCCAAGTCGATTAGTTGTTCTCTTGAATAGGCTCCGTCGTTAAACGGAATATTCGGCGCAGAAAGCCCCGCAATATAGACATCATCCAACTGCAAGTAGCGTACACCAGCTTCGTAAAATGCTTTCAAAGCATCTTTGTATGCTTGAATAACATCTTTGGCAAATTCTTCAATGTCAGGGTAAATCGTTTCATCACGAATTCCGATATTAAAGAGCTGATTCGGACTTGGAATCGTTTGTTTCGCAACGGCACGGCCGCCTACGATTTCATTAAACTCAACAAAGTCTTGAATGAATGGATGATTAGAGTCAAAAGATATTTTCCCTGTGTTTCGAACGTTATATCGTTCTGTTTCAATACCATCAAATACGTAGCCAGTCTCTGGCACATATCCTTCAATTCCGTTCAAATGCTCCAAGAAGTCTAAATGCCACCACGTACGTCTAAATTCACCGTCTGTTACAAGTTCCAAGCCAACTTCGATTTGCTTATCAACCACCCGTTTAATTTCCTGTGTTTCTACTTCTCGTAATTGTTGTGCAGTAACTATGCCTTCTTTGAAGTCTTTGCGTGCTTTATGCAAATTATCTGGTCGTAGTAAACTTCCAACGTGATCCGCTCTGAATGGTGCTTGCGTTAGTGTTGTCGATTGATTTGTCATGGTATATTCCTTCTTTCTGTTTTAGGAGTAAATTACGGTTTTATTAGGTCAGGAGTGCAAATGAGCAAATCCTCTTTTTTTCTTATGGCTATTACGCGAATGAGCGGACCTTTTTTCTTTTCTTACGGCGGGAGTGCGAATGAGCGGGCCCTTTTTCTTTTCTTACGGCAGGATCGCGAATGAGCGTACTGGGAATCCCGATGCTTTTTCCGGCTTCGGAACGATGTTAAAAATGACCGCGCCTTTTGAGGGCACTTTATCTAAGTTTGTTAATAGCTCGATTTGGTAGGTATCTTGTTCAAGAACATAATATTCACCTAACAGAGCTTGGTTCTTTTGAAAATCAATGGCTGAATCCGTATCGAATGTTTCATGACCGACAGCCTTTACTTTTCTTTCATCAAATAAAAACTTCAAAGCAGCAAGGCCCCAACCCGGTATACGGTTATTCCCATCGGCATCTTTATTGCAAAATGCCTCATTATCCGGCCAGCGTTTGCTCCAATCTGTGCGTAATGCCACAAATGTACCTGCCTCAATTTGCCCGTGCTGAGCTTCAAACTTTAGAATGTCTTCAACAGTTAATGTAAAATCATGGTTTGCATCAGATTCTTTCGATTTATCGATGACCACCAGCGGTAATACCAATTCTTTCAAACCCAATTCATCCAAGTATCTTGTATCACGAACGAAGTGAATTGGTGCATCAATATGTGTGCCGTACTGTCCCGCAAATTTAAAGCTCTGTGCGAAAAATCCATCATCGTGATCAAATAATGTTGTAAACTCTGCTGCATCAAATGCTGAAAAACGGGGTGAGTCAGGCCCGAAAGTATGTGTTAAATCAACCCATTCTTTCTTTTTTAATAAAGCAATTGCATTGATTAATTCATTTGACACAATAATTCTCCCTTCATTTTTTGAAGGTAACTTTAGTCTCCAGAAGTAACAAAAGCGAAGGGCGCCCGCTTAGATGCGTCAGGCATAAGATGAAGATGCGTAGCGGCGTTCTTTGCCGCAGAGCAGCTTTAACTTATGACCCAAGCATCTGGCGCCCGGAGCCTAGACGAAACAAAAAACCACTTCTAAATTTCAAGAAGAGGTTTTGGCGAATTCGCTATTTGCTCTTCTCATCTCCAAGCAGTAAGCATTACACTTACGCTTCTGGAATTAGCACAGTACTTTAAAAGTCTGTTGCTGAGGTATCATCGGGCCAGTCCCTACACCTCTCTGGATAAGAAAGTTACGTATTTAGTTGTTAATGAGTACAATACAGTCTTCCGAATAGATTGTCAATACACAAAACATGAATTATTTAGATTATACTCGTTTTTACAATGAAACATTTTATGTGAAAAGTAGAAATGGCATTGAAATGATACGCGACACAATGTAAAAAAGCCCACAACTTGCCGTGGGCTTTTCCATAACAAATTATTTAATGTTTCATCTCACTCCGCAATTTCCGATGTTCACGGCGTGCGGGGCCTGTTTCAAATAGACTCTTTTCAGCTTCTGTTTCCGGATAAATGCCCGGCACTGGAGTAGGCTTGTTATTTTCATCCATGGCAACCATCGTTAGGAAGGATTCGGTTGTTAGTTTTGTTTCGCCCGTAAGCAGGTTCATTGAATGGACCGATACAAATACTTCCATCGATGTACGGCCAGTTGACGTGACAATTGCCTCAAGTTCAAGTACATCTCCAACACGCGCCGACGATACAAAATCGACTGAATCGATTGAAGCAGTTACAACCGCTGTTTTTGAATGTTTCATTGCCGTGATATCAGCGATTTCATCTATATACGCGAGAACTTTTCCGCCGAAAATTGTCTGCAGATGATTGGTATCTGGCGGCAGTACTAGCTTCGTCTGGATTGTTCGTGATTGGCCCATTGGTCTTTTTTCTTGCATACGACAAACTCCTTTGTAGTAGAACATATTCAATTTGTGATAAAAGGAAACTTTTCCATCAATCATTCCGTATATATAGTATACACATACTGGGGGAAGATTAATGCTGAAATTTATTGATAAATACTATGAAAAAATCACCTGGTCGATTATATTACTTGGACTTATTTTATTGTTTGTAGCAAATGACTATCTATCACTCGTTTTATTTTTATATCTACTTATAAGAGCTTTAAAATCTAGGGATTCCATCCGTAAGACACTTCGGACAACGCCTCTAAGTACTATGGTTATTTATGCGATAGGTATGATTGTACTTCTTATAGCGCTGGTTTTCATCATGCTTTATTCAGGGGATTTCATAAAGGAGTATAACATTCCAGTTTTCTTGCAATACATTTACATTGCTGTTGTCCTAGTCGGTTCGATGTTTCTCTATACCTGGTTGATGGATTTTTTAATAAAAAAATGGAATAAAAAAAGGGTATCGAAGTGATGTAAAACTTCAAACCCAAAGAGGACACCCCTCATTGGAGTGTCCTCTTAAACTATTTCTGCCAACAACGCGTATACACGCTTCATCTCTTCCTGCATGGTCCACTGATCAACTGCAAGCCATCTGCAATGGATTGCATTTCCTTCAAGCCTTGTCATACCAGCTTTTAAACCTTCTTCGACCCGCAATGTTTCTTGTATTGCGCGGACGTCTACATCTGCGGCTTTCGGCGATACGAGCCAGATTGAACCGATATACATTGCAGTTTCCAGTACACCGATATCACCAAGTGCCGTTTCTTTTGGTGAGAAATGCAGAGAGTCAAAAGCAATTAATTCATCCTCGACAAAAATTTTGAAATTCGTATGGAATGATTGATAATCAAATATCTCGCCACGCTTTTCACGTCCTGGGGCAACGATTTCACCCCATAATATGGTTGCATCGCGTGCGATTCGAAGTGTCGTGTCACCTCGAAATTTTGCATCTACAAACGGAATAATTACTTCTGGCATCCATTCAAGGCGTGCCCCTTCTCCGAGTTCGATGTTAATGGTCTGTACACAAGTGTCTCCGGTATACGATGGATAGATCTTTAAAGCGGACTGCTGAACCAACCTTACGCTACTATCTGGAGCAAGCTTCACTGTAATGTCATTTCGATCCCCGGCGACCATGCCTCCAGAGGACTCCATTATGTAGACAGTCGCTGTCGGGTTTTTCCCTTCGTACAGTTCACGACTCGCCTTCAATGGAGGCTGTTGGAAAACATGAGGCATCCGTGTGTAGCCTCTTCTTGGCTCAAATTCCAAGTCAAGTTTTCCGTGGTGGATGGCGCGAGACGGCTTAAGCATTTGAACCAGCGGATCCCGCACCTTCTAATAGCATATTGTGCTTGATCCAAGCAACGACTTGGTCAACATTTTTCTGTGTTCTTACATCTGTAAAAATGTATGGACGTCCGTTACGCATTTTTTTCGCGTCGCTATCCATTAGTTCAAGATCAACGCCAACGTATGGAGCAAGATCCGTTTTATTAATCAATAAAAGATCAGAACGCGTCAAAGCAGGTCCGCCTTTTCTCGGAATATCCTGACCTTCTGCAACGTCGATAACATAAATATAGCCGTCGACAAGCTCTGGGCTAAATGTAGCGGACAAGTTGTCTCCGCCGCTTTCCACGAAAATAATATCGAGGTCTTCAAAACGACTTTTCAGCTCATCAATTGCTGCGAAGTTCATAGAAGCATCTTCGCGGATTGCCGTATGAGGGCAACCTCCCGTTTCAACACCTAAAATGCGATCCGCTTCAAGTACACCGCTATTTATTAAAAATTGAGCGTCTTCACGCGTGTAAATATCGTTCGTAATAACCGCTACATTATATTCTTTGTGCATCGCACGTGTAAGTTGGTCGACGAGCGATGTTTTGCCCGATCCAACTGGTCCACCTATGCCAATACGTACTGGTTTCATTTATAAAAACTCCTTTCAATCCATCATGAAATAAATAATCTTGAGAACAAATACTCATGCTTCATAGAAGCAAGTTCAATACCTAACGCGTTATTACTAATATCGGCTTCTGTCAACGTAGCAACTAATTTAGCCGCTTCCGTCACATGTCCGATCAATTCATACGTTACTTGGACGCCAGTTGTTTGACCGAACGGCACAGCACGGACCGCATTTTGGACGAGTCCGTTAAGCGATGCAAACAAATACGTCATGACCGCATGATGCGCACTGACGCCTGTCGTCGCACTGTAAATACCATAAAGAATGGCGTAATGACCTTTAATCTCTTTTGCATCAATACGGGCTTTCCAGTCCGCAAGGAAATCATCTGTTCCGAGTGGAGACACAGTTTTAATAAACTGCCTTCCAAGTTTCACACTTGCCTCACGTGATTCCTTCGCAAGTTTGATTGCCCCGCATAATTGCTCCAAATAGAGAAGTCGCTCGATATCCTGTTCCCGAGCCGCAGCATACGCTTCTTGAATTAAAATCGCATCCCCACGCACCAGGTTTTGAAAAAGAAACGACGTACAATAAGCGACCAAATCCTCTTTCGTCCGGATCACATCTTCCTGAATATACGTCTCCATGCCATACGTCTGCGTAAAGGACCCAATCGGAAACGCGGAATCATGAATTTGAATTAATCGTAAAAGGGCAAGATCAGTGAGAGTGTCCTCGGTATTTGAATGGTTGTTTGAATCGTCTTTCAGTTGTTTCATATGCGACACCCACTTCATCTAGCAATTTATTCAACGTATGATCTGCACGCACGATGACTTCGTTTTCCTCGATTAATGCCGGTGTATGGCGGTTTCCAAGTTCGAAAGCCGTTTTACCCATTTCCGTCATGTTTTTCGGGCTAATCACGATAACCGGCTCCATTTTTGTGCGAACGGCAATACGACGTGAGTCATCCTCGAATAAGATATCGCCATATTGTAACGGCTGGTGTTCATGATGATGATGATCGTCGTGGTCATGATGTTCGTGGTCCTCATGGTGCTCTTGTTGTTCAAGTGACAACGCGACATCTGTACCTTGATCTGTTTCTTTGCGTAGAATGCGTTTACTCAATTCTTCCCAGTCAAGTTCAATCCACTCTGTCTGTTTACCAGCAATTTCTTCTTCCGTTCCAATGTTACCAATGACTTTAGTTATAAGCATTTGGCATCCTCCTTTATCGGCATGTTCAATAGGATGAGGCCGAAATGGCTGTAAAATATCTTTTCAACCATTTCGAGCTTTCCCCTTCATTATTTTTAGTAATTAAAACAGGAAGTAACGTTGTGCCATCGGGAGAACGCTTACTGGTTCACACGTAGCAAGTACACCGTCAATTTTCACTTCATATGTTTCTGGATTGACGTCAATTTCTGGTGTTTCACTGTTATGTTTCATGTCTGCTTTACCAATGTTACGGCAGTTTTTAACAGTACCAATCATTTTCTTAAGACCCAATTTTTCAGGTAGGCCTTCTTCTACTGCAATTTTAGGAAGGAACGTCATTGCCGCGTGTTGTGGTGCTTGACCGTGGAAACCAAACATACGGCGTCCCATCATCGGTTGCGGAGTTGGAATAGACGCGTTTGGATCACCAGTCATTGCGTAAACAGCAATTCCGCCTTTAATAACAACTTCTGCTTTCACACCGAAAAACGCAGGCTCCCAAAGGACAATATCCGCCAGTTTCCCTTCTTCGAGTGAACCGACTTCATGGCTAATTCCGTGTGCAATCGCTGGGTTAATATTTAGTTTTGAAATGTAACGTTTTACACGGAAGTTATCATTGTCTTTTCCCTCGTCTTGCGGAAGTGGACCACGTTGCATTTTCATTTTGTTTGCTGTTTGGAACGTACGCATTGTAACTTCACCTACACGTCCCATTGCTTGTGAATCGGATGACATAATACTAAGAATACCTAGATCTTGCATAATGTCTTCTGCAGCGATTGTTTCAGGACGAATACGTGAATCTGCAAACGCTACATCTTCAGGTACATCGTGTTTCAAATGGTGACATACCATAAGCATGTCTAAATGTTCATCGATTGTATTTGTCGTAAATGGTTTTGTCGGATTCGTCGATGCCGGCAAAATATTTGGGTATGCAGCCAATTTCAGTTGGTCTGGCGCGTGTCCGCCGCCTGCTCCTTCTGTATGGAAAATATGGATAACACGCCCGTCAATTGCCTCAATCGTATTTTCAACAAATCCAGCTTCATTGAGCGTATCGGAGTGAAGCGCGACTTGGATATCGAATTCATCTGCAACGATAAGACTCTGATTAAGAGCATCTGGAGTCGCACCCCAGTCTTCATGAATTTTCATACCGATTGCACCTGCACGGACTTGTTCAATAATTGGTTCCGTTGTAGATGCGCTCCCTTTTCCAAGTAACCCAACGTTGATTGGTAAATCTTCAACTGCTTGTAACATTCTATGAAGATGCCACTCGCCCGCCGTCAAACTCGTCGCTTTCGAACCTGCGGCCGGGCCTGTCCCACCACCGATAAATGTAGTTGTACCAGCGTTAAGTGCAGTTTCGACTTGCTGAGGACTAATGAAGTGAATATGCGTGTCGACAGCACCCGCTGTTGCAATCAATCCTTCACCCGCATACACTTCTGTTCCCACGCCGATGATCATATCCTGATCTACACCATCCATCGAAAGCGGATTTCCTGCTTTTCCGACTCCGATGATACGGCCATCTTTAATACCAATATCTGCTTTCACAATACCTGTATGGTCAATAATCATTACGTTGGTAATGACTGTGTCGAGAACACCTTCAGCGCGAACATTTTTACCATTTTGGCCCATCGATACGCGAAGTGATTTTCCTCCACCGAAAACACCTTCATCACCGTATGATGTATAATCTTTTTCAATTTCAATCCAAAGATCCGTGTCAGCAAGACGCACTTTATCGCCTACTGTCGGTCCGAACATTTTCGCATATTGTTCGTGTGTTACTTTCATTTATCCTCGGCTCCTTTAAATCCTGCTTCTGCTGCTCTATCTAAAATTTCGTCCTTATTATGCGTCGAACCTTCCGTCAAATTATTCAGTCCGAACACGTGACGTTTTCCGCCGAACTCAACTAATTCAACTTCCTTCTCTTCGCCGGGTTCAAAACGCACAGCGGTACCAGATGGGATATTTAAATGCATTCCAACTGCCTGTTCACGGTCAAATTCAAGAAATTTATTAACCTCAATGAAATGGAAATGAGATCCGACTTGTATCGGACGATCGCCAGTGTTTGCAACGCGTACCGCTTTCACGGGGCGTCCGGCATTTATTTCAATCAAGCCTTCAGCTGTTCTAATTTCTCCTGGAATCATTGTTAAAGCCTCCTATTATTGAATTGGACGGTGGACCGTCACGAGTTTTGTTCCGTCTGGGAATGTACATTCAATCTGCACATCACTAATCATATCGCCGACGCCTTCCATTACATCCTCAACCGTAAGCACTTGTTTCCCTTCGCTCATCAGTTGTGCAACAGTCTTTCCGTCACGCGCACCTTCCATAATGTAGTGACAAATTAGTGCGATAGCTTCCGGATAATTCAACTTAACTCCGCGTTCCTTACGCTTAATTGCCAGTTCTCCTGCAACATGCAACAGCAATTTTTCCTGTTCGACCGGTGATAATTTCAATTCAAAGCACCTCTTTTTTTAATTAATAAAAAAACCAAATCTTGTACGATTCAGAAAATTAATTGAATTAATGTTCTCTGTTACTTTTTTAAACTTAGTTTGCATGAATATGCCATTTTGGACAACCGTCCAGTGGATTGGGGCCCTTCTAAATCGGGCTTTTGCGGAATGTGTCGAAGAATGTCGATGACTAAACTATTATAATGGTTTATGGCTTTTTTTTCAACTTAATGACTTAAAAAGGCATAGGAAAATGGAATTGTTTTTTTACAATTCTACTGGAAACTTTACTTTTAACTATCACAAATAAATACTTGTATTTTCAGCTTCATTACTTGGTTCCGCTCTCCTATATGATACCCAAAAGCATTATTGCCCAAACACATAGAGCCGCCTCAATTTAGCGGCAAATCTCCATGTGATTGAATTGCGTAAACCGCTTTCGTATCTAGTTTCACTCGACGCCAGGTAATATCGTCAGCGTCTTGTTATCAGCATCGAGCTTTGCACCGACACCAAGTGGTATGGCAAAGTGCGGCTGACAATGGCCAATTTTGAATCCTTTGACAACCGGTATTCCAAGATTAGCCGTGTAATCTGCGAATACTTCATCAAGAGTTAGTGTTTCTTTTCGTTTTTTGGGTTCCGCATCCGAGAAGTCGCCTATGACAATTCCCACTGCATCTTTAAGTTTTCCAGCCATGCGTAATTGATTGAGAAGACCATCGACTTTGTATGGCTCTTCTCCGACATCTTCTATAAAGAGAAGCTTGCCTTTCGTGTCCACTTCAAACTTAGTGCCGATTCCACTGGCGAGCAACGACAGATTCCCACCAACAAGTTCACCTTGTGCGACGCCCGCTGTAATGGTTTCAAGGGGTGAAATCGCTTCCGTGTAATGAAGTTCCATGGGCTCAAATAACTGCTGGAACATTTTCGCAGACAATTCGTGGAACGTGTCTTTCCCAACACATGATGCAAGCATCGGGCCATGGAATGTGACAAGGTTGGAATACAGACCCATCGCTGTATGAAGGAATGTGATATCACTGAATCCCCAAAGGACTTTCGGATTCTCTTTCATAAGCTGCAGATCGATTTTATCCGTATAGCGAGCTGAGCCGTATCCTCCGCCCGCACAGATGATTCCTTTAATAGTAGGATCGGCAAACATGTCATGCAAATCTTGAAGTCGTTCTTCGTCCGTCCCTGCCAGATATCCGTGCACATTCAAGACATGTTGCCCAAACTTCCATTTCAATCCTAGCTGTTCAAGAAACGCGAGTGAGCGCTCTAAGTTTTCCTGATTAGGCGGACTCGACGGTGCAATAATGCCAATTGTGTCTCCTTTTTGGAGACGCTGTGGTCTTATTTTCATATTGCTAACTTCCTTTCATTAAGAAGCTGTTACGCCTATTTTTAATGTCCTTATAAGCTTATCATATTCCGCTATCCAATCATGTTTTCCTGTTCAGATTCAGGTTACTTTCAAGTGTATTCACACTTTCTTTTAACAATAAAAAAACTTGTAGAAGAAAAACGACTCTTTTCCTCTACAAGTTACAGATATACGTCTTAACTTACTTTTTCGCCGACATAGGCTTGTCTTGCGTTACTGCGATATCACTCTTATACATTTCCGTTCCATCACCAATTGCATAGTTTAGCACACGGTTGTTAACTGGTACTAATTTTGCACGATACAACGTAGGGAATACAGGAACTTCATCTGTCATCAGTTGTTGCCACTCATTGTATATTTCTTTACGCTTCTCAACGTCGAATGCATCTTCAGAGATACCTTCAGCTAACAGGCGCTCATTGTCTGCATTTTCCCAACGCGCGAAGTTGTATAATACGTTTTTAGCGTATAGACCACTTGGATCTACGTCGATACCTACACCCCAAGCAGCTGAATAAATATCAATTTCAGGATTGTCATCTCCATTTTGGCCAACACCTTCATAAAATGTATTAAATTCTTGTAAACGACCATCTAACAGTGCTACTTTCAAGCCAACAGCTTCCCATGCTTGAATATAATATTGTGCCAATGGTTCAGCGATGTCATCGCCTGACATAGAAGCATAATTGATAACCAATGGTTTTCCTTCTTTATCTTCACGGATACCATCACCATCAACATCTTTAAATCCAGCTTCTTCAAGCAATTGTTTCGCTTTTTCAGGGTCATAAGGAGTACCAGGATTTGTAGCATCATGATATTCTGGGTGTGATGGTGGAATCAATGTTGTTGCAGACCAACGTAGGCCGTGATAGAACTTCTCACCTACCGTATTATTATCAACCGCATGCCACATTGCTTTACGTAAATTCACATCCCCCATCTTCGCATCGGGATTAGGTTTCACTACTTTCTTTTCTTTATCCCAAGTACCAAGTTTAAAGCCAACATACGAATACGCGCGATCTACAGCGCCTAAATATTCGACGTTTGACATCTCAGCATTATCAGGGAACTGAGGTACTGGGAAATCACTTACTGTGTCTACATCACCTTTTTCAAGTGATTGAACAACGACGTTTGGATTGATTACTTTTAAAGTAACTGTGTCGAGCTTTGGTGCCCCGCGCCAATAGTCTTCGTTTTTAGTAAACGTAACTGATTCACCAGGTACGATTGTGTCAACTTTAAATGGACCAAAACCAATTGGGTTCTGACGTACTTCTGGAGAAGAAGAAATATCTTTAACATCCATTTCACCAAAGATATGCTTAGCAAGTGGGTATGTCCAAATACCACCTGTGATAAGTGATGGTGTTGCTTCTTTATATGTGATTTTTAATTCTTTATCATTTACTACTTCAATACCAGAAATTGTTTCCGATGTACCTGCTTGGAATTCATCCATACCTACAATGTTAAGAACATCTCCAGCACGCGGACCATCATAGTCGGCATGACCAAGAACTTCATGTGCAAATAACCAGTCTTCAGCTGTAACTGGATTACCATCATGCCAATTTACATTATCACGAATCTTAAACGTGAATGTTTTTCCATCTTCAGATGGCTCATATGTTGCAGCACCATCCTGTGTATACACAAAACTTGAATCCCATGTTAATAAGCCTTCATCAAACCATTCAAGAACTTGTGAGTCAGGATCGCCTGAATAGAAATTCCAGTTCAACGTTCCTTCAAAAGCGGTATCCGAAACGAGTCCGAATGTAAATGAACCCCCATCGATTGCCTCACCTTCATTGGTTTTAATGTTACTAAAATCATCGATCGAATAGAGTCCATCATCTGCGACTTCCTCTTTCTTGGTCTCTTCCTTCTTACCTTCTTCTTTCTTAGTTCCAGAATCCGCTGGTTCCGCGTCTTCTGCTTTATTACAAGCGGCTAACGCAAGTAATAGAACAAGCATCATTGCGAATAGAACTTTACTTACACTTTTCTTCCCTACCATATAAATTTCTCCCCCTTCTTATCCTCTTCTTTGCCTTGCATCAGTCGCACGCTTTAACGCTTGACCGACATTATTTATACTTAACATCAGCACCAAAATCAGCAGTGATGCAGGTAACCAGATCCACCATCTATACTCCAAAGTTTGTGGGTTTCTTGCATAACTGACAAGTGTCCCAAGGCTTGGCGTACTTTCCGGAAAACCAAAGCCTAAAAATGACAGCCCGGATTCCAAACCAATGTTTGCAGCTAAGCTCAATGTCATCGAAACAATAATAATTGAACTTAAATTCGGTAACACCTGCGTAAACATAATTTTCAGATTAGAGGAACCAAGCGTCTTCGAGGCCTGCACATAATCTAGTTCTGTTTCTTGTAATGCTTTCGAACGGATTAAACGCGCTTTTCCCATCCATAAAAAGGCTGTCATAATCAAGGAAAACGTCAAAATGGTATATTTAGGCGAAACTGATACAAACACAATAACAACCATCAGAAACGGTAAAATCATGAAAAAGTCAACAATCCGCATGGCTATATTATCAATCTTCCCGCCAAAATAACCTGAAACTAAGCCAACAGTAATTCCAATGACGCCTGTCATTACTGTTACAAGAATCCCAATCGAAAGTGAATTCCGTGTCCCGATAATCAGCTGCCCAAAAACATCTCGTCCCCCATAATCTGTGCCTAACCAAAACTCCTTGGACGGAGGTTTATGAATAGAAAACAAGTCTACTGTCACAATTTCTTTCTGATCTAAAAACAGGGATACACCATATACAAATACCATAATGAGTGTAAGAAAAACTAATGATATAAAAGCTAGTTTATCTCGAACAATTTCGCGCCAGATAATACTCCAACCGGATGGGCTTCTATCTGCATCCAGTGTACTGTCGGGTAAATGGACATTTTTCATTTCCAACCTTAACCACCTCAAAGTCTATCGAGTTCTTATTTTATACGAATACGTGGGTCAACAATACTTAATATAATATCTGAAAGCAAAGCACCTAAAATCGCTGCAATCCCAAATATTAGAACAACTGATGTCACCACACTGAAGTCACGTAGTGAAATTGATTCTAGGAACAGCTGACCCATTCCTGGATACCCAAAGATGCTTTCAATAAAAATAGTTCCTCCGATTAATCCCGTAATTTCATATCCGAAAAATGCAGCAATTGGCAATAATGAATTCCTTAAAATATGGCGGTTATAGACCCTTGACTCAGATGCACCTTTCGCCCGTGCTGTCACCACAAATTCCTTCTGTTTTGTATCAATAATCTCACTTCGCAAATACTGAACGGTCGAAACCGTTGCGATGAGAGCCATTGATAATGAAGGGAGCAATAAATGATTTATTTTACTTAGTACATATTCGAACGAACCTGGACTAAGCCCCGGAGTTACACTACCACCAGTAGGGAACCAACCAAATTGGAAACCAAAGACCCAAACCATAACAAGAGCAAAGATAAATAATGGAGCCGCGAATCCTACGTACGTATAACCAGTTATTAATCGGTCGGCCCATGAATCGTTATACCGTCCACTTGTTATGCCAAGAGGAATCGCGATTAAATAAGTCAAAATTAACGTAACTAGAGACAGCCAAAATGTATTAACAAGTCGTTGAGAAATTAATTCGGTGACTGGCATTTTAAAGCGGAAGGATTGTCCTAAATCTCCTTGAAACAACGCTTTAACCCAGTCCATGTATTGAATATACCAAGGATTATCTAGGCCAAGTCTTTGTCTCATCGCTTCAATCGTAGCTGGATCAATATTCGGATCGATCAAACCACTTAACGCATCACCAGGCATCATTTTTGCCATGATAAATATCAAAATACTGAGTAATGCAATTTGCGGAATCATTATTCCAATTCGACGTACAGTGAATTTCCACATACCATTCACCCTTTCCCAGGCAAAGCCACTAAATGTGTGTCCGATACAGGCTGTAATTTATAGGCCAAGCCCAAGTCATCGAAATAATTGTCGTACGACTGCTCATATTCTTCTTTTACCGCTTGGCGGAATTGTACCTGTTGTTCACGTTTTCTAGGATCAATATCAGGGATTGCAGCAACCAGTCGTTTTGAGTAAATATGCTGTGGATTTTTAAAGATATCTTCCGGAGTCCCTTCCTCCACATAACGTCCTTTATACATAATCCCAATTCGATCACACATATGCTTGATAATTCCAAGATCGTGGCTGATAAAAAGATAAGTAAGACCCAACTCTTTCTGAATCTCCTGCATAAAGTTCAAGACCTGTGCTTGAACGGAAACATCAAGCGCTGACACAGGTTCATCGGCAATAATTAGCTTTGGCTTTAGAGCAATTGCCCGAGCAATCCCAATCCGTTGGCGTTGTCCACCTGAGAATTCATGCGGGTATTTATGTATACTTTCTGGACTTAAACCGACAAGCTCTAATAGTTCCCCGACACGCTTCTTTTCTTCACTTCTTGAAAGATTTTCGTAATTACGAAGCGGTTCAGATACAATATCAAGTACTCGTTTTTTGGGATTCAATGTGGAATAGGGATCTTGGAAAATCATCTGTATATCCCTACGTGCACCCACTTTTGAACGGCTCATATCAGTTATGTCCTGTCCGTCAAAAGTAACTTTTCCTGAAGCAATTTTATTTAAACCGATGATTGCCCGTCCAGTTGTTGTTTTACCGGACCCAGATTCACCAACAAGCCCATATGTTTTCCCTTTTTCAATCGAAAATGAGACACCATCAACTGCTCTGACATGGTCAATAGTCCTACCAAATACGCCACCTTGAATCGGAAAATGGACTTTTAAATCTTCTACTTCAAGAAACGCCATGGTACTGATCCTCCTTGCTTTTATCAGGGAAGCTAAACTGTCGGTAACAGGTACAGCGTACGAAGTGACCCGGGGTTACTTCGTGCAATACCGGATTCTCCTCATGAGCTGACTCATCCACCCAAGGAATTCTAGGGCTAAACCGACAACCATTACGGACCAACTTCTGCAAGGACGGGACAATACCCTCAATTACATGAAGTTCAGATTGCTCTTCATTTGAATTCGGAACTGAGTTCAGTAACGACCTTGTATAAGGATGCAAAGGGTTTTCGAATAACGTATAAACATCTGCAATCTCAACAATTTGACCTGCGTACATGACAGCAACTCGGTCCGCCATTTCAGCAACAACCGCTAAATCATGGGTAATCAAAATAATCCCCGCGTGAATCTCTTCTTTGAGCTTTTTTATTAAATCAAGTATTTGAGATTGAATGGTCACATCCAGGGCGGTCGTCGGCTCGTCGGCGATCAATAGCTCCGGTTCATTGGCAATCGCCATCGCGATCACTACCCGCTGCCTCATTCCACCTGATAATTCATGGGGGTATTGATCGTAAGTAAATGCTGGATTGACAATTCCAACCTTATTCAGCAAATCAATGACTCTTTCTTTCCGTTCCTTTTTCGGTAGCTTATTGTTATGGATATATATAATCTCATCAATTTGATCGCCAATAGTCATTAATGGATTCAATGCGGAAAGCGAGTCTTGAAAAATCATCCCCATTTTATTCCCACGCAATTCATTTAGCTTAGCTGGAGACATATTCACTATATTCTGATCCTTAAAGTAAATATTCCCTTCCACTTTTGCTTGACTATGCAGACCCATTATTGAAAAGGCAAATGCACTCTTCCCACAACCCGATTCTCCTACGATGGCTAGCAGTTCATTTTTTTCAACAGTCAATGATACATCATCAACTGCTGCATAGTAGTTATCTTTAATTCGAAACGATGTGCGGAGATTTTTAATTTCCAATACCGGCTTTCCCAAGAAAACTTCCTCCCTACATTACTTAAAATCCCAAACTATTAATAGTAAATTTTCTGATATTGAATCACTTGCACCAATATACTATACAAATTTATGGATGACAACACTATTTTTCCAGAATACCAAATACATAAAAAACTCCGCGTGTGACAATTAGGTTACAAATAGGTTACAAACGTTGACCTGAAAGCATTTCCTGACCCGAAATACTTTTAGCTTTTTAAAAATAAAAATTTGTCATTTTATTTATAAAACGCAAAAAAGATTCCATTTCCGATTTGGAATGAAATCTTTTTTTATGTTCAACAAGACGTGTTCATCATTAAAAACTTTTTAGGTGTTACCAGTTCATCGTCGAGGTACACGGAGTTGAAATCGAGTTTTGGTGGTCTACTTTTCCCACGATGGAAAAGCCAATCGAAACTGGATGGGAATTAAGCGAATCACAATCAATTATTTGCTGAATTTGCTGACGTAGACGCAACCATCGCTGCAATTGTCGCAGCCATCACCGCTTGCTGTGCTTGTATAATCAATTCCACAGACGTCGCAAGACTAACACTTTCTGCTTCTGCACTTTCAGTCAATTTATGCATAATGTACCCAATTGCGATAGACAACGCCATTTCCCGATTCCATTTAAAAGGTTTAGATTCCTCCAATGAATGCGTAAGTTCGACAATATTCTGCAGTTCTATATCATCTATTCCAAATACTGTAAGAAATCCAATCATCGGATAATGCACAGGTCTTACTTTCGTATTGCGCTTGAAATGATTTAGTACTTCCACAGCCCTGGTTATGAGACTTGGATCAAACTTGATCTGTATGTAAGTCATCACTTGTGACAGCCATTGTAGTTCATTTCCCGAACGGAATCCCTCGGTTCGCAATGAGTCATAATACGCACGCATCGACTTCGCATGCTCCATTGGATCAGCGCCCCTTTTCCCTAACAATACTGCATATGCGTAATCATCGTCTGACGTCAGGAAAAAATGCCGTTTCTTAATCGCATCATATAGTTTTTTAGCTTGACGCGCCTCGTTTTCATAGAGCTCTGTATCGTTGGTCAACAGGAGCGCAGCCAAATATGAATGGATTGTATTACGGAAGCCTATACCTTTTAAGACTTGTTGCTTCGCGAATAAACGATTCACCTCTTTGTCGATATCTGTCCCAGGCTTATCTAGAAATGCAGCCATCATCGGAAGTAGATTGCCGCGTAGTGGAGAAAGCCAGCTGGATTTACTTTTTAGTGCATCCATTACTCGACTCAAACTTTCCGCGTCAAACTCCCTTTCAGATGTGACATAGTACGATGTAATTGTCAGCACGACGTTTTTATCCACCGTCCAACCTGCCAACGACTTCACTTTTTCATATGTCGTTTCAACTTCCTGTCTAATCACATTCGCATCCATTGAACACATCTCCTTTTATATATGTACGCTCGTCCGCAAGAAAGGTTTCATAAAACTTGGCAAAACCTTTCTTGCTTGCTATGCTTTTCGAAAATATCTATAGAATTGAGTGATCCACATGACCGAATTTGAAACGATTCTCGATACCCATTCATTCCAATCGAAAGAGACACTAAAAGAGCAGCTTAACTTACTTGGTGTTAAATCGGGTGATCATATTATTGTCCATTCATCCCTTAAATTGATGGGGTGGATTGCAGGTGGTGCACAAGCCGTCGTCGAAGCGCTGATGGAAACAGTGACGTTAAACGGGACAATCATCATGCCCGCGCAGTCTGCCGACAATTCGGAACCATCTTACTGGATGCTTCCCCCTGTCCCAGAAGCGTGGCATGAACCTATACGTCAATCTATTCCCGCTTACGACCCGAACTTAACCCATCTACGTGGAATGGGGAAAATCGCTGACTGCTTCCATCGCCATCCAAAAACAATTCGAAGTTCTCACCCCGCCCATTCGTTCATGGCGTGGGGCCGCCACGCAGATGACTGGATGAGTGAACATCCGCTCGATGATTCATTCGGAACGAGTTCTCCACTCGGAAAAATGTTGAATGTGGATGTGAAGGTCATTATGATTGGAGTCAGTTATGAATCATGCACCGCACTTCATTTAGCTGAATACCTAGCTCCTGAATATACAGTCTCTCCTCAAGGTGCAGCCATCATGCAAGACGGTGAACGAATTTGGGCCACTTTTGATATGGTCGATGTCGATTCGGATATTTTCCCCGAATTGGGTACCGCGTTCGAGGAAATGAACCCCGGCGTTGCTATCGACGGCAAGTTAGGACAAGCCCTTTGCAAAGTCGTTCCGATGAAACCGCTTGTTGAGTTTGGGACTGTATGGATAACTGAAAAAAGAATGTCAGAAGTGGTCGTTGACTAAAAATAGAAACTGTACAACCCTATTCTAGCACTATACGACAAAGCAACGTCACTGTATAAGAAACGCCCCTCCTCGTGTGATTTCTCACGCAAGGAAGGGCGTTTTTCTTAACTATATATTTCTTTTTTCGACATTTTTACTAATGCCTCGACTGCTGTTAAGTCATTTCTATGAAAAGCAGCAACAATTGCACTTCCAACAATGACTCCGTCTGCAAGCGCACCAATTGACCGGACTTGTTCAGGTGTTGAAATACCGAACCCTGCTAGTACAGGGACAGGACTTACCGCTTTCAGCTGCTCCAAATGGGCAGCAAGATCATCGCCAAATCCATCTCGCACCCCTGTAATACCGTTTACCGTCACTGCGTACACAAAGCCTTCAGCTGCCGCTGTTATTTTCTTAATCCGTTCTGGTGGGCTCGTTAGCGAGACTAGTGGAATGAGTGCAATCTCGGATTTTGTAAGAGAATTC
This sequence comes from Sporosarcina sp. resist, assembly GCF_014302295.1. NCBI lineage: Bacteria > Bacillati > Bacillota > Bacilli > Caryophanales > Caryophanaceae > Sporosarcina > Sporosarcina sp. resist. The sequence continues at coordinate 65,479 of NZ_CP060287.1, read as the reverse complement.
TGCAATAGTCCACTTTCTTCGTGTGGCAAGTCAGGCACAATAAGTCCACTGATACCGCTGTTCTGGCAATCCTTCGCGAATTGATCAATGCCATAGCTCAAAATCGGATTCAAATAAGTCATGATTACAAGCGGAACAGTGACTTCATCCTTGAATAAAGTGAGTTCTTTCAATACCTTACGAAGTGTTACCCCTTTAGCAAGTGCTCGTTCTCCCGCTTGTTCAATCACTGGGCCATCTGCGACCGGATCCGAAAAAGGAATACCCAGTTCGATTGCAGTCACACCTGTTTGTTGGAGAAATAATATGTTTTTCTTAATCGTTTCAAGACCGCCGTCGCCCGCCATTATGTAGGGCACAAATGCTTTATCGCCTCGGGTTACACAATCAGTAATCGCGTTAGTTAAGTCTTGCTTAGTCATTCAAGCCACCTCCTAAAGCATCGCGTACCGTTTGGACATCTTTATCGCCACGTCCTGAAAGGCAAATAACGAGAATTTCTTCCTCCCCCATCGTACCTGCCAATTCGACTGCATAGTGAACCGCATGTGCACTTTCAAGGGCAGGGATGATTCCTTCCACTTTCGCCAATAACTGCAATCCTTCCAATGCACCCGCATCCGTGACAGACGAGTATGTAACGCGCCCGATATCATATAAATGGCTATGTTCCGGACCAACTGCGGGGTAATCGAGACCCGCTGAAATGGAATGCGCCTCCTGGATAAATCCATCGGCGTCTTGCAATACATACATATATGCTCCGTGTAGAACGCCTTCTTTGCCATCCGCAATTGCAGCTGCGTGAAGTCCTGTTTCAATACCACTTCCCGCCGCCTCAACACCATACAAAGCAACGTCTTCATCATCAATAAAAGGATGGAACATGCCGATTGCATTACTCCCACCGCCGATGCACGCCACAATTGCATCCGGCAAACGCCCTTCTTTCTCCATAATTTGTCCTCTCGTTTCCACACCGATTACACGTTGGAAATCACGAACAATTCTCGGGAATGGATGCGGACCAAGCGCAGATCCTAATATATAATGCGTGTCTTCCACATTTGCCACCCAGTAACGCAGCGCCTCATTGACTGCATCTTTCAGTGTGCCTGATCCTTTATCGACTGAAACGACTTTCGCTCCAAGTAACTCCATACGGAACACATTCAATTCCTGCCTGCGAATATCTTCTTTCCCCATGTAAATAACGCATTCGAGATTAAACAAAGCACATACTGTTGCTGTCGCTACTCCGTGCTGACCCGCCCCGGTTTCCGCAACGATTTTCTTTTTGCCCATGCGCATCGCAAGGAGTGCCTGCCCAACCGTATTATTAATTTTATGTGCGCCGGTATGGTTTAAATCTTCCCGTTTGAGATAAATCTTCGCACCGCCCGCTTCTTTAGTAAGTCTTTCTGCAAAGTACAGCGGCGTCTCCCGTCCGACAAAATCCTTTAAGTAATAATTTACTTTGTCCGTGAAAGCTGGATCGGCAATCGCATCATCATAAGCAGCTTCCAGTTCGATAAGTGCTGTCATTAATGTTTCAGGAACAAACTGCCCACCAAATCGTCCATATCGTCCTGCCTGTGTAGTTTGAGTTGCACCCAATTCTTGTACCATTGCTTATCTCTCCTCATCTTTGACTGCTTTAATGAATGCGCGAATCAACTTGTCATCTTTTCTTCTCATAACTTCTACTCCGCTTGAAACGTCCACCATATATGGTTGTACCGTCCTGATTGCTTGTGCAACATTGTCCGCGTTCAGTCCACCCGCCAGAATAACTTTGTCCGATTGTACACCAGCATCTTTCATTAGTTGCCAATCAAAAGTTTTTCCACTTCCACCTTTAAAGTCTGTTCCAGGTGTATCAAACAAAAAGTAGTCTGTTTCATAGTGTGCAAATCGCTTTGCATCTTCATCACTGTAAACTGATAACACTTTAATGGAAGGAAGTCCGACTTTTTCGATGAAATCTGAACTTTCATCACCATGAAATTGAACAAAATCTAGCGGTACTTCTCGGAAAGTTTGCTCAATATCATCTTGTGATGCATCAACAAATACCCCTATCTTCAGCACTCCAGGTGGAATATTCTTTGCCAACTCTTGCGCTTTGGCAATTGTCACTTGTCGTCGGCTTGGAGCAAAGACAAAGCCGATTGCATCTACTCCAGCATCGACTGCCGTTTTCACGTGTTGTGATTCCATTAGTCCACAAATTTTCACCTTCGTCATCGGACTACCCTCGGTAATGCGACTTGCAGTGATTGGATAGCTGTAGCGACTTCACCACTTCGCATCAACGATTCGCCGACGAGCACTGCACTTGCACCAGCATCTGCTACAAATAACGCATCTTCCGATTCCCAGATACCACTTTCGCTGATGAGGACACGTTCTTCATCGAACGGAAAAATGGCTGCAATCTCTTCTGTTCTCTTTAAATCCACTTTAAATGTGCGGAGATCACGATTATTTACACCAATCAATTTTGCGTTGATGGCGATTGCGCGTTTCAGTTCCGCCTCATCATGTACTTCTACCAATACTTCCAAGCCAGATTGCAGCGCGTAGGTATGAAATTCAGCGAGCTCATCTTCAGTAAGTGCAGCAACAATCAACAGGATGACAGAGGCTCCGGCCCTTTTTGCTCGGTCAATCTGTACAGGATGGATGATAAAATCCTTGCATAGCAACGGAATAGGAACATTGTCTGCGACAGCTGCTAGGTCTTCGAATGACCCCTTGAAAAAGTGACTATCCGTCAATACAGAGATGCACGCTGCACCTGCGCGATGGTAAGAAATTGCCTGTGCAACGGGATCAGCGCCTTCCGCGATAAGCCCCTTCGAAGGAGATGCGCGCTTCATTTCCGCGATGACTTGCAAATGCTCTGTTTTATATAGCTTGTTGAATAAAGACGGACGCGCTGGACGTGCTTCTTGTCGTACATCCTGCTCTGCCAACATGTCTTGTACTTCACGCCGTTTCTCGTGTAAAATCTTGTCTAAAATCGTCATCTTGCCACCGCCTTTGCACCGATTTTCTGACTGAATGCTACGACAGCGTCAAGCTTTTGCAATGCTTTGCCAGATAAAATACTTTCAGTCGCCTGTTTTACGCCCTCTTGAATTGTCGCTGCTCGCCCATTTGCAAATAATCCGATGCCTGCATTGAAAACGACTGTATCGAAATGAGGACCGCGTCGTCCATTGAAAATTGCCCGAATGGTTGCTGCATTTTCCTTTGCGTCGCCTCCACGTATAGCTGAAATCGGAGCATATGCAAGCCCCACATCATCTGCGGTTAGCGAAAATGGGATCAAATCGCCTTTATCAAGAAGAACAAATGCATTTTGTCCCGCAAGTGACGCTTCGTCCATTCCTCCCGCTCCCGATACGACAATTGCCCGCTCTCTGCCAAGCATGCGCAATACGGATGCGTATTCCATCGTGAAGTCCGGTCTGTTAATACCCGTGAACTGTGTTTTCAATGGGATTGGATTTGTCAAAGGACCTACTAGATTAAAGATAGTCGACTTGCCAATTTGCTGCCGGATTGCACCAATTCGTTTCATTTTCGGGTGAACATTTGGCGCATATAAGAAGGTGATTCCTTCCTGTTGAAGAAGTTCGATGGTTTCATCTAAGCTGAAGTCTATATGAATGCCAAGGGCTTCCAATACATCAGAACTTCCCGCGGCACTCGAAACTTTCCGATTACCATGCTTAGCGATGGATGCGCCGGCTCCTGCCAATACGAACGCGGATGCTGTACTAATATTGAACGTATTTGAGCCGTCTCCGCCTGTTCCGCAGTTATCCATAAATGTTTCCCGTGGAACATTTACCCGCAGCGCGAACGATTTCATAACCGAAGCAAGTGCCGCTACTTCATGGGCCGTTTCTTCTTTTCGTGACAACGCCACAAGGAAATCGACTATGTCCTGCGATGCGGTTTGTTCATTAAACATCAACTTAGAAGCTTCCACCATTTCTTCATACATCAAATGCTGGCCCAACTCTACTCTTCTAACAAAATTTCTCATCTCAATCTCTCCTCTGCTCTGCTCTTTCTCATAATCAATTCATCATCGATTTAGTTAATGACTTCCAACAAGGACTTGGCTTTATTGGCCGTTTCCATAAATTCTGCTGTTGGATCTGACGCTTGCACAATTCCTGCTCCTGCCTGGACGTATGCTTTACCGTCTTTCACAACCATCGTGCGGATCGTCAACGCAAAATCCATATTACCGTTGAAACCGATATACCCGATTGCCCCGCCGTAAATACCCCGGTCCATTTTCTCCAATTCATCAATCAATTCCATTGCTCGTTTTTTCGGTGTACCTGTTACCGTACCCGCAGGAAGGCATGCCGTTAACGCGTCCAATGAATGTAGCACTGGCGACAATGTTCCCTCTGCTTCTGATACAATGTGCATAACATGCTCGTAACGGACGACTTCCATATAACTTGTGACTTGCACCGAATCTGGAAGGCATACTTTCTTCAAATCATTACGGCCAAGTTCGACCAACATATCGTGTTCCGCGAGTTCTTTTGGATCCGCCAACAACTCTTTTTCAAGTGCTAAATCTTCTGCTTTATCTACACCACGTCGGCGCGTCCCTGCAATTGGATTCGTCATCACTTTGCCATTTGATACACTTACGATACTTTCCGGGGACGTACCTAAAACGACGTGATCATCGAATTCCATATAATACATATAGGGTGAAGGATTACGCTTTCTTAGCTTTCGGTATAATGAAAATGGATCGCCGTTAAAGTCCGCCACTAAACGTCTAGACAGTACGATTTGCTCAGCCTCTCCTTGCTCGATATACCCTTTTGCTTCGCGTACCAAATTTTCAAATTGTTGTTGTGTGACAGAACAGCTATAATCCGAGAGCGCAAAAGCCAACTCTTCTTTTTCCGGTCCGGATAACATACTTTCTGCCAGTGCGTCCAAATCAGGAGCACTTTGTTCCGGATTAATTTCCGTATGCAGCAATGTCACTTCATTCAACACATGGTCGAAAATAATAATGGTTTCGTAAATATTAAAATTAACATCCGGAAATCCCATATCGTCATGGGAACGCGTCACACTGTCGGAACCCGCTCCGTAACCAACGTAGCCGACCGCTCCGCCTGTGAAAGGAAAATCGATATCATCCGTAATTCGCGGCATCAATCGTTTCAACAGCACAAACAAATCGCCCTCGTGTACATATTTCTTGCCAGTAGCATAAACATGTTCTTCAAGTTTTCCGTCGCGTCCGCTATAAGACTTCAGTGGATCCATCCCAAGGAAGGAGTAGCGCCCTGATCCCTCATGTTTCGAAGAACTTTCTAATAAAAACTTTCGCTGCCCCTGCATTCTTCTGAAAATCAATATGGGTGTTAATGAATCCCCATTTAACTTCTTCATTGTCGTCCGTAAACTCGTCTGTTCTCTACTCATCTCAGCTCAACTCTCCTCTTTTTAGGTATAAAAAAAGTCCTCTGCAAAAGGACAGATTAGTCCGATTGCAGAGGACGGAATAGACCGCGTTGCCACCTCTAATTGAAGCATTGCTGCTTCCACTTAGCGTGCCCATAAGACACATCCCGTAACGTGGGATCTCACGTCCTACTTGAAAAACGATTCAAGTAGACTCTCATAAGTCCATTCACACCGGCCGCGAATCAGTTTTCACCACCCACTGACTCTCTACAATCGCGCTCCTGTGCTACTCTTCTTATTCATCAATTTCTCAGCTATGCTCTTCTCAACTCGTCTATCGTGGGCGGCACCGCTCTCGGTACCTTCTGCCCGTCTTTGGTAAAATGTTATTCCCATCGTATTACAAGGCGAGTTAGTTGTCAATCTTTTCTGTTTCATTCGTATCTGATTTAAAATCGGGGCATCTTCTTTTGCGCCGATTGCAAATTCCGAATTCTAATTGCAACTTTTTGGTTTTAATTGCAACTTCGAACTTCTAATGTCAACTTCTTGATTCTAATAGCAACTCTGCACTTCTAATACCAACTCCACGGTTTTGAACATTTTCCGTAGACGCGCTACAATAGAAGAAAGAACTTTCTTAGATAGGATGACATACATGAGAATTAATAAGTATTTAAGCGAAGCCGGGATTGTTTCCCGTCGTGGCGCGGATAAATGGATAGAAGATGGACGCATTACGATTAACGGGCAACTTGCCGAGCTCGGCAGTAAAGTCGAAGATGGCGACGAAGTCCATGCTGATGGAAAACTAGTGAAGACGGAAGAGCAACTCGTTTATCTTGCGCTCAATAAACCCGTTGGCATTACTAGCACGACGGAACGCCATATTAAAGGTAATGTCGTCGATTTCGTCAACCACCCTCTACGTGTTTTCCATATCGGTCGACTCGACAAAGACTCAGATGGACTTCTTCTTCTGACAAATGACGGCGATATCGTCAATGAAATCTTGCGCGAAGAAAATGGCCATGAAAAAGAATATATCGTCACTGTCGACCAACCAATCACGAAGGAATTCATCAGACAGATGGAGTCAGGCGTCCCGATTTTAGATACGGTAACAAAACCATGTAAAGTAAAACAACTAGGACCACGTAAATTCAACATGACATTGACGCAAGGCTTAAACCGCCAAATCCGCCGCATGTGTTCCGCACTTGGTTATAATGTTCGGAAATTACAACGTACGCGCATTATGAACATCCATCTTGGTGACTTGCCGAATGGTCAGTGGCGTGACTTGACCGACGAGGAACTGTCGGAAATGTTCAAGATGTTGAATTATGAACCGAAACGCTAATATAAAAAAGATATCCCGCACCTACTAACACCGGTGTTGGATATCTTTTTTATTCACTGCCTTATACGTCAACCATCTCTAAAAATTGGCGTGTCCGTTCGTTGGTCGAATGGTTGAAAAATGTATGCGGATCTGTATTTTCAATGATACAGCCTTCGTCCAGCATAACAATTCGGTCGGCAACTTCTTTTGCAAACTTCATTTCATGGGTAACAACGACCATCGTCATACCCTCATTGGCGAGATCCTGCATTACTTGAAGTACTTCCCCGACAAGTTCTGGGTCAAGCGCTGATGTCGGTTCGTCGAACAAGAGCGCTTTGGGTTCCATTGCGAGTGCCCGAGCAATAGCGACACGCTGTTTTTGTCCGCCTGATAGTTTACCTGGATAGACGTCTGCTTTATCAGATAAGCCGACTTTTTCCAAGATTACACGCGCCTCTTTCTCTGCGCGTTCCTTTTTCATCTTTTTGACAATGATGGGTGCCTCCGTGATGTTTTCAAGCACTGTCTTATGTGGGAAAAGGTTAAAATGCTGGAACACCATTCCTACTTCGGCCCGCACATTCGACAAGTCATCTTTCTTCAGATCGACTTGTCGTCCATCAATTATAATTTCACCTTCATTCGGCATTTCAAGGAAGTTCAGACAGCGAAGCAACGTACTTTTACCCGATCCACTGACTCCGATAAGCACAACAACTTCTCCGGTCTCCACATCTAGGTCGATTCCTTTCAGCACGTCAAGATCGCCGAATGACTTGTGGAGGTTTTTTGTTTTAATCATTTAATTTCCTCCTCATATACTGTCAACATCCAGCTTTTTCTCATACCATTTCAGCAGTGCGGAGAAGATTAGTACAAGTACGAGATAATAAACCCCGACGACTAGGAATGTTTCGAATGGTTGGAATGATGCTGCCGCTTCCCTGTTTGCCAGTCCGAACATTTCCGAAACACCAATAACGTACACAAGTGATGAATCTTTCATGGTAATTATGAACTGGTTTCCAAGAGGCGGAATCGCACGGCGAAGCGCTTGCGGAAAAATAATTCTCCGCATTGCTTGCCGGCGGTTCATACCAACCGCAAGACTTGCTTCTTCTTGCCCGCGATCGATTCCCTGTATGGCGCCCCGGAAAATTTCCGCGATATAAGCACCATTATGAATACCTAGCGCGATTGCACCGGCCCAGAAATTCGAAAGGACGACGATATTCGTAATTCCGTAATAGAGAAACATGATTTGGACAATCAGCGGAGTCCCCCGAATTAAAGTAATATACAGGTTTGCGATTGTCTGTAAAATTTTTGATTTGGATATCTTCATTAATGCAAAAACTATACCTAGAGCAGTACCTAACACGAGTGCAATTGCCGTAATTTCCAACGTGATAAGTGCAGCTTTTAAAAATCCTGGGTACGTTCGTATGAATACCTCATAAAGTGTTATAAATATCTCTGGCACTAGTTATACCCTCTTTCTGTAGTCAAGTCTGTGGAGTCATTCATTCTAAAAGCTCCACACCTTCCAGATCAAGGTCTAGTAGATTTCGATCAAACCATTTCTTTGAAATTTCATCATACGTACCATCTTCAATTATTTCTTTCAGCGCTTTGTCAATGTCTTCCCTTAATGCATCATTGTCAGGTCGTACAGCGATGGATGGCTGCTCTACCCATAGCGGCTTTCCGACTTCCTTAATTTTAAAATCATTATCAATCGCTTCATAGCCTACGATATCGGCTGTGATAACTGCATCGAGACGACCTTCTATAGTCAAATCTTTTAGTGCAACTACATCACTGCTATAATACTGGATATTGTCCGAAAGGGTTTGTGCGGGTTTTTCATATGTAGATTGGGCCACGACACCGATTTTTTTACCTTTCAAATCATCCTCAGACTTAATATCCTTATTATCTTCGGATACAAAAATCATTCCGCCCGAGTAATAGTAAGGTTCAGTAAAGTTCACCTGCTTTGCACGCTCTTTCGTATAAGCCATTGATCCAATGATTGCATCGAACTTCTTACCGATTAGCCCCTGCATAATTGTTTCAAAGGGATTTGTCACTGGGTTCGCCTCTAGCCCCATCTTGTCAGCAATTGCCTCACCAATCTCTATATCAAAACCAGTTAATTTCCCTTTTTCTTCAAAATTAAATGGCTTATAAACACCACTCGCGGCAAAAGTCAGACTCCCTTTTTTCATAAGTTCATAGCTTCCATCGCCGTCACTTTTTTCTGCTCCGGCATCCTTCTTTGTCCCGCATGCCGATAACACCAACACCGAAACAGTTAACAATAGAAATAGTACTTTCAACTTCCCCATAGTAAAAGTTCTCCCCTTTTTATCATCCCGGATGTTTTTCCGGTTTTTACCTTACTCTCTATCTCGTTCCCTATTCTTTTTCTGCTAAACATAAATATGCACGAAATATGCATTTTATTGCATATCAAATTGCTCACTTTGACTGATAATTCGCAAGTGTAATAGCGATTTTGTCTAGTATTTCAGGCGTCGTGTCATTCAAATAGTTATTAATCATAATAGAAAAAGTAAGTATTTCTCCATCTTTCGTTGTAACGTAGCCAGACAACGCGGTGACCCCGTTCAATGCGCCCGTTTTCGCTTGGACGTTGCCTGCTGCCGTTGTCCCTGTCATACGATTGCGCAATGTTCCTCCAACAAACCGTTCTCCATTCCCTGCTACAGGAAGCGCATTCAAAAATGCTGGATACCATGGTTTTGTCTGTGCTGTGTAAAGCAGTTTTGTCACTTCATTCGCCGTGACAAGGTTTTTATGGGACATGCCTGATCCATCGCGAAGCAGCATATTTTTTGTATCAAGTCCTAGAGTAGAGAGTGTTGCTTCTATGATCGAAAGCCCCTTATCCCAACTGCCCTCGCCACCTATAGTACGCCCCATCTCTTTAACTAGTACTTCAGCATGTCCGTTATTACTTAATTTCATGAAGGGAATGAACAATTCATGTAGCGGCATTGAATTTTTTGACGTCAGTAAAGTAGCCCCTTTAGTCACTTTTTTGCGCTCGACTTTCGGAGCTGTCGAAAACGTAATGCCCAGTTCTTCAATTGTTTTTTTGAAGATGCTAATCGTGTAGTTTGTCGGTTCCCAGACAGATGCCCAAGTGCGTGTTTTTGTTGAGCCTTCTGGAATCGTCCCGGATACGATAAACGTATTTGTACCGTGTTGCCTTTCAACCGTAATACTTTTCTTGCCTTTTTTAGCTACCGTTTGAGTCTTGTTGACGACTGTCAGGTAGTTATTTGCTGGTACCATGGCGACTTGTCCCGCCTGTCCTGATTTCTTGGCAGGATTCACTTCGACAATGACCGTACCTGCGTCATAGTCGTCATTTGGAGATAACGTCAGTGCGGACACCTGGGAACCTGTATAGTAGGGTTCATCAGACCAGTTTAGGTCTTGGGAAAGTCTAATGTCATCGTACCAAGTATCATCCCCGTAGACGTTTCCTGCGATGGAGCTGATTCCCTTCGCTTTTAATTCGGATACGAATGCCTTCAGGTCGTTCTTCGTCAGTGTCGGATCGCCTCTTCCTCTTAAATAGAGATTGCCGTGCAGCACGCCGCTCTCTATTCGCCCATCCATATACAACTCAGTCTTGAACGTATGCCCTTCTCCAAGTGTTTCAAATGCCGCAGCGCCTGTCAGTAATTTCATGACGGATGCGGGGTGGACTCGCGTATCTCCTAGATGGGAATAGACAACTTCGCCGGTTGCTGCCTCACGAATACTTACCACAGTCGTCGCACCTTGTAATCTCGGGTCTTTCAAAATTTCGTCAATGTCATGAAATCCATACGTTTTTTGCGGTTTATCGACTGGTTTATCAACTGGTTCATCAACTTTAGCAACTGATACTGTCGTATTGTCCGGGGCGGTGGTATGGTTATCCTTACCGTTAAATCCGTTTATCAGCAAGACAATCATTACAATTACTAGTAGTACGCTTATCAACTTCAATTGCTGGCTCTTTTTCAATCGATCTTCGCCTCCCACCCAGTTAAGTAAATTATTCCTTTTAATAAACAAACAATATGGTTTTCCGATGAATGAAATAGGGCATAAAGCTATAGAGAGAGAAACGGCAGCACTCTGATCCATCTCTCACCATTTTTTTAGAGAGGTGTATATTTTGGTTCATAAAGACCCTGAGAATGGAATCGCAACTGCGCTAATCCATATATTAAAAGAAGGAAAAAGAGAGACATTCCATGAAATCATGAAGGAATTGAAACCTTTCGATATTGCAAACCAATATGAAAATTTACCAGTGAAACATCGGCCGTTATTTTTAGAATTCCTTACGTTAGATGAATTAACCGGGTTATTACGTCATTTATCACAGGATGATCAGCTCCGTGCTTTGCGAACAATCGGTCCTGCCCGCTCCACGGATATATTGGATCTTATGAAAAATGATGACCTTGCTTTCCTGTTATCGGGACTTCCCCAAAAAGAAGCCGATGCATTAATTGCCGAAATGAAACAAGAAGAAATGGACATCATCCGGCAGATCATGAATTATCCGCCAAAAACGGCCGGAAGAGCGATGACGAACCGCTTCGTATGGATTCATAAATCATATTCTGTCGAGCGGGCAGTAAAGAAACTAAAGAGTTACGCTGCACTTGCGGAGTATCTAAACTATCTGTACGTTCTAGATGATGACAAAAAAGTTATCGGTGTCGCATCGTACAGAGACCTGTTGCTCGCAGAACCCGAAGCTCAAATAGAAGACATCATGTCACGGAATATCGTCAAGGTAGGTGTGATGACCAAACAAGAAGAAGTTGCTAAGATTATTGGCCGTTACGATTTCGTTTCAATGCCTGTCACTGATGACGAAGGTGTTCTGCTCGGTATCATCACGGTGGATGACGTCCTTGATATTGTCGTCCGGGAAGCGAATGAAGATATTGAAATGCTACTGGCCTCCGGAAAAGCGATTGACTTCAGAACGAAGCCGTTAGTTGCCGCCAGAAGACGTTTACCATGGCTAATTTTACTGCTGTTCATTGGACTTGTTTCTGGGAGTATCATATCCCGTTTCGAAGCGACGCTTGAAGCCGTTGTCGCGCTCGCCTTCTTCATGCCTATGATTGCCGGAATGACCGGGAATACTGGAACACAATCACTCGCCGTCGTTGTCCGCGGTCTTGTATCCGAGGATCTTGATACGAAAAAAATGCTGAAACTTATTTTTCGGGAGTTATTAGTCGGGATTATTATCGGTATTGTCTGTTCCATCGTCATTTCAATTATTGCTTATATTTGGCAAGGTAGTTTTGTACTCGGACTTGTCGTTGGTGTCTCTTTACTTATCACACTTATTATCGGAACGCTGGCGGGTACAATCATCCCGCTCGTCTTGCACAAATTCAATGTGGATCCTGCAGTTGCATCGGGTCCGCTTATTACTACCATCAATGATATATTGTCGCTTTTGATTTATTTCGGAATCGCGACAATGTTCATTTCAAAATTGATGTGAATCAAAGAGGATGCGATTTTACTCGATCGGGTGAAGTCGCTCCTTTTCTACTTGTCATGAAAGTCGATAAACTATTTACAATACCGTACAAGCCAGCCATCTGTACTTCCTGAAATCCCAGTCCCTCGCCATCCTTCTTCAAGCAGTTTTTGCTGAGCTTTTGTATCTTGCATCGGAATGAATTGCTCCACTTCCCATTCGTCCCGCTCTTTATGAAGATGTTTCACAAAAACGTAACGCAACACCCCGTTATATTTCTTTTTCAGCGCGGCAATTTCCATCTGCTGTGAAAACTTGTCCTTGAGACTTGCGATGTTAAACGGAGCAACCGTTGCGCAAACGTACTTATAGTCTGCCACTTTCAACTGCTCCATTAAGACGTCTGCCATAATCTTTTGCAGACGGTAGCCACGATAGCGTGGCGAAACAGTCGATATCTCCTGATAAATAACAGACTCAAATTCCGTCGAATCAAGCCCAACGTCGGAACCGAGATGCTCTTCATCTGCTCCTGGGACAAGTAATGCACGGAATGCGACGAGCCGTTCATCTGCAAACACCCCTACCATCTTACCGCCGTCAGCCAAAATATATTCGTACTCTTTTTGGGATAATGAAGATAACGAACTTGGATTATCAAGTACATAAACCACCTCATTCTGTACATGTATAATTTCATGAAGGTCTTTCAGGTGCAGTCGTCGAATATAAAACGGATGATTATCTTTTAACAAACCACTATAAAGAATATCCATCTTCTTGTCCCTCCGCTTCGTTGGATAAAAACTGGGATGCTATACTAAATGAAAAGATTACTGAATAGGGGGATTATTTTTGTGACAAGTTTAAAAAGTATCGGCCAAATTGGGATTCCTGCAAAAGATATTAATCGAGCTATTTTATTTTATAAAGATTTACTTGAACTACCGCTTTTATTCAACACTGACACAATGGCTTTCTTCGACTGCGACGGTATCCGCTTAATGCTTAGTCTTCCCGAAAAGGAACAATTCACAAACGCAAGTTCCGTCCTGTATTTCCAAGTAGATGAAATTACAGCAAGCTATAGTCAGATGAAAGAAAAAGGAGTTTCATTTATCGATAAACCGCATGTCGTCGCAAAAATGGACTCCACAGAAACGTGGATGGTGTTTTTCAATGATACCGAGGGGAATACGCATGCGCTGATGAGTGAAGTAGCCGTATAACTATTTAATGAAATATACTACTCACTTATTCAATTATTCATGTTAAAAAAGGAGTTGCTTCACTCATTATGAGTAAAGCAACTCCTTTTCTTGTCATCAAGCGTAATCCACTAATAAATCATCGCTCGTTCTACGGCATCTTCGCATTTACCAACTATCCCATTCGTACTAAAAATTTATTTCAATGTACTTTGCGACAACCAAATCATATTTGGGTCCTTTGTAAAATTAGCAACATTGTATAAAAATAATACTTCAGAGATGTTTTGATCATTCAAATACATAAAGACATCCGAATGATAATATCGAAGATCTAGTACATGTATTTCCTCAAAGTGATTCGCTAAAAAGGGGATAAATGCATGAGCATAGGAATCTTTTACAATCGCCAACTTACGGCCATTTCCGACTCCTGTTTTAATTTTTACAAGTGTATGATTACCATCCAAGAATAGCGAATACTTATCCTTTTTCTCAAGATAATCCCATTCGTATAATGATTCAGATTGTCGTCCGTCTTCATAGGTCACTGTTTGAGTAGTTTCAAACTTTGGCAAATAAACTTCAATCTTGTCCGGCTCAACACCGATCGCATTCGTCTTGGAATGGAGTGTTCCGAAAAAATTTTCAGCTACCGTTTTAATACGAAAGTCGTCTTCTTCATATGGCTTTATCCCCAACGCTCTCGCTGAATCTCTGTAAGCTAGATATGCCCCCCGCATCGTCCAATGGTGATCTGTTTTAAAATAGATTTGATCGTTACTTTGCGATTTGAGCGCATCGTATACATCAATTACCTCCATTATGGAATCCAACTTTTCTTTCGCGGTTTCAAATGCTTCTCTTTCGCTGGAAGTTTGAGCAAAAAGGGGCAGTTTATCCTCATATAGCGCTATCGAAGTTGGTGCAAGTAATACATACGACTGAATACCTTCTGCATTTGCAGCAAACCTTTTCACATACTCAATGTTTTTATCAAACTGTTCGCCAGGTTTTTCAAATGGTTCAATAAGGAATCCATCTTTGCCAAAGAAAACCCCGTTATTTTCTTTTTTCAATGAAGCCCTTTCCGACATCGCCTTCAGCCTCACCCAACCATCTTTCCAAATAAACTGATCAGACATATACGTTTCATAACGCGCCGTTAACTTTCCAGAATAAAAATTTGGCAATGTCCATTCAGGCATTTGAGCTAATGGACGGTTTTCTCTCTCAGAGAAAGCACGGTCGCTAGCTACCACATTGAATAACCCTATTCCAAAAATGAATACCAAAAATACACCTACAAAACACTTTTTATGAATAGACAATGTGTCACCTCCTAGAAGCGAAAATAAAGAAATGGGTTGTATGAATCATCCGCTAAGTAAGCGGTCGACAAGACGAGAATAAGTAAACAAAATACAGGAATTAAAATTTCGTCAATCACTTTATGCCAACGTGTCATTTTATTCCTCAACGTTTTCAAAATTGGAACCGAGCCAATAAAAGCTAACAGAAAGAGAATAGCATTTGTATACGCATCGTACATGAATCGCTCATTTACCAATGCTTGTCCCGAAAACCCAAACATAATTTTCAAATAGGTAAAACTCATGGAGAGGTCTTCAAAAACGAATAGTACCCAACTAATCATGATGATAACAAACGCGTAAATGTGTTGGAAAATCGGGTGCATTTTTTCGAGTAGCACCAGTAACCCTGCCTTTTCAATCGCAATCAATACACCAAAGTAAAGACCCCAAGCCACGAAATTCCATGCAGCCCCATGCCATAATCCGGTCAGACCCCAAACGATGAATAAATTTAGATAGAGCCTGTATTTACCTTTTCTACTCCCGCCTAGTGGTATATACACATAGTCCCGGAACCAACCGCCAAGCGTCATATGCCACCTTCGCCAAAAATCAGAGATACTGCGGGAAACAAACGGATAATTGAAGTTTTGCGGAAAATTAAAACCGAACATTTTCCCGAGGCCAATGGCCATATCAGAATAACCGCTAAAATCGAAATACAGTTGCAAACCAAATGCTGCAATCCCCATCCAAGCCGATAATACTGACAATTCGGCAGGACTTTGCTGCTGAATTTCACTCCATAAAAATCCTATGTTATTGGCGAGCAACACCTTCTTACCAAGCCCGATAAGAAAAATCTTCACACCTTCTGAAAATTGATTAAGCGTAACACGTCTGTTTTTAAGTTCATGTTCAATAATTTCGTATCGTACGATAGGTCCTGCAATAAGCTGTGGAAACAAACAAACATATAGCGCAAGCGTCAACGGATTTTGTTGTGCTTTCACCCGTCCACGATACACGTCGATTGCATACGACATCGTTTGAAATGTGTAAAAAGATAAGCCAATCGGTAATGGAAGGTCCAAGGCATTTACATTCATGCCGAATAAATTATTGATGTTTTCAATTAGGAAGTCTGCATACTTGAAAAAAGACAATAAACTTAGATTAATAACAATAGATGAAAGTAATCCGAGCTTCGCTTTAAGCGGCGCAGTTAACCTGTATTTTTGAATAAATAACCCGTGAAAATAATCTGTAATAGCCGAAAAAATCATTAAAAATATATAAACAGGTTCTCCCCATGCATAAAAGATAAGACTAACGATAAGGAGAATGCCATTTTTCATCTTTCTAGAACCGCAAAAATAAAGGAGTAATGTAGTTGGTAAAAAGAAAAATAGAAATAATAAGCTACTGAATACCACACAATCACTCTCCTAGCTTTTGCTATGTAGAAAGACGCTTATTCAGCGCCCTTCAAATACGCCTCGGCGTGTGTTTTAGTCCGAATCTTGAATTGAGCATGTGCCTGCAGGATACAGGCATGCAAACATTGACGCAGGACGCGGCAAACTTAGATTCCTTCAAAATCCGTGACATCCGCTAGAGGCTTCTAAAGTCGCGAAATAAGCACCTTTAGAATTCACTTTACTTTTTCATCAAAAATCTGCTCTACTGCATCTACATTGCCATACGTAACGTATAGAACAAAATCACCTGTCGTTTTTAACACATTGTTTTTCACTTTTTCATATTGATCAGGAAGATATTGTTCCCATGTTTGTATTTGTGCATCTAATTCTTTTTGCATCGAGGCTTTCAATGATTCTGCGTCCTCCTCATTCTTCGCTTTCAAGACAATTATTTCATCCGAATTGATATTAAACATAGAGTTGAACATCAAACCTTCTGCTAGTAACTCTTTATCAAGTTCTGTTCGCTCCATAAATATTTGTGTCATTGAATCGTCTGTTTTAGCATTTACTAAATTCGTCTCCACATAATTTTGAAGAATTTCCTCATCAGTTTGTCCATCGTCGAATCCTGCATCTTTTATATCTTGTACAACTTGCCCCTTAACACTTTCCATTATGTCTTTGACGGAAACTTCGTCCTTTATACCGTCATTTAATCCTGATCCCGAACAACCCACCATCGTAAAGATAACCATTGCACATATAAGCATTCCAAACTTTTTTTTCATAAAAAATTCCTCCCCAACCTTTCAACTAGCAGTTACTTTGGCTGCTAACTGATTTGACGGATGATCTTTATTTTCGTTTCAGGCATTTTTTGGAACTTATTTATAAAGTGAAACTTCAATCGGGATGGGGGTTCTGCCCGTTACTATGGGGTTAACAACGCAGTGTTTCACATGAAACATTGTTACTATGGTGGCCAGCAAAGTAACTTTTTATTTTCCAAATAAAAAGCATCACTCCATAAAAGAGTGATGCTTTTCCGTACAAAAATAGCACTGTCAACGACAGTACTACTCTGTTTACTAATATGAAATTCCTACACGAAACCCGATATTATCGCCTTGCAGTAGTTCGCCGTAAGCAAAAGCAGCTGTGTCACCAACGGATATTTGTTTACCTTCCTCTGGCAACAAATCGCGCTCAGTTCTGTAGTCACCCACCGCAACACCATCCGGCAAATAAGTAGGACAGACAATTGTCCATTCAAGCCTCGATTGACGCAGCCTGTCATACACTTTATGGTGCTCCTCCGCTGCAAAAGTTAGTCGACGATTTGTATCTCCAGCTTCATAACGCAGTTTTTCGGGATCAATCTTACTTTGCAAGATGCCTGCTGTCCCAATTGTGACTAGCCGATTAATTCCCGTATCCTCCATCGCTCTTATCATATGAGGAACTGCCTCAGTCAACGTTGTTGTCTGGTCTGTACCTAGCGAACTGAATACAACGTCCATTCCAGCAACGGCATCCGAAACTGCTACAACATCACGGACATCACCTTGGATAATCGTCAACCTATCATGTGGCGCCAATTTCTCAGGTGAACGGACAAGTACCGTCACTTCATGCCCTTCTGCTAATGCTAATTTTAGGACTTCCCCACCCACACGCCCTGTTGCCCCAAACAATGCGATTTTCATAAGAAACATCTCCATTCTATAAATTACTTTCTCATTTTATTAATAAATAAACGCCCGTAAATAGTAAAATACCATATGTGAAGATCCGAAAGGTCTTTTGACTGATATGACGGAATAGTAGTTGTCCTAGATACAATCCAACAAATACTAGCGGCAGTGCCATTCCGATTGAGGTCCAGATACCTTTATTTGTACCAACAAAAAGCACTTGAATGAGTAGACTAACGGAATAGATGAATAAATAAAACGCGAGTGTCGTTGCACGTAATGTTTCTTTTTGCATAGCTGTTCCTGCAAAGTAGAGCAAAAGCGGCGGACCTGGCATGCCAATTCCTGTCGTCAATGTACCGGATAATCCGCCAACAACAAAGTCCCCACGTTTAGTTCTCTTAATTCGAAGGTTCAGGACAAGCAGCAGTGTTAGCAAAAGAAGAACAATGCCTATGCCCGTTTTCAATTTGTTGATATCCGCCGAAATGAACAAAATGATACCAATTGGCAGTCCAGATAAGCTCCCGATTATCAACTTTTTTAATAGGTCTGTATCCACATCTTTACGTATTTTAGCAATAAGTGCGCTCGAAATAACAAGCGACAAAACTAGGTTTATCTGAATGGCCTCCATCGGATTGAAAATCATGAGTAGAAAAGGTGTCGCCATGATCGAAAAACCAAATCCTGTACTTGTCTGTAAAATGGACGCAAAAAGTATAATGCTAATAAATATAAAAATTGTCATTCTCACACCGCTTTCTCTATCACTTTAAGTGTATCAGAATTCTGAAATTGTTTACGACTATTAGTAATCTGAATTATTTTACTTTAGTAAATTCATTGACTTTACCTAATTTGCACACTAGAGTTAGATTCAATTCTTGCAACAATCGAATAGCACTACATCACTTTCTTATCCAGAGAGATCGAGGGACAGGCCCTATGACATCTCGGCAACAGGTTCATGACCAATGAACACTGTGCCAACTCCTACAGACGCGTATGCGTTTGGAAGATGAGAACGAGATGGCTTCTTTTATTAGAATCCTTCTTTTTCTTATCTATTTTAAGAAAAAGAGGGATTTTTTTCGTTCTTACAACTATCTAGCTTCAGCGGCCAGATGCTCGGGGTCACAAGTCATTTTGCTAGTTGCATCCGTTGTCCGCACAGAATTAACGAAGTACTTAGGGGGTCAATACATGATTGAATTTAAAAATGCATCCAAGACGTTCGCCCTTGGGAAGCGTGAGGTACATGCGGTAAAAGATGTTTCTCTTTTCGTTGAAAAAGGTGAAATTTTCGGCATCATCGGTTTTAGCGGCGCTGGAAAAAGCACATTGCTACGGTTAGTAAATATGCTTGAACGCCCGACTTCAGGCTCTGTTTTCATTCGAGACATCGACGTCAGTACATTATCCTCAAAAGATTTACGGACGCAACGTCGCAACATCGGCATGATTTTTCAGAACTTCAACTTGCTGAACTCACGGACAGTTGCAGGAAACATCGCGTATCCTTTGAAACTTGGCGGAATGCAAAAAAAAGCAATTGCGGAACGCGTCGAGGAATTATTGGACTTCGTTGGCCTGGCCGATAAAGCTAAAGATTATCCGGACCAACTATCAGGAGGGCAAAAGCAACGCGTAGGTATAGCCAGAGCACTCGCCACTTCACCAGACATCCTAATCTGTGATGAAGCCACATCTGCACTAGATCCTGATACGACCGCCGATATACTGCGGTTGTTGAAAAAGGTGAATAAGGATTTGGGTATTACAATCCTCCTTATCACACATGAAATGCATGTTATTCAAACAATTTGCGACAAAGTAGCGGTCATGGAAAATGGAGAAGTAATCGAAACAGGTGATGTTTTTGAAACATTTACTGATCCTCAACATTCGACAACACAACGATTCATCCAATCCGTGCAGCAGGATCTACCTTCAGAAAAATTGATTAATGAGTGGCAATCAAAAGGTGGTACCAAGTTATATCGAGTTATTTTCAAAGGAGATATTGCAAGTGATCCTGTTCTTTCAAAAGTTACACGTAAACATGATGTTGATTTCAACATCGTTTACGGTTCAGTTCGAGAATTACAGGAACGATTTTTTGGCAATCTACTTGTTTCATTTGAAGGAGAAACGGATGCTGTAAGCCATGTATTAAAAGAACTTGAATTAATTGTAGACATAGAGGAGGTCCTACAAGATGAACGTTGATTGGCTTACATTTTGGCCCCGGATTGTAGAAGCAACCGGTGAAACACTGATCATGGTAATCGCCACTCTCGTTTTTGGTTCCATTTTTGGAATTGCAATTGGCCTGCTATTATTTGTCACTAGGCAAAATAATATTTTGGAAAACAAACTTGTTTCTCAAATATTAAATATAGTCATTAACATCGTTCGGCCTGTTCCGTTCATCATCTTCTTAGTAGCCATTTCACAACTGACAAGATTAGTTGTCGGGACAACAATCGGAACCGCAGCAGCCATTTTTCCGATGACAATTGTTGCAACATTCGTCATTGCCCGAGTTGTTGAAAATAACTTGGTCAGCATTGATCCTGGCGTTATTGAAGCAGCACAGGCAATGGGTGCAAGCCCTCTTCGGATTATCTTCACGGTTTTGATACCAGAAGCATTGGGTCCACTTATTTTAGGACTTACCTTCGTTTCCGTCAGTCTGATCGATTTCTCGGCAGTTGCCGGAACAGTTGGCGGCGGAGGTCTTGGACATGTCGCGATGACATACGGTTATCAACGGTTCGACGGTAGTGTCATGCTCGTTACGGTCGTCATTTTAATCATCATGGTGCAATTAGCACAATGGCTTGGCAATACACTTTCTAAAAAAATCATGCGTCGGTAATCTGGGAAAAGTGCAAGATGCCTGGAGCTAGACACTGTTCCAGGTCAAAGAATCTTATACTTAATAATCTTTAAAAAATACAATCATTCAACTAAAAGGAGACGAATTAAATGAGGAAATTATGGTTAGTAAGTTTAGCAGTATTAACTGCTATTGTACTCGCTGCTTGCGGCGGGAAAGAAAGCGGAAATAGTGATACAGTCAAAGTGAAAATTGGTGTCAACGGTGCAGATGGTGTCCAATGGCCATTGCTGAAAGAAAAAGCGGCAAAAGAAGGAATTGAAATCGAACTTGTCGAATTCGCAGATTACACATTGCCAAATAATGCACTTGCACAAGGCGATATCGACTTAAATGCATTCCAACATTTCTCGTTCCTATCCCAATATGTAAAAGAAAGTAAAAATGAACTTGTTCCAATTGGCTCGACGATGTTTGCACCACTTGGCGTTTACTCTGAAAAAATTAAGGATATTTCTGAAATCAAAGAAGGCGACAAAATTGCGATTCCAGATGACCCTTCAAACCAAGCACGTGCGCTACGCCTACTAGAAAGTGCTGATTTAATTTCACTTTCAGATGACTTTGGATTGTTTGGTGACCCGACAAAAATCACTGAAAATCCATTGAACCTAGAAATCATTCCTATGGTTGCTCAACAAACACCTCGTATATTGCCAGATGTGACTGCCGCGATTATTAACAACGGAATTGCTGGACAAGCAGGATTTTCACCAGGAGAGGATCCACTCTTTAGAGAATCAAGTGACGATGAGAGTATTTACCCATATGTGAATTTAATCGTAGCAAGCGGGAAAGAAAAAAACAATAAAACATTCAAACGGATCGTTGAGTTATATCAAGAAGAAGATATTGAAAAAGCTATCGAAGAAGATACAAAAGGCGGATCATATCTTATTAAGTTAACACCGGAAGAGATTGATACCGTCTTTGAAGACCTTAAAAAATAATTGAACTGGGGGCATTCATAATGAGCATTGTAAATGAAAAGACGAACATATTATTCCATTCAATTGAACAGAACCATGACTTATATATTCAAACGAGTCAGGAAATTCATGCAAACCCGGAAATCGGAAACGAAGAAGTGTATGCAAGTGCTAAACATGTTGCGCTGTTGGAAGATGCAGGGTTTGAAGTAAAAACAGCGGTTGCTGGTCATGAAACATCGTTTTATGCTGTGAAAGACAGTGGAAAAGAAGGTCCGACAATCGCTTACCTTGCTGAATATGATGCACTTCCTGGGTTAGGACATGCATGCGGACATAATATTATTGGAACAACAAGTGTTGCAGCGGGGATTGCACTTGCCGAAGCGCTTCCTGACACGGGCGGCCGCGTTGTCTTTTTAGGCACACCAGCTGAAGAAGGCGGTCCGAATGGCAGCGCAAAAGGCAGCTTCGTTAGACACGGTTATTTAAAGGACGTAGATGTTGCGCTCATGATCCATCCATCTGGAAAGACAGCTACAACAGGTGAATCACTCGCTGTGGACCCACTCGATTTTCATTTTTACGGAAAACCAGCTCACGCATCAGGTTCTCCTGAACAAGGTATCAATGCGCTGGACGCTGTCATCCAACTGTTCAACGGCATTAACGCCCTGCGTCAGCAGCTGCCTTCTGAGGTCCGCATCCACGGTATTATTACACACGGCGGCGATGCACCCAATATTATTCCCGAATACGCATCTGCACGTTTTTACATCCGTGCGGAATCTTGGCAGAAAACAGTCGAGACTTCTGACAAAGTCCGGAATATTGCTGAAGGCGCCGCCCTTGCAACGGGTGCAACCGTTAAAATTGAACGTTTCCAAAACGAAGTGAAAGACCTCGTTCTGAACTCCGTATTGGATGAAACGTTACACGTGGAACTTGAAACACTTGGTGAAGTCGTCCATACCGAAAAACGGAAAGGCAAAGGTTCGACGGATGCGGGCAACATTAGCTATGTAGTTCCGACTGCACATCCATACATTAAAATCGGGCCAGATGACTTGATTGCCCATACGGTTGAATTCAGGGAAGCTGCAAAATCGGAGCTTGGCAACCAAGCATTGATTACAGGAGCGAAAGCACTTGCGTCTACGGGGTATAGGCTGCTAACGGATGCCGAACTTCTTCATCGCGTGAAAGAGGAATTTGAAAGAGCACTTGCAGCAAAAGCATAATAGCAGTGTGATGTATTGATCCGTTCGCGGAGGGGATATGGTTCGGTCGCACATGCTATTATGATTGGTTGGCAAGCCTATATGCTCGGGTCGTACGCTATATGATCGGGTGGCAAGCCTATATGCTCGGTCTCTCACTCTATATGATTGGGTAGCTAGCTTATTTGCTCGGGTCGTACGATATTTGATCGGGTGCAAGCTTATATGCTCGGTCTCTCAAGCTATATGATTGGGTGGCAAGCCTATATGCTCGGTCTCTCACTCTATATGATTGGGTAGCTAGCTTATATGCTCGGGTCGCACGATATATGATTGGTTGGCAAGCTTATATGCTCGGGTCACATGCTATTTGATCGGGTAGTAACTTATATGCTCGGGTCGCACGATATTTGATTGGTTAGCAAGCCTATATGCTCGGGTCGCATGCTATTTGATCGGATAGCTAGCCTATATGCTCGGTTCGCATGCTATTTGATCGGATAGCTAGACTTTATGCTCGGGTCGCACGCTATTTGATCGGGTGGCAAGCTTCATGCTATCAAATAACCCCCCACCAAAAAAACAGAAAAAGGGTTACCTCGTCAGGTAACCCTTTTTCTATTTGTTTATTATACCAACTCTTCAACAAGCTCGCGCATTGTTCCGTTCTTCGCCAAATTCGCATGCCAAGAGAATGCTTTTTCCAAGACATGTGGCGTATGACCGCCTCTTTCAAGCGCCTCTTCGTAATAAGCGCGAAGTTGCTCGCGGTACATCGGGTGTGCGCAACGTTCGATTATGAGCTCCACACGTTCCCTTGGGGCAAGTCCGCGTAAATCTGCATAGCCTTGCTCTGTAACAATAATGTCGACATCATGCTCTGTGTGGTCCACATGTGAAACGAACGGGACGATACTTGAAATGTTACCGCCTTTTGCCGTTGACTTCGTAACGAAAATAGCAAGGCGTGCATTGCGGGCAAAATCACCTGATCCGCCGATACCGTTCATCATCTTCGTCCCTGAAACATGCGTCGAATTGACGTTGCCGTAGATATCGAGTTCAAGTGCTGTATTTATGGATATTAAGCCGAGACGACGGATAATTTCCGGATGGTTCGAAATTTCCTGCGGACGCATGATAAGCTTGTCTCGATACTTTTCAAAGTTATTAAAGACCTGATCCATCTTCTCTTCAGATAATGTAATTGATGCACAAGATGCGAAACGTACTTTTCCTGCATCAATCAAATCAAACACGGAATCCTGCAGTACTTCTGAATACACTTCTAAATCCTTGAATTCTGAGTTGATCATTCCGTGAAGAACTGCATTCGCTACCGATCCAATTCCTGACTGTAATGGTGCTAGACGTTCAGTTAACCGACCTGCTTGAATCTCAGTACGAAGGAACGTTAATAAATGCTCTGCCATAATTTCTGTTTCTTGATCAGGCGCTACAATCGTAGAAGGAGAATCCAGTTGATCTGTGAAGACGATTCCTTTTACCTTTTTCATGTCAATAGGAATGCCAATCGTACCAATCCGGTCATCTACTTTCATTAACTGAATCGGCGACCTTTCACCCTGTTTACCCGGATCGTATAAATCATGCAATCCTTCCAATTGCGTAGACTGCGCCATATTAATTTCAATAATAATTGCTTTTGCATGTTGCGCGAACGTCAATGAGTTACCAACCGAGGTCGTTGGAATAATCATTCCGTCTTCCGTTATTGAAACCGCTTCCAAAATTGCAAAGTCAATTGGCTCGACAACTTCAGCACGAATAAGTTCTGCGGTATGCGACAAATGATGATCCACAAACAGAAGATCGCCGTTATTAATCTTTTTCCGCATCGTTGGATCTGCTTGGAATGGTAATCTTTTATGTATAATATCAGCTTCAGCAAACAGTCGATCGATATCAGACCCTAACGATGCGCCCGTAAACACATTCACTTTGAACGTTTCGGTTTCCGCACGTTTCACCAATGCCAGTGGAACCGCTTTTGCGTCACCCGCACGTGTAAATCCACTTAACCCTAGCGTCATACCGTCTTCAATCCAAGACGCTGCCTCTGTCGGTGAGACAACAACGTCTCTCAATTGAACATTTTTAATTCGATCCATATGATTTTCCATCCATAGACGCCTCAATTCATAACTTTTAGTTAATTTTAACTTAAGCACTTACATGAATGAGGAATTAGGCGTTGGACAAGGAATTATCCGGTGAAGCACTAAAATACATGATTAAAGCAGCACGAATCAAGTTAAAACCCTAAAAGTTTACGAAAGTAACTGGAATAGGATTGGCTAACTGGTATTCTTGTTCCATTATCCATTTCCAAGACAAAAGTCGAGTGCGTATCAGGATAAATCCCCTTGATGTGATGAACATTAACGATAAAGGAGCGATGACATCGTACAAATGACTCTCGCGGCAATAGATATTCAAACTCTTGTAACGTATTTTTATGAGTTCCTGAAAAACCCTCCGCCATCACATATGTTTTCCGGTCTTTCACCTCAACATATTTTACGCTTGCGAAAGGAACAGGAATCCATCCATCATGTGTCTTTACGGTAACGACAGATTTCCCATCCGTATACACGGGGTATATTGCAGTTACACACCCCTCTAGTTCCCCGTCATGATAAAACGGAACCGCCATCCCATGATAAGGGACACCAAACACATCACGGTTGATGAACTCCGACACTTTTTGTTTCTGGGAAATAGCCTTCTGTGCGATCGTGCCTTCCTTCACGGGATCCCCCGGCCTAATTTTTAAATCAACCCGCTTGCTGGGCAGATAATAGAGGTACTCCTCCGTATTCGACACCACTATAGAGATTTCATCTGAAAACACTTCCCCAATGACATCTAACAGTGTACTGAGACTTAAATTCTCCATTTTTATTACCCCTTTTACTCATTTCACGATTTATTCTTTTGCGTTCTTTCTATTATACTAGAAGTTCGTGCAATTGATTGGCAAAAAATATGGAACCCCTTTGGAAGCCACTGAAAAAGTTTTTTTATATAGTAAGAACTAGTTGATTGTAGTGAAGAGCGGCGACTCCAGCGGGAACAGCGCGAGCTGAAGACCCCGCAGGAACGCGAGGGAATGATGCCTTAATTTCTGCCAAGAACGCAGAAATTAAGGCCAATCGAACCCTTTGCTGTTCGATTGGCTGAAGCCGTGCCCGCGGAAAGCGGCCGCTCGGAACGGAAATCAACGAGATTGAAAGATATCGTACTTTTTCAGTGCCCTCCTTTGGAGTCTATGTATACTGGGATTAACAAGATTTGTTGTATAATTAATTGTACAACTTCCTATATCTTGATTATAATAAATACTATCATAGACTAAAAATTGTGATAATAACAAAAATGAAGTAATGAGGAGGAACAAGCATGCATGTAAGAGACCTACTTTTAGAGCGACTTGACGTTGCCACAGTGAAGATCGATCAAACCGTGAGAGAAGTGCTGGATCAAATCAATGCGAGTGGATATAGATGTATTCCCGTTGTTGACAGCGAAGACTTCTATAAAGGTATGATTTATAAAGTTCACTTGATAGAATATCTGTACGAAGACAATGGGGATGAGAATTCAAAAATCGACCATTTGTTGAAGCATCAAGATACATTCATAACAGAACGTTCCTCTTTTTTAAGTGCACTCATCGAAATTAAGTCACTACCTTTTTTAAGCGTTGTAGAAAAC
This sequence comes from Sporosarcina sp. resist, assembly GCF_014302295.1. Classification (NCBI taxonomy): domain Bacteria; kingdom Bacillati; phylum Bacillota; class Bacilli; order Caryophanales; family Caryophanaceae; genus Sporosarcina; species Sporosarcina sp. resist. The sequence goes on along the minus strand of NZ_CP060287.1, from coordinate 38,689 downwards.
GATAAACTCGTTGGGATATTAACGCATAATAGAGTTGAAAGTGTGTTGGAAGATGCCTTCGGATTAAAAACGGGGGGCATCAATCTTACGCTATCTTCAACTGAAGCTAAAGGTATGATTGAAAAACTGACGAAAACGTTACGCGGTGAAAATATTGAAGGCATGTTTACGCTGGATAATGGCTCCGTTCTTGCTAGAAGAGTAGTTATCACACTTGAAAGCGGAAAGACTGATGCAGAAATCGATAAACTAACCGAAAAACTTGAAAAAGGCGGTTTCAGAATTCTGCAAGTCGATAAAATCGATAAAGTTGATTGAGAGACAAATCGAAAAGCGTTGCACACATCCTACAATGTGTGCAACGCTTTTCAATTTTAATATGTCGTTGTTATCTTTACATCTGGTTCAGGAACACGTGAGAGAATAATGATTCCGATAATGAACAGGATTATCAGGCTGAATACCCCGTATGCAGAGCTTCCAGTCATCTGGGCAGTCACTGCTACCAGTAAAGGCCCCATGACGGACGCAAATTTGCCGAAAATATTATAGAAGCCGAAAAACTCATTCGACTTTTCTTTTGGTACAAGCCTTGCAAAATATGAACGACTCAATGCTTGAATGCCGCCTTGTGACGTTGCAACAAGCATCGCCAAGATCCAGAAGTCCATCGTTGTTTTCATGAAAAACGCATAAATACACACAATGATATAAACACAGATTCCCACGTATAACATCTTTTTCCCGGTAAACTTCTGCGCCAATTTGCCGTAAAGAATTGCGAATGGCGCCGCCACAACCTGCGTGACAAACAAGATAATAAGAAGGTTTTCTGCGCTAATCCCTAAATCCGATCCGTAAGCCGTGGACATTGAAATAATTGTTCCAACTCCGTCTATATAAAAGAAATAAGCCAATAAAAATAAAAAAACTGTCCGGTATTTGCGGATTTCTTTAAATGTACCGCCAAGACGTCTGAAACTACTTGCCAATAAATTTGGTTCACGCTTAATACCATGGATCTGATGAACATTTTTGACCATCGGAATTGTGAACACAAACCACCAAATCGCTGTAATGACAAAGGCTATCCTACTTGCGGTTGACGTCGTAAGTGGAATAATCTCTTTACCTGCTAAAAGAATAATAGCAATACTGATAATGAACGGAATTGTGCTCCCGATATAGCCCAACCCGAAGCCCCTTGCCGATATCTTGTTCATTCGCTCCTCTGGTGTAACGTCCACTAAAAATGCATCGTAAAATATATTTGCCCCATGAAAACCAACGGCTGTAATGGTGTAGATGATCAATAACCATAACCAGTTACCGCCCGGTACGAATGCCAATGAAAGTGTCGCGGCAGTCCCCATCAGGAAAAAGAATAGAAAGAACTTCTTCTTTAATCCTTCATAATCGGCAATCGTTCCTAAAAGAGGTCCAATCATCGCCAGTATGAATGTTGCAATAGCAACTGTATACCCCAAATAAGCAGTTGAATTCGACATACTCACGCCTGCATCTGTCGCCACCGCCTTATAATAAAGCGGAAACACCGCAGTCGTGATAATAATCGAATATGCCGAGTTTGCCCAGTCATAGAAAATCCAACTGTTCTCCTCTTTACTGTACTTCTTCACGCCCTCATTCCCCCTCTCACTCCCTACTTACAGTGTACAATAAGGGGTGTTGAAAAATAATGAAAAATCAAAACTTTACAATCGTACAACTTCACTATTCTGCGATAAATACGTAGGTTGACATCGGTTTAATCGCATGATTCTTTTGAGCTTCTTCTAACAAAATCACTTCAGATTGAATTAGTGATTTTAGTTTTCCAGGCAGATCAACAAGGTTATTAATCTCCTCTTTGTAATCAGCTACGGTCATCGCAATTTCCCATTCAGCATCTTGTAGCTTAAGTGAATGGACGGATTGCTCATTTACAATTGTCCAGCCTGCATTTTCGACAACACGCTTTATATCCATTGGTGTAAATAAGGTACGTACATTTGAAAGACTGCTTTCTTTGAAGCACTCATACTGGTATTGAATAAGCACGGCCAAGAAATGAGGGTATTGCTCAATCATTTGAATTCTTGAATCCCATTCAGCAAAACATAAGGTCTTGCCCCATTTTCTAACCTTCTTTAAAATCCCCTCGAGTTCCTCAAATGATTTTAAGTACCAGGAACAATGTGAGAAAACAATATAGTCAAAACTTTTTTCAGGAAAATCTACCTCTGCTGATAAAACATCAACGTTAAATTCCATTTTAAGCTGCTTTCCTAACTTAGACTGCTGTAAATAACGAGCAGAATCACCTACAGTTATCGGGGCTCCATAATCTGGAGATGCAATATCTATCCCGAGAACAAATCCTTGTTCTCCAACGATATAAGCTAACGCAGCCGTCGTATCCCCCTGCCCACAACCGATTTCTAAAACACTACTTCCTTCTTTTATTCCCCAGGACTCAACGAGCTTAAGACGATGCTCTGTCTGAATTCGTTGAACCTCTTCACTGGAAGCCATACATTCTACAATGTTTGTAATCACGTGATCTTTCATATACACACCTCATTTTATGTAAGTATTTGAGCCCACAATCCCCACCCAAATACCTTTCTAAAACTTCTTTTCGCCAAAACCCCCTATTTCCCCTTTTTTATGCAAGTACCAAGTACCCAAACAAGGTTACTTACTTTTATTATGCAATTCAAATGACTCTTCAAGGTCACCCCATTTTACATTTACTTGTATAACTTCATCTTCGTTTATTTTTGTTCCGCCTTCTGAAGCCCCGCTAGCTGTAAATAATAGCTCTTCAGGGGGCCCATCAAATTCTCTCGTCGTTTCCCCGCCACTAGAATTTGTTTTATGAGCGTATTCAAGTTTCCTTATTGAAGACAATTCTTCTAAAAACCCTTTGTATTTCAATAAAAGTTGATAGCTATCTTCGTTGGAGTACGTTCTATCGCCGTTATCTTTCTTCCACACTTCCGTTCCCCTATATACATATTCGGCTTCCCAGTGTTCACTTTCTCCTTTAAATTTGTAATCATTGCTAACCCTTTTTGCACAAGCTGTTAAAACCAGTATTACTATTAATAACATGATTATTTTCTTCAAAGTAACTTCCTCCCTCAAAGTTATTGAATTAAACTTTTCCACTTTCATCGTTTAAATCCTTTTAAGATGCCCTCGCTTTCTTTATGCAGGTATACATTTGTTCAACATATAGAGTGCATAAAAGATCGAGTAAGTTTATTTCTTATGTTTTCAACCAATTTACAATTACCCAAATTTTAACACTAAACGTAACTGTTGGTTAGTTTTTAACTTAACCAAATACACCATTAACAAGAAATGAAGGATGCATCATGTGCCTGTTGTACTTTCATTCAAATCTTGGATCATAGTAAAATAACTTCTCAAACTTTGATTATCCTATTTTTATAACGTATTCCCAAAATAAAAAAGAGTCCCTAAAGCCCAAAAATTGTATTCACATTCCCCTTCTAAATGATAGAGTTGCTATAGGACAGTTCCCTCTGTTAGGGATGATTAGCTTTTTTATAGAGCAAAGAGGCAGGCGATTGATATCCAACAGTTAATTTTATTGCAGCAAGTAATCGATTATGTGGAGGACCATATTAAAGAGGACATTAAACCTGAGGAACTAGCTAAACTGGTTGGTTATTCTCCTTATCATTTTTATAGGATTTTTAATAACCATGTTGGTTATACAATTATGGACTATGTTTTAAAAAGAAAACTGCAATACGCGTTATATGAATTAGTAAAAGGCGAAAAAATAATTCAAATTGCATTAGATTATGGATTTGAGACGCATTCTGGCTTTACAAAAGCTTTCAAGAAATATTTTGGCAGTCCACCAAGCTTATATAGGCTCCACTGTCCGCTATCATTGCCTCAAAAAATTGACCTTTTGAGCCTTAGGCAAAAAAAAGTAGGTGGCATTGTTATGCAACCGAAAATTGTTCAGAAACCAGCTTTTACTATTGCCGGTAAAACATTTGAGAGTGGTATCGAAAATGTCTTTTACACAAGAGATGCACCTGCCTTTTGGGACCAAAGAATTTCCCCGGATGAATCAATCGAAAGCACTCTGTACGAAGCATTGTCTCCAAAAAAACATGGAGAATATTGTATCAATCTTAGTAGCGTCGAATTAGAAGATAGATTTACTTATTTATTCGCGGTAAATTATGATCGAGATGTTCAACTACCTGCTGGACTGACAAAACTGCAAATTCCAGATGCTACTTATGCGGTTTTTAGGACTCCACTTGTTGAAGTCGAACAGTTTGTCTCTTCCATCAAGGGAACTTGGCTCTATATTTTAGAAGATTGGCTACCTCAATCTCTTTATGAAGTCGATGAAACATGCTATGACTTTGAATATTACGATGAACACTGTCATGACTGGGATTACGAAAAAATATATATGGAAATTTACCTGCCGATCAAAGAAAGAAATAGAGAGTGATCAATTCACTCTCTAGACTTGTTTAAGACAACTTTATATAAAAGTAATACAGGAGTTAACAAAATGGCACTAACAATGATAGCAATTTTTATTGTAAAGCTCGATGCTATAATCCCAATTACCGGACCACCTCCAATTTGACCAATAGCGTCCACTTGTCCCTTAACCGAAAAGAATGTTGCACGTACAGAGGAATCAGGAATAATTTTATTAAGCCAAATATCCTCTAATGGATACATGACTTGCCTTGTCACTTGAATGATTACATAAAAAATTAGCAAGCTGATCATATACGTTGAGAATGCAAAGCCAATTAATGAAATGACGATGAAGAAGCTGGCCACAAAAAGAACAACATAAATCTGCCTTAGATTTTGGTGGATAGCACTTCGATTCATAAAATGGAGTGCTGCAAAGGAAATAAGCACGACAATGAACTGAATTCCCCCCATTATCACAACTAACTTCTCATTCGTTAACGAAGATATATTTGAGACCTCCAAAAAATGTGCGATCCATAATCGGTCAAAACCTTCACTATAAAACCCAATAAATAAAGCAATTAGAAATAGCATCCTTATGATGAAGCTCGCTTTGGAATGCGAAATAATATTGCCCACATTCTCCTTCATACTTCCCAGCGTAGATATTCTTCCTTCTTTATCTAACGGTTTGAAGTTTTCTTCTTTCATGAAAATCATTAAATAGACGGCTAATCCAATCATACATAGCCCGCCGATAATGATTGGTAGGTTAATCATAAAATAGCCCATTAAAATACTGAGCGGAATAGCTATAATTTGTCCAAGATTACCGGCCTTTGCCCCTTTTATAAACGCTAGTGAAGCACGTTCCTCCCCTATTTCATCTGCAATCCAGGCTTGCTGAGAGCCGCTAGTAAAGGTATAGCCAATCCCCCATGCAATTTGAGCCACCAGCACCGTTACAAAATAGGGAAATACCCCTTCAATTAAAAAACCGATTCCTATTAATATATACCCAATTATTAAAGATAACTTCCGACTTTTCAAATCCGAAACAACCCCAGTTGGAATCTCAAAAAGAAAAACGGAAAGCTCCAAAACGGTCCCAATTAACACAAGTTGAAGCGGATCAAGCTTTACAGTTTGCACATGGTACAACAAGTTCACCGTAAATATAAATGTGAAAAATAATTGTGATAAGAAGCATGTAGAAATGTAAACTCGATATGGATCTGTTGTTTTTATTTTATTCATTTTCTATCCCCCCAGCTTGATTATAGTAAGAGGGATAGACATTTTCTTGTCCAAATTTGCGGTAATGGGCCATTAATGAACCCCTTGTTTAGCAATCGTGTTAAGTCAGACAATATGTATGTTATAGTAAAAGCACAACTGAATAACGTGTAGAAATTAGGTGCTTTTTTACGTTTGTATAAAAGCTTAAAAGGGAAGTTCGGTGAAAAACCGACGCTGTCCCGCAACTGTAAATGGGAGTACTCTTTTCAAATCCACTGTTCGTTACGAATGGGAAGGGAAAAGAAAGCGATGATCATGAGCCAGGAGACCTGCCTATTTCAGTACACACCAATTCCCTACGCGGATAGGAGGTGTTAAGTGCGGCTATGATCGAGCAATTTCTTGTAAAAGCCGCCGTACGAAAGAACGTAATACAAAAGAAACATAAGAGGACTCAATACCTCTTATTTCACTGTGCAGTCAATAGTGTACTTCTGTTTACGAACCATTCGTTACGGCAACAAGCGACCATACAAATTTACGCATACTAGCATCTTCCTTACGTTTAACTAGGAAGATGCTTTTTTATTTCCATAAAAGAAAGGGATTTTAGCCAATGAAACTTGGAACAAAAGAATATTATCTGGACGCATTCAAACATGTCTTAATGACAAACCTCATCATAAGCGAATCACAATCACTGTCTTCAACCTATTCTTATTACGAAGAACAGATTGGAAAAACAACAACTATAAACGAAGAGGAAAAAAACCTTTATTCACGTAACCTCCAAAAAGCATTCGATGAAATCAAACACGAAGTAATCGGTTCACCAGAAGATTAAGCTGAAAAAACAACCAGTAAATAACTGAATCCAACACTATATATGTTGAACAAATGAATACGGCGTTTACGCTACAAGGGCTTTTGGGAGGCCACTGAAAAAGCCCTAATAATTAGAGCAAATTAGAATTCCTACCAATACCGCTTCGACGCTTTGTGGATGCCTCCCGCGAAGTCGCGCCTGCGCTGGGTGTTCTATTTGAGAAAGCGCATTTCATTATCTGGGATGAAATCTGCAACCTGGATTGCGTCTTTCTTGACTATAATTATATATGTTGAATTCGGTATATATACTGAGCGAAGGCGCCTTAACAGGGGCATAAGACTGGCGGCGAAGCTGCTTGGCTTATGGCGGGAGGCATCTCCTAGCGCCGTAGCGGTTCAATGGAATTCTTTATTTCAATTTTTATAGTAGCAACTAGTAATCACCTTACAATCTCGCCCTATACATCTCAAAATGACATTTCTCTCGATAATGAATAACCTAGCGCAGGCGCGGCAAAGGGGTCGCCGAAGCCGTAAGACTGGATGCGAAGCGTTAATCCAGGCTTAGGGCGAGAGGCATCCCCAAAGCGCCAAGCGATCTACAATCCACAACCCGAATAACAGCTCTCTCATTATTGAGCACCACAACTGATTCAATAGGATTCTTTAATTCAACATATATAGCCGCTTCTTGTACAATTACTTTGGATTGCTTTGAATTGAACGACCTCTATATGATTACCGAGATGTCTTGATGTGTAGGGATGCGACAGGATTATCTAGGAGCAATGAACTGCAATTCCTAGCCACACTTGCCCATCGGTAAAGATGTTATAAATAGTTCGCCGAAAGCGGACTGGAAATGATCCAGTGAAAAAGGCATCAAAAAAAACGTGGCAGTCATAATAGACTTTCCACGCTTTTAATGTACTTACAGTTCCTGATAATTCCTCTGATGCGTACCACCGTCTTTTACATCCGCATGATACAACGCTTTCAAAGCAAAACTCTTCTCTAAGTCAAGCTCTGCCATTATCTGTTTCAGACGTTTTGACAGCTCTTTATCATTCTTTACAAGCTGTTCCATTTTCGTTCTTGAATATTTCAAAATCTGATTCCTCCTTCACATTCAGTTTGTCTTTACAGTATAACACCTATTTAAGGTCATTCGCCCAATTCAGATTTGCTATACTACTGGTAGTAGCAAGAAATGGACAGGAGCGACATCATGTATAAAACAATTGGCATACTTGCACACGTAGATGCAGGAAAAACAACTTTTTCTGAACAACTGCTTTATCATACAAAAAGCATTAAGCAGAGAGGACGCGTGGACCATAAAGACGCCTTCCTCGATAGCCATACAATTGAGAAAGAAAGAGGTATTACGGTTTTTGCAGACCAGGCATCCATTTCCTATAACGGATCTACCTACTACATTATCGATACACCTGGACACGTCGATTTTTCTCCTGAAATGGAACGCGCTATTCAAGTAATGGATTATGCCATTATTATCATTAGCGCAAGCGATGGCGTGGAAGGTCATACGGAAACCGTGTGGCAACTGCTCCGCAAACATCAGGTACCCACATTCTTTTTCATCAATAAAACGGACCGTGAAGGAACCGACATTGCAAGTGTACTCCATGAAATTCGCACCAATCTATCGGAAGACATCTGTGACCTTACATCCTCTTTCAATGAAGGAATTATGGAAGATGAACTCATTGAATTTATCGCAGAACGTGATGAAGCACTTCTTGAGACCTATTTGGAATCAGGTTACGACAACGATTTGTGGCTTGCAACATTAAAGAAAATGATTAGCGACAATAAAATCTTCGCCCTCTCCAGCGGTTCTGCACTCAAGGACATTGGTGTCATGGCGTTTTTCGAGAAGCTCGATTTATTGACAACAACTTCTTACGATGATGATAGTGATTTCGCTGCACAGGTCTATAAAATCCGCCATGATGACAGTGGTAACAGGGTCACTTTCCTTAAATCACTAAGCGGTACGCTAAGCGTCAGGGATGGAGTGAATTATGGAGATTACACGGAGAAAGTGACACAGATACGCGTTTATAACGGTAATAAGTTCAAAGCAATCGATCATGTTCATGCCGGTGAACTGTTCGCCGTTACTGGATTAACGCAAGCGGCCATTGGTGATGGCGTTGGAGCACTAGAAGAAAAAGCGACCTTTGACATGATGCCTACCCTTAAGTCAAAAGTTATTTTCGACGCTGCCATCCATGTGAAAGAAGTACTTCGATGTTTTAACCTACTCGATGCGGAGGATCCTTCTTTGCGCGTCTTCTGGGATGAACATTTTCAAGAAATTCATGTTCACGTTATGGGCGTCATCCAGCTCGAAGTACTCCAACAAATTGTTAACGAGCGTTTTTCGATTCAAGTCTCCTTCGGTGAACCTAAAATCCTGTATAAGGAAACCATTGAAACATCCGTAACGGGTTATGGTCATTTTGAACCTTTAAGGCATTACGCGGAAGTACATCTTTTAATTGAACCAACCGAAAGGAATAGTGGCATACAGTTCGACAACGTCTGCCATGCAAACGATTTACTTATTGGTCACCAAAACGTAGTACGCAGCCATTTATTCGAACGAGAGCATCATGGTTTATTAACCGGCTCAGCTCTCACAGATGTCAAAGTAACGTTACTGACAGGACGAAGTCATAACGAGTACACATCAGGAGGTGACTTTAGAGAGGCTACTTTCCGGGCTCTGCGACAAGGTTTAGAACAAGTACCCAATACGTTGCTCGAACCCTACTACGATTTCAAAATAAAAGTGGACTTGGATAATATGGGAAGAGTGCTGTCAGACATTCAACAAGCACATGGCAGCTTTGACGCACCAGAAACAATTGGCGAAAAAGTTATTGTAAAAGGGCGTGTGCCAGTTGCTACTTTTATGAATTACAGCACCGTCTTTGCTTCATTCACCCACGGTAAAGGAACGCTTAGCCTGTTATTCGGGGGCTATGACCGCTGTCATAACCAGGAACAAGTCATTGAAGAAATCGGTTATAACAAAGAAGCGGATCCCGAATACTCATCCACTTCCATTTTCTTGACCAAAGGAAAAGGCTATTCCGTCCCGTGGGATGAAGCCGAGAAGGCAATGCATTGTTTATAAATAAAACCTATTGTCATGTCTGTTGATTAACCAAAGTAACCAGTGAGTAACGTGATCACCTACTGGGCGCTATGTGTATAGTTGACTTTGGACTGCTTTGGATAGAGTGACTTCTATACGATTACCGGGACGTCTAGATATGTAGGAATGCGACACGCAACTATTCGCAACAGGATTACTGAAAAAAGTGTGGCTAGAAGTGAATCCGTCACTTCTAGCCACACTTGCCTCACGGTAAATATGTCGTGATTAATTCGCCGAAAGCGAACCGGAAATGATCCAGTGAAAATGGATTATTCCAAGCCCTGCTCACCAGTATTTTATTCGAATAAATGGTTAATCAACAGACGTGACCCATTGTTGTTTTATTCATGCAGCATAGACCGCCTGTACTTTTAGACTATTTTAAATAAATCGCGATTGACTTTAATTTCAAATGAATATACGATTACTACTATTATTAATTCTATGAAAAACTTCTTAGAAGAGCGGCCAGCTAGTAAAACTTATTTCAAAGATTCGAGTGTTTTTATTAAAAGAAAACCAATTTCCTTATGAAGGGTATGAACCGATTTGACATCAACTAGAAACAACGACTTACTATTACAAAACATTGTCCCCGCTGAATCATTTCCGGTTTCGTTCAAAGAATTGGAAGCGGCTGCTAAAGAAAAGATGCCCGCTGGTGCATTCGGCTATATCCAATCTGGGGCGGGTGGTGAAGAGACGTTGCGAAAAAACGTCTCCTCTTTTTCAAAATATTCCATTGTCCCCCGATTTCTAAATGATGTTTCTACATTGGACACGTCTGTAAAATTATTCGGCCATACATATCCTTCTCCTCTATTAATTGCACCTGTGGGCATGCAAAAAATCGCACATGAAGAGGGCGAGATTGCTACTGCTAAAGCAGCAGCCACGCTTGGCATTCCATTCATTCAAAGTACAGTATCTGGCTTTTCAATTGAGGAGGTTGCAGAAGCTACTGGCGACAGTCCAAAATGGTTTCAGCTCTACTGGTCAAGCACTAACGATGAAATTGGTTATAGCATGGTCAAGAGAGCCGAGGAAGCTGGTTTTGAGGCCATTGTCTTAACAGTTGACACAGTGATGATGGGATGGCGTGAAGAGGACGTACGCAATCAATATTCCCCTTTGAAACTAGGATTCGGCAAAGCGAACTATGAAACAGATCCGGTATTTTTGTCCTCCATTCCAACTAACGATTTTGACTCCATCATTCAAGGGATACTGGATAATGTTTACCACCCTACACTTAGTTGGGCCAAAGTCATGGAGTTAAAGAAAAGAACGTCCTTGCCAATCCTCTTAAAAGGGATTTTACATCCGGAAGATGCTAAGCTCGCTATCGAAAACGGCATTGATGGCATTATCGTTTCAAACCACGGCGGGCGTCAGCTTGACGGGGTTATTACTAGTATTGATGCTCTACCAGCAATCGTAGAAGCGGTAGGAGGTGAAATTCCTGTACTATTAGATAGCGGAGTTCGTCGAGGCACAGATGTTGTCAAAGCACTTGCACTGGGGGCTGATGCAGTTTTAATCGGCAGGCCATTCGTGTACGGATTAGCGGTAGATGGACAAAAAGGCGTTGAAAAAGTATTGGAGAATATCCTTCAAGAAATGAAAGTTTCCATTTCATTATCGGGCGTTTCTGCTTTAAAAGATCTTCGCAACTTACTAACAACGAATACTCCTAAAGCTTTTTAAAAATAACGAAATACTTCATCTATAAGAGAAAAGTAAAGCCACGTTCCGCCTGGAACGTGGCTTTACTTTTTGTCGGATTAATCTCCAAGTCGAAACACCAAAAAAAGTTCGTTGGGGTCTTTTTCATGCATGCTGGACACCTTTACTCCCTTTATCAGCTCAAAAGGAGTGCTCGTTTCAAGGAACTCAATATAATCACTCGTCGGATAATAAAGGATAATATCTACGGATCGCTTGTGCTGGTCGACTGACCGTAGAACGTTAGCAATAACCGTCATGAAAATCTGGATTGAAAAAGGATTGAAGAAATAAAACCGGTTATCCTCCGCCTCCACTTCATATTCCTCTGCCAGACAGCATTCAAAGCTGATGAACGTGTTTGACCGTTTGACTTTTTGCATATAACTTGCTTGGTTTTCAAGTGCTTCCTGATACAGTTGCCCACTCATTTCAATGCCTGTAACCGAAACACCACATCGATTATGTATATAAAATGGCAGCCTGCCTTTGCCACACCCAAAATCCACTAATCTGTCGGTTTTCTTTAATTCATAGACCTCAAAAAAATCATCCAATGCCTTATAGGGTGTCGCTTCGTAGCGGTTATAATGAGAGGACTGATGCAGCCATTCACGCACTCCAACAGTATTAATGCGCAGTAACCGATCGCATTCTTTATCATACATAGCCATTTCTCCCAACTTGTTTATACCCATTGTATCAAAACACCCGAAAAAAACTTGGACATTTTCAAAACATGCCCAAGTTTTTTATTCTAGATAAGTTGAAATAAAGATTCCCTTTAAATCCGCTACAGCGCTCGGGGATGCCTCCCGCCCTAAGCCAAGCAGCTTCGCCGCCAGTCCTAGGGCATCGGCTACTCCTTATAAGGCGCCTTCGCTCAGTTTATTTAGGTATCCAATTGTTCAACATATATACTCTTTGCTATTGTGGTTAATTTGGCGTTATATGCCTTACTATCATTCTCCATCCTTACTTAAGCGTCGAGTTCAATACAGCTACTTGCCCAGCCTTCTTGGTGGCTTTCATTTCGGAAATAGCTTCCAGATGTTTCGTTGTATCAAATTCATTAACACTTTTCGCCACTACCATTGTAGCGATTCCGTTTCCGATTAAATTCACAATCGCACGTCCTTCACTCATAAAACGATCCACACCAAGAAGCAATGCTAACCCTTCAAGAGGAATGATTTGTAATGCCGCTAAAGTTGAAGCTAAAACGATGAATCCGCTGCCTGTAACGCCCGCAGCTCCCTTTGAGGTTAACATTAATATTAATATTACTGTAATTTGTTGTCCTAGTGTTAAGTCGACACCAAACACTTGCGCCAAAAAGACGACCGCCATTGAAAGATAAATAGATGTACCATCAAGATTAAAGGAATAACCTGTCGGGATTACGAGGCCAACAACAGATTTTGATGCTCCGTAACGCTCCATCTTATCCATCATTCTTGGCAGAACAGATTCTGAAGAACTTGTACCTAAGACGATTAGTATTTCTTCCTTGATGAATTTCAGGTAATTCCATAAGCTAAATCCATTCATCTTACAAATGATATTTAATATGACAAAGATGAATAAAAACATTGTAATATAGACTGACATCATTAATTTACCCAGTGGTACCAGTGAAGTCAGCCCGTAATGACCAATTGTATATGCCATCGCTGCAAATGCGCCAATCGGGGCTGCTCTCATGATATAACCTATAATTTTAAAGAAGACGAGCGAGAGTTTATCCATGAACTCTATAACCAATTTGCCCTTCTCGCCAAGAGCGGCAAGGCCTACACCAAATAAAATGGAGAAGAATAACACTTGTAGAATATCGCCTTTTGCAAACGCATCGACCATATTAGAAGGAACAATCTGAGTGACAAACTCAATCCAGTTAATACTTTGTCCACCTTCAGCAGTATATTTTGATACATCGCCTTTTTCAAGTTCATTGTAGTTGAGTCCTGCTCCTGGTTTTACAAGATTAACAACGATTAACCCAATAACAAGCGCTAATGTTGTAACAACCTCGAAGTAAATAAGAGCCTTACCACCAACTTTACCAACCTTTTTCATATCTCCCATTTTCGCGATCCCAAGTACAATCGTTAAGAATATAATAGGGGCTATGACCATTTTCACAGCATTTATAAAAGTATCTCCTAGTGGCTTCATTTCTTTTCCGACGTTTGGCCACACGAGCCCCACTACTACCCCAATCACAATTGCGATTACTACTTGAACGGTTAAATTCTTAAATATTCTCACCTTTAATCCCCCTTTAAACTGAATACTTCATCATTACTAATTAATACAAATGATAGCGCTTTCAGTAGGGTGTGAGAAGTTTATGGTCATAACGGCTATTTTGGTCTTTTTGGTCTTACTTTTTTTGCTGATTGGATACATAACGATTTATAGGTCTTCCAACCCCTCCGTATTGGACATCGAGGGTAATGCCACCGCTTTTTTCCAGGTAATCTAAATAGCGGCGAGCAGTCACTCTAGCTATTCCGATTGCACCTGCCACCTCTTCGGCGGAGCGCGGACCGTCTTGGTTCTGAACATACATCGTAATTTCATTTAAGGTGAATTCATTCAAACCTTTTGGTAAATTGTTGCCTGTGATTTTCTTTGAATGCTCGGAGTAAATCAGTAAATCAAGCTGTTCTTGTGAGATCACTTCAGATGCATTCAAGCTTGTCCTGTATTTCCGATATTTCTCCAATGCCTGCTGAATTCGCTGAATTTTAAATGGCTTAATAATATAATCCATCGCACCATTTTGAAGCATAAGCTTAATTGTTTCGCTGTCTTTAGCGGCAGATACGACAATCACATCTGCCTCCAATTTTTGTTTTCTGAACTCTTGTAATGTCTTGATCCCGTCTTTTTTTGGCATATAAATATCTAATACTACAAGATCTGGACTTAATTCTTTCAAAAGTCTAATTCCCTCTTCGCCATTACTAGCGACGGCCACTACTCGGAATCCTTTTATACTTTCAATAAACTCTCTATTTACTTCTTGAACCATTGGATCGTCTTCAATCAGTAGTACCTTTATTTCTTCTTTACACGTCATACAACTCATCCTCCACTTCCATTGGGAAGGTAATAATGATTGAAGTTCCTTCACCCTGTTGGGATGAAAGGTCAATTTTGCCTCTCCCTTTATCAACGATCTGTTTTATCAAAAAAAGCCCGTAACCGGTACCTTCAGATTTGTTCATCGTAAATCCTTTTTCATAAAGTCTTGGTAGGTATTCTTCGCTCATGCCAGATCCATTATCCTCAACCAATACGGCACACACGTAAGCTGACTGTTCAAAACTAATATCAATTCTTTTATCCTCAGTCTCAATTTGATCGAACGCCCCAAAAGCATTTTCTAGTAGATTACCTAATAACACAACAAAGTCATGTTGGTCTAGTTGATTGGGAAAGGCGGCAAAATAACTATTTTGATCAACCTCAACAGTAATCCCTAATTCTTTTCCCCTTCTTACTTTGCTTAAAAGGAGACCTGCAACTGCATCATTTTTAATTTTTTCATTCAGAAAACTTGTTACATTTTCTTGCTCTTCCGATGTATTAAAAGCAAGTTGCAACGCTTTTTCAGGTTTCCCGAGCTGAATTAGACCAGCTATCGTATGAAGTTTGTTCATATGTTCATGGCTTTGAACCCGCAATGCCTCTACAAAGTTTTTGACACCTGTTAATTCTTCGGCAAGCTTAGTCACTTCTGTACGATCCTGAAAGATTGCTACAGCACCAATTAATTCGTTATCCTTTTTAATCGGTATACGATTACTTACGATCACTTTTCCGCTTACCTTTATCTCCTCATTATATACCGCCTTATTTCTTTCAACAATTTCAGGAAGCCTTGTGTCCTTCAGTACATCGCGAATTGGTTGACCTATAAAATTTCCTTTTACATTAAATATCATCTTTGCTTTCTCATTAAATATCGTAATAATTTCTTTATTGTCGATTGCAATAACGCCTTCATTCATTGAATGAAAAGTAGCTGTTCTTTCTTCATGCATTCTCTTAATTTCATATGGCTCCAACTGAAACATTTGTTTTTTAATATGATTAGCAAGCATTGCTGAACCTATCAAGCCAAATAATAATGTTAATACAACAATTATAAGAATGTCTGTTGTTAAATCGCCCATAATTTCAATAAAACTCGGGATTTTATTGCCAACGACGACAACACCGATTTGGTTTAAGTCTGAATCCTTAATCGGTACAAATGCCCGAATAACGGTACCAATCTCTCCTTCTGCCTTCGAAAAATAGATATGCTCCGCAAAAGCCGGCTTTTCATCCTCACCTGTCGAGGGTTTTCCTAGCATTTCCTTTACAGGATGAGAATACCGAATTCCATCCGTATTCATGACAACAACATAATCCGTATTATTAATGAGTCTTATTTCATCGACAACGGGGTTCACTATTTTCCACCCTATTGGTTCTTGGACTGCTTTTCTTATATCTGATAGTTCAGCTACAGTTCGTGCCGTGTTCATAGATCTGATTCTTAATTCTTTTTCCTCTTTTTGTTGAATGTTAGCAATGATGACAATTCCGCCGATCAACAATGAAAAGATAACTACCGCATAAGATAAAGTCATAATTTTCCAACGTATAGGTAATTGTCTCATTTTCAGTTCCCCTTTCCTACTATTCATCTTTACGAATCGCAATTTTCTGAGTATGCTTACACTAACGAAGTAATAGGAGGCTTACGGTGAAAAACATATTTGTTTATATGCTCCTTTTAGGCACTGGTATTGCTATTGTTTTAGGATACTATAATCTATTTCCTCAGAAAGAACTGGTTTATGACGATGATCAGGAAGGACTCAGTGATCAAATCATTTTTAAATTTAGCCATGTCGTTGCCGAGAATACGCCGAAAGGACGTGCGGCAGACAAGTTTGCTGAGCTCGTTAATGAGAAATCAAATGGTCATATAAAGATCGTCGTCTTCCCAAACGGAAGTTTGTTTTCTGATATAGATGATATTAATGCCTTAAAAGAAGGGCAAGTACATATAATAGCTACCTCCACCTCAAAACTTGGAGTACTTTCTCCTGAATGGGGTGTTCTCGATCTACCATTCGCCTTCCCTAATCATGAAGCTATTCACAAAGGAATACATGGGCCTATCGGTGAACACCTGCTAAACTCATTACAAAAAAATGGCATTATTGGACTCGCCCATTGGTCCAATGGTTTTAAACAAATCACATCAAACAAAGGCCCTATTGTTACACCACAAGATCTAAAAGGGCAAAAAATCAGGATTATGAAAAGTGATGTCATTCAAGCCCAATATGATCTATTAGGCGCTAAGGCGCAACAAGAATCATTTAATTCCACCTATAACTTAATCGAAGCCGGACATGTTGATGGCGAAGAGAATACGATTTCAAATATCCATTCTAAAAAGTTCTATAACGTTCAAAAACATTTGACGATCAGTAATCATGGATACCTAGGTTACGTCGTGATGATGGATCAAAAAGTCTGGGATCAGCAAACAAAAAACACTCAGCAAATCCTACTTGAAGCTATGGATGAGACAACTGCCTGGAACGACCGGCATTCTATACTAATGAACGAAGAGCAACTTGAACTTATCAAACGTAACTCATCTATTCAGATTCATGAACTAAGTGATTTTGAAAAACAGGAATGGATAAAGGAACTGTACCCTGTATACGATATTCTTTCAACTACAATTGGCAGTAAATTGGTTGAAGATATAAAAGAATTAAGAGCTACTTATAGAGGAGCGGATTGAATGAAAACTAAGTCAGTAGGGGCGTCTATCACTTTACTAGCGGGATTTCAGTGGCTGTTCTTTATGTTTGCCAATACAGTCGTTATTCCTATTTCTGTCGGCAGTGCTTTTCAGTTGGAATCCATTGAAATTGTATCCGCCATTCAACGCTCCTTCATCTTCACAGGAGTGGCCTGTATGCTGCAAGGGCTTATCGGGCATCGTTTAGCACTAATGGAGGGTCAATCTGGACTGTGGTGGGGCGTCATCCTAAGCTTGGCTGCTACGGCCAGTACGATGAATCTCGAACTAACTACGATTGGTGGCAGCATTGCAGTTGGGGTTATAATTTCGGGCATTATTGTCGCAGTTATCGGTATTTTGGGTATGGGAGAAGTGTTAAAGAAATGGTTTACACCAATCGTAATGTTTGTTTTTCTCCTATTACTAGCTAATCAGCTCATCACTATTTTTCTAAAAGGAATGATTGGCCTCAATATAGGTGATTCTATAGATGTAAAAGTCGCCTGTTTTTCATTTACTCTCGCCGCACTGACAATCCTTATCCATGTAAAAGGAAAAGGAATTATTAGCAGCTTGAATTTGCTCATCGGAATGACAGTCGGATGGATTGCTGCCGCCCTGCTGTTTCCTGCGGAAGTAACAGAGACAATTAAAACGACCCCTTTCCTTACCTGGTTTCCTTGGGGGCAACCCGCTTTTGAGTGGGGCATCGTCATTACGGTGGTCATTACTGGATTATTAAACACTACGAATACGATTGCCACATTGAAAGGGGCAGAAGATGTTTTTGAACAGGAGACAACTCCCAAGCAGTACCGTGCCTCCTTCTTCCTAACAGGGATGTTGTCGACAGCTTCAGGCGTGCTTGGACTCGTCCCCTATGCACCCTACGCTTCATCATTAGGATTTTTGCAGTCAACTGGAATTCGCGAAAGAGCACCGTTTTTTGTAGGATCCATGTTATTCATCCTCTTGGGATCGGTTCCACAGTTAAGTGCCTTTTTCTCAACAATTCCGCATAGCGTTGGTAACACAGTACTGTTTGTTGCTTATTTACAGCTGTTCCGCTCAGCAATTCGCAACATAGAAGGCCTGAGATTCGAACCCACTACAGTCTATCGCATCGCTTTACCGGTGTTATTAGGACTATCGATTATGACATTACCGGCAACGGCCTTTACAACGATTCCACAGCTTATACGCCCAATCCTTTCGAACGGCATGCTAATGGGGATTTTGGCTGCACTTTTTATGGAGCTTTTGCATTATCTCGGTCAACAGAAGCGAGTGATGTCGTGATTAGGACTATTTCCGTTATATCAGAAGTTCCAATCTAACCGTTAATAAATGTGGGTACCGGGTATTGGTGAAAAGTAATTTACAGCTGTTTGCCTTCTACAATCTCAACGAATTTTGTTGAGGCTCGTGATAATGGTACACTTTTTAAAAAGCATACGCCTATACTTCTCGTCGGTATCTTTTCATTTAGTTGTACTTCATATAACAATCCTTTATTTAAATACTCTTGAGAAAACTCTTTTGTTACACACGCTATCCCTAAATTTATTTTAGCAAACTCTAATAATAAGTCATGTGAACCTAATTCAAATTCCGGTGAAATCTTTATACCTTTAGAAATCATATAATCCTCTACATACTTTCTCGAGTTTGATTTCGATTCAAGAAAAATTAATGGAAGCTTTACTAATTCATGTAGGCTTAAGGGTTTAGCCAATATTTTCTTAAACCTTTCCCCATAAACAAATGTATCCTGGATATCAATACATGGCTTCAGTTCTAATGTAGGATCGTCAATCGGGAAGTTACAAACAGCAACATCTACTCCACCTGATTTTAAAATCGAACAGAGTTCCAATGTCGTACCATTTACAATCGTAAATTTTATATTTGGATATCTAATGTGAAAAGCCTCCAAATAGGGAAGTAGAAAATACCTTGAAATTGTATCTCCTACACCTATCTTTAATTCACCTGTCGTTAAGTTTTTAAACTCTAAAATCTTTTCTTCTCCGACATGAATTAAATTAATAGCCGAATTGGCGTATTCAAATAGCAGACTACCTTCATTTGTCAGAGATACGCCTTTTGGACTTCTATAAAAAAGACGTGTATCTAATTCCCTTTCCAACTGCATGATTGCCTGACTAACTGCTGGTTGCGTCATATAAAGATCTTTTGCAGCCTTGGAAAAACTCTCGCTTTTTCCTACTTGACAAAATATTTTATATAAATCTAATTTACTAACCATATAAGCACCCCTTATACCGACCATTTGTTATATTAATTTTACTTATACCACTAATGCGTTGTATAGTACAGATAGAAAGTTAGTTAATATAAATATACTTTGTAATATTAAGGAGCGATTCCATTGGAAAGAATAGTTGGAACAGTTGCAAGAGGCCTCCGTTGCCCAATAATAAATCGTGGAGATAATATTGAGGATATAGTAGTAGAAAGTGTGTTAAAAGCTTCCGAAGTTGAAGGCTTTACATTTAATGATAAAGATATTGTTTCTATAACAGAATCCATTGTTGCTCGAGCTCAAGGGAATTATGCAACGATTGATCATATTGCTAAAGACGTTAGTTCAAAGTTTGGAGAAGAAACTGTTGGAGTAATATTCCCTATTTTAAGTCGTAATCGTTTTGCAATCTGCCTTCGAGGTATTGCAAAAGGCGTTAAAAAAGTTGTTTTAATGCTTAGCTACCCTTCTGATGAAGTTGGGAATCACCTTGTGGATCTGGACATGCTTGATGAAAAAGGAATTAACCCTTGGACAGACGTTTTAACGGAAGAACAGTTCCGCGGCCATTTTGGTTATAATAAACATGCTTTTACTGGTATTGACTATATTGATTACTATAAATCATTAGTTGAAGAATACGGCATTGAATGTGAAGTTATATTCTCAAACAGTCCAAAAACGATTTTAGATTACACAAAACATGTTCTTACTTGTGATATACACACGAGATTTAGAACGAAAAAAATATTAAAAGCAAATGGTGGCATTAGCGTTTATAGCCTCGATGACATATTAGCCGAGTCTATGGATGGTAGCGGTTATAACGAAGATTATGGCTTGCTTGGGTCAAATAAATCAACTGAAGATGATGTAAAACTGTTCCCACGTAATTGCCAACCTGTCGTTGATAACATACAGCATATACTCAAAGAAAAGACTGGCAAAGATATTGAAGTCATGATTTACGGAGATGGAGCGTTTAAAGATCCAGTCGGTAAGATATGGGAACTTGCGGATCCAGTCGTATCACCAGCTTACACACCAGGGCTTGACGGTACACCTAATGAAATAAAATTAAAATATCTTGCCGACAATAACTTTGCCGATTTAAGAGGCGATGACCTTAAACAAGCTATATCACAATTCATTACCGATAAAGACGATGATCTTGTAGGAGCAATGGAAGCACAAGGTACTACACCAAGAAAACTTACCGACCTTATTGGCTCTCTATCTGATTTAACATCAGGAAGCGGAGATAAAGGTACACCTATCGTCTTTATACAAGGCTATTTCGATAACTTCACAAAATAAAAATTACTCAAACACTAAGCGTCCTGAGTACAGTTGCTTTTAGATCTCTTTGGATTGAACGACTCCTATACCAGTACCGAGATATCTTGCTCAATAGGGATGCGACTTCGTCGCATCCCTATTGAGCTTTTTCGGTAATCAGTATGGTGGTCGTTCATCAGTCGCTCCCCAAAGGATATGGCTACCTTACCAGTATCTTGTGCAAGAAAATAGTCAATCAACAGATGTGATAAATGATAAAAAAAAGCTAGGCAATGAAAGCCTAGCTTTTTCTATGTGTACAGCCAAGTATTTTGAAGTGAAAGTAGCTTATAGCTTTTTAACAAATTCCGTTTTTAATTTCATAGCTCCAATACCATCAATTTTACAATCAATGTCATGGTCCTCGTCAATTAACCGTATTCCTTTTACTTTTGTACCTTTTTTAACGACTAATGAACTTCCTTTTACTTTAAGGTCTTTGATGACTGTTACAGAATCACCATCGTTCAAGACATTTCCATTTGAGTCTTTATAAACTTTTGTTTCCTCACTATTTTCAGCTTCTGCTCCTAAAGACCATTCATGGGCACATTCTGGGCAAACAAAAAGATTACCATCTTCGTATGTATATTCAGAATTACATTTTGGACAATTTGGTAAATTAGGCATAATTTCATTTCCTCCATTCGTTATATGCTTATATCCTCTCACAGTCTTCCCGTATTGACAAACCTTCCTTGAAGCTCTTTATTTAAACCTGTCCTATCTAGAATGCTTGGTAAACATTTTGCTCACAGTTGCGAATGCACGACAAGAATAGCCCCTTACTATCTTTCCTGCCAAACCTTTGCAAGTAATTGAATTCCACGAGTAATGTCCTCATTAGAAAGCCCACCATATCCGAGTAAAACTAAATTAGTTGATTTTACATTGACGTAAGAATTTGAAACTGGATAAATACGAATATGAATTACTTTCGCTAATTCAATAGCATCTTCTTCCGTTAAATCAGCAGGTAACTTTAAAACGATATGCAGACCAGAGCTCTCCCCGATAACTTCATATTCAGGCGATAAATAGTGATGAATTGCCTTTAAAATCGTCCTCTGTTTTTGTCGATAAATCGTCCGCATTTTATCGAGATGTCGTCTCCAATAATCTTCCTTCATAAAGTCAGCAAGGGTAAGTTGTTCCATTCGAGAAACCGTTGATTTTTGAAGAGCAAACTTCTGCTCAAATGGCTCAACAAGCTTGATAGGCAAAACAAAGTAACTCATACGAAGAGATGGAATAAGTGTCTTTGAAAATGTACCAAAATAAATGACTCTCTTCATTTCATCAAGCTCAGCAAGTGAGGGTATAGGCTTTCCTTTATAGCGAAATTCGCCGTCATAATCATCCTCAATGATGTAAGCATTGTTTTGATGGGCCCAATTAATTAACTCAATTCTTCGTTGTATCGGTAAAATCATCCCCAGTGGAAATTGATGTGCTGGCGTTGTGTAGAGAAACTGATGTGATTTACTCGGAACAGTCACTCCTAATTCATCTACAGGAATCGCTTCATAAGGTATTCGCTGTTGTTCAAAAACCGCTTTAGCTCGAATAAATCCCGGGTCTTCAATAGCAACAACAGACGCTGCTTCATAGAAAAACTGACAAATCATATGCAATTGTGTCTGTGTACCACTACAAACGAAGACTTGATTCGGCGCGCATGATACACCACGGAATTGTTGAACATAGGCAGCAATTTCTTGGCGTAGGCGCCATTCACCTTGCCAAGGACTCATGGTAAATGAGGCATCTCCTATATGTCGACTCAATAGCTTTTTCCAAGTCTTAAAAGGAAAAACATCCTTCGCTACATGGCCTGAGTGAAAGTCGATGTCAATGTCAATTTCAACAATTTCGGAGGTTGCACTATATAGTTGCTGTTGTTTCGGAACAAGACGCTCATAATCATAAGCAGCAACAAAGTATCCAGATCGCTCTTTACTTTCGATATAGCCTTCAGCTATTAGTTGAGCATATGCTTCCTGAATTGTATGCACACTAACACCTAAATCCCTTGCAAGTTGCCGTTTTGAAGGTAACTTCGTATGTAGGAGAAGATGATGCTGTATGATTTTTTCTCGAATTTGCCTATATATTTGAAGATAATACGGGTCATCTCCATTGAATGACAACTCCATAAAAATCACTCCCCTGGTATGGTTGCTTTTATGCTATTTGGTACTTCTAATCATATCAAAGTTAAGGTGTAATGAAATAAAGGAGTGATGGTTCATGGAAACTATTCAATTATACGGAGATGCTGTTGTTTTAAGACCAATGACCAAAAATGATGTAGATGGCATATATGCACATTGCCAAGACGAGCGTATTTGGACGCATATGTTGGATACATTAAAAACGAAAGAAGACGTACAGACCTATATTGAACAGGCATTAGTTAATCGGGAAACAGGAACGGAATACCCTTTTGTCATTGTGCTTCGAGCAACAAATGAAATAATTGGCTCTACGCGATTTTTCGATATTTCCACTGCACATAAACGGTTAGAAATCGGTCATACTTGGCTGCATCCGTCATTTTGGCGCACAAACATCAATACAGAGTGTAAATACTTGCTACTATCTTACTGCTTTAATCAACTACAGTTTCAACGAGTACAACTTAAAACAGGTCATGAAAATAGCCAATCTCAAAAAGCTATTGAACGGATTGGTGCTAAAAAAGAAGGGATTTTACGCAATCATATGATTAGACCTAATGGAACGGTGCGACATACGGTTATGTATAGCGTAATAGAAGAGGATTGGCCTGAAGTAAAACAGCATATAGAAGGCTTAATGGAGAGATATCAAAAATAAACCCGTACTTTATTAAGTAGGAGACACCACATAATTCTCTCAAGGTTTAAACAAATATAAAAACGACTAAGAAGTATGTTCTAAGTCGTTTTTGTACTTATTTTTTCATTTGTTAGGAGCTCACTTTCTTTCCAAAACTGCAAAGTAATTTCCTTCATTATCCGCAAAATTAAATACTCTGCCAGAAGGCATCGTTACCATATCCCCAACCGTGATCTGTTTTTCTGAAAAATCTTTATATAATTCATCAAGATTATCTGAGAAAAGCAGTAATGAAGGTGTTTGAAGATTTAATTCCGGCTGCATTTTAGCAATGAGTTCCTTATTGTGAAGTATGATAGTTGTTTCCGCGTCCTTTGTTGGAGCGATTTCAATCCATCTCATTCCTTGGCCATTATCTTCTTCTGAAATGACGCTAAATCCTACTTTTTCCGTCCAAAACTTCACTGTCTCATCTTGGTTATTGACATATAACATAATTTGACCGATTTTTGTAATCATATTGTTCACTCCCTATGAGTAGTTTGTTTTGTGTACTTACGACAAAGGTCTCCGTGACCATCTAGCTAAAGGGTCTTGAAAAAAGAACCTTCAATCCAAAGACAGATCAAAGGTTCTATATTATAGTTCATCTCGATTGTTTCTATATCCAAAGAATTAGCTTTGGTCCGACAAGTTTTCGCTTAGACCAAGCGCCTGCGCTGTTGAAGCATGCATTTCGTGCAAAAGCTCTGGATTTTCCATTAGCGACATGCCATACGAGGGAACCATTTCTTTCAATTTTGGTTCCCATTCTTCGATATATTGCGGGAAGCATTTTTTAATGACATCAAACATAACGTGTACGGCAGTAGAAGCACCCGGAGAAGCGCCTAGCAATGCTGCAATCGAGCCATCTGCAGCAGTGATAACTTCCGTACCAAATTGAAGTGTTCCTTTACCGCCCGCCTCAGTATCTTTGATAACTTGTACACGTTGGCCCGCTACTACAAAATCCCATTCTTCAATTTTGGCATTCGGGATAAACTCTTGTAACTCTTTCATACGCTGTTCTTTCGATAACATAAGTTGCTGGATGAGGTACTTTGTCAATGACATTTCTTTTGCGCCTGCGGCTAACATCGTCAACACATTATTTGGTTTGACAGAAGTTATTAAATCTAACATTGAACCCGTCTTTAAGAACTTTGGTGAAAAGCCGGCAAATGGTCCAAATAGCAATGACTTTTTATTGTCGATAAATCTTGTGTCCAGATGCGGAACAGACATTGGTGGAGCGCCAACCTGCGCTTTTCCATATACTTTTGCGTGATGCTGCGCCACAACATCCGGATTATTACATACCATGAAGATTCCGCTTACTGGGAATCCACCAATATGTTTTCCTTCAGGAATACCGGTTTTTTGTAGTAGATGCAGACTTCCTCCGCCGCCTCCGATAAAGACAAATTTTGCAGTATGGCGTTCGATGCTACCGCTATCGACATTCTTCACTTTCAATTCCCATGCGCCATCATTTGTTCGCTTAATAGCATCAACACTATGTTTGTAATTGATATCGACATTTTTATTCTGTAAGTGGTCAAACAACATGCGCGTTAAAGCACCGAAGTTGACGTCCGTTCCAGTGTCGATTTTTGTTGCTGCTATGGCATCATTTGATGGGCGGCCTTGCATAATTAGCGGAATCCATTCCATCAATTTTTCTGGGTCAGCGGAAAATTCCATCCCTTTGAACAACGGGTTATTTGACATCGCTTCAAAACGTTTCTTTAAAAATGCTACATTTTGTTCCCCTTGTACCATGCTCATATGAGGCAATGACATGATAAAGTCCTGCGGATTGTTGATCAGCTTATTGTTTACAAGATATGACCAAAACTGCATTGAAAGCTGAAACTGTTCATTGATTTTTATAGCTTTGCTAATATCTACAGATCCGTCTGGTTTTTCACTGGTGTAGTTAAGCTCACACAGTGCCGCATGGCCAGTTCCTGCATTATTCCATTCGTTAGAGCTTTCCTCCCCCGCATTTGCGAGCTTCTCAAACACTTTAATATTCCATTCTGGTACTAATTCTTTTAGCATTGTCCCCAAAGTCGCACTCATAACTCCGGCACCAATTAAGATAACGTCTGTTTTAGTTTTTTGGTTACTCATTTTTACCATCCTTTATACCCTAGTATTCGCAGAAAGGATGTAGGCGCTCCTGCTTAGGCGTTATAGCAAGCTAAGGAGTGACCTAGACACATATCTTTTCTGTCTCAATTTTTACAATTATTCATGGATCGGAATAACTTCTATTATATAGTAGTTATAGTCGATTTAAAAGATAGTAAAGCCGAACGTCTATAGGAACACTCAAAAATCCACGGCTTTACCCTAGCTTCTTGCAAAGGGTAAAGCTCTTGTTTGCCGTTACCATTGGATCGACACTTCAAATTTTACTTCCACGACAAATCTAAAGTAGTTTTTTATGATTAACTTTAATTTAATCTTGAACAAATGAATACCTCTATAATCTGAGTGAAGGCATCTCCTAACACCATAGCGAATTCAACGGAGTCCTATGTAGGTGTCAAATTTAACAAAAAAAGTAGTCCCTTCAGATCCTGTTTGAATTTCAATTTTTGCGTTATGACGGGCAACAATGGCATAACATATACCTAAACCCAATCCAGTACCATTATCCTTAGTTGTGTAGAATGGAGTACCCAATTTCTCTACTGTCTGAGGACTGATACCTTCTCCTTGATCCCGTATTGCAAGAACTACACAATTTCCATCTTCCTTGTAGGTGCTGATGGATAGAACTTTCCCTGTGCTCATTGCTTCAAGGCCATTACGATATAGGTTTATTATTAATTGTCGGATCTCATTAGGATTTAAAAGTAGTTCTGGGATGTCTTTCATATCGAATTGAATAAATTTATTTTGATTACATGTATCGATTTTTATCAAAGGAGTAATATCACGAATAATTGAATTTAAATCTAACATCTCTAAATCAGATGTCCTTGTATTACCTATTGAAAGAAATTCAGTAATAATAGAATTTGCCCGGTCAAGTTCTTCAATCATTAAATTAAAGTAACCATTATGCTTTTCAAATTCGCCTTCTTTTTTTAATAACTGCAAAAATCCTCGTACTGTTGTCATTGGATTTCTAATCTCATGACTAATACCTGCCGCCATTTGCCCTATTAAGTCTAAATTTGATAACCTTTTCAATTCTTGCTCATATTTCTTTTTTTCCGTTATATTTTTTAAAAGACAGCAGATCCCCTCGTCATACGGATAAGCGACTACTTCGTACCAATAATCATCAGAGGTTGAGAGATATTCGAAATGTACTGATACTCGCTCTGACATTGCACGATGAAATTCTTTATACATGACTGTATCCACACTCTTCGGGAAGACATTCCAAATATTCTTACCTAATACATCTTCTGCTGTTTTCTTTTGTGGTATATATTGATGTTTATTTAAGTAGATAAATTCCCATTCTTTATTCAATGCAAAGAATCCATCTGTAATACTTTCAATAACACTCGTGACTTTTTCATTAGCAGTAGCTAATTCGCTTGTTCGCTCTTCCACCATGTTTTCAAGTTGGTCCATATATAACAAGTTTGAAAACGTAGGGGCTGTGGCGTCAACTATAGATTTTGCTAGTTGAATTTGAGATTTATCGTAATTATTAGCTTTCCCTTCTACATTAACAACTGCTATTACCCCTAATACTTCTCCCATTGAAACCAACGGAATCATAAGTAGATACTTACTTTCTTCATTCGGACCGGAAATTACACTTTTTGTTTTAATAACCTTTTGCATCAGGGATTCAAAGCTTTGATCCATTCTTATGCTTTTAAGGTTCTCAATCCAATCTGCCTGTGTCCACTCACAGTCTTTACTTAACTTCGTTAATCTAATTGCTGTATTTTCTAACGGATCTAGAAGATATGCAGCAATACTTTTCCTATCTAAAACTTTTCCTAAGTAAAAAAAACATTTATCGAGACATTCTTCTATAGAAGAACACATCGATAAATCACGTGTAACATTAAGTAATAATTGCTTTTCAGCAATAAGATTTTCCTTTTGTTTTAAATTATTTGCGTTTTGAATTGCGACTGCAGCCATATTCACATAAGCTTCAACACTTTGAATTTCTGACTCTGTTAAGTTCATTGGTGTTCCATAATCAAATAAAAAAACCAGACCAAACAACTCGTGCCCAAATGCAATAGGCAGAGCTAATAAGGATTTAATTTGGAAGGCTTCAACTGATCTCGGATCCGGTCGATTATCCTTTGAGGTATCAGGGATGTAGATGGTTTTTTGAGTTTCAATAACTTCTTTGGCTAGTAAGTCTATTTCAACATCTATTACCTGCGTATCAAGCGTTATACCATTTATAACTTCTGGTTTTCCTGCAAACCCTCTGAATGTTCCATCCTTCTGGGGTAAATAAATACCAACAGAGTTACATTGAACAACCTCTTCGGATATTGCCATTGTTACCCGCTGTAATACTTCGCGTAGTTCTAACTTTGTATTTATTATTTTGGTTATGTTCGCAAGCCTAGAATATCTCGTCTGTTCACTTAACATTCACACGGTCCCCAATCATAGGCATTATAAATTTCAGTTAAAAATCAGGATCTATACGTTACGTTATTTTTATCTCTCATTTCATATAAAAAATCTCTTTTACTTATGATACGGTTCGTTCTTCATTATCCTGAAAGCCCTATATACCTGCTCCAACAATATCAGCTTCATCATCTGATGTGGAAACGTCATTTTCGAAAAGGACAGTAATTCATCCGCGCGTTTTATCACACTGTCATGCAGTCCTAGTGATCCACCAATAACAAATGCCACCTTACTACGTCCGTACGTCATCAACGACTCTAAATCCGCCGCTAGCTCTTCTGACGTCTTCATCTTACCTTCAATCGCAAGTGCAATCACATACGTATCCGACCCAAATTTCGCCAGAATTCGCTCCGCTTCTTTTTTCTTCACAATTTCCATATCGGCGTCGCTTAATGATTCAGGTGCTTTCTCATCCGCTACTTCGACTATATTAACTTTTGCATACGCGCCTAATCGTTTTGAGAATTCCTCAATGCCCATTTTTAAATACTTCTCTTTTAATTTACCTACTGTCACAATCGTTATATTCACAAGTTATCCACCCTTTTTTATTTATTACAAACAAAACTTATGCACATATCCACAACACTTATCTACATATTGTGTCCGACTATTTGTTCGCCACAACATATATCGAAGGCTCTTCACAGTAGTTGCACTTTGTGGATAACTTTTCTTCCTCCGATACAACTTCCATGATTGGAAACTTTCCTTGCTCCGCTACAAAAACGTCTAAAGCATGGTTTATATGAGTTTCACAGCTATAAGTATTCATTTCTATCCCAACTTTCAGCTTTTTTATTTCACACAAAGTTATTCACAAATATTTAGATTTATCCACAAACAGCGAATACAATAAAAAAACGGGTATAATAGCTAGCTGTTAGCTATTATACCCGTTGTGGATAAGTTTTTCATGGTAATCTGTGTATAATTTTTATTACTAGAATGAGTTACCGTCTTTTAACACCATTTCAATTTCAAGCAATTGACCATCGCGATACACTTTCATTTGCATTGTGTCGCCTACTTCTTTCGAATTATACAGATGTTTACGCAAGGTGACCATGTCCTCAATTTTTTCGCCATCCATTTCAACGATGACATCATACTGCTTTACACCAGCAAGTTGGGCAGGAGAATTGCTCATTACTTCATTGATGACAACCCCGTCTGTTACATCCACCGGTAACTTTAGCATTTCCCGTTGTTGTTGAGCTGGTATACTTCGAAGATCGAGTAATGTAACCCCCATTGTCGGACGGTTTACTTCACCATGTTCTTCAAGTTGATCGATAATCGGCATTGCAAGATTGATGGGGATCGCAAGTCCGATTCCTTCAACCGTTGCCTCCGATACTTTCATGGAATTGATGCCAATAAGCTGGCCAGCAAGGTTAATTAACGCGCCTCCCGAGTTACCAGGATTAATGGCGGCATCGGTTTGTAAGGCATCTGCAAACCAATCTACTGTGCCATTTTCATCAAAATCAATTGGAATCGAACGATCTTTTCCGGATACAACGCCAACGGTTACCGAACCTGAAAAACCGAGACCGAGCGGATTACCAATTGCAATGACCGTTTCACCGCGTTTCAAAGCATCTGAATCCCCAAAATCAATAACTGTTTTAACAAGTTTAGCGTCAATTTCAATGACAGCTAAGTCAGTCCACATATCGCTACCAACGATTTTTCCGTCTGTCTTCGAACCATCATCGAAAGTAATTTCAAGTTCTTGTGCACCTTCTATAACGTGATGATTCGTTACGATATATGCTTTGTCCCCTTGTTTTTTATAAATGACACCCGAACCTGAACCTGTTTCCCTTGTCGTTTCTACAGGCGACCAAGGATCACTAATTGTCTTCAAATTCGTTACGCCAACGACTGAATCCGCCACTTTCTCGACAATGTCAGTAACGTCGTTATTTACATCAAGAGATATGCGTTCTGTTTGCATAGCATCGACCTTCTGCTCCGAGCCATTAACCAGCGACTGTTCCTTTGTACTACTTTCGCCTTGCATGATGAACCATACAAGTAATGCACCGATTACAACTCCAATGAAGCCGGATATGAATCCGCCTCTTCTTTTTGGCGGCTTTTGACTATGTCGCGCTGTACTTTCCGGCATAGGAGCAGAAGGTTGCGGCTCTCCATTCGCCTGATTCTGATTTAGTTCGTCCATACGCCTCTCCCTCTCTAATGATGATGTCATTGTAGTTAACATTACCCTATTTCAACCGTTTCAAAATAAAAAACCTTACCTTAGCAAGGTTTTTATACAATCCCCTGAAGGTAAGGCTAGAGACATTACTCTATACTGTGACAAGTTCAGTCGGCTGATCTGCATCTGTATCATAGAGATGAACAAATTCACCTGTCCTGATACCGCATGTTTCCAGCGTTTGCGTGACACTCATCCTTGCAAGATCTTTCATATTATTATCTTTACTTAGATGTGATAGATAAATTCTCGTATCTTTTTGCTCGACAACTTCACTCATCGCGACCGCAGCATCTTCGTTAGATACATGTCCGACATCACTCAGAATTCGTCGTTTAACAGACCAAGGATAACGTCCTACCTGCAACATACTAACATCATGATTGCTTTCAAAGACAAAAGCATCTGCACCGCGGATGAACCCTTTCATCCTATCACTCACATAGCCTGTATCTGTTATAACCGCCAATTTCCGGCCATTCTCATGGAATACGTAAAACATCGGATCAGCTGCATCATGCGAGACAGCAAATGACTGAACATCGAGTGAACCAAATGATTTCACCGTTTCCATATCAAATTGAAAGCGCTGCTCGAGCGGAATATTGCCAACAAGACCGTCCATCGCCTGCCATGTTTTTTCATTCGCATAAATTGGTGTGCCATATTTCCGTGCGACAACACCAATCCCTTTTATATGGTCACTATGCTCGTGCGTTACAAAGATACCGTCAACTTTTTTCATAGAACGATCAATGCCAGCCATTAAACTGTCCATCTTCTTCGCACTAAATCCCGCATCCACGAGAAAGGTATGTTCATCACTCTCTATAAATACCGCATTGCCGCTACTGCCGCTTGCGAGGACACTAAAACGCATTGCAAAAACCCCTTATTCATTCTCTTCTTCCAACGGTTCTTGCTGGAATTCTATAATCATACCTTCAATTGCATTGATGAAGTAATCTTCTTTTACCCCATCCTTCAATTCTACACGTACATGCCATGTCGGAGCAAACACTTGGGTTTCCGATACTTGAACATGTGTCGAATAACCGAGCTTCATAGACTTTACCTTGGAATCTTGTTTCAAGTGCCCGTTTGAATACAAATTACCGATTGCCTCTATAGGGGAAAGAAGATCTTTTTTACGATTAAAGGTACCGAATTCATGCAGCATACTTTGCTCATAGTTTGTAACCTCCCCCTTGTCATTCCAATGCAATACCAGCTTCGCATTACTACTAAAATAAATGGGATTGTCCTTCACTTTCTGAAAAAGCAATGCTTCCTGCGCCTCTTCATCTACGTCCCAAAGTTCGTACTCAGCACCGTTTAATACATACTTAGCGAGAATCTCCGTAAAATCAAAATCGCCTTTCGTATTCATCACACTGACAGGATCGTCCAATTTTGATTGAAGAAATGTTTCGTCTGAGATTTCGACTTTTTGATTTTCAAGTTTGTTTATCTGTTCATCTATAAATATCATAGACTTTGCGGACACATAAGACGGATCGTTTTTATAGGGCGGTAGTTGATCATACGTAACGTTGTCCATCTTCAGCAATTCCTCGATTGGTGTTTTCCCCATCACCTGAACATTTTGCGCATCTGTAACCTTGTCCACATAAAGTAAGTAAAGGAAAACGTTCACGATTGAAAATACGATAATAAATATCGTTTTCGACTTATTCCAATCCAATCAGTTCACCTCCTAAAATTTCAGGTGAAAAGCGGTTCCAATTACCATTAATCAAGTAAAACCAGGCCGGCTCCATGATGAAAAGTCCTGGCTTATATTTCATAAAGTAACCCGGAGTAATTTCCTCGACAGCACCAATATCCAACTTATCCGATTTTCTAAGACTTTCGGCAATATCAATGCCTGGTGGAAGAAGTTCAATTTCTGATTTTGCTGGATTTGAAGAATTGAGTCTATAGTACGGTCTTGCATAACTATATATCCGATTTTTTCCCCACTTCGGCAGAATTTCAGCAGAAGAACTGGAATCTGTATAGACAGGTAATCCGTGCAGATATAACCGGAATCTTACTGATCGGGTCTCGGCATCCATGTACGTAAATCTAAATTCGTCTGTCCATCCGCCGTGTTCATTAACAAAGTTGACTGTATTTATCAGTAACTCTGAGGGTATTGCAAGTTCTTGACTTTCTGCATTTGGTGAAACATAGTTCAGTGTTTTCTTCTCCGTATAAACATTCATCATTGCATGATCGTCAGCAAGTTCTTCAACATGAATTCCCACTTGGCTATTCCGTACTGCATTTACATCACTGAACAATGCATCACGGAATTTATTAATGGATACTTCATCCTCCAGAAAAGTGTACTTAATCGTTTCCACGGGCTCTACTGAGACTACGAGATAGGAAGAACTATCAGGGTTTACTTCTCTGTATTCTTGAAGTTCTCGCCCGACTGTTAATATTGAATTATCGAGACTTTGATAATCCTCTGCCTTCACTTTTGCGCTATAAAGCTTCTTGTTTTCTTTGCTCACGAAGTAGACAGTCATCGCAGTATTGTCCGGCTTCCATTCAACCACAATCTGGTTAAATGAAATCTCGGGCGTCGGTGCTTCAATTTTCAAAACGCTGTCATAGACAGACAAAGGAATTTCACTTTGAAAGAACACTGTAAACCGGTTAGGCTTCCGTAGCAAAGTACTTATACCCTCTGAAGTAAAGTTTTCTTCCACTGTGGTGATTTCTGTTATTTTCCAGTCCGTTATCTCTTCCATAATACGATCGATTTTATCTGAATCAGTTGTTCCTTTCAAAGCATCGTCAAAATTAAAGACCATTTTATATGGTTTTATAATTTCATCAATTCTCTTTTTATCGCCTATAGAAATATCTACGGGCGGGAACTGCTCAATGGTTTCATAACGCGGTGAGTACGTCCAAATAGAAAATGTTAGTATGATACTGAGAGCGACAAGTAGGATAAGTACAATCGATTTGACAGTTTCAACATATTTCAACCCCACTCACCGTCCTCCTGAAGTTCAAACGGCAACGTAAAGAATATTGTCGTTCCTTTTCCTTCTTCGCTTTCTGCCCATATTTCTCCTCCGTGCGCCAAAATCATTTCACGGGCAATTGCAAGACCTAGTCCTGTACCGCCCATCGCACGGGATCTTGCTCGATCTGCTCGATAGAATCTGTCAAAAATACGTTTAACGTTCGCCTGTGGTATTCCCATACCATCATCCGAAATCATTACTTTAATAAAGTCTTCGGACATTGTAATGCCAAAACGGATATCTCCGCCGTCCGGTGAGTATTTTAACGCATTTGAAATAATGTTATCTAGCACCTGGGTCATCTTATCCGTATCGATTTCAACAAACAGTTCGGAGGAAGAGAGAAGGCGTATAAACTGGACTTCTTGAGACTTCGAAAATTCAAATCGACCAATGATTGATTTGAAAAAATAGTTGAATTCAACCCATTCTTTATTCAAGTCATAGTCTCTGCTGTCCATGCGTGATAGCTTCAACAAATCGTTAACAAGACGAATCATCCGCTCAGTTTCAGTCTGTGTTACGTGAAGGAAGGATGGTGCAATCTCCTCATTCTTCCACGCCCCGTCAGCAAGCGCCTCCAAATAACTGCGCATTGTTGTAAGTGGCGTACGCAATTCATGCGATACATTTGAAACAAACTCACGTCTTTCCATATCGATTTTCTCTTGTTCTGTATTATCGTGTAAGACAACAATAAGACCATTCACAAAACCAGTTTCTCTTTGTGTAACGGAAAAATTCGCTCGTAAAATATAAGGCTGATCTTCCGTACTGAAATCCAGTGCAATGGATTCCTTTACTTGGATTAAATCCTCAAATGCATACTCCTGCTCAAATCCAAGGATGCTAGATATCGGTCGGTTCAAGACCAAATCCCGTGTTAGTCTTAGCATAAGAAGTGCGGAGTCATTAATAAGGCTGACGCGACCTTTTCGATCAGTTGCAATAACGCCATCAGTCATATTCTCTAATACGGAAGCCAGTTTCCGCCGTTCACTTTCAGTCGATGACTGAGACTCTTGTAATTGGTTCGTTAAATGATTGAAGGCTATTGCAAGTTGGCCCATTTCGTCATTTCCATATACGCGAACTTTTCGCGAGAAATTCCCTTTCGCCATCGCTTGAGCCTGGCGCCTCATATCAGATATTGGTCTTGTCATCGTCTGTGCGATTAAAATACCAAGAATGATTGTAATAGACAACGAAACAGCTACCCCGCCGGCTAAAATACGATTTACTTCATCGATTTGTTTAAACACCTTTTCAATGTTTGCCTCAAGATAAAGTATGCCTTTCACTTCATCTCCAACAACAATAGGCGTTGCACGAACCAAAATTCGATTGCCTGTTTTCCGGTCAAGATTAATAATGTCATATGGAGTTTTCGACGCATTTGACTTCCTCACAATGTCGTCCGCCGAACGCTGTCCAACCATAGATATATTATTTAAGGCTGATGTTGCAAGAATAATATTCCCCGCATTAATAACTCGTACTTCATTGATATCTTCCGATTTAAAACTCGAAAGGACGGCCTGAAGACTCTTCTCAAGTGTCATCGGGTCGTCCGCAGCTCGTTTTTTCATCATTTCTTCACGCACACTGAATTCGACCAAACTCATCCTATCATCAATCGATGTTGTGAAGTTAGATTTCATGTTCTGTTCGAGCTCGCGTGCAAAGTACAGCCCGATTATTTCCATTGCAATTAAAATCAGCATCACATAGATTAAGACAAATTTAACGTGGATAGATCGGAAAAAACCAACTTTTTGCATGATAGTTACTCCTGTTCTGGGTCACGTAAGTAATAGCCAACGCCACGTCTTGTCACAATCCACGTTGGATTACTTGGTGCATCTTCAATCTTTTCGCGCAAACGACGGATTGTTACATCTACAGTTCTCACATCTCCAAAGTAATCATAACCCCATACTGTTTGTAAGAGGTGCTCACGCGTCATAACTTGTCCAATATGCTTCGAAAGATAGTGAAGAAGTTCAAACTCCCTATGTGTCAGTTCAATTTTTTCATCTCTTTTTAGAACAAGGTAAGCATCTGGCTGAATAATCAGGTTGCCGACTGTAATGTCATTTGTAGCCCCTTCTTGCTCTTCCTCAACAGATTTCATATGTCTGCGTAGATTTGCTTTCACACGAGCAATGAGCTCACGTGTTCCAAATGGTTTGGTGACGTAATCATCTGCTCCAAGTTCCAAACCAAGTACTTTATCAATTTCCGAGTCTTTCGCTGTTAACATAATAATCGGGAAGTCATATTTTTTTCGGATTTCTCGGCATACTTCCATACCATCCCGCTTCGGTAGCATAATATCAAGAAGTACTAGATCAGGCTTAACTTCTTCTACCTTTTCAAGCGCCTCATCTCCATCGTATGCACAAAAAACAGTGAAACCTTCTTTTTTTAGATTAAATTCAAGTATATCAGCAATTGGTTTTTCATCATCAACAATTAAAATTACTTTGTTTTGCATTTTATCTTCCCCCATCTCGCCCTGTTGGCGCCTCTATCAGTGTCCTTTTACTCTATCATTCTTCGCGACGCTTCGCACGTTTCTACTGTCGCATCAAAGTCGCCATCTTCTCCTTGCATTCTCACTATTTCCCGGGCAATATACCCCGAATATTGTCGAATGGAACATTCAAAAAAAGTAAGCGCCTTGGTAGACCCGACGAGTAGGAGGAATATAGTTCTATCCCTCGAGTCGCCGGAGTCTAAACGTTAAAAAAAGACGATACAACATGTGTATCGTCTTTGGTTATCTAATTATCTTAACACGCTCATGGGGTTAATATTGGAACCGTTCTTGAATACTTCAAAATGAAGATGGACACCCGTTGAACGACCCGTCGACCCCATTACACCAATTTTTGTTCCCTGTGATACAGTTTGTCCCTCACTAACCTCAATTGAAGAGAGATGGGCATACAAGGTTTCATAGCCATTGTTATGTGTGATGACAACCCGATTTCCATATGTGCTGTGCGATCCTGTAGTTGTAACAACTCCATTATCTGCTGCTACAATTCCATACGAGGATGGACGTGCGATATCAATACCTTGATGCGTCCTACCCCAGCGAGTACCCATTTGACTAGAAACATATCCTCCAGATGCAGGCCAAATGAATGTACCTGATCCTCTTGAAGGAATCACTTTCGTTCCGACAACCGTCACTTTGTCTACTGCTTCAGCAATAATATTTTCCTCAGAAACAGACCTGCCTATCGTTTGACCATTTCGTTTACGAATAAGTTCTGTAACAATTTTTTCCCCGTCAGAACCTTTCTTTGTTACTTTCTTTTCGCCTTTAAATAAGGAACTGTCTTCTTCAGTTAAAGTTGCATATTTAATAGCTTCTTTTGTTTTCGTTTCATAATGAACTTCCACTTCTACGTACGGTTCAATAGCCGTAACATTGAGCTCGTCGCCTAATCTAAGAACCTTATCTACTGTAAATCCTGGATTTATTTCTACCAATTTAGCCGTTGCCATATTGTGA
This sequence comes from Sporosarcina sp. resist, assembly GCF_014302295.1. Classification (NCBI taxonomy): domain Bacteria; kingdom Bacillati; phylum Bacillota; class Bacilli; order Caryophanales; family Caryophanaceae; genus Sporosarcina; species Sporosarcina sp. resist. The sequence continues at coordinate 1,467 of NZ_CP060287.1, read as the reverse complement.
GCGGCAGCAATTGATCCAAGGACATCACCTGAACTTACTACATACTTCTTCTCCTCAAGTGTCCCCTTATTAAGGAGAACCATGGCTTCTTCTGTACTTCTTACCTCTTTTGGAGATACATTCCCCGGTACCGCCTGCATCTCACCGCTAATTAAGATGTTTACGATACGCGTTTCATCTTCTTTCAAAGGGGGTATTGGTTCAGAAGAAGCTTTGAGGGCTTCGAATTCATTAAGCTTCTTCTCAGAAACAGATTGTAATTTCAACTCGCGAATCACTTCATTATACGTGGCCATATCATTAACGTAGAATGCCAGTTCTTCGTCAATTAAAACGCCGATTGCTTCCGCTTCCACGGACAGCATTCCATGAAGTTTTTCTAGGACAATGTCATCGTCTGTTTCTGCTGTAAATACCCGCTCTGGAATCACTGATAAATCTGTTCCTATTGTAAGCGGAAGATTCTTAAATTCAGAGGCTGCTTTTTTCAGCTCTTCTTCTTTCAATTCTTCCAGCTTTTCTTGATCAGCTATAACACCCACATATTCCCCTTTTGAATAGATATGGAATATGGTCGAGAGGTCCTTACTCTCCTCTTCATTCGCAAAACCTGAATTTACCCCAAGTCCCGCTAAGATCATTGTCAGAACGAGGATCTTTTGAGTCTTTTTGAAAGGACGAATAAATTTTGGTAATGCTTTTTTTGTTTCGTCCTGTTTATTACTTTTGAAAAACATATATGAAACTCCCTCCATATTTCAATCAGAAGACTGATATAGATCATTTACAGTATGCAAATTTTCACGCCTCTCTAATTTAACATATCCGGTACCATTCTTGTAGCATTATAGGACTTTGTAATGAGAATGTAGAATAGCATCCATTTATTAACTATTAATTTTGTAATGATAGAGGGTTCTCTCAACTTTCTTTTCTATCACATTACTCGACTATTACCTTGCTATTTATACATTTAGCGTTCTATTCGACAATTTATTTTTCATTGTTTCGACTTTGCTACGTCACTTTCAGGTATTTTTCGATAAAAAAGAAAGACGTCTTGTCTACCGGGAAACCTCGGTATCACAAGACGTCTTTCTCTATTTGATGGTGTTATTTCCAAAGACCCGAAATAATGTTTGTGTTTATCAATAATCCGGAGATTCGTGCTGACTCCAGTCAATATTGACAAATTTGTTGTATTCCTTTGCAAAAGCAAGGGTTACTGTACCTGTTGGACCATTCCGTTGTTTGGCTATGATAATTTCAATCATATTCTGATTTTCTGTTTCTTTATCATAATAGTCCTCACGGTATAGGAATGAAACGATATCCGCATCTTGCTCAATACTCCCTGATTCCCGGAGATCGGACATCATCGGGCGCTTATCCACGCGTTGCTCAACACCACGTGACAGCTGAGACAGTGCAATAACCGGTACTTTCAATTCCCTCGCAAGTGATTTC